>CABHOV010000065.1 GCA_902168185.1 uncultured Bacteroides sp.
CGAAGCCTACATCTTCACGATAGCCAAAGTATTCAAACATATCCCACTCCGGTCCCCAGGTTAAATCCTCGGCGATGAGCCACAGTGCCGGCCATACTTTATCTCCCGAGGGAAAACGCGCCTTGATCTCCAGGTATCCTTTATTGAAATAAATCTTGTGCATGCTCATAACCCAACCGCTCGTGTAAGAATAGTTACCGGCGGGATTTTCACCCGTGTAACTGCGCTTTTGGTTGCGCAGAACCAAACTGCCGTTTTCAAGATAAGAATCTTCGGGTGTGATATAGCCGGCGTAGTGGTCGTTGAGGAGATGATCGCCTTTGGCACCCGGAACCAGGTCACCATGACGCGAATCACGCAGCGAACCGACTGTCCAAAACGTGGTGTCTATGGCAGCTGCATCAAAATCATCTGACCATTGCAATGTGTATCCGCCGGGGACATGTGGGCTGTCAGCAGAGGGTGATTGACAAGACACAACCGAAAAAATAAGGAAGGTTAAGAACAACCGTGGCATTCAATTTCAAATTTAATAAGACAGCAAGTTAATGACCGTGTTGCCGGCAAGAGGGGTGGAAGCCGTGGATTAAAGGGGTAAATGTCTCATTTCATTGCTTTATCTTATCCTGGCTAAAGAAACGCAAGGCAGGTGATGTCGTTTCAATAAATCGGCATGATTCAACCTTATCGTTGAGGCAATACACCCGGCCCTGCTATATAACGAATCGTAATTTTAGGTCGTGTTAAATTTGATCCGCTATAATTTTATGATGCGTAAAATCGCCATCCGCTTGCAAGGACTGTTGATGACTCTTTGCTTTTTTTCGATAACAGGCTTTGCACAGAATATATACTACCTGGACAGCAGCAATGGTAATGATAAAAACTCAGGACTGAAGCCTGCCAGCAGTTGGGCATCGCTCGCACGTGTGAATGCCACGGTGTTTAAGCCCGGTGATAAGTTGCTCATGAAAGCCGGCACCGTTTACCAGGGGCAGTTGATACTTCGTGGTTCAGGAAAGGCGGGTATGCCTATCGTGGTGGATACGTGGGGAAAAGGAAACAAGCCCCGGATTGATGGAGGTGGATTCACTGCTTCCGCAGTGAAGTTGGAGAATGTTGAATACTGGGAGGTGTCAAACCTGGAAATTACAAATACAGGCCCGCAGCGCCAGGCAAGACGAACGGGTGTTGCTGTCATTGCCAGAGATTTTGGAGAGAGCCATCACATATATCTGCGGAATTTATCCATCCATGATGTTAACGGAAGTCTTGTAAAGAACGCAGGAGGCGGCAGTGCTATCTTCTGGCACAATGGCGGAGACTCGATACGCTCGCGATTTATAGACTTAAGGATCGAAAATTGTCATCTGTATAGCTGTGAACGCAATGGCATCATTGCGCAGGGTTATTCCAACCGCGCCCATTGGTACCCTAGCCTTGGCGTTGTAATTCGTGGAAACCTGCTGGAGAAAATTCCCGGTGACGGTATTGTTCCTATCGGATGCGATGGAGCGCTCATTGAATACAACATCATGCGCGATTCTCCGGATATGCTTTCGCATGAAGAGGCTGCTGCCGGTATATGGCCATGGAGTTGTGATAATACGATCATTCAATTTAATGAAGTGTCGGGGCATAAGGCTAAATGGGATGGGCAAGGTTTCGATGCAGACTGGAATTGTAAGAACACCATCATACAGTATAATTATAGTCATGATAACTATGGTGGCTTTTTGCTGATCTGCAATGAAGGGAGTAGTATTGGAAGCAGCTCAAATATAGGTACCAGCGGTACGATCATCCGGTATAATATAAGTATCAACGATGGCTTGCGTCCATATCCCACGCAACGTGCCGGTATATTTTCTCCTGTATTTCATATTACCGGTCCGTGCCGTGATACAGAGATTCACAATAACATTATTCTGGTTAAACCGAAGACTTCGGGAGGTATAGATCGCATGCTGATCAAAATGGAAAACTGGGGTGGACCCTGGCCGGAAAGGACAGTCTTTCGTAATAATATTTTTTATTCACTGGATTCTTCTCAGTTCTCCATTGGACAAGCTATCGCCACGACTTTCTCGGGCAATACATTTTACGGCACCTTTGAAAATATACCGGTAGATACAACGGCTATCACGAAAGACCCTATGTTTGAATGTATCCCACAACATCATCATCGTGCGGCTATACGTAAGTGCCTGCAGATGCGGTCACTTTCAAACAGTAGGGGGAACGGTGTTGATGTTCATGCTGTAGTTTTAAAACGTTTCTTTAGCAATGCGGCCACGCTCAATGAAATCAGTGTTATTCCCTGATAGGTCACTCATGATTTGATCACTTCCTTTCGAAAATGAGCGCCCCAGATCAGTATCTCGTCTAACAATTTCTTCATGGAGTGTCCTAAAGGCGTTAATGAATACTCAACCACCACCGGCATGCTATCATAAAGCGTGCGCGTGATAATCTTATTCTCTTCGAGTGCCTTTAATTCCTGCGAAAGCATTTTTGGCGATATATCGGCAATGTCGCGCTGAAGTTCACCAAAACGTTTGTTGCCGAACGTAAGCGCCAAAACGATAGGCAGTCGCCATTTGCCTTGTATTACTTCCAGCACATCTCTCGATACTCTGAGCTTTAGTTGGCATGAATGTGTTTTCTGATTCATCACTATCTGTTTACTTACTCGAAGGTAACTACTTACCGTGGGGTAACTACTATACTTTGAATAGTAAAGGTATATAGTTTTACGTCCTTAACACAATTAAAAATATGAACAATAAAACAACAACGTGGGTGATAGACCCGCTGCATTCTGAAGTTCTTTTCAAGATCAAGCATCTGGTTATTTCTACCGTCACCGGGTCGTTCAAAAAATTTGAAGGGCGCGCGGTCTCACCGGGTGAAGGGTTTGATGATGCAAAAATATCCTTCTCTATTGACGTTGCCAGTATTGACACCAATCAGGCGCAACGCGATCAGCATTTGCGAGAGGGCGACTTCTTTTCAGCTGATCTATATCCGAAAATAACATTCAAGTCTACTTCATTTGTGAATAAAGGCGGTAACGAATTTAAAATGGCAGGCAACCTGACCTTAAAGGGAGTAACCAAGCCTGTTGAATTGAATGTTGAATATGGTGGTTCTGAAAAAAGCATGCAGGGAGTGGTGAAGCATGGCTTCGAAGTAACAGGCACCATCAATCGCAAAGAATTCGGAATGGCGTGGAACGTAGTAACCGATGCTGGTAACTTAGGTTTGGGAGAAGACATTAAACTGGTAGCAAATATCCAGGTATCAGAACTGGTGGAAGAAGTGGAGCCGGCTGCTGTAAATTAATATGCCTTAGCACTGAACTGCTTATTGTTTTGCACTATAGAAAGCCTCGCGTGAAGGAGGCTTTTTATAGTTGCAAAGTACTAGGTCATGGTTTTTACACTTTTTCTCGCCTTTTAAGGTGGCATAAACTTTATACTAATTATGTACGTTATTATGTACATAAATTACTACTTTTGAAGTGCCAAATCATTAAATATGAAAACAGCGACTATCACGGACTTTAGGCAAAAGATGAAAGAACATTTGGATGAGATTCAAGAGGATCAAGAAAAGGTAATAGAACAAGTAGAAAGGCGTAATAAGCAATTTGGTTTGTTCACCAAGGCATTCTTGAAGCGACATGGTCTTCACTTGCTCGGAACCACCTCGTGTTGGTTCTTACTAGATATCGCATTCTACAGTAATAATCTCTTCCAGAAGGACATCTTCAGTGCAGTAGGTTGGCTACCAAAAGCCACAACAATGAGCGCTCTTCAAGAGGTCTACATGGTGGCTCGAGCACAAACCTTAGTTTCCCTTTGTGGGACTGTTCCAGGGTACTGGTTCACAGTAGCCTTCATTGATGTTGTAGGTCGTTTCTTCATTCAATTGATGGGATTTTTCTTTATGACGGCCTTCATGTTTGGACTTGCTATCCCTTACGAGCATTGGACCACTCCAGGGAACCACATTGGGTTTGTGGCTGTCTCTTATACACATCTCCGAGCCCACGAGACTCCTGAGCATCTCGTATGCCGTCTTCTGCTTGAAAAA
>CABHOV010000066.1 GCA_902168185.1 uncultured Bacteroides sp.
GTATCCAGTATATCCCACTGTCCGAAAGATATCTCTGGGCACTTCTTACGAAGCTTCACCATCTTTACAGTCCAGTTTAAAAGTGAGCTTGAATCTGCTTGCTCATCGCTCACATTTATATCCGCATATTTGAATACACCGGTATTGATTACAGGCTGTACAGGTTTATCATTGTTGGTGAAGCCTGCATTCTTGGTGAGATTCCATTGCATCGGTGTACGCACCGATAATCGTTCTTTCAAACGGAGATCATCACCCATTCCTATTTCGTCACCATACCGCATTACCGGAGTACTCGGTAGTGAAAACAAAACGCTATAGGCAAGCTGTAACTGCTTTTTATTATTGTTCATCATAGGTGCAAGCCGCCTGCGTATACCTCTATCGTATAGTTGCATATTCTTTTCAGGACCGAACTTCTTATATACTTCTTCTCTTTCTTTTTCACTTAGTCTGCCGAGATCTACCTCATCGTGGTTTCTAAGAAACTGTCCCCACTCCGCATTCTTCGGAATTTCTTTCGTACGCTCCAAAGCATTTATCAACGGATCAGTTTTACCTGTAGCGAGTGCATAAAATAAATGTTGGTTGACAAAGAAATTAAACATCATATGCATACCATCGCCATGCTCTCCGAAGAAATCTTTATTCTCATCCGGAAGTACATTTGCTTCGCCAAGTATAATAGCGTCTTTGTCGAGGCTGTTAACATAGTGTCGCATGTCGGTGAGCATTTCATATTGATGCTCGAATTTTTCACCCGTCTTCTGTGGAATCTCAATGAAGAAGGGTACTCCATCCAATCTGAATCCATTTATACCACGATCCATCCAGAACTTAATGATCTTCTTTATTTCTTTTTGAACCGGTTCATATTGTGCATTCAGATCAGGTTGAAAAGAATAAAACCGATGGTAATAGAATTCGTTCGCAACACTATCATAGCTCCAGATTGTTTTTTGGACACCGGGAAACACCATGCCGACATTATAATTTTCAGGCAGCTCTTTACTCCATACATACCACGGACGATAAGGCGAATTTTTATTACTCCTTGCTTCCTTAAACCACGGATGTTGATCTGAAGTATGATTGATTACAAGATCCATAATCACTTTCAATTTAAGAGCTTTGGCGCGTTGCATAAAAGCAGCAAAGTCTTCTAACGTACCAAGACGTTTATCAACCTGATAGTAATCACTTACATCGTAACCGTCATCTTTATTGGGAGTAGGTTGAAAAGGTGAAAGCCATATAGCATCAGCGCCCAATGAATCTATATATCCCAACCGCGAAATCAACCCTTTAAAATCACCGATGCCATCATGGTCACTATCCTTAAACACCTCTACATCCAAGGTATAGATGATACTTTTTTTATACCAGAGTTCATCGGTGGAATCTGGAGATACAACTTGCTCTTTGTTTATTTTTTCTTCCGTGACTTCTTTTCGTTGATGCCGATAAATAAAGAATACAATAGCCACCAGCACAAGGGCGGAAACAATAAAGAGAACATTTTTTTTCATATCAATCGATGTATACTATTTTGATATAGCAGCATCGTAAAATTTATACCGTGAGTTAAGTGAACGTCATATAAAGCGTTTAACCAAGACAAATCTGGTTTACAAAGGAGAAGGAATATTATAGAGTAATACTTTCCCCTACTGTAAAAGCAGGTTAGTAAAAATCTCTACAATATACCAACCCTTTAAAATGAAGAACAATCAGGCGTGAATCGTATGATTCTGGATGCCACCAATCAGCTCAAGTGTGAAGTTATCTTTCGGCTGCACATATGCCACTTTGGGAATTATTGTCGCTCCAACCTTCTTCTTTTCAAAGGCAGCAGTCATTCCAAAATCTATTTTTTTGAAATTAAGTTGATGGGCACGCTTTATAGTTTGGTATAGCATCTGCCTGTATACCTGGTACTGTTGCAGGTAATCATAATCCATACCTATAAAAGATGGGACATAGGTATTACCCATATTTTTATAGCAGAACATGACAGCAACCGGTATACGTTCTTTACGCGGGTCGTATTCTTTTTTCAAGTATGCCACTATAAATTCCCACTGTGGGTTTTGTGACATGTTAGCAAACAGCTTTCTTGGAAATGAAAATGTGTTAAGATCAAAATTCCGTGAACGTACATTTTCATATAGTGTATGGAACTGATCAATTTCGGTATCGCTCACTTCCTGTTTATGCTCGATGTCAAAATATATTTCGAACGGTTGAATATCACTGCGAAAGTGTTTACGAGAACGAGCCGATAGCGAAGCCAGGTACTCTTCCTCCGTATTCCAATTCAGGTTTTCAATGATACATGATTCTGGCATATTTACTTTAATGAAACCTTGATTATGGAAAAACTCATTCAATGTATCATCTTGTGTAAAATCACGTAACGCGATCATTGAAGTATGAAGTTCTTCATCCAGCGCTTCAACACGGTCTAATAATAAACGAAGCGCATCATTCATCAACGCATGCGATCGATCTATATAGCAGTGCTCACCCTCGGTAAATAACGAGCCCATCCCCAACACAGATGAAGTGAGGTGATATGGATCTTGCTTTCGCTTATCCTCCAATTGTTTGGAGACAGCTGCAGGCGCCAGCATATCATCTTTCCATAATGCCTTGCAGAAAAATGTTGCCAGGATAACGTTAGACTGCTGATCACGAATTATAAAATAATGGAAAGACCAATTGTGCTCTTCACGTTCATTCGCATTGAACGTCTCTTCGAGAAACGCCAACCCGTCCCAATCGAATACGCTATGCTTGCCCATCCATTCATTCCAGCTATATTTATCCAGCGCATGTATAGATGTTTCATGCTGCAGTACAAGATCTTCCTTTACTGGGACTATATCTTTCGCTTGCTCATACACAGGAAGACGGAATGCTTTTCTCACCTTGGTGAGCGTTGTTCCTGTCTCCTCCAATGCTCTTGGGTAATGATGTACCATGGCTTCCACCAGGGCTTTCATTTCTTCACGTTGATTGTGTCGGGAGATAGTAAGCCGCACCCCTGTATTCTTCACTGGGACACCAGGGTAAATTCCAAGGTTAACAAAGAATCCTTCATCCATTAAACGGTTTACAAAGTTATACCCTGTAACCGGCATCCCTGTACCTATATAAAATACGGGACAGTTGTTCCGCTCTATTAAAGGAAGATCTGTTTTGCTGAGCAGATCATTGAAGTAATTTATATTGTCAGATAACTCCCGTTGCATGGTATAGATCTCATCAGACAGATGTATATCTGCGGATGCACATGCAGCTGCTACGGATGCTGGCTCAAGCTGTGCAGAGAATGTGAGAGGACCGCCAAACGTTTTTACTTTTCGGTGCATTTCCATATCGGAGCAAACCAAAACAGCGCCACTTGCACCAAACGATTTACTTAATGTGCCGAAGAGTAATACGCGTTCTGGTAATGTTCCGAGTTGATCCATTACATACCCGGTTCCATGTTTACCAACCCAGCTCATGCCATGAACATCATCAAAGTATAAATATAGTTGCGGATATTTATTATAGAGTTGCATGAGTTCTGGTATAGGTGCGCAATCGCCATACATAGAATATATACCATCGGCCAGATACCATATCTTACTGCAGCGAGTGCTTAGTTCCTTGATCTTTTCCTCCAGCATCTCCAGGTTGCTGTGGCGAAGTAGTTCTACCGGTATACCACGTGGCTTCAAAAGTTGACATGCGTTATGCATACTCCAATGTGCCTGGTGGTCTATGATCACTGCATCTTCATCACGCACAACGCACGGGATAACACCTATATGTCCTAAGGTGCTATTTTTGGTAACAACGATAGGGTTACCGTACATTTTAAAGAGCCTCTCTTCCAGCGCACGGTACAAAACAAACGAAACGTATGATTTCGATAATGGGAATTGAGTCCCATATTTTTCAATCGCTTCAATGGCTGCATGCTTTAGTCGTGGGTCTTGTTCCAGGCCGAGATAGCCTGTAGTTCCGAAGTGAAACAAATCGCGTTCGCCAATGCGAATGCGCCTACCTGTAAAATGACTGTCTTCGGAGTATAGATGAAGTACGCCACTCTTCATCGCATCTGTAAAAACTTCATCAACGGTATCGAGAAAATTATTGTGCTTGAATTTGGCCATAATGTTGGTGGTAAGTGACTATTATAAAGATAATGTTATAGTTGATTTCTTATCTATGTCTTATCGGATATGTATGCCATTTTAACGACATTTAATATTACCCGCATATATACTTGCTATGAATGACTGAAAATCGCGTAAATGTTTTAATTTTATAGTGAGCATCGAATACAATGGATAAACCAAGATTTGAGAATGAGTACGCCAGCTTTTGGATTGAAGGTGGCGTAGTATATTTTGTTTATAAAGCGAATAGTGTTGTAAACCTTGAAGCTGCCATGCAAATTGTTGCGGACAGAATAAAATTTCAACGCGAGATTAATTATCCGGTATATTGTGATATACGCGGCATGAAAAGTGCGGATAAAGATGCACGTAACTATTTAGCCAAAGAGGGCTCTTCGTATACCAAAGGTGTTGCTGTTATGGTAGACAGTCCCATGTCAAAGATCATCGGTAATATATATCTTGGCTTAAATAAACCCACAACTCCAACCCGTTTATTTACCGACAAAAACGAAGCTGTGGAATTTTTGAAGCAGTTTGTATGATAATTTATTGCCAATGGGCGGCACCATGATTTTTAGTTGGTAACGAAAAATAAAATTCCGCACCTTTATTTACTTGCCCTGTTGCCCATACCTTTCCTCCGTGTTTTGAGATAATGCGTTTAATGATTGCCAGGCCTATACCTGTGCCTTCAAATTCGCGTACGCTGTGAAGCCGTTGAAATACTCCAAAGAGTTTATCTACATAGCGCATGTCAAAGCCTGCACCGTTATCTTTTACATAAAATATAGTCTCGTCTTCGCCTTGGGTAGAACCAATCTCTATACACGGTTCTGCAGCTTTGCCCGAATACTTTATCGCATTTGAAATCAGATTAACCCAAACCTGGGTTAACAGAGCATGATCACCGTATGCAGGATGTAACGGATGTACAGTGATTGTTGCTTTATGTGGTGTATTGTGATTTATATCTGTAAGGATGCGCTCAACAAGCTGTGCTGTATTCACAAATAGTTTAGGCACCTCTTTGCGTCCCAGTCTTGAAAAATCGAGAAGATCATCAATGAGCTGTCCCATTTTCTTAACATTCTTCTGAATAGTCTTGAAAACAGTTTTCGCTTCTTCATCCAGGTTCGTGCTATAGCTCTCTTCGAGAATGTTGGTATATCCACTGACAGCGCGAAGAGGTGCTCGTAAATCGTGCGACACCGAATATGAAAATGACTCCAACTCCTGGTTGGCGGCTTCCAGCTGAACGATGTTGTTCTGAAGCCGTATCGTGAGCTGTCTTATTTGTTCCCCGGTTATTTTTTCATTGGTGATATCACGCTCGGTTATAGCGACTGATTTTTCGCCGCTGCCCGAATCGATGATCAGTGCAGAAGAAAAAAGTACGTCCAATAAAGCTTTTGATTTCGTAATACGTTTTGTTTCGCGTGACTCAATTTTTTCTCCATTCAATACATAGTGCATGAGCTCTTGTGCTTCGCGCTGATGTTCCTGCGGGACGAGGTCCCATAATTTGATCGTGAGTGCCTCTGCTTCAGAATATCCATACAACTGTTGTGCTCCTTCATTCCATGAAAGTATATCTCCCTGGCTGTTGTGTATATAGGTAGCATCGCGCGATTGCTTGACAATGATCGCAAGGGAGTTTCTTATTTTTTCTGCTTCCTTTACAGCAGTAATATTCCGGGCATTGAAGAACCATTTATTGTTTTTATTCACAATGTTCCATTGCAACCATACCAGTGTATGCGACTTGCTATAGGACTTTGTTTCGAACGAGATTCGTTCGTTGTGATGTGTACGAAGTTGCTGCAATTTTTGCTGATCTTCTACGGAGATAATTTTTGTCAAAGAAGTGCCATAGATCTCCTCGGGCTGGTATCCAAGTATAGCAGTAAAAGCGGGGTTTACTTCTTCAAACTCAAATGTATCGGCATCCATGATTCCGATGATATCAACACAGTTATCAATTAAGAGCGCAGTCTTTTCAAGGATGATATTTTTTTCGATCAGTTCTTTCTTCTGCAACTGCAAGGTTAGCAATACGTCTACTTTGGCGCGCGTTACTGCACGGTCCAGCGGTTTATAGAGATAGTCGATCGCACCTTCTTCGAGACCTTTTATAACGAAGCTGTTTCCTTTTTTTTCTGCGGAAGCGAAAATGATAGGTATATCTTTAGTCTGCTTCTTCGACTTTAATACATTCGCTACTTCAAAACCATCCATGCCCGGCATTTGTACATCCAGAATGACCAGGTCAATTTCATGTTGCAGCGCGATCTTAAGGGCTTCATTGCCACTACTGGCTTTGAAAAATATTCGTCCTTCTTTTACCAACAACTCCTCCAATACCAATATATTTTCCGGCCGGTCGTCCACCAGAAGAATTGTTGCTGTTTTAATTTTAGGCGCCTCCATGATAATATATTAATGTATAGCAAACGGAATTAGTAAACTGTCCTATGCATTTCTATTCGGTCGTTTATGTCTTTCTATATAGTTTTTCTTTTTGATCTACTTCCTCGAAACATTCGTTTTTATCGGTGAAGAGCAGCGACTCTTTACTGCCCAGGCCGAGGAATCCCGAGGAGCATAAACTGTCATAGAACAAGTTAATAACTTTATTTTGTAATTGCTGATTGAAGTAGATCAACACGTTGCGGCATACGATAAAATGAAATTCATTGAATGGTTGATCTACTGCAAGATTGTGTGGTGCAAAAATAATATTGTGCTTAAGCGACTGATCAAGTATGGTATAATTATACTTGGCTGTATAATATTCGGAGAATGCCTTTTCGCCTCCAGCTTTCAAATAATTGCCAGTATATAATTTCATGCTTCCCAACGGATAAATTCCTTCGCGTGCTACTTGCAGAGACTGTTGGTTAATGTCTGTTGCATAAATGATAGAGCGGTCCAGCAAGTCTCTTTCCTTTAACAGGATAGCAACCGAATATGCTTCTTCCCCAGTGGCGCATCCGGCAATCCATATTTTAATAGATGCATAGGTAGCGAGACGCAACATTATTTTTTCGCGAAGACTATAGTAGAACAAAGGATCACGAAACATTTCTGTGACAGGAATGGAAATATACTGTATAAATTTTTCACAGGTACATTCATCTCGCAAGATCAATTCACTCAGTTCATCAAGTGAGTTCAGCTTATGATTATCCATGAACAATACGCTTCTGCGTTTTAATGAAGCTTCATGGTAATCTGTAAAGTCATAGCCGTAATGTGTCTGTATAGACTGGAACAATTTCTTAAACGCATCTGAGTTTTCTTCCATAACGGTTTATTTATATAGCCATACCCGCATCAACGAAAGCAACTGCCGTGTATTTACGGGCTTGGTAATGTAATCGGACATACCTGCTGCGATGCATTTTTCGCGGTCTCCTTTCATTGCTTTGGCCGTCAATGCTATAATGGGCAACCGGGTATACTTCCCTGATTTGCGGATGGTGGTTGTGGCTTCGTAGCCGTCCATCTCAGGCATCATAACATCCATGAGTATAATATCAATGTTGGGATTATTCTCGAGTACGGTGATTGCCTCCCTGCCGTTTTCTGCTGTGAGACAGTTTAAGCCTTCTTCCTCCAACACATTGGTGAGGGAGTATATATTGCGCATATCGTCATCTACAATCAAAGCGGTTTTGCCTTCCAGTAAAGCGTCCGAGCGATGTAGTTTCCGGATTATATTTTGTTTCTCCTGAGGCAAATGCGCTTCTACGCGGTGAAGGAACAACGTGGTTTCGTCCAACAGACGTTCATACGAGTATGCCGTTTTCAGCACCACGGTATTGGCAAGTTTTGTAAGTCTTTTGTTCTCTTCTTCGGTGAGATCCTGAGCAGCATAAACAATTACCGGTATAGTATTCAACTGTTCATTCGCCTTAACCTTTTCCAGGAAGGTAAAGCACGAGACGTCCGGCATGCTGAGATCAATGATTACGCAATCCACCGTACCATCCGTCATGATCCGATAGGCCTCATCGCATGAATATGCGGGGATGCATTCAACATCGCCATTGCCAATCATCTCACGCATGGCCTGATTACCTTGTGGATCGTTTTCAATAACCAGTAGACGTTTATACTTTCGATTTGCAAAGTCTTCTAACTTATCGAATACCTTTTGCATATCTTCTTTTCGTACTGGCTTCTTGACAAAGTCAAACGCACCGAGTTTCATCGCTTCCTTCTTCATGCTATACCCGGAAATGATTTGTATAGGTATATGGCGATGACTCGGATCGCTCTTCAGCTGACGAAGTACTTCGGTTCCATCTACATCCGGTAACTTCATATCCAGTAATATAGCATCGGGTTTATATTGCCGGGCATAGTGCAATCCTGTGATCCCGCGATGTGCTATAATGCCTTTATAGTGCCGTTCGCGTACAAATGAAAGTAAGACCTGCGCAAATTCTTTATCATCTTCAATGATGAGAACGGTGCGGCTGTTTTCTTCCAGTATAGCGCGATCGTCATCGGTCTCTTCTTCCACGGCTGCATAGATCTTTTCGAGATTTGATGCAGAAGGTATTGTGTCTTTTGTTTTTGCTTCTATGGATGCAGTGGTCGCTATGGAAGGCTCTGTGCTTTCGGGATGAATCAACGGCAGATATAGTGTAAATGTACTTCCTTTACCTTCTTCACTTTCAAGGTGTATTTCCCCTTGTAACAACCCGGAAAGTTCGCGACATATCGAGAGTCCTAATCCGGTTCCTCCATATTTGCGTTTATCGGTGCTGTCTACCTGCCGGAAGGCTTCGAATATAATTTCCTGTTTGTCTTTTTGAATTCCTATACCAGTATCGATCACGGAGAATGCAACAACATCGGGTGTAGTTCTTTTTATAGCACGTAGCTCTACATTGGCAAGGGGTGGATGAATGGCTAATGAGACTGTGCCACCTGTTGGAGTAAATTTGAATGCATTGGAAAGTAAATTACGAAGGATCTGTACCAGCCGTTGCTTATCAGTTTCAATGATTTTATTATAGCCTGGTGTAATATCGATTTTAAATTCAATGGATTTATTCTTTGCTACCTGTGCGAACATCATGGAGAGGTCACTGACAATTTCTCCGAACGAAAATTTGTCAATCTCAAGATCCATTTTGCCTGCTTCTACTTTTGACAGATCAAGTATATCGTTGATCAGTGTAAGCAACTCATTTCCGGAGTTGTAAATAACATGCGCATATTTTAATTCCTTTTCAGTAAGTGTATCGTTTTTATTTTCGAGAAGCAGTTGTGTTAGTATAAGTATACTATTCAAAGGCGTGCGTAACTCATGCGACATGTTCGCCAGGAATTCCGATTTATACTTACTAACGGATTCAAACTCCAGCGCTTGTTCCTCAACGATTGATTTAGCTTTTTCAAGCTGCTCTTTCTCATTCTCCAGTAAATTGGCTTTTTCTTCCAGCAACGCATTGGACTCCTGTAATTCTTCCTGTTGTGCTTTTAAGTCTGCTTCTGATTTTTCAATGGACTCAAGTTTCTCAAGGAGCTCATCGTTGAATTGCCGTAGTTCTTCCTGCTGCGATTCGAGTTCTTCTGCCTGGTGCTGCGTTTCTTCCAATAGCGCTTTGAGCTGCACACGTGACTGCGATGAGTTGAATGCTATCGCTATATTGTTTCCAATCATCTGCAGGTATTCAAGTGCAAGAGGAGTGAAGGGATGCACGGCACCTACTTCCAGCACGCCCTTTACTTTGCCGATGTATACGAAAGGAAACACGAGTATATTTCCAGGAGTAAGGTTGCTCGTTGCCGAAGAGATTTTCATATACGCTTCCGGTACGTCTTCAACCACTATATATTTATTGCTTTGCGCAGCCTGGCCAACAAGCGATTGCCCTAATGCAAAGGATTCCCTGTCAGTGGTAGTTTGAAGCGCATAGCTGCCGGTTAAGTATAGGTGCCCGTTTTCCAGAAGATATATAGCGCCCACCTGTGCTTTCAGGTAGTTTGCTATTTGTGCTATAATATCATTGGCCAGGATGTGAATTTCTTTTTCTTCACGCAGCACATTATTCAACTCATGATTTCCGGCCAGGAGCCAGGCTCGCGTTTCTTTTTCTTCGGAGAGTGTCCGAAGATTTTTCTTCATATTATAAAGTGCCTTTCCTAAAATATCAAGGTCGCTTCGCACCGTTATCTCAGCATGATAATCGCCTTTGCCTATAGCATCAGCAAGCTGCACATATCCTTTAAACACAGCAATCATCTGGTTGAATGACGTGGCCAGTTGTCCCATTTCATCTTGCGTTGAAATATCAAGCTTGAAATTTATATCGCCATTCATAACGCGTTCTGTGGCGTCTTTCATCTTACCAATTGACCCCGCAACTTCTTTTATGGTGATGAGCGAAATAACGAGGAGCGTAAGTACTACGAGCAGGGCAAGTATACTATTTCGGATCAGCGATGATGTAATGGTTTTTAATTCCAGATTTATATTCTCCTGAATGGTGTCCAATATTTTTGTTTCAATTGTATAGAGTGTATTCACGGAAGCATTTACATTCGCCAGCCATTCTTTGGAGTCTAATGCGGGCATCGTTGTAAATCCATGTGTAAAGGCAGAGTCTATAGCGGACTGTGTCTGCATGACTGATGGGTTCGATGTATAGCTTGTTTGCACATATTGCAGAAGTGTGGGTGAAGCATACTTTTTAAACTTATATAGATTGATATCAAACTTCCCTTTCACTGCCGCGAAATTGCCATAGCCATTTCCCTGAAAGCCTTGGCTATTTGTAGCGAGGAATACGTCATTCCTGATTTGCGACAAAAATTCTTTCGCGTACAATAAAAATTGCAGACACTCCAATTGTTTCTTTATGTCTATGTTTTCGGCAGCTTCACCGATATCATTTATAATGCTTAGTAAACTGAGATTGATACTGTCCACATTATGCCCTGTCTTCGTGGATGCGTTGCTTCGGAGCTTTATGATTGCGGTAAGAGAATCAATATCCCTACCGTTGTTTTTAAAGCGATGATAGAATTCCTGTAGATCTGCGAGTGTCTTGCTGGTTTGTCCTTCTTGCTGTTGCCAAGCCTCTTTGTCATCAGGTGTATGGCTTGATGAAAAAATAATTGCCGCTGTGCGTTCATGTTGCAGCTGATGAATGAGGTCTCCAATTTTTGCAGTTGCCTGAAGATTCTGAGCGATTTGAATATTTGTTTTCCGTAACTCCAGTTGTGTTGTAATCGTCTTTTGCAGAAAGTATAAAACAATGGAAAAAGGAAGTACGATAAGGAGGATAAGTTTATTTCGAATAGAAAGATTCTTTAAGAATTTCATTTGAACAATGTTATTACCAAATGCTTACAACTCCACCACCTTACGCTTCGTGCTTGGAAGGATCTCCCTGGTGGCCGGAGAAAAATAACTTACTAAACTATATCCTGATCCACGAGTGTATATGCACTTGGGGAACAACGGTTATTAAATCTAGTGATCTGTTGTTGAATAGTAAAGAGATATTTTCTTCGTATAGCGATTTAATAAATGTGTAAGCAGGAAGTGCTATAGATGCGGATTTACTTTATGTGCACGAGATTGTAAATGTTTAAACACTAAACAATGTGTCCAATAGCATTTCGGATTTCAGAAAACTCTATCCGCAAATTGCTATATCATTGCCAACATTCGATCACCACTCAACTTCATAAGTATATCATATTGAGGGCTGTGATATCAACCAGTCATCGCAACTGGATTGCGATTTATGAAAGGCGTCCTGATGCTGATTGGACACGGCACAAAAAGATACGAGCAAGTCTTCTACATCCAACAGGCATCAAGCTTCCGATAAATCCTCTCCTTCGATAATTTATCTCTTAAATGTAAGAGGATGACCAAAAAACAAGAAATAGTTTTTTGGGAAAAACTTAGATTTACAACGTTAACATACCCCTAACACCTATTCTAATGATTAATTTTGTAATCTATGTCCTGAAGCGTTTTGCCTGGTTTAAAAGACTGAACGCTAAAATCACGTACGAGATCTTAGCCAAGTATATCCCTGCCAGCAATTGGCAATTCATGAACTACGGATATATTGCCACAAAAGAAGAAAGCAAACTTTGCATCACACAAACTGAAGGAACACAGTTTTATCCTTTGTGTATGTACCACTACCTCGCCTCTATGGCCGAAATAAGAGGAAAGCATATACTTGAGGTGGGAAGTGGCAGAGGAGGCGGAGCCAAGCATGTAACCTCTTTTTTCAACCCTTCACTTTATATTGGTATGGATCTGGCGCAGAGTGCCGTTGATCTGGCAAGCAAACTTCACAACTCGCCTAATCTTAAATTTATTCAGGGAAGTGCCGAAAGTATACCATTGGCTGATAATTCTGTAGATGTAGTGCTCAACGTTGAGTCGAGTCACGCCTATGGATCGGTCGAGAAGTTTTTAGATGAAGTAAGGCGTGTGCTTAAGCCTGGAGGATATTTGCTATTGGTTGATTTCAGATCGAAAGAAAACATGGCCGTATTCAAGGAACAACTGCTTGCCTCAGGACTGGATTGTCTCGGTGAAGAAGATATCAGCGACAATGTTGTTCGTTCTATTGAAGCAGAGGATGAGAATAAGAAAAAGCATATCGAGTCGCTCGTTCCTCCACGCTGGCAAAAACTTTTTAATGAATTTGCAGGCGTTGTAGGATCTAAATTCCATTGCACGCTAAAAGACAGATCACGTCTATATTATCGATTCGTTCTACAGAAATCAGCCATGGCTGCTTAGCCTGTTCATACTGCTATATATACTATATCTCTTCATAAAGACTTTACGAAATTCACAGTTGTCTTTATGAAGAGACTTAGCCGTTAGCATTTAATCCCACATTCATTACTTCTTATCATCCTGACCGGTCTGTTGTTCTCATTTGACCTGTTAAAGCCATCTTCGGCAAGTAATTCCTGATAGCTAAGTGAAAATACGGAGTTGTTAATCTGTATTTAATCTATCACAACCTCATGGATAACCCCGTGGGCTCGACTTTATTCTTCCTACCATCTTTGTGGGTATGTATATAGTGCCAAAGGCTTAATCCAATCACAGAATGAAAGAGTTTATCAGGAAGAACACAATAGTAGTGGCCGTTACGCTGGTAGCAGTTTTACTAATCGTAAATGCACTGTCTATTTACAGGAACAGGGATACAATCGTCTTGAACAATGCGATTCGAAAGAGTTCGGAATCTATAAGCGGGCAGACCAATGACCTTGTTACCTACATCTTGCATAATATCGACTTGGGTATTCGCGCATATGGTGTTACCAAAAGAGTAGAATTGATGGGGCCATTCCAAGGTGCCATAAACAATACAGACTCACTGTTTGAACATTTGGAAGCCGACCTGACAGCACAGTCATACGATATAACAGATCTGAAAGAGCTTCATAAGAGCTTTAAGGAGTACGGCATTTTTTGCACAGGGATGGCTGAGATGGTGAGAATCGATAGTATGGAAGGATTCAATGCGATGCTTGCAAAAGATGAAGGACTCAAAGTGTGGCAGCATTGGTATGCGGTGGGAACAAAAATCATTGACTACGAGAATTCGCTGAACGTGGAAGCGGAGGCAAGCTATAAGGCTGCCATGGATAACAATTTATACCTGCAGTTTTTTATTCTGTTGATTGGCCTGCCCACATTAGTGTTTATCATAGTGAAATTAAGGAATGATGGCAAGGAGCGACTTACGCTGTTGTTTGATCTCGAAAAGAATAACCGTCAATATGTATTTAACCCTGGAGCCGCTGTCGAATTTCATAGACCGGAAGAAGTAATCGAACACTCCATTCGCAATTTTCAAAACGCAAGTCAATTCATTGAAAGTATATCGCAGGGTAAATATGATGCTACATGGGCAGAGCTAAACGAAACGAATCAAAGTCTCAATGAGACAAACCTTGCTGGAAGACTTACAAAAATGCGTGAGCAACTCAAGCAACTAAAGAAGGATGAAGAGAAGCGGTTATGGAGCAATGAAGGCTTGACGAAATTTACTGAGATTGTAAGAAATCATCAGCAAAACTTATCGAATCTCTCCGGGGAGATTATTATATACCTGACCAAGTATATGGGAGCACAGCAGGGTGGATTATTTGTGTTGAATGATGCTAATGGAACTGAATATCTTGAACTGATGGCATGTTATGCGTACGACCGTAAGAAATATATAGAGCGTAAAATTGACATTGGCGTTGGTTTGATTGGACAAGCTTTTCTGGAAGGTGAAACAACAATGCTTACGAAAGTGCCGAAGGGATATGCCTATATTAGTTCGGGGATGGGTGAAACCATTCCGGGTTGTGTTCTGATCGTGCCGTTGAAATACAATGGTAAAATTGAAGCGATCATTGAGCTTATTGGATTGAATAAATTTGAAGCGCATGAGGTATCATTTCTTGAAAAAGCAGGGGAGTTTGTTGCTGCAGCTTTGCAGAGTGTAAGAACTACCGACAGAATGCACCATCTTTTAACGGACTCTCAACGGCAAGCTGAAATCATGCGTGCTGCCGAAGAAGAGATGCGTCAAAACATGGAAGAACTTTCATCGACACAAGAAGAAATCCAACGCAGAGAAATAGAGTCCGGAGAACGGATCAAACAATTGGAAGAAGAACAAAAGGCTCTTTACCTGAAACTACAGCAGGAAGAAAAACTTAATAAGGAGAATCAAATAAGCAATTCTGCTTTAGCCAGCGCGCTAAAAAAATTACAGGAACGTGAAGCTATCTTAACCGAGCAACTGGAGCGTTTACAGAAGGATGCAAGTTTGCCTGGATACAATGAATAATTTCAATTTGTGATTCATACCCAGCAAGTATGGTGGTATAATTGTCCTGACTAAAGCGACACAAATGATCGCTTTCGAACAGTTTGGTTTCTATGAATGGGCACTTGCCTTTTAAACACATAGGGTAAGGAGCAAATTGATTCGGAAATGCAGCTTTTGGATCATGGCATTTGTTTCGTATAGGTTTATCGGGAACGTAAAGTTCCTGGTAAACTGAATTAAACAATTATACTTATACAGGTATGCTGCGACACAACTTGCTTCTCATCTATAGAAACTTTAAAAAGTTTAAAAGCACTTTCTTCATAAACCTGATTGGATTATCCACAGGTTTGGCTTGTACGCTGTTAATATACCTGTGGGTAAAGGATGAACTGAGCGTTGATAAATTTCTGGAGAAGGATAGTCAGTTATTCCAGGTGCAGGAGCACCGTGTAAAGTCGAATGGGATATGGACATCTCCCACAACGTCTGGGCCACTCGCAGAAACCTTGGCCAGCGAAATGCCGGAAGTAGAATACTCGGCTTCTGTTACCCGACCCGATAGAATAACGCTTTCGGTTGATGATACTAATCTCAAAACCTTGGGACGATCTGCCGGGAAAAATTATTTCAAAATTTTCTCATATACACTAATCGATGGAAACCGTGATAACGTATTGACGGATAAGAATTCCATTGTGATATCAGATGCATTGGCTATCCGGTTATTTAATACTACCGAGAATCTTATTGGCAAAACGATTGAACTTGATAATGAGTCAAAATTATTTGTTACGGGTATATTTAAGAAAATGCCGCTCAATGCATCCGATCAATTCGATTTTGTTCTTTCGTTTGAAAAATTTAAAGAAGGAAGAAATTTTCTTGAGACCTGGAACAGCACATCAGTACTTACCTATATATTGCTAAAGCAAGGTACGGATGTAACGGCTTTCGATCAAAAGATAAAGGACCTGGTAAAAGTAAAAACGGATAACAACGTAACACACCGTACACTATTTACGAAGCAATATTCTGAAAACTATCTCTACGGTAAATATGAGAATGGTGTACTGACAGGTGGCAGAATCACATACGTAAAGCTATTCTCTATCATCGCTATATTTATACTGGTAATTGCGTGTATCAATTTTATGAACTTGTCTACAGCGAAAGCTTCGCGTAGAATTAAGGAAGTGGGTATAAAAAAAGCAGTAGGGGCAGCTCGTAAGACTTTGATCTATCAATACCTGGGAGAGTCGCTGTTGCTAAGCTTCCTGTCACTGTTACTCGCCATCCTTATCGTAGATATAGCACTTCCACATTTTAATGTTATTACAGGTAAATATCTCGCTTTAAATTTTAATCCAGCTTTGATCCTTTCCTGTATTGGTGTCTCCATTTTTACCGGCATTGCTGCCGGCAGTTACCCCGCTCTATATTTGTCAGGATTTAATCCCGCTACAGTTCTGAAAGGAAAAATGAATACTGCAATAGGGGAGTTGTGGGCACGGAAGGGATTAGTAGTTTTTCAATTTGCGCTATCGGTTATCTTTATCGTTTCGGTACTCGTGGTATATAAACAAATCGAGTATGTGCAATCTCAAAATCTCGGGTATAACAAAGATAACATTCTATATTTTCCGCGCGAAGGAAAGATCTGGCAAGAAGAAGCACTCGAGAGTTTTATTGCAGGTATAGGTGCGATACCGGGTGTAGTGAGTTCATCCAGTATAAGCCATACGATGACAGGACATAACAGCGGTACCTATGGCGTTGTATGGGAAGGTAAAGCGGAGGATGATGCTACAGAATTTGAAGTCTTCACCGTTAATTATGATATGATGGAAACGCTGGGAATAGAAATGAGAGAAGGGCGTACGTTTTCAAAAGAATTTGGCGCGGATAGTTCGAAGATAATTTTCAATGAAGCAGCGATTGAATTTATGGGATTGAAAGACCCCATCGGAAAGACTGTAAAATTATGGGGTGACGAGATGCAGATCATCGGTGTTGCAAAAGATTTTCATTTTGAATCACTGCACGAAAAAGTGAAGCCCGTGTTTTTCAGGTTGGCGCCCGGTGATACTTACCTTGTTATGAGTAAACTTGCTGCAGGTGCTGAAGCGGAAACAATCGGAAGAATTAAAGACTACTACCAGAAAGTGAACCCTGGCTTTATATTCGAGTATAAATTTTTGGATAATGAGTATCAGGCGCAATATGTAGCGGAACAACGTGTAGCTGTGCTTTCGCGGTACTTTGCTGGCCTCGCCATTCTTATATCATGTTTGGGATTGTTTGGTCTCGCTGCCTTTACCGCAGAAAGAAGGCTAAAAGAAATAGGCATCAGAAAAGTGTTGGGATCAAGTGAATTCGGTATAGTATACTTACTCTCTGGCGACTTCACTAAAATGGTTGTTCTGGCAATTTGCATAGCCTGCCCGGCGAGTTATATACTTCTAAAAATGTGGCTGAGTGATTTTGCATACAAGATCGATCTCACTGCATGGTACTTTGTAGGCGCTGGTTTTATAGCCTTGCTCACAGCATGGATAACGGTAGGGGTACAGGCCATTAAAGCGGCCCGTGTTAATCCAGTGAAATGTCTTAAAGACGAGTAATTCAAAATTGCATTATAATACTGTTATCATCTTTTCCGGATGTATACAAAGGTTTCCACTTAAATAATGAAATGGTAGTTTCTCTTTTTAATTTTTAGTTTTATATAGGCATATCTGATTAATCACAAGTGTATGCCTTTAGTATAATCTTAAAAGTTATAAACAACCATGGAATATAGACAACTGGGAGCATCAGGTTTACGAGTACCTGTATTAAGCTTTGGAACTGCTACCTTCGGAGGACACGGCGATTTTTTTAAAGCCTGGGGCGCTACGCAAGTAGAAGAGGCCAGGCATTTGATAAATCTTTGCCTCGATGCGGGAGTAAATATGTTTGATACTGCGAATGTATACTCTGCCGGTCTCTCGGAAGAGATCTTCGGAAAAGCTATTCTTGGACAGCGCGATAAAATATTGATTTCCACGAAAGCAACCTTCCCCACGGGGAAGGACGTGAATGACTATGGGTCTTCGCGTTATCACCTGATACGAGCTTGTGAAGAAAGCCTGAAGAGACTACAAACAGATTACATTGATATATACCACCTGCACGGTTTTGATGCTAACACTCCCGTAGACGAGACACTTAGTGCCTTACATACCCTTGTGCAAAGTGGTAAGGTTCGTTATATAGCATGCTCCAATTTTTCGGGCTGGCATTTGATGAAGTCTCTCTCGGTTTCCGAACGGTATGGGTGGACAAAATATATAGCACACCAAGCGTATTACTCACTGGTGAACCGCGATTTCGAATGGGAACTTATGCCACTCGGTATTGATCAGAATGTTGGTACCATCGTGTGGAGCCCACTGGCCTCCGGGCGTTTAAGTGGTAAGTATAGACGCAACCAACCAATCCCTGCGGATGCACGGATCGCTCAAGGTGGAAGTCCGGTTCCTGCGTTTGCTGTTTCAGACGATGTGTTTTATAAAATCATCGATGTACTCGATGAGTTATCGCAAGAAACAGGGAAGAGTATAGCACAGATATCACTAAACTGGCTTTTGCAGCGACCAACGGTTTGCAACATCATTATCGGTGCGCGAAATGAAGAACAACTGAAACAGAATCTCGGTGCGGTAGGATGGAATCTGACTACCGAACAAGTTAAGAAACTTGATGCTGCCAGCGAAGTGCCTGTAATATATCCATACTGGCACCAACGTCAATTCCCGATGTTGAATACTGCGCCAGTCTTGTATAAATAGTGAAGATGAAAATTATTATACATGTATATAAGCAAATACGTGCTTTGTTGGTATATAGTATAGCGTGCTATATACTTTGTGTTGTTTCGAGTTCTGCTGTGAATGCACAAAGTGTTACAGCACAATTTAATGTGGTGGCATTCTATACGGCAAAGCATGATGCCGCACACATTAGCTATGTACACGAGGCGAACCGATGGTTTACCCAGGCTGCTACAAAGTATAATTTTCGATATGACTCCACTAATAACTGGAACAACCTGAATGCTGAGTATCTTTCGCATTACCAGGTTGTATTATTTTTAGATACACGTCCGGACTCAACTATACAGCGCGATGCTTTTCGCAAGTATATGGAACAAGGCGGAGCCTGGATGGGATTTCACTTTGCTGGCTTTGCGCTTACGCCGTCTGCCTATCCACAGAATTGGGACTGGTATCATTCAGACTTCCTCGGTGCAGGTGAGTATAAAGGAAACACATGGCGACCTACTTCCGCTATACTTCGTGTAGAAGACAGAAAGCATCCGGTAACGAAACGCCTTCCGGTGGCTTTTAAGTCATCACCAAACGAATGGTATAGTTGGACAAACGACTTGCGGAAAAATCCTGCTATAAAAATATTGTTGTCAATTGATTCCACGAGTTTTCCTTTGGGCACCGGTCCAAAGCAGCATGAGATCTGGCACAACGGTTACTACCCTGTTGCATGGACTAATACCAAGTATAGAATGATCTATGTAAATATGGGCCACAACGACATAGACTACGAAAAGGGGACGAACAAAACATTATCGTTTACATTTGAAAACGATAATCAAAATCAATTCATTATAGATGGATTAATGTGGTTGGCTGGTAGGAAGAAGAAATAAGTTAAATCAAATCTTCTCTCTTAAAGCGATTGTGTAATTTTTCGAATGCTCTGGTTGCGTCAAATTCTTCCAATGAAGGTAAAGGAAGATTATCGGAGAGCTGATCAACTTCTGATTTCAGCGATGGGTTTTCAGCCCAGAGTATATCCAGTTTGGCTAAATCTTGCTGGCTGGTTTCTGCCTTAAGATACCGCTTAATAAGAGACCATTCCTGCGTGTTCAGTCTTTTCATTTAAATACTGTATACTAATGAAAAGACGAATTTATGATCATATTACCCTGAATAAAAAATGAATGAATTTTTATTCAGGGCATTTTACTGCAAAGTATACTTAAGCTGCACGCAGAGAACCGCGAAGATGCTTCAGTGCCCGGCTCATCTGTGTTTCTACGGTTTTGATGCTGATATTAAGCTTAGTGGCAATTTCTTTATACTTGAACCCATGGTCACGGCTCAGTTCGAAGATCAGGCGGCATTGTCTGGGTAAACTGGCAACTGATTTTTCTACGCGTGAATTAAACTCCTGCTGGATCAGCAGCTCCTGACTGTCAATGTTTTCAGCGGCCAGCTGAGTGATCTCATCAAGGTCGCACCAGATCGTTTTCTTTATTTTACGCAGATGATCAAAGGCGCGATTACGCACTGCAGTATATAGATACGCTTTGGGCGATGTCATGGTAATCTGCTCGCGGTTTTTCCATATAGTATAGAACACATCGCTCACAAGTTCTTCAGCCACTTCTTTTACATGTACAAACTTGACACAGAAAACACACAGATGCGGGTACATATCTGTGAACAATTTCTGGAAGGCAGCATAGTCGTTGTTCTGAAGGATCCGGTCCATAAGGAGGTTTATGTCTGAAGCATCCTTTGATGTTCCCGGGAATTTTGAGACGCTTTCTGAATAAATAGTTGTAACTGGTATAGGCTTATTCATATTACGAAATCGATTGATTGATCTAATTTTCAACTTTTTTTCAAGTATTCCTGCTATTGTTGAAACATTTTTTATAAAATTTTTCCGAGACCGTTCCCGGGAACGGGAACAAATGCTATTTTTATGAGATCCTGATTTCCACCTGAAGCCCTATGCAGAAGAAAGTCATTACTATTAAAGACATCGCCCGTATGTTGGGCATTTCTAAATCAACCGTATCACGTGCACTGGCCGGCCGCTCCGATATTCATCCCGAGACAAAACGAAAGATTCTTGATCTAGCCAGTCAGTTGCAATATGAACCCAACACGCTTGCTATAAATCTGAAGCAACAAAAAACCAATACTATAGGAGTAATCGTGCCGGAGACTATAAATCGTTTTTTTGCACGTGCCATTGGTGGCATACAAAAGCAAGCAGACATGGCGGGTATGAACGTAATGATTTGTCAGTCGAATGAATCATATATAGCAGAGAAGAAGAATCTTCATTCACTGGTCTCCAGCAGAGTAGATGGCATCATTGTGTCGATCTCAACAGAAACTGATCGATCTGATCACTTCGTGTCCTTAACCGAAAAAGGCATACCGCTTGTATTCTTCGACCGGGTATTTGAAGATATAGTAGCATCGCAGGTGGTTACAAATAATTACGAGATTGCCATGGAAGGTACAGAGCATCTGATTAAGCAAGGTTGTAAACGCATTGCTTTTGTCACAGGACCGGAGCATTTATTTAACAGTCGAAGTCGCTTGAGCGGATATCTGGATGCACTCCGTAAACATAATGTACAAGTGAAGGATTCATATATAGTACATTCCCATTACCGTAGCGATAAAGTGGAAGAGTATACGCGCTACCTTCTCAATTTACCGCAACGGCCAGATGCTATCTTTGCGATCAACGACTATGCAGCCCTTGAAATGATTCACATCATGAAGAAGAGCGGACTTCGTATTCCTCAAGATGTAGCGGTGCTTGGTTTTAACAATGAGAATCTCTGTCGCTTTGTGGAGCCTTCACTGAGCAGCATCGATCATCCGGCACATGATATCGGCGCAAGCGCTGCAGAGATCCTCATCAATCACATCCGCCACCAGGATCTGAAACCTGAAAAACGTGTTATAAAAAGCAATCTTATCATTCGCGAATCAACGGAAGTGAAGTAGAAATGTATGGCTCATATGTAAACCCTGCAGCAGCGCAATAAGTCGCCCTTGTTTAAATAGGCGATGCCTGTTGAAGGGTTTTGTTTTGAGAATTGAATTCATAATCTTGTATAATCAAAAGTCTATTATGAACGGAATAAGCGTTGCAGCGCAATTGAACAATCCGAAGACTGTGCGCGCATGGTATATGTATGACTGGGCGAACTCGGTTTATTCTCTCGTAATTACCACGGCTATTTTTCCAATTTACTATAAAGCGATTGCAGTAACCAACGGTACCGATATGGTACAGTTCATGGGCTTCACCATTCAGAACTCTGTGCTATATTCTTACGCGTTGTCTTTTTCTTTTCTGATAGTCGCAGCTATACTTCCGCTACTTTCAGGCGCAGCTGATTATACAGGCAACAAAAAGATGTTCATGAAATTTTTTGTGTGGTTGGGAAGTTTGTCCTGCATGGGCCTATATCTCTTTGATGATATTAACACACTTGAGTGGGGAATTACATGCTCTATTCTCGCAAGTATAGGTTACTCGGGAAGCCTCGTGTTTTATAATGCTTTCCTGCCCGAGATTGTAAGTCATGACAAGTATGATGTTACCAGTGCAAAGGGATTTTCCATGGGCTACTATGGCAGTGTTATACTCATGGTAATCTGTTCGGTGATCATCATGAATCATAAGCTCTTCTATTTTTCAACGGAAGGTGAAGCAACACGATTTTCTTTTCTGTTAGTAGGAGTATGGTGGATTGGTTTTTCGATGATTCCATTCGCGATCCTTCCGGATAATCCGTACGCAAGAAAAGCCGTGGGCAATATCTGGACAAAAGGATATGAGGAAATAAGAATGGTGTGGAGGAGTCTTCATACACTTCCAAACCTGAAGCGATACCTTGCTGCTTTCTTTTTTTATAACATGGGTGTGCAGTCGGTAATGTACCTGGCAACGCTTTTTGGTACCGATGTATTACACTTGAAAACTGACAGCCTGATTATGACCGTGGTGATTATCCAACTGGTTGGATCTATAGGGGCCTGGTTGTTTGCAAAAGTATCGCAGTCAAAAGGGAATCTATACTCCTTGATGATCATGATCGTCATCTGGGTTGGCGTATGCATAGGTGCTTACTATGTAGCTACAGAATATCAGTTTTACGGATTGGCATTTGTAGTCGGCATGGTAATGGGAGGGATTCAATCCTTATCGCGCGCCACGTATTCAAAACTAATTCCACACGATACAGTGGATCACACTTCTTACTTCAGCTTTTACGATGTAACCTATAACTTGTCGATCGTGTTGGGCACATTCTCGTATGGCTTCATCGATCACATAACAGGGAGCATGCGCTATAGCGCACTCACCCTGGGATTATACTTTATTATAGGGATGCTCATTCTTTTCAGTGTTAATCGCGAGGCCATCCGAAAAGATATAGCTTGAGCAGGCGATTAATATTGAAGATGCTTTACCGTAACACCGTTGTTGATCAACTGGCGTAATGAATCGATTCCAATTCTCAAATGAAGTTCGACATACTTTTGCGTAACAGTAAGGTCACTCACTTCTGTCTTTACGCCTTCAGGTACCATCGGCTGATCCGATACCAGTAACAAAGCTCCGGTCGGAATTTTATTATAGAACGCTGTAGAGAAGATGGTAGCCGTTTCCATATCTATAGCCTGTGCACGGATCTTGCGAAGATATTCTTTAAACTCTTCATCCCATTCCCAAACTCGGCGGTTCGTAGTATATACTGTGCCTGTCCAATAATCTTGTTTGTAATCACGTATTGTAGTGGAGATTGCTTTTTGTAAGGCAAATGAAGGCAAGGCAGGAACCTCAGCAGGGAAGTAGTCGTTCGATGTTCCTTCACCGCGTATAGCGGCAATCGGTAAGATTAAGTCACCGATATCATTTTTCTTTTTCAAACCTCCACATTTTCCGAGGAAGAGTGCTGCCTTGGGCTGGATCGCACTGAGGCAATCCATAATGGTTGCTGCATTCGGACTGCCCATACCAAAATTGATAATGGTGATACCTTCTGCTGTAGCACTTCGCATCGCGCGATCGAGTCCTGTAATGGGTGTGTTATGCCATTCGGCAAACATCTTCACGTAATTATCAAAGTTGGTCAGCAGTATATATTCTCCAAACTTGTCGAGCGGCTGGCCTGTGTAGCGTGGAAGCCAGTTTTCTACTATTTCTTTCTTTGTTTTCATACTTCTAAAAATACCAAATCATTGGCGATTGGTCATGATGAGCGGTTTAATTTTGAATTGTTATTTTGTGATCGCAATGGTTGTGTTCACAATTCACGTTGCCTTATAAAAGATTTTAGTTAAAAATAGTTTCTTTGCCGTATGGTTCAACTCAATCTTCCGGCCTTTGATCATCAGCTGAAGCAAGCCGATGGTAAACGTTGGATCTTTGATATTCTTCGCAGGAAATACCTTGTGCTTACACCCGAAGAATGGGTTCGGCAACACTTCGTTCATTATATAATAAACGAATTGCAGTATCCGAAAGCATTGATTAAAGTGGAGGGTGGACTTTCTTACAATAAACTTTCAAAGCGATCTGATATTGTCGTATTCAATCGAGATGGTAAACCCTGGATGGTGATTGAATGCAAAGCTCCGGATATACCTATAAACGATAGCACGGTTCAACAGGCATCGGTATACAATGCTACACTTCGCGCAAGTTTCCTGGTGGTAACAAACGGCATGCGTCATTTTCTCTTTCGTACCGATTGGGATAGTAACACCACCCGCGTACTGGACGCTATGCCTGAATATATATAAATAAAAAAAGGCTGTGTTCAACAGCCTTTTTAATTATAGAGAAATGCTTTTTACTGCTTGTTAGCGACAATGATTTTTTTGCGGACTACTTCTCCTTTTGCAGATTTTAACTGAAGGATATATATACCGCCTGCAAATTCTGAAGTGCTGATGACTTTCGTATTCTCGCCATTTTTAAATTGGCTGGTATATACTTCGCGTCCGAAGCCGTCAAGCAAACTCACCGGCAACGCTTGGCTGGCTGGTTGTGGCAATTGAATATTTAGTAGTCCCTGTGTTGGGTTCGGATAAACATTTATTTCTGCCGCATATCCATGCTCTATACCGGTTACGAGATCAGGTTCAACAGTAGCATCCAATATTTTCGCCTGGTATACATTTTTATTTCCGCCTTCAATGCTCTGTAAAAATACCACGATAGCACCGTTTCCACTGGTAATCAGATTCCTGTTATTCCAGACTACTTCAGGGAGAGCGATGGTACTCAGTGGAGCAATGTCTTCGGTGAGTTTTATACCGGCTGCTGTTGGAAGCATTTCCTTGGCAACAAAACTCAATTCTGTATCACCGTTACTTCCTAGCATGGAAGCTTCCGTGATGGACTTTTCAACAATAGCTGTAAATAGATTTATACCGGCTGTTGGAATCGTCTGGTTGGTAGCATTCGTGATGCTGGTCTGGATCCTTACAAGTTCACCATCCTTCACCAGCGTGGTGTTGATACGAACAGCAGAAGGGGTTAGTACGCGATCATTATATAGCTGTGTAAGACCTGTGACATTATTTACTACGGATCCATCTAAACTAAACATCGCTGTGTTTGTGATTCCATAGAACGCGGTTCTTGAATTGTTGATCTCTACGTTCGCCTTGTTAAGTGGATCTTCGCCCGGGAACGCTGTATGGAATTGTATCTTCGCTACCTCCGTTGAGTTACTGGAGAATGCACTGAAGGCATCGTTGTGCAGTTTTGTATTCGCTGCAGCAGATGTGTTGGTAAAGCTCTCTACCAATACGGTTCTGGTTCTTTCGCCAATGAAAACATTATCAAATGCAAACCCTTCTCTACGCGGTATATTACTTGCAAACGCAACTCTGAAAACTACATTAGGCTTGCCAATCAGGTTATCCAACTTGAAGATTGCTCTGCGCCATCCACCATATATACCAGTCCAGCCTAAGTCGTTGGCAGATTGATTACCAGGACTACTGGATATACCACTTTCATCATACCAGTTAGCACCCTGTCCGATTTGTCCAATGACAGTCCAGTTTGCATCGTTCTCTATATTTCCGTTTTCGTTATACTGAAGTACGGCACCATCATTTCCGGAAGGTGTATCAGACCAGATGTCGAGGGAGATGATAGGCTTTTGAGCTTGTGTAAAATCATAGCACTGACTAAGCACCCACGATTGTTCATTGCTATTACTGTTCCCTGTGAGGTTGGTGTCCCATGCATTTCCAGCGCCACCTGCAGAAGCGTCTTTGTTTATAACAGCTCCCGAAGGTTTGCCATAGGCCCATGATGATTTTGTACCACCAGCAATCCAACCGTCCGTACCGGCATCAAAATCTTGTGAGTAAGAATTTGTCTCTGTGATCGCAGGATATGCAGGAACGATGAACACTGGTTTTTGCACAGTATCCTTACAGTTGGCAATAGTCGTTACAATGAGTTGTACTGAATCAACACCAACTGATGTATAGTTTACAGTAGGATTTTTTCCTACTCCTGAAGTACCGATGGTTAATTGATTTGCTTTTGTAAAGTTCCAGGTATAAGACTGAATATTCGCATCTGCAATGTTGGATGTATTGGCAAAGAAAGAAGTATTGGAACCTGTTACTGCATCGTAGCAAACCTTCTCCCATGTAAATGTAGAGTTGGGATTCGGGTTAATAGTAACTGGAATTGGTGCCGGTGTAACAACGCAACCATCCGAAGTAGTCATGGTATATTGTATCAGGAAGTTTCCAAGACCACCGAAAATATGGTTCGGACTAAAATATGTACCCGTTGTTTTTCCGAGGTTTGTTCCTGCAGGTACACTTCCATCACCAGCCACCAGAGATGTTCCATCTCCAAAGGTCCAGCCTGTACTCGCAATGGTAGACGTTGATGAACCAGGAACCATCGTTGAGTTGTTGGTAATGCTTACCGGGAATCCGTTACAGGCGGTTCCTATACTTATAGAGGGATTGATAGTAGGAAGTATAGTAATTGCCAAGTCCTGAGTATTAGAACAAGTTGTCGATGGGTTTTGATATACCAGGTGTAAATTATAACCACCGGGTGAAAGCAAAGAAGGATTTAATTGAACCGTACCTGCGCCAGGATTAGGCACCAACGCTGAGCCTATACCTCCGGAACCAGACCATGATCCATTAGGAGCTGTAAGACCTTGATCTCTTGCTTCGAATGTAACAAAGCCTCCTGTAACACAAATTCTGTTTACATCCGGTATAGATGCAATGATATCAAGACCAGGCAGAGGTTTTACAGTAATGCTAATTTTTGTGCGTGCACCTTCACAACTGTTTACAGTTTGTGTGGCTGTAAAGCTATAGGTCGCAGCTACTGTATTATTAATTCCGAGGTTAGCAGCGGAAGGATTACTTCCCGAATATATAAGGACATCTGCAGCATTATACCATTTCACATTTGATCCAGTCACAACCAAGTCACTGTTTGGTATAGCTTGATTAACGCAATACTCGCGACTGAAATCTGATACTGGTGCACCTGGACTTGCATTTACCGTTACAGCCAGTGAAAGTGGTGCTTGTGTACTCTCGCATCCGTTGATCGTTCGGGTTACATAAAAATTAGATGTTCCGGCAATCAAATTACTTACAGGGGGAAGGAATGAATTTCCTATACCCACCTGGTTGGTAGGAGGATTGTTAGAATACCAGCTATAGGTTGTTCCAGGGATAGCAGACGCAGTAAAGGAACTTACCGTGGTGCCTTGGCAAAGTTCTATCGTTGTACCTGGGCTAATGTTAGCGGCTGGAACAATGGAAGGACGCGCACTGACCGTAATCACTTGAGGATCGGATGTAGTGCTACAAAGTGTTGCCGGATCCTGATAGGTATAGGTTATATTGAAATTTACAGGTGTGGCGGTAGTCACTCCCGATACAGATGCGGGGTTAAACGTCCAAACGGTAGGTGTTCCTCCACTTGAAATAGAAGTTTGCTTGCCGGCTGAAGCGGTGAAGAAATCCGTTCCTGTTGAATTTGAATTGGCTGGATCTCCGGTTAATACTACCGGAGGCTCATCCGCACAGAAGAATGTTTTCGGCATCGAAAAATTTGGCTTCTGTGCTTTCTTGATGGTTACGAATTGCCATTCTGTACTGGTGAACAGTCCGTTCGAAACTGTAAACCCTATATATATACCATAAATACCCGTGTAGGTCTGGGTGGCGATATAAACCGATTCGTATAGTTTTGGATCAAAGACATTCGCGGCTGGTGTTGTAAGATCTACCGGTGTAAATGATGCATAGTTATAGTATACGAATTTCTGGAAAGTATAGCCAGCACCGTATCGTGTGGTGATGTATACCGGGCTAACCGATAGAGCGGGTGATTGTGCATCGTTATCACAATACTTTGTTTGCAGTCCGGAGATGTTCGTTACATAAACTTCAAATGATTTTGAGAAGGTAAACGAACATTGCTGCGCAGATGCGTCTGTATAAGTATAGGTAATGGTATAATTTCCAGGAGATAGCGAGGATGGGTTGAATTTATATTTACCACCCGTAAATGTTACACCTGATCCTGTAAATACTCCGACTCCGGGTGTTGCTGGCGATCCATCAAGTTGTATAGCATTTGAACTTTGATTGAAACGTGTTTCGTTCGGATTAACAAGGGCATCTCCGGATACTGTAAATCCTAAACCTGGAGGAGGTGTGCCCAGTGCTGCCGTTACAGTTCCATGTTGCGTTCCTACCGGGTCACCGGCAATAGTTGCTGTTCCACCGATACGTGTTATACTCGTGCTGGCAGGTGCTGTTGATCCCGGATAACGAATTTTTAAACCGGAGATTGTAATCGTATTGATGTTGGATGTTCCGCTAATGTTATAGCTGAATTGAACAACGTTTTCGCCCGGATAACTTAAAGTTGTTGGAGCAGATATATCGGAGCCACCACCCACTACCGGTGCCGTTGTAACGGTTTGGTCGAAAATAAAACCGGTTGGTAATGCGAGCGAAAAAGAAGATGTACCGTTGTTGGCAAAATCACCCGGGTCAGCTTCTGTAATTACAATGTTGCCCAAGGTTTGAAATGATCCGCCATAGCAAAGATTAAGCGTGGCTGGTTTTGTTATGTTAACACCGGCACTGCTGATCACTACTGTGCCCGTAGCATCATTTAATACATCACCATGCAAATCATCAAAAGCATCAAGCGTATAGGTACCGGCCAGGTTGAACTGTAGTTGTGTCCATGTATATTGTCCTGCCACAAGGCTCGGATTCAACGGTTGAGCACCACTTGATAATACTCCTGAACCTCCGGATCCCGTAAGATCAATTTGTCCGGTATAGTCAAGATCAAGGTTGTTGTAAGGATTGGAATCCAGGGCACGCACTGTGAGACTGAAGTTGGTACTGATCGGTGTAGTCGGTGGGTTTGCCTGAAAAACTAATTTACTTGCAGTCACATTGATTTGGTTCGTTGTACCCGCAGTTGTAGTGGATGCACCGCCAGCATTCGCACTTGCAAAACCTGACCCTGCAGCACCAGCCGATACACCTGTAATAGTGATGTGAATGGTTTGTTTATCCGTAACAGTTTGCTGAAATGTAGCGCGTACATTAATGTTAAAAGTTCCATCATCAGCAACCGTTATAGGGGTCGTTGGCGTGAAGGTTACATTCGCACCACTAACAGTTTGCTCGGTGCCCGGTATTTCAGTATCGGTATCATCATTGAAGAGTGCAATGGATCTTACGTTGGCAAAGTTTGCAATTTGTACTGTTATAGAGTTTACGATTGTTGTTTTTGTATCAGGATCAGCAGAGCCACCACCATCGCGAATTGTAAAATCGGCAAGAGTAAGACTGTTACTTTGATTGTCTGCAATCGACCCGCTTTGGTAATTCTTATACGAGATAGAAGCAGTAGTACCTCCCGTAAAAGTTATATCAGATGTACCCGAGAATGTAACATCGTTATCAGTCGTGAAACCTCCTGATGTCCTATAGTTATAGGTTTCCGGATTTGTGGTATTCCAGTTGAACGGTATAACCGAGTAATAGTAATCAGTGCCTGCACCAAGTCCTGTGTCGTTGAAAGTAGTTGTGCCTGAATTGGTAATCGTAGTTACATATGTACTTGCCCCTAATGCCAGCGATGTAGGTGCTACACCGTCCTGTACACTTGCTGTAGAAGGTCCTGAACCAACTCTACGAAGAATTACATAACCATTTGTATTCGTAAGCGTGCTGAATGCTGAAAATGTAAGATTGATCTGACTGCTGCTTACTGCGGTAGCTGTAACAGATGCAGGTTGGCCACCTGGTAAAGTTGAGTAGGTATAAAACGAAGACTCTGAAGAAAGCGCTGTGCCCGCAACGTTCGTGGCATAGGCAGCATAAAATATTCGGGTGCCCGATGGCAAGCCTGTGCGAGCATGCGTAAAAGCACTCACCGTAGTGCCACCTTCCGATTGCTTGTTATCGGCAATAGTAACACCGGCACTTGTTTTCCATACCGTACCGCGTTCTGTTAAAGCGTTACCACCATTTGAAGTAACAGTACCACCCAGTGTTGCATCAATTTCATTAACACCTGTAGCTGTTGGACTTGTTACTGTCGGAACTTTGGTAGAGGCTGTAGCAATAGGGGCTGCGGGAGATGTTTTATAGTCTGGATTAGTAGCACCACCTGTTTTATAAGGATATATAGTGAATTCGAAATCAGTATTCAGAGGAAGGCCGGTCCATGTATAGGTGTTGGCACCTACAGCATGGGTTACATTTTGAGCTCCTGCATTATCCGTCAGGTCATTATCATTTGCTATAGTGCTGTTATCGGCTATTGCAGTGAATGTTCCGGAAGGGACTACGCGTACCAGAATTATATAGTCACTTGGCAGGTTTGCGCCTATAGAACCTGTCCAGTTCAAGGTGATGGAAGTACCACCACTTTGTGTTACAGCCGCAAATCCGGTAGGATGTGAAGTGGGCTCCTGTGCAAAAGCATGGAGTCCTATAATTGAAAGACAAAAAATCAGAAGAATCTTCTTGGTAGAATTATTCATAACTTGAATAATAAGGGTTTGTAAACTATATAAGCTTCCTTGCAGGATAGGTTGTACTATAACTATATATCGATAACGATCAGTCTTTCAACTCACCGTTCATATCAGTTTTCATTATAAAGATGGAAGACAACCCGGATAAGTCATTTGATCCACAGATCAGTAAACCACCATCGGATGTTTCCCGGATACTGTTAACGGTTTCATTGCCGGATCCACCAAGTACTTTGGTCCACTGTACATTGCCTTGACTATCGATCTTTACCAGCAGAATATCTTTTCCACCTTTACCCAGGCTTGGCGTTGTAAGAACAGTGCCGGCCAGTATAAAGCCACCATCGCGTGTGGAGGTGAGCGCATCTCCTGTATCATCGCTTGACGATACCTCTGCATTCACAGATGTGTTGTCCGTTAGAAATCGTTCACCATCAAAATAACGCTCGCTTCCTTCTATGATATTTCCCTGCTGGTTTACACGAATGAAAAACATATTTCCATTGGCGCCAGTAGGGGATGCATAGGTGCCAATCACTCCATACCCGAAAGCAACAGACTCCGAAGGTTGAATGTCGTTCGCATATAACTGCTGATCGGTTTGTTCACCGTATTGTGAAAAATTTTCAAACGTAGAATTTTCCTGGATATAGGGTATACCGAGATAGGAGCGTGAGAAGTTTTGATTTTCTTTCAGCAAAGCGGTGGCCCAAATGATTTTTCCCGAAGGTGCTATATGTAGCGATTTGGAATTGACATAGTCGCGATCCAGAACATCGTAGGTCTTTGACCAGATGGTATCCAGTGAAGATGGATCGAGTGCTGCGAGATAAGGTCTCTCTGTTGTGGACAGGCCGGCATTCTTGAATGAACCAAGCACGATCACTTCGTTCTGAGCGCTTAGTGTAACCGAGCCTCCGTGGATATCGGTAATATTGGAGCTGTTCTTTTTATCAGCAAGGACTACCTTTTTCACAATCGTGCCTGTTAGATCTAACTTGAACAAGCGGGCAGAGTATACAACCAGGTCATACACAGATATATCACTTGATTCAAGGTTCGATTTTATACTGTCACCGATAATGTAGTAACCGTCAGATGTTACCTTTAACCCTTTTGCATAACCATCCGGTAACACAACGTCATCTGCGATTTTCTCTCCGTATTCGTTCGTGCGGATGAATAAGCTGTTTTGATTCCCATTGGCCAATAACTCGTTTCCGAGGATAACAAACCCTCCATCGACTTCTTCAGCTGTGATTCCATATACATTGTGCGCTGCCTCGTAAAACCGGATGAATGTATTTCGATTTTCCGGCTTAGCATCTTCTATATTATTACAAGCCCAGCAACATATCAAAAGCCCTAGTAGACAAATCCGTAAGCTCATTTTCTTTTGTTCAGTTTTTTCGGGTTGAAGATGTTGTGAACGTACCCTGCAGTAACAGCCAGGGAGTTCAGTTTATAGGTGCTGTCAGCGTAGCCATATTCGAATGGTAAACTGCTGTCGACACCGAAAGCAGTCTTGGCGGAGTTGATTTTGGTAATGCCATACAGAAAGCGTACTTCAGTGATAATGTAACCACCACCTAATGTGAAATGCGCTCCTGCTGAAAGAATAGCACTGAGGTTGAATTTCTCGCGCTCGGGTGTAATATCAAATGATTTCTCTTCAATGAACTGATATCCCTTTCGCGTTCTGCTTCCACTCAGGGAAGAGCTCAGCAGGTAATCCGCTTCAACTCCTATAGCTATATAGGGTTTGAATTTTATCTTGTTGAATTGATAGCGGAGGCTAATGGGTAAGGATAGCCATGTTTGATTTTCCTGGGCGAGTGTCGTAAATGTAGTGTCTGTGAAATTGACACGATTGGTATATTCAAATTTACGCTGCACGAGTCCGAGCTCAGGGTTCAATACTAAATTTTTCCCGAAAGGAATTTCTCCTGTAAAATGAAGCTGTAAGCCGATCTTATAGCCATACTCACTTTTGCCATCGTTGGCTTCTACGGCCGTTACTACATTGGGTGTGCTGGCGTTAACACCAAGCTTGCCACCAATGCGATAAATTGGTTTTGTTCTGAATGTGTTATAGAGTGCAATAAACTCTGCAGGGTCTGTGCTTCGGTTGATTTCAAAGTAATGATCAGTACGAAGCAGGTTCAACATCGCTTCATCAGCTTTCTCCGGTTCCTCCAGGTATATATAGGATAAACATAGAAGTTTATAAGCTTCTACTTTTTCCTGTTGAGAGAACCCGCTGGCGACACATTTCTCGAGTAATGCTGGTATTTCATGCAAGCGTCCTTGCTCGTAGGTAGAGCGTGCTAAGCGAAGCGTCTGCGCACATGAAGTTAATTGTGCAAAGCTTTCGCTGGAGAGAAGAAGGACAAGAATAAAAAAGGGTAGAAGTCTTTTCATGCGCAATCAATTATTATTGGGTGGCAACGCAGCACAAGTCGATTCGTAAGGCAAGTCATCACCCACAAAAATTTCCCACTCGTCTTTATTGATGTTTCGTTTAACTTTTTCGCAGAGTATAGTTGACATAACCGGAATCTTGGTAGGCCATGCATGGATGGTGTGCTCGATTCCTTTTACAGTTTCAGTTGAACTGTGAACGCTGGCAAGCAACTGCTCATCATCCGGTGTAAAGGCAACGCTCCATACCCAGTCACTGTGATCGCTTAATACTATAGGTTGTTCCTTCAACCGGTTTATATTCCAGAGACGTACAGTTTTGTCTTTGCTGGCAGTAGCCATGAAAGATCCTGTGTGATTAAAACGTATCTGCTCGATAGAAGAAGTATGGCCTGAGAGTATACGGATTACCATTCCAGTCTGGCTGTCGAAAATTTTAACAACTCCGGTATTATCCCCGATAACAATTCGTCTTCCTTCCGAAGCAAACGTTACTGCAGTAAGGTGAGGGCCAAGATCTTTGATCTCCGTTACTGCGTAATTGTTTTTTACATCCCATATATATAGGCTGCCGTTCTCACCCGCACCGGCAAGTTTAGTTCCATCCGTACTGAGATCTATAGCGTTGATCTTTACTTTGGAGTTTATCACTTCCTGGCTTTTCGATAAATCGGAATAACGAATACTCTTTCCAGAATTATCACGAGCAAAGAATCCTTTATTGTCAGGCGTAAAATTCAAATTCTCGATCGCGTAAGTGTACCCCTCAATTTTCTTGGGAGATGCCGACATGTTATTCAGATTGAACAACTCAACATAGTTCTTCAACTCGTTTTGTGTATTCAACCCTGAGGCTACCAGCCAGTTTCCATCCGGACTAACATCCAGAGAATAGTATTGATAGTTTGCCTGCGTGATCAGTATTTCAGATTTCCACTGGTTGCCTTGCTCGTTCCAGCGTATGATCTTTCCATCGCTACCTGCTGAATATATAGTATTGTTTGCAAGCCTTGTAACCAAAGCCCGGGCTGCGCCACGTTCGTGTGCTTCCAGACTTTTCGTAAGCGCGTGATCTTGTTTTTTCAGCGCAAAGTACAAGCCGTTATAGATATCGTTATCATATACGTACCCTTCGTGTTCCGAATTAAATTTAAAAGCCTGCTGTGCGATAAGAGCTTGTTGCTCTACATCGTTAAGCTCTTTTGATTTTACGGCCATCGCCTTTGCCTGCGCTATATAGCGTTGACGCAATGCTTCTGCTGCATTTCGAATCGCGATAAGTTCCTGCTCTTTGGCGATCTTTTCATTGGTCTGTGCACGTTGCGCGTTGACACGGGCTTCTTCCGCATTTCTGCGTGCAGCCTGGGCGTTGCGTTTTGCAAGTTCCGCATTTTGAATAGCAGCTCGTTCGGCAGCCTCTGCAAGTTCACGCTGTTTTGCTTCCGCTTCCTTCGCAGCAAGAGCGGCTTCACGCGCTTTCTCGGCTTCAACTCTTTTTTCGTCCGCTTCTTTCTCTGCTTGACGAGCAGCTTCAGCATTTTTCTCAGCTTGTAAACGCTGCACTTCTGCACGATTGAATTGTTTGTCGGCCTCTGACTTTTGAACAAAGGCATACATCAAAAACAGGAGACAAATAACTACAGCTGTTCCCAGTACTAATGCTACAATACGCGCACGTTTAAGTTTTCGTTTCTGTTCAAGTTCTTTAATCCGTTGCTCGGTTTCCCACTCCTTCTTCGAGTACTCGAGGAAGATCATGGTGCGCTCGAATGCAGGGTTATAGCGTTGTCCCCACACGAGTGTAGGTTTATGCTTGGCCTGCCAGTTAAGCGCCAGCTGTAAATCTGGTGGACGCCATAAACCGGCTTTGCCTACCTGGTGCATCGCGGCTGCTTCTGCAAGCCGGGTATACATCTGTACTGCATCCGCTTCATCGTCTACCCAGTTTTTCAACCGTACCCATATACGCATCAAACTTTCGTGTGATATATCAACCATCGACTTCGAGGTGATGGCAGATCCATGGGCAGGTGTCAACAGTGAGCGTCCTTGTTCACGGAACAAATCAATAACACCAATAACATCTTGTTCGGATACATCCGCTATAGATGCAATTTCATTTAATCTTGTAGGCCTGCGTATACCAAAGTTCTCACCACGTTTTTCGGTGATCGCTTTGAACAACAATTCGCAGATACGTTTCTGATCTTCATCCAATTCGTCAAAGGCTTCGTTCGCGTGTTGCGACAATGCTTCTGACATCGTACCGATAGCTTCGTAATGTTTTAAGTCAACATTCTCTTCCTCGAAGTCACGGTATGCAGACCAGTAACTCCAGGTACGCATCAAGGCGTGCTGAAGAATAGGAAGCTGATCGGGATTATCTCCAAGGTCATTCAATAATTGCTGAACCAGGCGCGGTGCTATAGTAGCACCACCTACTGCTACCGGACCTTCAATCGCTTTTCGTTTTTGATCGCGCGTAAGTTGAGGTATCAGGTAATGGCTATCATTTATCTTACGCGTGAGTTCAGGGAACTGCGCGCAGTCTCCGATAAAATCAGAGCGCATCGTGATCGCTACATATATAGGGGCATCCGGATAATTGGCAGCCTCTATCAGCAGGTTTACGAACGCGAGCGTTTCATTTACAGAGTTGCTGTCATGTCCTTCTTTAAAGCGGAAGAGTTCTTCGAACTGATCGACCAGTACAAGGTAATTGACATCTGCTTCCTTACGCGTTTGTTCAATCGCCTCAACCAATCCCAGCGAACTGCTTCGAAGCAATGTTGAGAAGATGGTACGTTTAATTTTCTTCTCTTCCGTTTCGGCAGCTATATACTCCGGATTGTTTTTCAGAAGTGCCTCTGCCAAATTATCGATAGGGCCTGCACCAGGTCGTGTTACAACCACCTCCCAGTTGGGGCTTGCATCAGTCAGAAATCCTCCGTAGAGGATCGGCATCACACCACAATAAATGAAAGAAGATTTACCACTTCCTGAAGGACCGATCACACCAACGAAGCGATTCTTCGAAAGCTTGAGCAGTACCTCATCACTTTGTCCTTCACGGCCAAAGAAGAGATGACTTTCTTCAATCTTAAAAGGCCGCAGACCCGGGAATGGATTTGCGGTCAACGTATCAACGGTTACCTCACGCATGGTTAGGCTTTAAATTCCTGTAAAAAATTCTGGATCAATGCTGTCGTGTCATAGTTTCCATCGATAACACGCAGGTTCTGATTTTTATAGTTTTCTGCATTCATAGATGAGCCCGCTGCTGTAACAATGGCTTTTGCTACAATTGGTTTTTTACGACCAAAGCCAGGAGCCTTCAGAAGGTCGAGGGCCTTCATGCGCACCCACTGCTCATTTACTTTTCCTTTATAGATTATAGCACCATCAAGTTTGCGCAGATTCTCTATATGCTTTTGCCTGAGTTCAAGAAGCTCGCCTTCAAATTCAGGGATCAATACTTCGAAGCCTGACTTCTCAAGAATTTCAATAAACGGTTTTGCTTCGTTGTGATCTATTTTATCATGCATGAAATAAATAGAACGTCCTCCTGTTTCCGGCGTAATCTTTTTATCGCTCGCCTCTTCCAGTTCTTCACGCATAATGTTCTTGAAATCTTCCAGTGGTGTTTGTAAGATCTCGGCACCTTCCTGTGCCTCTACATCACGTTTTATATTTTCAATGAATGCTTTCTGGCGTTCACTGGCATGCGTCAGGTTTGGAGAGATCCAAATGAGTCGCGTAAACTCCTGATTGTTTTCTTTTGATTGTATACTCTTCTCGGCAGCAAGTTTATTTTGTATGTCCACAACGGATTTATCGGCACCTTCCGGGATTTCGCCATAGGCGCTTCCAATCAAATGGATTGAGAGACTGGATTCATCGAGTCCTCTGCGTACCACTTTTTCAAAGTCACCTACATTTCCGGGAAGCGTCTGGTTAGGTAAAATGTTATAGCCATGGCGTTGTAACTCACGCTTGATGATGTTACGCTGCACAGACAAATCATGGCCGGTCTCTGCCAGGTATATAGTTTTTCTCTTATATATATTCTTTATTTCTGCAGGGGAGGAGCTGTCTTTCAGGAAGAGGAGGATTTCATAGATGTCATACGCCAGGTCAACCATCTTCATCCAGTACTGTCGCTCGGCTTCTGTGCTGAAGTAATCGGTATACTCGCGGATCTCACCTGAATCCGGATCGAGCTGATACATTTCGTATCCGAGAAGCTCGCGTAACCGCGGAGGTTGCTCCAGTACATTGAGCGGAGTTCTGAATACTTTAAAAACACGATTCCTGTTTTTAACATTCGGCTCAATAGCTTTATAGAAAGCTTCTACGTGATCGAGACAGCCACCGGATTGGATAAAATCTTTTGAAAGTATAGGGATCAATACTCCCACATTGTCAAGCTGCGGAGAAGTCATCGTATCATACTCTCCTTTGAGTATAATGTTAGGTTTCTCGCCAAGTACCTGCGTAAGCATTAACTCCAGGAATTTTTTGAAATGCGAAACCCAGCCCGGTTCGTTCTTCCCGGTAGTCTCATTGTCGCGATCTGCGAACACGATGAGTACGTCAATATCAAAGGCCATGGGTGAGGAGGTATAGGTTAATTTATAGATTAAGGTTGAGGTATTGGGTGTTTATTTTCTTCATTCATATTTCGGATCAGCCCCTGAACAAGTTCATGGTGATTTGCCATTACGAAATAGAAGTCCATCAGGTTTACTTTAAATACAACAGACCTTTCAGTCGCTTCTATTTCCTGAACCGGAACTACATATCCATCGCTGAAAAGTTCTCCATAAATACTGCCTTGCTTGAGGGTAGTAATCTCCGTACCGTTATTCTTGAGCTTCACGCTGCCAAAAGCTACCAACAACAAAGGAGCATTGTGTGCATCATGATTAAACTTGATCTTCTCTGCAAAATCAAGATCCAGTGGAGTTATTTTATCTGCCAGATCACTGAGTAACGCTCCGTGGATATCCTTGAAGTTAGGCATCTGTTTGATAAACATCACCATCTCAATCCACAAGAAGAAGCCATCATTCAATCCATCCAATAGCTGGTTGTTCTCAATGGAAGAGTCTATAAATTTCTTGTCACGTTCAGGTAAACGCTCGAGTATATCATTGTAAGCTTTCCGGTCTTTGTGATAGATTACCCACGCAGCCGTTTCCTGTAAAAGCTTGTCTTTATTGAACATTTGTGCAATGAGACCGCGGCTGATTCTGAAATCCGGAATGAAGGCAGAAGCGTGTACAGCACATGCCTTTGTCCAACGGTTATTTAAATTGAAGTCGCGGTTCAATATATAGTTTATAACCTGGATGGGATTATAACTTTCACGCGCAAAATGTAGCTGAAGATGTTTGAGTTTTACCGGTGTAGGAGAGTCATCCAGTAACGGAAGTAACTTTGGTTTTAACTCCTGGTCGATAAACAAATCGAGCAACTCCATAGCAAAAGCAATGTTGTCGGGTTCGCGTGTCTCAATGTTTTCACGCACCAGCTGTACCGACTGAGGATCGTACAGGATCGACAGTAACATATATATCTGGTCGTAGTTATCGGACACTTCTTCCTGTAGTGCTTGCTTCAGGAAGAAAAATTCAGGAGCATCCGAAAGTTCATCCAGTGCAGCCAGGTTCCAGATCGCTTTACCGATTTCGCTTTCGAGGAGGTTGAGTACATCGCGAACTTCTCTTCCGCGAGCCTGGTAGTTCAAATATCGAAGCGAGTATAATATCTGCTTCACGATACGCTTATCCGGGTAATCTGCTTTTTTCCATTGCAGCTGTAAAGAATAGCGTCCGCCAATGCGGCCCATGATCTGTACGATACGCAGCATCACCAGGTCGCTTTGTCCTGATTTATGAAAAGCAGATTCAAGCGTTGGCAGTACTGATTCACCTACTTCTTTTAATGCAGCGGCTGCGTGATGACTATAGGAAGGAGATCCTAACAATTCAATTAGTACAGGCCAGGTTTCCTGACGCTTTACTTTGCGTGAAGTATAGAGTGCTTCATACCGAACTTTAGGATCTGCATCACGAAGCAATTCCAATAGAATGAAAATTGTTTTCTGACCTATAAGTTTCCGGAGAAGTTTTGTAGCCAGGATACGGTCGCCTTGTTTGACAGATTTGCTGAGCTTTAAAAGTTTCTCAGGGGATATAGAAAGAAGATCACTGTCTTCCAGATCACCATAAGCTCTTTCCGCTAGCGAGCGTATTTCAGTTTTATTCGAATCAGTCTGAAGTCCTAGCGCCTGAATTTTTTCCAACGCGTATTTACGAATGATAGATGATTCACTACTGGCAAGGCGTGTAATTGTAGTTTCAAAAACAGCGGGCTCAAGCTTTTCCATCAACGTTAAGCCATACAATACTTTGTCTTCGGCTGTGCTGTTTATTTCTTTTTCAAGTACTGTGCTCACAGTATATTTCCGTTCTGACTTGCCTGATATTCGGGACTTATTCCGCGAAAGCGTTTCCTGCAATGTATACCGATAGTTGACGTGCATCCGGTTTGCAACGATATACCAGATGATGAGCAATGGGAAGGTAAAGATAGATATATAGAGGAGGTCGAACAGTTCAACACGGTTGATAAGAATGATCAGCGCACCAGCAAGTAAACTTGCAAAAGCAGTTACAAGCCCTTCAATCTTGGTCTGTACATCGATGCGCATATGACTTTCAATCGGCAGCAGATAAAGCTTGAAGGCAGGGTTGTCGAGTGAATCCTTCAGCGATCGCGTAAATAATTTACTGACTGCAATAACCAGGAAGAAGATTACGAACAGGTTATCGGTCGGTGAGTATCCGAAGATAAGACCCAGGCCGATGGCGGCAAGTGTAAAAAGTCCAATTAGCAACGGGCTAACGAGCAAGGCTACACGCATACCGTATTCCTGAATGATGCGGTCTGTAGCAAGGGTTTGGAATAAGAAACTGAAAATGACAATGGTCATTTCAAAATAACTGATGAAACTTCCCAGGCGCTCCTGATCTGTGAAGAAGAGAGTTGTAACGTTCAGGAACGAATAGTCAACGAAGTTCAGCGCCATCATGGAGGCCACAACAAACAACGACATGTAAAATATATAGCGGTTTTGACGGAAGTCGTTGAAGCGAAGTTTTTGATACATCGCTTTTTCTTCTGCGAACGTTCTGCCTTTGCTCAGGTATTTGATGGAAAGGAAAATGAATGTTATCAGGAACAGAACCGCGCAGACGAGTGATATCGTATAGAGCGATTCAACTGAAATGCCCTCTGAACCTTCGAAGAAAATCTTGGGGTCAAGCAATTGGGGGATTGAGAAGAATGCTATGAACGAAGCGATCAAAGCCCCCATATCCACGGTACCCACTAATCGTTTGGATTGACGCAGGTTGAAGAGACGGCCGAAGGCTCCCCAGAAGTTCAGATATAGTATAAAAGAAAAGGGAATGATCTGCGTAAAGCCGAGAAAGAAGATGGTGTTGGAGTCGCTGAAGAACGATTCACCGAACTCTATAAATGCTGTTAAGACGGTGATTACCAAAAGACTAAGAATCGCCAAAGAAGGAAACGAGATTCTGTTTTGAAGGAAATTGTAAAGAATTGTTGCGACCAGACCAAACGCACCCGAGACCAAAAGTGCTATAGGAAGATCTGCCTTTTCATCAAAATGTTGTAGAAAAAGTGTTTGAGATGCAACGCTAATTGTGGCTAAAAAAAAGCCCATGAAAAAGCTCATCATCACGAGAAGGCCTACACGACTGCCTTCACCGCTCTTAACATCCAGAAATTGAAGTATTTGTGCCCTCATGCAATTCGCCCAATAGTCCTAAAATTGGTAATATTCCAACTAAAATCCTATAAGGCGCATTATTTTAGGTTATATTAAATTGTTTGACGTTATACTTTTTAAGTACTTTAATCGAAAGTAATGCTTTATGAGCGTTCAAATAGGTGTCAGGCGCGTCACGCAAGTGCAGGGAGTGTAAGGTATAGCTTAAAAAACAAAATATAGTCGCGCATAATCTTTGTAGTATTGAAAGTAAAATACAGTTAACATATGATTAAGAAGACCATTTACGTGTTGCTTTTTTCACTTTTTGCAACAGCTTCGTATGCTCAGAATTCCAAAGCATTGGCAGAGGCCGAACGGTATTTCAGTGTGAAGAGTTATGATGCAGCCCTTCCGAAATTTTTGGAAGCCATTCAGGCAGGTGAAAAAGATCCGATGGTGCACTATAAAACAGGTGTGTGCTATGAAAAATCACCGGAGCTCAATGAACAGATCAAAGCGATCCCATACTTTGAGTTCGCCATCAAAAATGGTAAGGGCTGGCCTACAGCACTATATTATGAATTGGGTTCTATATATCTGAAAGATGAGAACCTTTCAAAGGCGATCGAGAACTTTACAAAATTCCGCGAGGTAAGTAACAAAGCCGATAAGAAAGCACTGGCAATGGCCGATGAAGCGATTCAGACCAGCCATAATGCTGTAGCGTTAATGTCGGTGCCCCGCAATTTTAAAATCAACTATTTTAATTCTCTGGTCAATACGAAATATACCGAGTATAACCCGGTGGTGTCTGCTGATGAAAGCGTGATGGCGTATACTGCACTTCGCCCGAATACAGGGAAGACCCGCACCGGTGATAAGTTTATTGAAGAGATCTATATAGCCTATAACAACCAGGGCTCATGGAGTGAACCGAGAGTAATTCCTATAGCACACGATTACAACGTAGGTACTGCAGGTATATCTCCCGATGGACAGAAGATGCTCATCTTTATGGGTGGCTCAACGGATCCGGGTGGACTTTACCAGATCACAAAATCTGGTGAAACCTGGGGAAAACCGGGTTTACTTACCCCCAACATCAACACACCAAAATTCCTGGAATCAACGGCCAGCATTACTCCGGATGGAAAGACTATATATTTCGCCAGTGATCGCCTCGGTGGCCTGGGTGGCTTGGATATATACAAGACTATATTACAGTCGAATGGAACCTGGAGTAACCCCGTAAACCTTGGAGCTCCCGTGAACTCGAAGGCAAATGAAGATGCACCTTTCATTCACCCGGATCAAAAGACATTGTTCTTTACTTCTGACGGGCACAACTCGATGGGGGGACGCGACATCTTCGTTTCAAAGTTATTGGATAAGACGTGGAGCTCGCCTGAGAATATGGGCTATCCGGTGAACACAACGGCCAATGATAATTACTTTACGCTCATTGCCGATGGAACACGTGCATACTTCTCTTCAGATCGAAAAGGAGGACAGGGTGGTCAGGATATATACTATATGGATCTGCCAGCCGAATCAGCGAATATACCTTTGACTATGATCAAGGGTAAAATTCTGAATGCTGAGACGGGTAAACCGATGCCGACCAAACTTTATGTGATCGACAACAAAACTGATCGGAAACTTGACTTCGTGTATGACCCGGATCCGGAAACAGGAGATTACCTGGTAATTCTTCCTCCGGCCACCGATTATGATATTGTGATTGAGTCGGAAGGATTTTTACCGTATACCTTAAACATCAACATTCCCAACCAGAGCTATTTCTATGAGCTATACCAGATGATCAATCTTAAAACGATCAAGCAATTTGATGTTGTGGTAGGACAGGAAGTACAGGTGAAAAATGCTTTCTATGATACTGATCAGGATGTGAAAAGTAATTTACGGAAGACACATGAAGCTAAACTTGTGCAGACTGGAAATGTAGATGTATATGATTTGATGCTTGACCTGATGGCTTCAGGTGATAAGGAAGGTATAAATTACCTGACAGATCTTATCCAGATGAAAAATCCGATTGAAGATGTAAACTTCAATGAAAAGGAGAACTCGAAAATTGAAGTTGCTACCCGCACATATTACTACGATGAAAGTGACGAAAGTAAATTTGAGCAAAAGAAAGTAGACGGAAAGACTATATTCTCGTTGCCGACTTTTGTGTTCAATGAGGAAGCAAAAAAACAGAAGGAGCTTGCCAACAAAAAATCAAACTTTGATAAAGCAGCGCTTAGCAAGGCAGCCAAGATATACTTCGATGCAGGAAAGAGCGATTTGAAGCCGCAGTATAAAGCTCAGTTAGATATAGTGCTTGCCGAATTAGCTAAATATCCTGATCTGGGTGTGGAGATTTCCGGCTTTGCTTCTTCGGAAGGTACAGAAGAAATGAACCGTGAATTATCCAACAAACGCGCCATCGCTATTCTGGATTACTTTAACCACAAAGGCGTTGTAAGAAGACGTATTGTTGCCAAAGGATATGGAGCAACAAAAGATGTAGCTACTACCAAAGAAGAGGGAAGAAGGGTAGAAGTAAGAATTGTGGATTTGAACGGTGAAGAAATAAAGAAACAGTAACAGGCATCGCCTGATATGTATACTTAGCAGGAGAATATATTTTCTCCTGCTATTTTTTTTATAGATGTTTGGCAGAATGAGCGCTTAACTTTCCACAAGAAGCTTTTCACATACTACCGCACTTAAAGTTTGACGTTGATTTTTTAGATATGAAACCGTCATGCTGCCATCAAAGCGCTCTATGGAATCAATCTTGATCGATAAGCCCAAACTAAGTTTCTTATCATTAAGATACTTGAGGAACTCTTCGGACGAATTTGTAAGGGCTGCTAACTTGACAACAGCCCCTGGTTTGCAATCCCCAAGCTTCTGGTAAGATTTCCAAACGATCCGTCCATTCTTATCAGGGATAGGCGATCCATGCGGATCATTGGTTGGATGTCCTAAAATCTCATCCATCCGGTCAAAAAAATCAGGCGATTTTATGTGCTCGATCTGTTCAGCAATTTCGTGTACTGCTTCCCAACCAAATCCCATCTTTTCTACCAGGAACATTTCCGTAAGCCGGTGTTTACGAATGATCAAGGCAGCCTCTTTTTTTCCTTTGTTGGTAAGGGAAAGCGGCCTGTATTTTTCATAGGTAAGCAAGCCCTGTTCATGCAGTTTTTTAACCATGCTGTTAACAGTGGGTGTGCTCACGCGCAGCATATTACCAAGATCAGAAACACTGATCTCACCCTTTTCATTGGCCAGGTTAAACAAGGCTTTCAAGTAATTTTCTTCAGTAGGAGATGCCATGAAAGTTACATTTCTGATGAAAGATACAAATATTATATCTAATTAATTTTTTAGATTAGTCTAACTTTTTAGATTTGTATTTCTAAACATAGAAATATGAATTATCTATTTATACTCATCTTCACACTCTCCTCGCTGCTCAGCATTGCCCAGACCGGCACAATTTCCGGTACGGTTGTTACTGGTGGCCAGCCATTGGAATTTGCGAATGTTGTTATCAGAAATACTGCGCTTGGAAGCATAACCCGACAAAACGGATCGTTTACGATCAGCAATGTCCCGTATGGAAGATATACCGTTAGCGTCTCTGCCATTGGTTACGAATCGCAGACAAAGCAAGTCATAGTATCCGCGCAGGAGGCCGTTGTGCTTCACATTACATTAGCCGAATCAGCATCTGCGTTGGAAGAAGTTGTGATATCGGGAACCATGAAAGAAGTAAGTCGCCTCGAAAGTCCGGTGCCCGTGGAGGTATACTCTTCTGCCTTTTTTAAAGCAAACCCAACTCCTTCTGTGTTTGAGTCGTTGCAGAATGTAAATGGTGTACGACCACAGCTGAACTGCAACGTATGCAACACGGGAGATATACATATTAATGGATTGGAGGGTCCGTATACTATGATCCTGATCGATGGTATGCCAATTGTAAGTGGCCTCTCCACAGTATATGGTCTTACAGGTATACCGCAGTCACTGATTGAACGCATGGAGATTGTAAAGGGCCCGGCCTCTACCTTGTATGGTTCGGAAGCTGTTGGTGGATTGATTAACATCATTACTAAAAAACCGAGTGCTGCCCCTGCTGTTTCTGTAGATATGTTTGGTACCTCCTGGGGTGAGGTCAACACAGATATTGGTTTTAAAGTGAAGGCAGGCAATGCAGCAGAGTCGCTGATTGGTATAAATTATTTTAACTATCAGCAACCGGCAGACCACAATGGTGATGGTTTTACGGATGTTACACTTCAAAACAGAATTTCAATCTTCAATAAATGGAGTTTTAACCGGGAGGATAACCGCATATTTACATTGGCCGGACGGTATAATTACGAAGACCGCTGGGGCGGAGACATGCGGTGGAAAAAGATATACCGTGGCGGTGATGAGATTTACGGCGAGAGTATATATACCAGCCGTTGGGAAATGTTTGGCCTTTATCAGCTTCCGGTAAAAGAACATATAAATTTTCAATTCAGCACAAACGGTCATAGGCAAAATTCATTCTACGGAGCAACTTCCTATAATGCAGATCAATATATAGGCTTTGGCCAGCTTACCTGGAGTAAACATGCAGGAACCCGACATGACTTGTTGCTGGGTGCTGCATATCGCTATACTTTCTATGATGATAATACTCCGGCTACTGCAAGCTTAGAAGGGAGTAATAAAGCTACTGGTACACATCTGCCAGGCCTCTTTGTACAGGATGAAATCATGATCAATGCAGATAACAAGCTTTTATTGGGAATCCGCTATGACTATAACAGTCTGCATGGAAATATAGTATCACCCCGCGCAAATTATAAATGGAGTTCACCTAACAAGAAAAACGTAGTTCGCCTCAGTGTCGGAAACGGATATCGTGTGGCCAATGTATTTACGGAAGATCACGCTGCACTTACCGGTGCACGCCAGGTTATATTCAGTGAATCGTTACAGCCTGAAACATCATGGAATGGCAATGTCAACCTGGTGAAGAAAATATATACTGGTAATAATACTTTTATCGGCTTAGATGCAAGTGCATTCTATACGTACTTTAACAATCGTATTATACCCGATTATGAAACGGATCCTAATAAAATAATCTATAGTAATCTGGATGGATCGGCTGTCTCGAAGGGAGTCTCTCTCAACGTGGACGTTTCGTGGGAAAACGGTCTCAAGGTTCTGGGAGGAGGAACCCTGATGGATGTTTCCATCACAGAAAACGGTGTTACTTCGCGGCAGTTGTTAACCGAGCGCTTCTCCGGAGTATGGAGCATCGGGTATATTTTCAATGCGTCAGGATTCTCCATTGATTATACCGGCAACGTTTATGGTCCGATGCGTTTACCGTTGCTCGGCAACCTCGACAACCGGGCTGCGTACTCACCGTGGTGGAGTATTCAAAATATTCAGGTCACTAAACAATTTGATAAAGGATGGGAAATTTACGGTGGTATAAAAAATTTGTTGAACTATACACCTCCCAGCAATAGCATCGCCCGGTCGTTTGATCCGTTCGATAAAAATGTGCAATTCGATGATCACGGACAAGTTGTAGCAACCCCTGACAATCCGAATGCGCTTACGTTTGACCCTTCGTATGTATTCGCTCCCAATCAAGGTATCCGAGGATTTTTAGGCGTTCGATATACTGTAAACCGATGATCGTGCATCGTATACTCTTTTGTGCTTTACTGCTCGGCAGCCATACTGGATATACCCAGGTTGTCGATTGGATAAGTTTTGATAGTCTGCAGGAAAAAATGAGAGTTCAGCCAAGACCGGTGCTGATTTATATATATACCGGATGGTGTAAATATTGTACTCTGCAAAAAGAAAGGACTTTTACAGCACCGGCCGTTACGGATAAAATCGACAGACAATTTTATGCCGTCTCATTAGATGCCGAGAGTAAAACGGAAATCATTTTTCTTAACAAACATTATGGGTATAAACCTTCAAGAGGGTATCATGAACTGGCAGAGCTGCTGGGTAAGAAAAATGGTACCCTTAGTTTTCCCACAACAGTTATATTATCAGAGTCTTTGCAGCTGCTTGAGCACGCTTCCGGTTTTTTAAATGAACAGGATATGAGCCGAATGCTTGATCGGTGTACTCCGTAAAGATATACTGTTGAAATAAACTGTCTTTGCTATCCTATAAATTGGTCAGGGTAGTAACAATGAGCTGTCACCATAGCTTAAAAAGCGATAATCATTTTCCAGCGCCTGCTGATATATATTCTTCCAATGGTCGCCAACAAGAGCCGCCACCAATAAAATCAGCGTAGAGCCAGGCTGATGAAAATTTGTAACCAGACCCTGGCAAACACGGAACGTATAGCCTGGCATAATATAGATTGACGTTTCTCCGGTTAAAATATCCAGGTTCTTACGATCCATATACGCTGCTATATATTTGAATGCTTCCTGTCTGGTCGGATGCGAAGTATAGGATTGGTATGGATCGTGTTGGTTGATCGTAAATATAGCATCCGGGTCTTCCTTTAGCTTCACACCATACCAGTACAAGCTTTCCAATGTGCGCATGGACGTTGTGCCGACAGGAACAACGAATGTATCTTTCAGTAAATTATCAAGATTGCTTTTACGAATAAGTACTTGCTCAGTATGCATGGGATGCTCGACTGCATTCTGAACTTTTACAGGTTGAAATGTTCCCGCACTTACGTGAAGCGTTAAGTAGTCGGTTTGAATACCTTTCGAACGAAGTGATTGTAACACCTCGTCCGTAAAATGTAGTCCGGCAGTAGGTGCTGCCACTGCGCCCTCATAGTGCGCATATACAGTTTGATAACGATCGCGATCTGTGCTTTCCGGTTTTCGTTTCAGATAGGGGGGAAGTGGTGTTTCGCCTGAACGTGTAATGATTTCTGCAAATGAAATTCCCTGGTTCCAGCGGAACTCGACTATACCATCTTCACGATTCACGAGGCGGGCTTCGAGCGTTGCATCGCCTAATAGTTTATATAGTACATCGTCCTTCCAGCGTTTCAAATTACCGATGGTGCATTTCCAGGTACATTTCTCATGGGCTTGCATGGCTTCAGCCAACAGCGATGATGGCGTAACCGGATGAAGTAAAAATACTTCGATGGATGCTCCGGTTTCTTTTGCAAAGTGAAGTCGTGCCGGAATAACTTTTGTATCGTTGAAAAACAGCATGGTGCTAGCCGGAAGAAAGTCTACCAACGAACGGAACTGTTCATGCATGATCTCACCTTTATGGTATACCAGCAGCTTCGACTGATCTCTTTTATCCAGCGGATACAATGCAATTCTATCGGCAGGCAAGTCGTATGTAAAATCGTTTATGTTGAGTTCTTTCATAAGCGCTTCAAAGTTAATCCGAAAACACTATTTTCGTTTTTCCTTTTTTAACATGGCGCTACAAGCATCCTTTCAGAAAAAGATTTTTCAATTCAATTTCAAGGCACGTACCTCACGCGGCATTATGCGTGACAAGACTTCGTGGTTTATCAAGGTGTGGGATGATGCCGCACCACAGATCACAGGTATAGGAGAATGCGGGCCTCTTCCCGGACTGAGTATAGATGATCGCCCGGATTTTGAACAGGTGCTTGAACAAACCCTCAAAAAGGTTAACGGCCTTCAATCGCTCCATGTGTCATCCCTTCACAACCTGATACCACCAGGCTTCCCTTCATTAACCTTTGGATTGGAGACAGCTTTACTAGACCTGGAGAACGGTGGCAAACGAATCATCTTTAACAATGAATTTATAAAGGGAGCTCCTATTTCTATCAATGGATTGATCTGGATGGGAGACCTTGATTTCATGCTGCATCAGATCGGCGATAAAGTATCACAGGGATTCAACTGCATCAAACTGAAAGTAGGGGGATTGAATTTTGATAAGGAATGTGATGTGCTGGAGTATATACGCAAGCGTTATTTCCGTGAGCAGCTCACGATACGGCTGGATGCCAACGGTGGTTTTAAAACCGATGAAGTACTCTTCAAATTAACGGAGCTCGCTAAATTCAAGATTCACTCTATAGAACAACCTATCAAAGCAGGATTACCGGAGATGGAAGAGCTATGTCGAAAATCTCCTATACCGATAGCGTTTGATGAAGAGTTAATCAATATAGAAGGAGATGCTAAAAAAGATTTATTGACACGCTTGAAGCCCGCGTATATTATTCTGAAGCCAACGTTACATGGCGGCATCAGCGGCTGTCGTGAATGGATTGCTATAGCAGAGAAAGCCGGTATCGGTTGGTGGATTACGTCAGCGTTGGAAAGTAGTATTGGACTCAATGCGATCTGTCAGTTTACGGCAAGTTACCCTCTTTCAATTCCGCAGGGTTTAGGTACAGGTTCTATTTACGAGAATAATATACCATCACCGTTGAAAGTAAAAAATGGAAACATTCTATATGATGCTTCCCAGGCTTGGGATCTGAGCGAACTGGAATGAATCAGGATATATAGCCTTGTATACTATATATCCTGATTTTACTTTGCATAGACTTATATATACTTCTTAACATCCTCCGTAGAGATCTCGTCACCACTCATGATGACTAGCCTTTCCACCACGTTGCGCAGCTCGCGGATGTTTCCCGTCCAGTTATGATCTTTTAGTTGTGCGAGTGCTTTTGTATTGATCGTCTTTTTCTTTGCGCCATATTCATCTGCTATATCCGACAGGAATTTATCTACAAGCAACGGTATATCTTCCTTGCGGTCATTAAGAGCCGGTACTTTAATTACGATCACGCTCAGGCGATGGTATAGATCTTCGCGAAAGCGGTTCTCTTCAATTTCTTTCCGCAGGTCTTTATTGGTAGCGGCTACAACCCGTACATTAACGGTGATCTCTTTGTCCCCCCCCACACGTGATATCTTATTCTCCTGCAGCGCTCTTAATACTTTCGCTTGCGCGGATAAACTCATATCGCCAATCTCGTCCAGGAATAACGTGCCACCTTCAGCGAGTTCAAATTTGCCAAGCCGCTGTTTAATCGCTGAAGTAAACGAACCCTTCTCATGTCCGAACAACTCACTTTCAATAAGCTCCGAAGGTATAGCAGCACAATTCACTTCAACCAACGGACCGTTTGCACGCTTGCTCTTCTCATGAATCCATCGGGCCACAAGTTCTTTACCTGAACCATTTGGACCATTCACCAACACGCGTGCATCGGTAGGAGCCACCTTTTCAATCATCTCCTTTACTTCTGCTATAGGAGCAGACTCACCGATCATTTCGAATTTCTTCGAGATCTTTTTCTTGAGCGTCTTCGTTTCCTTTACCAGGTTCGTTTTATCAAGCGCGTTGCGCAGTGTTATTTCCAGTCTTCCTAAGTCAAAAGGCTTCTGCAAAAAATCGAACGCACCTTTTTTTACAGCTTCCACGGCTACATCTATAGTACCGTGTGCCGATATAATAATGAAGTTGCTACCGATGCCTGCTTCCTTGGCTTTCTCCAATACTTCGAGACCATCCATCTTCGGCATTTTTATATCGCAGATACACAAGTCGAAGTTACCTTGCTCGAGTTTTTTTAAACCTTCCAGTCCATCAGGCGCTTCCTGCACCTCGTATTCTTTCTCTTCGAGAATCTCTTTTAATATTGCGCGGATCTTGTTGTCGTCTTCGATGATGAGAATTTTTGCCATACTTTTTAATTAAGCTTCGAGTTGTGAGTTCGTAGAGTTGTGTGTGAACGTTATAGTGATTACTAAATCCATTGAACAGGGGAACGCTAAGAAAAAAAACTTTGTGTAACGCTGTGTCTCCTTAGTGTACTCTGTGCAGTGGAATTCTCACCGCGCTAAAATAAATAAACCTGCCAAGCTTTCGCGGAGCAGGTTTAAAAATAGCAAGCTTATAAGCCGGGTTCTGTCATCCTGCAAAAGCAGGAGTCCCTATCATTTATCTGTTCCTGGTTTCACAACCGGAATCAATCAGTCTACCCGCTTCGGTACGCTCAACGAATCGAGACGTGGAACGGGCCGCCCCAAACCGAAGCCTATTTGACCTTTCAACGCGTAAGGTTTACCATGCCCCGGATGTCGCCACCCGAGCGGTGAGCTTTTACCTCGCCTTTTCACCTTTTCCTAAACCGGCAAGCCGGATCAGGTAGTTTGTTTTCTGTGGCACTCTCTGTTCCCCCTGCATTATACAGAAGGACCTTCCTGTTAGGAAGTACACTGCCCTATGTTGCCCGGACTTTCCTCCCTCTTGCGAGAGCGATAAGGCGGCTTGCTGTTGCAAAGTTACGAATTGTTGGTGGAATGTTATCTGTAGTATCGTTAAACGTTATCGGGTGATATACCTCGCGCTTTTATTTGTAAATGAGAGAGCTGATGGAACATAAACGTACATTAAAGACCATACGGGGAATCGATATAGTATATTAGCATGATTGAGGCGCCATAGCTGCAACGTGAGCATTTTTATAAATAATATCAGTGAACATAAGTGAATGGAACGAGTTCAGTCATCTTTTTAAGAGACAGACAATCCCTGCTAAAACAACGCTTTTACGTGAAGGGCAAATTTCAAAAAACGCCTACTTCATTGAGAAAGGATGTCTGCGTATCTGGTTTAACAACAACGGCAAAGACGTTACTTTTCAGTTCTTCCTGGAAGGAGAAGGTCTTTCATTAATTGAGAGTTTCAGAACAAGTCAGCCAAGTTTATTTTGTTTAGAAAGCATCGAGCCATGTGTTATTCACAGCATTTCTAAAAAGGATTTTCAATTCATTCTTGATAGTTCTCCCCGTATTAAAAAATATATTGAGGAACACACCTTTCAGCGTCTTGTATACTATCAACGTCTTTTCCTTTCACGTATTAAAGACAATCCACAAAAACGTTATGAAGAACTGATAAAGCAACGTCCGGAAATTTTAGAAAGAATTCCACTGCATTACATTGCTTCCTATCTGGGCATTACCCCTGTCTCACTCAGTCGAATAAGAAACAGGCGATAGTCATTTCTTTACAATTGTTAATGCTCCATGGGTGCTGCCCTTCGCAGCTTTGCACCTGTACATTTTAAACAAGTTCAAAAATGAGAGTCGTAATTGTATTTAATCATCCGTATAGCGGAAGTTTCTGTCATGCAATTTTAAATGCCGTAACAAAAGGGCTTCAACAAGCACAACATGATGTTGTACTTATTCATCTTGATAACGATGGCTTTAATCCGGTAATGACTGCTGCGGATTTAAAAGCTTTCAGAGATAAATCACCCGTTGATTCCAAAGTCATTGAATATAAAGAGACACTGGAGAAAGCCGAACATTTGATTTTTATCTTTCCGATCTGGTGGGAGCTGATGCCTGCATTGATGAAGGGGTTTATAGACAAAGTAATTTTTCCAGGAGTAGCGTATGACTATACCAATGAGAGCAACACCCGGATGAAACCTTTATGGACCAAAGTGAAAGGAGTGACGCTCATCACTACGATGAACACACCAAAAATACTTTACTTCACTTTGTTTGGAAACGCTATCAAGCGAGCCTTTATGTTCGGAACATTCTGGAAACTCGGTTACAAAAATCGTAAGTGGATCAGTTTAAATATGGTAAAAATGGTATCGCAGGAGAAAAGAACAAAATGGCTGGTGAATCTGGAAAACAAATTTGCAGCCTTGGCGTAATGGAGATCTGGTATATATAGTCTTCTGTAAGTATAGAAGCATTGAATCAATATATACTTGAAATGAGATAATCACTGATACTAAAGTATATATTAAGTCTGCAGACTTCTGATCGGATATGCCAAAACTTGGTCTTTACTGCAAGTTATCGCTGCCAATTCGAAGGGGTTAAAGCTTAAAATCAAAAAGCCTGAAATATGAGATTTCAGGCTTTTTTGATTTCATGTTGAAGGCTAAGATTTACCCTGTCATGATTTCTTCTTGATAACTAGAGGTTCACATTAACCACTAAGCGTAATTAATGTATATCCCTTCCGGTATGCTTCATTTCATAATGATCGGCTAACTGTGCTACTTCCTGGATCATTTCACGAACCTGCTCTTCCGATACAGTCTCAGAGAGGCATGAAGCTTCAACTTTCACGTAACCATCTTCGATAATGAACTTGCTATAGTCGAAGCTGGCATTGCGTTCAAGCAGTGCTTTCAGATCTAAGTCAGCACGGAACTCACATACTTTGGATGTGAAAAGTGCTTGCTCCCGGCCTGAGACCGGACTGGTTTGTACGCTTGCCAACACCGTTTGAAAACGACTTGTACTCAGCGGTACAACAATCACAGATTTAGTATGATCGTAGTCGGTGTACTGGCCACCAATATGTTCAGCATATTGCTCAACATAATACATAATGCCGGGTAATGTTTCTACCATATAAAGTGAGATTAGGGTTTCTGTATGGAAGTTAGAAATTAGAACTGGTATTATAAATCAATGTGTGTAAATAATTTAGCGTCACATTCGTAAAGCATCGCCAACACTAAAAATGGAGCGCATGGAAGCGCGTGCCACGCGATGAAAACTCAATTGCAGGTGCCGGTATTTTAATCATGTTGGCTACAAAAATTAGTGTTTTAACAACCTTCGATCGTGTTTTTATAGCGCTGAGATCGAAGTCAAGCGAAAGGTAATATTGCCGATACGGGTCCCTATATCCTGCTTCTATATTTTGTCGGTCGCGTGCATAGATCATTCCTTGTGCTCCATATCCGGCAGCGAGGTTTAACCATTTCGGAAAGCGAATGAATTTATCCATGTCAACCGATAACCAGTACGTCTGGCCATTATAATCTTTTAAGATTTCACTCGTCAAACCATCGCCTAACACCGTTGGACGGATTGCCGCATAGCCTGTCCGTTGAAATGAAAACTTGGGATATATACGAACCTGCTTCCACAACCGGGTTTGGCCTAAATAGAAAGCAGCACCGGCAGCGTCTGCTATCAGGTCGCCTGTAGAGGCACCGTACGCATCTGAGAAGCCATCAAAAATTTCAATGGGTACTAACACGGCGAAGCCAGCTATAGCGCCTATAAGGTCTGCTTTGCTGGCAGGCACATGACTCCATTGTAATCCACGGGAAGCTGCATAGCTCAAATAAAATGCAGAGTAAAAATGACCAAGCTTGTCTACTTGTTTCCACTCTGCATTATCGTTGAAGAATCGAAAAGACTGCCGGTCTGCATCTTTATACCAGAGATGGTTTAGCCCTGCGAGTGAACCGCTATATACTGCAACAGAAGTTATCGTGAGCGCACGCAGTCTTTTTTTGTTAACGGGTTGTTGCAATGAATCACCCTGGGCAAACAAACAACCCGGAATAAGGAAGAGTATAACCAGCAGTTTATTCGGAGCCATCCTCTTCTTTGATTGCATCTTTGTTGGTATCCGGGGTGCCTTCCTGGGATTGTTGTTTCTTTCTCTTTTTACGTTCAGACACCCAGAGATCTCTGATCTCGTTAAAACTTTGTGTATGGATAATGCTGGCGCCCGTGGTCATAGCCGTTTGGTTATTTACCGTGCTAAGAATCGGATTTACGTTTGTGCGGCTATACATTTTAACACGTAATTTTCCATCCGCTGTTAACATATAGTCTACAGTCCAGTCTCCCGCCAAGCTCGAAGGATTTTGCTGTGTGCCAGTAGAAGTTGTCGCGTTATTGGAAGTATTGTACGTTCCATCTCCCGTTACGCGTAAACGTCCGTTGAGGAATGTATAGGACATCCGCAGCTGAAAAGTATTGAAGCTCTCTGCGTCCATCGAACCTATATCTACATCTACCACAAGATCTTCATCCACCTGACTCATCCAATGACTAAGCTGGTTCGAGAACAATTCGCTCAAACTGTTTACAACAGACCCGCTGGTGCTCAGCGATTCGGCTGGTGAGAACTTGCGTAATACAATGAGACTAAATACCTGGCGCTTTAATTCCTGCTCGTCAAGTTTATTTTTAAATGCTGTAAAAAGCAGGTCAAGGTTAATAGCTTGTGTATTGGTCTGTATATTTTTAGGAAGATCTTTAGCCGTGATATCAAAGTTGATTTCAGGAGAGAGCATGGGCCCATCCAGCGAAAGCAAAACCATTACCGGATACCTGCGCTGAAGTTGTGGTGATTCGGTAATGTTTATAGAAGGATCGTTCATCGTTGCCAACGGAGCAAAGGAAGCTAACTGGTTATAGGTAGCATCGATATCAACCGTAGCTTTATACGGGTCACCATACCAGGTGATACGACTTCCTTTCTTAATGATAAATTCTTTATTGATGATGTCGTATAGGGTAAAGTTATACCATCCTTCCGTGAACTCGAAAGGACCGAACATATTGAATTCACCTTTGGTATCAAGTTGTAAACGTAAATCGCCAACGCCACGTCCTCGAATGATATCTCCGGATTTCATATCGAATATAATTTCACAATATGCATCGGGTGTTACATCGAGGTTCAAGTCAAATGACAAACCAGTGATGTTTACTTTTTTGCGAACACTTTGCTGAGATGTTTTTGTAAAGGTTGTGTCCTTGAAGTTTACGAACGTAATGAACTCTTTCTTATTTACTGATGAGGAACCATTCAGCGGAACATATATACGTGTATTTTTTTCAGTGCGGGCATTCGAAGATATACGAAGGTTTGAAAGCGGACCACTCAGGTTCACATCTCCCGTTGCATAGGCTTGCCCATAGAAGAGGCTGTTATCTTTCATGGATGTATTTAGTACCTGGAAGTTTCGGAAGTCAGCATCCATGTTAATCTGCATCGATGAAAAAGCGCGGTGTGTTATAGCACCGTTTAGTTTCCCTTTGTTTCGTAAGATGTCTGTAAGCTCAATGTCTTTAAAGAATATAGAGGTAGGAGTGAGGCCAATGATTCCTGTAAAACGGTAAAGCGTCTTCAGGTAATTGATCATGATCTGTCCGTCTGCTACATTTCCTTCACCGCGAATTTCAGGATCGGTCAGCTCTCCGGTAATTTTGAATTCTCCGGAGATTGTTCCTCCGATCTGCGTAAAAATTTCCTGCAAAAAAGGCTGAGCGATTTTGAGCTCCGCTTTATCAAGTTTGGCAGATATATCCAGCGGACTGTCTTTGCGCGAAGGGTTATAGTCGCCTGTAAGATCTACAATGCGTGCACCCGCACGTTCCACAAAGAGATCTATATATAGTTTATGTGCTATAGTATCCCACTGGTTTTTGCCTCTGATGTCACCGATCAGGAAATCATCAACTGTAAAATCCTTAATGTCAATGTCGTTCTGTATTACCGGCTCGGAATAGTAATTACTAAGGCTTACGTTAGCATCGGTAATGCCGGCAATCTTTTTATTGGTAAGTACATTGAACAACGACAACTCGAGGTTATCTATATTTAGTGAAATTATTTTGGATGGATCTTTTGAAATCTGTCCATCAAGCTTGATGGATTGTTGTTCATTCTGTAAAGCAAGATTCGAGAATGTCCAGTCGCTTCCATTCACCGCTATATAATTGTTACTGGCGAAGTTCCACTTCCGTTCCAGCAACTGCAATTCGGAAGGCAACATAGAGATAACAGTACTGTCTTGTTGAAAGTCTACACCACCACGCAAACGCATATAGTTTGTCTGTCCATCATGGTCAGCATCCATTGCAAAGTCTATATGATTCCGATTCCAGATGGCTTCAGCCAGTAAATTTCTAGTCTGTAGATTATTGTTGAGAATTTGTTTATCAGAATTAACCGTGAGCATCGAAAGTACACTTGTGCTATCCGAGATCTTCGATACTGTTAGCTCTATATTCGACTTTATAAAAGTCTTCCCCTCAAACGTGAGCGAATCAAACTCCGAATACATATTGAAGATTGTAGTACGACCACTGGTAAATTTACCATCGAACTTGGTGTGTGGTGAGATACTGAAATCAACATTGAATAAATCGGTAACCGGTTTAATGTTCTTCAGGTCAATAGCAATTTGTGCTTCGTAAGATTTAGGTCTGCGTGATTTCTGGCTATAGTACTCTGTAATTTGTTGCTTGTCATTTTTTAAGTTCAGCAGAATTTCTTTCACCAGCGTCTGAACATCGGAAGATATATCGGAGAAATAATAATTACCACGGGCTTCAACATCTGCGAGTGAAGATTGGATTTTAAACAACCGGTGATCTTCTTCGCGCTGCGCATTCAACTGTATATTATCAAGCTTTAGTTCTTTGCCTTGATATAGCACCACAAGGTTTTGTACGTTCGCTGAACCGCGCAGTGAATCTAATGTTAATCCCCTGAAGTCAGCTTCTACTGTACCGTGCAGAAAGAGACTATCGCGCGATAACTTTAACCGATTTAGATAGGCTGTGTCCAACTGCGCCTGGAATTTAATTTCATTTCGTTCATCACGAAGATCCATTGAGCCAAGAACCGTCAACTCAAGATTAGGGTCATTGATTTTTACAAGCCCGCGGAATAAACCAGTAGCAAAACGAGCATCTGTTGTGATGTTAGTATAATTATACCCTTTGATACCGATGGAGCTGATCTTGCCATTCAAAAGAAAATCCGCTGTACGTTGCGTCAATCCTTTGCCACTGATCTGTCCGCTAAGACTTACTCGTTGATAGAAAAGTGTATCGTTCAGATAGGTGCCGAGGTCAAAAGATTTCAGCGACAGCTTTCCTTTATATACCGAGAAGTCAATGTTGTCTTCATTTACTTTAAAGTTTATATCGGATTGTATCGTTCCGAGTTTACCGGAGAATGTACCGTTGGCTACAAAGTCGGTAGGGTATCCTAAAAATTGTCCATGCATGGAAAGTATACCCAGCGGACGCAAGCGATCAAGTGTACGATCGTTAAAAAGAAAAGACAGATCGCGCGGATCGAACTTTGAATTCTGAACATTTAAGTTGATGAACGTTTCATTGAAATTAGGAAGGCCCTCCATATCCAGTGAACCCATCAGGTTTGTATTGCCTATACCCAGCTGCATTTTGCTGAGCTTGAATTTTTCTACCTTCCCGTTAAACTCACCACTGAGCGTCAACGGTTGGGTTATGCGGTTTACACCCGGAGCAAAGAAATCCAGATCTTTCGGATCAATTATAGTCTTCGTGAAGTTTGCATGGATCTTTACTTTGTTAACAAAATCATTCAGCGCGCCATGCCCGTTGTATCGAAAAATAATAGTATCAGATATAGTGCTTTCTCCGGCCTGTAAATTAAGACCGTTGAACTCCATGCCTAGTTGTGAAATGCGGAAGAATGTAGAGAGCTGATTAACCTTAAACTTCGTTTTCAGATCTTGTGTGATTAACGTTCGTACAAAGAACTCAGTGGTATCGCCCAATACTACAAAGCTATTCAAGTGACCTTCATCCACCGCGAGTGAAAAATGATTATAGTCAAAGCCATTACGAATCGTATCCTGGTCCTGGTTGATATAGGTGAACTGACTATGATTCAAAAATGCTTCCCCGATGTTAATCTTTGGAGGCTTGCCTGTTCCCGTGCCGCCTCCTGAAGAATAGCCTTGGTTGATCCGGTCGATAAACACATTGATGTTCAGATCGCGCGAAGTATCCGTCTCGTGAATCTTGGTCAGGTATACATGTGCACTATCGACATAGATGCCATCGATGTTTACATCACGTCCCTGGATAAGTTGAGAAAGTTTGAAGTTGATCAGAATCTCCTTGGCACCTATCATCCGGTTTCCTTCGAGATCGTATACATTAACTCCGGTAAGTTCAAGCCGGTCGAACCAAAGCATACGGAAACCTTTCACCGTGGAAGGGAAGCCCACAACCTTTGTAAAGTCTTTCAGAAATCTGGAAGCGAGCCAATTTTGAACAGGCGGCATTTGCAGCACTAAAAAACCTGATATGAACAGGAATATAAGCGCTGTGAAAAGATAGGCCAGTATCTTTCGAATTCTATTTTTGATAACTTGCCGGTTCATTCTATCAACACATGCGTCCCGTTATCCTTGCCATTGAATCTTCGTGCGATGAAACATCTGCCTCCGTTATACGAAACGGCAAGGTACTTAATAATATTATCGCCTCACAGGCGGTACATCAAAAATACGGAGGAGTTGTACCGGAGCTCGCCTCGCGTGCACATCAGCAAAACATTATAGCGGTTGTGAACGAAGCGATGGAAACATCGGGCGTGAGCAAAACAGATTTGGATGCTATTGCGTTCACCCGTGGCCCGGGATTAATGGGAGCTTTACTGGTAGGCGTATCGTTTGCAAAAGGCATGGCCATGGCACTGGATATACCGATGATTGAAGTGAACCACATGCAGGCTCATGTACTCGCGCATTTTATCGATGAACCGAAACCTTCTTTTCCATTTCTTTGCCTTACGGTAAGTGGAGGCCATACTCAAATTGTTCTGGTGAAAAGTCACCTGGAGATGGAAGTGATCGGACAAACACAAGATGATGCTGTGGGAGAGGCCTTTGATAAAGCCGCCAAGATTATGGGACTTCCTTACCCGGGTGGTCCGTTGATCGATAAGTATGCGCAGCTTGGAAATCCGAAAGCCTATAAGTTTTCAGAAACCGTGATGCCTGGGCTTGATTTTTCGTTCAGTGGTATAAAAACAGCATTCCTATATTTTCTTCGGGATGAAAAGGTCAAGAACCCTAACTTCGTAGAAGAGCATGTGAATGATATATGCGCGAGCATTCAACAACACCTGGTGACGATGTTGCTGAAGCGATTGTTACAAGCCAGTGAACAGACCGGAATAAAAGATATAGCCATAGCAGGCGGAGTCTCTGCGAACTCCGGATTGCGAAAAGAATTAAAAGCCTTAGGCGATACGAAAGGATGGAATGTATTTATACCTGCTTTTGAATATTGTACCGACAACGCAGCCATGATTGCTGTAGCGGCACACTATAAATATCTGAAACAAGAATTTTGCTCGTTGGATGTAACTCCGTTGGCACGCATGCCGCTTTGAGAAAAGCTCGAAGTAAAGCGCTCAAAGTGGAAGCTAAAGTTTGACGTAAAAGGTTTAAGTATACTTTATAAATTTGCTTTCAGCTTTCTATTTTCCGCTTTACAATCATGAAGGACATCAGTGTGTTTACCCGGGAATATCACTACACTGTGAAGCCGCAGGATGTGGCAGCTTTCCACGGAGAAGTGGTGCACCCGGTCTGTTCAACGTATGTGCTGGCCCGGGAGGTTGAATGGACAACGCGGTTGTTTGTGCTAGCGATCATGGACGATGATGAAGAAGGGATTGGGACACATGTGAGTATTGATCATAAAAATCCTGCCTTTGTCGGAGAAGAAATTATCTTTACTGCCCGGATCGATCAGCTAAAAGGCAACGAGTTGATTTGCAAGTATGAAGCCTCCGTAAATGGCCGCATAATTGCCAGTGGTACAACGGGGCAAAAAATTTTAAAGAAAGAAACGCTCAAAAGAATTTTTACGAGATAAGGTATACATCGGTTGGGAACATAATTATTCTTTGAGAATGTTTAGTCCAAGAAAAACCGATTAACATCACGAATGATATTTTAATGTATACCACATCGGATATTTCAATTTAAGGTTACAATGAAACAACAACGTTTTTCAGATAATATTAATATACGAAACCGCCAGGCCAGCTTTGAGTATGAACTGCTGGATAAGTATGTGGCGGGCATGGTGCTGATGGGCACGGAAATTAAATCAATCCGCGAGGGAAAAGTAAACCTGCAGGACGGTTATTGCTATTTCAATAATGGAGAAATGTTTGTGAAGGGAATCAACATTACTCCCTATGCACAAGGCACGCATTATAACCATGATGCCACACGTGAAAGAAAATTGCTTTTGAAACGTTCTGAGATAAAGAAGCTGGAAGGAAAAATTGAAGAGAAGGGATTGACGCTGATACCCACACGGCTTTTTATCAATGACCGCGGACTGGCGAAATTGGAAATTGCGTTGGGCAAGGGTAAGAAACTTCATGATAAACGCGACAGCATTCGCGAACGCGATGCTAAGCGTGAATTGAACCGGATTAAGTTAAAATAAACTGGAATTTCGTAATGGAGAATATAGACTACGGTGTTTGCCGCCTGAGTGTACTATCGGTACGCACAGAACCTTCTGACAAAGCTGAACAAGCAACGCAGCTTTTGTTTGGAGATCATTATGAAGTTATAGATCAGTCGCCAGAACGCAAATGGTTACGCATCCGTATTCACTTTGATCAGTATGAAGGGTGGATCGATAGCAAGCAACATCACCCGGTTTCAAAAGATTACTTTGATTACCTCGATAAATCAGAATTTAAAATCACCACCGACCTCACGTCAAGCATGCTTTATAACAAAAGTCCGCTGGCGATTTTGATGGGGAGTATGATCCCCATTTCAAGCTCTGAATTATTCAAGATGGAAGAGCAGTTCGCGTTTAACGGTGAAGCTAAAAATGTAGGACTCAAACGTGAATATGAGTTTCTCAAGAATATAGCGGTAAAGTATATAAACGCTCCCTATCAATGGGGCGGTAAAAATCCATTTGGTATAGATTGCTCGGGCTTTACCCAGATGGTATATAAAATCTGTGGCTATAAACTTTTCAGAGATTCATCACAGCAAGCCAATCAGGGTAAGCTAGTGAAAGAGTTCAACGAGATGCGCCCGGGAGATTTAGCATTCTTCAAGAATCAGGATGACAAGATTTCGCATGTAGGCATTGTACTCACCGAAGACAAAATCATTCATGCTTCAGGGCGTGTGCGCATCGACCAGATCACACCGGAGGGAATCATGAACGGTGATACTAAAAGTATTTCGCATACGCTGTCGCACATTCGCAGGATATTGACCGAGTGACGTACTGAATATAATCACCTGAATATAGGCTCTGCTATATTTAGTCTTTTAGACTGGTTTTTTATTACCTGTTTGAATGTGGGCTTCTATTAAGCACCCCTGATCCAATACGAGTCTTCAGACTTATATCGGTATATGTGCCACTATATATTATTTTTTTCCCATCGGACGGGCAAAAGCGTTTTTGATATGAAGGCGCGAGATCCAGATTTTCGACTTGTTCGGATTAACTTCAACAGATTCCAGTATTCCGCCACAGCGAACAGTTCTCCCGAGTAACTGAGACGGATTTACAGGTTCAGCGTAAACAAAATATTCGAAGCAAAGTATAGTTGACTTTGATTTATTCGCAGTGGTTGTCATGCCTTTTAAAAGCCCGTTGTGCATAACAAATTTCAACGTGTTGTAGCCGAGTGCTGTACTGTCGATACAAGGATGAGCGGGCATCACGAGACGATGCCCTATATATTTGTTTGCGTTTGTCTGGAAATCCTCAAAGGTCATTTGATCAAGTGTCACCATCCCTGCAGCAGAAAATATATTCATATAGGTGACAATGCCGCGTACATCCGATGAATCGTTTTTGGTAGTCGTAAGCAGCTGGTTCGTTCTTTCGAAGGCTCCTTTGAAGTCTTCCTGTTGCAGGAAGGGAACTACCATCTGAAAATCGCCATGAGAAATCACCTGGGCAGAAAGCGCTCCCGACAGGAACACCGATACGATTGCGAAAAGAATTTTCATGAAGATTAATATATGTTGTTAAAATCCGTTTGACTGAAAAGAGGTTTGGCCTATAGAATGCTAACGGTATATTTCAGTTAACGAATAATACAACCATTATATATCTACCGGCATTATTTTTTTACTGTGTTTCAATATACTTGTAACATCCTCGCTGGTTCCTGTAAAAGGTCCTGACGATTCTATTTTCAATGTTGCCATGGCTGCGCCAAATTCTCCTGCTGCCTGCAGATCCTCACTCTGGATACGCTGGTATAAATATCCAGCCATATAGGTGTCACCACAGCCGGTAGCATCCGTTACAGCTTTCGGTACATAAGCCGGGATGTCATGGAATATACCGTTGTGATAAAGCACGGAGCCCTTGCTTCCAAGGGTAATTATTACCTCCTTAACACCCCAGTCTGCTAAAATCCTGGAACCCTCACGCACATCGCTGCTTCCTGTCAGCACTTCCATTTCGTGTTCGTTGGCCTTCAGGATATCTATATATTGTAGCGCCTCTTTTTTAGCAGTCCAATCTATCGGCACTACATTTTCGTTTTCAACTTTGCGCAAGTAGCCTTGAACATCCAGTGATACAACTCCTCTTCCGGCCAGGTCTTTAATCAGCTCAACCGAAATGTCGTCAGCGAGTAAAGGTCCAAGGTGAAAAATCTTGGCTTGTATATCGGCAAGTTGTTCTGCTGTAAATGGATCTGCTATCTTCAATACCTTCTGTGTACGGTGATCGAGGTTTTCAGAATAGATGTTTTCAAAATGAACCGTGAAAGTACTAGGCAGTGCATTTACATCTATACCTTTCGCGCGCAGGTCGGCAACAAAGCCCATCTCACTTTCTGCAAGGGCTGTAACCAATGTATAGCTTACATCCATGTTTTTGATGGCATTCGAGAAATAGAAAGATGTACCACCAGCCATGTGTTTGATTGATTTGGTAGTAACCACCTTGTCGAGCGTGATGTGTCCTATGCAGCAGATGTCGTACATATACATTTGTTCTAGCGTGAAATTCAGCCACCGCATGCCGGTAGAGAATTGGCAAAAATAACAAAGATTCGCATCGTCACGATTTTTTTAATGGAAAGCAGTGAGAAATTTGTTTAAACGGCCGGTTTGCAAAAGTATATTTCCCTGCTATCGACTCCATACAGCGATAGTATCCGTTTGCAAAATGGCATCGTGCTACTGCCGCTGTAAAATACTCCAGGCTATATTTAATTTAGTACTGATAATCCATTTGGCTAAAAAAGGATGTTCACCAATTAGAAAAAGTTTAAATGGTAGCAGATTTAATTTTTAATCTTTTACTTTTTTGATTCCTCATCCTATGAAGAGGAATGGTTAAGTATGCCGAACAAGTACACCCGGCATAGAGGAAATGATTATTACTAGGGAGAGTAAAGTATATAGGCTCTTGTGGTGTTCAAAAGTATATTTTGATGACTGTACTGGTGAATACTATTGTTGTGATCTTGGTGATCATTTATAGTACTCCATGGGCATTTTCAGAAGGACTCGTGCCGGTTTTATGAATGCGCTTACCTGTCAATAAGATGATAATTCCTGCTATAACAAAAGGTATACTTAATATTTGTCCCATGTTCAACGTCAAGCCGTTTTCGAATTCTGCCTGATTGATCTTAAAGAATTCGTCAACAAAGCGAAGTGTGAAAAGAACGATGAGAAACCAACCCGTCAAGAATCCTGTTTTAATTGTATCACGCTTTGAATTCCAGGCCACGAACAATACTATAAATAGAAGAAGGCAATATATAGCCTCGTAGAGTTGGGCAGGATGTCTGGGTATACCATCGACTTGTGTAAAGATGAATCCCCACGGCAGGGTAGTAGGCAGCCCCACCATTTCAGAGTTCATTAAATTGCCGAGGCGGATCAGCGACCCCGCCAGGGCAGAAACGATTACAAGCCGGTCAACGATCCAGAGGTAATTCGCTTTGGTTTTACGAGCAAATATATATACTGCGATAAGTACACCGATGGCCCCGCCATGGCTTGCGAGCCCGCCTTCCCAAATCGCGAAGATTGTGATCGGTTCTTTAAGGTAGTGTATAGCGTCATAAAACAACACATGCCCTAATCTTGCTCCAATGATAGCAGCTATTACTATATATATTGTTAAAGCATCGACTTCGTTGGTGGAATGACCTTCCTTTTTGTAGATATAGTACATGATCTGCTGACCGAGCAAGAAGCTCAACGCCCAGGACACACCGTACCATCGCACAGGATGGTTTACAAACGGAATGACAAATATGTCGCTGTTGACATCCCAGATTATATAGTTCAAAGTGTGTAGAAGTTCCATGGTCAGTATGCAAGTGAATATGCGAAAGGTAATGATATACTACGGAATTGTAATGGACTATCTTGGTACATGCGATTCCATGAACCTTTTTACGGTCGTATTCCAATTATCAAGCACTTTCGTGCGGCCATCATTCAATGCGTTTGAAGATTTATTGACAGCCGTTAATGAAGCATTGTACTCGTCTATAGCTTTATTATAGTTATCGACATCAGCCTGGGTGCGCTTCCCTTCAGGTTTGGCAGTAAAAGCTTTTTGAATCTTTTCAAATTCGCTGCGCTTTAATACAAATTCACTTTGCACCGTGATATCTTTTTCAGCTTCACTCTTATGGAATTGAAGCACCTTGCGGCAGGCTGTTACAACAGAACCATCACCCTTGAAAGCACGCATCGTATCCAGCTTCAAAAGACCTTCTTCTGCAAACTTCAACATCGTCACGCGGTTCTGTTCAATACCGTTGATGTCTTTTTCGTTAACTGCTTTGGTTACATAGCCTTCCTGCTTGTGGCTTTTAAAGAAAATAAGATATAGCTGGTGATAATAGGAGTTGACATCGCCAACCTGTCTGAGTTTTTTCGACATGCGTGAATCTGTATCCACCAAACGTATATTATTGTTCAGTGCAAATTCTTTGAACGCAACACGCACTTTATCATGTTCGAGTCCCAATACCTCTCCAGCTTTTTCCTGTGCCATCAGGTAAGCCTCCATGGCATCATAAGATTGCTCTGAGATCTCTTCCATGTTTACGATCTTGGCGTAATCTTCATTGAATACTTTTAATAGAACATCCCAATATTTTTTATAGGCATCACGGAGCGCAACATCGCCTTTATAAGGGCGAAGCTTATTGGCCATCGTTATAGATTGCTTGATTTCAGAAATAAGCTCTTGTCTTTTCCGTTCTGATTTTCGTGCGCGGTTTCCATGAGCAACTTCGCTCATATAGCTCAGATACTTCTTCGATAATTCATTTTCCTGCGTTGACAGGTAGTCCATATACTCACCGGCGGTTTCCAATGATTTAGATTGTGAATAAGCATTTGCAAGAATGACACTCAGGAGCAGTGTAACGGTAATCCGGTAAATCATAAAAATTTATAAAAGGGTTTAAGGAGTTTTATATTAATGGCAATTCATTTCGAGAAGATCGGTTAAGATCAGAAAAGACTCGGTGACATATATATCTTTCGCGAGCCGTGCCATCCACAACTTGCTAAAGGCATCCGCATATTCATCAACATTCATGCGCTGCTTGTCTACCGTACTGTTGGCAACTTCATAGAATATATTCGGTTGACGAAACGTCTCAGCAAGCGCTATATATTTTAATGACTGTTCTTCACGTTGTTTACTGAATTGCTGCCATTGAAGAGTTACAGGCTCACGCTTATTGGTAAACTCTGATAAATACGCGCGACTTTGATTTACACCTTGAAACGACAAAGATGATTTAACCCGAAGCTCGCTTTGCTTTCTTAGTTTGACGTGCGGTAAAGGAAGCAGGGGCTTATAGTATGTTCTCTTCTTGGAAGAATCGCCTGCCAGTACATAGGGCAATTCCGATTCGCGGTCCACCACAACGTCATATATATCCGGAAGAACTATATCAGGCTTAACGCCTCTGCCTTGGGCACTCGCCCCTGTTACACGATAAATTTTATTAGTCGTTATACTCGCAAACCCTAAACCTGTTTTAGTCGATGCCAGTGATGGCTCTCCCTGACCGGGTGTTAATGTAGACAAAGTTTGTGCTGTAGCCTTTCCATACGTTGTACTGCCTACAATAAGCGCGCGATTATAATCCTGTAAAACTGCGGCAAGAAACTCGGAAGCAGATGCACTTCTGCTGTTGACGAGTACAATCAGTGGCCCGTCATATATAGTGCCGCGGTTTATATCTTTTAGCAGTGTAGCGACTTGCGCTTTATCTTTTGTAATTCCCAACGGACCTTCATCGATAAATATTCCAGCCATAGCGATAGCTTCCTTCAACGCACCACCACCATTATTACGAAGGTCGAGGATCAACCCGTTGATCTTTTCTTTTTTTAATTTGATGATCTCTTCTGCTACATCGGTGGCACATTTGGAACCGTCAAGTTCATGTCCCCACTGTGTATAAAAATCCGGCAGCGATATATAGCCTATTTTATAGCCACCATTCAATACATATCCGTGTGCATAATTTTCTTCCATGGATATCTTTTCCTTTTTGAGCTTCACCTTCTTCACCAATCCATCGGTACTCTTTAAGGTAAATTCCATCGTAGTGTGATTGGCATCTTCGAGCATGTCGTTAGCTTCTTCGAGGGATATACCTATATCCTGCTGTTTTTGCCCTTCCCAGGTAAGATTCAGGATGATGTCTGAAGTATTAATTTCTCCCGATTTCCATGCAGGGCCGCCTGGCGTTACCGTTGCGATCAGTACATCTCCATTATTGTTTTCGCCCAGGGTAATTCCGAAATAGTAACCTTCTGTACTCAAAGCGGTCAGGAAGTTTTCCATTTCGGTTGTTGACATATACGAGGTATGCGGATCATATACCGCGGTGATACTTTTAAAATATATAGACGCCACGTAGGAAGCTATACCAGTGGCATGACTTTGTATTTGTTTGAAAGGACGCAATGCAGATGATTTGGCACTTAGCCGGGCTTTTGCTTCATACTTGTTAAAGAAGTCAGGTATATTATTTTTCTGATCCTTCTTCAAGTCAGCCAGCTTGTCAAAAGATTTATACTTGAGGCGTAGTCTCCACCTTGCTTTTAGTTCTATTTCATTAATAGCCCAGCGTGCCGTATCGTGTATATAGTACTCTTTGCTATTTTCGGTAAAGGCATTTTCGGTGGCAAACTGAATGCACGTTTCAGTACGTTGCACACTGCTGATATATAGTTTGGTAAGGTCGTTTAAAAAATTCCAGCTTTTACCTTGAAGCTCGTCATCCAGCAGCGATTTATACTTTGACAGGGATTGGATGTCAGCTTCAGCAAAGATAAGTTTGTTAGGATCCAGGTTTCGCAGGCATTGGTTAAATACCTGGTTGGAGAACTGGTCATCAATATTTCGGGGAGAGAAATGCTTCAGTGAAAGATTTTTGGTTAACAGCAGCGCTTCGTTACGGTAGTCAGGCGATTTTTGGGCCAATGATTGACTGAACAGACACAGTGCCAGTAGGGTAGGTAGGACGTTGTACATAACCCTGAAAGTTTCAAAAAAATATTATCGCCTTCAAATTTTATAGTGCAATTTTTTTTCTGAACCTGTACTGAAGTACTTATTCGGCCACATCTTGCTCTGAAGGGTTGTCCAATTATAGGACAACCATCTCCGAGTTGAATGAGAAGACATCTATTTTATTAAATTGGCATTGTTAAAGCTATGTCATGACGATTCCCTCGAAAGCCCTGCGTGTACTCATAATCGTATTTCTGTTCATTTGCCAGCACGTGCATGCGCAGGTAAAGCTGCCGCGTCTGATCAGTGACGGAATGGTAATGCAGCGTGATGCAGAGGTGAGGGTGTGGGGATGGGCTGCGGAAGGTGAAAAGGTGACAGTACACTTTAACAACAAGATATACCAGGCCATTACGGATGCAACCGGAAAGTGGTTTGTAACGCTACCATCCATGAAGGCAGGTGGCCCGTATATCATGACGATTGAAGCCAGCAATACCGTTGTTGTAAAAGATATTCTGATAGGAGATGTGTGGATTTGTTCAGGGCAATCGAATATGGCATTGCCGATGGAGCGGGTAAAGGAACGGTATGCCGATGTCATTGCGAAAGCAGAGAACCCCGCGATACGAAACTTCTTTCTATCAACTCAATATGAATTTAAAAAACTTCGTGACGATGTACCTTCCGGAAGCTGGGAGCCTGCAACTCCTGCAAGTGTTCTGAAATTTGGTGCGACTGCATATTTTTTTGCAAAAGCTATATATGAGAAGTATAGGATACCCATCGGACTGATCAACGCAAGTGTTGGTGGCTCCCCTGCAGATGCCTGGCTCTCACCGGAGGCATTGAAAAAATTCCCGGAGCAGATGAAAGAGGCTGAACGATTCAAAAATGATGCTGTGATTGATAGTATACTATCGACTGACCGCGCCCGCAGCCGTGCGTGGTATAATTACATCAGGCAACACGATGCGGGCTATAATGGCGCCAAACGCTGGTATGATACCACGTATACAGCAACGGACTGGCCAGTGATGAATATTCCCGGATATTGGAGCGAACAAGGATTGAGCAACCTGAACGGTGTGGTATGGTATAGGAAAGAAATAGATATACCCGCATCGATGGCGCAGCAACCTGCCAAACTGCTGCTGGGATGTATCGTGGACAGTGACTCGGTATATATTAACGGTGTACTGGTAGGAACCACCGGGTATCGCTATCCGCCACGAAGATATACTGTGCCTGCAGGTTTACTAAAGCCTGGAAAAAATATTGTGGTGATTCGAGTTATTAATACGATTGGAAAAGGCGGCTTTGTAGAAGATAAGGTATATCAGCTTTCAAATGCCAATGCAACTGTAAACTTAAGTGGATCGTGGCAATATAGGGTGGGAGTGGTAGCCGATCCGTTGCCGCCAACTACATTTATACAGTATAAACCTGGCGGACTGTTTAACGCTATGATTGCTCCGTTGCTGCATTTTCCAATGAAAGGTGTGATCTGGTATCAGGGAGAATCAAATACCGGCCGTGCAAATACCTATCATGCTGAATTTCGTACGCTGATCGAAGATTGGAGAAGACATTGGAGCCAGGGCGACTTTCCATTTATATATGTACAGCTTGCTAACTATATGCCTATAGCCGCATCTGAAACCGGTTGGGCGGAATTGCGCGAAGCACAACTTAAAACTCTTTCTGTTCCCAATACAGGCATGGCGGTTACAGTGGACATTGGTGAATGGAATGATCTTCATCCTCTCAACAAAGAAGATGTAGGGAAACGACTTGCACGCGCGGCTCAACATATAGCGTACGGTGAGAAGAGTGTTGTATACTCAGGCCCCATCTACCAATCTATGAAGATCGTAGGTGACAAGATCGTTTTACGCTTTGCCAACACAGGCAGTGGACTTGTAACGAAGAATAATGAACCTCTAAAATATATAGTTATAGCAGGTGCTGACAAAAAGTTTGTGCCCGCCAACGCGAAAATTGAAGGAAATACCATTGTTGTCTGGAGTCCGGAAGTTAAGAAACCAGTTGCTGTTCGTTATGCTTTTATAGATAATCCACAAGGTGCCAATCTATATAATAAAGAAGGATTGCCCGCATCGCCTTTCCGGACGGATCAATAGAGTATATTTACTACAACACTTGTCGCATGATAAAATATACTGGCACAAGCATTTTCGATACTGTGCCAGTATATGGGGTTACTGCGCAAACATCGCCATCATATTCGATATAGCGTTTGCTGAATGTAGAGATTCTGTTTGCTCCAAAGTTATTTTAGCAGTATCGGAAGCTCTTGCCCGCATCTCTTTTTCATATTGCGCTATAGCGGATCTTGTGTCATCAAAGTTATTGTTCGTGAGACATTCACTTAACATTACGGCATCCAGCATCGCCATGTTTACACCTTCGCCTGCATAGGGAGGCATTAGATGTGCGGCATCTCCCAGGAGCGTAATGTTCTCTTTTGCTTCCCATATTTGATCGAGAGGCATGCAATATTGTGGACGTGGTATAAAATAAGTTTTATCATTATCGAATAATTCGTGCCACACAATATCCCAATCTGCAAACTCTCGTTTGAACCAGGTGAGGAGTTGTGACTTATCTTTGAAATCTATACCACTGTTACGAACCCAGAATTCATCCGTTTTGCAGCCGGTATAAAAAGCAAGACTTCCATCACCTTTGGAACTTACGATCAATGTTTTTTCTCCACCCATGGCAAATATTTTTCCACCTTTTAAAAGTTCATGAATTCGAGGTGTTGTTTTTTCGGAATCATAAACTGTTCCTTCAATTACAGTAACGCCTGAATAAAATGGTTTTATAGGTGTAATGAAAGGACGGATTTTTGAGTTCGCACCGTCAGCACCGATAACTATATCTGCTGTAGCAGTGGCATTTTGAAATTCAAGTTTCCATTGATCATCAACTGATGACATGGATAAAAACTGACTGTTCCAAACAACGGTATCGGGTTGTAGTGAGTTCAATAAGATATCTCGCAAGGGTCCGCGATCAATTTCAGGCCTGAAATATACATCGCTAAACGATTCAGTACTGGTCTCTGTGTGTTGGTCGTAATATATAGTGACGTTATGATCGGTGATGCGGATCTTGTCAGCACCAGGTCTATAGTTTGCCTCAAAAGCTTCCAGCAGTCCTGCTTTTTTAATCGCCATAAGTCCGGATTCCTGGTGAAGGTCTAATGTAGCGCCTTGCACCCTCACATCGCGGTTTAGATCCCGCTCATATACTTTTACGTCAGCGCCTTGGATCTGTAAAAGTCTGGCCAGTGTTAAGCCTCCTGGACCGCCACCGATAATTGCAATCTTCTTGTTTTGGATCAACATATTGAAAATTTAGTTTATGCTGACACAAAACTATTTCTTCGTCAAGGTTGAAAATTGTATAAATCGGTCGTCTTTGTTTTTGGATAATTCTTTGGGTAGCACACCGGAGAATTTCTTTATCTCCTTTATAAAATGCGCCTGATCGGTAAAATTTTGTTCTGGGAAAAGCTTGCCTTCCTTTATATGTTGGAAAGAAGCCCTGAAGCGTAAAATGTTACAGTACGCTTTGAGCGAGAGGCCGAACAACTGATTAAAGTAACGGTTTATTTGTCGGCTACTCCAATGCACTTGCTCGGACATTTCTTTTACAGTGAGCGAGCCTTTCGAAGTATAGATCAGTTCAAAGAGTTTCTGTTTTCGGGGATCAACGTTGTCTTTTCGTAAGGCACCCAGTCGGGTCGATGCTTTTTTACAGAAAGTATCAAAGTCACTTAAGTCTTCGCATGTAATTTCCCAAAAGCCGGCAAGCAAGTGTTGGCCATGGTTTAGTAAGTGGGGTATATCTATATCAAGTATATATTCAACGGCCAGGAGCTTAAGACTTACTGCAAACATTGTGCTTCCGGGCGAGAACATCATTTTACTGGGCTGACTTTCCAATCCAACAAGGCTTGCACCAAAGGGCTCGGTTGCCGAATACGCAAATATGATATCGACTCTTCCATCGGGTAAAACAATAATCTCCCGTGCATTCTCCGAGTGATTTGTAAGCATCCAGAAACTTTCTACAAATTCGGAAAGCGATGCATCCGGCTTTACCATTTTGTATTCAATGTCGTTATTCATTCTGTATTTTGCGCTTCTCCATTTATTAAGTCGAGTAACTCTCTTATTTGTTGGATTGACTTTGAGATATAGTTTCGTCTATCATCAATACAAATTAACTTGTTGTTTTTAATCGAAGTCTCCAAGTCAAAGAAATAGATATATACTATCTAAAAGATAGCTAACTCAATTAAACGACTGCCTGAAATCCAAAGGTGAAAGATTGGTTTTGGTTTTGAACAGCTTGCTAAACGATTGCGGATGTTCGAAGCCTAACATATAGGCAATTTCGCTTATTGATAAATTGGTAGTGGATAATTTTTCCTTAGCTTTTTCAATCAGCTTATCATGTATATGCTGTTGCGTGCTTTGCCCAGTTAATACTTTTAGCAATCCACTTAGATAGTTAGGCGATACATTGAGTTGTTCGGCAATGTATTGAACAGTGGGTAAACCTTTTTTTATCAGGTCATCGCCTTGAAAATACTCTGTGAGAATATTTTCAAGACGATCCAGAATTTTATGGTTGGCTATTTTTCGAGTGAAAAACTGACGATGATAAAATCTGTCCGCATAGGTGAGTAGCAATTCAATATGAGAGATGATCACCATCTGGCTGAATTTATCCATGTTCGAGCGATACTCTTGCTCAATGTTTTGTACAATGTTTGCAAGCATTGCTTCTTCTTTGTCTGAAGTGAAAAGCGCTTCGTTAGCAGCATAGCCGAAATATTCATACTGCTTGATAGTTTTTGCTAATGGTGTATTCCAAAAGAAATCCGGATGGATCAGTAAAATCCACCCCGATCGTTTTGGATCTTGATTTTCTCCAACCTCAATTCCGAATACCTGACCAGGCGCCATAAAAAACATAGTGCCTTCATCAAAGTCATATTCCTGCTGACCGTATTTCATCTTCGCATGCACATTCCTTTTCAGGGATATAGAATAAAAGTCGAAGACCCAACGAGTCGCATTATCAGCGGTTGACTGCTTGACCGTTTCATAATTGACCACACTGATAAGTGGATGCTCCGGTTTCGGTAAACCTCTGAGCCGATGATAGTCGGTTATCGTTTTAACCCGTTGAAGTTGTAAGCCTGCCATACCAAAATATAGTTAATCTTGTTTAAAAGTCGCAGCAAATTCCTTTGCAAAATCTGTCAATTTAATTTTTCCTTCAACCGCTGGTTTATTTTTATAATAGTTTTCCGACAGTTTGCCGTTGTGAAGGCTTGCATACATTTCAACAAAATCAGGAGCTATCATTGGCGACATTCCCACGGCTTCTAAACTGCTGAGCATTTGCTCGTTGGTAATAGTGGTCCATTTTAAATCAGGTTTACCAATAGCAGCGCCTAATATACCAGCGATTTCATTACAGGTATGTTCATCACTGGATACATAGCGTATTTTTCTGCCAGCAAGCGGTGTTACAATTTCTTCCGCAATCGCGGCGGCTATATCTATAGGAGAAACCATCACCACTTTATCATCTCCACCATAATTTGCTGCTATATAACCAACGTTCTTTATCATCGGTATATAGTTGTATAAATTGTAGTAGAAATAGGTGGGACGCATATGCGTAATGCCCACACCCGATAATTCTTTCAGAATATTCTCTACGTGATGATGACCCAGAATTATACCCGAGTCCTTGTCAAGGTGCGCACCAATGCTACTGAGGTGAACCACACGCTTTACAGTAGCCTGTTGAATAGCTTGTGCATAGTTGCTTCCTATTCTTTGGTAGTATGCAATCAGGTCGAGGTCTTGATTAAAGTAATCGTTAGGAGGCAGCATACAGTATACCGCATCTGCACCGGTAAAAGTTGTGGTTAGAAAGTCAATGTCTTCCACAGTGCCAATAGCGGCAGCCGCACCGAGCGCCTCAATGTCTTTTTGTTTTCCGGGTTTACTGCTGATCACCGTAATGGCGTGCCCTTTTTCCACCAACTCTTTTGTCAGCGGCTTGCTGATGTTGCCTAATGAACCTGTTACTATTATTTTCATTGTTTCTGTTTTTTATATTGCAAAGCTCTGCAGTATCAAAAAAACAGATGTAGTCGAATCTACTGTTGTCGTAGTCAAAAACTATGTCCGGTTTGCTGGAGAGGTATTGCTACTCCCTTCCATGTCTTTTCCAGGAAGCGAATGTCCAGATAAAATCCGCACGTTGATGATGCTTCACTAATTAGGGGTAGAATGAAGACGAACTGAAGATAATTTCAAAATAGTTCGAATTTTTTTCGAATAAAATGTGATGAATAATTCAGTGTGTGTCCCTAATTAAGGTAGTATATATATAATAACTGTACAGGTAACTATAGTACACAGTATAACAGGGGATATATACCTTACTTATGGGTGTATTTTTATGATCAGTAATTGAATATACTTGTAGATAATCAATTTATTATGATCTCAAATTTTACCCCTCTAAAAATTACTTTCGCTGTGATGGCAATAAGCTGCTTTGCCTGTGTTGAACAAAACGTACCGGTAAAAGATGAATCTACGACCGTCACCAGTAGTTCTGGTTCAGTAAGTGATGATGCCGCCAGGAGTGGTGAGTCCAATCAATTTAATAATACTGTAGGAGCACCCATTGAATATACTTTGGGGCAACGCTGGATCGAAAACTATGAAAGTCCATGTGCAGATAAAAGTGGAAGCTATACCATTAATGCAACCTCGCTTAAAGCCGTTTTAAGCAATGGAAGTCCGGTAGGGGTGAGCCTGGTATATGCTTTAGATTTCCAGAAGCGACTGCACATCCTTCCTATTGGTATAGATAGTAAGGGAAAGCGGATCAAACCGAACGTGGTGTATACACAGCATGGAAACATAAGCTGGAAAACAGCACAACAGTGGATATCAAATTATACCGGCTCAGTTCAGTCGCATTTTTTTGGTCAAAATACTTTTTCGCGTTTGTGGGCAAATGGAGCATCCGATATATTGATTGCCTTTGCTGCCGATGATAACAACAATCCACAATTACTTCTGAGCACTAAATCTGCTGCTGCGAGTAACGGTAAAACTGCTGCTAAATCTGGTTTTGAAGATGCATCTTCACCATGCCCGCCAGTATGTCCGAAGTAATGAGCGATATGGTGCTCCAGATTTCCAGAGCACTTATCTATATATCTTATTTTTCAATCGTTGTGCCCTGTTATTTCCTCTTGAGGAAGAAGCATATTTTAAAGTTCAGGCAGTACCGGTTATTGGGAATTCTATTTTTAGTTTCTGTGGTAGCAGATGCTGGAAGTTTTATTTTAGCGCACTATGGAATATCCAATATACCGGTAATCAATCTTTATTTTATAGTTAGTTTCGGAATCATAAGTCTGATGTATGCGCGCTTACTGCGCAGCACAAAACACGCTATATATTCTTTTTTCGGAGTCACTTTTGCTTTTTTCATTCTTGACTGCTATTACATTCAAGGGTTTGGTACGTTACAAAGTTATGTTGCAACCTTATGCGGTATTTTGGCAATAGGATATTCAGTTATTTATTATGACCATTTACTAAATACAATACCTGTATCGAGTATCAGGCGACTACCTTTTTTCTGGATCAACACAGCAGTAGCATATTATTTTAGCTTTAACCTCTTTATTCTGGTCTTCGGCACATTCATTTTCGAGAACCTCAAAGAAGTAGAAATACATGCAGTTTGGGTATTTCATAACCTGAACAACATCATCAAGAATGCATTGTTTGCTATTGGACTATATTATGCCGGAGAGAAAAGAACAGTTCGTAAAGGACGCTTTTATAAGAGAGTCCGGGCATGCATATAGTAACCTTAGGCTACTGCTGCTGTTCATGATTAATTTCATGAATATATAGTTATCGTCGCATAGAGATCTCCCTTGTCTGAGGCTGAACACCCAGCAGAGCGTGACTTAAGGGTTTTTCCAGTCCTTGTATATAAATCGTAACGCATCATAATAGGCAGGGAGCGGTTCTGTCATGTGCGTCTCGTTGGAGTAGTAGTTATATTGATAGTGCAGTCCTGTTAATGTTTTGGCTTTCAGTATAGCATCAAGCTTCAGCACGTTTGTATGAAACGTACTGGAGTCGGACACACCTTCATTGGCATCGCTAAGGAAAAGCTTTTTGTTTAGTACGGCTCCTTTTTTTAGTTTTTGATCAGCCAGCTTCAATACATATTCCCGATCCCACCAAAGCGAAGGGCTTACAGAAATATACATCTGAAACATCTCCGGGTGCGCGGACAGGCAATACACAGCCGCCAAGCCACCAAAGGAATGTCCCGCGAGAATATTATGAGGCTCTGTTTTATAATGACTGTTCACATACGGCATCAGCTCCTCACGAATAAATTGCAGAAACCGCTCGTTGCCACCGCTAGGTTTCATCCAGGAGACCTTACTGGTATCAGGAAGACCAAAATAGTTAATGATGCTTTCCGTTGGTGTAAGGTCGCGTGTTCGCTTTGTGTTAACGATGCCTACGATGATCATTTGCGGGATCACGTTCACATCCCACCGGCCAAGATAATCCGTGTATTGCGAGAGTATATCGAAATGACTTTCTCCGTCCATCAGATACAATACAGGATAAGTCTTATTAGGATTTGTTGAGTCTGCCTTTGGGCAATGAATATAGATCGTGCGCGTTTCGTTTAATACCTTTGAAGGAAGTGTGAGAATTTTCTTCGTAGGCTGAAGATACGGTGTGATTTTCTGTGCTGTGGCATGCAAGGCGATGAACACAAAAAGCACAGCAAAGATTGAGATACGGGAAGTTTGGGTCATGTATTCAAGCTAATAATAATATAGCTCGATCGTATATGTTTTCGCAGAAATAGATTTGATGACTTGGAGGCGAGTCAATTCTGTCGAAGTATAGATCTTTTATACCTGTAGCCTCAAGTATATCACAAAAAATTGCGTTACATTGAATACAGTGTCTTAAGGAATGTTCCGTAATTGCCGATATTGAATAATTCGTTATTTGATTGTATCCCGAGTCCGAACATTTTAGTTTCTTCATCAAAGTAAATCACATATCCACTTTTGTCTGGTGTCTCCTCTAAGACTGTCCAAAGTTTTTCAGATGTTTCCTTGTCAGGGGAGCTCCAGTATTGTTGAATTGTAGGCACAATAAGTCGCTCTGTTAAATTCAGTCCAAATACATTGTTGATATCTGGTTTTGATTTTAATTCTTCCTCAATTATTTTTCTTATCTCGTCCGCGGTCATATGTGTCGTCAAATATAGGCTTGCTTTAAATGAGGAATCATTTTAGTAGTACTCCTTGCCCACTATTTTACCTTGGTTGTCATAATAGATTACAAGCCCCTGATAGTCCCGTTTTTAATTGCCCCTTCTGATTCGATTCTTCCATTGGTGTGGTAGGTTTTAAAAAGTCCGGAAGTAATGCCATCCTCATAATGTACTGTCTGATACAAGACGCTGTCTTTGTTAAACCATTGCCAATATCCAGTCTCCTTGTTATTCTTATAATGACCGACAACAATTATCACATTACCGACTGAGTCGAGATTGTGCTCTAATGTAGGACCGCTTAAGCTGTCATCTATATAGTTTGTAATTGACCAGCCGCCATCTTCATGGAAGGATAGATATTTACCTTGCTTTTTATTATCTATTGCGGTGTAGCTTTCTTTGATCTTTCCGTTTTCATAAAACCCAATAACAGTCTCATTACATACTCTACAGCTATCTTGCTTTACTTTATGAGGTGGCACTATTTCCATTTTGGATAACTTTCCATTTGTCCTGTAATGGAAGATAGTATCGACATAGTACTCATTGACATATTTGAATCGGTCTTTAATTGTGCCATCTGCATACCACCATGTCCAAACTCCTTCTTTTTTCCCTTTTATAACATCGCCTGTATACATTCGTTGACCGGATTTGAAAAATCTCTCTTTTCTATACGTAAGCGTATCACCTTTGATCTTATAATAAAAAATTAACTCAGGCTCACCATTGTCATATGTAGATATGATTTTTTTTATTTCACTCTGACCACAACTGACTAGTATAAATAAAGTGCTTAGTATAATTAGCTGTTTCATTTTCTTTGTGAAATTATAGCTATAGTTTGGGAGAACTCATTTGTTGTAGCCAGTACTTTAGAACTCGTATTTGTATTTTGCGGCCTGTTCAATAATTATTCATCCCTCTTTATTCACTTCGATATATAGGTGAAATTTTTATTTCCGTCTTGTACTTCAATTTTCTTAATGTTCTTTAATTTAATAGTCTTCTTTATGGAAGAAATAAACCTCGATTGAACGCCGCTCACGGTCGAATCAGTCACAAAGATTCTGTCAAAGTAGAATACGGTTCTCTTTTTATTTGCCTCTGTTACTCTCATTTCAATTGAAGGAGAGTTTGTTAGTCTTGAAGGATTTCCACTTTTGTCAACACACTCAATCTCAACTAATGGATTAGCTAAATACTTGTATTGTTCACCTACAGGTCCACGAACTGTTACCATTCTTAACTTGGTGGAGTCAATTCCGGAGAATTGATTTCGTAAACTGTCGGTCGTTAAATAATAAGTAGTGCAGGATGTCGTAGTTGCCAGTATAGCTATAAACAATACTATATATTTAGTTGTCATAATTCAAGTTGTAGTCTTTAACACAGAAGATCAGTAGTCCCAATATATCTAATTATAGAAATCTCTTTTGGATAGGCCGATGCATTAATCTTCTTTCTTGTAGAAAGTTGGCCATCTTTTGTAACCCCACCATTTCTTTTGAGTCCAAATTCCTCGATGTCGACTTTTGTATGGTCGTCCATTCTTAGTCAAGAAAAGTCGATTGCCTTTTTTGTAAAGCCTGTCACTAAATCTGTCTTTGTATTGTCCTCCAGACAAGAGAACTGATTGGCCGAATTCTTCTGCATTTACTTTGTTCGATTTTTCGTCAATGGAAAGGACTAAGGAGTCTGGTCTATGAGGTCTGGATAGAGTGTCGTAAACGCTAATAAAGTTCAGATTGACCGTTCGACCTGAAACAGTCCACTGTCCACTTGCCCACTCATATATTAAGTCAAATCGCCAATCAAATCTAAAGGTCGAGTCTTTATTTAGGATCAGCGTGCGTCCAAAATAATCTTGATACTTCCCTGTCCAATTCTGTCCTGAAGCTATTAAAGGAAAGAATGTCAGAATTAAGATTATAGTTACTCTCATCTCTGTCCTTTAAAAGTACCAACAACGTTTTGGCGCACCAAATTTATATGCGTTTGTAGGGGCAATGTTATCATACAGTACTTGCACGCGCTATTTCCATATTTCATTTATTTCCGTCAGCACAATCGGTGTTCCATCCGTAACAACAATAGTGTGCTCATGTTGTGCCATGAAGCCTCCTTTATTTCCAACCATTGTCCAACCGTCTTTTTGTGTTTCAGCGTATGTAGAAGTTGTCGATATAAATGTTTCGATGGCAACCACGGAGTTTTTCTTAAATCTCGTAAGATTAGATTTATCGCTATAGTTGGCTATATCACTTGGTTCTTCATGAAGTGCTCGTCCTATTCCATGACCCGTCAGATTCTTAATCACTTTATAGCCTCTTCTTTTAGCCTCAGTTTCTATTAGAAAACCTATATCAGAGATACGTATACCACCTTTTATATTATGAATAGCTCTGTGTAAAATCTGCTTTGATGCGTCAACAAGTTTTTGATGGTTATTTATATCTGCACCAAGAACAAATGACCCACCATTGTCTGACCAAAAGCCATCTAATTCCGCCGAGACATCAATGTTAATTAAATCTCCATCTTGAAGTACCTTCTTATCGGAAGGTATACCATGACAAAATTCATTATTTATACTTATACATGTCCATCCCGGAAAACCATACGTTAAATAAGGTGCTGATTTTGCTCCTAAATCATTAAGGAGTCGTCCACCATACTCATCCAACTCCTTTGTTGTCATGCCAGGTTGTGCATACTTTCTCATCTCCTTCAACGTCAATGCAACAGCTTCGCTTATCTTTTGCATTCCAACCAATTCAGAATGTTTTGTTATTGACATATTCTCTTTTTTACCGTGTTATATAATTATTGAGGCCTCTTTTAGCCTTGAGTTATTGTTTGGCTATATTGCTATGCATGCGCAAGTCGAATTGTGATTTAATCTCAAACTTGCTAGCATAGCATATACCTCTTACCGTTTTTTTTCTAACTCTTGTAATAACTTCATAGCTGCCACAGCATTTTTTTCTGCCTGAATTCTCTCGGCTTCCGCTCTCCTGAACTGCTTGTCTGCTTCTGATTTTTGTACTAAAGCAAACATCAGCAAGAATAATATTATAACCGTCTGAGCGACTAGTATAATAACAAATTTTCTTTTCATAATGTCTGGTTTAATCTGTCCGGCATGTAGAGCCTGACCTTTACTTATAAAACATAATTTCATAAGTCCGGCTTACAAAACTGGCAATACAGATAGTTAGTAACGTTACAGGAATCAAAATCGTAACGAAGTCCTTTCTTCTTAATTCTTCAATTAGCTCAAGTTTATAAATAACGATTACAGTTCCAATTGTTAAAATTAATCCTATCAAAGTAGAGAGCCCAAGAAACAGAATTGGTGATGTTAAACCGAGGACTGATTTTAACTCAATTGCAAACCAAATGATACTTGGCATGAGAAGAACGTAAAACAGAATGTAAATCTTAGGCCCGTTTTGGTCCGGCTTGTTTGTCTCCAATTACTAAAAGTTCTGAAAAAACTTCTATGATGTCAAGAATACTCATTGTTTAGATTAACAGCTATGCAAGGTTATATCGCGTGACGTATCACTTTAGCTTTGAAGATTTCAATATAAAAAGAAAATCGCTTCCGCTATATTTTGACATAAGCATTTTACAAGAACCGTGTATATAGGTTTTCCTAAACTACCTGACTTAAAATTGCAATGGTGGTCCAACTACTTTCATGTCGTGGTCAGCAAATATTTTAGCCCCTTGTTCGGGTGTTGGTGGAGATGTTATATTGCTTAATGCCCTAAAATAATCTTCCATTTTTCCTGATGGCTGAAAAAGGAAAAACATTTTTCCGTTTTCTGTTAGCTGCGCAAAAGCATGAGGAACTGCTCGTGGTAAAAAAATAGTGTCGCCAGCTTTTAAAGTATGCTTGTCGTTACCAACTTGAAAAAGAAACTGCCCTTGAACGATAAAAAATATTTCGTCTTGATGCGAATGAACATGTAAAGGTGGCCCACCTTTTTCATTTCCAGTATATTCAAAAACAGTCAAATCTCCGTTTGTGTCCTTTTGTGAAACCTTGATGTCGTTAGGGTTTTTGCCGCCAATTAACGTTTTCTCGTTAAATCTACTTTCTGATGCTTTTACTACAAAGCCTCTGTTTGTTCGCTTTGTTTCTTGTGCATGAACATTTTGTCCAATCAAAAGGGCGGGTATGGCCGCTGCCGTTGTTGATAAAAATTTCTTTCTTTTCATTGTTGTATTTGTTTAAATTATAAAAACAAATATCAATGAAGTAGAAAGTGCTTTGGTGGTATAAAAGCGACATTTTAGTAGGTGTCATATTCCCCTAATAGTCCTTCAGGCGATTCAAGGTCATGAAATTCGGTAGGCAATTTTTGAGTAAATTTTTGATATTCTTTTGAAAGATGTTGGTAATCGTAATACCCACAATTAATCGCTATTGTAAGCCAATCCAAATGCGGAAACTTATTTTTCATTCTAAAAGCTTTTTCAAAACGAACAACTTTACTGAAATACCTGGGCGACACTCCCATACGTTCTATAAATTTTCTTTCATATTGCCTTAAACTTAAACATGATTCTTTTGCAAGCCATTCAACATTTAATATTTTATCTGCTTTCAAAATCAAATTGTTTACATAGTCTAACCTGTGAAATTCTTTTACTCCTTTATTTATTTGTTTCAATAAAAATGATTCTACCACTACAACCATTGCTTTAAAATTGGTTGCATCGTTTAATTTATCGTTTACCTCTTTAATTTCCTTTGCAAAAATAGTTTCAGCATCAAAGTAGCAATTGTTTAGTTGCTGAGAAGGAATACCCGTTAAACGATACAATCCGCTTGGGCTAAAAACAACTTGAAATACCAAAAAATCTTTGCCCACAAATCTATTAGTAACTTCACTTTGTTGTCCAATTAAAACAGTATTCAAGTTTTTAATTTTTGCCCCATTGTTCACATACTCAACTGTTTCTGTATCTCGTGGGTAAAAGCTTAAGCAGTGCTCTGGTCTTGGTGGGTATGGCTTGAAAGGAATTTTTGTGATATCGTTAAACACAAAATGCACTACCCTGTACACCCTAACAAATTCAGTCAAATTGAGGCTTGGAGTAAATTCGGAAAGTACCATAACAATTAATACTTGTTGTTAATAGGTGGCTGTTGGATGTTGATGATTTGTCCCTCGCCAAATTTTTCATTAGCGAGATTAATGGCCGTCCAGCTTTTGTCGTCTGTCTTTGGATCCTCAAAGCCACTAAATATGTGTAGCTCGATAGAGTCCCAACGAGAATGATCAGGGTTCTCTGGCAAAGCTGTAGTAAATTGCCTAATGAAAAATTCAATTTTCAGCCAAGCCATTTCAATTCCCTTTTCCCTAACAGCTTGTCCAATTCTGGAGTCAGGCAACGAGTATTGAATGAATGTTTCTTGGTTGTCCATCTTGTCCGATTGCAATGACCGCTAACGGTTGTATATAAAGCGTATGCGGCTTGAGAGCACATCACGTTCTGCCATTGGGAAATGAAGTTACTTGCACAAAAGTAGATATCAAACGCATCCGCATATGATTTATATACCGTGTTGTAAGCAGTTGGGCTTCGTCACCGACCTTTAATGTCAGTCGTCAAATATTCTATTTCGTCAAACTTGAATACTTTTGCATGGTCAGGTTTGTCTTCCATTTGTCCCAGTTCGTATTCTTGAGGTATTCCCTTGTCGATATAGAATCGTCCGGTAAGTTTTACGTATCTGTTCTTAATAAAATGTTCTCTATTCCAATGCTGCCCTGGTTGAGCCGCCTCAATGAAAAAAAATTCCTTATCACCGTGTTCAGTAACTGGATTTGTTTTGTAATGCGTTGTGTCAATGAAATCGGCACAATTACACATCCAATCGACACGTGTCGCGATTATAGTCTCCATTTTGTCGGAAAGAAAGAATGGTCTGTCAAGGGGTGTTACTGTCGAATGGTAATACAGGACTCCAATCAACAGTCCTATGGTCCCGAAGAATAAACTTACTACTAAACGGACTTTACGTTTCATTTTGTTGTCTTTGTAATCATTGTCCAGAAGCCCAATTGCTTACAACGTTTGTGCATAAGCAGTGGCGGGAGTTCGAAGCGCGTCACTGTCCCACAACACAAACGCATTTTGAAAAACTAAACTACAAATTTACACTGAACCCCGCCATTGATTATGCACTTTGTGTGCGCCCAGCATGGGCAAAGGTATCGAAGATACCGTGAATATTCCAGAGAGTGCAAGTCTCTCACAGGCGAGTTGGTGAAGCCTGTTAGTAAGTCGCAAGGTGGTTTGCTGCGAGGCATGCACTGAAGGAAGCGAGACTACAAACTCCGGTACTGACGAACAGGAACGGTATACTGAGGCTGGCGAAAGAGGATAAGTGAGCACAACTTCACAAGGTCCGTAACCAACAATCTTTTATCAGTAGATACCGCAGGAATCGGAAGAAGGAATATGCCCTTACCTGGGGAGGTCTCTGTGCCACGTGTTGGTATAGGAGAAGTCAGCAGAAGTCATAGTAGTTGATCGTAACGAGCCGATGGAAAGATCGGAGGTCTCACAAATCAATGAAGGACTGAACATGAAGTTGTTCCAAATGCTGTAAGGAGGTTAGCAATGCTAAAGGGAGTATCCGAGTTGCTGACTAGCCTACGATAAGCGGAACAGAGAAGCAAAATCGTACACGATGATTGAGAGGATTGTAAGCCGACAGAACATGAACAGAGCAATCAAACAGGTTGTATCGAACCACGGTTCGGCAGGTGTAGACGGTATGTCTGTAAAGGCATTACCGATATACTTGAAAACAAACTGGAATGATATAGCTACTGCTATATATACCGGTCGTTACTTTCCACAAGCCATCTTAGGGATTGAAATCTCTAAGGAGAACGGGAAGAAACGTCTCTTAGGCATCCCTACCGTTGTCGATCGAGTGTTGCAACAAGCCGCTCATCAAGTTATCTATCCACGGTTCGAGCTGGATTTTAAAGAACACAGCTATGGCTTCCGTCCACATCGAAACACTCACCAAGCTATACACCAAGCACAGAAGAATATTCAGGAAGGCTATACCTATATAGTAGATATAGACCTGAAAAGCTTCTTCGATGAAGTGGATCATACCATTCTTCTACAGCTGCTGTATACCAAGGTGACATGCCCCATCACCTTACGACTTGTTCGTAAATGGTTAACTGCACCCATTGAAATAGAGGGAAAGTTAATCAAGCGCACAAAAGGGGTTCCGCAAGGAAGCCCGCTAAGTCCATTGCTGTCTAACATCGTGTTACATGAGCTGGATAAAGAGTTGGAGAAGCGAAAGCATCATTATGTTCGCTATGCTGATGACTTTAGTATATATACTAAAAGTAAGAAAGCAGCACGCAGAGTAGGCAACAGTATCTTTTTGTTCTTAAAGAACAAACTGAAACTTCCTATTAACCGTGAGAAGAGCGGTATACGAAGGCCCGTGCAATTTCAATTACTCGGACATCAATTTGTATCCACCTATAAGAAGGGCGATAAAGGCAAGTATCAGGTGGTGGTGGTCGATAAGAAGTGGAGGGCGCTGAAACAAGAACTAAAACGGATAACGAAGAAAACAACACCGCTTTCCTTTGATGAGCGTATAGCCCAACTAAAAGAAATTCAGTGCGGATGGATTAACTACTTCCGCATGGCGAGTATACAAACCAAACTGAAAGAACTTGATAGTTGGCTGCGCAACCGATTAAGGTATTGCATTTGGGAAGACTGGAAGAAGCCCGAACGGAAAAGAAAGAACCTGATTCGTTTAGGTATTCACAATGGTCAGGCATATGCATGGAGCCGAACGCGCATGGGTGGATGGACTGTAGCCCAAAGCCCTATACTCGTAACAACGATAACAATCGAAAGGCTTGCCAAGAGGGGGTATGAATCCATGCTATCCTACTACGAAAAAGTATCTCCACAACTTAATGAACCGCTGTATACGAGGCCCGTACGTACAGTGGTGTGAGAGCCTCCCCCCGCTAAATTAGTGGGGCGGGCTACTCGATTGGCGGTAGTTATTTTTGTTTCACCAATTCTCCGTCTTTGTAAAATTGTCTCTGAGCCGTCCTCTTTGTGCATAGTCCACTTGCCGTCATACTTGTCATTCTTAAAACTTCCTACTCCTCTCACGTTTCCATTTGGATACCAATAAGTATGTGTCCCAGTCCGCTTACCTTCATCAAAACTTCCTTCTCTTGCTTTTTGTCCGTTCTCGTGCCAGTAAGTCCAAAGTCCGTTTTCCTTTTTGTTCTTAATCTCACCTTGTCCTGAAAGTTGTCCGTTTAGGTAGTAACTTTTCTTCTGCCCGTCAGTGATTGGTTTGAAAGTCAAAAGTTTTGCTCGTGTAAGTCTACACTGTCCAAAAAATAATTACCGCCAACATTCCAATATAAGAATATCATTACCTATATAAGCATTTGTAAACGAATATATCCGTTTACAAACAAATCGTAAAGAGGGTAAGCAGGAGCGCCATAGAAACCTCATGCCCTTGTTGGTGTTCTTCACCAAACAACACACATTATACCCAACACTGAATTGAACATTTTGAGAATATCTGTTACCATAGAAAACTTAATATCCAATGAACATTTAAGTATATCTGTTACAATGGAAAACTTAATATCCATTGATCGCAGGTATATTTCGTTCACCTGCCTGTTGGTGAAGAACACCAACAAGGGCGGAGGGTGTTTATCATCTAATCACCGTAAGCAATCAGACCGCTTTTATTTTTCTTGGCAATGTTAAAGAGTTTTAATAATTCCTGGACATCAGCATCGTGGTGAAGTTTTTTGTTTTGGATTGTCTGCTGCATTTGTTCGATCAGGTCGGTGCCCCATCGAAAGGTTGAATAAACGTCAAACCTTTCGCTAATGATACCTTTTTCTTGGAGGTTCTCGAACGTTTCCTCTTCCATACCACCTGCATAGGGGAGAGGAGACGGATTTAGAGTTCTTGGTTTAGGTTGGTCGTCCGCTATGCAATATAGATTTAGCATGAGTGTAATATATATAACTATACCCGATTTATATATTTACCGGTGGAACTGTCCAATTCTTCAAAATTTATCAGTTTACCCTGAGCGTTGTAATTTTTCCGCTCAATCATTCTGCCATTCAGATATTTTAACTCTGCTTCTTTTTCACCGCCTCTGTAATACGCAAAGTAGGAGTAACCATCTATATTTTGTCCGTTGTTTAAGAATTGCTCCCAACGTACTGCTCCATTTTCAAAGTATGAAACCATGTGTCCGTGATAATTTCCAAGACCATTGAATGGTTGTACAAATTGTAAGGCACCGGTATCATACCAGCTTTGCCATGTTCCGGTTCTTTTTTTGTTCTCGTAAAACTTAACTTCCTTCAATTTCCCGTTTTCATGCCACCATTTCGCTTCACCCTCTATGTGGTCGTTACTATAATGAGCCTCATGTTTTAACTGTCCGTTTTTATAGAACTCCTGAACGAAACCATTTTTAATGAATTGATGAAGTTTACTCGATGGATTTTTTAAGTACTTATCGATATATAGTTCTTTGTCGTGCCAGTTTTTCAGAATGTGCTCAACCTGCCACGGATGTAATGCATCAATCAACTCTTCAATATTGAAATCTACTTCTTCTTGTGTCTCTGCTATATGTTGGATTTCTGCAAGTGCCGGATCTATTTTCAGGTTATGATATGCCTGAAGTTTGTGATGTCCGTCTAAAATATAGTTTGCAGAGCCCCAGGAGTGGTCAGATATACTGCCATCCGTATTGGTGATTAACTTCTCAAGAGAACAATTAAAAATGATAGCGAAAGGTCGCTCGCCTGCTTTGATTCTTTCTTCAAAGTAAGCAACTCTTTCCGGATTCATTTCTGATTTCAGTTGTGTTGCAATGAAAGCGACTGATTGTCCATCGTAGAAGTTATCCGTTGAGTAGTCAATTATATCAAATGTGGATTCATTATTTTGCTTTCGTATGCTAATCCAGTTTTCATACTCTTCCCTTTTGGACTCAGCTAACAAAACGTTAACCGGATTCGAGATCATTATGTACCAGTTATTGCGATGCGTGCTCTGATAATTGTCGGACGAAGATTTGTAGTATAGTAAAGTGTTATTCTCGCTTGAGTAGAAATTTATAGAAAGGTTGCCATTCGGTAAAAGCGCCAGAAGCGGAAGTAGTATTTCTTTCAGTTCATCTGGTGAATCTGTATAGTCTTTATTGATGTTGTCAACGATATTCTTTTTCAACGCATTTCTTTCATTCGAATCATACGGTAAAGCGCAAAGATATTTCCCGACAGAACCATGGCAATCATACCAAACCACAGTCAATGGTTTGGTGAAACGAAAGTAACTTCCTATTTCACTGAGCCTGATGGATATTTTGTTTGTGCCGGATGAATTGGAGAATATCATTATTCAATACATGTTTTCTTTGAGGAATATACAGTTATGCGCAAGAATCCAGGCAATTGTAAATACATGACTGGTAAAGTAAAGGCTTACGTGGCGGATCCCATGCCTTTGTTGGTGTTCTTCACCAACAACACACACTCTTATCACACTAAATTGAACATTTAAGTATATCTGTTACAATGGAAAACTTAATATCCATTGATCGCAGGTATATTTCGTTCACCTGCTTGTTGGTGAAGAACACCAACAAGGGCGGAGGTTTCATTTCGCCATATTGCAGCTAACATTTATGTATAAGCCGTGGCGCTGAGCAAAAATGAAAAAATGTCCTCCTTATCAGCGCCATGGATTATACATTTTGTTGTTGGCTGTTTTCGCTAATCCACATTTTGTGTGTCGTCTAAAAATTTGTCCAGAGCTTGGAAGAATTTTGTCTTGTAAGGTTCCTCCAGCGATTCTATCTGCTCGCCAAAATGGTCTGTCAGCTCAAACAAAATTGTTTCTCTTATTTTCTCTCTTGATTTTTTACGGTGTCTTAGTCCTAGAACCTTATTTGTCAAGTAGTCGTATTCGTCAACTGGCGATTCAAGGGCAATGAGTCCGCAAGGGTCAAACTCGTTCATTGAAGTCCTTAGTTGTTCAAGGTCCCTTTTGTATTTGTCTTTTAGTGCATTCATGGATCAAATTGTCCAGCGAAAATTGCCCACAATGTTTTGATATGAGGTGTGTGCGATTAAGTTTTGTTTGTTAAAGGAAGGACGACTAACAAACAAAACCTACTCGTCACTGTCCCCCGAAACGAAATAAAAGTTAGAAGTTGTACACGTGAATTCAAATTGCTCCAGCACATGCATTATATCTATTGTTGGCAGTTGTGCTGCCTATTCCGCTCTTTATCAGCTTCTCCTACAATTCTGGATACTTTAACTTTAATTGCATCGAAGTCCTCTTGATTCCATGTAAAATGCTTGCTAAAAATATGTCCTATTAGATAGCCGTCATTTTTAAGTAAAGTAATCACATCATACATAGCTGTGGTCATACCGTCTGATAACCGGTCAGGAGAAAACCTGATTTCACTATATTTAATAGAATCTATATTCTGTTTCTCGTCCACTGTCTTTGACCTTACAGTAAGTTCATTTGTTGTGTCATTAAAATTCAGTTCCACTATTATTTTTCTGTTTTTATAATGCCCCCTAATCAAAAGAACTACTACAACGGTAACTAATATTCCCGCCACGATTATGAGTGCTACTGTGCCGGAGCTCATGTGGGTAATACCTTCTAGAACTTTTCCCATTAGTCTTCTACTATGTTGTCCCTCATGAAACATCAGTGAATAGACAAACGCCACTATAATAAAGAAGCAGAAGGGCCACCAAACAAGTTGCATCATTTGCAAAGATCTGGCCCTTTGGAAAAACTTCTGGTCACTCGACTCAAACTTTGTTTTATTACCCAATGAATTCATTGTCAATTATTGAATCTTTCTAGGCAGCATTACCGCCAACATTCCAATATAAGAACATCGTTGCCTATACAAGCGTTTGTAAACGAATGTAATAGATTAATTCTGTAGCCAAAAGATATATAACTATAAATTAGATTGCAAATTCAGGTATTGTATTAGTCCGCCTAGTATGCCTTTGCAGGCAAAGGGTTATGAGTAATAGTTTAATTATGCCTGAACATATATATTTAGGCATTGTAGCCGCTGATGCAGTTAATAAGGATATATACCTAGATCTTTTGAATCAAGGAAGCATCCAACTGAGTAAAGTAAAATTGTTTTTTATCGATGTTTACTTTAACCAATTCTGTAGAACGGTAGGAATTGTTAGACTGTTATATTAAGCAATGGAACATGATATGAAAAAGAAGTATAAAGTACAGATCATTTTAACCTGCATTATCATATCAGGTATTTGGGGAATGTTGAGTACTTATTTACTATTACAGTACCCCTATAACAAAGCTGTGACAGCCATTATTTCTTTTATCATCTATACGGTATGCCTGATCATTGGGGTTAAGATAATTGCTGGTAAAGCAAAGAAAGACTTGAACGTATCGTGACACGCATGCTTTGCTTCATAATTATTCCTGTCTCCGCACTAGAGTAATTTATATTAACTTGCAGTACTATACCTTTTGTTGGTCCGAGCGGAGTCTCCCGCCTCGGGGACTCCGCGACATTAAGCACACAAAGTTAATTCATCAAGCAATGCTCTGGTTAGGTCTATGTTCTCAAGCTCCATATAATTCAAAACCTCTTATATACCCTGGTTACCCGAGATATAGTATTGAGCAGAGCTGTGCATGTAATCTTGTGACTGTTGTACCAAGTTCCATTTGCCACGACAGGGATTTTCATGTATATAGTTTAGCTTTTGTTGCAAGAACTTGTCCGAGGAACACTCTTTCCAGTCAAAGGATGGTTCAAAGACTTCGTGAAGTTTGCCGCGTAGTCTTTCGTGCTTTTTTACGGATGACGATAACTTGTTCAATATATCTTCGTTCGCCTGTTCTTTTAATTTGGCAATCAGTTCGTACGCTATAAAACGTTTACCGTTCCCGATTATGGCGTTAATAGACTGTCCCTGCGTATTTCTGAAAGCCAGCAATGCATGTATGTGATTAGGCATTATTACATATCCAGTAATATAGTGACCCTTCTTCTTGAGATAATCGAACCATTTGTAAATGGAGTCATATCCGTTGCAATTTTCGAATAATGGAAGCCATTGGCAGCAAGTAAAAGTTATAAAATATATGCCGCTATATTCTGTGATTTCTTTTCGTACACTCATGTGTTTTTGCAACAGGAGGTAACGGTTTCTTTGGCGTAACGATCTTTTTATCTTATCTTCTTCTTGTGTGCTTCCGTCAGAGTCCTCGAGGCGAGAGACTTAATAATATATATATCGGTCCCTATGCTGTTACCATAGAAAACTTAATATCCAATGATTGCAGGTATAATTCGTTCACCTGTTTGTTGGTGAAGAACACCAACAAGGGCGGAGCTGATGTTGTGCGTCTGTGCCGTTTCACCGATTCTTATTTGACAGGCTAACTATCAAAAAGACTATCCCCCCAATAAAAAGTCCCACTCCGAGAAGCAGTGACATCGTGCTTACCGAAGGTCCCAGTTTTGTTGTCCATGCAAATGCATTTATAGACCAGCCCGCAATTATACAAACGATCGAAAGTATTACCCTATTGCTCCTTGTCATATCTCAATTGTGAATGTGCATTGAATGACGAAGTCTACGACTCCATCAATTCCGTTTCTTCTCTCTGTCGTACTTAAATTGTCCAACGGCATGACGCACAACAATTGGCTATAAAGGCGTTGCTGGAATAGGAGCAGCCGGATCTATCCCCCGTGATCAAACGTAATTTGAAAGATATTACTTTTCGTTTACACTAAACCCGGCAACGACTTATAGCTTGTGTTAGCAAACGTTAATACTCACTCGGGTTACTCACTTTTAGGGTTGTCTTTGTCAACACTTTCGATTCTTTGCTACTGTATCCTCCGAATGTAACAAAATCAAATTCCCTTGAAACTATATATCCCCAACGACGTCCCCAAATTCCACAGTCGTTTGTGATTTCAAATCGATAGTAGTCCGTCTTGTCAGTCGACCACTTAGATAATAATGTCACAGTGTTAGGGCACTTAGTCCACTTATCGTGGATGATTTGTTCCAATCCATTGTCAAAAAGGTTGCATGAAAAAATAAACACAAAACGAAAGTCAGTGTTGTCTTTAATTACCTTGCTCACCCTTTCACGGTCTTGAGTCGTCTTTCCTGATTCGTAGATTGTTGTCAGCTTCTTAATTGAATCTTCAGAAATTCTGTAAACTTCATTCCGTTGAAACAATGAATCATTTCTAATTAAGAACTTGGTCGGTCTCAACTTGTGAACCGTCACACGGCCATCTGATAAAGTGAGTCCTCTTTGCAAGTGTTTCCCAAATTCCTTTTGCTTTTCAAGCTTCTTCAATTCCTTCTTTTCGTAAGGGGTACTCATTCCAACGGTCCAATACGTCAAAGTGTCGCCTGACTTCGAATAGAAGAATCGTATTGAGTCGATTTGGAACTTCGGTTGATCGAAGAAGTTTCCAGATGTGTTCTCTTTGTGGTAAAAGTACTTTCCGTTCTCTATATCTTTTTGTCCGAAAACAAAAATCGAAATGATTATCTGCAATAAAAAAGTAATTGTCAACCGTATCACTGTCCTGAGTATTAATGTTTGCTAACGCCTAGCTACAAGACGTATGCGTGTAAATACCTACATCTTTGTCCCCGTTGCTGGCGAAATTTAGTAGCACGCATGTTAAGAACCTACACTATAGCATATGTATTATAGCTAGGCGTTGTGGGTAGTTTTGTTTACCCTACGCTCAGTATAACAACGTGACTGTCGTCCGCGATTAATTCAAGGTTCTCTTTAAGTGATTTAATACCTTCTATCTCCGCCCTAGCTAATTCAGGATCGTCCTGTTCTGAAAAGTCTTTATTGAATTCAATCAATTCGTCAACCATAAATTTGTCTGGAGATAACTCACTTAAATATTTTTGTTTATGGTCAAACGTGAGTATGAAAGTCGAGTTTTGTCTCCGTTCTGCAATCTGGTTAGCTATGTCGTCATACTTTCCTTTTAATAAGTCAATGCCCTTTTTCTCCTCAAGAAATATCAAAAGGTCCGCGAAAATATATCCAGACCAGTCAAAGTCCTTTAGCTTTTTTGAGTTAGCGTTCAAATAGTCCCAGTAATTGTCAATTACCTTTTTACTAAACAGTTTCTTCTCTACCTTAATTTCCGCATTGTCCCGAAGGTCATTTAGCCTCGATGTCTCAATAAGTCTGAAGTTCGCAATTGCTGACATGTCTTTTATTTTTTAATGGAAACTCTCCAAAACAAAATTACCCACAACGTTTATGTACATATCCATTACAAATTTCGAATAATGGGAGCCAACGGCAGCAAGAAAACGTTATAAAATATATACCGCTATATTCTGTAATCTCTCTTCGTACACTCATGTGCTTTTGTAAAAGGTAACGATTTCTTTGGCTAACGATTTTGTATCTTATCTTATTGTGTGCTTCCGTCAGAGTCCTTGAGGCGAGAGACTCTGCGGAGACTTAAAATCTTATATCTTATTTTCTCTGCTAATTTTAGGACTATCGTGTTGCAATGTTAATTCGATCTCATTAGTACTGGCATCTAAAATTACTTGTACAATTTCATCGACTGGTCCGTCTGTCGTATCTGTTTTATAAGAACGTAGACCATGGCGATGTATGGGATTGCTGGTATTGAATAATGTTTTAGAGTTGCCAATAACTTGTTCAGTTTATCTTGTTCCGATTGTAAATAAAGTACTTTGGTTGCACGATATGTTCCGCAAAAGTCAAAGGATTCGCTGCTTGTTGCCTGGCTTTCACGAAAATTGAAAACCCAGATGTCACTACCTTTCGCAACATATACATTTGCTTTTTCAGTTTGAAGAATGTTTAGAGCTCGGATAAAAGCTTTATACTTTGCATGAGAGTTGAAGTGAAAATGTACTCCGGTAAGAGTGTCTTGAGTTGACATCAGTTCTCTTATTTCAAGCTGAGCAAAATCAAGTTTGATTTTATCTTCGTCATCATTTCCCGTAAGGTTAATATCAACAAATGTTCTTGAAGGGTGAATTTTATAGGGAGGTTTATAGATTGAATATTTATACATGTTTTCACTCCACCAAACAATTTCTATTACCCGAAAGTCATCGAATACATTACGGTTATTTAAATACCACATGCACAGTGCAGGCAGAAATGCTAAACTCAATAAGCCAACAGGAAAGAATAATTTCCTTCTCACCAACTGTCTTCTTGTAATGTTTACAGGCATAGGACTTGAAATATATACATCACTATAAATGCACACCGCCCTATAAGTCACAATACTCAAATAGAATTCATCTCAAAAACATAAAGCCAGCAACAAGCTTCCCGACTTTCCGGTCTTCCCGTCCTTCACCGCTTCCCTTTCCCGCGTAAGCGGCTGTTAACGGCACTTTTCAACCGATTTTTTCCAAAAAGAACAGGATCAGCGGCATTGCTTCCTAAAGAGATAGACACTATCTTTCAATCATGAACAGCAGGGTATTGGTACTTAATCAGGACAACAGCCCCCTAATGGTGTGCTCTGTAGAGCGTGCCTTTATACTGGTGTTCCTCAACAAAAGTGAGATGGTGCGCGCATCCAATGGATATAAATTGCACTCCGTCAGTAAAAGTTTTCCGATGCCATCTGTGATTCGACTTAACCGATATGTAAACGCCCCCTACAAGGGCGTTAATCTTACCCGGCAAAATATATTCAAACGCGATAATCACGAGTGCCAATACTGCGGCACTCGAAAGGAGTTAACCATCGACCATGTAACGCCTCGCGCTCGCGGTGGTGTAGACACCTGGTTGAACCTGGTTACTGCTTGTAAAAAATGCAACGCCAAAAAAGGAGACTATACTCCTGAGGAGGCGAATATGCCGTTGCGCAGAAAACCACATAAACCCTCGTATTCTATTTTCCTGAAAGATCATATGAATGGTCAGGCAGGGGAGTGGGATTCTTTTCTGACCGGCCATCATGGTCATCATTAATTTTTTTTCATAATCACATGTTTAGTCTTCAAAAGAAAACAGCCGTCATAACAGGCGGAGGGAGTGGCATCGGTAAGGCCGTTGCAGAAGTATTCGCGCAGCAGGGAGCTGAAGTTTTTATTCTTGATCTTAACCAATCTACGGCAGACGATGCAGCCAAGGCGATCCATGCAAAGGGTGGCAAGGCTTACGCTATGGCTGTTAACGTAGCAGACCAGAAACAAGTAAAAGATACAGTGGCTGCTATAGCACAGCAGGCTGGGCGTATAGATATACTCGTGAACAGTGCCGGAGTATCGCACATCGGCAAACTGGATACCACCGGTGAGGAAGATTTCGACAGAGTGTTCCAGGTAAATGTAAAGGGAGTATATAACACGATGCTCGCGGTGATTCACCAGATGAAAGCGCAGGGCGGTGGTGTTATACTGAACCTGGCTTCTATTGCCAGCAGTGTTGGCTTGCCCGATCGCTTTGCATACTCGATGAGTAAAGGTGCTGTGCTTACCATGACTTTATCGGTTGCTAAAGATTATCTGAAAGATAACATCCGTTGCAATTGTATATCTCCTGCGCGGGTTCATACTTCATTCGTTGATAACTTCCTGGCCAAGAATTATCCGGGACAAGAGAAGGAGATGTTTGAGAAACTTTCCAAGACGCAGCCCATCGGTCGCATGGGTAAACCTGAAGAAGTAGCATCACTGGCACTATACCTTTGCTCAGATGAAGCTTCTTTTGTAACCGGAACAGACTATCCACTCGATGGTGGTTTTATCCGCTTGAATAATTAATTACCGGAGCCGTTTGCCGGAAGTAATGTATACTATTCTGAAAACTCATGTAAAGCTATACATTTGCTCCTCTGGTGTACTCTTAACCAATCACAATTAACCCAACTTGAACACACGCACACCAATGCTGTTGTCAAATTTACTTATAGTCAAAATGACTAGCAGGATTTAACCATGCATTCAAAACGAGATATACTTTTTTTGAATGCTGTGTACAGGAATGTCATATTATTTAACGTCTAATTATACAGATGAAATTACTACGCTTTGGTGAACCCGGCACTGAAAAACCCGGAGTACTGATTAACAACGAAATTCTGGATGTATCTGCCTTCGGTGAAGACTTCGGTGAGAAGTTTTTTGAGACAGACGGTATAGCGCGTCTGCAAGAGTGGTTGAAGAAAAATACGTCTCTTCCAAAAGTAAAAGGTGTACGTATAGGGGCGCCATTCACACGCCCATCTAAAATTATATGTGTAGGCTTGAACTATACCAAGCACGCACTGGAATCGCAGATGGATATTCCGAAGGAGCCGATCATCTTCTTTAAATCTACAACAGCATTGGTTGGACCTACGGATGATCTGATCATTCCACGCAATAGTGTAAAGACGGATTGGGAAGTTGAGCTTGCAGTAGTAATCGGCAAGAAGGCTTCGTATGTAGACGAAAAGAATGCACTGGATTATGTAGCGGGATTTTGCCTGCACAATGACTATAGCGAACGCGAATTTCAACTCGAGCGCAATGGCCAATGGGTAAAAGGAAAGAGCTGCGATACGTTTGCTCCTATGGGCCCATACCTAGTAACAAAAGATGAAGTGCCAAACTATAACAGCTTGCACATGTGGCTGAAGGTAAATGGCAGAATGATGCAAGATAACAACACGGATGATATGATATTCGAAGTTCCGTTCCTCATTCATTATATCAGTCAGTTTATGGCGCTGCTTCCGGGTGATGTTATCTCTACAGGTACTCCGGCAGGTGTAGGCCTTGGTTTCAAGCCTCCTATATATTTGAAGGTAGGCGATGTAATCGAACTCGGTATAGAAGGATTGGGAGAGCAGCGTCAGGTAGCGAAATAACCAGATTGCTCTTTTAAAGACCCTCTCTGCATATACTATATATTGAATTATACACCGAACACCTTTCAATATGTTGGCTATTGATGCGCATCAGCATTTTTGGAAATATAGTCCTGTAAAGGACGCCTGGATCACCGATGACATGAAGGTGATTCAGCGCGATTTCCTTCCGCAGGATCTGGCACCTATACTGGCAGCTCATGGTATAGAAGGTTGTGTTGCCGTGCAGGCAGATCAATCGGAAGCTGAAACAGAATTTATGCTTTCATTGGCGGGGGAGAATGCTTTTATAAAAGGTGTTGTAGGTTGGGTCGATCTGCGCGCAGATAATCTTTCTGAAAGGCTTGCTTACTTCTCGAAGTTTAAAAAGCTCAAAGGCTTTCGTCACATTATACAAGGTGAGCCTGCAGCTTTTATGCTCGACCGTAAATTTATACTCGGCGTTCAAAAACTTGCTGACTATAATTTCACCTATGATCTTTTGCTATATCATCATCAACTTCCGGAGGCTCTGCAATTTATACAGCAGCTTCCGCAGGTAAACATTGTAGTGGACCACCTTGCCAAGCCTTCCATTCGCACGCAAGAAAAAAATGAATGGGCGTTGAATATAGCAGCGCTTGCTGCTTTTAAAAATGTTCACTGCAAAATATCGGGTATGGTTACAGAAGCCGATTGGAAAAACTGGAAGCAAAATGATTTTACTCCATACCTCGATGTGTTGTTCGAGTCTTTCGGACCAGCGCGATTGATGTATGGTTCTGATTGGCCCGTGTGTTTGCTGGCGGCTTCGTATGAGGTTCAATTATCGATTGCTCAAACGTATCTTTCAACTTTTTCTGCGCATGAAAAGCATCTCGTGATGGGTGAAAATGCCAGGAAGTTTTATAATCTTTAAGGATGGATTTAAATCTCAAAGACAAAGTAGTCATCGTAACGGGTGGTGCGAAAGGAATTGGCGAAGGGATCGTAGAAGTTTTAGCGAGAGAAGGTGCTGTGCCTGTGATCGTTGGAAGAAATGAAGCTGACAACCTGGTGACACTTGAAAAAATTTCAGGTAAAGGTTTTCAGGTAGCAGCAGAACTTACGGACCCGGCACAAAGTAAAAATGCCGTTGATGCTGTATTAAAAAAATATGGTGTGATTGATGGTCTTGTAAACAATGCTGGTGTAAATGATGGCGTTGGTCTGGAGAATGGAAGTTACGAAGGCTTTATGGCTTCGCTTCATAAAAACCTCGTGCATTATTACCTCATGGCGCATCATGCTTTACCGGCTTTGAAGAAATCGAAAGGATCCATCGTAAATATAGGTTCGAAGACAGCAGAGACTGGACAGGGTGGTACATCTGCGTATGCAGCATCCAACGGTGGCCGCAATGCATTAACACGCGAGTGGGCGGTAGAGCTGCTGAAGTATGACATTCGTGTAAACGCGGTAATCGTAGCAGAATGCTATACTCCGCTATATGAAAAGTGGGTGCAGACATTGCCTGACCCTGCAGATGCATTACTGCGCATCTCTGAAAAAATACCACTCGGTAAACGCATGACAACGTCTGAAGAGATTGCCAATACGGTTGCTTTTTTGCTCTCTGAAAAATCGAGTCATACTACCGGTCAACTGATTTATGTTGATGGTGGCTATGTTCATCTCGACCGCGCTATATCCTAAGTAAATTTATCCGTCACTACACTACAATCATTCTATACTATGCCAATCGTAAATGCTGAAACTATAACTACGAGCGAACCGGCTGCCGCTAATCGTTCATACCTTATACCGTTCATTCTGGTAACGAGTTTATTTTTTCTCTGGGGCCTTGCCAACATCATGAACTCTGCGTTGATCGCGCACTTTCAACCGGTGTTTGAGATCAGTCGCGCGCAGGCGCTGTTAGTGGAAACTGCTTTCTATTTAGGGTACTTCACCATCGCTATACCTGCCGGACTCTTCATGGAGAAGTATAGCTATAAGAAAGGTATACTCTTCGGACTCATACTATATGCATGCGGTGCCTTGCTATTTATACCCGCAGCAAAGTTGATGACATTCGGTTTTTTCCTGGTGGCGCTATATGTTATAGCGAGCGGTCTTGCTTTTCTTGAAACAGCAGCAAACCCATACGTTACGATTCTTGGTAAACCTGAAACTGCAGTACAGCGTCTTAATTTCTCACAATCATTTAACGGTGCTGCATTGGTATTTGGCCCGTGGATCGCAGGCCAGTTTATCTTCTCTGGAAATGAAGCCGCGATGACTACCACTGCACTCAAGCAACAGGCAGCAGATGCTGTTATATTTCCGTATGTAATGCTGGCGGTTATCGTATTGATGGCAGCATTCCTGTTCTTCATTACAAAAATGCCGGAGCCTAACAAAGGTACTTCCCTGCGTTTTGACAAAGCTATATTTAAGAAACATCACCTTATGTTTGCCGTATTGGCACAGCTCTTCTATGTGGGGGGCCAGGTAGGTATATGGGGTATCACGATCAATTATGTTACAGAGTTGATACCGGGTACCAGCAAGGAAGATGCTTCCAAGTACTATATGGCTGCGGGCACGATATTGTTTGTGTCGGGTCGCTTCTTGGGAACGTTCATTATGACCTATATTAAAGACCATAAGTTATTAACGGTCTATGCAGCGATCACATCAATGCTTTGCTTCGTTGGTATATTTGCAGAAGGTACAATAGCAGTATATGCTTTATTAGCCACAAACTTCTTTATGTCGATCATGTTCCCGACTATATTTGGATTAGGCGTACGCAACCTTGGCGAATATACCAAGCTTGGATCATCGCTGATCATCATGTCGATTGTCGGAGGCGCTATATTGCCACCACTTATGGGAGTGATCGCTGATAACCTTAGTATACAACAATCCTTAATTATACCAGCCTTATCTTTTATAGTCGTGTTGTTTTATGGCTGGAGCGGATATAAAATCAAAACTGCGTAGGGATGAAGCGTTATTGCCTCGCACTTGATCTGAAAGATGATCCTCAACTCATTGCCGACTATGAGGATCATCATAAAAAAGTATGGCCGGAAATATTGAAGAGCATCCACGATGCAGGCATCATTGCCATGGAAATATATCGTGTTGGTAATCGCCTCTTCATGATCATGGAAGTAAACGATACATTCTCGTTCGAACAGAAATCAAAAGCCGATAGCACGAATCCAAAAGTGCAAGCCTGGGAAGAACTCATGTGGAAATACCAACAACCATTGTCGGTAGCCAAGCCAGGAGAAAAGTGGATCTTGATGGAAAAGATCTTTGAGTCGGTTAAGAATTAAATCCTTGGCCTCACCCTATATCCTCTCCAAAGGAGAGGGACTTTGAAAGCCCTTCTCCTTTGGAGAAGGGTTGGGATGAGGCTATTACCCCTGGAACTAAAAGCACATAACCTTTGTAAAATATACCAATTGGTATATTTTTGCCGCCAGATATGACGAAAGCAGAGCGCACACGCCAGCTGATTATTGAGAAAACAGCTCCCTTGTTCAATAAAAAGGGATTTGACGGAACTTCATTGTCGGACCTGACCCAATCAACCGGGCTCACAAAAGGAGCGCTTTACGGAAACTTCAACGATAAAGAAGAAATTGCACTCGAGGCTTTTAAGTATTCTATCAAAAAAGTAAAAGAAACTGCACGTGAAAAAGTAGATGCCGAGCAGACTTATAAAAAGCAGTTGTTCGCGCTTATAGATTTCTATGCCGAATATGTTTTTAATCCTCCTATACCCGGAGGTTGCCCGATGTTAAACATGGCTGTGGAGGCAGATGATTACCGTACGCCTATGCGCAAAGTGGTAACCAAAGAATTGATGGACACCATAACCTTTATAACATCCCTGTTGGAGGGAGGTATAAAAGCGGGTGAATTCAAAAAAGATACTAAATCAAATGAAATAGCTTACACGATTTTTTGTTCTGTGGAAGGAGCGCTTATGTTTGCGCGCGTAGAACGATCCGATGAACCGATGAAGATCATCGTTCGTCATTGCAAGAATTTAGTAAATCAAATCAGTAAATAAATAAAACTATGCAACAACGCAGAGTAGTCGTTACAGGACTGGGTTCACTATCACCGTTAGGAAACACGGTTGGTGAATTCTGGAATAACCTGATTAACGGAAAGAGTGGTTCAGCCCCTATTACAAAGTTTGACACCACGAAGTTTAAAACCAAGTTTGCATGTGAGTTGAAGGGCTACGACCCATTGAATTACTTTGAAAAATCAGAAGTAAGAAAGCTTGACCCGTTTGCACAGTATGCCCTGGTGAGCACAGCTGAAGCTATAAAAGATTCAGGGCTCGATCTGAATGCTATTGACAAAACGCGTGTAGGAGTAATCTGGGGTTCTGGTAACGGAGGCTTCTATACCTTTCAACAGGAGATCATAGAATATGCGAAAGGTGATGGAACACCACGGATCAATCCATACTTCATTCCGAAAGTAATTGTAGATATAGCTGCCGGATGGATCTCGATCAAGTATGGTTTTATGGGACCGAACTTCTCAACGGTATCGGCATGCGCCACATCTACTACGGCGATCATCGATGCGATGAACTATATACGCTGGGGTAAATCTGAAATCATTATAGCCGGAGGATCCGAGGCTGCTATAAACGAAGCTGGTATAGGAGGCTTTAGCGCGTTGAAAGCATTGTCAACACGCAACGATGATCCGTCTACAGCATCACGTCCTTTTGATATTAACCGCGATGGCTTCGTGATGGGAGAAGGTGCAGGCTCACTTGTATTGGAAGAATACGAACATGCCAAGAGGAGAGGAGCACGTATATATGCAGAAGTTGCCGGTGGAGGAATGTCAGCAGACGCTTACCACCTTACGGCTACACACCCTGAAGGTGCAGGTGCTATGCTGGGAATGAAATGGGCGTTGGAAGATGCTGATCTGAAACCAGAAGATGTTGATTACCTGAATCCACATGCTACTTCTACACCGGTAGGAGATGAAAGCGAAATGAAAGCGGTTTCAAAATTCTTTGGCGATCACACGAAGAAGCTTCACATCAGTGCTACCAAATCTGCTACCGGGCATTTACTCGGTGGTGCAGGAGCGATTGAAGCCATCATCAGCATCAAGGCTATACAGGATGGAATTATTCCGCCAACCATCAACACGCAACAAATCGATCCAACGTTGCCACAAGGCTTAAATATAGTCGTGGGCAGCAACATGAAGAAGGATATTAAAGTAGCGATGAGCAACACCTTTGGTTTCGGTGGGCATAATGCTACAGCCGTGTTTAAGAAAGTATCCTGATAGCTATCGGGATGGATTAAAACCGGAGTGTAAATATAGTCTTTACATCCGGCTCGGATTCAACGGTAATAGAGCCATTGTGCATTTGCATAATCTGCCGTGACAGGCTCAGGCCAATGCCTGAGCCTGTCCTTTTAGTAGTATAGAAGGGAACGAATATATGATCGATCGCTTCTTTGATGATACCCTGTCCGTTGTCAATAACTTCAATCAATACTGCAGCTCCATCGTATCGCCCGATGAGTTCAAGCGATGGTTCTTCAGTTTCGCCCAACGCCTCAATTGCATTTTTCAATAGATTGATAAGCACTTGCTCAATCATCTCGATGTCTGCCTGAATCGTGAGGTATTCAGAAAGGCATTCAACACGAAACTTTATATTCGTTTTCTTCAACTCTGTTTTCATGAGCTGTGCAACGTGCTCCAGCAAACTCTTCAGCCGTACCGTTGCAATCTTGGGTTTGGGCAGAGAAGTATATTCGCGGTAAGCGTCAATGAACTTGATGAGTCCTTTACTTCTGTTTTCGATGGTACTGAGTCCTTCACGCAAATCATCAGCACCTTCATCTTTCAACTCATAGTGATTTCCTTTTTTCTCCATGTCATGATCCAGAATCTCCCGCAACGTTGAGGTAAGGGAAGATATAGGGGTAATGGAGTTCATGATCTCATGTCGCAGCACACGCGTCAGGTTTTGCCATGCTTCCAGTTCCTGCTTTTGTAATTCAGGCTGAATGTTTTGCAGGGTGATAAGCTTTACATCAGTTCCGCGAATGCGCAGTTCTGTTGCCTGCACGGTAAGGTATAATTCGTTGCTTCCTTTGTAAAGTTCACTCTTTCCAGACTCAACGCTGTTGATGGAATGATATAGTTTGGGATTGATCGCGATCAACTCATTGATATTCTTGACAGAAGAAATACCCATGAAACGTTTGGCGTTCGCATTGATCAACTGCACATTTCCATCTACGTCAAATGAAAGTATACCGGTGCGTACTTGCTGTACAACGGTGTTGAGGTATTGGCCGTGCTCTTCTTTTTCTGAACGTGCCTTGCGGAAAGCCTCGAGCACTTCATTGAAAGCAAGGTTGAGATCTTTAAAACTTTTGCCGAGTTTATTATCGGATGCAAATCCGGAAATGAAATCAGAATATTTTACAGACTCCAGGAAGCGTGTAAGCTTTCGGTTGGTCTGGCTTACGAAACGGAAAATTTCGGCAAGCTGTAAAACGATAATGGTGCCCATCAGCAAGGCTGCGAACAACATGTTTGGTCTTGCTACCATGTACATCAGCAATGCCATGGTAACACCGAGCATGATTACCCGCAGAATCACACGGGTACGAAAATCTTTAAAGCCGAAAGTCACAGAATTAGATCGAAAATTACCGGTTCAAAGTTCCAAGTTAAAAGAATAGTTTCACATCACCTGAAACTTTGAACATCAACACGATTATTTACAATCCGTACTTCTCAAGTCTTCGGTACAATGACGACCGGGTTAATCCTAATTCTGTTGCAGCCTGCGTGATGTTACCGTTGTATTTCTTCAGCACTTTACGGATCAAAAGTTTTTCAACTTCTTCGAGATTATATTGTTCGAGGCTGAGTTGTCCGTCTTCTTTACCGGCAGAAGGTGTGAAATTGAAATCCTCAGGTTGCAGTACATTGCTGTTACTCAGAATCACTGCGCGCTCAATAGCGTGTTGCAGTTCGCGAATGTTACCGGGCCACGGGTGCTTGTGCATGCGCGTCATTGCGCCTTCACTGATCTTGTTTACAGTTTTTTCATATTTACTTGCGTAGTGTTTCAGAAAGTGATTTGCCAGTAGCGGTATATCTTCGAAGCGATCGCGAAGAGAAGGTATTTCTATTTCAATGGTATTGATCCGATAAAGTAAATCCTGACGGAAGCGATTTTCTTTTACCATCTCGTATAGCGGCATGTTCGTAGCGCAGATCAGGCGAATGTTGATAGGCGTTTCCTTATTCGAACCCACACGACTTACTTTTCGGTTTTGCAATACAGTAAGAAGTTTTGCCTGCAACGGCATGGATAGGTTGCCGATCTCATCGAGGAAGAGTGTACCGTTGTTGGAGAGTTCAAATCTTCCCGCACGATCTTCTTTTGCATCGGTGAAGGCTCCCTTCTTATGGCCGAAGAGTTCACTTTCAAAAAGTGTTTCTGTGATCGAACCGAGATCTACACCAACAAAATTTTCACCTTGTCGCGAAGAGTTCTTATGTATAGCACGTGCTATCAATTCTTTACCTGTACCGTTCTCTCCGAGGATCAGTACGTTTGCATCGGTCTTCGCTACACGATCTATAGTCTGAAAGATCTTTTGCATGGCGGGACTTTGTCCGATGATCTCGATAAAGCGATTGTTGAGTGCCTGGTTGATCTCCTGATTTTTTATTTTCAGATTTTCAATCACATCGCGTGACTCACGCAGGCGCATGGCGGAATATAGTGTTGCGAGTAACTTCTCATTTTCCCAAGGCTTCAAAACGAAATCAGTAGCGCCTGCTTTTATAGCTTTCACGGCCATTTGTATATCGCCATAGGCTGTGATCAATACTACTACGGAAGAAGGATCGATCTGTAAAATTCGTTCGAGCCAGTAATAACCTTCGCTGCCACTGCTTACATCTTTCGTGAAATTCATGTCGAGCAGTATCACATCATAGTCTTCATTGCCCATGAGTGCCGGTATAGCTTCCGGATTTTTTTCGATGTCAACTTGAGCAAAGTGCCGCTTCAAATGCATCTTCGCGGCTTTCAACAGATCTTCATTATCATCAACAATTAGAATCTTACCATGTTTTGTCTCAGACATTATCGATAGGGTTTAAATTAAGGTCAAAGTATATAAAAGTATATATCTATAGCTCCCTTGAACATGCTTGCGGCGTATACATCCGGTTCAAAACATATCAAGGAGTCGTCCGCTAGCGGGCAAAGCGTGTACCGAAACCGTTACAGCGTGAAAATAAGGTAAAAACACGTTTCTGGGGGATTTTAGAGATAAAGTGTCCGTTCGCATCCGGACACACACGTTCACATGTGAACGAGAATCGTATAGCAATAGCGTTGAATTCAGGTCAATTTCGCATTCTGGCGCTTGGCACACTTGTTGGCTTGCAGCCATTGTCCGATTGAGCGTATAACGTTACCACGTGACAGGTAAACGAAGGCTATAGCGGATGACTTTATAACACAATACGAATGGACAAACAGATCAAGAAGAAGAAGTGGACGTTAAAGCGTCTTGCTACCTATGGTGGAATTTCCTTGTTAGTGATTTTTGTAGCATACCAACTGATCTTTGCTGACAGGCGGCAAAAGCTCAAAATTGAAAAAGACAAGATCACCATTTCAAATGTAGCCCGTGGTGTATTCCAGGAATTTATTCCGCAGACCGGTACGGTAGAACCGAGTCGTACGGTATACCTCGATGCTATAGAAGGTGGAAAAATAAAACGCGTAGTAGCAGAAAGTGGTGCTATGCTGAAAGAAGGAGATATAATTTTAGAATTAAGCAACCTTAACCGCGAATTGGATGTCTTAAGCCAGGAAGCGCAGTTGAGTGAAAGTATAAACCGTAACCGTGATACCCGTTTGGCGATAACGCAGAACGATTTGCAGGAGCGGCAGACGATGGCACTCATCGAAAGCCAGCTGGCAACATTGGAGCCGCAGTATAAACGTGAGAAGACGCTATTTGAGAAAAAGCTGATCTCCCGGCAGGCGTTTGAAAAAACAGAGGCTGACTATAGATATAACCTGCAGCGCTGGAAAATTACCTATGAAGTATACAGGGCTGACTCTATCGACCGGATCCGTCAACTCCGTAATATCAACGCGCTGGAGCAGCGTATGAGCCAGAACCTGGAAGGTGTAGGACGAATTCTCGATAACCTGGTAATTCGCGCTCCGATTGATGGACAGTTGTCGCGCCCTCAATTAGATGTTGGACAAAGTGTAACTCCTGGCCAACGTTTGGGACAAATAGATATCGTGGGAAGCTATAAAGTACGTGTGCCAATAGATGAATTATACTTGCCGCGTATTACAACCGGTTTGCATGCTTCGACAACGTTTAACAACAAAGATTACGCATTGGAGATCATGTATATATACCCGACCATTGAAAACGGACGGTTCTTTGTAGACATGAATTTCATAGGCGAGGCTCCGACAGGTATTCGCAGAGGTCAGTCGCTGAGATTGCGCATTGAACTTGGTCAGTCATCCGAAGAGTTGTTATTGCCAGTGGGTGGATTCTATAAAGATACCGGTGGAAACTGGGTGTTCGTAATGGATGGTGAAGGCAGAGCGGTGCGCAGGGACATCAAACTGGGCAGAAAGAATACCGAGCACTTTGAAGTGTTGGAAGGCCTGAAGCCTGGTGATAAGGTGATCACATCTTCGTACGAGAACTTTGGGGACAGCGAAGTATTGTTACTGGATTAGTGTAACTTTTATCGCGAATTAAAGTACTACAAGAATAGAACTTAATATATATACCGAACATCATAACCATAATAAAATAAACCTGCCATGATCAAACTGAAAAATCTTGAAAAAGTCTACACGACAGAAGAAGTCGAAACAACTGCTTTAAACAACATTAACCTCGAAATTAAAGAGGGCGAATTTGTGGCCATCATGGGCCCATCCGGTTGCGGAAAATCAACGTTGTTAAACATCCTTGGCTTGCTTGATAATCCTTCCGGAGGCGAGTATCATTTCGGTGAACATGAAGTTGCCAGATATTCTGAACGTCAGCGCGCACAATTACGCAAAGGCTCAATCGGATTCGTATTCCAGAGCTTTAACCTGATCGATGAACTTACCGTATTCGAAAACGTAGAATTGCCATTACTATATATGAAGGTGCCTGCTGCTGAACGCAAGCAGCGTGTCGAAGAAGTGTTGGAACGCATGAATATCATGCACCGCAGAAATCACTTCCCGCAGCAGTTATCCGGTGGTCAGCAACAACGCGTTGCTATATCCCGTGCGATTGTAGCGAAACCAAAAGTAATTCTTGCCGATGAACCTACTGGTAACCTGGACTCTGCCAACGGTGAAGAAGTAATGAAGCTTCTTTCTCAGTTGAATGAAGAAGGAACTACTATCGTAATGGTAACTCACTCTCCATACGATGCTAATTATGCACACCGCATTATTAACTTGTTCGATGGTAAAGTAGTAACGGAGAACATCAAAGAACACTTCCATATTTAGTAGTGTAGTATAAAGCTTCGCTTTATATAGTTATAGTATATTTTAAAGTCAGGGATGCCAGTGGATCGTGGCGGTCACATACTGGTGTCCCTTTCCTTTTATATAGCCTGGCAGATATAGCCAGGCTTTTTTATGCTGAACGAAATTGAACAATGGGCTGTACAGTTCCGAATAGTATACTGTCCGGAACGTACTGAAAACGCACTTTTTTGCAATGGCATATTTATTGGCCACGTCCATGCAACCTTAGGCTATCGTGTGTAGTCTTAACATCATTCGACTCCAAAACCCCATGATAAAAAACTACCTTCTCATCACTTTGCGCAGCATGATGAAGAATAAACTCTTCATCTTCATTAATGTATTCGGGATGGCCATCGGCATTGGCTGTTGTATCGTTGCTTACTTTAACTGGGAATTTGACGCACGCTTTAACACGCATCATTTAAATTCTGACAAGATTTACCGGGTAAGTCAGGTGCGTGAGTTTGAAAACAATACAAAACTATACGGCTATACCTCCTTGCCCATGGGAGCTGCTATCAAGCAAAATATACCGGATGCCGAGAAGGTGACACGACTCAATCGCTCATGGTCGAACTATAAAGTGGAGGATAATTTATTCCCAGGCGGAGTCGCGTATGTTGACCCTGATTTCTTCGACATGTTCACCTTTGAATTTATTGACGGCAATCCAGCCGATCTGAAAGACAAATCAAAAGTATTTCTAAGCGATGAACTTGCCCGTAAACTATTTGGAAGCATTGATGTGGTAGGCAAGCAGGTAACACAGGTGTTGGGCGCTGATGTAAAGGAGTTAACGGTAGGGGGTATATTTAAGAAACAACCACAAGGATCGAGCTTTCGCTTCCAGTCGTACATGCATTATGATAATTACTTTGATGATGCCAAAGATGTAAAAGAAGATGAGTGGAAACACTGGACTTCACTTTTCGTGATGGTAAATAATCCGGACAGGTTGAATGTTATTCATAAACAGCTGCAAGGCTATCGCGAGAATAACAATAAAGTGCGTGAAGATTTTATCGTGAAAGAATATGTACTCGATCCATTTGTAGGGATGGCACAACGCGATCAGGTTAACGACACCTGGAATGAAACCTGGGATGCCAACTCACGTGCTGCTGTACACGCGCCTACCATCATGGCCGTTCTGATACTGCTGATCGCCTGCTTCAACATGACGAATACATCCATCGCTATATCTTCACGGAGATTAAAAGAGATTGGTATTCGTAAAGTAATGGGAAGTATGCGCAGCCAGCTGATCTTCCAATTCATTGGCGAAACCATGTTTATATGTTTTCTCTCTCTTGTCATCGGACTTGTTTTGGGAGAAGTATTGCTTTCCTCCTGGAATGCTTTGTGGGAAGAGATGAAACTCACTTCACACTATGTAGATGACCCGGGCTTCCTGTTCTTCCTGATCGGTATACTGATGTTTACAGGAATTATAGCCGGCAGTTACCCTGCATTCTATATCAGCGGTTTCGAACCGGTAGGAATTTTGAAAGGTAAACTAAAATTAGGGGGCACGAATATGTTTACGCGTGTGCTCCTCTGCCTGCAATATGCTATATCTCTATTGGCAATTGTATGTTCTATCGCCTTCTATGAGAACTCAAAATATCAACGTGAATTTGACCTGGGCTTCAACGAAGAGGGTGTGATCATTGCCTATGTGGAAAATGGAAATGAATATGAAACCTATCGCAATGCCCTTGTTCAGAATAAAGATATTCAGGCTGTAGCCGGATCGAAGCATAGTATATTTTCATCACGGTATAAAGATCCGGTGAAGTTTGAATCGAAACAGGCTGAAGTCGATATCATTGACGTTGGCGATGATTACCTGAGCACGATGGGACTTACGCTGATTGAGGGCCGTGACTTTGAAAAAGAATCGGAAACTGATCGCAAGGAATCCATTATCATCACCAAGAAAATGGCTGACACCTTTAAATGGGACAAACCTCTTGGCAAAGAAATACTCTGGCATGATACCGTAAAGTTATATGTAGTAGGCGTTGTAAAAGATGTATATACTGTAGGACTGTGGGCCGAAATGGAACCAATGATGCTCCGCTATACAGAGCCGGCTCAATATACACATGTGATCGTCAACACACCGGTTAACAAGCTTACGGAGGTATATGCCTTTATGGAAAAGGAATGGAAGCAAATCTTTCCGAACCGGCTTTACAACGGGCGATACCTGCATGAAGAAATGAAGGAAGCCTTTACAGTGAACGATAATATAGTAAAGATGTTTGTCTTTCTGGGCATTGTAGCCATGACACTCTCTGCTACAGGTTTGTTTACGCTTGTATCATTGAACATCATCCGCAAGATGAAAGAGATCGGCGTTCGCAAGGTACTGGGTGCTTCCATTGGAAATATAACCCGCATCATCAACACTGAGTTCATAGTTATTTTGATGATTGCCTCTGTGCTTGGATGTTTACTTGGATATTACCTTGTAGATGCATTGATGGATAGTATCTGGGATTATTATCAGAACACGACTACTTTTACATTTATTGTATCCGTGGTGGTTATGCTGGTTATATCGGGTATCACAATCGGGTATAAAGTGTTCAGTGCTGCATCGATGAACCCGGTGAGTACACTACGTGATGAATAAAACCAGATCGCTGTAACCTTTGTATCCGCGATGACGTCAAACGTAAATTATATATAGCCTATTACCCCGTATAAACTATAGCGCATGCTTAAAAATTATTTTAAAATAGCACTTCGGAATATCCTGAAGCATAAGTTCTTTTCATTGATCAACATCCTGGGAATGACAATCGGTGTCACCGCCTGTTTGCTGATCATCCTCTATGTTTCAGATGAACTTAGCTACGATAAATTTCATGCGAAGGCAGACCGCATGTACCAGGTTGGTTTGCATGGAAAAATTGCAGGTCAGGAAATATATACTTCTACAACGTGCCCGCCTTTATCAGCAGCATTGGTTTCTGAAATTCCGGAAATAGATGAATCAACCCGGTTGGACGGTTATGGTTTAACGGCGGTGAAGTATAATGAAAAAGCATTTACAGAAGAGAAACTCTTTTATGCGGATTCCAATTTCTTCGAGTTCTTCAGCTTTGAACTTCTGGAAGGCGAGCGCAAAACTGCGCTGAAAGAACCAAACTCTATTGTATTCACAACCGACCTCGCGAAGAAATATTTTGGCAATGAACCTGCGCTGGGTAAACTGGTAACCGTGGGAAGCGATGGCGCTACCTATAAAGTTACCGGTATAGCGGCCAATGCTCCGACTAACTCGCACGTGATCTTTAGTGCGCTTGTGTCGGCAAGTTCAGCTGAGCATTTGAAAAGTACAGTGTGGCTCAACAACGGAATGTATACCTATTTCACGCTCAACAAGAATGCAAGCCTGGAATCAGCCACAGAAAAATTTAGCGACCTGGTAGTGAAATATGTGGGCCCAGAAATAGAGCGCTTTATGGGTACATCCCTGAAGCAAATGAAAGAGCAGGGTGGTGCCTACGGTTATTTTGCAGAGAAAGTAACCGATATACATTTACGTTCGAAAGCTCAGCACACGATAGAACCTCCCGGTAACATCACGTATGTATACTTCTTTGCCGGCATTGGTGGCTTTATTATTATTATAGCCTGTATAAACTTCATGAACTTGTCTACTGCACGTTCTGCCGGTAGAGCCAAAGAAGTTGGCTTGCGCAAAACACTCGGTTCGCTACGTGGACAAATGATCGCGCAGTTTTTGGCGGAGTCTATGATCTATAGTCTTATTACGATTGTGCTGGCGTTGGGTGCCTGCTATATTTTGCTGCCTTTCTTCAATACACTGTCAGGCAAGCAATTGGACATGACTATATTTATGACACCTGCTTTTATAGCGGGTATAGTCGCCCTGGTATTATTTGTTGGATTGATTGCAGGAAGTTACCCGGCATTTTACCTCACGTCCTTTAATGCTGTGGAAGTACTGAAAGGAAAAGTAAGAGCGGGTATGAAAAGTGGAGGTGTTAGAAGCACATTGGTGGTTTGCCAGTTTGCGCTTTCTATATTCCTCATCATTTTCACAACGATCGTATACCAGCAGATCACATTCATGCAGGAACGCAACATGGGCATCGATAAACACAACGTAGTGGTTATCCGAAATGCTGGTCGCCTCGGTAACAACCGTGAGAGCTTTAAAAATTCACTCAACGACTTAACAGGTATCGTAAAGTCTAGCTATACCAATAATAATTTCCCCGGTGTGAATAACACTACCGTGTTCAAATCCCCTTCATCCGATCAGGATCATATCATGGGACTATATTATGCTGACTATGATCACATGGATGTTCTTAAATTCGAATTGAAAGAAGGACGTTATTTCTCGAAAGATTTTCCTTCAGATTCTTCGGGTATAATATTGAACGAAGCAGCTGTAAAAGAATTTGGGTATGCCAATCCACTTGAAGAAGAGGTTCTATACAATGATAACGGAACGCCCGAGCGTTTCAGGATCATTGGTGTATATAAAGATTTTAATTTTGAATCGCTTAAAATAAAAGTGCGTCCGTTGGCTATAATGTTAACGAAGAACTCAAATCAATTGATGGTGCGGTACGACGGCAACTCGAAAGATGCTATAGCTTCCATTGGAAAACTTTGGAAGAGCCAGGCTCCTAATGAACCGTTTGACTATAACTTCCTGGATGAGAATTTTGATGAGCTCTTTCGTGTAGAGCAACGCATGGGCCAGGTGTTCAGTGTATTCTCTGGTCTTGCCATCTTTATAGCTTGCCTGGGTCTGTTTGCATTGGCTGCCTTTACAGCAGAACAGCGTACCAAAGAAATCGGTATACGAAAAGCGTTGGGTGCTTCTCCTATAGGTTTGGTGATTCTCTTGTCGAAAGAGTTTACAAAACTGGTAATCATTGCATTTATACCAGCCGCTGTAGCAGCATGGTTTATTGTTAACAACTGGCTGAGTGGATTTGAGTATAGAGTGGATATTAACCCATGGATATTTATAGGTAGTGGCTTGGTTGCTATTTTTATAGCATGGCTCACGGTGAGCTATCAATCTATAAAAGCTGCGGCAACAAACCCCGTAAATTCACTGCGCTACGAATAAAACGAGGCTCGTTTTATTTTAATGCTTCAGGAAGCGGATTAAAAAAATGGCTTTTTTGAAGCGGAATCGATGTTTTTTTGAGCCAATATTAAGTTTTTGTTAACTGGTTAATACTCTGGTAACAGATGGTTAATTTAGAGCTTCAACATATATACTTTATGGAGAATACAAAGACATCCAAGAAGGCTTTGCAAAGCCTTATCAACGACTCAATGCGTGAAGCCATAGGCCACCTGGAGTTACCAGAAGCGAGCAAGAAAGTTAAAAAGCTTTTGAATCGTAATTCCAAAAAAATTGCTTCCGTTTATGCAGATATACTGAAGCGTGAAGAAAAGAAGAGAAAGAAAGCTGAGAAATTTGTAGAAAGCGCTTTGAAAGGTAAAAGCAAGAAAAGCAAAAAGACAAAATCAGGAAAAGCTGAAGTAGCAGCCTAGTATATAGTACATATACTTTATTCTGAAGACGACCCTGGTTTCAAAGCCGGGGTCGTTTTTTTATTTGGTGTGCATGATCATACTATAGATATATCTGTAAAACGCAAGATCCGGGTTGATATGGTCTGATAGCATGTTAACCTTTGTGTATAAATCAAGTTATGGAAGTCATCTCTGCTATATTGCCCAAGGATGGTGAAGTAAGTTTCTTTCCCAATCTGTTTACGCGCGAAGAAAGCGATGTATACTTTGATGCATTAATGAACGAGATCCCCTGGAAACAGGAACCCATCCGCATCTTCGGTAAAACAGTTATGCAGCCGCGGTTAACAGCTTGGTATGGCGATCCTGGTAAACACTATAGCTACTCCGGCATTACCATGAGTCCAGCCAATTGGACAGATACATTGCTGAAAATTAAACAACGTATCGAAACGGTGAGTCCGGTTATTTTCAACAGCGCTTTACTCAATCTATACCGTGATCAAAGCGATAGTATGGGGTGGCATAGAGATAATGAAAAAGAGCTAGGTATAAACCCGGTGATTGCTTCGGTCACCTTCGGAGCAACACGGAGATTTTTGCTGCGGCACTATACCGATAAAGACCTAAAGGAATCATTGGAGTTAACCCATGGAAGCCTTCTGCTGATGCAGGGCAAAACGCAGCATGCATGGGAGCACAGTGTTCCAAAGCAAAGCAGTATAGCGGGAAGCCGGATCAATATAACGTTCAGGGTAATTAAGGATTGATGCGTAGCGTGCTATATATAGTGACTACGATCGCATGAGGGCTTTGTATCGTTCGCGATCCTGCAGGTATTCGAAGATCACTATATTCATCAGGATCATCAGCATACCATAGAAAGCATCTTCGAAGGGAATTGTGCCAATACGGATGCCCAGGTTTTCGCTGTTGTTATACCACACCACTTCTTCATCAATGAAGGAACCGGTAAGGACGCCGTTGATCAGAAAAAATGGAATCAGTATAAAGCCGTATGAAAAATAGAATCGCCCCATATAGCGGGGTCTGAGTTTCAGCATTTGGTAAGCAAGCAGAAGTCCCAGCAATACGAAGGTGATGCCGGTATATACTTTTTCAAAATAGAACATGCCCATCACGAGTAAGAGCACAATCAGTAAACTTGAAATCAGTTCCTGGTGTGGGAAGAGATAATCTTTCTCGATCAAATAACAGAGTGCAAAGTATGTGAATACACATGCGTATGGAATGCAGATAAAAAACAGGATCTCTTCAATCGGTAAGGCCCCTATATATAGTCCGGTAAGGTATCGCGGGTTGAAACCCCACACGCCCATGTAGGTAAAGATCTCATCCCAAACAATGAATATAGAAGCGGTGATCAGGATCGCAGGGAAAAGATATTTCCATTTTTTATAGAACGGTGCTTTCCGGTAAAAGCTGAACATCAACGGGAATGCAAGAGAGAGCACATCGAGGGTTAGGTATAAGTATTTTTCCATGAATCAATAAATGGGCAATCGTTTTGATTAATCCAGGTCTGCTGGTGAATTCCTGTCAGCTTTAAATATAATTTTTTAATTTATTACAATGAGACTGTCTCCTAAACTTTTATTGCTGACGGATCAATTTGATGAGCCCAAACGGACTCGGTTGCGGCATTTGTAAGCAAAAGTATACCCCATATTTGATACAATTTTTACTGTGTTTCCTGCCGCTCCCTTTTAAAGGAAAACTTTTTGGGTTCATACTTTTTGGGAGCGTATAAAAAACCAAATGCTTCACAGCCTTCTTTGGTGTGCTTGCTGTGGTGAATATAGTGCGCATGGATCATCCGTTGCAGGTACCGGCTTTTCTTCTCGGGGCGCCACCGAATCCGTTGGTGTACAATGATATCGTGGAAGATCAAATAAAATGCTCCATAGAAAAATATACCTAACCCTACTGCGAGCATATAAGGGTTATACGACACCAATGAAAAATAGTAAAAAAGAAATATCGAGGGAATGCTGAAAACCAGTGCAAACAAATCGTTTCGCTCCAGGGCTTCGTCATGCACCGTATGATGCGAGCGATGCCAGGTCCACAGAAAACCATGCATTACATACTTGTGCGTAAACCAGGCTATAAATTCCCAAAGCAAAAACGTTCCGATAGCAATGAGAGAGCAAATGATGATCGTAATCCAATTCATATCAGGCTGATTTGAGCACCGTTTTATCACCGGAAGGAAAGTACTTTTGAAGTATTGCATTCCGGTATTCAAAAATAGTATTTAGCTCGCGCTGCACAAACACAGCGTTGGCAAGGCGGCCAAGGAAACCGAACGGAATTGCGTAGTGAACATCGTCCGTTACTTCCACACCACCGGGCACTTCTTTGAAGTGATGCTGATGATGCCATAATGTATATGGCCCAAAGCGTTGTTCATCTACAAAGTAAAAAGGCTCTTGCACATGCGTGATCTCGGTGGTCCAGCGGGCACGATAAAATGGAAGGATCTTTATTTTATAATTTATGATTTGTCCTGCATACATTTTATCACCACCGGAAATGGATAGAATATTAAACCCCATTTGCTCCGGTGTGATCTTCGCCAGGTTTTTAGGTGATGAGAAAAACTCCCATGCATGTTGCAATGTGATGGGCAACACCTGCGACCGTTTTAATTGATATACTTTCATTTTCAATAGCCTTGGTTGACACTGAACTTACTAACAAATATTTCCGATTTTTTGTTGACACGATGTATATATACCATGCTATTTATTTAACGCTTTTCGGTAAGCATTTAAAACACGATTGCGCGCAAAGGCGTCT
>CABHOV010000067.1 GCA_902168185.1 uncultured Bacteroides sp.
GTAAAACAAAGTGAAGGTATTCTGACAATTAACGAACCGGCTATCAACGGCAGTTCTTATACTTTCAGTATATACGCAACTGTAAAAGAGACTGGCAAAAATGCAACAGCATGGATCGGATCGAAATTCTCAGGGCAGGACGCAGATGCCAGCAATATAAATGCAGCATTAGAGAAGTTGATAGCTGATTTTGGTGTAAAGTACTATCGTGATAAAATTCAAGTTCAGATCGATGAAACCAATCGCGCCTACCAGGCGGTGGAGAAACAAAAGCAGCGACTCGTGAATGAAAACAAAACGTTGCTCACTAAAGTAGAAGATAACAAGCGCGAGAAAATTCAACTTGAAAAAGCACTCGAGAATAACAAACTCGAAAATGAGACGCTTCTTAAGCGAATAGAAAAAAATAAACTCGATCATGACTCTGTCGCGCTGGCCCGTGAGCAAATTAAAAAGGTAGCGGAGATATATAAGGAAAAGCAGCGGAGGGTTAATGATTGATTCCAATATATATACTTTGACGATGCAAAGGCTCGCTATGTATATGTCATTCGTCGTTAGTGAACCTTCGCTCTTGCTTTCCCACAACACCGGCAACGGCTTTTACAAAGCACGGCCATCTCTCTTGAGATTGAATTAAACCCCACCGATCGTCCTCACGATTTCTTTCTATAGTTTATTGACGATTGTTAAGGCTGTCAATCAAATGATCACGCCACTTTCTTTCGTTCTTATCGAAATAAAATCTTCCATCGGGAAACTCAATATACTGGTCGCCAGCATTCTTGGGATAATATTCCTCAAGCGACTTACCCTTTACCATCCTATCAAATAATATTGGAATCTTCTTGTTAAGTTGATCTTCGGACATCTTCCAAGTACGGAATACTTCTTCGTATTCCTTTATCTTCTGATTTCGTCCATATACTAATTTACAACCTATACTTTCACGCATAGGAGTAATGCTTCTCGCAGGGCGTGTCATTAAAAAATAGTGTATTCCTTTATCATCTTTATAATATGCACGTATATCATACTCGCTAGCAACTGCTCGGTAATACTCGTCAAACCTTGATTCGAATTTAGTATTGTGATCGGAATTGGGTGGCAACTTGGATGCATACCTAATCACGCTATAAATCAGGCTGTCCTGCGCTGGCTTTGACATATATAGTGCCGGATTGTAGTCTTTGTTATTGCAAGAAGCAAGAATTGCAATTGCTGAAAAAATAAAAAGTATTCGCATATAGTTGCAAATGTACCAACCAAATAAAAAAAAGAGCCCAACGAATGGGCTCTTTTTCAATATCAGCTAGTGATTTTTTTTCCTAGTATGTATTGTTATTAGGGCTGAAGCTTGTCCAACCTGACATCCAGTTATTGGTGTTGTTAAATGCACCGATATAAGTTGTTTGTTCAACACCTGAAGGAACTTCTTTTGCACCACTCAGTAATGATGAACCTGTAGCAAGCAATGCAGAAGGATTGTTGATATCCAGTGAGGTAGCTGCGCTCAAGCCAGTAAATTTTGCAGAAAGATCAACAGTAGCCTGATCTGTTTCAATAAAGTTATTAGCATCAAAGCCAGAATCATCGTAGCCGTTACCTGTAGTAACTTTCTTAACTGCTTTGCTTACGCTTACACCAGATCTTCCGATATAGTTACCAACAAATACTGCATTAGCACCTGTTTTATCAAAATGTACGGCTTCAAATCTAGAGCCTACAAGCACAGAGTTGTAAATCTGTATATCAGAGTTTCTTCTAAGGTGTCCACCAAACTGATAGTTAGAGCTTGCTGCACTACCGCTTAATGCTGCATATGCATACGGACCAAACCATGTAACGTTGGAAAACACAGGAGCCGTCTTAGGAGTATTGGTTGTACCTGTTCCATCGTTGTCTGACTCAAAACCATTTGAACCTGATTTATCAGCAATGTTAGGGTCACGGAAAGATGCAGCATATTGAACTTTACCCCTGTAACCGAAGTCTGTATCGAAGTCATCATCCCATCCACGATATGCAACAAGATATTGTGCATTTACGGTGCCACCGAACCACTCAAAAGAGTCATCACCAGAATATGAAACCTGGATGTGGTGAATCGTTGTTCCACTACCAACACTTCCAAGTGTAAGACCATTGATTTCGTTGTCTGTTGACAATGCAATACCTGCAAACTCGATTCTTACATAAGTAAGTGTACCAGAGTTATCATCGTCAGCAGTTCCACCATATTTACCGGCATCGCCTGAAGTAGCAGAAATACCTTCGATTGATTGACTAGCACTCTGATTGTTCTGTGCTTTACCAAGAATGATCAAGCCGCCCCAATCGCCATAGTTACGATATCCCACTGGAGCAGAGGAAGTGAAAATGATAGGCTTATCAGCAGTACCAGCTGCGTTGATCGTAGCCCCGCGATCGATAACAAGTGAACCTTTAGAAGACTTATCACCGAAGATGATAGTACCAGGCTCAATTGTTAATGTTACGCCAGACTGAACGAATACGTTACCTATCAGGGTATATTTTTTAGAAGCTACTAATGTAGTGTTAGTTGTTATAGCACCACTCAGTTGATTTTCTGTTGTGGTATCTGTATCATCATCATCGTCATCACTGCAAGACGTCAACGTCATTGCAAATGACAAAGCTAACAGCGCCATCAGGTAGCTTAATTTCTTCAGATTTTTCATGATTATTCTTTTTTGAATTTGCGACAAAACTATATGTAGAGTATTATGTTCGTGTTAAGCAAGTATTAGCGATTGTTTATCTATTGAGAACCGTATAAAAGCAAAACAGGAGCAGTGCTCCTGTTTTGTTATCTGTTAATAGATTTTATAAGTCACGCCCAGCGTAATGTACTGACCTGGCTTGTAATTCTGAATCGGCTCGTCAATACCATTTATACTTTTGCTTCGGTCTGAATCCTGAACCAATCTATATTTCTGATTTAATATATCCTGTATACCGAATTTCAATTCAACTTTTTCAGAGAATGATTTTGATATCGTTAAGTCGATTTGGTTTCTTGGCATCTCGTATTGTGTCGCGTTCTGATTGATATCCCCGACAGCAAAAATGCGTTTACCAAATACATTGTACGATACATTAGCTTGCCAGCCACTTTCAAAATTATTATAGTTCAAACCAGCATTGATAATATAGGGAGATTGTCCCTGCATAGAACGCTTCTGTTCCTGATTGGTAACATTACCAAGATTAATCTCACTATCGATGATGGCTGCATTCAGCATCACTGAAAAGTTTTTCAGGAAGTTGTTTGCAAAAAGTGTTTCAAATGATTTTCTAATCTCAACCTCTGCTCCAAAATTTCTGGCAGAAGAAGCGTTTCGGTAAGTATATATCAAGTTAGATCCTCCAACTAATTCCGTTTCGATTGGATTCTGGAAATATTTATAGAATACACCGAACGAAATGCTCTCGGATTTTGAAGGATAATTTTCCCAACGCAGATCTACGTTATGGATATCTGCAGTCTTCAAGTTTTCGTTACCATATATATTTGCGTTCCGATCGAAGTCGTAGAAGTTGAAAGGAGCAAGCTCGCGGAACACCGGACGGTTAATCGTCTTACTATAAGCAAGTCTAATAAGATTCCTCTCAGATAGATTGTAAGCCACGTTCAAAAACGGAAGAATACTTGTCACCGGATTATCTACTGTAATCCTGCTTCCATTTGTATTGAAGGAGCTTAATTCCTGCTTGTTATATTCTACGCGCACGCCAGTAGCTATTCTAAAGTCACCAACAGGAATGGTGGTACTCAAATAACCTGCAGTGAGAAGGTTTTTACCAGTATAGGCATCTGAAAAGTTGGTTCCCTCTTTTAGGATGAAATAAGGCGCTGTACCAGATATAGATGAGAAACCTATATTCTCCGGAACAAAAATATTTTCGAAAGTATAGTCATCAAGAATTTCTGAAGGTTGATTATTCAGGTTTGACCAACCATAAGCAAACCATCTCGCTTTAAAATCCCGATCGGTTGATGCTATATAGTAACCACCTTGAATTTTGCCTTGCTTACTTTCTTCAGCATCTGGATTCAATTTATACTCCAGATTTAATGCATGTGTATATACATTCTCATTTAGGTCAGAGTAGAAACGTCCTGCATCTTGTGTACCTGAGTTAGGAGGCAACACAATCGCAAATGGATCCGTTGATCCTTCTTGGCGTTGCGAGCGGATTCTTCTATAGTCAGGCTGGCTTGCTGATGTATTCGAGTACGCAAATATCCAGTTAGCATTGAGCCTGCTGTTGATACTATGCTTTCCAGAAAGTTGCCCTGCATATATACTACGCTCCATATAGTTTAATGCAAGGTTGTTGTTTTCATATCCATTGAAATCCTCAATACCAGTTCTTGAAGTAACCTGCGACATTCCCTGCTGGTTATATAGATTACGGAACTCGATTTTGTTAGAAGGATTAAGTTCAAGCGTAAAATTTGAAATTACTCCTAACCGCACGTTAGTCATGTCGCGAACATCATTAAAGAAGTATCTGCGATCGCTTTTCTGTTCAGACTCCACATACCGGTCGTAGTAGTAATTTTCCTGTTCAATATGCTGACGTGTATTGGTATAGCTGAGGGAAGTGATATTGCTAAGACGTTTACTGCCTATACTTCCAACCTGCGAAAAGTTGATTGTTGTGCGCAGATCGGGCATCGCCGTAGTTTTTTTCTTTCCCCAAATATTTGGAAGACTCCGGCTAGCATCCGTTAATTTTTGACGTGAGGCGTCATCATATAAATAATCTCCCAGGTTATTGCTTGGAAAAGATGAGGGTAAATCACGCGTTCCATTATCAAATCCCAACCAGTCTGTATTGCTTCCTTGATAGGTATAAAAATCATCAAAGGTTGTACCCAGACGCATGCCTCCGGTAATATTTACCGATAATGAATTCTCATCCACCACGCTTTTAGTTTCGATATTTACTACAGCACCGGCAAACTCACCTGATAATTCTGCTGAACCAGATTTATATACCAGCATTCTGTCAATCATGGTGCTGGGAATTAAATCAAATGCAAAGGCTTTAGAATCTACTTCAGAGCTTGGTGCGATAACACCATTTAACATTACAGTGCTATAGCGTTCGCTAAGTCCTCTTACATTAATAAAACGATTGTTTATAATTGTTACTCCAGGAATTCTTTTAACAATTTGCGCCGCATCACGATCTTGAGATAAGGAAATCTGCTGAGCAGATATACCTACAGCAACCAAATCGCTTTTGCGTATTTCGGTTATAACTGAAACATCTGTATTCGTTACCCTCGCACCGGTAATTACAATTTCATTCAACTCCTGACCTGCCTCCATTATCGTTGCATTAACAACTGTTGTTTGATCAGGATATACTGTTATATCGTTAAGCGTATCTGTTTTATAGGAAACGAAGGAAATTACCAACGAATAGGTACCTGCCTTTACTTTAGGAATCACAAAATTACCTTCTATATCTGCTTGTGCGCCTTGGGCCGTTCCCATAATAATAACATTGGCGCCAATAATGGCATCGCCCGATACAATATCCTTTACGTTGCCCTTAATTGTTCCGGATTGTGCCCATACACAAACTGTAAGTGCCGTTAGCGATAATGAAAGAAGTACTCTTCTGAACATAAACCTTTTATTTGCTACAAAGGTCATTCTCTAATATTACCTCACTCGCACGCCTGTGTTACGAAATTGTTAAGTAGATCATGGAAAGCTAACGGCTGTTTAAATTGTATAGCAACAGGAAGAGCTATATACTATGACTATCAACACTTTCGATTATTCTGACTTAACAATTATTACAAGATTTTTTAAAGCAGATAACGCGGGGGTAATAAAAGATTATTAAAGTTTATTCGAAGTAAACAAAATAATATAGGCTAAAGCTCAAGACCAAAGAGCTTGAAATCACAATGCCACGCTGAAAATGCGTGACCAGCTTAAAAATGAAAACGGTACAAGAAAGATCTTGTACCGTTTTAAAATTATGGGATGGCTCGTTACAGAAGAGCTACATCTATATTATTTATTGATTGGCACTTTGTTGAGGATCACCTTAATGATGTCCGAAGGTTTCACGTTGTCGGCTTCGGCTTCATAGTTTAATAGTATACGGTGACTCATTACGTCCAACGCTACTTCTTTTATGTCTTCCGGTAATACATAGTCGCGGCCTTCCAAATATGCTACAGCTTTAGCAGCCAGATTCAGATTTATACTGGCACGGGGCGATGCTCCAAACTGTATATATTGAGCTTGTTCGTTTAATTTATAGTCTAGTGGCTTACGTGTAGCGTATACCAGTTCTATAATATAGCGCTCAAGCGACTCGGAGATCTTAACACGGTTTACCTGGTCACGAATGGAGAATATCTCTTCCTTCGTAAGCATAGTCGTTACTTTATAGTTGAATTGCATGTTTGAAATCCTCCGCATGATCTCGATCTCCTGATCTTTGGTTGGATAATCAACATATACCTTCATCATAAAACGATCGACCTGCGCTTCCGGTAATGGATAAGTACCTTCCTGGTCAACGGGGTTTTGAGTAGCCAACACCAGAAAAGGTCTGTCAAGCTTGAAGGTTGTTTCGCCGATCGTTACTTGCTTCTCTTGCATCGCTTCTAATAAAGCCGATTGAACTTTAGCCGGAGAACGGTTGATCTCATCAGCAAGGATTATGTTCGCGAAGATAGGACCTTGCTTTACTTCAAACTTTCCTTCCTTCTGGTTATAGATCATTGTACCGACAAGATCTGCAGGAAGAAGATCGGGAGTAAACTGAATACGTTGGAAGTCGAGATGAAGAACCTGGGCGAGCGTACTTACGGTTAATGTCTTGGCAAGACCGGGTACACCTTCCAACAATATATGTCCATTGGTGAAGAGACCAATCATCAATCGGTTCACCATGTATTGTTGACCAACTACCACCTTGCCTACTTCGGCATAGACTTCTTTAATTTTTTCCTTGTGTTCTTCGTGCTTTTCAACGGCTACGGATTCCATACACAGTATTTAATTTTAAACCTGTCAAAAATAGCGTAATTATTGAAAAAGTAAGGCCCAAAACTTGATGGATTACTTATTTAAGATTTAAAGGGAATGTCAAGAACTTTTGTCATTGGAGACATTCATGGAGCGTACCGCGCGTTACGTCAGTGTTTGGATAGAGCTGGATTCGATTTTGAGAGCGATCATCTCATTAGTCTGGGAGACGTGTGTGATGGCTGGCCCGAAACCAAATCATGCATTGATGAGCTACTGCGGATTAAAAACCTGACCTACATTCTCGGTAATCATGATTACTGGACTCAGCAATGGATGGAGACAGGCTATGTTGAAAAAGTGTGGTCCAAGCAAGGAGGAGAAGCCACCATACAATCCTATCAGGATAAAATACCTTCAGCTCATTTACAATTTTTAAACCGGGCGCTGCCTTATTTTTTATCTGACAATAAATTATTTGTGCATGCGGGCATTGATATACAACGGCCTCTTGAGCAGCAAGGCCCTGATATTTTTCTGTGGGACAGAACCCTTGCACGCACCGCCATGGAAATATACCTGAAAGAAATGGATGGGAAGCTCACGACCTTTGACGAAATCTATATAGGGCATACACCGATTCCATTCTCAAAACCTATTCATTCGTGTGAGGTATGGATGATGGATACTGGTGCGGGTTGGTCTGGTGTATTATCGATGATGAATATAGAAACGAAAGAAGTATTCACCAGCGATCCGGTACCATCCCTATATCCCGGAATACAAGGCAGAAGTAAAAGTTAATTGCGCTGCGTTCACGAAGATTGTATAACAAGCGCTTCTTCCAATGAAATACCACGAAGCTTCAAAAATAGTTGCGCCAGCACTTCCACATCACGAAGGCAGTAGTCTTTGATTTTAGCAAGATCCTTCTCTACATAGTATACATGGTTGACTTTACTTCCATCAATTCCATTTTTACTGGAAGGGATATCGAAGATTGCTGCTAACAGATCGAGTGAAGTAAAGTGTTTATAGTCACCAAACTTCCATAGCTCCATAGTATCATAGTGCTGAACTTCCCAAGGTTTCCTTCCGGAGATGTTTAGTATAGCAGGAAGCTGAATTCCATTCACCAGCATTCTGCGGCACAAGTAAGGAAAGTCGAATTCCTTTCCGTTGTGAGCACAAAGTTTTTCTGTAGATGCATTTAGTTTTTCAAGCATACACTTGAATTCTGTCAGCAACGCTTTTTCATCGTCACCATGGTATGCCTTTGTACGAAGTGTAAGCGCACCGTTTTCTCCTTCATAGAACTTACCAACACAGATGCATATAATTTTACCGAACTCAGCAAATATAGCAGCGCGATCATGGTATATCTGTTCGTCTGTCTGTGTTGTGTCTCTTCTCAGATGACTCGCCTTACGTGCCCATAACGATTTCAGTCGCTCATCCAAAGAATTAAAATCATCCGTATGTGAAACGGTTTCAATGTCTAAAAATAAAATATCACGCAACTCTGCATTCATACAACGGGTATTACTGATTGATCTTGGTTATTATTCCCGGGATCAGCTTATCGATAATCAACAGGAAGAAGAAAGCAAATATACTCGCTGTCGCAGCAATCGCCACAAACAAAAGGTAGTATTGTACACTCCACTCAAAGGCTACCTTTATCCGATGTAGTGTACTTACTTTTATATCCCTTCCTTCGTGCAACGAAAACCGAATCGTACAGAATTCATTCTCTGCATCGAAGTCTCCAAGCAAAACTCCCAGGCCTTGAAGCTCTTGTTCAATCTCAAGAATGCGATTCTGAAGATTAATATACTCTTCAATCCTTCCGCTTTGTTTCTTGATATCTAACAATGATTGACGCGTAATCTCAAGCGAAGCTTTCTTCGCATTCAGGTTTTTGAATTCATTTGTCTTATCGATTTTTGTGATCTCTTTAGAGCGTATAGTACCGATCTTTAAAAGAGCCGAATACGATGAATCAAACTTTGCAGGAGGTATACCAATCAACAAGTGAAGCGATCTGCTGCCACGTTGTCCGGAGTTCTCTTCATATTGAATTATACCGTTTTCGTTTTTGATATGATCGCGCAATTTTTTCTCGTCATCATCAAACTTTGACGACTTGGCTTTTATAGTTGCAGTCTTCTCGTATTTCTGGTTAACATCAAATTCTTGTGCCTGACCCTGATTGGACTGTCCACTTGATTCAACCTTAAATCTGTATTTATCGCTGGCGTAGTTTCGCTTTACCTCCTCCAGGCTTGAGAAAAAATCGGAAAAATTTTCCTCTCGTACTTCCGACAACCCTGTGGAATATCCATATATAAAACGAAACAGGAATAGTACTACGAAGCCGATTAGTAGCACTGAAATTGTACGAAGCACGCGCTTCTTGAAAATGATTTTCATGTATAGAGATGTTGATACTTCAGCTTAAGAATGCAATACGCCCTCCATCTCCAGTTCCTTTATAAACGTTATGTTCTCTTCACGGATCGTGTCAGGTACAAATACAAAACGCTTATCAAAAATCTGCCTGCCTATATAATAGCTCACCCAGTACTCGTTGTTGAGATGAAAAACAGACGGATCAATCGGTTCAATTAATACAGCACTGTTCTCGGCAATTGTATCGAGGTAATGGCGAAGTATAGATGTACGTTGTTGCTCTCCGTCTTTCTCTCCATATCCTTTACTTGCTACCAATGTATTCTCGATCGGGAAATCATTGTTGTTGATGAGATATACTTTCCATTCATCCTGTAGCCCTATATCTCTCTTACGTGCAACCGCAAGGGTCACATTCTTTACTTCGGGTTTTTCAATGTCCTTCATCATAGCCACTCCATATCAAACTGTTCGCGAAACTTTTCCTTCAGGATTTCCTCTGCTTCATGGATATCGACTTTTCTGCCAAGCTCTTTTTCCAGCGAAGTCACCGCTTTATCCTGAATACCACACGGTACGATGTAAGCGAAATATCGCAAGTCTGGATTAATGTTAAAAGCAAAACCGTGCATCGTTACCCAGCGACTGGTTTTCACACCAAGAGCGCAGATTTTGCGAGCCTTCTTTTCATTTTCAAAATCGATCCATACACCGGTAAGTCCTGAAATCCTTCCGGCTTCTATTTTATATTCCTCCAGCGTTTGAATAACAGATTCCTCCATCAAACGCATATACTTATGAATGTCTGTGAAGAAATTTTCAAGATCGAGTATAGGATACCCAACAATCTGTCCCGGTCCATGATACGTTATATCGCCTCCGCGATTTATATGATGATACGTGGCATGCACGGCATTCAATTCTTCTTTCGAGATGATGAGATTTTTTTCGTCTCCACTTTTTCCCAACGTAAACACGTGAGGATGCTCGCAGAAGAGTAGATAATTGTCGGTGACTTTTTGCTGATCAACCGGGAGGTTTCTGTTTCCGGTTTTTATTGCAATGGTCTTTTCGAACAATGAAACCTGATAGTCCCACGCCTCCTGATAATCCTTTAGATCAAGATCTATAAACTTTACTTTTCTATTCGGCAGACTGTTCATTCGTGTTTACTTCATCTTCAAGTATATTCGACCATACGTGATAGGTAATATTCAGATTCAGGATCTCGCTATACATAATCACAAACAGATCGCCTGGCATGGAATAATAACGTTCGTCCAGGTAACGCTCGAGGTAGCCTACGTTTCGTTCGTTGCGTGTAAGGTCATCCTGCATTTTTCTTCGGTACACTTGTGACAGATATATTCTGTCAAGGCCGTTGTCTTTTGAAAGAAAATAATCTTCAAGTGTCCCGCTATATACCAACGGGCCTTCGCCTGTTTGCATCAAAACATCTACTTGTATAAGGTCAATATTTTTGGATTCTCCCGGCTTTTCCAAATCCAATATCTCGCCACTGAATAAATAGTACCATTCATTGTTGAGTCGGAGAAAGGGGTACTTCAAATCGAATCTGAACAGGCGCACTATATATCGCGTTAACAATCCTAACGCAACCGATGTGGCAATCATGCTGATCAGATATAGCAGGAAAGAAAAAATACTTTTACGAATAATCTCGAAATTGATAGCACCGCTAGACTCTGTGATGATCTGGTAGATCAATTCTAACTTGATCTGATAAGCCGTAAGGTGTTCGATGATGACAATGCCTGCGAGCTGGAAGAAAAGTGCCGGAAGAATGGCCCAGAAAATTTCATCGACAGCGGAGATTTTAAAAGACTGCTTGCTATAGGTTCCGTGTAAATAGGAGTATCGGAAAGCAAGGCCTGGAATGATGAGGATAAAAAGAAAAATTGAACCAAGAATCAGATTCATGCATAATCCTCCGAAAGAGTTTCCCTATTTTTTATCAAACGCTTTAAGCCTGACGAGTTTTAATTCTTCCCCGTCAACTTTAATAGTGGGCCTTTCATCCTCCGAAATCATGGAACGCTCCACAAGACGATCCGCAATGATGGCTAACATAAGCTGTTTTGCTAACTGCGGATTATCGAGGATCTTCCGTGTTCGCTTACTGATTGGTGCTTTCATAGCGTTACCATATTGGTTTCTTAAAGTTACAACGAAACAACCTGAAAACAAGTTCTACTTTTGTTTATCTAATTCGGTACGAAGGTATAGTATAGAATCATTTGCTTCCGGTTCCACACCGTTCTCCTTCGCCAGGTAATAGGAGATCCAGTCGGTAAGGTGTATAAGATAATAGTATTGCTCCAGGAGTGATGCGCCTTCACCTATAATGTCAATCACCGGTTTCGAGTTCTTCTCAAACAGATCGCGGCTGATTTCCATCCGCTTTTCTACACGTTCATGATCATGGTCGGAATATAGGTATACCGCCTGCAGCATCGGCATCAGCGCCTCGGGGTAGCACCACCCTGCAATTTCGTTATGGTTTATTTCAGGAAAGGTATTGGTGTGTGCCAGTTGCTTGGCGTTTTCGTTTAGCTGTTGCTGAAATCTTAGTGCCATGGCATAAAGCCGGTTATCGCAATAGATGACAGGAAGTTTTCCTTTCAGCTTTTTAGCGATCAGCTCGGCCTCGGATTGAATTCCTTTTTCCCCTCGATCCAAAAATTCAATGGCATTTTCGGTTTCTTTTATAAAAGCGGCACCAATCAGATTGGTATGATATAGCACATATAGCAGTGCAATCATGGTATAGGAAAGCATCGCTCGCGGACTTTCGGAACCAGAAGGAAGCTGTATATATTGAAGATTGTATTCGCGACAGATATCCAACAGTTTGCCGCCTGATGCAATGGCTATAACCTGCGCACGCTTCAGCAGAGCTTTATGCAGGGCCGAAACAGTTTCTTCTGCATTGCCGCTATAGGAGCAGGCTATAAATAATGTATGCGGACTAACAAACTGTGGAATGTTATAGGTTTTGCAAACAGTGATGGGAATAGGAATGCGGCCGAAAGTAAGCGACTCTACCAGGTTGGCTCCTATACCGGATGAGCCCATACCCGCAATAACGACATTGCGTATATCACTGCCGGGCCGATCGAGGTCAAGGGACTGGCCGATCTTCAAAGCATCTGACAACTGGCGGGTGAAGCCATCAATGTATTTTTTTGTAGTAGACATAGTTCGTAATTTCGTTTTCAAAGATACGATATATCTAAAGTTACTGCGATAGGGGCTTCATAAAAAGTGCTTCGCGGTGATGGTCGAAAGGATACGTTAACTAAATACGATCAAACGTTGTGGACAAAATTACTATTGGGAAAAAGGGCGAGCAGCTCGCAGCCAGTTTTTTAATGAAGAAGGGTTTTGAAATCGTTATGCGCAATTACCGGTTCAAGCATGCTGAGATCGATTTGATTATCAGGCGCGATGACTGGTTGATTTTCGTTGAAGTGAAGGCGAGAAGCTCTACAGATTTTGGCGAGCCCGAAGAATTTGTTGACGCCCGGAAAGTAAACAAGATGTATGAGGCTGCCGAAGAGTATATCTACGCCACAGACTGGCAAGGACATATTCGGTTTGATATAGTGTCCGTGAAGCTGGGGGCAGAACCTGTTATCGAAATTTTCGAGGATGCTATTAATTGAAGGTTCTCCTTAGATTCAGATTAAACGCAGATCTTAAAATGAATTTAAAATCTGCGTCCAGCAATCTGAACTTAATAAAGCTCTTTGAATTTCTTTTTGCCCTCATCTAAAAATTTGAGGAAGCCTTCTACACTTTTGTCGTAACCATAAGGAGAAACAAGTACGCGCTCATCTTTTCCAACCAATACATAGAATGGCTGCGCATTATTGTTGAGGTTGGCGATTTGAAGATCTGCATTTTGTTTACCGATCGTTTTCTTCACCTTACTATCATACTTGGAAGTATACCATTCTGATTCGGGTAGCTCTGTTTTATCATCTACATATAGGGCTACCACTATAAATTCGTTTTTCAATTTATCGAGCACTTGTGGATCAGACCACACTACGGCTTCCATCTCGCGACAGTTTGTACAGCCATGGCCCGTGAAGTCGATGAACACAGGCTTGTTCTGCTGACGTGCGCAAAGCAATGCTTGTTCGTAATCAAAGTATCCGTTTATACCATGTGGCAAATGCAGGAAGTCTCCATACTTCGGTTCGTCACAAATTTGATTAGGCTTCGCGTTGCGCGTTGCTGCGATCAAATCAAAGTCATGGGTAGACATGGGTGGCAAGTAGCCGGCAAGTGCCTTCAATGGCGCACCCCACATACCTGGCATGATATATACTACAAATGTAAATGCGATGGCAGCAAACGTCAGTCGAATAATACTTACGCGTTTATCTTCTGCATCTTTACCTGTATCGCCTGGCAAACGAAATCCTTTCATCAGATATACTCCAATGAGCAATACAATCACAATCCAGATGGCAATGTTAACTTCACGATCCAGAATTCCCCAATGAAACGCCTGATCAGCGATACTCAGGAATTTGAATGCCAGTGCTATCTCTATAAATCCAAGCACTACTTTCACAGCATTCAGCCAGCCGCCTGATTTCGGCATGGAGCTTAACCATCCCGGAAAGAAAGCGAACAACGTAAAGGGTATAGCAAACGCTAAGGAGAAGGCAAACATTCCGACAATCGGTTTTAAAAATTCGCCACCTGCAGATGAAACAAGAATGCTTCCCACCAACGGACCGGTGCATGAAAATGAAACGAGCACCAATGTAAACGCCATGAAGAACACACCAATCAATCCGCCTTTCTCAGATTGCTGATCCACTTTATTAATGAATGTTCCCGGCAGTGTAATTTCAAACAAGCCTAGGAAGGAAAGTCCGAAGACTATAAATACAATAAAGAAGATCAGGTTTGGAAGCCATTCCGTTGAAAGATGGTTTGCTGTTTCTGGTCCCATGAGCGGAGCTATAGCAGCACCGATCAAAGTATAGATGATAATGATTGAAAGTCCGTAGATCAACGCCAGGAATTTTGAGCGCCCATGCGTAAAGAAACTAACGGTCATCGGTATCATTGGAAAAACACAAGGCGTTAACAACGCGGCAAGGCCGGCAACAAATGCTAACAGAAAAAATCCGAGGAAAGAATTCTTAGCGGGATCTTCCTTCACCAACGTAGTGTCTAATGTGGGACCTTTCGTGGCTCCGTATACTTTATCCTCCGTTTTTATAGTTGCTATTTCCTTCGTTGTATCAACAGCAGATATAGCTGGAATTACTTTTTCATCTTTCTGTTTTTCGACCTCAACATCTGGTTTTACTTCTTCTGTTTTCTTTGCAACGATCGCTTTGCCTTCAACTTTTATAGGACCAAACAGAAGATCGCCATCGAACAATACACATTTACCTTCTACTTCCGAGCAAACTTGTCCCTCATAGGTTCCTTTTATTACTAATGTGGGTGATAGTATTTTTATCTTCTGTCTGAATTCACCACTTCCTTCAAATATCCTTACGTCACAGTCAAATATTTTATCATGTTTTGTTTTGTCTTGAATCGCTACCAACGAACCAACCAATTCAAAGCTTGGATCCTTTTCGAATGTAACAGACATAGGGACTGGGCCACAATCCGGATCAAAGTCAACCGAATAGATATACCAGTTTTTATTAATAGATGCGTTAAAGACCAGCTCGACAACATCGCCTACATTATAAGTCTTGGCAGGAGTCTCTGCGGTAAGTTTTGCAGGTTGAAGAACTTGAGCGTAACCTGCAACAGTTGTTACCAGGAGGAGACTGAAAAGGATTCGTTTTAGCATGTATCAAAAATTCAAGCGCTAAAATAACGAACTCCCTTTCAAAAAAGTTGACGCTTCACATGAAAGGTATTACAAGCGACAAAAATCGACAGGCTTTAACATAAATTAACAGATTCAGAAATCAACTTCTACCTGGCCTTTCAGCAGGTCCTCGAATGTTTCACGCTCGCGAATCAATTTTGCTTCGCCATTTATTATGAGGACTTCTGCAGGTTTGGGACGCGAGTTATAGTTTGAGGCCATAGAAAATCCATAGGCACCAGCATTTTTGAATGCCAGGATGTCGCCTTCGCGGACTTCATTCAATTCACGATCACTTCCAAATGTATCGGTCTCGCAGATATACCCCACCACAGTATATTTATCCACTGGTGCAGTAGGGTTTGATATATTTACTATATGATGATAGGCATCGTACATCATCGGACGAATCAAATGATTCAAACCGGAGTTTACGCTTACAAAAGTTACTGTAGGAGTAGGCTTTACCACGGTAGCCTGCACAAGCAATGTACCGGATTCACTCACCAGAAACTTTCCGGGTTCAAGCCAAAGTTCAAGTTTGCGACCATAGCTTTCACAGAATTCGTTGAACGCTTTTGTAAGTTTATCACCAAGCTCCTGAATATCCGTTTCGATATCACCTTCTTTATATGCTACCTTAAAGCCGCTGCCAAAATCTAAAAACTTCAAGTCCGGAAAACTCTTTGCAGTTTTAAATAGAACTTCCGCTGTCTTCAAAAAGGCTTCCGTCTCTTTTATATCCGAACCCGTATGAATATGTAGTCCACTAATTCTAATATTGAATTTTTTAATCAGATCAAGAATCTCCGACAACTGTAAAACTGAAATCCCGAATTTTGAATTACTGTGGCCTGTCGATATTTTAATATTTCCCCCGGCCATAATATTCGGATTCAACCGAAGGCCACAAGGATAAGTGTCTTTGAATTTCGCTCCAAACTTTTGCAAGGTTGACAGGTTATCAAGGTTGATAGCGATTCCTAATTTCACCGCTTCTTCTATCTCACTGAAATCAACACCACTTGGAGTAAAAGTGATCTCCGCAGGAAGGTATCCGGCACGCAACGCAAGCTGAACTTCACCCAGCGAAACTGCCTCCATGCCTACACCGTTCTTTCGCATCAGTTTTAGAATGGAAACATTTGTGAGTGCTTTGGCAGCGTATTTTATTTTTACATCGGATGCTGCATACGCAGATTTCAGTTTTGAAACTTGTGATGTGATCTTTGCACCGTCATATACATATAACGGTGTACCAAACTGGCTTGCAAGTTTAAGAACATCAATACCTTGAATCGTGTACATTCCCTGTGTAGACTCCATGTTAAATTTTAAAGGCCTCAAATATATATCAGGATTCATTGTATTTCCGGATAAACCGGATCGATTTGCAGGATTTTTACGTTGCTCTTTATACATTGAAAAAAAATCTATTGCCTGATTCGATTTTAACCTTGAAACGATAAGCTTTTCATTTTTACTTACTTTATTTAAGTCCATACTAACGTCTACTTCAGATGAAATTATTTTTCAGAGAGTACCTTCCTTCAGATGTCGCTAACGCAAAACAGACCATTGTTATTCTTCACGGACTTTTCGGTTCATCCGACAACTGGCTTACACAGGCACGACTTCTATCGAACAATAACTATAAGATTTATACTGTAGACCTCGCCAATCACGGGCAATCATATCACAACAATACCTTTGATTATCCAACCATGGTGAGTGATTTAAAAGAATTACTGGATGAGTTGAAACTTCAGGAGCCTGTTATTCTCGGACATTCCATGGGCGGTAAAACGGCTATGAATTTTGCGCTGGCACATCCCGATGCATTATCAAAATTGATTGTGGTAGACATTGCTCCCCGGTATTACGACCTGGAACATTATACGATTGTGAAAGGATTGAATGCTATACCTGTGGACACCATTACATCGCGCAATGAGGCTGATGCTGTTTTAGCAGAGTTCGTTCCTGAGGTGGATGTACGCCAATTCCTGTTGAAAAATCTTCAACGCAAAACAGAAGGTGGTTTTTCATGGAAGATCAATCTACCGTTGATAACACAACAGCTTGGCAACATCGGTGTTGATCTTCAGTTCAATGGAAAATTTGATAAGCCAACGTTATTTATTCGTGGAAGACGATCAAAGTATATATTGGACAGCGATCTCAACAGAATTAAAGAAGTGTTTCCACAGGCTACACTGGAAACTATGGAAACCGGTCATTGGGTGCAAGCCGAAAACCCTCAGGAATTCGTTGACCTTGTTATGAAGTGGGTTCAGTAACGATGGTATAAATCTTCGGTATAACAATGCGGATCTGGTTATGAAATATTTACCTTTTCTTTCCGGTATATATTCTACTGCTCCCGGTCTTGCCTCCACAACAAAGGCAACGGGTAGAGATGCGCTGATTTTTCAGATTGATGAATCGTACAAGCTATATCTGAATAATAAGGAAGATTGCCGCAACGAAAATATATTCAAGTATTACTGCGAGGAGAGACTAAACCCTGAAACGATTCGGTGTGTAAATCAATATCTGATCAATCAATTTATAAAAGAATATCCTGATCAATTTGAAGTTAACGATCATGACCTTTCATTTCTGAACAAACTTACCGGTGAACGATTCACGTGGAATAAAGATTGGCAGACCGTAAACACCAGTCACTATGAATCGTTGTACGATGCGCTTTGTTGCCAGGTACAGGAAGATATAGCAGTCTTCCAACTAAGCAACGAAGAAGATTGGCTGGCTGCAATTCATTTGTGTTCTCCCAATCACTGGGCACCAGAAGAAAAAATTGGAAAGCCATTTCAGGCTATACATGCACCGGTTCCCGGCATGGAGAAAACATTATTGCACTATCGCAAAATGTTGGAGTCTGTAGTCCATGCAGGTTCTCCGTTTACCCGCTTTGCCTGGGGAGTAGCTACGGATACTAGATTGAATCATCACCCTATACCTCCACCCGCTATAGATGCGAAAGACTGGAAGGGAAGAGAACACGATAACACCGGCACATGGTATATACGAACCGAGCGACAGAATCTTATTGGACTCGGTAGCGTCAACACATTCCTTTTTACTATTCGCACTTATTTTTATAGTGTGAATGAGTTGAGTGCAGACGAAAAAAAAATGTTATTGATTGCTTTACAAAGCATGTCTGCAGAAGCACTTCAATACAAAGGGCTTTCAGAATCCATTAAATTATTGGAAGAATTTTTAGCGAAGCAAGCATAATGCTTTTGATAGCATACGATCACCAACAGTAGCCTAACCGTTGTTTTCGTTTGAAGAAATTACAGGAGGGATGTTCTATATATCCAGGTAGCGCAGCAACATATCGATGCGGTCCTTCTCACCTACTACTGGCTTCGTTTCCTGGTAACGTCCTATGACTTTGTAACCAAAGCGTTCCAGTGTGGCAACAACCCTTGAAAGGTCTTGTTGATTTATCTTTAGCGTCAGGCGAATTTTACCAGGATCGAGTGGATCCTCTTTCAAAATGCTGCTTAATATTTTGGCGTGGTTCTCCTCTATCAAGCGGCTGATCTCGGCAAGCGAGTAGTCAATATGATTCATGGACAACACCAGAACGCTGCCTGGCATTTGTACCGCTGCTGTTTGTGCAAAAGATGTTAGCGTATCCTGAACTGTGATCACGCCGTGATATGTCATGTCAGCATTTAACACTGATACCATTTGCAATTTATATTCAGCGGCCACCTTCAGGATATCGTAGAAGTGAGTATCCAGATGAACAAAACATTGTTGACCTATGAGATTGAAATCACGAACGTTACGATCAATGTCGTTTGTTTCAAGAATGATCTCTTCAGAAATAAAACCCAGCAGCTTGCTGTCTTCCACCACGGGCATATAGTTGCAGCGGAATTCTTCCATCCACACGATCGCCTTGTGTGCATCATCCGATCCTTTAAGAGGCGGAATCATGTGGTTTATAAGATCTTCTGCAATCACGCTGTTTAATTTAGTTAACTCTATTGAAGTAAAAATTCCTCAACCAGTTCATTGAATTTTTCCGGATGCTCCATCATGGGAGCATGGCAGCATTGGTCAATAAACTTTAGTGTAGAGTTGGGTATAAGTTTATTAAATTCATAGGCCACCATTGGTGGTGTAATCGTATCATTCAAACCCCATACCAATAAAGTTGGTGTCTTAATGTTCGGAATCTCTTCTGCCATGTTGTGTCGTTGTGCCGATTTTGCAATGGCCACAATACGCATACACTTGGGAATACTCTTCGTTATATCAAACACTTCGTCTACCAATTCCTTAGAGGCAACTTCCGGGTTGTAAAAGGTATAGGAAACGCGTTCTTTAATATACTCATAATTTCCACGTTTGGGATAGGAACCTCCCATGGAATCTTCAAATAAACCAGAACTACCGGTGAGGATAAGCTTTTTAACTTTCTCGCCATTCTTTAAAGTATAGATCAAAGCGATATGTCCTCCGAGACTATTACCCATGATGATCATATCCTTCAGGCCTTTAAACGCCACAAAGTCTTCCAAAAATTTACGTAAACCTTCAAGTCCGGCTTCTTTTATAGGCATCTCATAAATCGGAAGCATCGGAATTATAACGCGAAAGTTTTTCGAGAACCGAGCGACTACGCCTTCCCAATTGCTAAGTGCACCAAATAGACCGTGGAGTAATAGTAATGTATCTCCTTGTCCTTCGTCTACAAACTTAAACCCGTTCTCTTCTTTAACCAATATGGCCATGTCGAATGAATTAATGTCGATAAGTAAGGAAAAAAAACTATCAGTATGAAAAATTTATTTTCAATGCAGTTTTAAAACACATTCAGGGGCTACTAACGAAAATTAGTTAATCTTATATGCGATCAATATACCTATACCTGGTGATGGATGTAAATTGATTGGGAAATCAGCCTGCCAATATTTTTTTTACCAACTCAGAAATAACTTTTCCATCGGCCTGGCCAGCAAGTTTCTTGGTAGCAACCCCCATAACCTTGCCCATATCCTGTGGACCTTTGGCGCCTACTTCTTCCTTGATTTTTATAAGCTCAGCTTCCACTTCTTCAGCAGATAATTGTTTCGGTAGATAGCGGCTTATTATTTCAAGTTGAAACACTTCCTTATCTGCCAGATCCTTACGGCCTTGTTGTGAAAAGATATCAGCAGATTCTTTGCGTTGCTTGGCAGCCTTCATCAACAATTTATTTTCTGTATCCGCAGAGATATCGCCACTGCCACCTTTTTCAGTTTCTGCCAACAAGATCAACGACTTAACACTCCGTAATGCCTCTAACTCTTCTTTGTTTTTGGCAAGCATCGCTTTTTTTATATCGCTATCTATTTGTTGCTTAAGGCTCATATTTTTGTCTTTAATATTATTTTGCGAAATCAAATTAGCTGATCATTCGTTTTTTACTTGAAGCATTATATATCCCATGACCAAACTAAGCGTCAATATTAACAAAATTGCTACACTCCGAAATGCCAGAGGAGGAAATAATCCTGATGTGATCAGAACAGCAATTGATTGTGAACGATTTGGAGCGCAAGGTATAACAGTTCACCCTCGTCCCGATGAACGACACATCCGGTATAGCGATGTTGTGCAGTTAAAAGGTGTAGTAACGACTGAGTTCAACATTGAGGGGTATCCCGATCAACGCTATCTTAAAATTATAGCGGAGGCTAAACCTGCCCAGGCAACGCTGGTGCCAGATGCTCCGGATGCTATTACATCAAACGCAGGATGGGATACTATAAAAAATGCTTCGCTGTTACGTGACCTCTGCCAGGAAATTAAATCGCACGGTGCACGTGTTTCTATTTTTGTTGATCCATCGCCCCGTATGGTAGAAGGTGCTATAGCCATTGGTGCTGACCGTATCGAACTATATACGGAGCCGTATGCAAGTGAATTTCTGGTGAGTAAAGAAGTCGCTGTCAAGCCCTATATAGAAAGTGCAAGGATTGCGAAAGAAGGAGGGATCGGTATAAATGCAGGCCACGATCTTGACTTGCACAATCTTAAATTCCTCAAGCAAAACATTCCATACCTTGACGAAGTATCCATTGGACATGCGCTGATATGTGATGCGCTTTATTTCGGATTGGAAAATACAATACAACTATACCTGAAGCAATTGAAGTGAGCTTGTTTAAGTATATGCTATACTTACGCTAGAACTTTGCTGCTACTGCGAGCTTCTTTGTAAAAGTTTTAACAGATCCGGTAGCATCGAATACCTGGAACCAAACCATATAGTATCCAACGCGTGCCTTCGAGCCATCGTCACGATCACCATCCCAACGCAGGAAGCCTTCTGTGCCTAACAGCTTGTTGTTGGCGAGTTGCTTTGTGAGACGTCCATTCGCATCAAATACTTTCACATTGGCCACGTAGCCACCCTGATCAAATTTATACTGTATCTCAGCAAAATCCGGCTGACCAATAATCGGTGTAAAGATTTCTGGCGATATAGTTATATTCTCAGCTATAGCAGCTTCATTTCGCGCATTGGAATTTATAAATCCTGGTGTTGCATAGCCACTTTGTGTGCTGGCCGACTTCCAGTTATCAGGATCATTCGTTGTTTCGGTAAAGGAAATTCGTTCCAACGAAACACCCTCCTCATCTTTAATAAAAACAGAATGATAGTCTTTAGTGTACGCAAAATGATCGATCACTACTCCTTGTTCTGATACAACTGCGATAGAACCGGTGTCGTCATTCAATGAAGGAAGTGCTTTTACTTCGAGAGCATTTTCAGTTTTTGTTTGAGAGTATTCTCCCGCTAAAACATCTATATCTTCTGTTAGCACAAGATATGCGCCTGGTCGAAGCAGGAAATCTTCATTTGTAACTGTATACAATTTTCCGAGAGTATCATTTTCAAAGGTGGCAAGCGACCAGCCTTTTAGATTTAAATATTTGTTTGAGGTATTAACAACTTCCAAGAAATCTACACCGGTTGGTCGGGGATTAAATAATACCTCGTTGACTTTAATATCAAGATCGTTCGCTTGCTCTGGCAATGCAAATTCCAATTCAGAAAAGGATGTTTGTATTTCATTTCCGCTGCAATCAAACACCTGGTGTACATCTATAGTATAAAGTATATTTCTTTGAAGTGGATTGGTAAAGAATACCGTTAGCACACGCAAGGATTGGTCTTCAAAAGCTATATGGTCAATATCAACGGCAGGCTGAAAATTAAAGTGTTCAGCGAGTGGAATCTCATTCAGTAACTTTTCATCAAATACCAGACGAAGTTGGTTATCCCCAATAGGAATTGCTGCCATGAGTTTGGGTGTAGAGAGATCCGGCTTATTGGCGAAGACTGAGTTTTGTTCTCCGGGCGTTCCTCCATTTTCATCTTCAGAGGCAGTCCAATTATTTTCTTCCCCGCAAGGGTTATTCAGATCAATCAGTTCCAGTGACCATCCACCTTGTTTTTTTTCATCATCTCTATACCAACCATCACTGTACTTAACTGAATCGATTGTTACGCCGCTCCCATGCTTCAGTATAATTATATCTCCGGTGTTATTCAAAGAAGGAAAAGAGCTGAGCCCGACTACATTTCCAAATGTAATATAGGATGCCACGGAAGATGATGCCATCAAAAGAACATACTCGCCAGGATTTAATTTATATGAAGGTAACGTTGCCGTTGAAGAGCCATCCGACAGTTTCCATCCTGATAAATTATAAGTATTGTTGCTTCGATTAAAAAGTTCGAGGTATTCAGTTTCGGGTAATTCAACGCGCGGAGAAGGATCTGCAAAAATTTCGGTAAATACTATATCCTTGAATGACGGTGGTACCGGTGGAACATATGGATTGCCTGTGACAACGAAATCATCAAAGTAAAATTTATCAGAACGTGTCGCAGTATAAGTACAATACACTCCAAAGTAGTTTGAGGAAAAATGGTCGGCATCAGTTACACTTCCTTCTGATATATAGCTTCCTGTAGCACCGACATCAGAATATAACTGCCAGTTTCCAGAGGCATCACGAGTTACCCTCACTTTCACTTCAGCGTTAGCGAGATTTAGTTTACCATCAACGCCATCAATAATTTTTGATTTCGAGGAGCCGGTTTGTTTATACAAACTGATTTCATCTGCTGTATTGCCAACCATTACAAAATATCCGTTCAATGTATCAGAGAGATTTTGTTGACTGGACACTAAGTAAACGCGAGCGTAATTTGTATTGGAGGAGTTAAAGGCGAGGCGTATATAGAATTCCCAACTAGCATCGTTAATCGATTTACTTGGCGTAGAGAGATACGCGTCATCCGAAACGGCTGGAGCCTGCAATTTTAGTTGATTTGCTAAAACAGTAAATTTTGTGTTCTGTCCCGACCAGCTTGGACTGGTTAAAAAATCGCTATCCTGAAAGCTATCAGTGAGTTGAGCGAACATTTGTTGGGAAAAGAACAAGAAGGAAAACGTTATGAAACTCTTTTTCGTAAACGTTTTCAGAATAGAAAATGTGAATATTTGTAGCATGTTTCTAATAGGCACAACGGAATACATTACTTTTGCTAACCTTAAAATTTAAAAGTACAAAATAAAATGAAAATCGCAGTTGTAGGCGCCACTGGTTTAGTGGGCGCGGAGATCCTCAAAGTATTAGAGGAAAGAGATTTTAGATTTGATGAATTGTATTTAGTGGCTTCCGCGAAATCGGTTGGCCAGATCATAAAGTTTAAGGGTAAGGAATATACTATAAAGAGTATGGAGGAAGCGATCAAGCTTGCTCCTGACGTTGCTATATTCTCTGCTGGTGGCGGAACTTCACTGGAGTGGGCTCCAAAGTTTGCTGAAGTAGGTACGATCGTGATCGACAACTCTTCTGCATGGAGAATGGATCCTACTAAAAAACTTATCGTTCCGGAAATCAACGGTCATGTCATTACAATTGACGATCGCATTATCGCAAATCCAAATTGCTCTACCATACAAATGGTAATGGCGTTGGCTCCGCTGCATGCGAAATATAAAATCAAGAGAATTGTAGTAGCAACTTATCAGTCGGTTACAGGTACTGGTAAAGATGCTGTTCTTCAAATGATGAATGAGCGTAAAGGCATTGACGGCCCGAAAGTATATCCCCATCCAATCGATATGAACGCACTGCCCCATATAGATTCATTCCTCGACAATGGTTATACCAAAGAGGAAATGAAGATGGTGAATGAAACACGCAAGATTCTTAACGACAATACCATTGGTGTTACTTCAACGACCGTACGGATTCCATCTGTAGGTGGTCACTCTGAAGCGGTGAATGTTGAGTTTCACGAAGACTTCAAATTAAGTGAAGTGCGCTCCATACTAGCAGATACTCCTGGTGTTATCGTTCAGGATGATCCGAAGAATAACATTTACCCGATGCCGATCAACTCGCACGGTCGTGATGAAGTATTTGTAGGTCGCTTGCGCAGAGATGAATCACAGCCCAACACATTAAACATGTGGATCGTTGCTGACAATCTTCGTAAAGGTGCAGCAACCAATGCTGTTCAGATCGCTGAGTTCATGACGGAAAAAAGCCTGGTAGAATAGTTTTATACTATATCTTATAAATTAAAGAAGGTCATCCAAAAGATGACCTTCTTTGTTTATTACCGACCGTAGCTATCATAATTTTCAGCATAGTATTCTTCGTATTGGTAAATGAGGTCTATATTCTGAACCTCAACATCGGTAAGATTCTCACGGATATCTATTCCCATAGGTATATACCATGAAGTGGTATCAAATGCAGAGCGCATTGCTTTATCTTTAAATGAATACCCATGCCTTGCATAAATCTCATTCCGCATAAATGCCAACTCTTCTTCCAACATATTTTCAACATCAATCTCGGTCAATAACCTGTCTGATGCCTGCGGATAGTTTCCTACATTTGTACGATACGTGTATTCCTGTTTTGTCAGATTGAATTTTTTCGCTGTAGCGGATCCTTTTTTAAATGGCGACCATGACCCTTCCAGTGTTTTCTTTTCTGTATCGATTACAAATTGGAAGTGACCATCGTATGGATCAGTGCCCGGTTCATCCATGTCAAAAATATATATTGAATCACCCTGAACATTTACTTGACCTGTGATCGGTCTATAATTACCGGCACAAACCGTGTAGCCTATGGCCTGATCATTTGTGATGCCTGCCAGCGCTATATTTATTTTATTATGTCCGAATGTACCTACCCAATAACCAACTATTTCGAGGTTCTTATTCTCATTCATGAGACGAATAGCATCTTCTATTCTTGATTGCTCGGAAGATTTATCAGGTCCAATCTTACGTGCGTCAATCTTAAGCACACGCATCGCCTGCTTCGTATCCTGTTTGGCAATCGAATCAGTCGGGACAATATTGTCCGAAGACTGCTTCTTTCCACAGCCTATAAAAGAGGAGAGTATAAAAAGAACCAGAGGATAGCGATAGCACTTGCTCATAATGACGGCTAAAGTTGATTTTGATTTTAAGTTAGCAGATTTTTACCTGAAATGAACAAAGCCATTAAAGTTATTGCCGTAGCATTACTTGCCTTCTTCACAGTATTAATGGCTCGAATAACATGGCCATACTTTTCCTTACAGACAGATGTCAAATTTCTTTTGATCAAACAATGGGTAATTAACAACGATGTCTGGAGAATCGCCTTCTTTGTTCACGTACTCACCAGTCTTTTTTTGGTGCTTGCCGGCTTTACCCAGTTCTTAAGTCCGTCAAAATTCTCAAGTGTTCATCGTTTTGCCGGCCGGGTATATGTATGTATACTCCTATTTCTTTCTGGACCAGCAGGCTTCTTTATGTCTCTTTATGCAAATGGAGGAGTATCATCGCGAATAGCATTTACATTGTTGAGTATACTTTGGATATACTTTACTGCACGGGCGTGGATAGAAATCAAAAAGAGAAATTATGCTACGCATGAAAACTTTATGATTCGCAGCTATGCGCTCACGCTTTCAGCACTGACATTGCGTGCCTGGAAGTTTATAATTGTTTTATTATTCCATCCTCATCCTATGGATGGTTATATGATAGCTGCCTGGCTCGGATGGATTCCAAATTTACTTATAGCAGAATGGATCATCAGAAGGAGAACCACACTTAAGACCAAAAGTCTTAGTCTATAGTATACTTATGCAATCTCCATAAAAAATAAAGCCTGGCCACCATGGCCAGGCTTCTCTCTATTTGCAAGCAGAGAGTTTAGAAGATCTTATTTTCCAAAATCAACAGTGGGAGCATTTTCAGAGCCTGCTGCTGCTTCGAAATATCCTTTAGGTGCAAATCCATACATGCCAGCAAGCATGTTGTTCGGAAAACGCTTTATATATACGTTATACGGTTGTACAACTTCATTGAAACGATTTCTTGCTACAGCAATTCTATTTTCTGTTCCTTCAAGCTGTGCCTGCAGATCCAGGAAATTCTGATTTGCTTTCAACTCCGGATAATTTTCTGCCACTACGAGCAAGCGGCTCAAGGCAGAGCCTACACCGTTCTGGGCCTGTTGAAATTTTTGAAGTTGTTCTGGTGTGATGTTACTCGGATCAACTTTAACCTGTGTTGCACTTGCGCGTGCTTCAATTACTTTGGTTAATGTCTCCTGTTCAAAGTTTGCATAACCTTTTACTGTATTTACCAGGTTAGGGATCAGGTCTGCTCTGCGTTGATATTGACTTTCAACCTGAGCCCATTCTTTCGGAATGTTTTCCTGTAGCTCAACCATTGTGTTATAACGACCTGCGAAAAAACCGTACAGAATCAGTACCGCAAGAATAATGACTCCAATAATAATTAGTCCTTTTTTCATATTGTTGATTAACTCAATTTAAAATTAGTAAAAAAACCGCGCTGAACGCTATATAACAGTCACCGTTTCCTTATTACGAGAAGACGTGCTACTATACATTTTATTTTAAGTCTCAGCTACGCCAGAAAGAAAACGCAATCACAGATTTTTAGTTTGCTTATTATCGCGATTTATATTTTGTTTTAGTTAGAAGAACCCTCTGTCATTTTTTCTGCACTGTCTGCGATGCGAAGTTGCTCAATGAAATCATCGAGATCACCATTCATAACAGAAGGTAAATTATAAACCGTATAGCCTATACGATGGTCCGTCACGCGACTCTGAGGGTAATTATAGGTCCTGATTTTCTCTGAACGATCTCCACTTCTTACCAACGACCTTCGCGCCGTACCAAGTTCACTTTGCTGTTTCTCAACTTCTATTTCGTATAGCTTTGTTTTCAACATCTGCAACGCGCGTTCGCGGTTACCGTGTTGTGAGCGCTCTACCTGGCAGGTAATAACAATCCCGGAAGGTTTATGCGTTAATTGTACTTTCGTTTCAACCTTGTTTACGTTCTGTCCACCAGCACCACTTGAACGTGCTGTCTGAACTTCTATATCAGCAGGGTTGATCACAACCTCCTCCACATCTTCAACTTCGGGAAGCGCCACCACAGATGCAGCAGAAGTATGAACGCGGCCTTGTTGTTCTGTAGCCGGAACGCGCTGTACGCGATGCACACCAGATTCAAACTTGAACAAACCATACGCACCTTCACCGCTTACACTGCTGATCACTTCTTTATAGCCACCAGCTGTACCTTCCGTTACATCCAGCACAGACATTTTCAATCCGCGTTTGTCGCAGAAGCGTTGGTACATTCTCCAAAGGTCTCCAGCAAAAATTGCTGCTTCATCTCCTCCCGTTCCTGCGCGGATCTCCAACAACACATTCTTATCGTCATTCGGATCTTTCGGAATCAGGAGTTCTTTTAGCTGTCCATCCAAAACTTCAATCTTTGGAGTAAGCTCATCGATTTCCATTTTCGCGAGTTCACGTAGCTCCGGATCTTTTTCTTTTTCCAGTACTTCTTTGGCTTGCTGCAGATGTCCTCTGGCGTCCATGTACTGATTATACTTCACTACAATTTTTTCAAGATCTCTGTATTCTTTGCTGAGCTGCGAGAATTTTTTCATATCGCTAACGGTATCCGGCTGCGCCAACAGCTGGCCTACTTCTTCGAATCGCAGCTTAATTTCTTCCAGTTTTTCAATCATACGCTAAAATCAGTCGGCAAAGGTAGCTAATAGATACGATACATCAGATGGAGAAAACAAAGACAATAAGGCTCTTATAGCAGGATTTGGAATTTGATGTTGACAGCATGAAATTTACCCGCATGAACAGAATTATAGTTTTTGGATTGCTGGTATTAACGGCTTGTGGTGGCAAACTATCGGATGAGCAGCGGAAAAGATTACGCGAAGGAATGGACGATCAGAAAATTGTAAAACTGAGTGACTCTGATATTGTAAACGCAGCTCTTGAACAAGGACAAACTGTATTCGCGGCATTGGAAAAAGTAAAATTCGATGCAACTAAAGTTGATTCCATCTCCGAAAAATATTCTGTTAAAATACATTGGACTGTGCCCGGCAAAGGCAATGCCGATCTGATCGAACAACAACTCATCGAGGCCTATATAACCGGAATGGTTACGGGCTCCTTACAAGATAATATCCAGAAACTATATACAGACGAAAAGCAATCTGATTACGAAACGCTGCTATATTCCAAACCTATAGTAAGCCCGATGGCTGATGGCGTTGAGAAGCTGGACGGTGTATGGCATATCTATATCCCGAAGAAGCAAGCGGTTCTTTCTGCTTCGAAAAAATAATCAAGGGCACGCACCTTCAGTCCACGTAGTAACTCCGGAACCTTTCGCTACACATTCGTTTTCGTACGTTTTGTTATCGCACCCGCATACCTGATCGACAACATCCGGGCATACCAACACGTCCTCAATTTTAGAAGGATCTATACAGGTTTGCTTATTGTCATCATCGTCTTCGCATGCCAGTAATACTGCCAGCGCAAGAAAGATACATATCCGTTTCATTTCTTTAGCTCCTCCTCTTCCTAAAGCAAAAAGACCGTGCCTGATTCTATAAATTAAATAAGCGGTAACTCGTTCTTATGCGCTGTTCTTTATTTTTGGAAAGAATCATTAACCGAAAACCGCACTATGATAAAAAGATTTTTACACCCTTTTACCGTTCTGCTGGCACTGCTCTTCCCGGGTATAGTGTTCGCACAGCAAACAGAAAAAATTGATACGGCTATCGTATCAAAAATAAAAGATGAAGGAATGAACCGTTCGAAGGTAATGGACATTCTGAGTATGCTTACAGATATACATGGTCCCCGTCTTACAAATTCACCCGGATACAAGAAAGCTGCAGACTATGCAAAGTCTTCGCTAGAATCGTGGGGTGTTCAAAATGTACACTTCGATACATGGGAAGAAGATTTCGGTCGTGGATGGCAGTTGAAGAAATTCAGCTTGCAAAATCTTGGTCCGGTATATTTTCCGGTGATTGCATATCCGAAGGCATGGACACCCGGTGTGAAAGGAGCTGTTGCTGCCGAAGCGGTATATCTTGATATTAAAAAAGAAGAAGACCTCAACCAATATAAAGGAAAGCTAAAGGGCAAGATTGTCCTATTCAGTTTACCAACACCGGTGAAACCCGGCTTTAAACCCGATGCTACACGTTTGAATGATTCAACGTTGCTGCAAATGTCTAATGCAGATATCAGTGAGTCATTTGGTGGCAGAAGATTTCAGGCGCCTACAGAACCACAACGGTTGGCCTACCTGAAATGGGATCTTTGTCAGAAGGAGGGCGCGATCGCTGTGTTGGAAGCAAGTCCTTCAGCACGCCTGGAAGATGGTACAGTAACCGTATCGGCTGCTACCGTTCCATATCCTGCTGAAACACCTTTCAGCAAACGCGTATCATCTTATAAAGCGAATGCTCCTAAAATTTTACCTCAGGTTGTTGTTGCTGCTGAGCACTACAACCGGATGGTACGTCAGATTCAAAAAGGTCAGACTGTAAAACTTGAGCTTACGCTTGAAACAGAATTCACGCCTTCAGCACCAGGCTATAATGTGATCGGCGAAATTCAAGGAACAGATTTGAAAGACGAAGTAGTAATGATTGGTGCTCACCTTGACTCGTGGCATAGTGGTACAGGTACTACTGATAATGCTGCGGGCTCAGCAGTAATGCTGGAGGCTATGCGTATTTTGAAATCACTGGGTGTAACACCGAAGAGAACAATTCGTATAGGTCTGTGGGGTGGTGAAGAACAAGGGTTGCTTGGTTCAAAGTCGTATGTTAAGCGCACGTATGGCGAACGTCTTGATAAAGCATTCCCATACGATTCTATACAATTGAAACCAGGTGCTGAAAAATTCTCGGTATACCTGAACATGGATAACGGCACAGGAAAATTCCGTGGAGTATATCTTCAGGGAAATGACAAAGTGCGTCCTATTTTCCGCAGCTGGATGAAGCCTTTTAACAAAATGGGTGCCTCCACGTTAACGCTTCAAAATACAGGTGGTACCGATCACCTTTCGTTTGATGCTATTGGATTACCGGGCTTTCAATTTATACAAGACCCAATCGAGTACGGCACGCGCACGCATCATACAAGTATGGATTTATACGATAAAGCTGTTGAGCCTGACTTAAAGCACAATGCTACCATGATTGCAGTATTTGCGTGGATGGCTGCTAATCGCGATGAGTTAATCCCAAGGAAATAAATTTCACACGATTATAAAACAAAGCCTTCTGTGATACACGGAAGGCTTTGTTATTTTTGCGCTACTATAGTTGAAATTAATCATCGTTAAAAAAGACCCTATGGAATTCATTAAATCCCTCATTGATTTTATTCTTCACATCGATCATCACCTGGTAGAAATTGTTCGTGATTATAGAACGTGGACGTACTTGATTCTCTTCATCATTATTTTTGCTGAAACCGGTTTAGTGGTAACTCCATTTCTTCCGGGCGATTCTTTGTTATTCGCTGCAGGCGCCATCATCGCTAAACCTGATACAGGCCTCAATATATTCTTCATGTTTTTACTGTTGATTATAGCAGCTATACTTGGCGACCTGGTAAACTATCATGTAGGTAAATATATCGGCCCAAAAGCTTTTAGTGGTAAGTATAGATTTTTAAAGATTGAATACCTGAATAAAACGCAGGCGTTCTATAACAAGTATGGTGGTAAAACGATTATCTATGCGCGTTTCATTCCAATCATCCGCACCTTTGCTCCATTCGTTGCTGGTATAGGAACGATGAGCTATCGGAAGTTTGCAAGCTTCAATGTAATTGGAGGCATTACATGGGTGGGCAGCTTTCTTTTCCTGGGTTATTTTTTTGGTGGAATTCCGGTTATTAAAAACAATTTCACGTACGTGATTTTAGGAATTATATTCGTTTCTATCCTTCCTCCAATTATTGAAGTTGTTAAAAGCAGAACAAAATCGCAGCAGGTTTAGAAGCTTACGCTGAAGGATGAAGCTAAAAGTATAGCTGCTATATATATATAGCGACTATACTTTTTTATACTTCCAGCAATCTACGAGATGATCGTTTACGAGGCCGCATGCTTGCATGTGTGCATAAATCACAGTACTGCCAACAAATTTAAATCCGCGCTTGATCAGATCTTTACTCAGGGCATCAGACTCTTTTGTAGTGGCTGGTACTTCTCCGAGTGATTTCCATTTGTTTACAATAGGCTTTCCGCCAACAAAACCCCAGATATAGTCATTAAAGGTTCCGAATTCCTTTTGCACTTCTAAAAAGCGCTTTGCATTATTAACCGCGGCATATACCTTAAGCTTATTACGGATGATGCCCGGATCAAGAAGAATTTTTTCCAGTCGCGCCTCCGTAAATTTTGAAACCTTTACTGGATCGAAGTCAGCAAACAGCTTTCGGTAGCCTTCTCTCTTTTTCAGAATGGTAGACCAGCTCAAGCCAGCCTGTGCTCCCTCAAGGATCAGGAATTCGAAATGAACCCTATCATCGTGAACCGGAACTCCCCATTCTTCATCGTGATACTGTATATACTGATCAAACTTAAGGCACCAGGGGCAACGAACTTTCTCTTTCATGTTTATTTATTTATCGTACAAATATGCAGGATGGTGTGTCAATAGTATGTCAACAGGTTATTTGAATTTTCTAAAAGAATATTTTTTTACTCAAATCGGTACCTGAAAATAATCCGAATCATGTGATGAAGTTTTCCTAATTTGTAAAGTGACACCTGAAAAATTAAGCGGATGAGAAAAGGAAGAAAGAGTTTGACACAACACATTGCGCTGTTACTATTCGCTATTGTTACTCTTGTGGCGTGCGAAAAAGATGATCAGCAGCAAAGCCGTAACTTCTATATGGGGTTCACTCCGTTTCCATACGAGTCATCTGTGGATGCAGCCAATTTTACGTATGCACGATTGAGCGAAGATGCGGACATTATCAATCATCATTTTGATAACGGTGTGCCTTGGACAGAAGCTTTTTCAGGAGATGATTTTAGTGAATCAATTATGGGCGATTGGAATTTTCGAAAGAGCCAAACAAAAGCATCACACAAAATTTATCTTTCTGTTACTCCTATAAATTTTACAAGAACAGGTTTGGCCGCATATCGTGGCGAACAAGATAACATGACCTTGCCTTCGCCATGGGACACCTATAGCTTTAACAGTATAGAAGTAAAGACGGCATATCTCAATTATTGCAAACGCATTATTGATTTCTTCAATCCCGAATATTTCAACATGGCTATAGAAGCAAATTTACTCTATGTAAATAATCCTGCACGTTGGAGCGAATACCTGGAACTACATCAATATATCTATAGCGCACTTAAAGCAAGTTATCCTTCGCTTCCAATTTTTTGTTCTGTTTCAGGCGCATATTTGTTGGAAGGTTTCATTAACAACAACGATCACGTGCAGCAGCGACTTGCTGTATTGCAATTGCTGGAATATTCCGATTTATATAGTCTTTCATTTTATTCCTACTTAACAACGTATCTCGGCAATCCGTATCCTGCCAATACATTTGATGCTCTTTTCAATCTCAGTGATAAGCCATTGGCGATTGCAGAGACAGGCTATGCTGCTCAAACTTTTTCAATAGATATAGGATCTGGCTTGATAAAGATTGAATCGGATCAGGAAAAACAGGAGAAGTACATTCGTGATTTACTCACAGCCTGTATGAAGCGGGAGACAAAGTTCGTTATCAATTTTGTTGTACGTGACTACGATCAACTCTGGGCTCAGATCGGCTCACCAAATGATATAGCAATTGCCTGGCGCGATACCGGATTAATAGATGAGAACGGTGAGCCGCGAAAAGCTTATAGTACCTGGAAAGAATTCAAGGCCAGAAAATTCGTCCTTAACTAATCACCTTTACTTCAGCTAAATATAGCATACACCTATTTCATCCATTCATATACCGTATAGTGATCTCCATTCATACCAAGAGATTGATATACCTTCATGGCGCGTTCATTTGTCTTATCAACATATAGCCTGAGTCCAATAAGAGAGGCATCTTCACTTATTATCCGGAGAATGTTATCGTACATCATCTTGAAGATTCCTTTTTTGCGATAGCTTTCCGTTACGTAAACTGACTGCAGCCACAACACCATTCCATTCCTCCAGTCGCTCCATTCGTAGGTGACCATATGACAGCCAATAACAATGCCGCTTTCTTCAACCACATTATAAAAACCCTTTGACGGGTCGTCAAATAATGCCTGCATGCCCTTCTTAAGTATTTGAGGATCTAACGAAACACTTTCTGTTTCAAGTGCAAGCTTTTGTTGAAAATCAACCAGTATAGGTATATCTGAAGCAATGGATTTTCTAATGGTAATCATATATAGTAGGTGATGATATAGCGGTTATGATAAAGCCTGGTTAATGTCTTCCAGTAGATCTTCTGCTCCCTCGATGCCGACAGAGAAACGCAGCAGGTTATCGGTTACACCAATGGCAGCACGGTCGGCCGCGCTGATTTTAGCATGTGAAGTTTCTGCAGGACTGGTAATGGTCGACTCTATACCTCCCAAACTTACCGCACGCTGTATAAGTTTAAGTTTTCTCATAAATTGAGAGGCATCTGTCTTTACTTCAAAGGACAGCATGCCACCAAACCCCCCCGGCATTTGCGCCTTTGCTATAGCATGTCCGGGATGATCGGAAAGACCCGGATAATATACTTTCCCTATGCGGGAGTCCGCTTGGAGATACTGTGCAATAGTCAATGCATTTTGATTTTGCTGTCGAACACGAAGCACGATTGTCTTCAAGCTTCTTTCTACAAGCCAGCATGTATGCGCATCAAGCGAGCCTCCGGTATTGATAGCCTTCTGCAGAATTTTTTCAACGAAAGCTTTTGATGCAACGGCTGCACCACAGCAAATGTCGCTATGCCCACCTATATACTTGGTTCCGCTGTGAGTTACGATGTCTATACCTAGATCAATAGGATTCTGATTTACGGGAGATGCAAATGTATTGTCGATGATGGTAACAATGTTGTGACGTTTTGCAATGGACGCAACGGACTGGATATCCGTAATTTTAAGCGTTGGATTAGAAGGCGTCTCTATAAAAATCAATCGCGTTTCCGGACGGATAGCTTTTTCAAAATTTGAGGGATCACTTGCATCCACGAACGTGTAATGTATTCCAAAGCGCGGTAATTCCGTGACAATAGCATGTTGCGTGCCTCCATATAGATCGCTTTGAAAAATTACATGATCGTCTTTTTTTACGATAGCCAACAACGAGGTCATGATCGCTGCCATCCCCGAACTAAAGATGACGCCATCTTCAGCATTCTCCAGGGCTGCTATTTTTTCAGCTACTGCTTTTTGATTAGGTGTATTAAAATAACGAGGGTACGGAAAGGATGGATTGCCTTCATAGTCGTAGGCCGAAGAAGGATAGATCGGAGTGACCATTCCTTTATGTACCGGGTCTCCGGGGGAGCCGGCATGTACACTTTGGGTAAGCTTTGAATGACTGGCTTTTTTCATGATCTCTAGTTAAGTTCGTTTCGTGAGATTACAAGTTCTGATTTGAAAAACATTTCTGCAATCACAGTTTATTGGAATCACCCGGAAATAGGTACGTCTAAAAATTTGTAATTTTTTTTTCAATACTTTTCGGAAATGTTTAACCAAAACCTTTATACCTATGGCAAATTTTAAACCCAATGTTGGAAAGAAAGTATCCAAAGACGAAGTAGAAAAAGGAATCAAAAAATTTGGCGAAAAGTATCGTACCGAAAAGACAGATACTAAATCTATTTTCTTTGGACGAGATGTACTTCTGCGTATGCTGAGCCAGGATGAAAGCACTGGTATTACTTTCTTTTTAACACTTCAGCCAAATCCAAACTCAGAGACCAAAAAGGACACTATTCAATTAGCACTTGTACCAACAAAAGAGGATGGCACATTAATCTGGAACGATGAAGACCCTGCTGCAGCAGTAACATCTGCAAAGGCTATACCTACTGCTTCATCATACGATGCCGGATCTCTGTGTCCTCCTTATTGCCCTAAATAATATTAAGTTATTATGACCATTGAGTCATTTCTGCTTGTCTTTAAAATACAATCAACCCTATCAGCGGTGATTATTCTTTTGTCTTTTGTTCCCTTCAACAAAAGACAAATGGAGGTCAGGCTGATAGGTGTTGCTTTCTTCGTCAGTTTACTTGGCGACTTGGCCGTATACTTCTTACCCTTACGAGGGAAGGATGTAAATATACCGGGCCATGTTTCCAGCCTTTTGATGTTTATTATTTTTTGCATTCTCTTTAATATAGCGCTCAAGAACAAGTACAGAACTATTATCTCTGGAGTCTGCATTGCTTTTTGCCTGGCCGCTATTGTAAATCATTCCTTCTTTCAGAAGAAAGACATTAACTCTTATAATCAAATTGCCAGCGCTATAATATTCATCGTCTTTTGTATTCTTTACTTCTATAGACTGCTTGTTGATTTACCTGCACAGCAACTTCATCGGGTTCCAATGTTCTGGTTTTGTACATCGATTCTCATTTTTAATGCCGGAACACTTTTTCTTTCTGTTTTTACTACCTATTTAGTTGAAGTTTTGCATAATGATTTCTTGTTTTACGGTACTTTTACTTTTATAATGATAATCATTCAACAATTAGTTGCAATGATTGGATTATGGCAGGACCTTCGGAATATCAAATCGCCCTCCTCATTACCATCGGCACAGTAGGCATGCTCCTATTGGCCATTGCTATAGTACTATTCATGGTGTTCTATCAAAAGAAGATGATTCAGGAAGAACTGAAGCGTCAGCAACTTGAATTGATCTACCAACAAAAAATGATGGAGTCTGCTCTTGAATCTCAGGAACAGGAACGAAGAAGGCTTGCCGGTGAACTTCACGATAGTATAGGAGCAATGCTATCAACAATCCGTGTCGGTATAATTACTATAGCCCGTCAGTTGCCTGATCCGGAAAGCCTGAATCAATCTAAAAAAATGCTGGACGATACAATTTCGTCTGTTCGTGCTATCAGTCGTGAATTGATGCCTTCTACATTGGAGAAATTTGGTTTCACACATGCTGTAAAAGAAGTGTGCGAACGGTTTCAGGAAACATCTCTGTTGCCTATACATTGTGTTGAAGTGGGAGAAGTTCGTAGCTTCGAAAAAAGTCGCGAACTCATGTTGTTTCGTATTGTACAAGAACTTCTTAACAACGCGATGAAACACGCGAAGGCCTCCATTATACAAGTAACACTTACAGGAAGTGATTCACTTTCAGTATGTGTGGAAGATGATGGTGTTGGGTATGATCCGGATGTTATTAAAGGATCTGTTCAAAACGGAAAAGGACTTGGTCTTTTTAATATTGAAAACCGTGCCCGTGTTTTGGGCGCGACCGTAATTTTTGATAAAGAGCGTGTGATCGGAAGTAAAATTACTCTTGTGGTCCCTTATGAGAAAGTTTAAAGTATATATAGCAGACGACCACACGCTTTTTCGCAAAGCCATGGTAAACTTATTACGTTCCTTCGATCGCGTGGAGGAAGTAAAGGATGCTGAAAATGGAAAAGATCTTTTGGCGCTCATAAAATACGATGTTCCGGATGTTGCCATCGTTGATCTTCAAATGCCAGTAATGGATGGTGCTGAAACATGTGAGCAGATTATCAAGAAGCATCCTGAGGTTAAGATCATCATTCTTACAATGCACGATAGCCACAAGTATATTTTACACATGATGGAAATGGGTGTGCATGCCTTCCTCCTCAAAAACACTGAGCCAACCGAATTAGAGAAAGCAATTTATTCTGTTGCCGAAAAAGATTTCTATCACAATGACCTTGTCGCCTCTGTACTTAGAAAAAATATAACGGAACGAAAGACGGGGCAACGCCCACATTTCAAACATGCCGAAATCACCGACCGCGAAAAGGAGATCCTTATTCTGATTTGCAGAGAGCTCACCATCCGTGAAATCGGATACAAACTGTCGTTAAGTGAAAATACGGTTCGTAATCACAGGGTGAACATCATGGAAAAAATCGGGGTGAACAACACCGTAGGCTTGGTAAAGTACGCCTATGACGCAGGCATTGTAAGCTAAATTCTAAAAACCGGGCATAGTATAATTGTACTATTTTTATAGTAGTTTTTTACCCCCAGCGCAATTGTTGTCATCCATTATAGCCTTCACTTTCAGCGTTTTCAGTCCGTTTTGTTTAAACACATAAAAACTCACTCATCCGTTCTTTCAAATTGAAGTGCGCCTAAATGCCGAACTTTCTCGAAAGGTTCAAGAAATTAATGTTTAACACGGCGATATTTCAAGTAATGAAGATACTTGTGGTTCACAGGCAGAAAGACACCGTTGTACAAATTAAGTCAGTGCTCAGCGGGTGTAATCCCGTTGTGCTTCACACCGAATCTGGTTTGGATGGGCTCCTAACCTCGCGAATCGAACATTTCGATCTGATAATCTGCGGCACTGACCTGCCTGTGGTCACAGGCTTCGAACTTGTACGCTCAATACGTACACATTCTGTAAACCGCCACACGCCCGTTATATTTTTAGCTGATGAAGTGGATGAAAAAACACTCCATCTTGGAAACGCCCTCGGTGTTGCCGCTATGCTGGTATCCAAAGACGTTGACAATCGGTTAGCTGAGATTGTTCAAGAGAACGTGAAGCCAGAAGCTGACAAAGATTGGGACGACCTTCTTTCAAACACACGATTCAATAATTAATGCGACTTGTCGTATTAATTATCTACCCACGATTTATAGCGTGCTTACGATAAAGACCCCCTCTGTTTAACATTCAAAAAATTCCCCCGCACGCGGAATAGTTGTCACTTTAATCTGCGAATGTTTTTATCTCTCTCGCACCGGGCATTGGCGCCCGGAGTGAGAGAAGAGGGCATTGCGCTTCATCTGTAGTTACCAGTCGTTTATATACTCTTCGTATATCCTTCATGTGAAGGAGACAACCACATTTACCTTCTTACTGTTTAATGAAGGGTAAACCCTAATTATTTAAACTATGATGATGCGTAATCTTCTTTCTTGTATTCTAATACTTTTTCAATTTTCCGTGATGGCACAAACTTCCGATGAAGCTTCCATCAAACAGGTTGTCACATCAGCCTATATAGATGGACTCCAAAATGGAGGAAGTACAGAAGCTATACGAAAGGGATTTCATCCAACATTTACAATGCTGCGTTTTGTTGATAATGATGTGAAGCCATATCCCATAGAAGAATGGATTGCTGCGATTGAAAAAAGAAAAAGTGAAAATGCAGCACCAGCACCAAAGGCTGAAGGAAAATTCATTACGGTTGATATTACCGGTACTGCTGCCACTGTTAAACTTGATCTATATAGAGACGGTAAGAAGACCTTTACGGATTACCTGGTGCTCTATAAATTTACCGAAGGCTGGCGCATTGTGAGCAAAACATATTATCGGCATCCATAGCATAACGAGTTGATTCTATATCCTGCATCCAAAGGATAGACAATTAAACTTTGGATGTAGTATATACGATGCTGTAGATTTGAGGATGAATGATTTTGACCTGATTGTAATCGGAGGAGGGGCTGCAGGATTTTATGGAGCAATCCAATCGGCTGAATTACAGCCCGGCCTGAAGATTCTTATCCTTGAAAAATCAAACAAGCTTCTCTCCAAAGTCAGAGTATCCGGTGGCGGCAGGTGTAACGTAACACAAAATTGCTTTGATGCTATTCCGCTTTCGCGCCACTACCCCCGCGGAGAAAAATCATTGAAAGCTTTATTCAAAAATTACCAGGCTAAAGATGTTGTTGACTGGTTCGAGTCAAAACACGTTTCACTTAAAGCTGAAGAAGACGGAAGAATGTTTCCGATAACCGATAGCTCACAAACTATCATCGATTGTTTTTTGAACGAGGCCCTACGTCATAAAATAAAGATAGAGCTTGAGTCAGGCGTATCGGTCATCCGACAAAACGGTGATTTGCTAGAAGTATACTGTCAGGACGACAAAGTATATAAAACCAAAAAAGTTTTAGTGGCAACCGGTGGAAATCCTAATCCACAATTTTATCAATGGTTAAAAGACCTTGGCCATAACATCGTTCCTCCTATACCTTCTTTGTTTACTTTTAATGACTCCCAAAAGCATTTCAAAGAATTGATGGGTATAGCTGTTCCGAATGCAGAAGTACGAATCGCTACTACTAAGTTTTCACAAACCGGGCCTGTGTTAATAACGCACTGGGGATTAAGCGGGCCTGCTGTTATAAAGTTATCGGCATGGGCGGCAGAGTATCTTCATCAAATCAACTATCAATTTACTGCGCTCGTAAGCTGGATCGGTCCTGTAAAGGAAGACGACCTGCGCGGAACGTTGAGAGACTATAAAGCGGAGCACGGCAAACAAAAAGTATATACCAATCCGCTATTCGATTTACCTCAACGCCTTTGGCAATTGCTTTGCACGTTGGCAGAAATTGAAGAGCAAAAAATATGGGCAGAGCTTCCTCAAAAAAATATTAATAAACTCCTGGAGGGCCTGATAAGATCTCCGTTTCAGATAAAAGGAAAAACAACTTTTAAGGAGGAGTTTGTTACCTGTGGTGGAGTTGACCTCGCAGAAATTGATGTGCAGACTATGGAGAGTAAAAAAATAAAAAACCTCTTCTTTGCAGGAGAGGTTTTAAATATAGATGGTGAGACCGGTGGCTATAATTTTCAGGCAGCATGGACAACATCTTATACTGCTGCAAAAAAAATATCAGATCGCTAGTCTCTCCATTATATACGCACTATACATTTTTCCATTTGATACCGCATCCAATTGCTTTTGTCTTGGAAGTTGGCACAGACTTACCTGCCAGCAATGCATCAACAGCTTGCTCTACATACTTCTTATCAGCTGATGCTTCATCGCGTGTGTTATTGTCGATAGCACCTATATATGCCACTTTAAAATCTTTTCCGTCACGTTGTAAAACAAAAACATGTGGAGTATTGGAAGCACCAAACGCTTTCGCCACTTGCTGCGTTTCATCTACCAGGTAAGGGAAGTCATAATTTTTTCTTTTCGCTACAGCCACCATCTCTTCAAAAGAATCGCCAGGCGAAATCTCCGGGCTGTTTGCATTGATTGCAATCAACGGAAAACCTTTGGGAGCATAATTTTTACTTAACGCTTGGATGCGGTCGTTGTAAGCTTTTGAATACGGGCATGTGTTGCAATCGAATATAACGATCACCCCTTTAGACGATATATAGTCTGATAGAGCAACTTGCTTTCCGTCTACATTTTTCAATTTAAATTCAGCAACCGTATCTCCTACTTCATATTTAGGAGTTCGACCAGCGAACAATAACACCAGCGACAACGCTAGTAGTACAGTTAATTTTGTTTGTTTCATAAGTCAGTTCAGAGTTAATCGTTTTAAGATAAAAGTATTTATTCAACTTCTGCCAGAAACTTTTGAAGTTCTCCTTCTTGCAATTCGCGTTCAACAAATTTTCGCTTACCATTTTTCGGATTGATCACCAGTGTTGCCGGAATTGCTCCACCCCAGCTTTCATCTACTTTATCAATCCACGCATTGTAATCTATTTCGTCCAGCAATAAAACTTTGCTTTCTATATTCTTCTTTGCGACGAATGCATCTACCTTTTTAACCTTATCGGCAAAATCAAGGTTGATCAACGTCACCTGTATATTCGATTTTTTCTCAGCATTTAATTTTTCAAAAAGAGGAAGCTCCTTCACACACGGTGCACACCACGTTGCCCAAAAATTGATCACTTGAATTTTATCAGACTTTGAATTCATCAACTCCTCAAGCCGATCAAATTTGACAACCGCAGTCTGAGCTGTTACATATTGAAAAGAAAAAAATATAAAAATTATTGCTCCCGTTTTTTTCATATTTATAGATAACGTCTCCTCTATTTATCTGTTCTATTTTTATTTATGAATTGTGAATAAACTCGGCGAGTGGAAGGAAAAAACTGATGAAGAAAACCTTAAAATTCAGGTAGTTAGATTATGTAAGATAATTGCTCAAAAGTAATCCACAAAACAAAGTACTTATCCACATTAACTAATTATTATCGCTTAAGTTACATTCAGTCAATTTGTTACAGTGAATTTTTTAAATCAATTCTTTGTGGACAACTTATATGCCCTTCTGCAATCAGAAGATTCGGAGCATTTGAAGGTAATGTTTTAAATAATAAATGGTATAGGGAAAGTGAACCGAAATAATTTATTTTTCTACCACTATGATCAAGTATAAACGCATTCAAAAACTTTTCAATATCGAAATTCCAATTGTGCAAGCAGGCATGGTTTGGTGCAGCGGATGGCACCTGGCTTCTGCTGTTAGTAATGCAGGTGGACTTGGTTTAATTGGTGCAGGATCGATGTACCCGGAAGTTTTACGTGAGCATATTTCAAAATGTAAAGCTGCCACCGATAAACCTTTCGGTGTGAACATTCCACTACTCTATCCGGAGATTGATTTGTTGATGAAAATTATTCTTGAAGAAAATGTAAAAATAGTTTTTACCTCCGCAGGTAATCCTGCTATATGGACTGGCTTTTTAAAAGATAAAGGCGTGACCGTTGTTCATGTAGTATCGAGTGTGAAGTTTGCACGAAAGGCTGAGCAAGCGGGTGCAGATGCTATTGTTGCAGAAGGCTTTGAAGCGGGTGGTCACAATGGACGCGAAGAAACTACTACCCTTGTTCTTATTCCTATAGTTCGTGATGCTATATCTGTCCCTTTACTAGCCGCAGGTGGTATAGCAAGCGGACGAGCAATGGCAGCATGTGAAGCCTTGGGTGCCGATGGTGTACAGGTGGGAAGTCGCTTTGCGGCAAGTATAGAATCTTCCGCACATGAAAATTTTAAAAATAAAATAGCAAATACTAGCGAAGGAGAAACAGCACTCACGTTGAAACAACTCACACCTGTGCGCTTACTGAAAAATAAATTTTATCAACAAGTGCAGGAAGCAGAGTTGCGTGGTGCCAGTAAAGATGAACTTGAAAATCTGTTGGGTACACGAAGAGCCAAGCGAGGTATGTTTGAAGGCAACCTGGAAGAAGGTGAGCTTGAGATTGGACAAGTGGCCGCTGGTATAAAAAAAATTCAGCCTGCAGAAGAAATCCTGAATGAAATGTGGGAGGAGTATAAAATTGTTAAACAGTCGCTTTGTATATGAAGGTTAGTAAGATCAAAGAAACTTGTCTTTATTTTCATGATCTGGAGGAGGCCAAAAAATTTTATGGTGAAATCCTGAAGCTTCCTGTTATAAGTTATGTTGAAGGCAAACATATTTTTTTCAGAGCGGGTAGTTCTGTTTTGCTTTGCTTCAATCCTGAAGACTCCAAAAATAAAACGAGCCCACCAGCACATTATGGAAACGGAAAACTTCATTTCGCTTTCGAAGTTCCAGATGAAGAGTATATATCTACCAAAGAAGAAATTAAAGCGAAAGGTATATCGATCACCTCAGAGGTAATCTGGAAAAGTGGGAAGGAATCCTTTTATTTTGAAGATCCACAGGGCAATGTTTTAGAAGTTGTCCCTGATAAAGGAATTTGGGATTAATCGGGAAAGATCAACCATCTACAAGAGCGGAAGTATCTTTTTCTGTTTCGAAAACTCTTGTCTGCAGGGGTTTGTCTCCCTGGCGGTATACATTCTCATACCAAAAGTCATAATCCTTATATTGTAAGCAATTGCCAACAATCTTCCCATCAATAAGAATCTTTATATAAAGTCTCTTACTTATGGTTTGTGAAATAATAGTCTGCTGTTCAGCAGGCAACTGGCTCACCAACACATATTCAATTCCCTTGTAGATTTTAATCTCAGCCTTCATACGTTATACAACTTTACTTTATGGTACCGCAATTTATTTAGTAACCGCTTTTTTTGACACTTCTCTTCAACACATGAAATAAATTTCACTTATCTGCAATACGTTCTTATTTTGAAACTTTGTTATGAAATCAATTTGACGGATGGCTGCATTTTTTGATACCCCGGTAGAATTTTTGAAAGGCGTTGGGCCACAGCGTTCGTCATTGTTAAATAAAGAGTTGAACATCTTCACCTTCGGTGATTTAATCCAACACTTCCCTTTCCGATACGAAGACCGCACAAAATTTTATAGTATAAAAGAACTATCCGATGATTTACCATTTGTGCAGGTAAAAGGTATTCTGAAAAAGAAGGAATTAATTGGAGCTGGTTTTAAAAAACGTTTAACGGTACAACTCACAGATGAAACAGGCGAACTAGAGTTAGTATGGTTTCAAGGAATCAATTGGATAAATGAAAAATTAAAAATTGGTGTCCAATATGTTGTCTTTGGAAAACCCTCTCGCTACGGAAGTAAATTCAATATTGCACATCCGGAAATTGAAGTTCTAACAGAAAAAAATGAGCAAGGTGGATTTCTGCAACCGGTATATCCGCTTTCAGAAAAATTACGAACGAGACACCTCGATAGTAAAGCTATAGCAAAGTTAATGCAAGAGCTTCTATTGCAATCGGGCGATAAAATTCGTGAGACACTTCCAAAAAATCTTTTGGACAGCTATAAACTTATACCGAAAAAAGATGCTTTGTTTAATATACACTTTCCGCAAAGTATCGATTTACTCTCGCGATCACAGCAGCGCTTAAAATTCGAAGAGCTATTCTATATTCAGTTACGCTTGCTGAAAATGAAACTTGTTCGCCAGGACAAATTCAAAGGGCAGGTTTTTCAGGATACATCATTGCTTACTAAATTCTACAATGAGCATTTGCCTTTTGCGCTTACTGATGCGCAGAAAAAAGTAATCAAGGAAATTTATGCAGATCTGAAATCAGGCAAGCAAATGAACCGTCTGCTGCAAGGAGATGTAGGGAGTGGTAAAACAATTGTAGGCTTTATCTGCACGCTTGTAATCGTAAGTAGTGGGGCACAAGCAGCCTTGATGGCACCTACAGAAATTCTTGCGCAACAACATTATAATGGATTGAAACGGTATGCAGATAAAATGCAATTACCGGTTGCCTTGCTCACCGGCTCCACAAAAAAATCTGCGAGAAAAGAAATTCATGAAGCATTACGATCGGGAGAATTAAAAATACTTATCGGTACACATGCATTGCTGGAAGAAGAAGTACAATTCAAAAATCTTGGTTTAGCCATCGTAGATGAGCAACATCGTTTCGGTGTAGCGCAGCGCTCGAAACTCTGGCAAAAAAATGTAAGCCTATATCCACATGTATTGGTTATGACGGCAACACCTATACCACGAACACTGGCGATGACTTTATATGGTGATCTGGATGTATCGGTTATTGATCAGCTGCCAGCCGGAAGAAAGCCTATTAAAACAATTCACAGATTTGATGCACACCGTCTGCAGGTCAATCAATTTCTGCGTGATCAAATTGAAGCGGGTCGACAAGTATATATGGTATACCCGTTGATTGAAGAGTCTGAAAAACTTGACTTAAAACATTTAATGGATGGATACGAAAGTGTTTGCCGTGCTTTTCCAGATATAGCCGTAAGCATTGTCCACGGCAGAATGAAACCTGAGGCAAAGGATTTTGAAATGACTCGCTTCATTAAAGCGGAAACTAAAATTATGGTGGCGACCACAGTTATAGAAGTTGGCGTAGATGTACCCAACGCATCGGTAATGGTTATTGAAAATGCCGAACGTTTTGGATTGTCGCAGCTGCATCAGCTTCGCGGGAGAGTGGGGCGTGGCGCAGAGCAATCGTATTGTATTTTAATGACCGACTATAAATTGGGTGTTGATTCGAAAACGCGTATCGAAACCATGGTAAAAACAAACAATGGATTTGAGATCTCAGAAACGGATCTTAAACTTCGTGGCCCCGGGGATATTATGGGCACACAACAAAGTGGTGCACTTGATTTGTTGATTGCCGATCTGGCGAAGGATGGCCCTATCTTACAACTCGCACGCGAAGTCGCGATAGACGTATTAAAGAAAGACCCCGAGCTGGAGAAACCTGAAAATAAAGTGATCAAAACACAAATTGAATCCATCCGAAAGACGGTTGTAAACTGGAGCCGGATAAGTTAACACCTCAAATTCTTAAATGCCAATCGTTCAGTTGGTTAACCTTCGGGCATTTTTTATCTTTACCCTCAAGCTCTTCCTGCATGCGCCATATTTTTCTCCTCGCTTCACTGCTTGTTTTTTTTCAGACATATAGTCAAACCGGCAATTATTTTCTTTCTCACTATTCTCCTGGTAAAGAAGAGCGATCCAGCAATGTTTGCTTTGATATGGTTCAGGACGATCGTGGGGTGATGTACTTTGCAACCCGTAGTGGTGTGCTTGAATTTGATGGTCGTAACTGGGATCTTATTTCCGGTAACGGCGCAGTATATTCACTGCAACTCAACAGGCAGAAAGAAATATACTGGAGCGGTACTGGCGGCTATGGAAAAATAGATACGAATGTACCCGGAGATCACAAACTGAAAACACTTTCAGCAGCTGGCGTGGGAGATGTGTTTCAAAATCTGTTTAGCAACGACAAGGTATACTTTGTTTCAGAACAAGCCATATATATAGAACATAAGAGTCAGCCAGCAGTAATCATCAAATCTTCAAATCTTACAGGAACCTTTCGAAATGTATTTGAACTGTTTGGCTCGGTATATATAAATACGCAGCGTGGGGGGATATTTAAAATCAGTGATGACAAACTTCTCAGTGCCACACTGGGGCTCCCCAAGGATGCTGAAGTAACTTTCAGCAGTGGCCTGAATAATTTTTATGTTATCGGTCTTTCCAACAATAAAATTTTTATCGCAGGCGAAGATCTTCGCATGAAGGAAATTAAACTTCAGGATCAGGCGTATGCCGATGCGAGCGTTGTTGTTAGTGGAAGTTGGGTGAACAGAGATTTGTTTGTGCTTGGAACATTGCGTGGAGGAATGATCTTCGTACAATCCGGATCCGGAAATACACAAGAGATCGTTAACTATAACACCGGTCTTCCCGACAATGAAATATATGATTTGATGCTTGACAAAAGTTTATGCATCTGGTCTGCACATGAATACGGATTCACCCGTGTCGCTCCCTATTTACCCTTTCGTTCTTTTAGCCATTACAATGGATTAGCAGGCAATTTGCTTTGTGCATTATCTTTTGAAGGAAGGGAATATGTAGGGACATCACTTGGTTTATTCAAGCTTGAAAAAGAAGAAGTATACGAGGAAATCACATACTATATAGATGTAGAAGTAAAGGAGAAAGCACCACAACAGGCGAACAATACGAAGGCATCGCCCAGCGATTCAAAGCAAACAACAGAAGCAACACCTCCACAACAAGAATCCAAGAAGAAAGGATTTTTGCAATTCTTTAGAAGAGGTCGCGAGAACTCGAAAAATTCAGCAGCAGAAAAGAAAGAAGACATTGCCTCCGCAAAAGACAACACCTCAAAGCCACCTCAGAAGACTAGTCGCTCTGTGAAAAAGGTTGAGCGAGTTTTAAGGTCATCACAATATGTATATAAAAAGATTCAGGGTGTTGATGCAAAAGTAACGCAGCTTTTTGAGTACGATGGGAAGTTAATCGCCGCAGGACTAGCGGGTGCCTTTGAAATCAATGGATTGGTAGCGCGCCCTATAGTAGAGGAGCCTGTGCTAACGGGATATGCTTCATCAAATCTGAATGTACTTTTGTTTTCTACGTATGCAAGTGAAGTGCGCGCATTCCAATTAACGGCAGATGACAAATGGCAACCGCTGAATTTTCTTGAGAATGTAGATGATCACATTGATGCAATTGTAGATGGCGTTGGTCAGGAACTCTGGCTGTGTGCACTTGATAAAGCATATAGACTAGATATAGCGGATGGCCAAGTTAAAAATATTCAAACGATAGTCATTGATAATCCCGCGTTCAATACCATAAGCTGTATTCGTCTCAACAATGAAGTTATACTGGCAAGCGGCCAGGGGTTTCAGCGGTTCGATCGTAAGAAAAATTCATTCGAACGGATCGATTCCTTAACAAAGCCTATCCATTATTTTTCTGACGGACAAAATATACTATATAATGATAAGCACACCTGGAACTTGTTGGGTAAGGCTCATGGTCAAAGTAATCTCCAACTGTTAAACTTATTTCAGAATCTTCGCTTTGTATCCATTGACCATGAAGCAGAAAATCTTTGGTTGATCACCGAGAACAATGAGCTATATAAATTCTTCGGAGAAAAGTTTACTCCATATGAAGCTGGCAATGAGCCCTTGCTCAGAACGGTTCGCAATAACGATGCAAAAGTAGACCTGTTGAATTTTGAAGTAGAAGAAAATAAAAGCGCATTAACCTTCGAAGTGGTTCAACCTGATTATCTCGCGCCACAAGCTATAGAATATCGCTATCGTCTTAAAGGTCTTGATAAAGACTGGTCTGATTGGGCCACCAGCAACAGCATTGTGAACTATCCATATTTACCTTCCGATGACTATACATTGATGGTACAATCACGCGATATATTTGGCAAAGTTCATGCATTGCCAGACGTTGTGTTCGAAGTGCTTCCTCCATACTGGCAGCGGCCGTGGTTCTATGCGCTCGAGTTCTTAGTGTTTTCAGGATTGGTACTTTTATCTTTCCGTCTTAGCAATCGCTATCGTTTCATCAGCAGGTTGCTGTCATTGCTAACCATTATTATGCTGATACAATTTATTCAAACTGTTGCAAGCTCAGCTTTTGAAACGAAAGAAAGTCCGGTTACAGATTTCTTTATGCAAGTAGTGGTTGCTTTCCTTATACTTCCTGTTGAAGGATACTTACGCAATTTGATGTTGCGATCTATAGATACCTCGAGTCGGTTTTACCGCTTTCTTGAACCTAAACCTGGCAATGCTTCACGCGGAAAAGAAGAGCAGTAAACATCACATTCTTTACCGTTTAGTAACAAACTTTAATTACCTTTTGTCGGGCACATGAATTTACCTACTCAATGCATGCATTCATGTGATGGGAGTATCTACTTCTGTAAAGTTGCACTTAATTGAAAAGGAATGTGAAACCCGACAAAGCGAGCAAACATAAACCCACCATAACAGAGAGCGGCTTCAGAGCTCTCATAGAGCATGCGCATGAAGGTATTGTTGTGTATGATTCTTCAGGCTATATAAAATTCGCCAGCAAGTCAGTAAAAAAAGTCTGTGGTTATTCTGAAAAAGAAGTGCTCGGAAACAGCGGTACATTTTTTATTCATCCGCATGATGTAGCAGAAGCGCGTAAAGCTTTTCTAAAACTTCTCAATACACCTGGAAAAAGTGTAAAGCTTTTTCAAAGAATAAAACATAAGAAAGGACATTTCATTTGGGCCGAATCAATCCTGACAAATTTCTCCCACTTACCGGGCGTTGAAGGCGTGGTCTCAAACTTTCGGGATATCACAGAACAAAAAGTTATAGCAGAAGAAGCATTCAGAAGTCAGGAGCTGCTCGAGACTATCAATCGCAATCTTTCGGAAGGAATCTACATGGGAATTATAAAAGAAAAATTCCTTCATGTTAACCAGGCATTCTTGAAAATGTTCGGCTATCGGAGTCTTCAGGAAGTTCAAAAAATAAAACCTTCCGATATATATGAGCATCCAAAGGACACGGAAAAAATTTTGCGTGTGCTTCGAAAGAATCATTTTTTAAAAGGAGTTGAAACCTCTTTTAAAAGAAAGAACGGAGAAGTGTTTTGGGGAATACTCAATGTGAGCTTACTGAAACATGAAGGAAAAGAAAATTATTTTGTAGGAACGATTCGTGATATCACTGCTGAAAAAGAAGCTGCTGCTGCATTAGAGGAGTCGCGCAATTTCCTTACGAATATAATTAATACTGTAGCCGCTCCGATTTTTGTAAAAGATGAGAAGCATCGATGGTTGATGTTCAATAAAAAATTTGCTGATCTTATTGGCCGATCGCAACGTGAGCTACAGGGCAAAACCGATCGCGATTTCCTTCCTAGAAAAGAAGCTGATGCTTTCTGGAAAGTTGATAATGAAGTACTGTCAACCGGAAAGACTATTAGTGTTCTTGAAAAAATTACGTCACGCAAAGGAGATGTTCATGACCTGCTTACTTTAAAGTCTGCTTTTACGAACGACAAAAAAGAAAAATTTCTTATTGGGTTCATTACAGACATTACACAACTCAAGAATGCGGAGGAAAGAATCCATCAGTTGAATGCGAACCTCCGTGGTGTGCTTGAGAGCACCAAGGAATCTATATATGCCGTAGATTCGGATTTCAACTATATAACGTTTAACCACAATCATAAGCGCATCATGAAATTACTCTATGATGCAGATATAGAAGTGGGTAAAAATAAACTGAACTATCTGAAAGGTTCTGTTGACTATGCTTGGGTAAAAGCAGAAATACAGAAGGCGCTGGAAGGTCGTCACTTTGTGTCGGAGCATCATCTTCAATACGCGGGATTTACTGGCTATATCAGAACAACGTTTAACCCTATACGCAATAGCCGTAATGAGATCATGGGTGCCGCTGTTTTTGTTAACAATGTAACCGAGCGTAAACAGTTTGAAGAGATCATTAAATCGATCAATGCCAATCTACGCGGTGTCCTGGAAAGCACAAACGATCAGGTCTTTGCTGTGGACCGGGATATAAAGTATATAACGTTCAACAAGGCCCATGCCGTTATATTTAAAAAGTTATTCAATACAGATATAGCTTTTGGAGAATCATTCCTGAAAGCGCTACCTCCTGCATTAAAGAAAACAGCTCGATTTCAAATCCAGCGCGCGCTTGGTGGTGAGCAATTTATTATTGAAGAGCAACTGGTAAAAGATATAGTCTTTGAAGTTTCCCTAAATCCTATTCGAAATGAAGCCGGTATAGTTACCGGCGTTGCAATTTTTTCGCGCGATGTTAGTTTGCGAAAAACAATTGAAGAACGCTTACGACAATTAAATGAAGAGCTTCTTCAACAGAACGCTCAACTTGCTGCACAGGAGCAAGAGCTCAAAACAACACTCGAAGAATTATCAGAACGAAATTTTGAGCTAGATCAACTCATGTATAAAACTTCACATGACCTGCGATCGCCTTTGAGTTCTATTATGGGTTTAGTAAACCTGGCGAATCTTGATAATGATACTTCCAATCACCATCAATACCTCAGCAAGATTGAAGGTCGCATAAAAAAGCTGGACGAGTTCATTAGTTCAATGTTGAACTATGCACGTGTAAACAGAACCGATATGTCACCGGAGGTAATTGATCTCAAAGAGGTTGCTATAGGGTGCATTCGTGAATTGGAGTACCTCGAAAATTTTAAATCGGTACAAATTCAGCTTACTGAGTCTGGCAACGATGTACCCTTTATCAGCGATAGACTTCGGGTTCAGATAATCTTTAGCAATATTATTTCCAACGCCTATAAATACTATAACCCGGAAGCTATAAGCTACCTGAAAATAAATATCGCGGTGACTTCCCACTATGCTACGCTGGAATTCATCGACAACGGTATTGGTATAAAGACGGAATATCTTAGCAAGATCTTTAATATGTTTTACCGCGCCACTGATCGCTCTCAGGGTTCAGGCCTTGGTATGTACATCGTGAAACAAGCCGTAGAAAAATTAAGGGGACAAATCCAGATTGCAAGTGAGCACAGCAAAGGAACCAACATCAAAATAACCTTGCCTAACAGTTAAGCCGTTAATGGAAAGTGGGGTTGTCTTGGATTAACTTTTAAGTATTTTTGAAAGATGACAAGACCAGATCTACAATCCGTTGCTCCTTTTTATAAAGGCTATGTTGAACATGTGAAAGACCTCGACCTGATGGAAGCTTTGATTCAATCGAACAAGCTTACGCTGGAACTTGTGAGGTCTATACCGGAGGAGAAAGGAGACTACCGTTATCAACCCGGAAAGTGGAGCATCAAGGAATTACTTTGTCATCTGCTAGACGTTGAACGCATCTTCGCGTACCGTACACTACGTTTTGCGCGTAACGATAAAACGGCTTTGCATGGTTTCGAAGAAAATGATTATGCTCCGGAAGCGAATGCAGATGCACGCACCATTCAAGAACTGGCAAATGAAATAGAGCGTCTTCGTGCTACTACAATCGATCTGTTCCGTAGTTTCACACCAGCCATGCTTCAACGGACAGGTACTGCCAACAAAGCAGAGCTCTCTGTTCTCAACCTCGGCTATATTATCGCGGGACATGAGTCGCATCACCGGAAAATTCTGAAGGAACGCTATTTGTAAAAGTTGCTGCAAGCATGACTAATTATAGCGACCATCCATTTTTTTTAAAGTCATTCCAGTGGCTGTTCTTATCTATAGCACTTTCACCTTCAGTATTCTATAGCTGCTCTCCGATATCAAATCGGGCACTATCGAAGACGTTTCACGCCACGGAAGAAAAGTTTAAAGACCATGTTGGTTTCGTTCTCTATGATCCTGCTAAAAAGAAAACATTGTTCGATTACCAGGGCGCACAATACTTTACGCCAGCTTCCAACACCAAGATCTTTACATTTTTTACAAGTCTTAAAATTCTGGGCGACTCTATTCCTGGCTTACGATATATAGTACATGGTGACTCACTGATATTTTGGGGAACCGGTGATCCTGGTCTGCTATATAAGAATGTATATACCAACGGACGCGTTTACAATTTTCTAAAAGCTTCACCCTATAAACTCTTCTTTTCTGTTTCGAATTTTGATACAGAACATTTTGGTCCCGGATGGGCGTGGGATGATTACAGTTCTTATTATTCAGCGGAACGATCTCCTTTGCCGATCTACGGAAACATTGCCGCTATACAAGCCATCGGTAACAAACCGGAAATACAACCTCCGTTCTTTAAAAAGGAATTACGCATCGGAATTCCACAGTCTAGTGCAGATGCAACCCGGGAACCTGATAAAAATATTTTTACGTATATACCCGGCACCAAAGTATCATCTAAAGTAATTGATGTTCCACTAAAAGTCTCCCCTTTATTAACAGCAACGCTGTTAAGTGACACACTCAACAAAAGCATTACACTTTTGAACAAGCCATTCGATTCCACTGCATTAACGGTTTTCAATATACCTTCTGATAGTCTGTATCGTATCATGATGCAGGAGAGCGATAATTTTATTGCTGAACAATTGCTGTTACTCTGTGCCGGTACACTAAGCGACACTTTGAAAACTGAAATAGCGATTGAGTATTCAAAGAAGAATTTTTTGAATGATTTATCAGACGAGCCTATATGGAAGGATGGTTCCGGGTTATCGCGTTTCAATTTGTTCACGCCACGTTCCATTGTACAGCTTTGGGAGAAGATATACACCTTGATGCCACAAGAAAGACTTTTTACCTTGCTTGCTATAGGTGGTAAAAAGGGAACGATCCGAAATTACTACAAAGAGACACAGCCCTACATATTTGGAAAAACAGGATCGCTCAGCAACAATCACGCGCTTAGCGGGTATCTGCTTACGAAGCGTGGCAAGGTGCTAATCTTTTCTTTTATGAATACTCACTTTGCTAAATCTACGAGTGAGGTGCGCAATAACATGCAGGAAATTCTGCACAAAATCTATGAAGCTTACTAAAACGAATTTTTTTTTAATGATGAAGTATTTCTATTCCCTGTTTTTTTTGGCGATCGCGCTAACAGAAAGTACATCTGCGCAGACTATAGACAGTCTTGATATAAAGATCGGCCAGATGATCCTGATTGGTTTTCCGAAGGGTGATGTTGATGCAGAAGTGTTACGGGAAGTAAAGCAAGGTAAAGTTGGATCTATCATCATTTTTGAAAAGAATATTCCTGCTAAAAACTCTTTCGTTGCACTAAAAAAAATTACGTGGACCTATCAGCATGCGGCTCCTATACCGCTCTTTATATGTATAGACCAGGAAGGGGGCAGAGTAAATCGTCTTAAAGATAAATATGGATTTCCTCGCTCCATCACAGCAGCCGCTATGGCAAAAGCTTCTACGCTTGATTCGGTTCGCTTCTATAGTGAAGCAACGGCATCGACACTGGCCGGACTAGGTATAAATGTAAACTTTGCTCCGGTAGTGGACCTTGCCTCGAATCCTGACAACCCGATCATAGCAAAATTTGGCCGCGCGTTTTCTTCCAATGAAGATTCCGTGGCGCTGATGGCGAAAGAAGTTATCAAGCAACATCGTAAGTATGGAGTGATTACATCGCTGAAGCATTTTCCCGGACACGGCAGTTCGAAAGCTGATACGCATCTTGGTATAGCAGATGTTACTAACACCTGGGAAGAGCGCGAGTTGAAGCCTTATCAGTTGCTCATCGACTCCGGATATGCAGATGCTATTATGACCTCGCACATTGTTAATAAGAAACTCGATAAAAATGGAAATCCCGGAACGCTGTCTGTGGATATACTAACCGGTATACTTCGGAAGCGTTTACATTTTAGCGGAGTGGTGTTTACCGATGACATGCAAATGCAAGCGATCACCAAGCATTATGGTTTTGAACAAGCTATAAAACTTGCTATTCAAGGTGGAGTTGATATCATGACGTTCTCCAATAATATTTCAGGCAGTGACGAACGTACCGTTAACAAAGTACATAGCATCATCCGCTCACTGGTAGAGAAGGGAGATATATCGCAAGCAAGAATCAATGAAAGCTTCAGAAGAATTATGCTTCTGAAAAAACGCCTGAGCGAAAACTCTGCAGAGGCAAATGATAAACAGGCTGTCGAAAAATTACAGATCGCTTTAAATAAAACTGAAGCTGACCTTGCTACAGCGAAAGAAGAATTGAAAAGTAAATCGGACGAGCTGGCGAAAGTGCAGGAATCATTAGCGCAAACAGAGCCTAAGAAAAAGAAGAAAAAGAAAAGAAGTAAAGATTAAGTATAGGACGAATGTTGCACGAGGAACCTTTCAAAATATATAGGCCGACTGGTCCGGCAGTACCGATCCTTGTCAGTGTTCCGCATTGTGGTGTTGCGTTTCCAGATGATATCCGCAGCCAGTATAAAGCTTCACTGATCGAAGCACCTGACGATACAGATTGGTTTGTGGATCGTCTGTATGATTTTGCGCCTTCTATGGGCATGACCATGATCACTGCAACGTATAGTCGCTGGGTGATCGATTTAAATCGCGATCCGGATAGTAAGCCGCTATATTCCGATGGACGAATCATTACTGCGCTTTGCCCATCAACAACATTTTTAGGAGAACCACTATATATAGATAACCGGAAAGAAGTAGCAGAGGCTGAAGTCGCCAGGCGGTATACATTATACTATCAACCTTATCATAACAAGATTCAGCAATTGTTAGATGAAATGAAGGCTGAATTCGGTACGGTGTTGTTATGGGATTGTCATTCGATCCGCCAGATTGTTACCACCGTTCAGAAAGAAAAATTTCCAGATTTAATTCTTGGAGACGCTGATGGAAAATCTGCTGCCCCGAATCTGATTCAAACAATACTGGATATACTCTCTTCAGATTCCTTCACCGTAAGTCATAATCATCCTTTCAAAGGCGGCACCATCACACGCACATTCGGTAAGCCGGCCGAAAATCAACACGCACTTCAACTTGAAATGCCCAAGGTACACTATATGGATGATACAGAAATATATTATCACGAAGGGCGGGCGAAACACATGCAGCAGTTATTAAAAAGAAATTTTCAGCACTTGATTTCACAATTACGCTAGCATGATGCAGCCTTTAAAATATTTTCAGCTTAAAGCATTATTGCAAGCGGACGGCTGGTTATCACCGGCATATATAGGTATTGATAATGAAGGTATAATTCAGTTTCTATCCAACACAAAACCGGAGCATCCTGTTGCTATAGAAATGGTGGATGGCTTTGCATTACCGGGTTTTCAAAACGCGCACTCCCATGCATTTCAATACGCAATGGCCGGTATGGCTGAGAAACATCCAGCAGGTTCAACGGATGATTTCTGGAGCTGGCGCGAAGCGATGTATCATTGTGCATTAAGTCTTGACCCTGACCAGGTAGAGGCGGTTGCAACCATGCTCTATGCAGAGATGTTACGGAAGGGCTACACGCACGTAGCAGAATTCCATTACCTACATCACGATAAAGATGGGAAGCCTTATACTCATCTGGCAGAAATGGGCGAGCGTCTTGTATCGGCGGCAAAAACTGCCGGAATAAAGATCACGCTCATTCCAGTGTTTTATCAAAAGGGCGGATTCGGAAAAGATCCACAACCACGTCAACGAAGGTTTATTTCGAGTACAACAGAAACATACTTTCATTTGCTGGAGGATTCTGCTGCGGTTGTGTCCAATCATTCGCATGCTAAGCTTGGCTTCAGCATTCATTCTTTACGAGCCGTTGATCCTATGGATATAGTGTCCACTTTTCAGCAGGGACCCACGGATATACCTTTTCATCTCCATGCTGCCGAGCAACTCAAAGAAGTAGAAGATTGTGTTGCCTATTTAAAGCAAAGACCTGTTGAATGGCTTCTGAATAATCTTCCGCTAAATGACCGGTTTCACCTTGTCCATTGTACACACTTAAATGATGATGAAGTAAAACGTCTTGCGCAAAGCGGTGCACATGCAGTTTTATGTCCGGGTACAGAAGGTAATCTTGGCGATGGAATTTTCAGGCTTACTGAGTTTGCCGCTTACAATGGTTCATGGTCTATAGGAACGGATAGTCATATCAGTTTAAATCCACTGGAAGATCTTCGCTGGTTAGATTATGCACAACGCTTCACCACGCATAAGCGAAATACATTTGATGACGGTGCCGGTCTCTTAACTCAAAAGACACTTCACGCCGGAAGAAAAGCAATGGGTTCTTCAACGAAGGAATACTTTGGTATTGGTGAATCGTTCGATGCAATCATATTCAATGCAAAGTCACCGTTGCTGGCACAAGCTAATGCTGACACTCTGCTTTCAGCGATTCTATATACTTCAGATTCCAGCGATATTCTCGGCACGCTCATAAATGGAAAATGGATCGTAAAGAATCAAGTTCATATACTATCAGAAAAAATTGCCGCGAACTTTATTGCTGCTATTAAAAAACTGAATTAATAAAAGACCATAAGATGAATTTCGGAATTCGACAAATCACATCTTCTGATAACGAAGCGGTAGCGAATATTATAAGAATTGTCATGCCGGAATTCGGTGCGGGTGGTGCAGGTTTTGCCATTCACGATCGTGAAGTTGACGATATGTATCGCGCGTATTCAACCTCATACAGCGCATACTATATATGTGAAGTGAATGGAAAAATAGTTGGAGGCGGTGGCATCGGACCATTGCAAGGTGCCCCAGCGGATTATTGTGAGTTAAAGAAAATGTACTTCTTACCTCAGGCTCGCGGACTTGGTTTAGGAAGAAGAGTATTAGAGGCATGCATTCAAGCCGCGCAAGAAAAAAGATATAGCTTTTGCTATCTGGAAACTTTTAACACCATGGGCAAAGCGATGAACTTATATGATAAAGCAGGCTTCAAACAAATCCCCAGACCGTTAGGAAGCACTGGCCATTTTGCTTGTGATCGATTCTATTTACTTGATCTTGAATCGATATAAAGCATCAGTTGTGTTCCTTCATATAGTGCTCGCGCAGTATATCTGCAGCAAAATCATTGGTAAGGTCACGTACAACGGTATGTATATGGTTGCTGTTATTCTGGGTGTTATCGTATTCAATTAGCAACATGGGTCCTTGTATGCGGTAGTAGTGGCCAACTCCGGGCTTTAAACTTCCGGCCCAGGCAAAACTTAAATGATCTATACCGGCTTTCTTTATTTTTGCCATGAGCTTTTCAGAGAAACCGAACTCGTAATTTTTAATATAGGCATCGAGTAATCGAAGAAATATTTTCTTTTGCTCAGCGTTAAGGTCAGTATATATAATACCGGCAGGATTAAGGAGCTCTGCTTTTTGTTTGTTGTATGATACAATTTCAGGAAGCGCTATATCTGTGAAGCGAGCTTTTGCAAGTTGCTGATCATTCATCGAGTTGATCAATTCGAAACCAAGATCCATCTCCTCTTTTAATGTCTTCTTTCCACGGTCATTACCGGAAGGAACCATAGCAGGATTACTTCCCCAAAAAGTAGGTGTAGAGGATTCCATTACACCATTCGCAGATGAAAAATTTAGTGAGAGATGATGACCTTCCAGACGCCAGCCCCACAATGTTTTTTCTTCAGGGTTGCCAAATATAGTGAAGTAGTAATTCAGTGGATCGCGATACGTATCATCTTCCTTGCGCCCTTCCACTTGTTGCAGAATTTTTTCAAGTGAAAGAATTCCGGTTGCTTTCTGATATCCCTGGATACTAAGGGATGACTTTAACAACGCAAAGGCTACTGCGCGTTGTTTTGCATCTAACGCATGAAGCGATATACCATTCCTGTCTTTGGGAACAAAGTGCCAGTTCAATCGCTCGTCACTCTTCCATTCGTATAAAGCTTTATTTTTTTGGGCAGGGGATAGCGAAGAAAGAAAATCATCTGCACGCTGTACTACTTCAGTAGATTGCGCGTGCAGTGTAACGCTACAAAACAGAAACGCATACAATAACTTTATCATGATGGAAGTTATTGAATATTCAGATAAAAACGATCCTTGTGTTCAGCTTTCAGAGGGAGCAATACGATATCTGTAAGGATCAGAAGCCATCGTCTTCTTTTTTCTTCTCCTCTTCTTTCACTTCTTTCTTCTTTGCTGCAGAAGAACCTTCGCTCAGACTATAGGGAATATCAATGCCGTAATATTGCTGACGGAAACGATTAATGAAAGTGAGCGTCTCATCGTCACTTCCAGGAATGAAAGCTACTTCTCCCACTTTAGCTTTTCCAGCATTACTTTTCTTGGCAATGATTGTGTTGAAATCACTATTGGATGAGTGAACCATTAAGCGATTATCTTCAAAGCCGAAGTAGTACCATGCTTCAGGAGAAGCTTTTATAAATACATTGAATACAGGAGCACCGTCTTCTGTTTTCTTCACTTCCATGAAGCCTTCAAATGCTCCGTTAATATCCTGGCGCCCTATATTAGACATACCAAGAGTGCCTTCGCTATAGAACGCCTTTTGCTTTTGAGACCACTTCAAATTTACATTGGAGAAAACAAGAGGTTTGGCAAGAGGCGTTAGCGTTCCTAATGAAACATAACCTTGCAAACTTTTCTGTTCATAATCTTTTGCTGCACGTTCACCAACAAGATCTGCAATCTTGTAAAGAAGCTCTGTCTGATCACCGAGACCTTCATCCGCTCCTTCATTTTTGATTACGTCCTGAATTTGGCGCGCCATTAGATCAAATGCTGTAACCGGTACATTCGAATCAACCATGATGAAAGAATTCATCTTGATCTCATTGTTCGTCATGTTACCCTGTCCTATAGCAGTCGATGTAACATTAAAATCTTTCGTACCGCTGAATAATTTCACGGGACCTTCGAAGCGTACCTGGAGCGTTTCGTCATTATAGGCAAACACTTTTCCGGAGAGCGAGTTTCCGGCAGCTTTTTCAAGACTCTCAATTTTGAATTCCTGTGATGCAGTATCATAGTGGAGGGAACCACTTGGTTCGAAGAAGTTCTCATCCTCCTCCATTTTTTTGTCATTCACAAACGTGATGTATAGCTCGTTATCGCTGGAGAAGTGTAAACCTGCATTCACACGACCTCCACCTTCCGTCACTGCGTTATCAAAATCAATCCGAACATCTGTCTCATCACCAGTCTGAGTATACTGAATCCAGGTGTTGTAGTTTTTAATTTTTCGGATGTCAAGTTTTACAAAGCCTGTAAGCTGTAATGCAGGACGTGTTGCGTACATCGTCATGTCACCTTTATAGTACATCCCTGCTCCCAACACCAATTTCTCTTTATCAAGAACGGAACCGGTAGCAACGGTTTGTTGGGTCGCTACGGTTTTTCTTTTCTTGCGCGACACCTCCTCCAATGCTATATCTTCCAAATGGAAGTCTGTCATTTTGATGGCAAATGTATCCTGAAGGAAATTTACATACTGATAGGTGGCATACCCTGTAAATTGTTTTCGGGATACTATATCTACCACGCCTTCGGTAAGTCTGTGATAAGCATTTAAAGTATCCAGAATGATCGTGGTGTTTTTTAACGTTCCGATTTTCGCATTTTCAAGAATCAACACTTCGTTGTTCTCCGGAGTAATCTTTGCGTCTGCGACAATGATATAGGGGATACCGCTTACTTTTAACTCCTGTGTTTTTAAGTTATACTCTGCTTTGTCTGCCAAGAAGTTAAGAGAGTCAAGTTCCTTTCGGGTAGTATAGAAATAAGATTCCTCCAGCGGTACGTCCGGATTTCTTTTCATGGTAATCTTTTCCGCTTTCAGATCCCATCGCATTTCGGGTATAGATGTTTTAAACTGCGCGAAAGGAAATTCAATAGCAGCCATACCAGCTACTTCCGGACTTATATCTGCATAATTTTCTTTCAGGTTGAATTTCATCCGCACATCTACACCATATAATAAAGGCTTGTTGGGATCTTCTGATTTTACTTTAAAGCGAGCATGTCGTGCACTGAAATCATTTGCTGTAAAGTTCATACTACGCGAGATCAATTCACTTCCCCGTGTCTCAAGTTTCCCAGCTCCGGCAACGCCTTCTTTCGAAATGGTAAGTGTGCCCTGCATCTGAGCGGTTGAATCATAAAAGTTGAAAGGAGCTTTCTGATTCTTCAATCGCATCTTGTCTTGCTTTGGATACCACTTCATTTCGAAGTCTGGTAATGATGCTTGAGGAAACATCACTGAACCAAATTGCTTCTCTGCTATCGTGGCACGATTTCCTTTCGTAATAACAGAGTCAGGATAAAAAATAAAATCGTATGAACGAACTGTTGCTGCCAGGTAATCAATCTGTCCCGTTCCACGAAGACCGTGATTATCCATATTCAGCGCACCCTTCATTTTGGCATCGCCATTGTAAAGCTGGTAGCCCGCCCGTGGTATAGCATGTTCAAAACCCAGAGACTTGTCAGGTTTGGAGTGAAGTTTTTCCTTGAAATTCGGAAACATACCACTTGACACAAATGTACCATCGAAGTTAATGGAGGCCGGATCGGCATCATTCAAACTATCAAGTTTGAATGGAGGCACCACAAAAAACATCGATTGATCGTAAACACCTCCCAGTACTTCGGGCCTGTTGAAATATATAACACCACCTCCACTGGCATCAAGTCTAGGAAAGTTTGGAATTTTTTTCTTTCCTGATTTATTACCTGCTCTACTTATAAAGAGTGTTCCTGATTTCTGACTTGTACTTGCCAAACCACCTACAGCTGCTGCGGCAGAGTCAGCACCCACCATGTTGTTGTTGAGCTTTCTGCGAACGTTCTGACCTCTCGCATTTTTTTCTGTCACATAAAAATTAATCGAATCGATGCGCGTCAGGTTAATATAGAAGCTATCGTACTTCAGCGTAAAACCTTTCCCGCTGATCTCAAAGTTTCCGGCATTGATCGTTCCATCAAACTTTATATCTCGGTCTTTTAAAAGCGTAATAACGTTGCTATCCGGTTTGATACGAACGTTAAGAGAATCACTCACCTTAAATTCATCTACACCTCTAACCGTCATATACCCTTTCTCAAAATTGACGGTAGCATTCGCAGTGCTGTCAATCACTGAATGTATTTTGAGGTTATCGTAATCCATTTCACCAAGACTGGCTTTATAGATTACAATGGCTTTCTCTTTTACATGTACTATATCTGTCTTTGGATTATATACTACTAATCCTTTTTCATTTAGAAATTCTATCGCGGCCTTAATATCTCTAACCTCTTTGCCTGAAGATTGTACAAGATCTCCTGAATAGAAATCCCGTGTTTTATTCTTCATGCAGTACCTGGCAACTAAAGCCAATGGGTGGAAAGAGAAACCTTCGCCTTTTAACAAGCGGAAATCTTCAGGATCATAATAGTCCACGGACTCTATTATCAACGGTATCGTATTTCTTCCACCATCTGTCCGCATGTCCAAACTGTCAGAGAATAAATCCCAGCGAATAATATCAGTCGAGAAATCTACATTAAAGAAGGTTGAAGAATACGGAGTGTGCATGAGCGCACCTCTTTCCTTCTGTACGTAAAGTTTTTGAAGACTGTCCTTTCCATAAGTATATTTCATGCGCACCGCAGGATGCGAGATGGAATCATTTTTATGGATAAGATTGATGCGTGTTTTCTTTGAGAATATAGTCGAGTCGGTGAATTCAAAATCAGGAGACAGCGCTTTGATCTTTTTCTCACCGTTATGGAACACTTCTATTGTCGATGGATTTCCTCCCACGGATGCTCCGGAAATTTTTCGTCCCGTCAAGGAAAACCCTCCGGTATATTTCACATTCTCATCTCCTATACCTTGAATGGCTAAAGTACTTTGAAAAGATTTGAACCGTGGATACGTTGATGCAACAGAATCTTTGCGCTGCTGTGACTTAAATTCAAATGTACCGGGGATCAGGCCAGGTGTTTTACCGGTATAATTAAACTTTACGAGGTCGGCTTTCAGTTCTGGCTTGGTAACTTTGAAATTATAGTCAGTAAGATTACAGTATACACTATCGGGGCTCAGCAATGCTGATGACCAATCGAATGAGCCATCTTTACCAACAAAAGTATTATCACGAAGAGAGAGAGATCCTTTTGTATTCTTTAGAAAAACTGAATCGTATTTTGTTACAAAGTTTAGCGTAACGCGGTTAAAGCGAATCACTGGTCCTTCAACAATAGGCTGAGGAGGAGGATTCATCCATAGTGGCGTTTCGGTAAAAATGGAATCTACAGGTTGATCATTATAATCGTTTGATGGAGGCGGCTCCGAATAACTTTGATTATCAACAGTAGGAGCAGAGGTTGTATCATTCATATCGAATGACGCGGCAGGAGCTATATAATCAAAGGTATAGTCATCATCCTTTGCATAGAGTCGAAAGGATTTTTCGTGATGGAGCGAGTGATGTTCAAAAAATGTACGACTTCCCTGGAAAAAATTCTGAATGCGTGCTGGCGTTTCTTTCTCTATCACCTGGTTCGTTACATTTAGAAAACCCGTGATCTTGGAAGGATCGGCATGTTCAACACTCACGGCATTGGCAATTGCTCCGAAATAATTGACCAGTGTTGGCTTCAGCGGAAGTTTTTTTCGTTTCATCTTCCGCACTTGTTGTTGAATGGTCAACTGTTGGTCAGCGCCAAGGCTTGACCATGCGGATGCAAAACTGCCACCCACAACGGACGCATCTACATTCCGGGTATTTTCCAAAACAATTCTAACACTGTCGGGAAAATTAAGCGGTATGGATGAAGTCTGAGTTTTCTTTTGTGCCGACACCAATAGAGCCGGGAAAAAAGAAAGAAGGAAAAAATATGTTCTAACCTGCTTCACAGAAACTAAACCCTGAAATTCGTAAATATTGATTAAATAAACTAAAGGCCGACAGGAGCTAAACGTTTAACGACATCTTACTCGTACGAAAGCTGCTTAATTTTTCCACCGATTAATAAAATAGAGTATCAACGAGATTAAAATACTAAGGATGATGCTAGTCATCACCGGAAAATAAAATCTGAAGTTCTCACGTTCAACCCGGATATCACCCGGCAATTTTCCGAGGTACGGAATCTTGTCACTATACATAACAATTATTCCCGCAACAATGAATACTATACCGATTATGATAAGCAGTTTGCCCATACGTTATTTCATGCTGAAATTTAGCACGAATTAAAGAAGCTTGCGCTTTAGCTTTATACGAATCATTACATGGAGAAGGGAAAACTTTATCTTATACCCAATGTCATTGCCGAGGAAACTCAACAGACTGTTATCCCTCCTCATATACGGGAGGCACTTCCTTCCATTCGATACTTTCTGGCAGAAGATATACGAACAGCCCGGCGATATCTAAGCAGTCTGAAAATTTACGAATCGATTGAAGCTTTAGGTTTTGAAGTCCTGAATAAGAATACAAAGGCCGAAGCCATAAAAGTTATGTTTAATCCTGTCTTTGAAGGAAAAGATATTGGAGTCATTTCAGAGTCTGGTTGTCCGGGTGTAGCAGATCCGGGAGCATTGGCCGTTAAGTATGCACATGAGAATGATATACAGGTTGTGCCTTTAGTAGGACCTTCTTCCTTGTTACTGGCACTGATGGCTTCTGGTTTAAACGGGCAGCGATTTACCTTTCATGGATATCTGCCTTTCGATGGAAAAGATGCTTCCACTATCGTGAAGGCACTTGAAAAAGAATCTCACACCAAAAATCAAACACAGATTTTTATTGAGACTCCGTATCGAAACAACGCCATCATGTCTGTGCTTCTTAAAAATCTGAAAGACGATACACTGCTTTGTGTTGCTATAGATGTCACCGGCAAAGACGAGTACATTAAAACTTTTACTGTTAAAAAATGGAAGACTGTTAAATCCGAGTTTCCCAAAACTCCGGCTGTGTTTTTGTTTTTATCTCCTTAAACACTATTAGATTTATAGAGTTTTGGTTTTACACTTTAAAACCTAAATTTGACGCCGCAAAAACTAATAATAAACAACTAATTTATATGCCTTATCTATTCACCTCAGAGTCGGTTTCCGAAGGTCATCCCGACAAAGTTGCCGATCAGATCTCGGATGCTCTTATCGATTATTTTTTAGCCTATGATCCCGCCTCTAAAGTTGCCTGTGAAACACTTGTTACTACCGGACAGGTTGTATTAGCTGGTGAGGTGAAGTCAGAAGCATATCTTGATGTACAGGACATAGCTCGCGAAGTAATCCGTAAAATCGGTTATACCAAGAGCGAATATATGTTCGAAGCGAATTCATGCGGTATCCTATCAGCCATTCATGAGCAATCTCCTGATATCAACCAGGGTGTTGTGCGCAGAAAGAAAGAAGATCAGGGAGCTGGCGATCAAGGGATGATGTTTGGTTATGCCACGAACGAAACGGATAATTATATGCCGCTTCCGCTTGAACTCGCTCACTTATTATTAAGAGAGCTTTCAACAATTCGCAAAGAAGGTAAAGTAATGACATACTTACGCCCTGATGCAAAATCTCAGGTAACGATCGAATATAGCGATGATAATAAGCCACAACGTATCGATACGATCGTTGTATCGACTCAGCATGATGACTTCGACAAGGATGCAAAGATGTTGAAGAAGATTGAAGATGATATTATCAACATTGTAGTACCACGCATTACAAAGAAACTTCCTAAGCGTGTTCAAAAGCTTTTTGGAAACGATATTAAATATCACATTAATCCAACAGGTAAGTTTGTTATCGGCGGGCCACACGGTGATACCGGATTAACAGGTCGTAAGATCATCGTTGATACCTATGGTGGAAAAGGAGCTCACGGTGGTGGTGCTTTCTCTGGCAAAGATCCTTCTAAAGTAGACCGTTCTGCTGCTTACGCTACACGTCACATTGCAAAAAACCTGGTAGCTGCAGGTGTTTGTGACGAAGTGTTGGTACAAGTTGCCTATGCAATTGGCGTTGCTCAACCGGTAGGTCTGTATGTTAATACATACGGCACTTCTAAAGTGAAGGAAAATGATGGTGAGATCGCAAAGCGCGTTGCCAAGATCTTTGATATGCGTCCTTATTTTATTGAACAACGTTTCAGCCTGCGTACTCCTATATATGCAGAGACTGCTGCTTATGGACATATGGGCCGCGAATCTAAAGTGGTTGAGAAAATTTTCAACAAGGGCAAAGCTTCTGAGAAGAAAGTAAAAGTTGAATTATTCCCATGGGAAAAACTTGATCACGTTGATCAGGTTAAAAAAGCTTTTAAACTGAGCTAATCTATAGCACACAAAAGAAAGGGCGATGAGTGATCATCGCCCTTTTTATTTCCTTAATCTTTTTTCAGATGCCTTGTCTTCCAGCGGTTATGAGACCACAGCCATCCTGAAGGATTCTCATGGATTACGCTCTCCACTGACTTTATATAGTTCTCTATCAATGTAAAGTCCTCTCTGGCATATGGCGGCTCCGCTATCGGAACGAATGATGCTTCATAATAACCTCTCCTTATTTTTTTTACCTGCGCATATACCACCGGGTATTGTGTTAAAACGGCAATCTGGTGTGCCCCAAGGAAGAAAACGGTATCCTGATTTAAAAATCGGGTCTGATATTTCTTATCCTTCTTTAAACCCGGATATTGATCACTGACGATAGCTATACCTCGAAGTATATTTTTACGCCTGATAAGCTCGCGTGCCACATCGTGTCGACCGATGGCGTGAGCACCAAACCGCGTACGGCACATCAATGAAAATCTATTAAAGAATTCACTACTCTGGTGTTGATAAACAAAATCCACCGGCACGGGTAAATTGAAATTGCCGGACGAAAGCAGCCATTCCCAATTAAACTGATGAGATGCGAGAATCACCACAGATTGATTTTGTGCTTTATACTTCTCAATGATGCTAATGTCTTTGAATAGCATTCGCTTTGCGAGTTCTGCTTTCGGAATGGAAAAGAGTTTTAATGTTTCAACTCCATAATCGCAAAGGTTGATATAAAACTGCTTTTCAATTTTACGAATCTCCTTTTCAGATTTCTCAGGAAAAGAGTTCCTGAGATTTTTCTGAACCATTTTTCTGCGATAGCCTACTATATAATAGGTGATGAAAAACAGAAAATCAGAAATGATGTAAAGTATCCAAAAAGGTAATCGTGATAATAACCTGACTAAAAGCATTGAAACAAAATTCTTTGAGGGGCTCAAGTTAAGAATTAGACGTGAGTATTGAGATAGGACTGAACTGAAGGATACATTCTGGCGATTTACATATCTAACTAATTTATATTTTGCATCATGAAAAATAAGGTGGTGATCATCACAGGAGGTTCTTCCGGTATTGGAAAAGCATTGGCTCAAAAATTCGGCAGCGAAGGTTCTCGAATTTTAATAACGGGCCGAAACAAGGAAGAACTTACAAAAACCGTTGACGAATTAAAGAGCAAAGGAATTACGATTCACGGCCTTCAGTCAGATGTTAGTGTTGAAGACGACAACCGTAAAATGGCAGAAGAAGCCATAAAAGTTTATGGAACTATAGATATACTGATTAATAACGCTGGTATCTCCATGCGAGCACTTTTTTCAGAACTTGATCTTGACGTTGTGAAAAAGGTGATGGATATAAATTTCTATGGCGTGTTGTATGCCACAAAATATTGCCTTCCTGAAATCACAAAGAACAAGGGCTCCGTTATCGGTATTTCTTCCATTGCTGGTTTTCGTGGACTTCCCGGTCGCACAGGATACTCTGCATCAAAGTTTGCACTAAACGGATTTCTGGAAGTATTACGTACCGAGTTATTAAAAACTGGAGTCCATGTATTAACTGCATGTCCTGGTTTTACATCTTCGAATATTCGAAAGCGTTCTCTTACCAAAGATGGAAGTCAGCAAGGAGAATCGCCTCGTCAGGAAGAAAAAATGATGAGCGCAGAAGAATGTGCACACCATATATACCAGGCTACCATTAAACGCAAGCGCACCCTGGTGTTAACGACCCAGGGTAAGCTCGCAGTTTTTTTAAATAAATGGTTGCCTTCTATTGCAGATACGTTGGTTTACAACGTGATGGCTAAGGAATCAAACGCACCGATCACAAAATGATCGCTAGGTTTTACTCATGAAAACCATTTTCATGTTATCAGCCTTGTTGATGTTCTTGTAAAAATCCGTAAGCTCTTTATAAGACTCCGCAGGATATTCGCCTTTATTCATTCGTATTTTTCGAATGTAAAGAAGGCTTCCTGCATCCACAGTGAATGTCGTTTCATACTCACCAAAGCGTGATTTGATCTTTGCTGGCTCTGGCAAAAATTCAGGATATATACCTTCCGGGAGATGATAGCGGATGGTATCGAAGTCAGTATAAGGCGTTCTTAACACTATATTGGTCTTTCTTGATTCCAGCTTCTCCGGTATATAGGTTGAACGGTTCATGAGGTTTGGCGTCAGAAAAATTCGCTTGCCACTTACCGTTGCAAAACGTTTTAGTACCAGATTAATATTTACTATAGCTGAGGGAACTTTGTCTTTTTTGTTTGTCATACTAAAATTAACAATATCAAAAGCTGGTATATCTGTATTGTCCTGAACCCATTCCTTTTGATCATCATGCTGCTTATTCAAAATAAACATTAGATCACCGTTTTCATATTGCAGGCCGCTATAAGTAGTTTTTATTTTGGCTTTCGCATCACCTGTTGATTCTACAAAGACATCAGCAGTGCGCGATTGAACATTTTGATCTGCTGTGTAGCGGTGAGTATTAACAATCTTTCCCCCAGTTTCAGTAACCATCAGCGCTTTTCTATCTCCAGTAAAGGTACCTTGAAAGTCGAATGGATTCGTCTGACTCGTACATTCAAGCCATAGAGTGTCTGGACCATTAGGAACTGCTACAACTATATGATTTGTTTGGTGACTTGGAAAGTCAACATCTATTTCAGGCGCGTATTCGCCCGCCATAATCTTAGTGTAATATCCACGTACTCCTATTTCCTTAAGCATTGCAACCATGTAGTTTGATAACCCTTTACAATCTCCATATCCCATTTCATCAACAACCAATGCTTCAAATGGTTGAAGTCCCCCTATTCCGAGAGATATATTAACATATCTAGTCTTATTCTGTAGATATTCATATATCGCTTTTACCTTTCCCTCTGTTGTATCTATATTTTTTGTCAATTCCCTTATTTTGTTTTTTGTTGCTTCTGAAATAACATCTCTTCCTTCATTCAAAGAAAGCTGCCATTTGCCATAATCTTCCCAAGTTTTCATACTCCCAGGATAACCATCATACTCAAATTTTCCGGGAGCTGTTACAATTTGGGGAAGCACATCATCTGAGTTGCTCAGAGGTTCAAATTTAATCGGTTGCAAGTTCTGTAGTACCCAACGAACCGATTCCACATTATCACCTATACTTTCGTGAATAGGTTTCTGATTTATATTATACGTTTTGTAACGTGGCTCTAAGGATTTTGGGTAAATAATCTGATATGTCAATTTCTGTACAGATACTTTCTCTTCCGAGATTACTTCGGAGCCATCAATGTGATACAAAAATTTGTAATCGATGTCATACTCAAATTCAATAGTATAAGGATAAACAGCTTGCGAAAGATCTGCGTATTTTATCCTGAGATCAGAGTGAAGTGCGCTCCCATCAAAGGCACTGTTATCAATAATTTCGTTCGCTTTTAATTTTTTTATTACTTCACCATTCTCATTATAAACCTTCCCTTCAAACTTTGTGATTTTTCGCAACTTACTATACCACTCTGAGTGCTCGGCAAAATCGCTCGCTTTCGAATTGAAAATGGTAACAACAATAAGAGCATGCAGAGTAGCTCGACTGTCGGAGTGAATGGTGAAAATCTTCACGTCTTCTCTAACAACAGCATTGACATCTTTTTTGATATCTTCTGGTATAGCACTCACCGGATATTTCGGGTCTTCTTTCGCCAGAACGCTGGTATATATCAGCGTGCATAACAACAACCATGACATTTTCTTCATCTCAACTTATTTTCGCTTTAACACAATCTGCTCGGCTTGCTTGGCAACCACCTGATTATAAAATTCACGCAAGTGCGGATACTCATCTTGCAGGAAAAGACTTTTGTTGATCTGTAGCATGCTGATCACGTTTAACACATTGCCGGTCTGCGTAACATTATAAGTATACTTCGCAGCGTTGCCAGGAAGAGCCATTGCTTTTGGCTTCGGAAGTTCATCTATAGTATATCCATCCGGTATTATAATTTTAGACATATAGGTTTCATCTTTCGGGCTGCCAAAGTCTACCGGGTATTCGCGCTTTTCGTGTTTGAATATATTCTCTTTCATCTGTGATGTTACAAATGGATTCAGATAGATCACGTTGCCTGTAACCGTGCAATGTTCGCTGATTACCAATTCGTGAAGCTGCTTGGCATTCTTCTCAATCTCTTTTAGATTTTGAAATTCGCTTTTCTGGATTTCCCATGTTTTATCAGCTAAAAAGCTTTTCAGATAATCTTGCTCGCCATTCGTAAAGTAATCTCTCCGCACGCGATGCGCATCGTATCCGTCATAGCTATAATTTACTTTACCGGAGAGCTCTCCTGTTTCTTTCAATGCCAGATCTGTGCTTACAATAGTCTTCGATTTCATCTTTGAATCAAGATTCATCCAGCCGTGATTTACTTTTGAAATGATAAGTCCCTGTCCATTCAAGCATCGCTCTGGCAAAACACCCATCGGCAAATATTTATCAGTAGCATCCAACAAGATTTTTTTATCACCAATCTTTACTGCGCAGATCACATAGTTAAATTGCTCTTCCATCGGATAGGGTGGTCTTACAAATCCATGATCACGTGTACTCAACATGATCATTTCAATGGGCAGGTCGGCCTTCTCCAACATAGCGGCCAAGAGTATATTAACGTCAGCAGCTGTTCCTTTTTTGTCTTCAAATATTTTTTTTAGATTATCTGCATATCGGTCTTTCACACCGTTCCATTCTATATTCTGACGGACATACGTAAATATAGCAGCCGCTTTTTGCTGTGGATCCGTGAGACCTGCCGTTACCTCCTCTACTTTTTTCTTCAGGAAATTTGATCCAGTAATAGCCTTTCCAAAACTCTCATCCTCCAATAGCGTTGTATTCAACTTTGCCCACGTACCCATAATTTCTTGTACAGGTCGGCCTGGAAAACTTATATAGGACAATGCAAGATTGATCTTAGAGACATAGTCGTCTTCACATGTCATGAAAGGTTCCTCCTTGAAAGCAGGAACATCTTTTGATATCCAATGATGCGCCTGAACCTGGAAATCTGTGTTCGCTTTGTTCTTTACTTCATAAGAAGTTAGTGTAACGTATCCCTGCATGTATTTCTCGAAAATGAAAAAATCAGGAAACAGAGCCCAATACTCACTGGCACGAACCGGTATATCATATTGAAATTGCCAATCAGGAAAATTAGCGAGGAACTCAGATGACACCGTGTAAGAGTATTCGATCACGGAACCTTCTTTCACATTAGGCAATGTAAATTTCTGGAGGTTAATATTGCGATTGAATTTTTCTTTAAAGATTCCATCTTTCGACATGTCGGTTTCAACAACTTTACCATTCTCAAGATTGTAGGTTGTTGCCTTCAATTTTGTAACACGCTCTTCGTTCGATCCTGAATGATATAACTGAATCGCGGCAGTAGCCCAATCCAATCCTTCTTTTGTAAGAATCTTGATGCGAACATGTCTTTCGAAAACAAGTGATGCATTTACGGTAGTTAGCATAACATAAGCTTCCCCGTAGTCGGAAAGAATAACTGCGGAAGCTGATGAGTCTTTGTCATAGACTTTCATCTTCAGGTCTTCCATCGGAATGTCACCAAATTTAACAGGAGATTTCTGCGCATATATAGTTTGCACAGAAAGGGAGACGATTAGTCCCAGGATTAATGCCCTCATACAACAGGTTAGGTTAAGGTTTTAGATTAGTTCTGTAAGTATAAAAAATTCATGCAACTTTATCATTTCTTTTTGCAGCTTGTGCTCTCTTTACATTAAATATTGATCAATTGGCTAAACCAAAAACAGTTTATTTCTGTCAGAGTTGTGGGTATGAATCAGCGAAGTGGCTGGGGAAGTGTCCATCGTGCAATAGCTGGAATACTTTTGCAGAAGAAATAGTAACCAAAGAAGAAAGCAATAAAAACGAGTGGAGACAAGAGTCACCGCGTTCAAAAGTTGTTAAAGCGAAAGCGCTAAGCGAAATAGACGCTTTGCCGGAAGTGCGCACGCATGCCGGAGATGATGAATTGAATCGCGTTTTAGGGGGTGGGATTGTACCCGGATCCTTGGTCTTGATTGGAGGAGAGCCAGGTATAGGTAAATCAACCCTCATGCTGCAAGTAGGATTGCAACTCAAATTGCTACGGGTACTATATGTATCGGGTGAAGAGAGTGAGCAGCAAATTAAGATGCGTGCTGACAGGCTTGGCAATTCTTCTAAAGGGTTCTTCATCCTTACAGAAACCAATACGAAGAATATATTTCTGGCCATTGAATCGCTTCAGCCTCAAATTGTAATTATCGATTCAATTCAAACGCTTTACTCTCCGTTAATGGATTCGGCTGCCGGAAGTATAGGGCAGGTGCGCCAATGCGCAGGCGAGTTGATGAAGTTTGCCAAAGAAACCGATACTCCGGTATTTCTGATTGGACATATCACTAAAGACGGTATGTTGGCTGGGCCGAAAGTATTAGAGCATATGGTTGATACGGTTCTTCAATTCGAAGGAGATCGTCATTTGGCGTATCGCATTTTGCGCACCACGAAAAACCGTTTCGGATCAACTTCTGAAATTGGTATCTATGAAATGTTAGGCACCGGGTTGCGTGAAGTGTCCAATCCATCCGAGATATTAATTTCACAAAAAGATGGACAGCTCAGCGGAGTTACTATAGGAGCAACGATTGAAGGGAATCGTCCTCTGCTAATTGAAATTCAATCTTTGGTGAGCCCGGCATCCTACGGCACACCTCAACGGACGCCTACCGGTTTTGATCAGAAGCGATTAAACATGCTGCTTGCTGTGTTGGAAAAACGCTGCGGCTTCAGAATGGGTACGCAGGATGTTTTTTTAAATATGGCGGGAGGAATTAAAGTAGAAGACCCGGCTATAGATCTCGCCATTTGTATATCAATAATATCATCGATGGAGGAGATTCCTGTATCGGATAAATTTTGTTTTGCGGCAGAGATCGGATTGGGAGGAGAGCTTCGTGCTGTAAATCGAATTGAGCAGCGTATTTCAGAATCAGAAAAGCTTGGCTTCGAGGAAATATATATTTCCAAATTCAATCAGAAATCTATTGATATGAAGAAGACCAACATTAAAGTAAAAGCTTTTGGAAAATTAACAGAAGTGTTTCAGGATTTATTCGGTTAGTCAGAATCGGAGAGAAAGTATAAAATACATTCAAACGTTAAATAAGACTATATGTTTTCGCGCTCTTCGTGGCTTCATCTGAGAATACCGTTTTCTTACTACCTGATGCCGGTCTTCTTTTTCAGCCTTGCAATCTCTCCTAATCTAAGTGCTCAGCCTCTGTTGTGGACATTCATCATTGTACATCTCTTCCTATACCCTGCCAGTAATGGCTATAACAGTTATTTCGACAAGGATGAAAAAAGTATAGGAGGCCTGAAGAATCCTCCGAAAGTAAAAAAAGATCTATACTATCTTTCCCTTCTCTTTGATGCCGTTGCAATTGTTCTTGCGTTGATCAAGATCTCTCTTGTTTTCGCGATAATGATTTTTATTTACGGGCTCATTTCGAAAGCCTATAGTCATCCTGCTGTACGTCTTAAAAAATATCCGATTGCCGGTTGGCTGATCGTGAGCCTGTTCCAAGGACTATTTGCATTCGTAATGTGCTACATTGGTATTAATCGTTTTCCACTGGAGAACGCTCTGAGAGCTTCGGTCGTCATCCCTGGTTTACTGAGCAGTGCATTGCTAATGGGCACTTATCCTATGACACAGGTATACCAACACGAAGAAGATTCAATTCGTGGAGATAAAACTTTTAGTTTGATGCTTGGCGTTCGCGGAACATTTTTATTTGTAGGCGCACTGTTTTCAATTGTATCGATCGGATATATACTTTACTTCAACGCGTTCTTTATAAATAATTATGCGTGGGTGTTTCTGGGAGCGATGTTCCCCGTGATTGTATTTTTCCTATACTGGTTTTTAAGAGTGATTCAGAACGAATCAAAAGCAGATCATAAACATACCATGTGGCTGAATTTTATTTCAGCCACATGTTTAAATATCTTCTTCATCTACTTGCTGTTGGACTCAACACAGCTTTGGCAGATGTTTTGAGTATATATGTATAGTCGTTAGACGGTAGCTCCGGCTTTTTCAAGGAGGGCTTTGGTTGCACGAATACCTTCTTCCTCGCCCAAGGTTTGTCCTTCATACTCAATTCCAATATACCCGCTATATCCCGCAGCCTTTACGATGGAGAGCATTTTAGAATAATCGGTTTCAACACAATTTCCTTGCGCATCAAACTCGTGTGATTTGGCACTTACGCCTTTCGCGTATGCCATTAACTCTTGTGTTCCTTTATAGCGATCGTATTCTTCAAGGCATTTTGTTTTCGCCCATGCTTCCGGTGTATTCGCTTCAGGTTTTGTGCGGTTAACACAGAAGTTGCCGAAGTCTGGTAACGTACCACAGTTGTCCATTTGCGTGGCCGCTATAACTCCACTTAACCACTGGCCATCGGAAGAGTAACCACCATGGTTTTCAACGATAACATTTATACCAGTATTTTTTGCAAACTCAGAAAGCTTACGCAGTCCTTCTGTTGCAGCCTTGGCTACATCTTCTCTTTTACCTTCGCCTGCAGCATTCACGCGTATAGAATGGCAGCCTAAAAATTTCGCAGCCTCTACCCATTTGTAATGATTTTCAACAGCCTGTAAACGTTTCTTTGTATCGGCATCTCCCAGCTCACCTTCTCCATCGCACATAATCAACACGCTCGTTACACCGAGATCGTCACAACGCTTTTTAAGATCGGTAAGGTAAGCCTGATCCTTCGCTTTGTCTTTGAAAAACTGATTTACATATTCAACAGCCGAAATACCAAAGTCATTCTTTGCTTTCGCAGGAAAATCAAGGTTCGTTAATTTTCCTCCGAAGAGAGATTTGTGAAGCGACCATTCCGCTAGAGAGATCTTGAAAAATAAATCTTTAGGTTGCTCAACGGTTGCTGTTGTGTCTGTTGCTGCTTGCTGATTATCACCGGAAGGCTTACTTCCACATGCTGACAAGATTGAAGCTCCTGCGGTTGCGCCAACGGTAATTAGTCCAAGTGAGCGAAGAAATGATCTGCGATTGGTTTCCTGGTTCATGGTTGTATGATGGTTGATGATGGAATGGAAGTTAAAGAATTGATCGCGAAAAATTATCTGAACATCAATCAACGGTAAATATGCTTTGTGAAAGTCAAAACACTTCGCCATGTGTGTTGTGCATGATAATTCTGGCAACAGGTTTTACATTGATCGCTAAATTTATAGCAACGTTAGAGGCCCATTCATTGCCAAATAATTTCTGAATTTGCCTGCCAGCCCAAATTCTGTTAGCAAAATTTTTCTTCCATCGATAGATATAGTTTTGCTCAAGTTGCTCCCTTGAAAAACTTTCCTCCTCACAATACTGGATTACAAGTTCACTCAGAATTTTCGAAGCGTGAATCGCCATCGCCATACCATTGCCACACAAGGGAGTAATCATTCCTGCTGCATCGCCAGCCATGAGGATGTGGTTGTCTACAAGTGATTTTGTCTCGAAGGAGATTTCGTTAATGACTTCCGGCTTTTCAAAAAGAAAATCAGCATTCTTAAAAATGGATTTCAGCAACGGGTTTTTGAAGAGCACCGCCTCCTCCATTTCACGGATGTTTTTATACTTCTTCACATTATCGCGATGCGTGAGATAGCAGAGATTTGTTTTACTTTCTTCTATATTACTCATTCCACAATAGCCACCGGGAAAATTATGAAGAGCAATAAGGTCGTGTGGATGATCTGTTTTGAGATGATACTTTATACCTACATACGGAGAACGCTTCTGTATAAAAGACCTGTTGAGATGAACATCCATCTTCGATCGCTTTCCGAAAGCACCAATCACGACATCAGCATATACTTCTGACCGTGATGTAGCAATGGCGAATTTATCATCCTGAAAAGAAACATTTTCTACATCCGTATTTAGCCAGAATTCAGCTCCTGCTTCCTGAGCTTTGCTATAAAGGAAGTTATCTAATATATAGCGGCTGATTCCAAAACCGCCAAGATCAAGCGGCAGGATCTCATTTTTACCACTGATTGCAGAGAGTTGAAGCCTGTTGATTTGAGAAGGAGAAAATTCTTCCGGAAGAAGCTTAAGTGATTTTAAAAAGGGAATCGTTTCGTTTGAAATATACTCTCCGCACACCCGGTGGAATGGATATACTTTTCGCTCCACAACCAGCACCTCAATGCCTTTGCGCGCTAAAATTATAGCCGAAATTAAACCAGCAAGTCCTCCGCCTACGATTAAAATTTTTTTCAATTCTTGTCTAAAGTTTCCTTATTTGAGAATTCTTAGTGAAAAATAGTGGTCTGTAGTCAAAAAATTGCAACGGACCCAATCTTGTTAAGTAACCTTTTACGTTTATATACTGTTACATAACCCAGTTGGCAATATGAAAACAATTATCAAAGATTCATCATCATCGGAGCCCATGCATATACTGCTTGTCGGCAATAATCCTATTGAGCTAAGTTCGGTGCTGAAAAATCTACAGGCCGTACAAGGCTTTAAAATTGTTACCGAGATAGCATTTGACTTAAAGAGCACCGCGGAAAGGCTTATTCGCTTTAATCCCAATTTCGCTATCATCGATGATAACCTGGGCAAAACAGAATTAAGGGGGACGATCCAAACGCTTTCGAGTAACAAGAAGACGAAAGATATTCCTATCATGGTCTTAAAGAACTCTAACTATAAAGAGGCGTTTGGTGGCAGCAATGTTTTGGACTATTTACTGAAACAAAATCTTTCACCTGAAGCAATATATAACACCCTGAAGAATTCGCTTCGCTTTCGCAGAACGCAACTCTATCTATACCAAGTATATCAAAAAAGAAAGGAGTTCTTGCTTAAGCTTTCGCATTAATCAAATCTGATCTTCGAGTGCAAATTCTTTTCGCATCCGCTGACCTTTTCTTTCGATCTCAAGACGGATTTTTTTCTTTGGCTTGCTGTTAAAAAATCCATTGAGGTGGTTCAGGTTAAGCACTTGTGTGGTGATTCCATTAATGCTCGTAATGATATCGCCTGCTTGTATACCCGCTTTGTCTGCCACAGATTGTTTACGCACCTCTGTTACTTCAAACACATTTAGTTGTGAGCCCTTTGCTTTCACGATCAAACCACTCAAGTTATAGTGAAATCCTTTTTTAAAGGAGGCGTTCTTCTTGATATAAATTTCTTCCTGAGGGAAATTGAAAATAACGGTAAAGCGGCTCATGATTTCTCCACCGACAGCACCATTACGAAAAACGTTTCCAATTTTTATACTATCAGAATAACTATTGGGATCGGGAAAATTAGCGATGGCGTTATTCAATTTATAGGTTCCGAACTCTATAGACTTAATCCGTCCTACCTTACCAACAATCTCTCCGCCAAGTCCTCGTCCAATCACGCTACTAACAACATGTTCGGGTACAATGATCCGCTGGTCTGTTGCCGGGTCGAGCATCAAACCGTGACTGGCTCCGGAATCCATCAGTAATTTAGCGTTCATCGTTGTGCCGTCCTGAAAAGATATCGGCGAAATAATATAGGGCTTTGTGTCTTCGATTTTCATGGGAAGCGTCTGGAATTTTCTTGGCTTCCGAAATTTATCTGGAGTGGTGAAGGTGAGGAGCTTCTTTTCATAGTCGATCTGAATAATGAAGCGACTGAACAGTTCATATCCCAATATACCATGCACATCAGTGCCGAGGTAATTTCTAAGCTCCAGGTAGTCTTCATCCAATACGAGCATGGCGTGGCCACGTCCCTGGATACCGGGCAGATCTAACGTTACATTGTTGGTAACATATGCGTCTACTAATTTTTCTCCGCCAGGGCCAGATATAGTATACTTCCGTGAATACTGAAGATTAAGAATATCTGTAAATGTTTTTTGAGTAAGTATAGCCGTGCGTACACCGGTATCAAGGATGAATTTTAGTGGAAGAGAGTTGTTCAACACCACGGGAATAACAACGAGATTATTATAAATCTCTATAGGCATCTGTACTTTCTTCTGACCAGGAGGAAGAGAAAATCCTAATGTCTGAGCCGAAAGACTTTTAACACAAACAAGGGTAAAGAGCAAAGCCTGAATTATACGCACCATACAAACGTGTGAACCGTTATAGGTTATACGTCAAGATAAGTCAATTTGTGCGAATGTTTAGAGATTTTCTGTCTGGAGAGAGGACAGAAGTTTTTCACTGGAATTTTCGATCAACAAAAAATCAAGGTTGGATGCGCGAAGGAATCCTGCGTCAACCATCTTTTGCATTTGATCCAGCAGAGCGTTAAAGAATTCAGCAATGTTAAGTAAACCAACGGGTTGGCTAATGATCCCAAGCTGCTTCCATGTGAGTATCTCAGCAAGCTCATCGAGTGTACCCCAACCACCGGGTAACGCTATAAATGCATCCGACAGATCGGCCATTCTTTTTTTGCGTTCGTGCATGGAGTTAACAACTTCAAGGCGTGAAAGTCCGCGATGACCAACTTCACGTTGCAACAGGAAATCAGGAATTACTCCTATAACTTCTCCTCCGTTTTTCATAACAGCATCTGCGATGACACCCATAAGGCCAACGTTGCCTCCGCCATACACGAGTGTATGACCTTGTGCAGCCATCAACTCTCCTAATTCTTTCGCAGCAGTTTCATAGACCGAATTATGGCCTAACGAAGAGCCGCAGAAAACACAGATGTTCATGAATTACTTAGAAGCAAAATGACTTCTTAGAATTTGTTGTCATGCTTGTTCTTGCTCACCATCTTATTGGGGAAGATCCAAGGTGAAACGATCGCTAAAATAAATAATGCGATTACTACGAAAAAAGGCCACCATGATGCTACGTCCATAACTTATTATTTTTAGGCCCGTAAAAATAGGTTCTCTATTAGTATTTTGTATCAGAAGATTGAAAAATTGTTTTGAATAACGATCTTGGAGCCGAGGCCATTTATTGATTATGAAGAAATTTTTGATTTTTACCGGTATAGCGATTGTCGTTTTAATCCTGCTGGGCCGGGTAACAATGTACTATATGAAAAAACAAACCAAATCTTTCAGTCCGGAAGAAGAGGTTGTTTTTAATGATGGAGACCTTACAGTGAAGGTTTTTTACAATCGACCGTTTAAAAAGAACCGTGAAATTTTCGGCAAACTTGTGCCGTACGGAGTAGTGTGGCGTACTGGAGCCAACGAGGCTACAACTTTTGAAACCACGCGCGACCTTCAGTTCGAAGGAAAGACATTGAAGAAAGGAAGATATTCTTTGTGGACGATTCCAGGAGCAGAAACCTGGACTATCATTTTTAATTCGGAATTTGGTCAGTGGGGTGTTAGTTCCGGCGGTGACGCAAACAGAGATCCTTCCCGCGATGTTGTTAAACTTGATGTGCATGCCGTGCAGCAGGAAAGACAATTCGAGCAATTCACAATCGCTTTTGAAAAAGTAGGAGAAGATGCCGAGATGGTTCTTATCTGGGATAAAACACTCGTTGCTGTTCCGTTTTCATATTAACGAAATAGAAAATTCATTTATAAAAAAGAGGTAAGCGTAATGCTTACCTCTTTTCATTTATAGTTGAGTATATATAGTGTCGTTATCGGGCAACTGCTTTAACAACCAGCTTCCTGTTTTCAGGAGATGTTGCCGGTATAGCATTGCCAAAGTATTTAAGATTTTTAGGATCTGAACCTTGCGCTACCAGGAAATCTATCACGGCCTGAGCTTGTAGCAGTGTTCGATCATTGTGATATGTTCTTCTTACTAATACCGTATCAACATTGTCAAGTTTGGTATGGATTGAATCCACCGTTAATTCTGTAAGGTCTGCTGACGATCGTATCGTATCTTCTGCATAGCCGTTCAGTAAAACCTGAATTTCAAATTTCAAGGCTGGATTAGCTTTTGCGATACGCGACAAGCGTTTCAATTCATCATCAGATGATGCATCGAGCACAGCAGAATTAGGCTTGAAAGAAACATTCAATTGTATTTCATCGCCTGCCTGAAGCTGCTTCAAGGTAATATTTACTTTCTCCTTTTGCGGAATTTTATCGGAGGTCAAGTCAAATGATCTTGTAAAGAACGATACATTACTTTGCTCTGGGTCAACCGACATCGCATAACGTGTTCCTTCTAACAGAAAAATAGAATATGCTCCATTTGCAGAAGGTCGCCCGCTATATGCACGCTTGTTGGTAGCAAGATCTGTGATCGAAATATAGGCTGGTATAGCAGCCCCAGTGTTATCCGTAATTTTACCTTCTACAATCATCAAGCCGCGTGGCTTTATTTCAGCAGGAATTAAAAACTCGGTGATCTCTGAATTTTTTCTGGCGCCTGGTGATTCTTTTAACAAGTATCTTCCTAACGCGGCTACACTAACATACTGATCATCTTTTTCTGTGTTTACAAAATCAAGCGCTATAGGGTTTGTCCAGCTCCCTCCTTTAAATTTACTCATATAGAGATCCATGCCGCCTTTATTTGGAGCAAGTTTATCAGAAGAAAAAATCAGCGTTTCGCCATCAGCCATAATACGTGGTGTCTGCGAGTTTCCGGCATTGATCGCAGCTGGTAACTCTACAGGCTCTTCCCACTGACCGTTCGATTTCTTTTTTGCAGAGAAGATCTTGCAACCACTCGCTTTGCTTTGATCCATTTTATCGCAGCGCATAAAGTATATTGTACTACCATCACCGGTAAATGAAGGCGAGCCGTCATTGGTTTTGGAATTGATCGGGAGCATTAAATTCTCAGGCGGACTCCAGGTGCTTCCAGTAAGTTCTGAGGAGAATATATCATAGCCACCAATCACCGGAGACTTTGCGCACGTGAAGTATAATTTTTTTCCATCGGCACTCAGAGCATATCCTTTAAAAAAATTTAACCGCGTGTTTAAGTGTTTCGGAAGGTCAGCTGGTTCTTTCCAATCTGATTCGCGTGAAGTATATAAAATATTAAGCGCGCCATCCTGACCATTGTTTGCAACAAACAACAATGCATTTCCATCGAGGCTGATGTAAGGAGCGGAGACATCCAGCGAAGGGTGATTTATAATACTGGGCAACCTCCGAACTTTCGCCTGGCTCAAAACATTAGATGCAATACTTACCAATAACAACAGCACAGCTATTTTTCTCATAAAGATTTTTAAGTGATTGATAAAATTAGCGAAATCTATGGTGGCAGAAAGCAAATTCGCTGCCGTGAATAATTTTCAGTTTTTCAGCTACCACAAGGGTTTTTCAGCTTTGCATCGTAACTTGGCTGCTCAGAAAATTCAGTATAATGATCCAGGTAATCCCATCTATTGCCATTCGGAAAGGAAAGGTCGTGAAGATGCGCAAAGGCGATCCGACCAGTGAGAAGGCCTATAATGAAAATCCTCTTGATCTGGCCAAGCGCTTCGAGGATCATGGCATTGAAGTAGTACATCTTGTTGATTTAGATGGTGCAGAAAAAGGAGCACCCGTTAACTGGGCGGTACTGGAAACAATCTCTGGCTATACAGATTTGAAAGTAGATTTTACCGGAGGGATTTCGACCGATGGTGATATTAGCAAGGCCTATGAATTTGGTGCTGACTATATCACGGCTGCAAGTATTGCTGTCACCAACCCTGAGCTGTTTGCTTCGTGGATTATATCCTACGGTCGTGAGAAAATAACGCTGGGTGCAGATGTTGTTGATCGTACAACAAAAGAACTTTTGTTCAGAGGATGGCAACGCAAAACACAAACTAAACTCTTCGAACAACTGGAATACTTTTACTCACGTGGATTGAAGTATGTGAAGTCTACCGATGTTTCGCGTGATGGTGTTCTTGAAGGACCGGCCTTCGATTATTATGAAGAGATCATCAAAACCTTTCCGGAAATATGTGTACTGGCCAGTGGCGGTGTTCGCGGTGTGGATGATATCAAACGTCTTAATGATATGGGCGTGTTTGCTGTTATCTTCGGAAAAGCATATTACGAAGGTATCCTTAACCTCAAAGACCTTGAACAGTTTCTGGTTAAGAAAGAATCTTAATTACTTTATTATAGCATCCTGATTATTTACGGAAGAAATCTTTCTTTCACTTTTACAGATATATACTTGAGCTCCGATCGTTATAACCAACGTGGCGTTTCCGCCTCCAAAGAAGATGTTCACCAGGCCATCAGCAAACTGGATAAAGGTCTTTTTCCAAAAGCATTTTGCAAGATTGTTCCGGACTATTTAGGTCTTGACGAAAATTTTTGCACGGTGATGCATGCTGACGGAGCAGGAACAAAATCATCACTAGCCTATATATACTGGAAAGAAACCGGAGACTTGTCGGTTTGGAAAGGTATAGCACAGGATGCTATCATCATGAACATTGATGATCTGCTTTGTGTGGGGGCGACTGAAAATATACTTCTTTCCTCTACTATCGGCCGTAATAAAAATCTTATACCAGGAGAAGTTATCGCAGCCATAATCAATGGCACGGAAGAGGTGTTGGAGATGCTGCGCAAGCATGGGTTAAACATCATCAGTACTGGTGGTGAGACTGCAGATCTTGGTGATCTTGTAAAAACCATTGTTGTTGATAGCACGGTTGTATCGCGATTAAGAAGAAAAGACGTTATTGACAACAGCCGGATCAAAGCCGGAAATGTTATCGTTGGATTAGCGTCTTATGGGAAAACCTCTTACGAGGATTCTTATAACGGAGGTATGGGGAGTAATGGGTTAACATCTGCGCGTCATGATGTTTTCCATAAAGACTATGCTATAAAATATCCAGAGTCCTTTGACGGAAGTATATCTGCTGACCTGGTATACTCGGGAAATTATAAAGTAACGGATAAAGTTGAAGGCTCTCCGCTCGATGCCGGCAAGCTTGTGCTTTCTGCTACCCGCACGTATGCTCCGGTTATTATTGAAGTTTTGAAAAATCTCCGATCAGAAGTTCACGGCATGGTGCATTGCAGTGGTGGTGCGCAAACAAAAGTGCTGCACTTTGTAGATGACGTACATATAGTAAAGAATAATCTGTTCGATATACCTCCGCTGTTTAAGCTTATTCAGGAACAAAGTAAAACAGATTGGAAAGAGATGTATAAAGTTTTCAATATGGGCCATCGTATGGAGCTATATCTTGACGAGAAGTATGCTCAGGATATCATCTCAATCGCCCAAAGTTTTAATATGGAAGCACAGATCATCGGTTATGTAGAGAAATCTGATTCCAAAAAAGTAACGATCAAAAGTAAAGTAGGAGAGTTCAGCTATTAAAAGAAATGCCTGAGTATATATACCCAGGCATTTTTATATCCATTATATACACGCCTTGTGCGGTATAATTAGCAGCTTATTTTTCCAACACGGTTCGCGTGTCTTCCTCCTTCAAATATTTCAGTAAGAAAACGGTTCACAATTTTTTCAGCGTCATCCAGAGAAATGAACCGAGCCGGAATACAAACTATATTAGCATCATTGTGTTGACGTGAGAGACTCGCAAGTTCTTCCGTCCAACAGATCGCAGCGCGAATGCCTTGATGTTTATTCGCTGTAATAGCCACTCCGTTGGCACTGCCACAAACCAATATACCCTGATCAAATTCTTTACTCTCCACACCATTGGCAACCGGATGAGCAAAGTCTGGATAATCTGCGGAAGCGGTACTATAGGTTCCAAAATCTTTATACGTATAGCCATTCGCTTCTAACCATTTACGAAGAGCTTCCTTGTATTCAAATCCAGCGTGGTCGCTGCCGATCGCTATTTTTTTCATGACGGAGATGGTGTTGATTGTTGTTCACGTAAGCGTTCTTCCGCTTCTTCTTTCAATTTTTGTTTCTCTACTCTGGCCGATATTATAATACTGATTTCAAAAAGCAGATACAATGGAATCGAGATCAGCGTTTGACTGAGCGGGTCCGGAGGAGTGATGATAGCCGCTATAACGAGAATAATTACGACTGAATGTTTTCTGTATTTTCTCAAAAACGCAGGTGTAACCAATCCTATTTTAGAAAGGAAGTATATAACTACAGGCAGCTGAAATAATAATCCGCTACCAAACACAAGTGTTACTACTGTAGAAACATACGATGTGATATCGAATTCATTTCGGATCATGTCACTGATCTGGTAGTTTACCATAACGTATACCATGAGTGGAGCGATGACATAGTATCCGAATAAAATTCCTGAGAGGAATAGGAGAGAAACAGAAGCTACAACGCCTGTTGAGTTTTTACGCTCATTTACTTTAAGACCTGGCTTTATAAAGCTCCACAGCTCCCAAACAACATAGGGAAATGCGAACACGAGTCCGATTATAAAAGCAGCTACAATTGTAATGGTAAACTGCCCTGTCATAAAACGACTTTGCAATTCGAGCTGGATATCTTCAATGCATAAATCCTGCGAGCTGAACGCCTGGCCGAGCTTACAGAACATTCTCCAGGTCCAGAAATTTGATTTCGCTGGTGCCAGAATTACATTGGTGAAAATCCACTTTACTTGTACAAAAGCGAAGATTGTGAATACAACAATAGCAGCTAGAGAACGAATAACATGCCACCGGAGCTCCTCGAGGTGATCGAGAAATGACATTTCCTTTTCTCCACTTTCTTCTTCAATCGGATCCTGATCTAATGGCATGGCTATATAAAAATTATAAAAGACCTTCTTAACTTTTAATCACTAAGAAGGTCCTCTGGATATTTTTCAAATTAATAAAGTGGAAATTTTTCCATCAAGCGGTTTACTTTCTTTTTCACCGCTTTCAGTTGTTTTGTGTTATCAACGTTCTGTAGTGCTTCATCGATCAGTTCAACAACTTTCACTACGTCTTTTTCTTTCAGGCCGCGCGTTGTGATTGCTGGTGTTCCTACGCGCATACCCGATGTTACCATAGGTGATTGCGTATCGAATGGAACCATGTTTTTATTAATCGTTATATCAGCTTGAATCAAGGATTCCTCGGCTTGCTTACCGGTTAATTTTTTAGAACGAAGGTCAATCAGCATCAAGTGATTGTCTGTACCTCCGGATATAATTTTATAGCCACGGTCAAGAAATGCCTGTGCCATTGCTTTTGCATTCTTGGCAACCTGTACGATATACTCCATGTATTCATCGGACAATGCTTCCTGAAAAGCAATTGCTTTTGCAGCGATCACGTGCTCCAACGGTCCACCTTGTGTTCCCGGAAATACACCTGAATCCAGTATAGACGACATTTTTCTAAGTTCGCCCTTCGGGGTTTTCAGTCCGAAAGGATTATCGAAGTTTTTACCAACAAGGATAAGTCCTCCGCGTGGACCGCGAAGTGTTTTGTGTGTAGTAGTTGTTACAATGTGGCAATGCTCCATTGGATCTGTTAGCAATCCACGAGCGATCAGACCTGCAGGATGCGAAATGTCGGCGAGCAAAAGTGCACCAACGCTATCTGCAGCTTCGCGAAGTTTTTTATAATCCCAGTCACGGCTATACGCAGATGCACCACAGATAATCATCTTTGGTTTTTCACGCTTCGCTGTTTCAATTACTTTATCGAAATCAATAACACCTGTAGCTTCATCAACACCATAAAATGTTGGTTGATACAATTTACCAGAAAAGTTTACAGGAGAACCATGGGTAAGGTGACCACCATGTGATAAATCAAAACCTAGAATTTTGTCGCCTGGCTTTAAGCAGGCCAGCATAACCGCTGCGTTTGCTTGTGCTCCGGAGTGAGGCTGAACGTTTGCCCATTCTGCTCCAAATAATGCCTTTGCACGATCAATTGCTAATTGCTCGATCTCATCCACTACCTCGCATCCACCATAATAGCGTTTTCCGGGAAGACCCTCCGCATATTTATTTGTCAACACAGTGCCCATCGCCTTCATCACTTGTTGAGAAGTGAAGTTTTCAGAGGCAATTAATTCAATACCATGTTGCTGGCGTTGTTTTTCCTTTTCAATGAGGTCGAAAATAACTTTATCTCTTTTCATCAGGTAAGTAGTTTGTTTCTTATGGATCAGATATAGTCTGCAGGTATATTACATTAAGCGGATACCTCGTATGGGTTCATTGTGAACGGGTTTAAAAGAAGGCCCAAAAATAGGATTAGGATACCGGCTATTGAAATGATTGTCAGTATTTTTTACGAACGATTAAAAATGAATGATGTCGGTATCAGGAGGAGGAAATCCAAGTAATCTTCCCATGATCAGAATCTGACCTTTATGATGAAATTCATGTGTAAGTACGTGGGTGAAAATTTCCAAAGGAGATCGTGTAATTTCCTGTGGAGGGGTGCCGGCTCTTCCTGAAACTTCAGATGACGGATCATTCTTAAAATTCTCCAGAAATTCTTCTACAAGTACATCTACATCCAGGTAGAGGCGTTGCAGCGTATGAAGATTAGAAACGTCATTGATTGGGATATAGGCCAGATTTTTTTTCAACGCAAAGTTGCCAAGCCAGAAAGTATACACATGCGTAATGTGCACCAACAGATCAGATATACTTTTCGAATTAAAGGTATCGACCTTAAAAAATAATTTTTCTCCAACGTGATGATAGTAATCCATAGCAACGGCACGCGAAGCACAAACAAGCTGATATTGTTTCACGGCATATTCCATAATTTATGCTCTTAAAATATCCTACCAGGAACCACTGCTTCCTCCTCCGCCAAAACTTCCACCACCTCCGAAAAATCCTCCACTGCTGCGACCACTGCTACCCGATCCCCATCCTGAACCTGAAGACCAGCCTCTTCCGCCAGAGCGGTTCGTATTATTCATTTCTGTCGCCATCCGTTTTCCCCATTCAGTTTTGCTCATCAGTATTTTAACAATCGGAAATGCGATAGCATATATACCGAGCACCACCCAGCCACCAGTAACACCAAAAACTACCATGGGAAACACAGCGTAAAACGGAATTAAAAACACATATAGAAACCAACCCATGCAGCCTTGTACAAAAAGACCCAGTGCTGTGAATATACCAAGTATACCAAAAATGAACGCGCCAATAAGCAAACGCTCCTTCCAGTTCATCTCTACTTGTAAAGTGTCTTCTTCGGAAGCATTATCAACGGCTGAATATTCATTTTTAATGGCAGCTACAATTGCTTGTACACCGCTTGTTACACCGCTGTCATATTGATGATTTCGAAATCGGGGAGCAATTTCATTTCGAATAATACGACTTGTAATGGCATCCGTCAAAACACCTTCCAGGCCATAGCCAACTTCAATTCGCATTTTTCTATCATCAACAGCAATAAGCAGTAACACGCCATTGTCGTTATTCTTTGAACCAAGCTTCCACACGTCGTGGGCTACACGCAGAGAATATTCTTCCAGCACATCGCCATTGAGTGATGGTATAATGAGAACAGCAATCTGATTCGTAGTTGAATCTTCATGAGTCTGAAGCATCACCTCCAGATTGTCTATTGTAGTTTGAGAAAGTATATGCGCTTCATCATGCACACGATGACCCCACAATTCCGGAACAGCGCGCTGTGCAAACGCGGTAAGGCTAGTAAGTATGCAAAAGATCAGTATTAACTTTTTCATCTTTACCTATATTTCGCAGCTATATATCTTGTCGCTACCAGGAATCGCTGGATCCACCTCCACCAAAACCTCCACCTCCACCAAAATCAGAACCGGAGCCCCATGAACCCGAGCTCGATCCAAAACCACCTCCACCAATCGGGCCAATCCATCCACCACGTGATGACCATCCGCCACCACCGCCACCACCGCGTCTTTTGGCTGCTAAAATTATAATTACGACTATCACCAGCAATGTAAATAGCGGAGAACTTTTACGTTTTCTTTTTTGAGTGGTAGGAGGTGCATCGTTTACATACTCTCCTTTTATGGACTGAATGATGGCCATCACGCCAGCCTTTACGCCTCCATCAAAATCTCCCTGTCTGAAATGCGGAGCAATCTCGTTTCGGTTGATACGACTTGAAAGTGCATCCGTCAAAACGCCTTCCAATCCGTAGCCAGTCTCGATGCGGACAAGCTTGTCGTTAATGGAGATTAGCAGGAGTACGCCGTTGTCTTTATCTTTTTGACCAAGCTTCCATTTTTCTGCAACACGAAGCGAATAGTCTTCAAATGCATCGCCATCCAATGATGGTATAATTAGTACTGCAATCTGGTTGGATGTCGAATCGCGTTCTGCTTTAAGAATTGTTTCGAGCTCAGACTTTGTTGCTTCAGATAATATGTTGGCCTCATCGTGTACCCATTTACCGCCATGTTCGGGAACAGTTCTTTGAGCGAAAGACAGAAGAGGTATAAATATAAGGCAGAGAAAAATTCTAAATGTCATGAGTGAAAGCGGGTGGTTAGGCATGGAAGATATATTTCAGATCAGCGGTCGAAGCGAAGTTCATCTCCCAATTCATTCGTATCATCTTCTGTTTTATAAAAACCTTTCTCCAATAAAATCTCACCACAACGTTTGATAGAAACTTCCAAACCCTCTACGAGTTTGCCTGCACGGATGTGTGTTATCAATTCCGAAACAATTTTATCCCACTGCTTTTGGTCTACAACTTTGCTGATTCCTTTATCAGCCATAACGATTACTTCATGCTCGAAGAATGAAATAAAGATCATGATGCCTGTGCGGTGTTTGGTGTTGAAAACTTCTTCCTGCAAAAAAGCATTTTCGGCACGCTGGCGTGTAGAGTAATCGAGATGATGCTGGCTCACCAGCATTCTTTTTAATGGATCTATAAAATTTGGGAGCACTGCACCGACAACACCTCCAAGAATTACTATTATAAAAATAAAAACGGGATCATAGTAAAGCGTATTCTCCGCATCTGTAATTACATAGCGATCGAATATAATCATGAAAATAAATACAAGTGATGCACCTATTAAACTGCCGCGATAATTACCTTCCGAATAGTGGCCACTGCGTTCAACAATCACAGGTACAATTTCACCAGAGATTTTGTCTTCCGCATTTTTCACGGCTTCCTGTATACGTTTCAGGTCGCTATCTGAAAATTTGTGTTTGAGATTCATAATTTTTTATTCGTTGGACTTTGGGTAAAGCAATCCGCTTAATCACAGATTCTTTTATTTCCGTTGGAGTTTAAAAATGTTTTGCAACACTAAAGGAGTTGGATTATGCTGGAATAAAGTTACTTACTCGCCTTGTCATAAAAAAACATGATCAAACACAAACAAATTAAAAAACCAATTTATAGCTTTCCGTCCGAAGCAGATTAACAGGTATCTTCATAAAGCTTTAGTCGGGAATGTTAATTTAATATTTCAAAAATTATGGAAGAATTCTTTACCGGCACATTGGGCGCTACAGAAAATGTTTTCAGTTTCTTAATTCTTCCTTTGCTGATTTTTTTCGCGCGCATTACAGATGTGTCCATCAATACCATCCGCATCATTTATGTTTTAGGAGGCAGAAAAACAACGGCCACTATACTCGGATTTTTTGAATCCTTTGTGTGGCTGATGGCCATTCGCCAGATTTTCGAACATCTGGATAACTGGATTTGTTACGTTGCTTATCCAGCAGGTTTTGCAATGGGTATTTTTGTGGGCATGATCATAGAAGAGCGCATTGCATACGGAAAAGTAATTGTGCGGATCATTACACGGAAAGAGGTTTATCACCTGCTCGCTTTTTTAACATCGCAGCAATTCAGATATACTCATGTGGATGCGGAGGGACCGGACGGACATGAGAATCTTGTATTTACAGTTTTGGAAAGAGAACATTTGGAAGACCTGTTGTTTAAACTGAAAGAGATTTTACCGAGTGCTTTCTATACGGTTGAGCGAGTTAATCGTGCCGCAGAAAGTGGAACGATTGTTCAGGAGTCAACACGATGGAGTATAGGCTCGTGGTTAAAAAGTATAAAGAGAGATTAGCGATTTATTTTTCGTATTACATATTAAACAACTCTATGAAAGCATTACGTTTTGTGGTTTTATTTTTTGTGGTCTGCGCCTTTACAAATCCAGCGAAGGTTGTCAAACTTGAATATATCTTTAAAGTAGGAGACGTGCATGAGTGGGTTCAGGTTTCGAAACAAACGATCACTCAAGATATACCCGGTGCCGGAGAAATGACAATCAAAGTTGCTATAGATGGCGGTATGCAGTTGAAGGTTGTTGAGCTTACCGGCAAAGGAGCGAAAGTGGAGACTACATATTCGAAAATTAAAATGATTATGAATATGCCTCCGCCTATGGGTGATGTTACTATGGACAGCGAAGGAGCGGATGATAATATGCAGAACAAAATGATGAAGAGTATGACTCAGAAACCTTTCTTCATCTATATGAACAAAGAAGGCATTATTGAAAAAGTTGAAGGCACCGAGAATTTATACTCTGGCATTTCCGAACTTGGTTTAGAAGCTGCTGCCGCTGCACAGGCAAAACAATCTCTTCAACAAGCGATGAGTGAGCAGTCGATCAAGGCAAGTATTGAGATGTCGTTGATGCAGTACTCTGCAGCAAAAGTGAAAACTGGTGACACTTGGAAAAATACCGTGAGCACGGCATTGAATTTTCCGATGCAGATTAACAACACATGGACGTTTGAAAAACTAGAAGGCACTGTTGCTTCAATCACCAGTGATGGTACCGTTGTAACTACAGATAAGGAAAAGACAACAACCATCAACGGAATGCAAGCGAAGGTTGACTTAAACGGCCGGCAAATGACAAAAGGTACTGTAGATATAAAAAGTGGATGGCCTATAAAAATGGAAGTGATCTCAGAGATTAAAGGCAAGATGACTTTATTAGCCGGAGGTATGCTTCCTCAGGATACCGATGTACCGATGGAGATTCTAAGTGAGAGTACATTTACAATCAAGTAAAAAACAAAAAGGATGGAGCACTTAACTCCATCCTTTTTTATTATATAGTTTAAAGCGGTTTACACCTCCGCCATCATTCTTAAAATATCTTCTATATACTCGCGTGAGTTTGAAAGGCGCGGTACTTTATTTTGTCCGCCAAGCTTACCACGACTCCTCATCCAATTATAAAAGGTTCCCTCCTCAACACTGTGCACAACAGGTTCTATAAGCGCTAGGTTATGCGCACGTTTAGCATCATAGTCCGAATTGATCTCACGAAGTGTCTTATCAAGAAGTCTCGTGAACTCTTCCATGCTCGATGGCTTTACTTTAAATTCTACAAGCCATTCATGTCCGCCTTTTTTTCCATGCGCCAGATATATAGGGCCAGCTGTAAAATTTTCGATGATCGCTCCCGTCAGGTCACACGCTCTGGCTATAGCCGTCTCTGCATTTTCAACAATAAGCTCTTCACCAAAAGCATTGATATAATGCTTGGTGCGTCCTGAAATTTTTATGCGGTAAGGAGCAAGAGAAGTAAATTTGATTGTATCGCCAATATTATAGCGCCATAAACCTGCATTGGTAGAAATGACCATTGCATAGTTTGTGTTGAGTTCTACTTCACTTAAAGGAACAGCGCGTGGATCTTCTTTTTCCAGTTCTGCTATAGGAACAAATTCATAGAAGACGCCATAGTCGAGCATGAGTAATAACTCTTCCGAATCTCGCTGATCTTGTATACCGAAGAAGCCTTCGCTTGCATTATATATTTCCCAATAACGCATTTTATCCGATGGGATAAGCGCTTTAAAAAGAGCACGATACGGTGCAAAAGAAACAGCTCCATGAAAAAAAGCTTCCAGGTTCGGCCAAACTTCAAGTATATTATTCTTCCCTTCCAGTTCAACAACCTTTTGAATCAAGAGAATTGTCCACGTGGGTACGCCTGCTATATTCGTAACATTATCACGTGCAGTCTCGCGCGCCATCTTCTCGATCTTCTCTTCCCAGTTTCCCATCAACGCGGTTTCGAGACTTGGCGTCCGAATGAATTGCGCCCACTGCGGAAGGTTCTGCATAATGACAGCAGAGACATCTCCATAGTATGAACTCGCGCTCGGATCAAAATCATTGATCTGATGACTTCCTCCAACAGCAAGGCCTTTGCCATCAAATAAAGTTGTATCCGGATAATTGTTAACGTAGAGAGAGATCAGGTCCTTGCCACCTTTAAAGTGACAATCTTCCAAGGCTTCTTGTGAAACCGGTATAAATTTACTGCGAGCATTTGTGGTGCCCGATGATTTTGAAAACCATTTTATTTCCGTTGGCCATAAAATGTTTTGTTCACCGCGCATGAGGCGCTCTATCGAAGGAAAAAGTTTTTCGTAAGTGTGTATAGGTACGCGACTGCGAAATTGATCGTATGTTTGAATGCTGCTAAAATCATACTGTACACCAAACTCTGTTGTACGAGCAGTCTGTATTAATTTCTTGAAAATCTCATCCTGTACTTCATGCGGATATTTCATGAAGAGCTCCATTTGATGGATGCGCTTCTTCATTACCCATGTCAATATAGAATTGATTAGTCCCATTGCAGTTTACAGCAAAATCAAAAATAAGAAAACTTGCCGATTGAATGGTGGCTTAAAAAGTATCAGCGGAATTAAAAAGTAATTATAATCCCTCAGATGGATCACTCCATTGTTCTTCTTTCGGAAGGGTGAGTTTTGACCTTTTCAATTCAAAGTTCTGACCAAGATAAACTTTCCGTACTTGTGGATCGCTCGCAAGTTCATGTGCTGTTCCTGATTTGAAAAGTTTTCCGTCTACCATCAAGTAAGCGCGATCAGTTATAGATAATGTTTCATCAACATTATGATCTGTAATAAGAATACCGATGTTTTTGTTTTTCAGTTTTGCTACAATGGTCTGGATTTCTTCAACAGCGATTGGATCCACACCGGCAAAGGGTTCATCCAGTAATACAAACTTCGGATCAACGGCCAAGGCGCGCGCAATTTCTGTTCTTCTGCGTTCTCCTCCCGAAAGAGACATGCCGTAATTCTTGCGTACTTTATGAAGACTGAATTCTTCTATCAATTCATCGACCTTCTCTTTACGCTGCTGACTTGTAAAATCACGCATTTCCAGAACGGACATGATGTTTTCTTCAACCGTGAGTTTTCTGAAAACAGAAGCTTCCTGCGCTAAATATCCCAGTCCGATACGGGCACGCTGATACATCGGCAATGGTGTTATCTCACGATCATCAAGAAAAATTTTTCCTTCATTCGGTTTGATGAGCCCAACGATCATATAGAACGAAGTTGTTTTACCCGCACCGTTAGGTCCTAGCAGCCCCACGATTTCTCCCTGGGCAACTTGTACAGACACATCATTTACAACGGTCCGCGTTTTATACTTCTTCATTAAATGTTCGGCACGCAATATCATGGTCTAATGAAATTTAATGTCTTTGATTCTTAATTGGATAGACGTTGTTCCGTTGAAAGTATTTTCTTCTACTGTAAATGCCATTTTAAAAACATCACGTTTCGAAAGTCTGTCGTAATGTTCAATCAGGTCGAATCCTACTGCCTGAAAAACACAATCACTTCCTTCCTGTCCGGCCAGGAAACGCACATGCTTATCCTTAAAGCTCGACAGAGAATTGAAAACATATATATTGTTCGCCTGAAAAACGGGGCGTTGACTTTCGGGGCCAAACGGAGCCATTTGCTTCAGCACATTTAAAAACTTTGGCGAGATCATATTGAAATCAAGGGGCATATCAATTTCAATAACCGGAGTCAGCATATCCTCTGTTATTGTTGATGATACTACTTCTTCAAATCTGCGTTGAAATAATTCGAGGTTCTGAATGTCGAGTGTCAGGCCAGCGGCATATTTATGACCACCAAATTTTTCCAACAGATCGCTGCATTCAAGTATAGCATTGTAAAGGTCAAAGCCATTTACGCTTCTTGCCGAGCCAGTAATTTTGTTATTTGATTCTGTTAGTATCACAGTTGGTCTATAATATTTCTCTACACACCGTGCAGCAACTATGCCAATTACTCCCTTGTGCCAGGTGTTTTTGAAAAGAACTGTTGATTTTGCTGAGCGAAGTGTTGCGTCATTCTCAATCATCGCGATTGCTTCTTCCGTTATATCGGAATCAAACTGCTTACGGAGGTCGTTCTTGATATTTACTTTACCAGCAAGGTCGTTCGCTTCTTCTTCTGTTTTCGCTATCAGCAAATCTACCGCAGCACGAGCATGTGCCACGCGACCCGCAGCATTAATGCGTGGGCCAAGCGTAAAAACAATTCCGGAAACATCCAGATCATTTTTTATAGCCGCTATTTCCTTTAGTGCCTTTAATCCTGGAGAAGGATCTTCATTCAATTTTTTTAATCCGAAATGGGCAAGCGTTCTGTTCTCGCCATTAATTGGTACTATATCTGATGCAATGCTTACAGCAACCAGGTCGAGGTACGGCGCAAGTTCCTGTTCATCGCGGTAGCGTTTTGCATAAGCCTGAATAAGTTTGAAGCCGATACCACAACCACTAAGTTCTTTATAAGGATAGTTACAGTCGCTTTGCTTCGGATCCAATACTGCTATAGCGTTTGGTATATTATTATCCGGCAAGTGGTGATCGCAGACAATAAAATCGATGCCTTTATTTTTAGCAACATCAATCAGTTCTGATGATTTGATTCCACAATCCAAGGATATAATTAAAGTATATCCATTTTGTTCAGCCCATTCAACTCCTGCCAACGATACTCCATAACCCTCTGCGTAACGGTCGGGGATATATACTTCACACTTTTTATAAAAATTTTGAATGTAACTATATACCAATGAAACGGCTGTTGTTCCATCAACATCATAGTCGCCATAGATAAGAATCTTCTCGCCTGAATCAATTGCTTGCTTCATGCGATCCATGGCTTTATCCATATTCTTCATCAGGAACGGATCGTGAAGATGATCGAGCGAAGGGCGAAAAAATTTCTTAGCATTTTCAAAGTCAGTAATTCCTCGCTGAATAAGAATAGATGCTAAACTGTGATTTATATTAATTGCCTGAGAAAGCTTTTCTACTTCCTCTTGTGAGGGTATCTCTTTTTGAATCCATCGTCTATACATCTGCTTAGTTTGATTCGAAATTGATATTGCCTTGAACACCACCAATGCCACTGGCACTGTCTGTTCCCGGCAAACCGTCCTTTCCATTTTTTCGTGATGGGCCTAAACCGGCAGGTCCGTGATATCCACCTCTTCCTGCGGAGCCCGCTACACCGCCGTAAATTTTTACAAAAATTTGTTTACCTATTAATTCTTTAATCCTTGGATTCTTTACATTGTCCAACGTCAACGTTCCTCCATTTGCACCGTTTCCGCCCTGACCGGCATTTCCTCCATTGGCGCCATCACCACCGGCACAATGAACAGTGCCTGTACTTCCTCCTCCTCCATTTCCTCCATCACCACCTTTACCTCCATTGCCTCCACTCAAATCTATAATTAGATTTCCATTCATGGTTATTCTTTCAAGATACAGAAAAAGGTTGATGCCTGCTGTTCCATCCAAACCCCTTCCTCCGTTTCTTCCCGGCAAACCAGGGCTGCAAGGCATTGTAGGACTCACGCCATTTCTTCCGTTCCTTCCAGGTTTTCCATCTATACCTTTTCCATCAATGATGCAATGATTACCGAAGATCGCCCATTTGACACGCACAAAGTTTTCGCGCTTCAATTTGTTAAGCACTAATCTTGACGAGTCCATCATGATCAATGTATCAGCAACAAGAATATCTGATTGTCCCAGATTATATACTTCATTTTTTTTTATAACGAGCTTACCAACACGAATCTGGGCCGGCGCTGTAACGGGCAAAAGTGCTACTAAAATCAAGAGGTATTGTAAGCGAGTCATTCTACAAAAATAAAGCAGGGGTGATCTTTTGAAAATTATTCGATGCTGTAAATAGATAGACTTGTAATAAACAAAAAAAGCAGTGTTCTACCACTGCTTTTTATATCTAAACAGATTTGATTTTTTTACTTCGAACTTTCTGCTGGCTTCTCGTTTACTACGCCTTCCAGAACGTCTTTTATTTCAACACGCTGACCATCCTTGTAGGGAACAATCCAGGCATCTTTAACACCCATCTCGCGCATATATTTTTTGAATGTGTCGGCTTCCCAATAATCACGGAAAATTCCGATTGTTACTTTTTGAGGTTCGCCTTCTTTTACTTCACCACCGAAGTTCGGGTTGTTGTCAAAATATTTTGCAAGGTCCTTATTTTTGAAAGCACCGATCTGCACTTTGAAAACTACGCCTTTCGAAAAATCCATTGGATTAATTACTGGCGCTTCTTTGAGTTGGGAGAGTTCGGCTTTTGCTGCTGTAAGTTGCCCTCTGCTTTGTGTGAGTTCATCTTCTAATTGAACAATCTTGGCATCTTTATCACTGATCTGGCTTTGCATCTGCGTAACCTTTTGATTAAGGGACGACACCTGGGATTCCGCAGCCTGTTTCTCTTCTGTCATTTGTTTCAGGCTCTCGGGACTTTTAGAAAATTCTTTGGCTTTTTTCTTCCACTCCTTCTTTTCTTGTTTAGAGAGCTGTGCAAAAACTAGTGAAGATGAAAAAATGAAAGCCAGACAAAAAAATAAAGTAAGTCTACATTTCATGGCTTGTTTGTTTAAAACTCATTAAAAGTACAAATAATTTTTTTATATTTTGAAGGAAGCCTCTATTTCTCAAAGACTTCCAACCATGTTTTCTGGTCTTACCCATTGGTCGAACTGCTCTGATGTAAGCAAGCCGAGTTCAACAGCCGCTTCGCGAAGCGTCTTGTTTTCCTTGTGTGCTTTTTTTGCAATCTTCGCTGCGTTCTCATAACCAATGTGCGTATTCAGGGCCGTAACCAACATCAATGAATTTTCAAGATGCTGTTTTATTACCGGCTCATTCGGTTCTATACCTTCGGCACATTTATCATTGAATGATACGCAAGCATCTCCGATCAGGCGAGCAGATTGAAGAACGTTTGCTGCAATCACAGGTTTAAACACATTCAATTCAAAATGACCTGTGGAGCCACCTATAGAAACTGCCACATCGTTTCCGATTACTTGTGCGCACACCATCGTTAAAGCTTCGGGTTGCGTTGGGTTTACTTTGCCTGGCATAATAGAAGAACCTGGCTCGTTATCCGGAATAACAATTTCACCGATGCCACAGCGAGGACCAGAGCTCAGCATTCTGATATCATTCGCTATTTTCATTAAAGAAACAGCAGAGCGTTTCAATGCACCTGATAATTCTACCATCGCGTCGTGTGCTGCCAGTGCTTCGAATTTATTGGGTGCCGTTACGAAAGGAAGGCTTGTTAACTCTGCAATTTTTTTCGCAACAAGTACATCATATCCCTTTGGTGTATTAAGTCCTGTACCAACTGCTGTTCCGCCAAGTGCTAATTCACGAACAACCTCGAGTGCATTTTTTACTGCACGCATGCTGTTGTCAATTTGTTGAACGTATCCTGAAAATTCCTGACCTAAAGTGAGTGGCGTGGCATCCATAAAATGAGTGCGACCAGTCTTCACTATATTTTTATAAGCTTCTGATTTTTTTGCAAGCGTATCACGAAGCTTCTTCATTCCCGGCAGGGTAATATCAACTACTTGTTTGTAAGCAGCGATGTGCATAGCGGTCGGGAATGTATCATTTGATGATTGAGATTTATTCACATCATCATTCGGATGAAGCACTTTTTTGTCGTCCGTTAATTTACCGCCTTGCATTACGTGGGCACGATACGCGATAACTTCATTTACATTCATGTTACTTTGCGTGCCTGATCCGGTTTGCCAGATCACCAATGGAAATTCGCTATCCAGCTTTCCCGTAAGGATTTCGTCACAAACTTTTGCAATCAGATCTTTCTTATCAGCTGCTAAAACGCCCAATTCATGATTGGCCATAGCGGCAGCTTTTTTAAGGTAAGCAAAAGCATAAATGATTTCCTTTGGCATACTGGCTTCCGGACCGATCTTAAAGTTGTTGCGGGAACGTTCCGTTTGGGCTCCCCAATATTTATCAGCGGGAACCTGAACTTCACCCATAGTGTCTTTTTCAATGCGATAGCTCATAGCAGAAATTTTATTTGAGCCGCAAAAATATAGGAAGCTGTCACAAAAGCGAAACTATTGGCTGTTGATCAGGATTCATTGCGCGAAGGTGTTGCTTTTACTCACCTTTATGCATTATCAAACAATGAAATTTATGATACTGAAAACGGTAAAACTCTTTCTGATTGGCCTTACAACGGTTTTTTTGGTGAGTTGTGACTCTGATGAAAAAACAGCAAAGGTTCAAATCAGTTTAACGGATGCTCCTGGCGATTATCAGGAGGTAAACGTTGACATTCAAGGAGTGGAAGTTCATGTTGGTGAAGACGAAAATTCTGGCTGGAAATCTCTGGCTGTTGATAAAGGAGTATATAATCTTCTTGAATTGACAAACGGACTTGATACCTTATTAGGAGAGATTGAAATACCTGCTGGTAAAATCTCTCAAGTACGATTAATCCTCGGTGATGAAAACACTATTAAAGTGAACGGTGAAGTTTTTGACTTGGGCACTCCCAGTGCACAACAGTCCGGTTTAAAATTACAAGTACATCAAACTTTGGCAGAAGGAATAACCTATAAAATTCTGTTGGACTTTGATGTTGCGCGTTCCATTGTAACAACAGGAAACGGAAGCTATAAATTGAAACCTGTTATCCGCACTATTACTGAAGCGCAAGACGGAGCGATCAAAGGAATTGTTGTTCCTGCAGAATCTACTCCGGCCATTTATGCGATCAGTGGAATTGATACAGTGGGCACAACCTATACTGATGCTTCAGGACATTTCTTGATCAGAGGTTTACCAACCGGTTCGTACGTTGTTTCGTTTGAACCAAACGTAAAATATCTTTCAACACAAAAAGAAGGTGTACAAGTATCTGTTGGAAGCGTTACAGATCTAGGTACAGTTACGCTAGGCCTTGATTAGAACCAGGTATATATTTATTAAAAGAGGCTCGTCACAATGGCGAGCCTCTTTTTTTATCGTACCAGGTTTAGAAAAGTAGAACCCAGATTGTCGGCAATAATTTTTTTATAGCGAACACTTTTACGGTAGTCGTTTGTCAGAAACTCATTCCATACCTGATCCCAATCTGTCTGCTTAGCCATAATAAATCCAAGCTCTTCAGCACTTCCGAGGTCTACATCGTGCCTTTTTACAGGAAGTTTTTTACGGACCACACCAACATACTCTGTGAAATCCAGAATGGAAAATACCTTGGTGTTGGAAGAAAGATTTTTAATGACGCTTTCGCTTGATGGAGCGTATACTACATTTAGCTGTGGATAATATTGTTTCTTGATTTTATCAATATACTTCACATGTGTGCTCCCGGTAATTACTTGGGCCGTAAAACCTTGAAAGGTTTTTGGAAGATCTTCCAATTTGGTTAATGCTGGTGTCTTTTGATTCGTGAGTAATACCAACTGCGTTGTCATAAAAGGAGGACTGAACTTCATAATTTTTTTCCGCTCATCCGTGATGCTGGTGTTCGTTACTCCTAGAATGTTAGGCGTTGATTGCGAGACTTTAAGGAAGGTCGAGAAATCATGCTCTTCACCTGCATAGTTAATCGTGAGGTTTGCTCCGTGCTTTGTCTTTACGTATTCGGCAAAATCGGAGAGTATATCTACGCAAACACCCTTCATCTTACCGTTCACATTTTGAATAAGACCTGCCTGATCATAGTATACAATCGTTAGCATTCCTGATCCTTTCGATTTTACTTTCGACCAACTGTCTCCGGTATATTTTTGAGCTATAGAAGATATACTGAACACAAAGCTCAGCAACACTAAACTAAAATACTTCATAAGGGGTGATATAGGCTACATTATCTATCGCTAAGATAAGGGAAATGCCAACACACCAAAATTATATAGCACTTTGTTTCGAACGGATAAACCGTTTATCGATCCATTGTAATACCAGAATGAAGGCGATGCCAAACAGAGCGACACCTTTATAACGAGATATACCTTCAAGAAATCCTGCCTCAAGTTTAAATTCCGTCATTGAAATAGATACGATCAAAGTAACGATGAGTAAAAAGATTCCGGCGCACATCCAGATATATTCATGCCTTGCCGATTGAGCTTGTTGTTGCTGAATTTTACCGATGACCTTCGCAGCAAAGGACGCCGGCAAAACAAAATCAGGTTCTTTTTCAAGTGCGTTGAAAATTTTCCGGAAAATTTTTTCATCAGCGTCATTGCTCGTAACAGGCAATCCCGCTTCAATTTTTTCCTGTATAGTTTTATCTGCTTCACTCATAACCATTCTTCTTTAACACTATATTTCTTTACTTTCTCTTTTAAGAGTGTTCGTGCTCTGAAAATATAATTTTTTACTGTGCCCTCTGGCATATTGGTAACTACTCCGATCTCCTCATACGTCATTCCTTCCTGATGATAAAGTATCAAAACTGTTTTATAGTTCACAGGAAGTTCATCCACCAATTTTAATACAAAAACGTCCAGGTCTTTTTCTTCCATTAATGATTCAGGACTCTCTTCATTCACAAAATACGCTGAGAAGCTTTCCTCTTCAGGTATTTCACTGAACGGTATTTTATTCTTTCGCATGTGGTTGATCGCATGGCGATACGCAATGGTTGCGATCCACGTGGAAAGTTTAGATTGAAAATTAAACTCTCCAAGCTTTTCATATACTTTCAAGAATACATCCTGACAAAGTTCTTCACGCTCTTCGTCATTTTTCACTAGCCTGCTAATCATATGCGCAACAAGCCTTTCATGCTGTCGGATCAACTGCGTGAAGGCTTGCATATCTCCTCGTATAATTCTAGAGATTAGCGTCCGGTCGTCTATCATTGGGTTGTTAGACAAGTGTAGATTAAAAGATGTTGCAGGAAAATAGTAAAATGTTTTAGAGTCAAAATATCAAAACCTTAGTATTCCGAAAGTTTAAAATTCCTGCAACATCTTGTCCTGGACCTGTGTCTTACGCCATAAAACAATTCGAAAACTTTAACACATACAATATTATGGAACACGTACTCATGCCAATCGCAATTTTTGGGAGCTTCGGAACAACCCTGTATTTCTTCACGAAAGTGCTTACAGACTATATTCTTAAAAAGAAGATGATTGAAAAAGGTTTTGTGAACGAAGAGAGCCAATCTATTTTTAAAGATTATAGCGCAGAGAATAAGTACTCATCTTTAAAGTGGGGGTTGATCGCTTTCTTCTCCGGAATCTCATTAATCCTTATGGACTACCTGGATGTTCGTCCTGACTCAACGCTTCCATACGGAATTTTTGCAGTTGCTTTATCCCTTGGATTTCTCATCTATTACTTCCTGGTAAAGAAATTTACCAAGTAATCGCGAAGTATATCTTCTCTTTTTCAAAGACCTTCTCATTTTTCATTTCATTTTTATGATCAGGAATTATATCCAGGTTGCTCTGCGCAGCTTGCGCAGGCATAAATTTTTTTCATTCATCAATATTTTTGGTCTCGCGATCAGCATGTCTGTTTGCCTTGGCATTATGATGTTAGTGGCTGATCAAATGATGGCCGATCGTTATAACACAAAACGTGATCGGATATATCGAGTGGTTACTCGATACCTTAATGCAGATGGATCTACTTCCGGCAATGATTACGCGACATCGCCACAACCTATAGCGCAATCTCTTTTAGACGATTATACCGGAGTTTCGAAAGCTGTTCGTATTCGCAGAAAGTTTGGAAACAATTGGATGGAGTTAGACCCCGGGCGAGATATAAATATTCCGTTGTCAGGATTTTTTGTTGATGCAGATGCATTGGATGTTTTTGAATATGAACTGGAGCATGGAAATCCTAAGACAGCTCTACGAGATCCATACTCTGTTGTTCTTACAAAAAAAGCAGCCAGAAAATTATTCAAGGTTAGCAATCCTGTAGGGGAAGTAATCAAGGTAGGAAAGCTCGGTGAGTATAAAGTCACAGGTGTTATAAAAGAGTCCAATCACAAATCACATATTGTCTTCGAAGGATTGGCGTCCTACTCCACTATTAAAAGTTTAGAGGCCGACAGTACTTTTGAAAGCAGTGATTCCGGGTGGGATAATTTTACATCCGGATGGGTTTATCTTTTATTGGAGGAAGGACATTCTCCTCAAGAAATTGAAAGCCATCTGAACGATATCGTTAAAAAACGAGAAGCAAAAAATGGTGACAAAAAAAGTGAACGTACAACGAAGTATTATCTTCAGAATATTTCAAGCATAACACCGGGAGCATTCATTAATAATCCCATTGGTCCATTTATGCCGATGATCTTTGTTTACTTTTTTGGTGGACTTGCGCTCATCATTATGATAACGTCTTGTTTTAACTATACCAATCTTTCAATCGCTCGTGCGTTAACGCGCGCGAAAGAAATAGGTGTGAGAAAAGTGAACGGTGCACATCGCTATCAAATATTTGTACAATTTATTTCTGAAGCAGTTGTTATAGCACTCTTCGCGCTGGGGCTTGCTCTCTTATTCTTACAAGCTGTAAAACCGTTCATGCTAAACCTTCGCTTCGCCCAAGCATTGAAATGGGATCTCGAAGAAAATGTTTATGTATATATAGTCTTCCTGTTGTTCAGCATTTGTATCGGATTGCTCGCAGGTTTTTTTCCCGCTGTAATACTTTCAAAATTTCAGCCGGCAAAAGTGTTGAAGAATATAGGAGGGATGAAGTTGCTCTCAAAAATGGGCTTGCGTAAATCTTTGCTTGTAGTTCAATTTAGCCTTTCATTAATTTTCATAGTCTCTGTTCTTATACTATACAACCAACTTCAACTTTTTGTAAGGGCCGATCACGGTTTCGATATGGCAAACAAGATCAGCATTCAGCTAAACAACACATCTTATACAACACTGAAAGCTCAGCTTGCTACCTATAGTAATATCGAAAATATATCAGCAGCATCACATATACCGGCAACCGGCATTACCTATGGCGATGATTTCAAAAAGGAAACAAGCGATAAAGATGTTGTAATGGTAGACTACTTCAGTGTAGATGAGCAATACCTCGACAACATGAGCATAGCATTGTTGGCGGGAACGAATTTTGATCAACAGGCCGTTGAAAAAAATAAGCACTCCATTATTCTTAATGAAGAAGCTGTAAAGAGTTTTCATCTTAACTCGCCGCACGATGCCATCGGAGAATTTATCTATTTGAATTCTGACTCATCAAAATTTGAGATCATTGGTGTTGTAAAAAATTACAATCACCAGATGATGGTGAGCAAAGTTCAAGCGATGGCATTGCGCTATAACCCTGATCAATTTTATACGCTCCAGGTAAAGTATACCGGAAGTCATGAAAATGCAGTGAAGAACATTGAATCTGCATGGGTAAAAATCAATCCGTCCCTTAAAATTGACTATAAGAATTTCGATGAAGAGATCCGGTCGTTCTACAAAACTATATTCAGTGACTTTGTGAACATCATCGGTGTGATTGCTTTTATGGCTATCGTTATTTCATGTCTTGGTTTGTTAGGAATGGCTACCTACGCGACAGAAACAAGACTAAAAGAAATTTCAATTCGTAAAGTTTTAGGATCGAGTGACGGTGCATTGGTGCTGCTACTCTCAAAAGGTTTCGCTTCATTGCTTGCTATAGCAATTGTTCTTGCTGTGCCTGCTGCATGGTTCATCAATAATTTATGGTTACAATTAATCGCCTATCGAACTGAGTTAAGCATTGGCGTGATTGGCACAAGTGTATTAATTCTCATTTTGCTTGGAGGCATTACGATCGGGTCGCAAACTATACGGGCAGCATTCGCCAATCCTGTTGATAACTTGAAAAACGATTAAGCTTCAGCAATACATACTATACTAATTTCTGCACAGCCATTTTGTTTAAGCACATGAGCGCATGCTTCAATAGTAGCTCCTGTTGTTATAACGTCATCCACCAGAAGGATTCTCTTACCTTTTACTGTAAGAGGATCTTTCACATGGAAAACTTCACTTACATTTTGCCAGCGATTGAGTTTTGATTTCTTCGTTTGCGTTTCAGTTTTAATTTTCCTGGAAAGGATTCCATCCGAAAAAGGCACGCTAAGCTTTTGAGATAAACCTTCTGCAAACTTTGCACTCTGATTATAACCACGCTTTCTCTTTCGCGAAGCATGAAGCGGAACAGGAATTATCAGATCAGACTTTTCCATTTCAGAATCCTGAATTCTTTGACCTACACTTTGCCCAGCAAAATACCGACTTCTGGTCTGTTTTTATATTTCAATGCATGAAGCAAATGTTGAACACGACTACTTTTGGCAAACTTAAAAAGAGCCACGGCATGTGTTAATTCAAATCGATTCGATAGTCTTACTTGAAGTGAGTTTTGAATTTCCTTGTGGTGATTGGTTTGAGGCATTTCCAATATACAACGCGTACAAACCAGGTCTTCACCTTTTGCCAACGAATCAGAACAAGCAACACAACAATTTGGGAAGAATAGAGAAACGAAATCCGAGAATAATTCGGTGATCAAAGAATTAGCCATTTTAGAAATATATTTGCCTGCAACTGTGTTTCTTAAAAATAATAAATCAAAATAAATTATGGGACTCGTTCAGGACTTTAATACATATCGTAGTAAAATGAATGACAAGATCATGGACTCTGATAGCCTGATCATTAAACGAATATTCAACTTAGATACAAATGCTTATGCGGAAGGGCATCTTGATGTAAAATCAAAAGAGCTCATCGGGTTAACATGTTCACTCGTTCTTCGCTGTGATGATTGCGTTCGCTATCATTTGGGTAAATGTAAAGAGGTAGGATTTTCTACTGAAGAAGTTCATGAGGCAATGGGAGTTGCAACACTTGTTGGCGGTACGATAGTAATTCCACACTTGCGCAGAGCGTTTGAATATTGGGAGGAACTTCAAAATGTTTAAAAGAGATTTAGACTTAGAACGTACTTGGGCAGCATTACTGTCCGGCATTGAAAGCATGCTCGGAAAAAGACCGAAAGATTTAAATGCTGTTCTTTTTTTGATTGGTGTGCAGGAGCTTGGAAGAGGCAAAAAAGTTTTCAGCAAGGAAGAGAAGCAAGACCTGATGCACATCGGCATTTGCAAAGTGCTGAGTTATTCCGGCTACTATATTTTAGAAGGTTTAGATAAAGAAGGCTGGCCGCATTGGAAACTAATAAAAAAGCTGCCACACTTTGATTTGCTGGAACAAGAGAAGCTTCTAAAAATGCATGTGATTGAATACTTCGAAAAAGAGTTTGACTGGTTAAAGCCGGAGCACATTCAATAGCCATTGTTCGGTTTATACCATCGCTTTGCTTTGAAGATTACGAGCGGCTATCTTAGAAGCTTCTCAACTTTAAATCAGGTTGTTGCGTTTTGATAATAAACGGATAAATATATGGGAGCGGGTGTAGAGCAGATTCATGAAAAGATAAAAGCTTTCAGAAGAAAGTACTATCTCAACATTTTTATAAGAGGCGCAATTTTGTCTCTTTCAATTCTCACATCATATTTTCTTATAGCCACATTGATTGAATATAATCTGTGGTTAAGTCCTTGGGCCAGGTTCTTGATTTTCTTTACTTTTTTTGCTGTAGCTATATTTTGTACGTACAGGTTTTTAAAAGAACCTCTGAGTTGGTGGATCGTGAAACGCGGACTGGACGAAGAGCAAAGTGCTAAAATTATTGGAACGCATTTGCCTTCAGTAAATGACCGCCTTCTTAATCTAATCCAACTTCAATCTGCTAAAAGTGACTCTGCTTTAATCTACGCCAGCATCGAACAGAAATCACAAGATTTTGCTCCTATACAATTCGATACATTTATTGACATCAAGGAGAATAAAAAGTATCTGACATACTTGGTGCTTCCTTTTGTTGCAATTTTTGCCATCATCATTTTCAACAGCAGTATTCTTACACTTAGCACACAACGTATTGTAAATTTTACACAGCAGTATTCTCCTCAAGCTCCGTTTAAATTTCTTGTTTCCGAAAAATCATTGACTGCATTTTACAGTGAAGATTTACCAGTTACTCTCACTTTAGATGGCCAAGCTATACCGGAAGACGCTTACATCATATCCGGTAATCAGAGAATAAAGCTTGATCATAAAGGCAATGGCGAATTCGTATATACATTTGAGAATGTTCAAACTGCATTTGACTTTCAAATAGAAGCAGCTGGTTTTTTCTCAGAAGTGTTCCACGTTTCACTTATCAATAGACCTGAACTGACACAGTTTAACGTTGAGTTGGAATATCCGCGTTATCTGCAGCGTCAACCCGAGAAAATTATCAATTCTGGTAACTTGGAAATTCCCGAAGGAACAAAGGTTCACTGGAATCTTTCAGCAGTAAATGCAGAAAAGGCGTCCATATTATTCTTGTCGGATAATATCTCCAATCCATTTCAATCATCTGATAACCAGTCATTTAACTTCCAAAAGGAATTCCGCAATCCAGATCAGTATGAAATTCTTCTGGAGAATGATAAGAGTAAAAACAGAGAGAAAATCTCGTATCGCGTTGATGTTGTAAAAGATCAGTATCCCCAGATCTCGGTCAACAATTTTAAAGACTCGATTTTATATCAACGTGTCGTTTTAGGAGGATCTCTCGGAGATGATTATGGTATTACGCAATTGGCTCTTCATTTCAGAATAAGGAATGAGAACCAAAAAGAGATATTATCAAAGTCAATTAACATTCCGATATCGAAGGGACAAAACCAACAGAGCTTCTTTTATAATTGGTCTGTCGATTCACTGAAACTTAATCCTGGGGAGCAATTAGAGTATTATTTGCAGGTTTGGGACAATGACGGTGTTAATGGCCGCAAATCAACAAAGACTGGTTATTATACATTCTTACTTCCCTCCAAAGACAATCTGGTCACTGAAATTAATAATTCGCAGAGCCAGACTGAGCAAAAAATCAATCAGAGTGAAACTAAAGCGAACAAGCTTCAAGACCAGATTGAGCAAGCTCACCAAAAGCTGAAAGGCAAACAAAATCTTGACTGGCAGGATAAAAAGATGCTGGATGATATTATTCAGCAAAAGCAAAGCCTTGATCAGATGCTCGAGCAAATGAAAGAGGAAAATAAAATGCTTGAACAGAAGAAAGAAGCCTTCACCAAGCAAGACGAACGGATTCGCGAGAAAGCTGAACAAATTCAAAAGCTTATGAATGAATTGCTTGACGAAGAAACCAAAAAGCTTTTTGAAGAGCTTCAAAAGCTCTTAAAGGAAAATGCAGATGTGTCTAAACTTCAAAAAGTACTCGATAAGCTTAACCAAAACACAAACAACTTAGAAAAAGAGCTTGAGCGCACACTGGAGCTTTTCAAACAACTCCAATACGATTATAAGCTTGATCAAACAATTGAAGATTTAAAGGAGCAGGTCAAAGACCAAAAATCACTTCTGGAAAAAACTGAATCTCTTGAAAAAGACAAATCAGGAAAAGATCAAAAGGGAGAAAACACTAAGGATCAGCAAAAGAACGAAGGTGGCAAAGACCAGCCTAATAACGAGAACAACAAAGACCAACAGAAAGGGGAGAATCAGAAATCAGAAAGTCAGAAGTTAGCCCAAGAACAAGAAAAGCAAAACGAGGAGTTTAAAAAGACATCTGAAAAGATAGAGGATCTTAAAAAGCTAGGAGAAGAATTAGACAAGAATGAAGACTTACCTTCACAGGAGGATACCGAGGAAACCCAGCAGGAACAAGAGGAAAGCAAGGAGATGTTAGAGCAAAATCAACCTTCAAAATCGAAAACACCTCAACAGAAATCCATTCAAAAGATGGAAAAGATGCAACAGCAGATGGAAGGCGCTCAAAGTGCCATGGAGATGGAAATGGATATGGAGAACATGGAATCTCTCCGACAGGTTATTCATGGTCTTGTGAAGCTTTCTTTCGATCAGGAGAACCTCATGAAAAATCTTGCTGAATTAAACCAGAGTGATCCTCGCTTTAACACACTTGCTCAACAACAGCTCAAATTGAAGGATGACGCAAGAGTTTTGGAAGACAGTCTGTTGGCACTTGGTAAGCGTGATCCTTTTATGGGCTCCGTTGTTACAAAGGAAGTCGGTGAGCTGAACGATCACCTTGACAAAGTAATTGAAGCGAACCGCGAACGGAAAAGACCTCAAGCATCTACGGAGATGCAGGCAAGTATGACTTCAATTAATAATCTTGCTTTGCTCCTGGATGATCACTTTGATATGATGATGCAAATGATGGCAAACGCAAAGCCATCGATGGGTAAGTCAAAGAAGAAAGGACAAAAGCCTAGCCTCAGTCAAATGCAGCAACAGCTCAATCAAAAGATTCAGGAATTAAAAGGAAGCGGTAAATCCGGACGGCAGTTATCTGAAGAGTTAGCAGAAATGGCTGCAGAACAAGAACGAATCAGGAAAGCACTTCAGGAAATGCAGGAAAAGATGAAAGAAGGAGGTAAAGCCCCTGGAGGAGACTTACCCGCAAAAATGGAACAGACAGAGATGGATCTTGTTAATAAACAATTGACAGACCAGCTTATCAGACGTCAACAAGATATCTTAACTCGTATGCTTGAAACTGAAAAGTCACAGCGTGAACAAGACATGGATGAAGAGCGTAAAGGAGAGACGGCCAAGGACTATGACAAAGAAATACCTAAGGCTTTTGAAGAATATTTGCGACTCAAGGAAAAAGAAGTAGAATTGCTAAAAACAGTTCCACCCAAGTTATACCCGTACTATAAGAAAGAAGTAGGGGAGTATTTTAAACGAATGAGCAACCAATAACAGGATTTACGGCACATGAACACGATCAGCATCCAGGTTCCATCCTTAATGGAGAACATTAGAATGATTGAAAGCTTTATCGACAATGCAAAGGAACGTTTTCATCTAGATGATGACATTTACGGCAACATTATGATTGCCGTAACCGAAGCCGTCAACAATGCTATTAAACATGGTAATGCCAGTGACAAATCTAAGAACGTCCATTTAAGCCTATCCTTAAACGACAGCATGATTAAGTTCGTTATCAAAGACGAAGGCCAGGGCTTTAATTATCAGAACCTGCCTGATCCTACAGCACCAGAAAACATTGAGAAGCCAGGAGGGCGTGGAATCTTTTTAATGAGACATCTTTCTGATGAGGTTGACTTCAAAGATGCTGGCCGTATAGTAGAACTCAGCTTTTATGTAAACTCCTAATGGCTTCCATTCGATTCTTTACAGAAGACGTCAAATTCAAACTCCCTCACCCAAGAAAGACTTCCCGTTGGATTAAAGAGGCTATTATGAAAGAGCGCAAGACTCTTGGCAACTTAAACTTCATCTTCTGCTCCGACAATTACCTGCGTGAGATTAACATCCAATATCTCGATCACACAACCTTTACCGACATCGTAACCTTTGACACAAGCGAAGTGAAAGGATCAATTGACGGGGATATCTTCATCAGCATAGATAGAGTAGAGGAAAACGCGTTCAAATTTCAAGTAGAGCCAGATCACGAGCTTCATCGCGTTATCATTCACGGGGTTCTTCACTTGATAGGCTATTCCGACAAGTCTCCAGACAAGAAGCTTGTGATGAGAAAAAAGGAAGACACTTATCTATCTTTGCGCTAAGTTCCACGTGAAACCTAATGATAACATAAGCAATACTGTTCCACGTGAAACAAAATGTGGAAATGTGGATGAATTTTGTGGGCAACTTTTCGTTCCACGTGGAACTTTATCAATAGACACCTTCTTAAAGTAAACATGATGTTTTCAGAGTACGATGTAATAATTGTTGGGGCGGGGCATGCTGGTTGTGAAGCAGCGCATGCGGCCTCAACTATGGGGTCAAAGGTTCTTCTTATTACTATGAATATGAACACCATTGCGCAGATGTCTTGTAACCCAGCAATGGGGGGCGTCGCTAAAGGTCAAATAGTAAGGGAGATTGATGCCTTGGGTGGTTTGTCGGGAATCATATCTGACAAGTCCATGATCCAATTCCGAATGTTGAATCGATCAAAGGGTCCTGCGATGTGGAGTCCCCGTACCCAGAACGATAGAATGCGATTCTCAGAAGAATGGCGTTTGGCCCTTGAAAGAACGCCTAATCTGGACTTCTGGCAAGAAATGGTAAAGGAGATTCTTGTCGAAGATGGAAGGGCTGTCGGTGTACGTACTAACTTGGGGATAGAAATCAGATCTAAATCTGTGGTACTTACTAATGGAACATTTCTAAACGGTAAAATTCATATTGGCGAGAAAAGTTTTGGTGGCGGTCGCGCAGCTGAGAATGCAGCTACAGGAATAACAGAACAGTTGATATCCTTAGGACTTGAAGCTGGAAGAATGAAGACTGGAACGCCACCCCGCATCGATGGAAGAAGTCTTGACTATTCTAAAATGGAAGAGCAGCCAGGAGATGAAAACCCAGGCAAGTTCTCATACAGTGATACCCAACCGTTGCAAAAACAAGCCAGCTGCTGGATTACATATACAAATGATACCGTCCATGACGAATTGAAAAAGGGATTTGAAAAGTCTCCTATGTTTCAAGGAAGGATAAAAGGACTGGGTCCGAGGTACTGCCCTTCTATTGAAGACAAGATAAATCGGTTTGCTGAACGTGAACGTCATCAGATATTCGTAGAACCAGAAGGATGGAACACTGTAGAGATATACGTAAATGGATTCTCTACTTCACTTCCGGAAGACGTACAGTATCGTGCCTTAACCAAGATACCCGGATTTGAAAAAGCCAAAATGTTCCGCCCAGGCTATGCCATAGAATATGACTTCTTTCCGCCAACACAGTTAAACCTAAGTCTTGAAACACAGCTCATTCAAAACTTATACTTCGCTGGGCAGATCAATGGAACAACCGGCTACGAAGAGGCCGCTTGCCAAGGACTCATGGCAGGGATAAATGCGCACAACAAAGCGCATGGGAAAGAGCCCTTCGTCTTAAAGAGATCTGAAGCATACATCGGAGTTCTGATTGATGACCTTGTTAACAAAGGCACACAAGAACCTTATCGCATGTTTACCTCCCGTGCTGAGTATAGAATATTGCTCAGGCAGGATAACGCGGATATAAGACTAACAGAGTTAGGCCACCAATTGGGCTTAGCTTCAGACGATAGACTAAAGTCAGTACTGGACAAAAAGCGTGATGTTCAAACACTTCTTCAACAGTTAAAAAAACATAAGGTTGATCCCGCTGATGTCAACGAAAGCCTAACTGGTTTCAACACCTCTGGTATATCCGAGAAAGTGAATATTGCACATCTCCTGAAAAGGCCTCAACTCACAATGAAGGAAGTAAAAACATTCGGTCAAGATGTAAGCGATTTACTGGATCAATATTCCATCGAAGTACAAGAACAGGCGGAAATTATTATCAAGTATGAGAATTACATAGAGCGGGAACAGCAACTTGCCGAGAAGATCGGAAGCCTTGAGGACTATAAAATCAAAAATGATTTTGACTACGATCGTGTAAAGGCATTATCTCTAGAGGCTCGGGAAAAACTAAAAAAGATAAAACCAGAAACACTCGGCCAGGCAACCAGGATCAGTGGAGTGTCACCATCTGATATTTCTGTATTAACTATTTACTTAGGAAAATGATAAGCATTAAAATCTGCCCCATTTGCAACACTTCAAACTTCACTAATCAATTTAACGGCACAGACAACACCGTATCTCATGAGAAATTCGCAGTGATCAAATGCAATACATGCTCACTTCTAATTACCAGCCCAAGACCAGAGGATAGCAAAATAGGAGAATACTATTTATCGGAAGACTACATATCACACTCCGCTAAACCCAAAAGCGCCATTGATAAGATATACCTGATCGCCCGAAACTATACACTTGAATGGAAACAGAAGTTATTAAAACAGCACTCACAAAAGACAGCCGGAAAAATACTCGACTATGGATGTGGTACTGGAACATTCCTACAATCGTGCAAAAGCTATGGGTGGAATGTTTTCGGTGTTGAACCGTCTGATTTAGCAAGGAAAGAAGCTGAGAAATCAATACAACAAACTGTATATCAGTCACTTAATTCTTTACAAGAAGATTCATTTGACACTATAACGTTGTGGCACGTCCTGGAACACGTTCCAGACCTCGATAACACAATTCAACAATTAAGATCCAAACTAGGTGACACTGGCACAATGTTTATTGCTGTACCAAACCATTCGAGCTGGGATGGAAACAATTATAAAGAAGACTGGGCTGGATATGATGTCCCAAGACATCTATGGCATTTTTCACGTGAAAACATGAGCATGCTTATGAAGAAAAATGGTCTGAGAGTTGAGCGCACAATACCAATGAAACTCGATTCATTTTATATTTCTCTCCTCAGCGAAAAATATAGAAGAGGCACGAACACAATAGGAGGTATGCTATCTGCAGTTATTAATGGAATGAAATCTAATATGCTTGCCAGAAAGACTGGCGAATATTCTAGCCTGATTTATATAATTAAGAAATGAGTTTCCGAAGAAATCTACACTGGTTAATCTATCCTCTCTTCATACTTTCTTGCGCAAGGCAAACATCACCAACCGGTGGTCCAAAAGATACGATACCCCCAATACTTGTCAGATCATTCCCCGCTAAGCAACAAATCAACTTTAAAGGAGACAAAATAGAATTACTCTTCAATGAGATGGTAGCTGTGAGCAATCCTAAAGAGCAAGTTATAATAACACCAGATGTAGGTAAAGATTACGAGATAACCGCCAACAAAAATAAAGTTACCCTCACGCTTAAAACCAAATTAAAGGACAGCACAACATACTCTTTCAACTTTAGAGATGCAGTGCAAGATATCACCGAAAAAAATCCAGCTGTTAATCTAAAGTTGGCGCTTAGTACGGGATCATACATCGATTCATTATCCGTCCAAGGTAAAACCTTTGATCCGATAAAAAACAAAGATTTAAAAGACATCACTGTAGCACTTTATCAAAGTGACACTTTCAATATCTTAAAACACAAAGCTGTATATATAACAAAGAGCAATGAAAAAGGAGACTATATAATAGAGAACCTAAAACCCGGAACTTATTATATATATGCCATCGATGACAAGAACAGGAACTTGCTAATAGACAGCAAAACAGAAATCTACGGATACTTGATTGACAGCATCAACTTAACAGCCAACATAAAAGCAGTAACCATACCGTTGGTTAAACTTGACGCCAGAACATTAAAGTTTACTAACTCAAGACCCTACAATACTTACTTCAATATCAAGACCTCCAAGAATCTCAAGTCTTACAAACTCACATCTCCAGGTGAAGTGATTCTCTCTTCATTTGGAGACGATCAAGCAAACATAAAAGTATACAACACCTTTGATACGAAGGATAGCGTTGCCGTTAGGTTCCAAGCATTAGATAGTATCAATAATACATTAGACACAACTCTCTATGCAAAATTTAATCAGCGTGAAGTGAAGCCCGAAGCATTCACGATTAAATCGGAAGGTTTTAAAGTAATTGCCAACAAAGGAATCATCAAAGGAAAAATACAATTCAACAAACCATTGCTTGACATTAGATTCGACAGTATTATTTATAGAATAGACTCTATGAAGACTGTAACATTTTCACGTGAAAACATTTCATGGGATAGCCTTCACAATAAGCTAACACTGGAAAAAACCTTTGACAAAACCCTTCTTGAAAAACCTAAAGAATCAGAAATACCGGTTAATCAAAAACAACCACCTTCCAAACCTTCTAAAGATTCCAAATCAACACCTAAGAAAATAATTAACAATCAACTCTATATAGGTGACGCATCATTTATAAGTATTGAACTTGACAGCTCAAAAAGATTTGAAGAACAACTACGTCCCCAAACTCTCGAAGAAAGCGGCATCTTATTTATTGAGATCGAAACAACGCAACCTCACTATATAATAGAGTTGTTGGATAAGAACTTCAATTTAGTTTCATCACAACACGACATCAAGAAAACAAGCTTCGAAGACTTAACTCCAGGTGAATATCAGATCCGTCTTATAATAGATAAAAACAACGATGGCAAATGGTCACCAGGTAACTACTTGACCAAAGACGAACCAGAACCAATCCGCTTCTATACCAACGAAAAGAGGTCCTCCGTTATAAATCTAAAGGCCAATTGGGAGGTAGGACCTTTGTTGATAAAGTATCCATAACTTGTTAATAAGTATTGATAACGTGGATGAAATCACCAAAAAATACGTTTCCAATAATTCTATCAACATCAATGTTTATACAAGTGATGTTACCAACATGCATTAACAATGCATATTGTCCACACATTAAATACCCACACTGATTAACTATGTTAACAACTTCTCAATCATTTGATAAAGAGAACTTTAAAACGTAAATTAATTCTACATTCACTCAACACACCAAAAGGAGTAAAGCTTATCCACAATTCGACATGACTAATTATAAATACTATATATATAATATAATAAATACTATTAGTACCGTGACATTCTTATTAACATTTCTCGTGCTTCTTTCAAGTTCATCTTTCGCACAGAATCAATCCGAAATACAACTCGCCAATGAATACCTTTTGAAAGGCGACAAAAAAAAAGCGGCCGAGCTTTATCGCGAGCTTTCAAAGCAGGATGTTAACAATTCTTTTATCTACAATAATTACATCAACACCATGCTTGACCTCGGCGTTTACGATGAGGCTCAGGCGTACCTAAAAAAATTATTGAAGCGGGATCCTGACAATTTGCAATACAGGCTTGACGTAGGATTGATCTACGTGCGTTCTGGGGACCTCACAAGAGCCGATCGTTACTTTCGCGACCTGATTGCCGAGAATAAGATGAACGTGCAGCGTATAAAGATAATGGCGGAATTCTTTTCATCGCGTTCACTACTCGATTACGGGATAACCGCGCTCACGGAAAGCCGAAATTTTTTAAACAACCCGAACCTGTTCAGTTTAGACCTTGCGATGCTTTACCGCTTGAAGGGAAACCAGGACAAAATGGTGCAGGAATATTTGAATTATGTAACTCAAACATCTGCAAACATCCAATATGTCAAAAATGTAATGCAGGCGTTGTTAACGGAACCAGAAGAGTTGACAAGTCTTGAAAAACTTTTGTACGACCGCGTTCAGGAATTTCCGGATGTAGAAGTTTACTCAGATCTTCTGATTTGGGTGACGATGCAGCAAAAAAATTTTTACGCTTCTTTCATCCAGGCACGTGCGTACGATAAACGATATAAACATGATGGCGAAAAAAGTATGGAGGTCGCTCGCGTAGCGCTCGACAATGAAGATTACGACAACGCAGCAAAAATTTATCGCTATATCATCCGTGAATATGCGCGAACTCCAAATTACCTGATGGCGACTTTAGGACTCATCAGGACACGAGAAGCCAGGTTGAAAAAAGTATATCCTGTAAATTCGGACTCTGTTAAAACGTTGGTGAGCGACTACCAAAAATTTATAAAGCAGTATCCTGAAAATACAAATGCTCTTGAAGCTTTAAGAAGTGAAGCTTTGTTATTCGCAAACTATCTTGATCAAAAAGATTCCGCTGTAAAAATTTTAAATAAACTCATCGCTAATCCCAGAACATCATTATACCTGAAGTCTAAAGCGAAATTGGATTTGGGAGATATATATCTTTTGAAAGGTGAACCCTGGGAGTCTTCACTTCTGTATTCACAAGTTGAAAAAACTCAAAAAGAAAACCCCGTTGGCTATGAGGCAAAACTTAGGAATGCAAAGCTTTCATATTACAAGGGGGATTTTCGACTCGCACAGGAACATCTCGATATTTTAAAAGAAGCAACGACACGCGAAATTGCAAATGACGCACTCGACCTGAGTATGCGTATAAAAGAAAATATAGCATTCGATTCTGTGGGAGAAGCTTTAAAAGAATATGCTTCTGTAGAATTAATGCTTTATCAAAATAAAACGGACGAAGCACTTCAACGCCTTGAAAAATTAAAGCAAGGTGTTTCTGTTTCAGGAAAACCAATTTTGAATCAAACTATATTGGACGATGTATATTGGCTTGAGGCAAACATCCGAATGAAGCGCGGTCAATTTGAAAATGCGCTGACGCTTCTTCAAAAAATCAGAGACGAATTTCCTGATGACATTTTAACGGATGACGCTTATTTTTTACAAGGAGAAATTTATGAGCGTCAGCTAAAAGACAAGGAGAAGGCTATGGAAATTTATCGGGAGTTCCTGAATAAATATCCGGGAAGCGTTTACGCAGCCGAGGCAAGAAAACGATATCGTATTATGCGAGGCGATTTTTCTGATCAAGCTCAGCCTCAATTTTAAAAAAATTTAACGGCATGTACGCCACAATCAGATCAAGGAATTTCAAAACGAAACATTGAATAGCAGATGGTAATTAGCCTTAGCGCTAAGTCAACTGCAAAAAAATAAAAGAGTAAGGCTTTCGTCTTACTCTTTTATTTTTCTGAAAAAGTTTATCGTGCTATTACGACTTTTTGTGTAACGGAGTGAAATCCACTTCTTGCCTTAACGATATATACACCATTCGGATATTCATTTGTGAAAAGCACTTCTGCATAACCGTCTTCATCTGTTGATGTTAACTTTCTCGTTAACTCATAACCTGACATATCCGTTAAGCTGATTTCCACATTTGAATCTTCGTTGAAAGATCGGATGAGCACAGAAAATTCATTTTCCTGAACCGGATTCGAAGAAAGAACAAGCTGACCTTTCGATGAATTCTCATCGATCTCAACAGAAACTGGTTTGAATGTTTTTGACAGACCGTTCCAATCTGTTTGACGTAATCTATAGTATGAAAGTCCGGTATAAGGAGTGTTGTCCCAGGCAGTATAGGTATGTTCATCATTGCTCGTGCCGTTGCCCTGAACTTTTATTATACCTTGAAAAAATTCTCCTGTCCTTGAATTTTCAATCGTGAAGTAATCATTATTCAATTCGCTGGTGGTCGTCCACACGAGTTTAACTTTTCCATTCACGGGATACGCTTTGAAACTTTTCAGATTTATAGGCAAAGGATTGATTGGATCTTCCGATCCTAAAGTGAACGGACTGAAAGCTGTAATCAAATCACTTGTAAGTGTACCCGCACTTTGTGTTCCGGAAATAGAATTTCCACCATGGTTAACCCAACGAGAACCGTCCCATCTTATAACGCGAAGATCCGCCCGCCCGGGACTACCAGCATCTGCGGACACACCGCTGATTTCATCCCATGATAAAGTAACAGATGCATCCGTTATTCCTGAACGATTCAAAATCCAGTATTCAATATCACTGATGGTTTGTAGAGATCCGTCCTGACTGGAACCATATGTATCAAGGGCACTCACCGGAAAATATTCTGCAGTAAATGTTGTTAACGGCGTATTGGTGGAAGTTATAGACAACGGACGAAGTGAAGCATTTTTTCCGATCGGAAAACTAAACGTACCCAATCCGTTTGTTCGCTTGCCGGCAGGGCCATCAATGTAAGTCGCATTAGTAACACCTGTGTAACTTCCACTCTTGCCAAAAATTATATACCCTGTACTTGATGTGTTAACAACGCCAGCTATAAATGTCATTACATTTTCAACGACTACATTTTGCAATACGTTTTTGGATGAACCTCCATCAACAATAAGATTATATACCGAGTATTCATCATCGCCCATCAGTTGCTGCGCATTTGTCCCGTCCAGCGTTACTGTTCCTGAGCCAGCATTAAATATATTATTCTGAGTAAAATTTCCGATCAAACTTATTTGTTGACTTCCGGAAACAGATAGTGTACCGTTAACAACTATACCATAAGGAGCAATACCATCAGAACACTGATCAATACTTCCTGCACCTGATAACGTAACGGTAGCATCCTCAATAATTACAAGTTCTTTTACAACTACAGCAGCAGAGATGTTTGGCTGAAATGTAGTGCTTCGAATTTTTATCCGGTCTCGTGCTCCGCATGAAGGAACAACACTACCAGACCAGTTTGCCGCAGTAAACCAATCTGTCTCATTTCCTGCAGAACCACCAAGCCACGTAATCAAAACTTCGCTTGCACCAATATCGGGTACGGCGAGGCGCTGCGCGCCATCAATATCTTCTGTTACAACTGATGCACCTTGATCAACAATGTTGTCATCGACAACGCTCGAGCCATCTTCCGGAATTCGCAGATCTCCATTTGCAAGGGAAATAAATTTTCCATTTGGTGATGATGCTATTGTGCCAAGATCTGAGAATTTGGAATTCGCATCTGAGAAACCTTGCCAGCCTGAAAAATCATAGCTTGTTGAATTAATTAAACCTGTGGTAGAAGAGTTGCCCGAATAAAGCAAATTGTAGTCTGATGATGATGTATTGAAATTGGCGAGACTACTAGTCCCGATTGCAAAGTGACTACCACCACCTGTGCGATTATTGAAAAGTATATTGCTGCGAATATCAGCTGGAGAACTTGATGCTCTGAAAAAACTAAACGTGTTGTCCAAATTACCTCCGGCACCAGTTCCTGTAACAACCACCGAATTTGCAAAGATGGAAATCGGAGATGTGTTGTCCGTAGAATTATATACACCGTAGATACTCGCATCCGTTGTAATGGCATCGCCAAGTGCGATCATGTTGTTTACAACGCTAAGGCTAACATCAGAACTTCCAATTAATATACCGGCTATCGTTGTGTAATCCGATGTCGTGTTAATGTTACTGATCGTGTTCCTTTGAACGGTTACAACATTTCCGCCAACACTTATACCAGCTGTAGTATGCTCAACACTCGATACACCCGAAACAGACAGATACCCGATTTTATTTTTATCAACATAACTCGCGTTATCGCTTGTGTTTACATTTATACCATTGATTTCATAAGAAGCAGGACACGTAGTACAGCCTCCTAATGAAATTGTATTCGCCAGTGTGTTATCCGTTGGAGATCCTATTTCATTCTTAATAATATTGGCACGAACACCAGATGTACCACTGTGAATTCCCGAGAATATATTTTGAACGGATGCCGGGTTACTCGTAACAGAATTTTTTACAATTGTATTTTTTAAAATCGTGGAGTATGTAGTGCTCGACACATTTATATCAATCCCTCGAAATAATGCAGATGTGGTCGGTATGGCCGCTGTTCCGGAAACCGAAAAATTTTGAATTGTATTTCTTCGAATGATAACGGGTCGCGTACCCGCTGTTGAAATTCCTATTACCGAACCTCCGGCATTGTCATCCACTACGGAAATATTTCCAGTACCATTAACTTGAGAACCTATATAATTATCCTCAATCGTACAGTTACAATTATTTGCATATATACCGGTCAACAAAACATCTGACAAAGATGAAGTAGTGGTGGATGAAATATTTGTAAGAACATTATCAGATATTTCAACTGTAACTGTACCGGAGCTCGGCTCAATCCAAATGAGGCGCGATCTGAAATAAGCAGAACTGTTTGAGGAAGTCCATGGTATGCTGCTAACTTCTGCTAAAGGGCTATCGCCTCCTATATAATTATTTCTAACATAAAATGTACCTGTACTCGTAATGTTAATGCCGTATATATCCTTGTTGGCTGTGTTGTTTATTGCTGATGTCTGATAAATCGAATTATTTTCGATTGTCCAATTATCGTTGTTTGTACTTAAAAAAATTCCTTTGCCTGAATTAACAGTCCCGTTTCCAAAAAAGAAATCATAGATTCTGTTGTTACGAGCTATATTATTTTGATTCGGATTGCCAAACGATCCTGAAGAATATAATCCGTTTGAAGGCCGCAGGTTAGAATTTTTGATGTCACAATATTCAACTACGTTGTTATTATTTCCGCTACCCCCGAAAAAAACAACGCCACGGTTTACGGTTGCGTCATTGCCTTCGATAATCAGCGACCGTAATGAGTTATCCACTGCGCCACCTGTAAAACTGAACACGATACCTTCGCCTGCAGGAGTCGCATTTGTAAATGTATTTCGGAATGTTAGATATCGGTTTGAGTAATCAAAGCTTGCATCAGCGGGATTTCTTCCATCAAAAATTACCCGATCAGATCCTGTGAATCGTATCAGCGCCAAGCCACCACCTATATCGCCTGAAATTGTACGCATAACATTTGTATTCGGGCGGATGGTTAAAATAAAAGGACCACCAAATTCAGTGCGCTGATTTAAACTAACTGTGCCAGGCTCTACAATATCAGAGACGATGTTAACCGTTACGTTTCCATTCATCCCGCTTCCATTAATAGCATTGAACAATCCGGTAGTGCCAGTCAAATCAGGATACATTCCGGTAGTGCCAACGGTAATAGTGCCTGACAATTGAGCAAAAAGATGCGTTGAACTTGCTAGAAGCAAGCAGACGAAGAAATAAAGCCTTTTCATGTAGACAGTTTAAGATAACCCAACCCAAAGATAGATTTTTTCCAACGCAATTCGAATGTTAAAAAAATCTGTCAGGGGTGTTGAAACGTGGTACACAACACACTTTTTGCATTTGAAAATGATGACGTAAAATATTTCCGTTTTTGCTGAAGAATTAAGCAGATTTTGAAAAATGAGAGCGACAGAATTTATCGGACTTGAAGGCTATTTCGTGCTGTATTAGCTGAATAATTATTAAAATCATTGTAAGAGTCGTGAAAACATACCTCCTATTCAGGTATTCGGCTAATCGCAGCAATCTTATAAAGTATCGTTATCAAGTTAAAATTGGAATAATGTCATCTCCTTCGCGGATGGTTCCGCCTTCAATTACTTTGGCTGTTATTCCGCCATGACCACGCATTGCATTATATCCACCCGGTCCCAAATTTTCTTCCATTCTTGAACAAGGATGGCATTCGCCAGAATATTCAAGAACAGCATCACCTATTCGGAATTGCTTTTCCTTCAGCGAAAGCAAATTGATGCCTTTCACGACAATATTTCTTCTTGTTAATGAAGGATCGATCTTTTCCTTTCCAAGAAAAGATGCAATTGAATCGAGATGTTCTGCTTGAATCAATGTAACCTGTCGTGGACCACCAGGATTTTTATAGCGATCGCCTTCAAGGCCTATATCTTTCAAAGCCATGACCTGAGGTATAAATATCAGAGGTTCCAATCGTTTCGGACGAATACCGATGACGACAACTTTTCCTTTTTGGCTATAGTTTCCGAAAAGTTCTTTAAAATTCATGACTAAAGTTATAACTCGATGTTCTAATTTGTTGGATGTAAAACGAATTATCTGTTTTAAATGTAAATGACGTTTCCAATAAATTTAGTGATTGGTGAGATTGAGATCTCTTCACATCTATTGTTCGAAGTATTGTCATTTTTCATTGGCTTTCAATATTATCGATTTAGAAAGAAAAACTATCCTGACGCTATAACTTCAGAAAACAGAATCTGGATTATAATAGGAGCAGCAGCGGGTGCATTTCTTTTTTCAAGATTGATCGGAGCACTTGAAGATACATCCTTAATCTTTGGTGAACATCGACAGTTATTAATAGCATTTAATAATAGAACAATTGTAGGAGGCCTTATTGGTGGATTGCTCGGTGTTGAATTGGTGAAGAAAATTATTGGTGAACGAAATTCATCTGGTGATCTTTTTACACTTCCTCTAATCATTGCAATTATTATTGGCCGGGTGGGATGCTTTTTTGCTGGCCTCTCAGACAATACATATGGAAACGCAACATCTTTACAATGGGGGATTGATTTGGGAGATGGAATAAAGAGACATCCAACCAATCTTTATGAGATTCTTTTTTTAATTATAGTCTTCATTCTTTTATGGAGCTTAGAAAAAAAACGTGCACTAAAGAATGGAAGTATATTTAAAATATTCATGGTTCTTTATTTGGCTTTTAGACTCCTGATTGATTTTATAAAACCATACGAACCTCTTTATCTTAATCTTTCCTCGATTCAGATCTCCTGTGTTATTGCTCTTCTATATTATTATCGCGTAATTATCTTTCCTAAAACATTACAGCAACCGCTCCATGCCTGAACGCAATTATATCTATTACGATTTTACGCTAAGTATATGTTCAACTTGTTTGAAGCGTATTGATGCGAAAATCATTTTTGAAGAGGATTGTGTTTATATGGTAAAGCGATGTAGCGAGCATGGTGTTGAAAAAACATTGATAGCTACCGATATTGAATATTATAAACGTTGTCGTAATTATCTCAAACCAGGTGAAACACCATTAAAGTTTAATACGAAAACTCACTTTGGATGCCCATACGATTGCGGTTTATGTGCAGATCATGAACAACATTCCTGTCTCACATTAATCGAAATTACAGATCGTTGTAATCTCACATGCCCGACATGCTATGCCGAATCATCTCCGCACCACGGTCGTCATCGTACACTTGCTGAAATAGAACAAATGGTTGATGCTATTGTAGCAAATGAAGGAGAGCCGGATGTAGTTCAGTTGAGTGGTGGTGAACCAACACTTCATCCTGAAATTTTTGAAATATTGGATTTGGTGAAAACAAAGCCTATCCGCCATGTCATGATCAATACAAATGGCATCCGCATAGCAAAGGATGAGACTTTCGTAGCAAGGTTAGCGCAGTACGTGCCCAACTTTGAAATTTATTTACAGTTTGATTCTTTTAAACCTGAGGCTCTGAAAACTTTAAGAGGTGCTGATTTGACAGACATTCGCATGAAAGCACTAGAGCATTTGAATAAATATAATTTATCAACAACGCTGGTGGTGACTCTCCAAAAAGGTTTGAACGATGATGAAATTGGCGAGATCATTGACTTCGCGCTGAAGCAACCATGTGTACGAGGCGTAACATTTCAACCTACACAAGTTGCTGGCAGACTCGAAAATTTTGATCAGCGAAAAAATCGTATGACGTTAACAGACGTGCGACATGAAATTCTTCGACAGTCGCCAATTTTTTCTGAAGACGATTTGATTCCTGTCCCATGTAATCCAGATGCACTTGCCATGGCCTACGCACTAAAAATAGGTGGACAGGTTTTTCCGCTTACGCGTTATGTTAATCCTGACGATCTTCTGAATAACTCAAAAAATACAATTGTCTATGAACAAGATGATCGCTTGAAAAGTCATATGATAAAACTTTTCAGCACGGGTAACTCCGTTGAGAAAGCAACTGAAGAAATGCATTCGATCTTGTGTTGCCTTCCTGCTATCGATGCACCTCAATTGCATTACCAAAATCTGTTTCGCATCATCATCATGCAATTTATGGACGCAAGTAATTTTGATGTACGCGCGGTGAAGCGTTCATGTGTCCATATTGTTAATAAGGATCTTAAAATTATTCCATTCGAAACTATGAATTTGTTTTATAGAGACGATAAGAAACAACATCTTATTGACCTTGGAATGATTTCAAAATAGGAAACCGTATGAACACAAAAATTCTGGCCATTAACCTGGTTCTTCTGTTTATCTATTGCACACTGATTGTCGTGGAAACACAAGGGCCAGAGAGAGAACTTGGCGTTTTAATATTGACTGCGATGTTTTTGGTACTTCATGTTGGTGCTAATTCTGTAATTAGCGTTCTCTACTTTATAAGAAAACGCCCAGATCTTGGAAAAACATATTTGCTATCCGCGTTACTAGTTGGTTTGATTGGTTTTGGAACTTGTTTCTTGAGCGTTTCTGTGTAATTACCGTCTGTACTCACTCATTAAAAATTTTCTGACAGGGTCAAAAAAACTTCACAATACTCTGCATGCATAACAAAATTTTTCTACCTTCGCTATCCCTGATTCAAACGTATGCGGAGGGAAGAAACAGTAGATCATCATATTAAAACAGCATGGCATGCTATTGCCCGAATGTATAATCAACAGGCGGGCAAGTATGATATCACTACGTCTATCGGATTTGTTTTGCTGAACATTCATTCAGAAGAAGGAACTCCAGCAACGAAGATTGCTCCACTCATGGGTCTTGAAGCAAGAAGCTTAACGCGTATGCTCAAAACCATGGAAGAAAAAAAACTTATATACCGCAAGCCTGATCCGACAGACAAACGCTCCATCAGAATTTTTCTGACAGCGCTTGGCAAGAAGAAAAAAGAAATTTCGCGTCAAACAGTTTTAGTTTTTAATAATGCAGTGCGCCAGGAAATTGATCACGATAAACTTGCCGTGTTCTTTGATGTACTGCAAAACATAAATCAGATTGTAGAAAGAAATAACATTTACGAAAAAGTAGAGAATTAACTTCGTGCAGCGTGACATTCATGCACGAACACATCAAATCATAAAGTAAGTATGAAACGTTCTATTCGCAAAGTTGCTGTTTTAGGTTCCGGAGTAATGGGTTCAGCCATTGCCTGTCATTTTGCAAACATTGGTTGCCAGGTTATGTTATTGGACATTGCACCAAAGGAACTTACCGATGAAGAAAAAGCAAAAGGTCTTACACCAGAAAGTAAGGTTGTAAAAAATCGTATAGTGCAAGGCTCGTTTGATCGTTCGATCAAATCGAATCCTGGTCCTATATATAGTAAGAAATTTATTTCGCGCATTACGCTTGGCAACTTCGATGATGATATGCCCAAGATCAAGGATTATGATTGGGTCCTCGAAGTAGTAGTGGAGAATCTTGACATCAAGAAGAAAGTATATGAGCAGGTGGAAAAATTCCGTAAGCCGGGAACACTTGTTACTTCCAACACATCTGGTATACCGATTCACTTAATGGCGGAAGGAAGAAGTGAAGATTTTAAAAAGAACTTTGCAGGAACGCACTTTTTTAATCCGCCACGCTATCTCAAATTATTTGAGATTATACCAACACCGCATACAGATCCTGAAGTTGTAAAATTTCTGATGCACTATGGCGATCTATACCTTGGAAAAACTACGGTGCTTTGTAAAGATACACCTGCGTTTATAGGCAATCGCGTTGGCGTTTGGGGCTTGTTGAAAGTGATTGATGCCATGCGCAAGTTCGATCTCAATGTAGACGAGATCGATAAGTTGACTGGACCCGTAATCGGACGACCTAAATCTGCAACGTTTAGAACTTCCGACCTGGTTGGATTGGATACGCTCGTAAAAGTTGCCAACAATCTATATGCAGCGCTGCCGAATGATGAAGGCCGCGAAATGTTTAAACTTCCTGAGGTTGTTAATCAGCTCGAAAAAAATAAGTGGCTTGGTGATAAAACAGGACAAGGCTTTTATAAAAAATCAAAAAATGCAAAAGGCGAAACAGAGATCCTGACACTGGACCTTAAATCGCTGGAGTATAAACCAAAGGCGAAAGCAAAATTTGCTACACTGGAAACAACCAAGACGATTGATAATCTCAAAGATCGATTCAAGGTTTTGCTAGCAGGTAAAGATAAAGCTGGAGATTTTTATCGCGACGCTTTTTATGGACTGTTTCAGTATGCGAGCAATCGCATTCCGGAAATTGCAGATGAGCTATATAAAATAGACGATGCTATATGTGCAGGTTTCGGGTGGGAACTTGGTCCTTTTGAAACGTGGGATGCAGTAGGCGTTGAAAAGGCAATTCAGGGAATGGAAGCTTCCGGGTATAAACCTGCGCAATGGGTTTACGATATGGTTGCCTCCGGAAATAAATCCTTCTATAAAGTAGAAGGAGGCAAGCGTCAATATTATGATATCCTGTCGAAGGCGTATAAGAACATCCCTGGTAAGGAAGAGTTTATAATTCTTGAAAACCTTAGTAATAATATAGTCTGGAAAAATGCCGAATCGAAAGTTACTGATCTTGGTGATGGAGTAATCGATTTCTCATGGCATAGCAAAAGCTATACTTTGGGAAGTTCTGTGATTGAAGGATTAAACAAAGCTATAGATCTGGCGGAAAAGGATTTCAAAGGATTAGTGGTGGGACATCAGGGTGCTGATTTTTCATTAGGCGCTAATCTTGGACTTGTCTTCATGTTTGCGATCGAACAAGAATACGATGAGATTGATTTCATGGTGCGTCAATTCCAGAATTCAGTTATGCGTATTCGTTATTCATCTGTGCCGGTAGTAGTAGCGCCTCATGGAAGAACGCTTGGAGGTGGTTGTGAAATGACTTTGCATTCTGATCTCGCACAAGCTGCAGCCGAAACATATATAGGTCTTGTTGAAGTAGGAGTGGGATTGATTCCTGGTGGCGGTGGTACAAAAGAATTAACGAAACGTGTAAGCGATGCTTTGGAAGAAGGAGATGTCGAACTGAATGCATTGCAAAATGCGTTTATGAATATAGCCACCGCGAAAGTTGCGCTATCTGCGGAAGAAGCACGTGAGATGGGAATCCTCCGGACGAAAGACAGGATTTCTGTTAACAAAGATCGTCAGATTTTGGATGCAAAAGCTGCAGTTATAGAACTGGCAGACGCAGGATATACAATGCCGGTACAAGCCAGAAATATTAAAGTTCAAGGACGAACCGGTATGGCACTCTTCATGGCAGGTGTACAAGGAATGCGCATGGGTAATTATATAAGTGATCACGATATGAAGATCGCACGTTGGATTGCCAACGTTATGTGTGGTGGTGATTTATCGTATCCGCAGGAAGTGAGCGAGCAATACTTACTTGATCTGGAACGCGAAGCATTTGTTTCCCTAACAGGAGAAAAGAAAACGTTGGAGAGAATTCAATCTATACTTACAGGTGGTAAACCGCTTAGAAACTAAAATATTAAAAACTATGGATGCATATATAGTTGCTGGTTTTAGAACTGGCGTTGGAAAAGCAAAGAAGGGTGGATTTCGTTTTACAAGACCGGATGATTTGGCTGCAGATGTAATCAAGCATCTTGTGAAATCTGTTCCCGGACTTGAAAACAAAATGGTTGACGATCTTATCGTGGGAAATGCAGTTCCTGAAGCAGAACAAGGTATGCAGATGGGCAGAATGATTTCGCTGCTCGCACTTGGCCAGGATGCTCCGGGTATGGTTGTGAATCGTTACTGTGGATCCGGTATTGAAACTATAGCGATAGCAAGTGCACGCATTCATGCCGGTCAAGCCGATATAATTATTGCCGGTGGAACAGAGTCAATGTCACTGGTTCCGGTAATGGGTTTCAAAACCGCGCTGAATTATACTATAGCAAAGGATCATCCTACATATTATACCAGCATGGGTTTAACCGCGGAAGAAGTTTCGAAGCAATTCAAAATTTCGCGGGAAGAACAAGATCAGTTTTCATATGAGTCTCACATGAAAGCCGCTGCCGCCTGGAAGGAAGGGAAATTTAAAGACGAAGTTGTTCCCATCACTGTAAAGGAAGTATATGTGGATGAGAACATGAAAAAGAAAACAAGGGAATTCATTGTAGATAAGGATGAAGGTATACGTGCTGATACAACGGTAGAAGGTTTATCAAAACTAAAACCTGTTTTTGCTGCCGGAGGAACTGTCACAGCTGGTAATTCTTCTCAAACATCAGACGGTGCTGCCTTTGTTGTAGTAATGTCTGAAAGAATGGTGAAGCAGTTAAATCTTAAACCGATCGCCAGATTGGTGAGCTACGCAGTAGCAGGTGTTGATCCGCGCATTATGGGTATTGGTCCTGTAGCGGCAATTCCCAAAGCTCTAAAAATTGCTGACCTCAAATTAGATGATATTGATTTGTTTGAGCTCAATGAAGCTTTTGCAGCACAATCACTGGCAGTAGTAAAGGAGCTTGGCATCGACAGAAAAAAATTGAATGTAAACGGAGGAGCCATCGCAGTAGGCCACCCGTTGGGTTCGTCAGGTGCAAGATTATCGGTGCAGCTTTTCGGAGAAATGCGCAGACAGAAAAAGAAATACGGAATGGTTACAGCCTGTGTCGGAGGTGGACAAGGTGTTGCGGGCATCTATGAATTTTTAAGCTAAAATTTATCCTACAAAATATTAACGGTTATGAGTACTACCACAACTGAAAAGCAAGCTATCAAGGGCGGAGAATTTTTGATTCGCGAAACAACGGCTAACGAAATTTTCATTCCGGAAGAATTCAATGAAGAGCAACGCATGATCCAGCAGCAGTGCAAGGATTTCCTTGCCAAAGAAGTCTGGCCGCGCTTGGATGAAATCGACTCGATGAAAGATCCGAAGTTGATGCCTTCAATTTTAGATAAAGCCGGAGAACTCGGTTTGTTGGGAACATCTGTGCCTGCAGAACTCGGTGGTTTTGGAATGGACTTCAATACAACGATGCTCGTAGCTGAAGTTATTGGTGCCGGTCACTCGGTAGCAGTAGCACTTTCAGCGCATACAGGTATCGGTACCCTTCCGATTTTGTACTATGGAAACGAAGAACAAAAACAGAAATATATACCCAAACTCGCAACCGGTGAATGGAAAGCTGCTTACTGTTTAACAGAACCAGATTCCGGATCGGATGCTAACAGTGGTAAAACGAAAGCTACATTAACACCGGACGGGAAACACTATGTGATCAACGGCCAGAAAATGTGGATCACCAACGGTGGCTTTGCAGATATATATGTAGTCTTTGCAAAAATTGATAACGATAAAAACCTGAGCGCTTTCATTGTTGAAAAAACTTTTGGAGGTGTCACCATGAACGAAGAAGAAAAAAAGATGGGAATCAAAGGTTCATCTACCCGTCAGATTTTCTTCAACGATTGTAAAGTTCCGGTTGAAAATCTGTTGAGCGAAAGAGAGAATGGTTTCAAGATTGCCGTTAACATCCTGAACATCGGACGTATTAAACTTGGTATAGCTGCGTTGGGCGGAAGTAAGCATACTGTAACTCTTGCTACAAAATATGCAAATGAGCGCAAGCAGTTCGGTGTACCCTTGGCTTCATTTGGTGCGATCAAATACAAGCTTGCAGAAATGGTCACCAAAATTTTTGCATCAGAGTCTGCTCATTACCGTGCAAGTCAAAATATAGATGACGCTTACAATGCATTTGTAGTAGCCGGGCTGGATTCTTCTAAAGCCCGTTTGAAATCACTAGAAGATTTTGCAATTGAATGTGCAATCTTGAAAGTACATGGATCTGAAGTGTTGGATTATGTGACAGACGAAGGTGTTCAGATTTATGGAGGTATGGGCTTCTCGGCAGAAGGTCCTATGGATCGCGCTTATCGAGATGCGCGTATCAACCGGATCTTCGAAGGCACAAATGAGATCAACAGGCTTCTCACAATTGACATGCTGTTGAAGCGCGCTATGAAAGGATCAATCGACTTGATGAATCCTGCGATGGCTGTGCAAAAAGATTTACTTTCAATTCCTGATTTTGGCGCCAGCGAAGAAGAAGGAATTTTTGTGAAGGAGAAAAAAGCCTTGGCAAATCTTAAGAAGGCAGGCTTGATGATAGCAGGGGCCGCTGTTCAGAAGTTTATGATGAAGCTCTCCGATGAACAAGAGATCATTATGAATCTGGCCGATATTCTCATCGAAGCATATATAGCGGAATCTGTTTTACTTCGTGTAGAAAAATTGATTTCCCTAAAAGGTGAAGCTGCTGTAGAAATTCAAAAGGAAATGGCAATCATCTATTTGCACTACGCCGTAAACAAAGCTGCTTCTGCAGGAAGAGAAGCAATTTCATCTTTCGCCGAAGGTGATGAACAACGACTCATGCTCATGGGATTGAAACGTTTTACGAAGATCGATGCGTACAACCTGAAAGAGGCCAGAAGAAAAGTAGCAAAACATGTAATCGAAAAAGGAGAGTATCCTTTTTAGACATAAAGAGTTTTACCTTAACCTAAACTGTAAAGGGCCAGAGAAATCTGGTCCTTTTCTTTTTTCCTTAGTGTACGAATTTGTAAAAAACCCTGTTCATAACCTGACATTTTTTGGTGGATTAAAAACAAAAAAGCTGCTCAAGAGGCTGGAAACGATCTTTTCAACAACAGGTAAGACTTTTGCATTCTGGATTTGGCAACACCATAACATTAATCTTTTATGCAAACGAAGAGCTCCGGTACATCGACCAACACAATCTTAGTTATCATATTATTGATTGTTACATTTCCGATTTGGATTGGAATAGCAGGAGGAATTCTGGGGGCAGTTATTGGAATCTTTGGTGCAGTGATAGGAGCGGTCTTTGGAATTTTCGGTGCTATGATTGGTGTCATAGGTAGATTTATAGGCTGGATTTTTCATTGGAATTTCCATACGCCATTTGTTTTTTGGAACACCGGACTCTTAACAATTTTTGCAATTGCCTTGTTGCTCATTATGCTTGCGAAGTCACGAAGATGATTACGAAACAGGATGACGATTATAAAGCATTGGATTAAGGAAGTACTTCGAGTAAATCGGATACTTCTTTACTTCTACAATCTCAGGATTAAGCTTGTTTGAAAAAATCACTTTATACTGAAACTCAAATCCTTTTTCAATACGAACATTTTTACGAACTATATACCATTGTTTGTTCCATGGATTTAAGACTTTTACCTCCAGGTGAAACAGACCCGAAGTGCTTCGCACACGAACAATTTTTCCAGGATGTTTATTATATAGTTTTCCGTTCACAGAAACCTGGATACTGGTTCCTTCTTCAGTTTGAATCGCAATACCAGAATCATACCCAAGCACACATGTAGTAGTGGCCAGCATTAGCAACAGCACAGGTAGCAGCGTTTTCATATGATGTTTGTTTCTTATGATAACGCAAGCTCCGTGCCATCGTTTAAATCCGGAGTAAATAAAAATATTGCTATAGATGAAACCTTTTGGAAACCGCAACACAGCGATTCATTTATAGACTCTGTTTATTGCAAATAAAAAAGTCAACACAAGTTTCGTTGTGTTGACTCTATATCTAAACCTATACTTTGCTCGAAGGAAACTATAGGTATATATCTATCGGTCAGTTATCCCTGAAATACTTATCTTCTTCATCCACCTCTTCATCCTGTATTGGCTTGGTGCGTGAACTTACTTCTAAGATCTTGAATTCAGTTCTTCTGTTTTTCTGGCGACCAACAGGATTGTCTGTACCATCAGGATTAGTATTTCTAGCAATAGGTTTTGATTCGCCATACCCTTTGGCAACCAGGCGATCAGGAGCAATGCCATGCTGTACTATATATGCAACCGCAGACTCGGCCCGTCTTTGTGAAAGTCTCTGGTTATAGTCATCTGTATCGACACTATCGGTATGAGAACCCAACTCGATTTTTATTTCAGGATTATCTACAAGCAACTGAACAAGTTTATCGAGTTCTTTGGCAGCATCCGGGCGAATGTCTGATTTGTTATAGTTGTAATAGATATTGTCGAGAACGAAGATCTTGTTCAGCTCAATTCTATCCAACACGATAAGGGTATCAAGGGTAATGGTTGTGATCAGTTCCTTTAATGAATTTGGATCAACCGACTTACCCTTCATAGTATAATTCTGACGCTTTATGAGATAACCATCCGTTTCACCAACGAGATTGTAATCCTCATTTTCATATACTCTGAATAAGAACTTGCCATCATTTCCCGTTGTATAGTCTTGCATCAAATCACCTTTGGCATCCAAAAGACTAACTTTTGCATTGGGGAGGATCTGACGATTTTGATCTTTGTCTTCTGTATAAGCAACACCTTGCAAATAATAATTTACAACCTTTAGGTTAGGATCTTCATTCACGAAAGTATAGATGTCATCATCGCCTTTACCACCAGATCTGTTGGACGCGAAGAAACCGCGATCAGGCTTAAAGAGAAAAATTCCAAAGTCATCGTCTGATGAATTCATAGGCTGACCTAAATTCTCAATTTGTGTTTTACCGTTTGCACGCTTCACAACAAACAAGTCAAGTCCGCCATATCCCGGGTGAGCATCCGAAGCGAAGTATAATTTAGCATCTTCGGCTATATAGGGGAACAACTCGTCACCAGGGGTGTTTATTTCCGGACCAAGGTTTCTCACCCGTGTAAATCTTCCGCGCGAATCCATTTGCGCAGAGTATAGATCTGTTCCTCCATAGCCGCCTTTACGATTCGAAGCAAAATATAATGTACGTCCATCCTGACTAAATGCTGGTGTTGAATCCCAGCTAT
>CABHOV010000068.1 GCA_902168185.1 uncultured Bacteroides sp.
CGGTAGAGAAAGTATTCGAAGCATTCTCGAATGCAAAAGCGTTGGAAGCCTGGCTGGCGCCCAGCGATATGGTTGGTAAAGTACACAACTTCAACTTCCGTGCGGGTGGCGGATATACCATGTCGTTGTTTTACCCGGAGAGCGAAGTAAACGCTAAAGGGAAGACAGCAGGAAAGGAGGACAAATTCTCATCACGCTATATAGAGATCATACCGAACAAGAAAATTGTTGAGGCCGTAAACTTTGAAACAAACGAGGCTGACTTCGCTGGTGAAATGATTATGGAAGTAACGTTTGCCATGCACCCGGACGGAACAGAAGTAACGTTCCATTTTAAAAATATACCCCGCGGCATCAAGCCCGAAGACAATGAAGCCGGAACTATATCTACACTTGAAAAACTGGCTGCTTTTGTTGAGTAGTCCCGGCTAGCTACAATGAATTTTTGTTACTGCCTTTTCGTATTCATCCATCCTTCATCAGAGTAGCCAGATTGTATTACCGCCCTCATCAGAGTCACCGGTCTCCGGAACTCTGATGAGGTTAACCCTGGAAAAAATAGTCCCTTAAAAAACCACTACCATTCGAATTCTTTAGGATTATGAAACATAGATTTTATATAGTATAGATGCTCTTGCTTAATTAAGTAGCCTTCACTTGTCAAGGTATCAAACAACTCCTTTAAATGATTTTCATTTTTAATCTCCGGATATTCATCTGAACAGGAATTAAAATAATGAGTCAAGAACCAATAATCAATTCCATCATAACGTGGTCCTGCATACTCTACATCTATAACAACCCTATTATTTATTTTAAATAAACAACCTGCACCGTGCATTTTATATGTTATATGTCTATTACTATCATCAGTGAGTATCCCTTTTCTTTCCTCATCATTAGTTAAGTTAATTTTCCTATCCTTGACATTTTGTTTTAACAAATTCAACATTTCATCGACTAACTTCTGATAATCGTGAATTAATTTTTGAGCACTGTTTTTTTCTGTCATTTATTAAATCAGGTTGATTTTCTATCCTACCACCCCATCAGAGTCACCGGTCTCCGGGACTCTGTTGTATACGAGCCCTATGCAAATTCATTACTTCAATTTGCACTAGCAGTTTAGAACTTTTATCTTACAAATCTATATATCCGTTATCAAAATTACCACCCCATCAGAGTCACCGGCCTCCGGGACTCTGATGTATACGAGCCCCATGCAAATTCCTTACTTCAATTTGCATTAGCAGTTTAAACCTTTTTACAAATCTATATATACCCGTTATCAAAATGACACACACTACCACCCATCTGAGACTCTAATGGGGACTAAAGCCTATAGTAAAGAGCCTGTCCTAGTGAAAAATCTAAAAACAAATTCAGCCCGAAGCCCATAAACGCCTCCGTCTAGAACCAAAAAGTAAGTTGAGCTATATTTAAATCAAGGAAGTAAATATAGATATCATTTTCTGCCGGCTGGACTGAATTTTATCAACGAAAAATGAGAGAGCTTACCGTTATAGTTCTGTTATTTATACCAATTGTATCGTTTAGTCAAAAGAGTGATACAACGAAGGCAGAAAAATCTTTTAAAATTGTCCCATTGGTAACAAGCACACCTTTAATGGGGTGGGGATTTGGTGTTACATCAACATTCTTATACAAAGGCGATAAAAGTAACGCGTCAAAATCCCAACTACTTGTAGAAGGTCAATATTCAACTACAAAAAGTTATTCTGTATTAGCCAATAATAATTTATGGCTAAAAGATAACAGGCTCTTATCATCAACAGGTATAGCCTATTCAAATACTAACAATGAATTTTCTGATAAAACTTTTGGCGAAGTGGCATACAACATCAAGACTGTTCTGCTGGCAGAACTTTTGATGCTTAAAGTGGCAAACAATATATATTTAGGAACCCCTCTGAGTTATAAAAGGCTTTCTTATTCACCAATTAATGATATTGGAAAGGAATTTATTACTAAGAATGGTATAACAAATGAAAGTGCCGGAGGATTTGGTTTTGCTGCAAGTTTTGATTCAAGAAGAAACAAATATTATCCATCAAACGCGACTTGGATAACAGCGCGGGTAAATAGTAATCCCGACTGGCTGGGAGCAATTAATTCGTATTATTCACTAACAATGGATGTTCGTTATTATGCAAGAGGATTTAAAGAACTTGATGTTTGGGCATGGCAATTTTTCGGACAATACAGTTCAGAAAAGACACCCGATAGCGGCTTGCCTACGTTATCAGGAAAAGCATTACTAAGGGGTTATCCGGCTGGCCAATTCAAAGCCAGGTACGAAACAGGTGGTCAGACAGAATATAGATATACTATAAATGATACCAGATTTCGATTGGTTGCTTTTTTCGGTGTAGCCAACCTTGCAGGAGGATCATATGGGTTTGACGGAAACTCTCGTGACAATGATGGCTGGTATGCATCAGAGGGATTAGGGGTTCGATATATGCTACAGCAAGTGACAGGTGTCGATTTGCGTTTAGATTTTGTTCACACGAGTGAAGGAGACATCGCTTTTTACTTGAAAATTAATCAAGCATTTTAAGATACCGTCCCATCAGAGTCTCCGGCCTCCGGGACTCTGATGTATAGGAGCCCTTACAAATTTCATCGATTCGATTTTGTATTAGCAGCTTAGGAACTTAGACACTACTGTTCACTCAACATACAGCCCTATATCTTGTATTCGTCCGACAATACCACCCTGACTTCTTTTTGATGAAAAGTACATATAGTAATCATAACCAAATTTAATCTTTATGTCACCTTTCAATGACTCTAATTCGCACCATATATATTCTCGAAGTATCAATTTTATTATATTATCAATCTCATTCAAATCAAAAGCTGAATTGCTTTCAATTTTATTATAAAGTTCCTTTAAAGAATCATCCATCTTATCGCCAACGTCAAATTTTTCCAGATTGGACACCCTTATAGTATCCACACAATTACCTTCTAAAAGAATTTGTATAGCGCGTACATACTTACTCTCAATCTCATAATATTCATAGATATCAAACAAAGTGCCGTTGAAGTATTTACCCACATCAGAAAATGATGTCCACTCATCCTTTAAATATTTCCCAGTGTTATCTCTTAATAGTGGATTATACTTTGTGATTCTAAAAGCTGTTTCCATTAATCTCCAATTTCTTTAAATCCTTATCGTATGTTCCGTCTCTGATTTCCTTACCACCCATCAGAGTCTCCGGCCTCCGGGACTCTGATGTATAGGAGCTCTGGTGGGGATTAATATATATATAGTCGTTGCAAAATCCTAACGCCTCATGGTAAACGGCGTAAGCTTTCGTCTCAACATTTAACCTACTCCGATCTTAACGAATCGACAGGATTTGCACTGGCAGATTTGAACGATCTATATCCCACGGTAAGGAAAGCTATTAAGAATGTAGCACTCAATCCTGCAAGGAAAACGACAGGCCCCAGTTGAATGCGGTATGCAAATTCCTGAAGAACTGTGTGCATCATGAAGCCTGCTGCTGGTGCAGCGATGAGAAACGCGATCAGCAACAGTTTTACAAATTCTTTTGAGAATAATAGCATAATACTTTGCACTGACGCGCCCAGCACTTTTCTGAGACCGATCTCTTTTGTTTTACGATTGGCCATAAAAGTTACTAGTCCGAATAAGCCCAGACACCCAATGAAGACTGCGATGAATGAAAAAATAGTCAGTAGTGTCGACATCTTTCGTTCTCCACGGTATAGGTTATAAATCTGTTCGTCAAGAAAATTGTAACTGAATATATACTCCGGGTATATTTGTGACCACTTCGCCTGTATAGCAAGGAGCGTTTCTTCAATATCCGTTGGTTTTAATTTGATAGAGAGTTTCCGAAAATCATTGATGTTTGTGAATAGTATAACCGGCTCGATCGGTTTTTCCAGGCTTGTTGTATTAAAATCTTTTACTACACCTTTCACCGTAAGATGCTGTCCCGAAAGCTCTATCTCCTTTCCTACAATTTCATCAATGTTATCAAAGCCAGCAATTTTTGCTAATCTTTCATTTACCATAAGCCCGTTGATTGTGTCGGAATCTAAAAGGCCCTGGCCAGCGATAACCTCTACGCCAAAAACTTCCAAGTAGTCACCGTCTATCGGTTTAATCTGAGTCTTGAAATCATCTTCATTGCCTACGATTTTGAAATCTGTGCCGGTTACACTGTTAGCGCTTGGAGGTGTAGCATTCAATGTGGCCCTTTCAACTCCAGGCAACGCAAGGATCTCATTTTTTAATGCTCGCATTTTGCCTGGGTCATTGCTGCCGTCAGCGACCGGAATGGGAACTGTTATGATCGCGTCTTTATTAAATCCTATATCCTGACTCAGTATAAAATTCATTTGTTCTGCGATTACAATGGTGCAGATAATGAAGAACTGCGAAATGAAAAATTGCAATACCACGAGCCCTTTGCGAAAATTTGTACCAGACAAAGGCGTACCGCTAACTTGATTTTTCAACGCCATCACAGGCCTAAGGGATGACACTGCAATGGCCGGGTACAATCCTGACAACAATGAAACTATAACAGTAATAAAAATTAGAAATCCCCAAAGTGTGAGGTCTGTAACAACGTCGAGCGAAAGTGACAGCTCAAGAAATGGATTCAGAAATCCAAGTGCCAGTTGAGCAACTGAGATAGCGAGAAACACTGCTGCTATAGTAACGAGCGATGTCTCAAGCAGATATTTTATAATCAACTCAACGCGTGAGCTTCCCAGCGCCTTGCGTATACCGACTTCTTTGGTTCGCTTGATTACTTCCGCTGTAGTAAGATTGATAAAATTAATACAGGCTGTAATCAGAAGAAATATACCTATGACCGTGAAGGCAATGCTTGCCGCTTGAGGCATCCTCTTGTTATAGTTGCCGAACCTCATATCGAAATGTATTTCGGCGAGGGGTTGAATTAAAAAATTTGAGCCCGCACTGCCATTGTCTCCTGTACCTATATATTTTTTTGCGAAGGCCGACATTCGTTGATCAACCTTGTCGATAAGTTCACCCTCCTTTAACAGAAAGTAACAGTTATCTGAATCTGAGATACCACCCCATCCGCCCTTCTCCATTGACTTTTCAATAGTGGTATAAGAGAGCATGAGTTCAAAAGGGAAGTCTGTAGTGGGAGGAAAATCTTCCATCACTGCAGAAATTTTGAAGTCATTGTTGTCATACCTGAGGATCTCACCAACTACATCTTCCTTGCCGAAATATTTAATGGCCCATCGTCTGGAAATAATTGCATTATTCGGTTCATCCAACCCTTTGTCGCTTGAACCGATTAGTATAGGTCGATCGAAGATTTTAAAAAATGAAGATTGTGTGAACACAACACCTGTTGGTTCTTCATATTTTTTTAATTGTCCATTACGCTGCACTACGCTCACCATGCTGCCCCTTCTATAAGATGTGAAAGCCACTTCTTCAGCTTCAGGGAAGTCGTTCCGGAAAGCATCGGACAATATAGGTGGAACACCTTGCGTAAAAGTATCACCGTTGTTTCCTTTCGATTCTGTTACTATACGATAGATGCGGTCGAACTTCGAGTGGTAGTGATCATACGAATTTCCGTTTCGAACAATAAGAAAAAGAATAATGCTTCCAGCTATACCGAGGGTTAGACCCGCGATGTTAAGGAGAGTACTGGTTCTCTCTCTTAATAAGTTCCGCAGTGCGGCCGTGAGATAATTTCTGAACATAGACGAAAATTAAGCGGTGGTCATCCGTCCTTTGCAATTATTGCGCCACCAGTAAGACGTGGTTGAAA
>CABHOV010000069.1 GCA_902168185.1 uncultured Bacteroides sp.
TATATCGGCTGCGCGATTACTCAAACCGCGTGATGTATTCGGAGACTCATCCGTACTGTTATCCATCGGTATACCATCAATAACAAAAAGCGGTTGATTGTTTCCAGATGTATTCAGTGAGGTTAAACCACGGATAACAATGCGGGCACTCGTACCTGGTGCACCACCGGCATTGGTGATCTGAACACCGGATACCTGACCTTGCAAGGCGCTGACGACATTGGGCTGACGTGTTTGAATCAGGTTCTCTCCTTTTACGGCTTGCGCAGAAAAACCAACAGATCTTTTTTCCTGCTCTATACCAAAGGATGTAACCACTACCTCGGTGAGTTGCGTGACATCGGTTTGCAACGATACGTCTACTGTACTTCTTCCACCTACTGCCACTTCCGTGGATTGATACCCTATAAACGAGAATACCAGTATAGCATCACTTCCAGTTGTCGATAAGGAATAATTACCCTCCACATCGGTGACTGTACCGGTTTGTGTTCCTTTTATCAATACGCTTACACCCGGTAACGGGCTTCCATCTTCAGCAGATGTTACTTTGCCTGTAACACTTTGTTGTATAGGTGCATCACTTTCACTTGTCAGCTCGTTTTGGACCGCTATATCTTCTTTGCGTTCAATCAAAATATTATTATTGATCTGACGAAATGTAAGAGACTTGTTTGCGAGTAAAAGATCGAGTGTCTCCGATACGCTGCGTGTACCCTCGGGCAATGAAAGATGATCAGCCGATTTAATTTCCTTGTTCCGGTATACAAAACGGAACGGAGTTTTGAGTTCTATTTTTTTAAGCGCAGACACCAACGTTTCATCGTTGAGTTCCAGTGTAACCTGCGTGGTCTCCGCGCCTTGCCCTTTGCCTGGCGTGGCCAGAAGCATCGTGAGACACGTAAGTGAAAAAGCCATCAGAAGTAAACTAATGCGCATAAGCTGACGAATAAATGGTTGATGGATCAGCCATGCAAGGTTTGCCGTATGGATAAAACACGGCCTCCCTTCTGCATGAGACACAGAAAAATTCATATTTTTGATATGTTTTAAGTGATTGAGGAATTATTTAAAACACACCTGTTGCCGATGCCAGTCGTGCAACAGGAGCTTTCTGAAGAAGCTCCCTGCCCTTGGCGGGGAGTCTTCGGGATGCTTCAGGTCTCAGCGTATAATCTTTTCATAGGTTTGGGTTGGGTCTATCAGTTTAGGTTAATCTATATATCTTGAAATATCAGCATCCGGCTCCTCCCTGTATCAGAACGTTGCCTGCTGCGTCACGGGTAAAATGCGAACCGTTGAATTCACAGATCACCGTTAGTATCTGGTTCAGGTCTTCACCGCGCACAAACGTTGCTGTAAGGCGGCAAGCCTTTATCGCTTCATTATCAAAAGTTATCGCTATATGAAATCGTTGCTCCAACGCCAGGGCTACATCTGCAAGCGTGATGTCATCAAAGAAAATATCCTTGTCAGACCACGCTATGGCTACACGACTGTCCACCTGTTGTTGCTGTGACTTTTGCTGAAGCTTATCGAATTTTATCTGTTGATCCGGAGTAATGATACCGATCACTTTCTTTTCATCGCTCACTTTTACTTTACCGCGTGTTACCGTTACCGTTATATCATTTGCCTGCGGATATGCTTTGATATTAAAAGCTGTACCCAGCACCGTTGTACTCAAATTACCTGTATGTACAATGAAGGGTTGAGAGAGGTCATGAATGATATCAAAATATCCTTCGCCCGTAAGTGTAACTTCACGGTTGAGCCTCTGATGAAAAAGCTAAAACTAAACTCAACGATGCTGAGCTAATCAATCAGTTTAAAGCTATTGAGAGTATGGATGAGGAAGATAAGAACGTGATCAAAAAACTTATCGATGCTTTCATTACTAAAAAGCAACTCCAAAAACTTGCGCAATAAAAAAACAGCCGCGAGGCTGGTTCTTCATTATAGTATATATACTTTCGTTGTTGGTGAACCTGCGCTCTTGCCCTCACACAACACCAACAATGGCTTTAGATGAAGTAATTCAAGATAAATTAAAACTGCTACGCTAATTAACCATCCAACTCGAATGACATAACCGATATATAAAATCGAGAAAAAAAATTACAGCCTCGAATCGTATATTATGTTCTTAACGCTTAACCATGTCTCATAGCCTGGGCTATTATATACCCCCCCATACCCGATGCAGGGTTTAGTTCAAATAAAAAAGCCTTTTTCAACCTCATGAGTTCAATATATTTAGTGTCAACCAAGTAATCTTCAATGATAACTTGGGGCACATCATTATGAGCATAAGTCTTAAGATCTAAGAGAAAATTTTGATAAGCAAAAGAAGAGAAATCCCACCCTACTATATCTTCGAAGATTAAGTCAATTGTGTTAGTATCTTGATGTATACCTATTATTAGTATATTTTCTTTCAGGCGATGCTCAATCTTAAAAATTGAAGCATCATGATAATCGAATTTTTTCATAATTATAGCTTATATAGTTACTCTCCTGGTTGAAGGGGGCGACCTGGTCCTCTTACCGGGTTCGGTGCTAGTGGAGATGGGTAATCCCAATCATGCATATGAGGATCTCCTACTCCATGATCATGACCATAATTTTTTTCTTTATAGACATTTCCGTTGTCGTCATACCATTTTTCTTGGAGCATTTCTCCGGTTTGCGGATTTCGACGTTCCAATTTTCCGTTAGGCGGACCACCTTTATCTGGCAACGCATTTACAGGTTTCCTTGCATTTAACCGCATCTTTTCAAGCGCCTCCATTTCCCCATCTCCTGTTGTATTTGGAATTAAGGTAAAAATAGCTGTTAAAAGCATCACCGGTGCGGAAACTGTTACGACAACACCTGTACCTACTGACTCCATTGGCAAAATTAAAACACCGACAGACGCAGTAGCCTCAGCGTTATTTTCATTATCATCTTGGTTGTTATCAGCATCCTCCTGATTACTGTCATTTGATGTAACCTCCACTTCTGGCAATAATGTTGCGTCAGGAATTACTGTATTATCAATCCTAACGGTATCCATACCTGTAGGATCAAGGGTACTAATTGGATTATTAGCCAAAAAACTGTATGGTGATAGTTCCCAATAATTGTAAGAGTGGGGATCCGGAGTTGTAGTGCGGCCAATGGTTGGATCATATTGTCTCCATTCAAAATCGTAAACATTCAGACCTAAGTCATCTTGCCATTCCTTATCCTGAAGTAAATAGTTATTAGCAACGCTGTTTTCTCTTTGATAGTTATTATAAGTCAACCCAAACGGATAGTAATCTTCAGCCTGTATAACAGGCGATTTAATCTGCTCCACCATAAAGTCATCAAAATATACTTCATACGGATTAGTTCCTTGTTCATTTGAAAGGAAAACATATACATAGCCTGGCTCTGTTATAGTGAGGGAGCCTGACAGTAATTCATGTGCTACATCACTGCCGTTTTCTTTAGCCACAGAACTCATTTGTCTGAAGCCACTCTTCGAGGGGATAAGATTATAGTTGCGATCATATACAAGCCAACTTAAAAACGCTTTCGGGCCGGCTTCATTGCTGCCAGATGTATTTTGAGCAGCATCAACCGGGAATGGAAATGCCGTGGTGCTGGAGGCATAGCTTCCTCCGTCAATCACCGTTCCGGTCGAAGTCGTACCACTGGCGATTTGAGTAATCAAGGTATTTAATGCAGCAGACCAATTGGATGAATTCGGGTCTATATACTTGGCATATACTTCCATATTGATAACATCGCCAGGCATTACACTGATAGATCTGGCAACTCCGTATACTTCATTAGCTTGTCCACTTAGGCGTTGCGCTCCTCCTGATACTGTGCTTGGTTTAGAACCATTGGTTTTATCAAACAAATAATGATTTACTCTTCGTGCATTCTCGTAGCGTAAGAACTTCCCTTCTTCCTCCTCAGCATTTTCGTCTTCCAGTGTCGCGGTATTGCTCTCTATATTTTGTTTTGTAGTAAACGTTAACCTTACGTTACCCAAATGATCTTTCAAATTATACTGATACTCTGGAGCAGCGCTCTCCAGCTTGATTAATTCGAAAGCATTCACATTTAAGCCGGCTGTACCAGTAGGCACAGGCCATCCTACTCCTATTTCAAGTACACTTGTATTAGGAGGCACTACATAAATCTGTTCCATCCACGCCTCGTTTGAAACCAGTGCAGGCAAATAACTTCCGTAACTGATCGTTGTGTTATTGCGTCTGATCATTATACCTGCATTGTAGGAACTTCTATACCCCTTAATCCTGATCAGGTATTTCTCTCCAGGAACAACATTGATAGCATTGCCTATCGGCAAAATTCCCGAGCCTGTTCCACCTGATGTAGCATTTACATATTTCTCTCCGTTTACTGTGATCACCGAGAGCGTACTATTTAAAGCTGTCATTCCCTCCAGGGTTTCACCATCGTGTTTGTACAAAAGCTTCTCAGACGACATCACAATTCTACCTTCTTCATGATTGATAAATCGAAGCATATCATCTTCATAAACAAACTCCCCGGCATAGTCCGTCTGCTTTATGCCAAAACCTGCTCGCACTACCTGTGAAAGTTTGCGGCCAGTTGCATCATATATATAGCGAATGGTATTACCGGTTCTGGTAACAACCTCCGGAAGGTTAAGATAGTTATAGGTAATTGGTGTGCTTAATCCTTTATTAAGGTCAACAGTCATGTTACCATTCACATCGTAAGCATAGTCATTACCGGTTGAATTCGAATCGATAAAACCCTTCGATTTAATAATAGCATCCGTAGTTCTATCGGCAACCGATAACAATTTATTGCTCTGCGTTGAACCGCTACCATAATCATATACCAGGTTATCAATCATTCCCAGTTCAGAAGAACGTGTAAGAGATTTAATATTACCATTTAAATCGTAGGTCAGATCTCCTTCATAATATTTACCATTACCCCATAAACCTAACGATGAAAATTGTAAGTTATCCGCAGAAACAAGCCTGTTCAATGGATCATATTTAAAATTATAGGCCATTTCTTTTGTAGCCCCCAGACCTTGACCAACACTCCATCGCATAGCAGAAATGTTCCCGTTGTACTGGGCATAATCCAATGTAGTATTAAACGGAGTTCGTTTTACAAGTGCAGCTATGTCAGACTTACTCAAAGGTTTGTTAAAAATATTCAACTCATCTATAGTACCAATCATTCCGAGTATCAAAGTAGTAGTGGATGACCTTGTTTTTCCGATCAGTGTCGTACTCGTAGCGCTACTAGTTGAAAATGTAGTAATACGTGCTGGCGCTCCATCCAAAGTACCATCTACATAGAAACGAACGTATTCACCATCGCCTACAACGGCAACATGGTGCCAGTTATTATCATTTATGGTTCCAACTCCTCCCAAAGCATTGAACGAAGTACCGCTGGTACCAATGGTTGTCATAAATCGAAGCTGATGATCGCCATAGCCGCCTCCATAGGTCTCATACATAAAACAAAAACCTTTCATTGTAGAGGTGGCTGTGCTAGAAACAATTACGTTCCTAGCATTTAGGTCATCAATCTTAACAAAAGCAGATATAGTAAATATCCCCGTATTTTGAATAAATGAATGTCTATCTTTCGAGTTAGGTATATCAATATAGTCGTTTGCAGTAAAGGTACAGGCACTGTTGCTGTTACCTTGAGAATCATTTGTAAACTGCGCTCCATATACTGTGCCGTTAAGCCCTCCTATTACAGCATCTGATGCATTACCATTAAAAGTATACGAACTTACCAGTCCTGCATTCGTGAAGGTCGTTTGTGTATTACCAGTACCGAGCTCCTCATTATAGGCTAAGTTCATTCCAAAGAAATCACCGGTATCATCGTTGGTCTTTCCATCGCTACTCAGTTGTGAATTATTCATGGACGTTAACCAGCCGCGAATATTATAGCGGTAATCAATAGACTGCATTGGTATTGATCCGTTTACACTATGCAGGCCTTTGTCAATCAATTGTCCTAATTCGTTATATTCATTAGAAGCAAGCAGAACTTCTGGTCCATTATCCAGTGTATGAAATGCCTGCTTCAATCGGCCAGCGTGATCGTATACATAGCGCCTGAGTATAGTATAACTCGATGTACTGAAAGAACTCTTTACCCCTACCGCAGTACTAGCAGCAGTATATAACGACACATCTACAGTCAACGGAGTCGTTGAGGCAGTTTGAGCAACTGATGCTCCGGCTGGATATATTTCCTCTCCATTCTGATAATATTTAACGGTTGTACCAACACGCTCTATTCGAAACACATCACCTATAGCATACGACCCTACTTGTTTTTTCAACGTACCATTCTCGTATATACCCACTGTTTTAGTCGCACTTGTGTGAATGGCGTAACCTATACTGTTATAATGTGCACCATTATTCTGAGAAGATAAACCTACCATACGTGCCGTATTTTCTTCAGATGCAACAAACTCAACCCAGCCGTCCTGACCGGCTGGTAAAGATTGTACGGAAGCTGCTCCTGCTGTCCAGGCACTGCTTGGGTCGGTTCTTTTGAGATAATTACCAATGACAGTCGCCAGCGTAAGGTCAGTCCATTGCACATCACTTTCAGTGTGCAATGCTTTTGCCTTGAGTACTTTTCCGACAAAATCGTATAAATTAGAAACACGATCTGTTCCCCCTTTGTAGTTATCACTGACATTTTGTATTACCCGGTATTTGTCATCGTAGTAATTTACCGACTTTAACCAGGTATATCCTCCTGCAACGCCTCCATCCAAAACTTTCACCTTCATGCCGGTAACCTGACCAATGATCTTAAGATTTTCACTACTGGGTTGATTATAGGTAACACCATTCACCGTTTCGGTTAGCTCATCCGTTATATACCTATAGGCATCTTGCCACAACGACTTGAAGGTATAATTATCATAATAGGTAATTGTCAGATATCGGAATGAATCAACTACTGCCGCAGTAGTAACAACCGGATAGGAATAATTACTATACCCATGAACATTACGCGCAGCAGCGCCTATATACTTCTCGCTATATTTTCTCCAGGGCTTTGTGGTAGTAACTAAAGAATAGTAGGTATCAACTACGTTTTGCATGTCAGCTTGTGTAAGCTGAATGGTTGTGGTGGTATCTTTTATACCCGTGACAATCGGGCGATTAAGCTCATCATACTTGGTAAAAGTCCAATACTTGATGGCGTTTGTGGCACCAGCGCGTTGATTGCCATCTTGTGTTAAAACTAACCGATCGCGTTCGTCATATACCATATATACCCAATCCGCTCCCGGTACTTTCTTTTCAGTCATGCGCTTGCGCTTATCATATTTATATTGAAAAGCCCAGTTAGTCAGATCCGTTGCTGTAACCACATAGGTATCAGCATTCGTATGCAGTAGTTTGCTAAGTTCAGGAGGAAATACATAGCGAAGATTGCCTTTAGAATCATATATATAATATGTATATGCCCACTCATTTAAGGCTGCTTGAGTTTTCTTCAATAGCACCTTACCATTTTTATCTGTATACTCACGTACAGCATTTTTATTTTCGTCAATTGTGCACTTAATAAAAACTTGACCGGAACTATAATACCCACCTTTCTCAATTGAATTTTGCATACTCGTCATTCTAACCGGTAATTGTGAAGAATTGATTGTCCACGCAATAATTTTCTCTTGACTGGTTCCATTAATACCGTGAGAATTAACAAGGTACTGATGCTCTATATATTTATTAGATGCGCTAACTGACCAACCCTCTCCGGGTCCATAATTCGCTATTATCCGATTTAGCGGTGAAGAATCAAAAAATACATTTGAAAAGGGTTTATTGTCGTTTACAATTTTATCATCGATACAAGTATAAAATAGATTGTGTGGAGAACCAATATAGTTTTCCTGTCCTACTGAAGATTCATTAAACCATCCATTATTAGAAGACGAAATGTATGGAAGATAAGCTTGAGATTGTCTCCCAAATTTGTCGTAAACTATAGGTTGAATAACGTCTCTTTTGGAAGGAGAACCTTGCTGAATGACATTTTGAGAAAGACGTCCTAAACCATCAAAGAAACTCGTACTACTTGTTTTGCTTTCAACTGGCAACGAAGTAATCGCCGAAACATCTGTAATCCCCTTAACAGTAATAACATTAGTCTTGACAAAATTCTTTTTATTGCCTATTTGGAAAAAATTATCGCTCCAGTCCTCCATGGCAGGATTAGAGACATTAAAAACACGTATTTTGTAATCATTTCCTGGAGAAATATTGCTCAACAGAAGGGATATTGGCTTCGATATAGATGTATTGTAATAGATCTTGACACCATTTTTGTATAATTCATACCCAATTGTTTCGGGATTGAAAAGGTTAGTATTTACATTAATGGAAAGGAGATTCCCATTCAAATAAATTTCTCCTCCATTAGGAGATAGTAGCCAAGTGTCAAGTTTTACAACGGTAATAACATTGGAGTTAACGGACATACCTGTTGAGTTCTTTGCCCTTACGCGATAATAGTAAGGAACGTTAGTCATTAACCCTGTTATATTACTTATTGTGCCATTTACCAAAAGGTTATTATACCCTTGAACAAAAGAGTCGAAACTACTACTATACGATACATCTATATAATATTCTATTGAACCATCTACAGTTGTCCAACTAGCAGTAAAAGAATTATTTGTAACATTAGTAGCGGTATAAGCTACCGGAGCAATTGGAAATGTCAAAACGCCAATTACTTCAGAATTAATTGAAGAACCTGAAGCATTTTTTGCCCTTACTCTGCAGTAGTACTGAACACTAGGCTGTAATCCTAAAATAGTCAATGTATTTGATGAGACTGGATAATTATTGTAAGCTCCAGTATATGACGAGAAAGAATTATTAGTGGAAACATCTACTGAATAAGAAACGGCACTTGCAACTGATCCCCAAGTAACCGTAAAAGAATTAGCTGTAACCAATTCAGATATAAGGCTGGAAGGGCTCTGTGGAAGTGTTAATGTAAAAACTGTGTTAGAATTTGTTGACGTACCATAAGTATTATTGGATCGTACTCTAAAATAGTAATTTACACCAGGAGATAGACCTGCGATGACTTTGCTCAATCCTGAAACTACTAAATTCTTATATCCAGCCACAATATAGACATCTGAAAACGATGTATTTGTAGCTACGTCCATCAGATAACCCGTTGCGTTGGTAGCGGAATTCCAATTTGCAGTAAAAGAATTCTGTGTAATATTTGTTGCTGACAAAGCTACTGGTGCAACTGGTAAAGGACTTGTGATGGTAACATTCAATCCTGATTCAATCATGCCATCTTCCAGTATTTTTAATTGACCGGAGCCTATCGAAGTCCACTTTACATTCACTCGATACTGTGTTCCTACTATACTAGTGCTTGTTACAGAACCATTAGTTGCAGTCCATGTATAATTATAATTCTCCCCAATATCATATGTATATAAATAAGTTTGATTTAGAAAGACGTTCGTTGGTCCTGAGATCTGAGCATTACACTGAACAGAAAAGATCACCACGACTAACAATAACATTAAGTA
>CABHOV010000070.1 GCA_902168185.1 uncultured Bacteroides sp.
CCATATAAAAAACGATAGGTAAACAGGATCTGGATTTTATGGTGAAGGAAAAAACGAACTACCGGTTGAAATTTCTCTTTCAGTTTTGGTCTGCGTTCAATAAAATATTTACCATTCAATCTACCAATGACATAATATAGCCAGTCGCTGACAAAGGAACCGGCAAAGCCGAAGAGTACGGTATAGGGGCCTTCGAACAATCCACGATGGATCAGCGATGAAGCTACCAATATAGAAGTCTCTCCTTCGAAAAAGGTGCCTATCATCAAGGCTATATATCCGTATTCATCCAGAAATTTCTCCACGCTATTGTTCTCCGAAGTTTTCAAGTCTGCACATATTGTCCATGCCAATGTGCATGAGTGCATCTCCCGCATTAATTACCGGAATATTATTCAATCCCACTACATAACCCGTTACCGGAGTCATTACCTTTTCTTTAAATTCTCCGAACGGATCGGTGATTGTACCTACCCACTCATCCTTCTGTACTAACTGCCCACAGTATACATTTGTTTGAAACAACCCCGCATTTTTTGCACGAATCCAGGTGGTGCTCCATATGATTTTATTTTCAACATCCGGTAGAGGAGCCTCATCAATCATGTTGAGATGTTTCATAAGTCGCAACGTTCCTGCTATACCTTCCTTGATCGCATTCTGATCAAAGCGCAACGATTCACCTCCTTCATACACAATAATATTTTTGCCACGCCTCGAAGCTTCCTTGCGCAACGAGTTTGGACGGAAAGGTGAGTTGAGCGTGAAGGGAGCATGAAAGGCCTGTGCGAGCTCTATATTTTTTTCATCGGTAAGCAATGCCCGTACCTGTGGATAGTTGGCCCGCATGGCACCACCCGTATGGAAGTCAATGCCGTAGTCGATGAATGGAATGACATCGTGCATCAAATGATAGGCTACGCGGCTTGCGAGTGACCCGTTTCGTGAGCCGGGAAAAGAACGATTTATATCTTTACCATCCGGAACATCGCGCGAGTAATTCAGGAACCCGTACATATTAATAATGGGCATGCAAATGACAGTACCGCGTTTAGGCTGATGCAAGCCACCATCCAATATTCTGCGGACGATCTCCATACCGTTGATCTCATCGCCATGCATGCCGGCAATGAGCGCGAGTATAGGGCCTTCCTCCAGACCACGCGAAACATATATAGGGGTATCAATAATGGTATGCGAAGGGAGTCTTGCAATGTTAATATCGATCTCTTTGAACTCCCCGGGAAGAATTGCATGACCGGCAATCTTAAATTCTTTCATAAATCCACGTATACAGTCAACCGAAAGTTAAGCACTTTGGTTGGTTGTCTGCTAAAGTTATCGGTTAATCGTTGATTGTGATACGGGGAAATGATTAACAATTCATCGATAAAACGGCTACGCATTTACTTTATCCTTCTGGATTTTTTTCTTCATGGCGTGCTTCTCAACGAAGCGAATCACTTTGCCTGCTATATCGACTTTGGTGGCGGCCTCTATTCCTTCGAGGCCAGGAGAAGAGTTTACCTCAATGATGAGGGGGCCGCGTTTCGAGGGAAGCATATCGACACCTGCTATACTTAGTCCTACTTTTTTTGCTGCCGTGATTGCGGCATGTTTTTCTGTGCGGCTAAGCTTTATTACTTCTGCTACACCACCGCGGTGGAGGTTTGAGCGGAACTCGCCATCTTTAGCTTGTCTGCGCATGGCGCCTACAACTTCACCTTCAACAACGAATGCTCTGATGTCGGCACCTTTCGCTTCTTTTACAAACTCTTGTATAATGATGCGGGCATGTACACCATGAAACGCTTCGATCACCGATTGTGCAGCTTTTTTATTTTCCGCAAGAACAACACCAAGGCCTTGTGTTCCTTCCAGCAACTTGATAATTACCGGAGCACCGCCAACCGCATCGATCGAATCTTCAGCATCTGCTGAGTAATCCATAAATATAGTTTTCGGTAATCCGAGTCCTGCGCGTGAAAGTATTTGCAGACTTCTGAGTTTATCGCGTGAGCGTATCAAGGCTTGTGACTCGACAGCAGAAAAGACTTTCATCATTTCGAACTGACGTACTACAGCAGCTCCATAAAATGTTACCGATGCACCAATACGAGGTATAATAGCATCGAAATAATCGAGTTTTCGTCCCTGGTATAGCACTACTGGATTTTTCTTTTCGATGAACAACACACACTTCATGTGATCAATAATTTCCACGGTGTGACCACGTGCTTCACCGGCTTCTTTTATACGAAGAGTCGAATATAATTTTGGATTGCGTGAAAGTATAGCAATGTTCATACGGTGATCTAACCTCTGTTTTGTTTTAAGGCACGTTGCAGTTTGCGTTTTTCCAGATAAGAAAGGTTTCTCTTTTTTACGTCAATGATAAAACGGTCGCGCAAGATTTTTCGTCCTATTAAGATCGGAAATTTAAGTGAACCTCTGTTGCTGAGCGAGAATTCTGTCGTTATTTCTTCGTTAAAAATTTTTAACGTTGTAACAATCACAAATCTCCGCTCAACTTCCCCAAAAGAATTTTTAATGTTTCTTATTTGGAAATCAGAGCATGTAAATTTCATGCCTGTAAATTCCGGATGTTCTTCATCCAGCAATATAAATTCCAGTACACCATTATTGATTTCTGCACGGTGGCAATGTAAACTGGAAGTATAGGCACCGGTATCAATTTTAGCATGGATGTTATTCAAGCCAAGCTCGGGGAGGTCAACGCGGTCGTAGCGGCCAAGAATCTTTTGCATGACAGATGGTTGCTGGCTGAAATATAATAGCCTGAATGTGTTTAAAAAAGTTGTGCCACTGCAATATGGCAGTGGCACCTTTAATTCGCTATAATATTTTTTAGAAGTGTAATTATTAGCCTTTAACCTTGAAGGCAACGGCTGTGTTTTCCCACTTTAATACCACTTCATCTTTTACAACTGCAATGTTAAAAGTTTCTACAGCAGCAGGTGTTTTAGTAGGTTTTACATTCACGCGCAGCACATCATCTTTATCTTTATAATTATAAGCGCCCCACTGTTTGCTATCGCTGTTGAAAATTACCGTCCACTCATTTTCACCAGGTATAGTAAAGAGTGCATATTTACCGGCAGCTAAATCTTTTCCTTCGATTTTTACCGGCTTGTCAAATTCAATCGTTGTGGCTTCGTTGGCTCCTGTTCTCCATACTTCTCCGTAAGGAACAAGTCCGCCTACAACTTTACGACCCCTTGCAGAAGGTTGGCAGTAAACAATTTTAACAGTGGCAGCACCAATTTTTCCTGAAGTTTCTGCTTTGGGACTAGCAGGCTTGTCTTGCGCAAACGACCACGTGATCATGGTTGCGAATGCGAGTGTTAAGAATGCGATTCTTTTCATGGCTTGTTTTGGTTTGAATTTAGTAAATCTCAGGTATACG
>CABHOV010000071.1 GCA_902168185.1 uncultured Bacteroides sp.
ACGATAAAGTTTTGTTTGACGAGACCGGCACATCTTTGTCTATCGATGAGAGCGCTGTAACATCAACACCTGCGTTAAAAGAAGATTGGCAACGCAATTATGTAAACCTCACAGCCTTTGCCGGCAAAACCGATGTTCGCCTCGCCTTTGTTTTTTCCAACGACAACGGAAATAATATATACCTGGATAACATTGAATTTTTTACATCGGATGATCCGCACCCAAATGCTGTGAACAACCCCTTTGTTGTATACGACAGTGATCCGATTACTCCAAGCAACTTCTATATTACCTTTAATCTTACAGAGCGCCAGCCCGTACAATACGAACTTGTAGATGTGATGGGGAAGCAAGTTGTTGCGCAGCAACTGCAGGATGTGCTTAACCAGACGTATGAGGTCAATGCCGAAAAAACCAGTAATGGAATTTACTTTTTAAGACTCAAAATCGGGGAATTATATTACACAACGAAAGTCTTCGTAGACAACTAGTTACTTTCCGCAAATTGCGTGTATGAACGCTTATAATTTATATTTGCGGATTATGAAAAGGATTGTAGTTATTGTTTTAGCCACTTTGATGTCTTTAAGTGGTTATTCGCAAACATTGGGGGATTATCAGACAACAGGAACAGGATCGAACTCTTGGTCAGCGATTTCGAATTGGCAAACTTACAATGGTACTTCCTGGGTGGCAGCGTCAAATCCTCCTTCCGGTGCGGCGGGAACTACTATTACTATTAGTAGAAGCATGACCACGTCGACCGTACTTAATATAGAAGGAACATTGATCGTAAATCCTTCTATAACACTTACAATTGGCAATCCTGCTACTTCAACGGGTACCAATCCAGACTTTATAATTTCATCGACAGGTACTGTTACCAATAATGGTATTATTACTTTTGTAACTACCGGTACTGTGGCTAATCCGGTGCGACTTACAGTAAACGGTACATTAGTAAACAATAACACGCTAACAATAACTACCAACAATACATTTGTTACGATCAACGGCACACTTAAAAATTCGTCTACTGTTAATGCAAATGTAGCTGCCAAGTTAACCTTTGCGAATGGAGCAACGTACGAACATCTTTTCACTACTACAGCAGGAAATATTCCTCAAGCAACGTGGGACAGCAACTCTACTTGTCTAATTTCTGGTTTTACAACAAACACAGCACTTCCTGGTCGACTCGGGTCAGCATTTGGAAATTTTATTTGGAATACCCCTTCTCTTGCTGTGACTGAGTTTAATCTTGGTGGACAACTCACGCAAGTCACAGGAACTCTTACCATAACTTCTACTGGTTCAGCTGTTCTTTATTTAGGTAAAAGCGAAACTGAACCTGTGGCGTTAAATATAGGGGGTAATTTTATTGTTTCAGGCACATCAGCAGTCAATATTACTCAGGATGCTCTTGGGAACAGTATCACGATAGGAGGAAGTCTTACGCACTCAAGTTCTGTGGCGCTGAATGCCGCCACCGGAACGGGGGCCGCTGATATAACAATAAGCGGGGATCTCTCAACTTCCAGTGCTTTTAATGTGGGAACAGGTACATTAACATTTCTAGGGATTGGTACAGCTCAATCAATTAGTGGAACTGTTAATGTGGGTAATATAAGTGTCATTAATGATGCAGGTGTTAATGTTGAAGGCACGGTTAATCTGACAGGGTCGCTGGCTTTAAACAGCTCAACAGATGCATTTGATGCAGATGGAGTAAGCAATTCAGGTGTATTAACGCTCCTATCCACAGGAGATGACCTCGCAGCAGATGCTTCCATTGCAGCAATTCCATCGGGAGCAACTTTTCAAGGTAATGTAACCGTGCAACGCTATATGAGTGGTGAGGGTTTTAGAATGTACCGCTATATATCATCTCCGGTGCAAGCCGCTACAGTTGCTAACTGGCAAGATGATTTTTCTATCACGGGAAAATTTACGGGCACCTCAAAAACAGATCCATCTACAGGTACTAATACTGTATGCGGGTATGCCTTAGGTACTGCAGCTTCCATGTTTTATTTCAACGAGGCGACACAAACTTATGCCGCTTATCCAACAACAAACTCATCCGCTGTATTAACTCCTGCAAGAGGTTATTCAGCTTTGGTTCGTAATTGTTCAAGCCCTACTGTGATTGACATAAGAGGCTCAATAAATCAAGGTACTATAACTTTAAACTCATCAAGCACACCTAGTCTAACCTTTACTACAACCGGGAGCAACTCTGCTCTTTACGGATATAACCTGGTGGGCAATCCATATCCATCGGCATTGGATTGGGAGTCTTCTGCCTGGGTAACCAACAACATAAGTTCTGTTATGGCTACATCAGACAATAGTAGTGGCAGCTTGGTATATCGCTACTTCGACAATACAGATTTTAGTGGAGATGATTTTATTGCACTTGGTCAGGCATTTTGGGTGCGTGCAACAGGAGCTTCACCTTCGCTTACCTTTAGTGAAGATGTTAAAGCGCCACAAGGTTCTTCCTATAGCTTTTATAGAAAAGCAAGTCCTGTGTTGGATAGGCTAACCATTACGGTTAGCAATGGCACGTTGGAAGATAAAGCTTTTGTTAAAGTGAATTCTGCAGCAAAGACAACGCTTGATAATTTTGATGGTCCGAAGATGGAGAATTCTCTATTCGATCTGTCAACGCTTTCATCAGACAATGTACGGATGGCTATAAATGCTGTCGATAATTTAGCATGCGGATCTCAGGTGCGCATCGACATGAAAGATTTTACAAAGGGTAGCTATAAATTCACATTTGAAAGCGCAGGTCTTCTAACAGGATATACTTTACTCCTTACAGATAAGTATACGAACACCACTACGAACGTTACTGCTACACCTACCTATACATTTACCGTGAGTGATGTTGCAGCGTCAAAAGCAGCTGATCGTTTTGTAATCACCCTGAATGAAAAAGCGAATGCTCTGGACCTTGCAGTAGATACCAATCTTAAAGTTTGTGAATCAGGAACTGGTAAGGTTAAAGTATATAATACGGAGGCTAACGTGATGTATTTTGCTTTTGTGAAGAACGAATTAGTTGGCGATACCCTTGCCGGTGGAAATGCTTTTATTGAATTCACGATCCCTTCATCATCTCTGGTGGAAGGTGAAAATATAGTACAGATCAACGCTGTGAATAGCTGTAATACTACAACAGCGTTAACGCAGACTGCGTCCATCACCAAGTATGAAAGCGCAGTGATCACGCCATTGGATGCAAGAACGCTTCAGTCAAACTATGCAACGGGTAATCATTGGTATCAGGACAACAATCTGCTTGCTGATACAACTTCTGTGTTGAAAGCAAAAACAAAAGGAGTTTACCGGTTAGAAGTAACAGCAGGAAACTGCATACTGACAGCAACGTACGCGCTAGGCGCTGAGCAATTTCCGGATCGGATCTCTTCATTCCCCAACCCTGTGGAAGGTATATTTAACATGAAGTTACCGATTGAACAAAGCTCCGCTTCTGAACTGCCAATCGTAAATAATGTAGGCGATCAAATTGGCTTGATAAAGCTGGTAGATCACGGAAGTTACTTTACCGGTCAATATGACTTCAGTGCACATCCAGCGGGTTTGTATTTGATCAGAATTGAATCCAGCACCGGACTCCGTAATGTGAAAGTTCTTAAGAAGTAATACTACATATACTTCACTACAATCTCCCGCAGGTTTAGATTCGTCTCTATCTGCGGGAGATTTTTATTTGTGGAGCATTGTTAGATTATTCTTACGCGTATCGTTGAATACGCCATTGTAGCCCTTTATCGGTGCCTCAATCTTCTTGATAAAATTCTTCTATGGATTTGTATTGATATGGATTTTTATTCCATTTATAGGAATGGTTGTTTCAGATTTGTATAATCACCTTCGAATTAAAGAAATCGTAGAAATCACATCCTCAACTAACCGATCCACACCGATACATATGAAGAAATTTTTTTCAGGGTTGATCTTAACGTTTGTATTAATCTCAATGAATTATTCTTCATTCTCGCAGCGAACACCTTATAACGAGAGGATCGATTCATTGATCAATGCAAAAGCGCAGCAACACTTCAATGGTATAATTTTGATCAAGCAGGATGGACGTACCAAGTATTCCAAGATAACCGGCTTCTCAAATGTGGATACGAAAACGACTTTGAAAGCAGATGATCAATTTGTAATCGGATCCATTAGTAAGCAGATAACCGCTGTGTTGGTGCTCCAGGAATATGAAAAGGGCAACATCAAACTAGATGTACCAATCCGTCATTATCTTCCGGCAGTACCCTCAACATGGGCTGACTCAGTAACGGTGCACCAACTGTTAACACATACCCATGGAATTATCGCCCTTGACAAGCTACTGCTGTTTACGCCGGGCACACAATACGCATACTCGCAGATCGGCTTTAAGTTGCTTGCAGAAATCACAGAGAAAACATCCGGTAAATCTTTTGCCGTGCAGTCAAGCGAGTTATTTAAGAAATGCAACATGAAGAATACATTTCATCCTGGCTTACACAAACATGCAAATCTTGTAAAGGGATATACTGTACAACCTGATGGAAGTATAATTTTTGACACTGAAAGTCTTGTCAATCCTGTGGCCGCAGGTGGCTTTATTTCTACGGCCAGTGATCTGATAGCTTGGAATGATGCACTGCATACCGGAAAGCTTCTTGAAAAGAATACGTATGCCATGATGATCACCAAACAAAAGAACGCTGTGCGCAATCATCCTATATTTGGCGTTACGCATTATGGATACGGGATTACAATTGATACTCGGGACGATCTCTTGCAGTTAGGCCAGACAGGTCTTACCCCTGGCTTTGTCTCAATGGACTTCTATTTTCCTGAAACAAAGACGAGTTTAGTTGTGCTTAGTAATATCGCTCGGGATCCGGATGATTTAGAGAAGATATTCTCCGATCATATTCAAATTTTAAAAATTGTAAGAGAAAGCGCACTTGTCGCAAAGTGACCGAGCAAATATTTACCTTCGGAGAAAATTCGTAACAAAATACTACTGGTTGAAGAATAGCATAAGACCTCTTTTGAAAGTATCGCTCCCGATGTATATAGTCTTACTATGCACGGTCTGGCTTTTTTATCCTGAATTTACTGCGTGTTCAAAAGATAGTATATGGTGCTCGGTTGCTTATTGGGCAACAGAGTCGGCAGGAAGGATTGGTACACCGGTAATAATCCTGATCACAAGTTTTGTGTTTGCTATTTACGCGCAATCTTTAAAGGCAAAAGCGAAGACTTTCTTTAAAACATTTATTGTCTTCAGTATCGTGCTTTCGGCCTTTGCTTTTTTGAATGAGCACCTCATTAAGTCGACATTGCAAGTTGCCAGACCGAGCCATACCTATATCATCCGGCAGACAAAATCATTGGCGAGACTAGATTCACTATATACATTGCCAATTACTGAAAGAAGAAAATTCTTTCAAGGGCTGATTGATGCCGACACGATATCATTTAGAGATACAGATGCCCGTGTACTTGGCCATTGGGTAGAAGAAGCTGGGTATTCATTTCCATCCGGGCATTCTTTCAATGCATTTCTTCTCGCCAGTATATTAGCTTTCAGTATTTACTATATGGCAAATCGTAGCGTACGATGGCTCTATATTCTACCGATGATGTGGGCTGTTTTGGTAGCAGTATCACGGGTGGCTATCGGTGCACATTCAGCGCTGGATGTAAGTATAGGCGGTGCCCTGGGTATTTTAGTTTCTCACACGCTCCTCTATTTCTCGGTAACGCAAGCACTCTTAACGCATCAGCGACATGCGGAGAGAGGATGATAAAAATATATAAAGCAAAATGAATATCCTGTACGGAGTACCCGGTGAAGGCATGGGACATGCTACCCGAAGCAAAGTAATTATTGATTTTCTATTGAAAGAACACAACGTTCAGGTGGTGTCCAGTTCACGGGCATATCAGTTCTTGTCAAAATCTTTTCCGGGCAGGGTGCATGAAATCAAAGGACTTCATTTTGCATATAAGAATGCACAGGTTTCAACGCTGGGTACATTTCTGTTGAATCTCAAATCAGCACCGGCTAATCTCTTGCATAATTTTTCAAAGTATTTGATGATCGATAAAAGTTTTAAGCCTGATGTAATTATCAGCGACTTTGAATCGTTCACACATTTCTTTGCCAAACAACATCGCATTCCACTCATCAGTATAGATAATATGCAAGTGATGGAACGATGTACACTAGACATTGATATACCCAAAGAGGAGACGAATAATTACAGGCTTGCGAAAACTATTGTGAAAGCAAAAGTACCTGGAGCAAAGCATTATTATATATCCAGCTTTTTCCCGGCTGATATCCGTAAGAAGGACACCAGCATTGTTCCTCCCATTGTTCGTGATGCCATTCTGAAGGCGGAGGTTAGCAATGCAGGACATATACTGGTATACCAGACTTCGAGTTCTTTGTCAGGGATCAAGCAGGTGTTACATCAAATCCCGGATCTGAAATTCTATGTATACGGCTTTAACAAAGATGAGAAGGACAAGAACGTAATTTTCAAAACCTTTAGCGAGCAAGGTTTCGTGAACGATTTGGCTAGCGCCAAAGCGGTTATAGCAAACGGAGGTTTTTCTTTTATATCCGAGGCAGTATACCTTAAGAAACCGGTTTACTCTTTCCCGCTAAAAAATCAGTTCGAGCAATTCATGAATGCGGCCTACATTGAGAAACTCGGGTATGGCAGACACTTTGATGAACTTCAAGCCGATTCCATGAAAGCGTTTTTATACGACCTCGATAAATTTGCAAACAAACTTTCTGCCTATAAACAAGATGGCAACAGCCAGCTCTTTAAAGCCCTACAAAAACAATTGAAAGAGATATAGTATACTGGATGCTGCTCAGAGTTTTTTGTCAAGGATATAGTCTTCCATTAAGAAGCCTTCTCCTATATCAATGTTTTCATGTCCGGTAATTTCGAAACCGATGCGTTTGTAAAAATCAACAGCATTATTCTGGCGGTTAACATTGAGGGTAAGGGTATAATTATTTTGCGCTCGTGCAGCATCAGCAACAGTATCCATCAGCATTCTGCCCACACCCTTTCCCTGGCTTTTGGGTAGAATGTATATTTTATGAATTTTTGTCTTCGGCTGATTCTTATAATTCGTTTCGTATGAGGCATAGCCAAAGTATTCACCGTTCTCTACTGCCAGTATAAAGACGTGTCCTGATTCCTTAATCTGTTTTTTCAGGGCATCAACATCATACATCCATTCTAACATGTAGGCTATTTGCTGTGGGGAGATGATTTCACCGAATGTAGCAGGCCAGGTGTCATATGCGATCTGTTTAATGATCGGAAGGTGTTCGTCTTTTGCTGTAATTATTTCCATTGTGCGATTTTATATCAAATTTCTGTAAACTCTTAATGATAATACTATAAGAGTGCCAATTGAATCCTTATACAAACATCAATTATATATTGTGCGTGGCTCATATATCTATTTGTGAACACTAACTGTTCAATTTCGATCTACGTACGTATGATGTTTCCGTTGAGTTTTATAAGTGTCTTATTCAGTCGTTTACATATTCTCTATATATAATAGCGAAGGGCAGTGTTTTTATGGCTTTTGCTCTAGTCTCCTCGTTGTTTAGAGCAAAGTTGCATCAAAACATATTTTATGTGAGTAATCAGATGCAGCTATGATAGATTATTCTGCCAAGAACGAATCCTTTACTCTTTATATACTTTACCCCTTTTCTCCAGTAGAGTTATAGTCGTTTTGCAGCGAAAAAAAACTTTTTATTGAATGTTAATTTTTTATTACGGAACAAATTTCTGTGAAAATCGTACGGAGATCTTTTTAAAGAAATCTGAATCTAAATGGATGATACTTTCGTTTGACCGGCCCGCTTCCGACAGAATTATACCCTTGAGAAAAAGTTCCTGTGTTAAGGAAAATTAACGTTTGCACTGTAACTAAAAGAAGGATTCTTCCGTCTTAGAGTCATATACGAAACGAACTTAATTTAATATCAATATGAAAAAATCATTGTCTATCGTTGCAGCCCTGATGATCTTCAGCAGCACTTTATTTGCAGGTATAATTGATAACCCAAATGCCGCTACCGGTATGGCTATCATGAAAAATGGTAGCACTATCAAATTGTTCTACAAAGGAACAAAACAGGCTGATGTGAAAGTATCAATCTACAATGCAGCTAACAGTCTTGTATACTCTGAAACTATTAAAAATGTAGATGGCTTCGTGAGACCCTACAATTTCTCAAACCTTGCAGAAGGTGAATATTCAATCGAACTTACTGGTGACAACGGACGCCAGATCGAACGCGTGAGCTACAAACTTGGTAAAGTAGAGAAGCTTGCAAATGTACTGCACGTAGCTGGTGAACGTAATAAATATATACTTACCGTTGCAAACAAAGGTAAAGATGTTCTTACAGTGAAGATCTACGGTGATAAAGGAACTCTGTTGTATAGCAAAGTTGAAAATGTAGATGGCGATTTCGCTCAGGTATATAACTTCGAACAATATGCAGGCAGCATTACATTTGAGGTTTCTGATTCGAAAGGCGTTACAAAATCACTGAGCCTTTAATCAACAAATACTAAAAGACTTAAAAAGACCGCTCTGAAAAAGACCCTGAAAGTGTTGTCATGAAAATGGCAACACTTTTTTATTGACTATATTTTCTTGTTGGTTAGTTCCAGGCCTTGCGCAGCAAGAGTTTATTGTCAAGGAACCACACTTCAGATGATCCAGCAAACACTTCAGAATGTTTCTCATATACCGCTTCGCTCTTTGTGAGCTCGTCTTTTATACTTTGATCTAGCCAGTCAAAATTGAATTCTTCTTTTGATAACGAAGATATAGTTGAATCACGCTGTTCTGCATCTTTTAGTAGCTGTGCAAATGTAGCAGCGTCAAAATACAAGATGGCTTCCAGGTAACTGTCAGAAGGCCCCGGAGTGGACAGCCTTTCATTTTGTCCGGAGTTATCTATAAAGGTATACTTGAATCTTGCTGCTGTTGGTTTATAAAGCCTCAAGTTAATAAGCTTGCTAAGCTTTGCCGTGTCAGAAGAGAGCGTTGTGGAGATGTTCCCGACCGTTTGAGTTTCAGGTGATGCATTGTTGTTGTTCAGTTTTTCTTTACAGGACATTGTAAGGGCGAGAACGATGCTACAGCCTATATGTTTTAATGCAGGATTCATAATAAGTAAAGCTATAAAAAAAGAGAGCCTTCCTTGCAGAAGACTCTCCATCCGTGAAAATCACAAGACTATATTATTCTATTCTTTTACTTCGTCTCTTTTGCTATCGCGTGTATTCTTTTGCACGGCAATGGCGGCAAACATGCTGAGCACGAACGACATTCCGTAAAACCCTTTTTCACTTAACGTAAGAGTAGCGTTCCACAAACCGACTACCAGCAATACAACTGCGAGGATGGTTGAAAACCAGCTCAGACCATAGTATATATTGGTAACGGGTATTCCTTCCAATTGATCGCGAACACTTTTTTGCAGTGAAATGGCGGAGAATAATCCGTACATCAAAACTGTAAAGTAGTAGCCTTTCTCATTCAGCATCATCTCTGCGTTCCAGAGGCCGATGTTAAAAGCTAAGATCCCCGCAAATAAAGCTACCCAGGAAGCACCGATAAATGCATTGGATGGTTTCTGATTCATTGATTTGTTGTTAGATTTTCCTATTCGTATGGCTTTTCGGTTTCGCCCCGTTTTTAGCGTGGTTTCTGGACTCCACGTTTGCTCAAGTATACATAAATGTTTGTCAAAGTTATTAACAACGTGTTTTTGTTCTAAACGCGAAAACTTCGCGAACAGCCACTTCGTCTCGGCAAATGAAGATCGGGTCTTGGAAAGAGCCTTGTTGCTGCGATTTTTGACGCGATCCGTAGTGGTGACCTTATTTTTACCTGTCTCTATGCTAAGACAGCATGAAGAAAATAAATAGATTTGGTTTATATCTACAGAGGAGAAATGGTGCAATCGCCTGATCAGGAAATAATCCAGGCTATTCAGAGGGGTGATAAAGATGCCTTTGAACAGGTATTCCATGCCTGCTATGAAAGCCTCTGTCAATATGCATTCACGATTTTGAAAGACATGGATGAAGCAGAAGATATTGTGCAATCTATGTTTCTGAAGATATGGGAGAGGAGGGAGGATCTGAATATACAGCATGCTATACGATCCTATTTATTCCGCGCGGTATATCATCAGTGTATCAATCATCTGGAGCACCGCACCATAAAGCTGAAGCACCAGGAGTATGGCGTGTTGGAAGGGACAAGTAGAGTGCAGCAACCGGAAATTTTTCCGGAAGAATTATCCGACAGTATCCAGTCCGTTGTAAACGAATTACCACAACAATGCCGGATCATTTTTATGATGAGTCGGTACGAAGAATTAAGGTATGCCGAGATCGCTCAAAAACTGAATATCTCGGTTAACACAATAGAGAATCAGATCAGCAAGGCCTTACGAATCTTGCGACTAAAATTGAAAGATCATTTTTAAAACATAAACCACGGCCTGAGTGAAACGTGAACATGATATAGAAATTAAAGACGAACTTATCGTCAGGTATTTGGCCGGAGAAGCTGATCCCGAGGAAGCAATCGCATTGCAAGACTGGCTGACGCATGCTGAAAATCGCGCTTACTATGAAAACTTTCAGACGACCTGGAATCAAACGCATCCAACTAAAGCACCACAGGATGTTAACGCGAAGCAGGCATGGCAGAAGCTTAACCTGAAAATGGAACCAGCGCCCATGTGGAAGTCAAAACCGCGTAGGCGTACGAATAAAATTTTCTTTAGAATCGCTGCATCTTTACTAATCACAATACTGGCGTCACTGCTGATATATATACGTTTTAACACGGAGAGCATTGCGGAAGTAAAAATTAATACTACGGATTCATCAAAGCAGATAAGTCTACCCGATAACTCTACAGTGACGCTATATCATAACAGTGCGCTTTTATACCCTTCCGGTTTTGGAAAGCAACAGCGTGAAGTTAGTCTTTCAAGTGGCGAAGCTTTTTTTACGATAGCACCGAATAAAGAAATGCCTTTCATCATTCATACTTCGCTGGCGGATATAAAAGTGGTGGGTACTGTATTTAATGTGGCTATACGAAATGAAAAACTGGAAGTAAGTGTGAAGGAAGGCAAGGTACTGGTATATACTTCGCAAGACAGCAGTTACCTGGAAGCAGGGTTTACCGGAATTGTTTATCCCGCCACCCATACGATTCGCGTAAAAGATTCTGTACGCGTTAACACATGGGGATATGCTACCGGCAAACTGGTTTTTAAGGACGCACCTTTACCGGAAGTAATTGCGGACATTGAGAAAGTATATCCGTATTCGATCACTTTAGGCAATTCGAGCATTAATAATTGCAAGCTGACTGCTACATTTGACAATGATTCTGCGGAAAATCTCTTAAATTTAATCGCAGAGTCATTAAATCTGTCAGTAGTAAAAAATGGCACAGTGTTTACCCTGGAAGGCGAAGGATGTCCGTAGGCTAATGCCCGCGCTTCTATTGCTTTTTATCAGCCATACTGCGTTGCCACAGTATATCCGTACGGGTACTCCAAAGAAAATCACACTAACCACTACCGGTGTCCAGTTTCATACGCTCATTGAAAAACTTTCGGAGATAACGGGTTTAAATTTCATCTATAGCTCTAATAAGATCGAAGTCAACAAGTCGGTTTCGTTGTCGGTGACAAACCGCTCGCTGGACGATGTTCTTCTTTTATTAGGTAGACAGACGAATCTGACATTTGCCAGACGCGATCGGTACGTTATCATAAAAACGATAGCCGTATCACCGGCACTTGCGGTCAGTACGCAGCCGATTCCCCGCACGAGGCGATCTGATTTTGAAAGATCTTACAACGTTCCGAGATATACTCCACTAATCATTCCAACGAATGTTGCCTATACGGCCAGTGCAGCTCCACAACGTAGTTTCGATGGACCTATAGCATCGACTTCCGGCAGGTATTTTAACAGGCATTTAGGAGAGTTTAAAGTATATTTTGATACCACGTTTCTAAAAAAACTTCCTGCACATGAGATTCAAAAAATAAATTTGAAGAGTCGCCACGCAAGCTGGTTTATCTCTGCAGGTGTCATGGTAAATGACTTTGCTGCAGGAGGAGAGTTACAAGCGGGTATACGTTCGCTATATGTAGTATATAATCCTTCCTGGTTATACAACGGGAATTTTTACGGTTCATACGGTTTGGGTACATCGGTGTTGCTGTCGAGAAACCTGTCTTTTAATCCGGTATATACCTATGGTACATTGAAGCAAGACGAAAATTTATCAGCCAGGATTTACAACAGGACAATTGAAGGCGATATCAAACTTCTGGCAAAACTTCACCAGGTAAGATTGATGTTGCAATATTCGATTACCAAAAACATTAGTCTTCGTGCAGGACCAACGTTAGGCTATATGCGAACAAAGTATTCGTTGGAGAAAGCGAATGTAGTAGTATTTGGTCGTGCAAGCAGCGCAGCATCGCTCGCTCCAATACCTCCATACAACTACGGGTATAAAACTACTTTTATCTATGCGACAGCGCCTGGCGGGCCAATCACTGAAATTGTTCGCAATGTGCGAGATGGTCATTCGGTCGATAAGTACCTGGTAGGTTGGGAAGCCAGCATTTCTTATAGAATAAATTTTTTCAAACGACCATAGTGGCAATCTGATTTTTGCCTGTCTTTTAGTTACAGACCAAATGCACAAGCGTATGGCACGAACTAAAAGTATTCTATTAAATCCTAAATCAAATTTGAAGGAAGCTTTCTGGGTTTTTTTGTCACTGGTAATCATCGGAGCAATAAACCTGGGACAGCAGTGGGAGGAACGCAGGTTCTCTGTGGAGTATTTTACAGCGGAACTGCAATGTATGTTGAAGCTGGATCAGTCGCAGACTCAACAGATGCAACAGATCAATTACGAATTTTACGACAAAACCTTAAAGGCGTATACCGATAATTTATTTGATGCATCGCAGTGCTCTTCGGAGATTCAAATGCTTCGGGAGAAAAGAGACGCCACCATGTTACAGGTCTTGAACGACAAGCAAAAAAACACCTGGAAAACTTTGTTCGTATATACCAATTGCAGAAACTGACGGTATATATACTATAGCACTTGCATGGTTAACATCGTCTGCCAAAAACGGATGTCAAATAATTGAATGATCCTTTGTCACTGCCCAGGCTTTTTAAGAAGTAATCGGACATTTTAAAGTGATGACTGAGTCGGAACGTTTCATAGAACGTCTGCTCTTCATTTATAGTAAATTCTTCATCACGACTTTGCTCGATTCCGCCAGGTAATACGATCGTGCTGTTCGATGCCTGGATGATTTGTTGCTGATCCGATTCAGAGAATAGGTTCGGTTGCAAAACGACAATCGCATCTCGTTTCTGGTGCACTAACTGTATAAGTCTCGTAGAGAATTCAAATCGTGGTGCGAGCGTATCGGACTCTATGCAGATTTGTTCTGTTCGCACTTCCGGTGTAGATGCGTGAGTAGCCACAAACGGTTCTATATAGGTACTGTGCGCCTTCATAAAAGCGTAGTAGCAAGCCTCTTTCTCTGTAGCAGCATACTCATGAGAGATTACGGTGAACAGAAAAACAGGCATGCTAAGCTTTCGGGCCAATTCGATTGTCCACGAGTATCCCCTGCTGAAATCGGCGTGGTATAGAAAAGGATATACGATACAACCCTTCATATTCGCGAATGATCTAATCACGTTCGTATATATTACTGTCTCTTATACACATCTCCGAGCCCACGAGACTAAGGCGAATCTCGTATGCCGTCTTCTGCTTGAAAAAAAAAAAA
>CABHOV010000072.1 GCA_902168185.1 uncultured Bacteroides sp.
GAACGGGAACAACGGAAACAGCAATGGCAACGGCGGCGCCAACAAGGATGACAGTGGCAATTCCGGCAATAATGGCAACGGGAACGGGAACGGCGGCGGCAACAAATAGGGCGCACCTGAACTCCAAGCCTTTGGGGGGCTCAAACCGTGTTGAACTTGGTGTCACGCACGATCGTCTCGACCGCTCTTTTGGTCCTGCTGCTGGTCACCGCTTTCCTTGGCGCCTGGGTTCCGGCCGACGCTAAGCTCTGGGAATTGCGATTCAGGGCTGCTAACCGTCCGCCCAGCGGTGAGGTCATTTTCGTCGACATCGATTCTGCAAGCCTGGCTGAGATTGGGACTTGGCCTTGGCCCCGCTCACTCCATGCGCGGCTCCTCGACCAGTTGATGGCCATGGGCGCATACGAGGTCGCCTTCGACATCGACTTCAGCACTTCAAGCAGCGCTGCGGAGGACGCGGCTTTTGCCGCAAGCCTCGAGCGCGCCGGCGGCTATGCTTATCTTGCCGCCTTCCGTCAGCTCAGCGTATCTGGCGCTGAGATCTGGAACCGCCCTCTAGCGCTTTTCGGCCGGTTTGCGGAGTCTGCCCTCGTCAATGTCGATAGTCTCGAAGCGGGCATGGTCTGGTCGCTTCCAGGGCAGAATGCCACCCAGGACCTCCAATCCATCGCAGCCTACTTCAATCCTGGCAAGGCGGCGCCAGAACACTTGCACATCGACTACTCGATCGACCTGGGACAGGTTGTCCGTGTTCCTGCGGCAGCCGTCCTCGACGGGTCGGCTGATCCCAGCTTGATCCTTGATCGCCAGGTAGTCATCGGCTCAAGCGCGATCGAGCTACATGACCTGCTGCTTGTGCCCCGCTTTGGCGTTATGCCCGGTCCGATGGTCCACATTGCTGCCGTCGAAACCGTACGCCAGGACCGGGCCCTGACTGATCTGGGCAATTGGCCGGCAATAGGACTGAGTGTTTTGTTCGTGCTTGGCAGTCTCATCCTGCCCAGAATGCGGTTTGGCGTTGCGGTCGCCGTCTCAGTCGGCGCTGTCGTTGCGTTCGAAGCTGCAACCGGCATGCTGTTCGCCGCCTGCGCGGTCCAAATCGACACAAGCCTTTTCCATGTTCTGGTGGCAGGCATTCTCGTGATCCGACTTCTGGAAGAGCGAACGATACGTCGCCAGCAGTTGCGCCGTTATCACGAGCGGCTGGAATATCTTGCCCATCATGACGAGCAGACGGGGGCGCTTTCCCAATCGGCATGGTGCTCAAAGATGCAGGAGCTAATCCGGTAAATATTACTAAACTGATCAATGAGCTGACCGGGCTCGGTCTCAAGACGAGTAAAGCTTTTGTCGACGACACACCGGCTAAAATACTCTCCGGTTGCTCGGAAGAACGGGCGAAGCATGTAAAAATCGTTTTGGAAACAAACGGTGCAAAGGTTGATGTTAGCCAGATGAACAGACAGGACCAACCTCCGATGGAAAAAATTAATCCTACTTTATTTTTCGATACATATATTAGACGGTTTGTTAAAACTATTGTAAGGCATGGAAATCCAGATAAAGCCACACATAAGGAATAGTTTTCCCCTTGGCGGTATAGCAATAAGAGGTGTGTCTGTGGTGGCATGGATAAGATATATCCAACGTCTTCAATTATCATTGACAGATATACAGATCTATCCAATCCCGGGCATTGTGCCCAATACGCTTTGGGGTTGCCTGGTAACCTTCCACAAAGCAGGCCTGGATCGCATTCCACCGGGAGAGCATGAATTATTTCAAATGGTTTCAGGTAATGTATATATACCAGAGAGATCGCTGATTCACCCCGTGCTCACTGTGGCGGAAATAGATAAACTATTCTCATCCGGTAAACACATCATACACCCGGAATTCGGGTTAGTAGAACTTACTGAGGCGCTGAATTTACCAGAGCTGATAAAGGACCCTGTTGTAAAAGAATGTAAAAGTATAAAACCGGTCTCAGCAAGTATACCAGGAAGAATCCGAAGCTTTCAGGTAAATACCGTATCACCTGAAGAAGTCCTTAAAAATCTTTCAGAGAATATATTTCCCAAGCAAGAGAAAATGAAAGACAAGCCTCTCAATTTATTTGAGAAGATGAAACTGGGAATTTACAGAGTACTATTTACAAGAAAAGAGAGTAATAATCAGAACACATCTGTTGAGAAAACCCGACAGGCCACAAGGCTGGATGTTTTTCTTCAACGTTTCTTTAAAACTGACGATAAATGGAATAAACTTCAAGAGGATTTTGAAGACCTAGATAAGCGAAACCAAAAACAGATCGACAAACTTATGGATCTCTTAAAGAACAATCCGGAAGAAGCGCTTCGCTATGCGATTCCATTAGACGAAGGGGGTAGCGCGCGTGGTGGTGCAGCTTCGCGTTTGGATTTCAGTAAACGCTGGTTAGACTTTTCATTATTTGGTAATAACATACAGTCAGGGTCTGGGACTATAAACATTGGTGATAGCTTCCATCAATTACAAAAGCAATATAACGAGACGGCTGAAGAATTGATAAAGAGAGGTGATTATCAGAAAGCAGCTTTCGTATACATGAAGTTACTTAAAAACTACAGCAAGGCGGCTGAAACATTGGAAGCCGGTAAATATTACAAAGAGGCTGCTACAATTCATCTAAAGCACACGGGGAATAAACTTAAAGCTGCACAATGTTACGAGAAAGGTAACATGACTACAGATGCCATTACCTTGTATAAAGAGTTGAATGATCATGAGAAAGTTGGGGATTTATATATGCTTCTGGATAAGAAGAATGAAGCTTTCATTTTCTATGAGAAGGTTGTGACCGATTACAAACTTAAAAATCAGTATATAAAAGCTTCGCTGTTCTACAAAGACAAAATGAACGATTATACTTCCGGGCAAGCACTCTTGCTGGAAGGATGGAAAACAAACAAAGACCCTGTTAATTGTTTGAATAACTATTTCTCGAACATAGGTGACATTGACGAATTGCAGAAAGAAATCAATGCTATTTATAGTCAGGACTTAGTCGATCTTAATCGGGAGTCTTTTTTGAAAGTCATCCAACATGAATTTAAGAAAAAGAATAAGCTGCAGGAGTCATTGAGAGAAATGGCCTACGAAATTGTGGCTACTCAAATCCGAATAAATCCTTCCATAGTTTCAGAACTAAAAGCTTTTAGCCCGAATAATAAAGAGTTAATGAAAGACACGCTGCGGTTTAAATTATACTCAAAGAAAAGTAAATCTGCTTAAATAACATACAATCGCCTGATCGCTACCGCAGTATAGTAACGATACCTTTATAGTTTGTATTTATATAGGTAAGGTTCAGGTCGATGGTATAATAATACGTATCCGGAGGAAGAACCTCTCCGTTGTAGCGGCCGTCCCACTCCTTCTCGAATCCCGTGGTTTCAAATACAAGTGAACCTCTCTTGTTATATACACGGATGATCGTATTGCCAAATCGATCCGCCTGCTTCAAAGGCTTTACGCGCCAGGTATCGTTGGCCGCATCGTTGTTGGGAGTAAAAGCGTTGGGTATATCAAATCCTATATCTTCCATTAAACCTATCTTACGTTCATACAGTGCACTTAACGTTTTGCCGTCATTGAGCTGGAAGTATATAGTTTTGGTTTCCAGTTCCGGGTCTTCCACGTTATTATAGTAGTACTGAACAGAGCGTATGGCATCACGATATTCGGCAAGTGTAGCCGTGCCAATGAGAGACAGTACACCTTTGGTAGAGTCATATACTCCTCGGATCTTGGAAGTGTTTTTGAACGTAAGCTCATCAAACCCACCGCGGTATGTTTCGGGTTGAAAGCTTATCTCCGCCAATACCAGATTGGTGTCGTCAGCGTCTTTAATGTCGAGTGTTTTCGTGATAAAGATCGGATCGTTGGTGATAGTATATAACAGTGACTCCGTTTCCAGGTTTACAATTTCAGGTGCGTTATTGACGGGCTTGACTGCAATGGTGAGAGTATAGGGTTTACTCGTGGCTTTTCCATTGCTCACTGTAACACCAACTCCCAGGTTGCCTGTAAAATTTGGTGACGGTGTTATTTGCAGATTCGATACTGTATAGTTTTCCCCTTGCGAAATCTGAAGTGTAAAACCGGTTGGATATTTGTTATCCGGATCGTTAACAACCAAGTCCGATAATTGTAATGTGATAGACTGACCTTCGTTTATCTCCAATGGTTTCTGTCCTGTAATCATCAACTCATCGGTTACCGTAATCTTGACATTGAAGGGCGCACTGGTGGCAGCGCCATCATTAACAGTGACGGGTACCGAAAGTGTACCAACGAAGTTTTGCGCCGGAGTAACGGTGGCACCCGACACGGTATAGTTGCTACCTGCGGCAACAGCCATCGTGAAATCCTTTGGGTATACATCATCAGGGTCTGTTACCTGGAGATTTGATAACTGTATCGTAATGGGCTTATTCTTCGCAGTGGCCAACGCTGCATGTCCAGTAATGACAGGAGCAACATTGCCAGGAGACACCGTTACCTTCAGGCTATATACACTGCTGCTGGCCGCACCATCACTTACCGTAGCCCCAATGCTAAGCGTACCTGTATAACCTGTTGCCGGTGTAATGGTAGTACCACTAACCGTATAGTTTGCTCCTGGGGCAAGACTCAGTGAAAAGCCAGTCGGATACGTATTGTCAGGATCTGTTACCGTAAGATGAGAGAGTTGTATTACGATCGCTGTATTCTCAACCGTTTTAAGTGCAACTTGTCCTGTAATGACCGGAGGATCGTTAACCGGATTTACCGTGATTTGGAAATTATATACTTCACTATCGTTCTTACCATCATTTACCGTTACAGGCACCGAAAGTATACCGGTAAAGTTAACATTAGGTGTTACCGTGCTACCTGAAAGTGTATAATTAGCGCCCGGATTAACTTTGAGCGTAAAGCCCCAGGGATAAAACAAGTCATCACGATCGGTAACATCCAGGTCCGTGAGTTTTATTGTATAAGCTTGTTCTTCGGAAATGGATACCGGATCCTGGCCGGTAATTTTGGGCTTCTTGTCTCCCCCCTGCCCGAAAACCGAAGCAGCGAAAACGAACCCTGATAGAAATAAGAAAATGTGGCGCATACTAAGATCTTAACAATGCGTCTCTAAAAAATTATTCCAAGGTCTTCGAATGATCCCGTCACAGCTGTAAATCCGTTGAATCAACGCCAGTTTTATATATACACTATATAGCACGGCGTTGATCCTGAGGAACTACTGAAAAAACTGATGATGTGTTATTCACAGTACGCGCCTCGAAGGTTCGTATCGGAATCACATCTGAAATCATATCTGGTTTGTAGATATTGTGGTACTGGATTATCCGTGACCTCAAGCGGAGCCAGTGTCTGGCCTTCATAACTGGGCATGGTTACCTGCTCGGCAGAACCGTTTCCCAAGGCAACTTTTTTACCGGCTGCGTTATTATTAAAGCTATAGTCAATCAGTGCATCCAGCAATCTATATATTCCATAGTAATCATACGCATCATAAGCATCTTTGGCGTTGGGCAATACATGGTCTGCTATATAGGTATACGTTGGCAAGGCACTTTTCCGAATCAGGATAAAGTCCTTTTCAGAAGCCGCTATATTAATGTTCTTAAACATATCGATTGCCATCCGGTGATCGTTGGTAACATCATCGTCATATACCTGCGTGATCAGTTTGGTATTGGCAGGAAAGCTTTCCAGCTGTGCCTGCGTGATCTGAAAGGAATACCATTGGGCCATCGCGAATATAAAGCGTCCGTTAGTCCCCCATCCCTCTTCAACAAATCCTTTGTAAGCAAGGCCAAAAGAAGCACCACCGCCAAACGAATGTCCCATGAAGCCAACCTTGGTTTTATCGATGATGTCCGGATAGTCAGTGGCTGCTTTCTTGAAACTCTCCCACAATGTATTATAGCGTTCATCCACTGTAACTCCAGTTGTTGGATATGGAGCAAAGACTACCACATACCCTTTTTTAGCAATGAATTCATATAGCCCTATGTTATATTGACTTTCTTCTCCACCAAAAGGATGCGAATAAAATATAGTGGGCTTGGGATAAGTGATTCCCTGAGGATAAAAAATCTCTACATTTTTTCCGCTATATAGCGGACTGGCGAAAGTAACCTTTGCAACACTATACGAGCCATCGGCTCCGTAATCAGACGTTGGCCGGGATATAGGCCCGTCCAGATCGTCATCAACATTAACGGGTTCAACAATGTCATCGTCATTTTTTGAGCAGGAGATAAAGAGTACAAGGAGTAAAAGTGTGAATAATCGCATTTTATATTTGTTAAACGAGCCGGTTAGACTCCGTTTGGAATAAAGGGTTTAATGATAATATTTTTTCGCTGACACCGTTACCGAACAAGTTGGTTTATAAACACATCCCTCTAAAGATGTCTTATCGACTTTATGTATTACTATATAAGCCAGTAAAACGTCCATATGTCCATTTATAAATTCCTTTGCATAAAAGTATATACAGAAAGATTTATAATTTAGGATCTTGTTGATCGATCAGCAATAAACAAAAGCCCCACAACCATGAAATCACGCAGAGACTTTTTACAACGCGCAGCTGCATCTGCTTTAGCGTTACCATTCTTATCATCTTTTAAAACAGAGCAATACGATCCCGAAGCCTATGGCAAACAGTATCAAGGGCCTGTGCTACGCGTTGCAATTATGGGCCTTGGATCATACGGTTCGCGTGTAGCCGAAGCAATGCAGGCTTGCAAGCAGGCTAAACTTACAGGTGTCATCAGCGGCACTCCGTCCAAGATCAAAGACTGGCAAAGCAAGTATAGCATTCCCGAGAAAAACTGCTATAACTATGAGAACTTCGACAACATTAAGAACAATCCGGATATTGACGCGGTATATGTTATAACGCCAAACGCTCTTCATCACGACCAGGTGATTCGTGTTGCTAAAGCAGGTAAACATGTGATCTGCGAAAAACCGATGGCTATAAATGCGCAGCAAGGCCAGCAGATGGTTGATGCCTGTAAAAAAGCCAATGTGAAATTACTGATTGGATACAGGATGCACTTTGAACCAAAGACACTGGAAATAGTCCGCATGAGAAAGGATGGCGAGTTTGGCAAGATCTTGTTTTTCCAGGGGCTGTCCGGCTTTACAATTGGTGATCCGAATCAATGGCGACTGAACAAGCAGCTGGCCGGAGGTGGTGCCATGATGGATATCGGTATATATTCGATTAACGGTGCCCGCTATATGGTGGGCGAAGAACCGGTCTGGGTTACTGCACAGGAGACCAAGAACAATCCGCAGAAATTCAAAGCAGGTGTTGATGAGACCATTCAGTTCCAACTAGGTTTTCCCGGTGGAGCCGTGTCCTCATGCCTTTCAACCTATAGCATGAACAGTCTCGATCGTTTTTTCCTCAATGGTGAAAAAGGATATGCAGAATTGCAGCCGTCAACCGGTTATGGACCGATCAAAGGTCGTACGCACCGTGGCGAGTTAGAACAGCCACACGTTACCCATCAGACTGTGCAAATGGATGAAATGGCAGGCATCATCCTGCAGGGAAAACAGCCAATTGTACCGGTGGATGGCGAGGAAGGCGTAAAAGATATGAAGATTATTGACGCCATATACCAAGCCGTTCAAAGTGGTAAAAAAATAGAACTGAAACTCTAGAAGAAAGTATATATCTAAATCATTTTCAGATCTATAGCCGTTATTGGGTATATTGATAGTTACTATACGCGGTGATTTTAGAAATGAATTTGCACGGGTGCGAAAAGCACCCGTGCTCAGAAGATGTAGGATAGCACCTCAACCTATACCGATGAACGCAATAAGCTTTACTCCCCTTGCTACGCTGACGACAACGCGTTTGAATTTAAGATCATTAACGTATAGCGATGACCAGGCTATATATGCAATCCGCTCCAATGAACAGGTAAACAAATACACGAACCGGCAAAAACAGAACGGACCAGAAGATGCACGTGATTTTATAGAACGGGTGAACGATGGTATAAGAAGAAACCGCTGGATCTATTGGGCGATCTGCCTGAAAGACGACCCTGCGTTGATCGGTACAATCTGTGTGTGGAATTTTTCAAACCGTAAAACATTGGCAGAAGTCGGCTATGAGCTTCATCCCTCCTTTCAGGGACAGGGAATTATGAGCGAAGCTATAAAATGCATCATTGACTATTGCTTTACGGTCCTTCATCTTGAAACATTGGATGCGTATACACGAAAAGATAACAACAGCTCCATACGATTATTAGAGAATAACAACTTTGTACAGAACAAAGAGAGAAAGGATGAAGAGGATAATATGGTGATATATACTCTTCTGCGACCAAACCTGAATGCTGCATTGAATCACTAAGGCAGGATGCCGCATCACCCGCAGAGCTCGGAAAGTGAAATAAATTATGCCTGCCTGAAAAGCGAGGCGCCTTAAAAAAATGGGTAATCAAATCCATAAATTCAATACTCAGGAATGATATCGAAGGCAATTTTGCGTGGGTATATTTTATTGTGTAGTCCGTCAGGTTGTCTTAGCCGATATTATGAACACATCGTAATATCTTGTTGGGGGCAGCTGAAAAGGATGGCTGAAACCAAATATCAAATTGCGACTGTAAAGGATATAGGAGATATATCAGTAGATGGTATTTTCGTCTACAGCCTTCATGAAAATAAAGTCACGTATTGCAACCATATGCTGTCCGAGATTTTTGGGACAACCATGGAAAACATCATCGACAGGCCCATCGAGGTGCTAAAAGAAGCCCTAAATTATGACGATCATTACCTGGAAGGCATCCTCCAGCAGTTACAGGCAAAGTATACATTGAGCAATGTTCAAATGCTGATCAATGCTTCAGGGAAATCTAAGTACCTGACGGCAGATATATACTATATAGAAGACAGTGGCGTGGTGATGTCCATTATAAAAGACATTACCACCTTAAAAGAACATGAAAACTACATCGTTGATTTTGGAGCACGGAAAGATACACTATTGGATATGATTGCCCATAACTTAAGCGGGCCTTTGAACCTTACAGCCAATCTGCTGAACCTGGTAGACGAAATGAATAAGGTAGAGAAGTATAAAAAAATTGATAACCATACGCGGCTCATTCGTGAAAACACACAGCAATGCATAGAAATCATTAACACTTTTTTGAAAGAGGAGCATCTGGAGTCCGAACGCGTATTCGTAAAAGCAAACCGGTTCAACACCCTTGAAAAAATAAAGATTGTAATCGCAAACATGCGCGACTTTAATCCAGAGAAGGACTTTAGATTAATAGCTGAGAAAGACGAACTATATATATCGGGTGATGATGTCAAGTTTTTCCAGATCGTTCATAACCTCTTTTCCAACGCCTGTAAATTCACACACGCCAATGGTATTATTGAATGTGAAGTCAAAGACATGGATCACTCCTTTTCAGTGCGTATCTCTGATAACGGCATTGGCATTCCCGAACATATGATACCCTATATTTTCACAAAGAATACTCCTGCTTCGAGAACGGGTTTAAAAGGAGAAAAGTCAATCGGGATGGGGCTTTACATCATTAAGAAGTTAGTAGAACTCATGAAAGGGACAATCACATTTCAAAGTGAGGAGAATAAAGGCACAACATTTCTTCTAACCTTCCCGAAGGAAAACTTTTAATTACTTCAAACTGAGTGCGTTCACTGCAAACAGAATTTTCCGCTTGTTACTGGAATAGTAAATAATTTTATTCATTTTTGAGTAAAGCGATTTTACTTATGCGATGGCAATGGGAAATTAAGCCAGAGTCTCACTGGTTCGAGTGGAATTGGAAAGAGATCTGGGAATATCGCCATCTGTTGCTTCGACTCATTCGCAGAGATTTCTTAACGCAATATCAACAGACTTTACTGGGCCCGGTGTGGGTCGTTATTCAGCCACTGGTAACGGTCCTGCTATATGTACTCATTTTCGATCGCGTAGTTCGCATCTCAACAAATGATACTCCCCCAACGCTTTTCTACTTAAGCGGCATCATTATCTGGAACCTGTTTGCAGAATCATTCTCCGGATCGGTATATACCTTCAGCGCGAATGCCACCCTATTTTCAAAAGTATATTTCCCGCGGCTCATTATACCTTTCTCGGTAACGGCTTCGCATATCATTCGCTTCTTCATTCAGTTCGCACTCTTCCTGGTATTCTATGTATACTATCTCTATAAGGGAACAGTATCGTTTAACCCGTTATATTGTTTTATAGCACTGCCACTGGTTTTTATCGTTACCTCCGGCCTGGGCCTTGGTCTCGGTCTCGCGCTATCGGTGTTCCTGGCAAAGTATAGGGATCTTACCAATCTTATTCAACTCACGATCCGGCTCTTAATGTTTGCTACTCCTGTAATATACCCCCTATCCATTGTCCCGGAGAACATCCAGCATATCATGATCTTCAATCCACTGGTTCCGATGATCGAGTTTTTCAGGCTGGCATTCTTAGGCGAAGGACTTGTGACGGGTATACAACTCGCCTATAGCGGAGCCTGTATGCTTTTAGTTTTTTTATTCGGAACCGTACTCTTTAACAAAATGGGCGCTAAACTGATTGACGTTGTGTGAGCCGTGCTCAATAAAACAGATGCTACCAGCACGATCAATCACAGATTATAAACGCAAGGGAAAAGTATACAATGGCAAGCGATACGATTATACAAGTTGAAGATTTATCGAAGCTATACCGCCTGGGAAAGATTGGTACGGGCTCCCTTCGGCAGGACGTTCAACGCTGGTGGTATCAATCCATTCTCCGCAAGGAAGATCCATTTTTTAAAGCAGCTAGTAATAAAGGTGAGTCCACAGAATTTCTCTGGGCGTTGCGTGATATCAATTTTGATATTAAGGAAGGCGAAGCGTTTGCAATTATAGGGCGGAATGGAGCGGGGAAATCAACGTTACTAAAGATACTCTCAAAAGTTATACGTCCTACGCAAGGCCATGTACTCGGACGTGGCCGCATGAACAGTTTGCTGGAGATCGGTACAGGCTTTCATGAAGAATTGACGGGCCGCGAAAATATATACCTGAATGGTCATTTCCTGGGAATGAAGCACCAGGAGATCAAGCGTAAGTTTGATGAGATCGTGGAGTTCTCGGGCGTAAGTCAATTTATTGATACACCCGTGAAACGATATTCTTCCGGCATGTACGTGCGCCTTGCTTTTGCTGTCGCAGCACATCTTGAACCGGATATATTAGTAGTAGATGAAGTGCTGGCTGTAGGTGATGCTGAGTTTCAAAAGAAATGCCTTGGCAAGATGAATGAGGCTTCGAAAAAAGAAGGACGTACGATTTTGTTTGTCAGCCATAATATGCAGGCCGTTACCAACCTGTGCCATCGCGCCATGCTTTTGCAAAAAGGAAAAATGATGCAGATCGGTACTTCTGATAAAGTTGTGAATTATTACCTGAGCGGAATTCAGCAGAACCAGTTGTCACAGCAATGGAATGATCCTAAAGCAGCCCCAGGCAATGACATTGTGCGCGTTAAATCTGTGCGACTGGTTCCGGATTTGGATGACCCGGCAACACCCATCGATGTACGCACCCGGCTTTCGCTGGAGTTTGAATTCTGGAATTATGATGATGGTATAGATCTGGTTACCGGTATACATCTCTTTACTCAAAGCAGCGAGTGTATTTTTGATGTAAGCTCGAAGTCTAAAACTTATAGTAAGGGGCTCATCAAAGGAACGTGTACTATACCCGGAAACTTTCTCAATGACGGCTCATACTATATCTCGATAATTTTTGTGAAGGGCACATCCGTAGAAGTTTTCTACCTCAACGAGTGTATATCCTTTGATGTAGAAGATTACCGGGAGAACACAAATTGGTATGGCAAGTGGATGGGGTACGTTCGCCCTGATTTTCCGGTCGTCCTTACTCCCATACCTTCGTTCTAGCATTCAACCTCTATGAACTCATACGTGCCCTATCAGTGCATCCACCTGAACCTTGCTATAGCTTCCGCATGGCAGGTTCCACAGTACGATGTACAAGGGCGTTATATAGTATTGTGGTGGAATCAAACTCCAATAGGACATCTCTTTTTAAAACCAGGCGAAGAATTATCACACGCTATAGTTGAGCAAAAAATTATCCACGCTGCCTCCTGGGCGCTTCAGCATTATTCAAAGAACTCAACCGATACAGCAAAGACGCAATCTGAAGTTGAAAGAATTTTTGCGCAGGCTTTCAGTACACAGCCTGATCTGCCCGACACCTGTGATGTGTCGGTCGTAATCTGTACAAAGGATCGTGCCCCCAGTTTGCAAAAGTGCCTGGAGAGCCTGATGAATCTGCAATGCAAGCCTGCCGAAATCATTGTGGTGGACAATGCTTCTGCGGATGATCGCACGCGCAAAACCGTGAACGCATTCTCCGGTGTTAGATATCTTCGTGAAGATCGTTTGGGCCTGGATATAGCGCGGAACACCGGGGCTCGCGCAGCTACCCAATCCATTATACTGTATACCGATGACGACACTGCGATATATCCCCTCTGGGTATACCATGCCTATAGGACTTTTGAAGACCAAACCGTTGCAGCCATGACAGGCCTTGTACTTGCCGCTGAGTTGCGTACTGAAGGGCAATGGATCTTCGAGCGTTTCTGGCCCTTCAACCGAGGCTTTATTGATAAGCGATACGACTATGATTTCTTTACGTCAAGCTTGCCAAAAGGGCCACCGGTGTGGACCATCGGAGCCGGAGCCAACATGGCATTTCGCAAGAGTATATTTGATGTCGTAGGATACTTTGACGAGCGACTCGATGTAGGCGCTGCAGGTTGCAACGGTGACTCCGAAATGTGGTATCGGATTCTGGCTGCCGGATATTCCGTTCATTACAACCCCAGAGCAGTGGTGTCTCATTTCCACCGTACCGCCATCAGTGATTTGAAGCATCAGATCTTTTACTATATGCGTGGCTTTACCGCGGCCATACTCTTTCAGTATAAACAATTCAAACATCCGGGTAACCTCAAACACTTGTTTCGGGAGATTCCCAAGTATTACTGCTGGGTTCTGTTGCGCGGGTTTCCTTTGTATAAAGGCAGGTATAAAACGATATTCGTAGAAATGAAGGGCCTTTTCTCAGGATTATTGTTTTATCTTCAGAATAAAAACACTTCATCCAATTCGGGTATGACGGGTAGTTCTCAGCAGACAGAAAGTAAATAACCAGGAACCTAAATATATAGCTGTGTCGCATCAAGCACTTGTGTCGGTTGTCATTCCCTGTTATAATCATGCGCGATTCCTGGTAGAGGCCATAGACAGCGTCAAGCAACAAACCTATAAAAACACAGAGATCATTGTTGTAGACGATGGTTCAACCGATGAGACGAAAAGTGTTGCTGAAAAAATTGAAGGGATACGCTATATATATCAAGCCAATCAGGGACTGTCGGCTGCCCGCAATACGGGCTTTCAAAATAGCAAAGGCGAGTATCTCGTTTTCCTCGATGCCGATGACTATTTATACCCCGAAGCGATAGCGACAAATCTCCGCTATCTTCAACAGAATCCTTCCTGGGCATTTGTTTCCGGATGGCACGATAAAGTTGACGAATGGAAATACCTTATTGAAAAAGACGAACTCTCTGTTGTCAAAGAGAATCATTACATCAATCTTTTACAGGGTAACTATATAGGAATGCATGCTGCCGTAATGTATACCCGTTGGGTGTTGAACGAATTCCAGTTTGATACTTTACTCCGGGCTTGTGAAGATTACGATCTATATATGCGCATTACCCGCAAGTTCCCGGTAGGTGATCATGATAAAAACATGGCAGCCTATAGAATTCATGGGAACAACATGTCTGCAAAGATTCCTTTTATGCTTACCGCGGCATTGAAGGTCCATGCATTTCAAAAAGAACATCTTCAAAGCAAAGAAGAGGAAGCGGCCTGGCACCGCGGGCGATCGATTTGGACAGATTATTATACCGGCAAGTTATTGGAAGCGCTGCATCGCCAGGTATCAAAAATGAAACAAGTGCCGTCAAGGACAGAACGCAATTTCCTACTCGGTCAAAAACCAAAAGCCGCATTGCAACTTGAAGCGAGGATTCTGAAATTGAACTTAAAGAATATAGTAAAGAAGGCGCTCCCCATGTTTGCACGTAAGATGTTATTCAAGCGTGGCTACCTCCGAAACTTTATTCCTCTCCAGGGAAATATAGCATGGGCAGACCTGGAGAGAACCACACCCTTTAGTAACGACTTTGGTTTTGATCGCGGTGGACCGGTAGACCGTTATTATATTGAAAAGTTTCTTACTGAAAACAAACACCTGATAAAAGGCCGGGTTCTGGAAATCGGTGATAACGCATATACACTTCACTATGGCGGGAAGAACGTAACGCAAAGTGATGTGCTGCATGTTGCCTGGGCAAATGAAACGGTCACCTTCGTGGGTGATTTAAGTGATGTGCCGCAAATTCCATCTGACTCCTTCGATTGTATTATACTCACACAGACGCTGCACTTCATCTATGATTTTAAAGCCGCGTTATATACCTGTCACCGGATATTAAAAAAAGGCGGTGTCTTGCTGCTCACAGTCCCCGGCATCAGCCATATCGATAAAGGCGAATGGAAAGATTATTGGCTCTGGGCCTTTACTGATAAATCGATGCGAAGATTGCTTTCTGAATATTTCGCTCCGGATGCGATCCAATTGCAAACCTACGGCAATGTATATATAGCGACGGCATTTTTATATGGAATGGGTTTGCCGGAAGTACGAAAAGATTTTCTGGACGTTCAGGATCCCGCTTACCAGGTAATCATAGCCGTGAGCGTAACCAAGTAAGATGGCATCGCTATTTCAAAATATTTTCAAATCACGAAAAGAGACAGCGCTCGTTCTCATGTATCATCGTATTGCGAGTGCGTCTGTTGATCCATGGGACCTATGTGTGAGTCCAGAAAACTTTGAAGCACACATAGAATACCTGAAAAGTAATTACCAGGTGATCCCCATGCATGAACTCGCGGGGTGCATCCAAAAAAGAAAACCACTTAAAAATCTGCTATCGCTTACCTTCGATGACGGATACCTCGACAACTTTACAGAAGCCAAAACTATACTCGAGAAATACAGCGTTCCGGCTACATTCTACCTGACCGCTAAATTTGAAGCTCAAGAAAAATCGTATTGGTGGGATATACTTGAACAAATTATTTTAACGACTCCTACGCTGCCGCAAAAGCTTGCACTGGATATACCAGCAAAGCAATTCGTTTTTGATTTACAAGACTCGTCCACTCTAACAGCGTCAGCGAAAATAGAAATAGCGCAATGGCGTTATGGACATCCTCTTTACAATAAACGCCTGGAATTATTTTATACCCTCTGGATGGAGATGAAGCCCATGTCAATTGCAGGGCAACAAAAAACAATTACTAACCTTCGTGAATGGGCCGGGATACAGGAAATATATACTCCACCCCTGATGAACGAAACACACATCATGCAAATGGCAACAAACCCATTGTTTGAAATTGGCGCGCATACTGTTAACCATCCTGCGTTAGCCTTCTTGCCTGCTGGAGAGCAAAAGAATGAAATCCAAAAGGGAAGATATATACTGGAGAAATTAACCGGAAGAAGTATAACCGGGCTGGCATACCCTTACGGAAGCTTGAATCAGGATACTCCCCTTCTAACCCAAACGCTTGGCTTTGACTATGCTGTCTCCACATCAGCGCTGCATGTAACGCATCGGAGTGCTATGTATGACCTGCCTCGCTTCCAGGTAAAGAATATGAACAGCAAAGATTTCGCGGGTATGTTAACCGGATTGCATCAATCAAAAGTATAAGTATGGATGCATCCAAAACACCTATGGTTTCTGTAGTCACTTGCTTTTACAAGGAAGAGAAATTCCTGGAGGAAACCATACAGAGTGTGGTGCGTCAAAGCTATACACATTGGGAGCTGATCCTTGTAGACGATGGCTCTCCTGACTCAAGCCCGGACATTGCCCTGCGCTATGCGAAGGATTATCCCGGCAAAATACTATATCTGCAACATAAAAATCATGCGAACAAGGGCGTATGCAAAAGCAGGAACTTGGGTATAGCACATGCCCGGGGAGAGTATATTGCATACCTGGATGCAGACGATGTATGGTTAGCGACTAAACTTGAAAATCAGTTGAGTCTGTTTAGCAAACATCCCCAGGCTACCGTGCTTATGGAAGCATCCCTGTATTGGTATAGTTGGCAGGGAAATAATCGTCAAGATGTTGTCATTGAAATTGGGGCAGTGCAGAACCAGCTATATACACCGCCCGCGCTCATGTTACAGCTTTATCCCTTGGGACCGGGAGCCGCTCCGTGTCCATCCGGAATGATGGTTAGACGAAGTGTGCATGATCACATTTCGTTTGTAGAAGATTTCATCGGAGATACAGCGGTATATGAAGACCAGGCGTTTCTGGCGCAGATCTATCTGAATGAAAATGTATATGTATCATCAGCCCATAACAACCTGTACCGCCAGCGGCCGGCCTCACAGGTATTTAATGTTCACCAGGATGGGCGATATCATTCTGTGAGACAATACTACCTCGAATGGCTAAAGCGTTACCTGGATCAATATCCTGACCGCGATAAGCGAATTGATAAGCTTTTGAAGAAGGCATTGATGCCTTACGACTATCCATATACGTTTGCTGTGTTATATACACTTCCTTCCAAAATTAAGAACAAGATAAGGCGGATTATGAAAAGAATATTAAATTCATAATCATCATGCAAGCACCGAAGCTTACCGTTCTGATGCCTGTCTACAATGCTGCCGCTTACTTGCGGGAGGCAATGGAAAGTATACTGCATCAAACGCTTCAGGATTTTGAATTTTTAATTATTGATGACGGATCCAGCGATGAAAGCGCTGCAATTGTTAATTCGTATAGCGATGCAAGAATTCGCTTTGTTCAGAACGATACCAACCTGGGTATATCTGAAACATTAAACCGTGGGATTGGCCTTAGTTCATGCGAACTGATTGCACGCATGGATGCTGATGATATAAGTTACCCGACACGACTGCAGAAGCAATATGATTACATGATCAGCAATCCGGATTGCATGCTGCTATCGACAGCATGTCGTATCATAACGGCTGATAAGAAGCACGTCCGGCTTGAAAAATATACCAGCCTTTTCTTTTACTATAACCTTAACTTCGAATGCTGGATATACCACCCTACTGTTATGTATCGCAAGGGTGCAGTACAAGAAGTCGGAATGTATAGTATACTGTATTCAGAGGATTACGATCTCTTTTGGAAGCTTGCTCAAAAATTCAGAATTGCAAACCTGCGCGATATCTTACTGGATTATCGCCTTTCACCATCAAGTCTGAACACGGTACTTCGCAAGACCGAGTATGACATTGCAAACCGGCAAAATGTGATCCGTAATATACAACGCTATATGGGCAGTGAATTCTTCCTTCCGGAAGAATATCTGGAATGTCTTCGGCACAACGTTATTCCACTGGCAGGGACCAGAAGCATCTCTAAAATTTTAGATTGTCTTTCCCTTTTGGATCAGATCACAAAGCGGATTATGGATACAGAAAATGTGAATCGCAACGTGATGGATATAAAAGAAGCAGCCTGGTTTAAGCGCGACTTTATTATTTACCAGCTTTTCCTGGAACTACCATGGAAGTATAGCCTTCCTTTGCTCGTTAAAACCGGAAAGCTTAATCTGATTTTTAGAAAAGTTATATATGCGATTCGCTGGCGATTTAAAAATATTGTCCGGCTTTTGCTAACTGTAAATAAAATAGTATATTTAGTATAGCCACCTAAAATGAAAAAATCTCATTGAATACTAGTTGGCATCCCGCAAATTTTACTCGTACTCCTAACGAGCCACCTCGAATACTGCCAATAGAGGCTCTTGTGAGACCTCAGTGGTCAGTAATGATTCCGGTTTATAATGCTGGTCCCTTTCTGAAGGAATCTATACTGAGTGTGTTGAAGCAAGCACAAGACGAAGCAAGCATGCAAATCCAGGTAGTGGATGATTGCAGCACCGATGTTGATGTAGAGTCATTTGTTTACCAATTGGGTAACGGTCGTATAGAGTACTATCGCCAGCCGTTTAATGTTGGAAGCCTTCGGAATTTTGAAACGTGTATCAACCGGGCAAAGGGAAAGTATATTCATCTGTTACACAGTGATGATTTGGTTCATCCAGGTTTTTATAACACACTGGAGAGTGTATTTGAAAGATACCCTACGATTGGCGCGGCATTTTGTCATTACCAGTATATAGATGAGACTGGTAAGGTTGTGCTGGTGCCGGATGCAGAATCCACCGAAGAGGGCATTTTGGAAAATTGGCTGCTTCGGTTATCGGAGCGACAGCGCATCCAATATGTAGCCATTGCAGTAAAGCGTGAAGTGTATGAAGAACTGGGGGCATTCTATGGAGTACACTATGGCGAGGACTGGGAAATGTGGGCAAGAATTGCATCCAAGTATCCATTCGCATATACCCCCGCTATATTGGCATCGTATCGGAGACATGAGAACTCAATTTCTGGTAAGTCTTTTTCATCAGCACAGAATCTGAATGACCTCGAATTTGTGATGGAGAAGATAAACAGATTTTTACCCGAGCACGAGAGGAAAGCAGCCCTGCAGCGAGCGAAAAAATTCTATGCGTACTATGCTTTGCGAACAGCAGGCGTTTTATGGGGAAAGTTCAGAGATAGTAAAGGTGCACGAATGCAAATGAAAAAAGCATGGAGCATGCACCAGGATATCTCCCTGGCATATCAGATTTTAAAAATGGTCGGACGACTAATGATTAACCGATGAGCAGCCGTGGTGTTTCCGTAGTAATTTGTACTTACAATGGCGCAAGCAAATTGCCGGAAACCATTCGGTATATAGCCAATCAAAAAGTACCCAAGCATATTCCATGGGAATTTGTCATCATCGATAATGCTTCTTCCGACAATACCGCTGCGATAGCCCGTGACGTGTGGAATAAATATAGTTGTCAAAATGATTTTCGAATTGTTCATGAGCCACAACCTGGCTTAAGCTATGCGCGCACACGGGGCTTTGCCAGCGCACGTTTCGACTATATTTTACTTTGCGATGACGACAACTGGTTGAATCCCCATTATATAGAAAGAGTATACGAAGTAATGTCAGCTCATGAAAATATAGGGGCATTGGGTGGCAACGGTGAACTGGTGTTTGAAGAGGAGCCTCCTGCCTGGGTGCGAGCTTACTCGGTATATGCCGCAGGGCAGCAAGCTGAGAAAAGTGGCATGGCAAAACGCAACACCGTATACGGTGCTGGCTGCGTAATCCGTAAGTCTGCATATGATATACTTCAACTGGCAGGATACCGAAGCCTTCTAACAGACCGGCTTGGAAAGGAGCTTAGCTCAGGTGGTGACTACGAACTATGCCTGGCACTTGTTATCGCAGGCTTTCATATTTGGTATGACGAGCAATTGACCTTCAAACATTTTATTACCAAGGACCGGATCACAATGGAGTACTATAAAAAGTACTTAAAGGAAAGCGCCAAATGTTTTGAAGTCCTTAATCCCTATAAGGTGATCTGTGAATGGAAGACTTTAAACGTAAAGAGTTTTCGACTTCGAATGGCTCAATCGTTATTCTATTTCATCAGAACGTTTGTTAAGCTGGAAATAATGAAAGCCAGAGTAAAAAAGGATGATGAGCGGTATACAATCCTGTCATTACAATCATATTCAGTCAGGCACATGATTGAAGTATATACCAAGAACTGGAAAAAGATAATAGCAAACTATAAACACGGCAAAGTACTTCAACAGAAATTTTCAAAGACATCCCGTTGGAAATTCCTGGAAACAGCAAAGGCCTCACTGTTGTCCATTACGAAATAGCACTGCCTATATTTAACTGCGGCCGAAGACACTATACCCTTGTGCTCTTTGCAGAGAGTTCGTTATACATTACAGAGATGATAAAAAACGCAGCACCGATTTCATCAAAAAAGATCGTAAGTCCCAGGATAGCCCCCGAATAACTGTTGGTTCTTTTCATGTCCTGGTAAACAATAGCTGTCGTAATCAAATTCATGATAAAGCGGGGAATGAGGTAGATGGTCTGCAAGTACGCTGCATTCTCCACACCAAAATTGTCTGCTAACAAACCGAATAACGCTGTACTTCCAACATCTAACACATAACCAATAACCATAAAAACAGTGAGTAGTGTTGCGTACTTCTTGAGTAACCGTATACAATTAGTGTCTTTAGCAAAGTGTTGAATATTATCCAGAATTTCGGTACTCATCGTAAATTTAAATTTTGTAATATATAGTAATTGCAATTTTGACAATACTACACCTTAACAACGTAAGTGCTAAAGTGTAGTATTAGTATAGTATATAATTTCCTGATTAGGAAATAGATGCAATATGATCAGACGCACCAAATGAAATTACTTTTTAATAAACCGTGCGCGGTAAATTCCTTTTGCGCTCTTAACCATCACAATGTAACTACCCGAACGGTATGTTTCGATGTGAATATCGAATGTATCCGCGATATCGCCTGGCGCGGATCGCTGCTCCACCAAACCGCCTTTGCTATCATAAATTGATATGCTATAGATGGGCGCACCATTCTTCGTCTTCACCGATAAAACTCTTGATGATGGATTGGGATATATCGTCAACGTATGCTCCAGGGACTCCTCTACCCCCGTCACTACGTTAAAGTCTGCTTTCCACAACTCGTAATCACCATTCCATTCGTCGGCTTGAAAGAAGGCCACTTTATCCAATACATATACATCAGAAGATATATTGACACCATCTTCCACAAACACGGTTCCGGCTTCCGTGCCATCACTCTTCCATAATTGACTAAACCCCGTCAGATCCTGAATAAAGAAATACAGGATGTCGTCAACTATAAATATTTTTTGTACATAGTGATATCCACTTCCCAAGTCAATGTGTTTCACGGGCAAAGTCTGTGCTTCCGTGCCATTGCTTTTCCAAAGCGTAACGCCACCGTTGTAGTCATACGCTATAAAGTAAAAAAGATCATGCAGCAGGACTTCCGTTGAGAAGAGCACAACCTCATCGGTTGAGGCAAGTGTCTTTACCATGACTGTACCAGCCTGCGTTCCATCAGTCTTCCAAAGATTGTACTCATCTGACACATGAAACCGGAAAAACAAGTTGTTATTAAAAGCATGGAGTCCTTCAATATTTCCCGCGTCCGTACTTTTCACAAGCGCTGTTCCTTCTGTCGTGCCATCGGTCTTCCAAAGTCCGGCTTCCCCGTTTGTAGGTGATGCCAGGAAGTATACAGTATTTTGTGCACTGGCAAAATTATATATATAGCTATCTCTATTCCCAGCCTCTATATCTTTTAGCAGCTTTGTGCCCGCCTCCGTACCATCGCTGATCCAAAGCTCTTTCCCCTCATCCTCTGTGGAAGCAACCATATATATTTTGCCGTTGTTGAAAAGTGGAGCATTGATATAAAAATCTCCGTCCGCATCTCCCAGCGTAGCAACTTTCTGGGTTCCGGCAGCCGTGCCATCACTCTGCCAAAGTTCACGGGCACTACCTGCAAGTGTTGTGAAATATAGTATGTTATCTCCCACGATAAGTTCCAGTGGATAGTTGGTGCCTGCGCCTTCTACCAAATCCTTTACCATCGTGGTGCCCTCGCCAGTGCCATCACTTTTCCAAAGTTCCCTTCCATAAGTCGATGTTTCAGCAAAGAAGTAAAACGCGTTGTTAAATGCAGTCAAATATATAGGTTGGCTACCCGTGACGCCTGGCTCAATATCCTTTACAAGCGTGGTACCTTGATCAGTGCCATCGCTTTTCCATAGCTCTGCGCCATGGTCGGGGTCAGAGGCGACAAAATATACTATACCATTCAGGGACACAAACTCATGGGGAGATGAGGCATAGGTTTTAGTAAGTGACAGGTCTTTTACCAGAGCGGTTCCTTCCTCGGTGCCATTGCTGCCCCAGAGCTCCTCTCCCAGCGCTTGCGTATATCCGGTAAAGTAAGCGTTGTTATTCAGGATTACAATTTCCCCGGAAGCTCCGGACTCTGCACCCGCGAGTATATCTTTTACCAGCTTCGTTCCTGCACTGGTACCATCGCTTTTCCAAAGCTCATATCCATGCGTGCCATCATTTACAATAAAGTATAATGTATTATCACTTGCTGCAAAACTGGAGAATGCTATACCATCGTCATTGGCTATTTTTTCCTTTACCATCACAGTTCCTGCAGGAGTGCCATCACTTTTCCAAAGTTCACCATCCGAAATAAAATATATAGCATTGCCCATCCGATACAGGAAATGGATGTCAGCATCATCGCGTTCTTTTATGGCAACTGTCCCGTTTTCTGTGCCATCGCTTTTCCAAAGTCCGATCACACTCGCAGATGACAATGCGCGAAAGTATAGATTACCATTCAGCGCCGTTAGCTCATAGGGATAGCTTCCATCCGCCCCGGAAAATATATCTTTCACTTGTATCGTACCGGCTTCCGTACCATCGCTTTTCCAGAGCTCCGTTCCTTTACCAGCAGCGTTGGCACTGAAATATAGCACTCCATTTACATTGGTAAGTGATTCAGGTATACTAGTGCCTGAACCCGGCAGTATATCTTTTACTAATACAGTACCCGCTTCGGTGCCATCACTTTTCCAAAGCTCATCTCCCGTAGCCGGTGTACCTGCTCTAAAGAATAATGTGCCATTTACATTGGTAAGACCTGACGGTCCACTGGATGGATAGCCGGGAACAATATCTTTCACCAGCACGGTCCCTTCTTCCGTTCCATCAGTCTTCCAGAGTTCCATGCCATAGTCATAGGTCTGTGCTGTAAAGTAAAGCGTGCCATTTACATTGGTGAACGAGGTGGGATAGCCGGAATCAAAACCAGGTACTATATCTTTGACCATTACCGTGCCTTCCTCCGTACCATCCGTCTTCCACAGCTCTGCACCATTCGCATTGTCCTGTCCTGTGAAATATACTGTGTTACCAACGGCAACAAAATAGGTTGATGCACTCCAGCTCATTACTGAAACTTTATAAATAACATGCGTGCCTTCCGCAGTTCCATCGCTCACACCAATGCCACTACGGTCATTGACGCCCGCGTGAAAGTAAATCTTACCCCCCGCACTGGTCTTATAGAACAATGCCGTAGAGTTGTCAGGATCGCTTTGGTCGTTAATATCCTTTACCAATGATATTTGTGCGGAAAGTTTACCTGCAGAAAGCAACAGGATTACCAGTAACAGAGGCCTCATATATATTTAAAAAATGGTTAGGTCTAAACAAACGGCAGTATATATGCCGATAAAAATAGTAAAAAATACGTACGTATATGCCGTAAAAACAATAAGAAAATTTGATACTACGACTGGCTACCCTAACGATATCCCTGGGTGTTTTTGATAATGCTGTGAGTCGTTGCGAATGCCGCGATCGGCCAGTAAGATTGCCGTAATTACACCCTGACTATTTCAGTAAAGGTTCCTAGGTTTACATTGTAATTCACGCGGTAACGCGCGTTGCATCAGCTACCGCTGGGAGACCACCGTGGATACATAAACTTTACATTATATGGAAATGAGAATTCCCGATGCATTGGAAAACGTCACAGCAGAACTTTTCGAATTGCTTAATTCCTTTCAGGAGGATCAAATCAATCTTGTACCCTTCGAAGGAAGCTGGACAGCGGCACAAGTAGCCGATCATCTTTACCGATCGGATTCATCTGTTATCGATTCACTTTATGGAGAAACCACCTTTACGCTGCGTAACCCGGATGAAAAAATAGCCCAGCTCAAGGAAGTGTTTTTGAATTTTGAGGTGAAATTAAAATCGCCTGAAATTGTTCTCCCTTCTCTGACCACCTTCGATCGAGAGAACGTAATTAACAAGCTAAAATCCTCTCGCCAGAAGTTAGTGCAAGCCAGCACCACGTTAAACCTTTCCGAGACCAGCCAACACCCCGCGCTAGGAGAATTGACCCGGCTGGAGTTCTTTGCCTTTGTGATATACCACACACAACGACATATACATCAACTGGAAAATATATACCATCATGTGCACACGGTAGTGCAATGATGCACTGCCGTATATCTAATGTTTGGAAATGGCAACCGGGTGTTACTCATTTTTGAGGACCTCTGCAGGATTGCTTCGCGCAACTTTCAGCGTCTGGGAGCCGATCATTACCGTTGCTAGTACAAGTGTAACCAACAGCCCGGTTACCAGCTCAGTGAAATGTATAGGTTGATGATATGCGAAATTTACCAAAACCACTTTATCAAAGAGAATATAGGTTGCAGGCAACGCTATAAGTGCTGCGATGGCCAGTAGTACTATAAATCCCTTGCTTAGCAGGTATATCAATCTTCGTTCACTCGCTCCCAGTACTTTGCGTATACTAATCTCTTTCAATCGCGTCTCCGTTGTGAACACAACCATTCCCAGCAGTCCCATAAAGGCAATGCAGACTGCAAGAAATGACAGGAAGCCAATCAACTTTACCATCACCGAGAATTGCTGATACGCCTCTTCGATCTGTTCGCTGTAGAACCTGGCTTCGAGCGGATGAAAAGGATCAATCTTTTTCCAGGCTTTCTCCATCGCAGTAAAAGTAGCGGGCCAATCACTGGTCTTGATTTTTGCATTGATATAGCCATAGGTGTCTATACCCGAATGTCGTAATACCAAGGGTTGAATTTCATCTTCCAGGGTTCCATAGTGGAAGTCTTTCACAACCCCTACAATTGTTAATTTCTTCCCATCTATCGTGACCTCTTCCCCGATTGCCTTGGCGGGATCGCGGCCTGCCATATTGAATCGATGCAAGATCTGTTCGTTAACAATCACTTCTGTTTCATCGGCTTCTTTCGTCTTCGGATTAAAGTTTCGTCCCGCCAGAAACGTATGTTGATGCAAGGGCAAATAATTTTCATCTACCATATTTACCCATACATTTGCAGAATCTTTTAGCTTCTCATATTTCAATTGCGTTCCATATATATTTCCAAGGCTTGTTACCAGGAGTGATCTGGATACATCTTCAACTTCCGGTAATTCTTTCAAGTCTTTAACAAAGAGATCACCATTGACTCCGTTGATTTTAATATTCACAATGTTGTCCGTTGTAAAACCCAGATCGAAGGTGAGAAAGCTCCTATACTGTTTATAGCCTATAATAGTAGCGGTAATAAAAATCAGGGAGAAAGTATATTGAATAACAATCATTGCCTTGCGCATCGTTACATGCCGGAATACCTGAAGTGATGAAGCGTCTTTCAGCACCTTAATGGTATTGAGCCGTGCAAAGAAAAGGGCTGGTAAAATGCCGGCTACTATACCTACACCAATGGCCATGAGCAGAAACCAGAAGATCAATCGTGGTGAAAGGTCCAATGAAAGGAGGTCCTGAAAATGAGGTGAGAGTGAAAGAAATTGTGTCCGCAGAAGCAGGAACATTGCCAGTGATAACACCAGGGCAAGCAGTGATATAATGATGGCTTCCGCTACGAACTGTCCAATCACGTGCGTCTTTTTAGCCCCCATAACTTTGCGAATTCCTACTTCGCGCGATCGCCTCAACGACCGTGCAATCGAAAGGTTGGTATAATTAAAACATGCCGACAGAATTACGATCAACGCAAGTCCTGCCATAATCCATATCGCTATTTTATTGATTGAGGGACCTATCGGATTTGCATTTTTAGATTGTAAAGCAATTTCATGCAGGGGCTGAAGTTTCAATTCTATTTTTCTATTGTCAAGCGGTATATTTTCTTTTACACTTAGCTTATTCAGGCTGGCTTGTATGTGCTCGGGATTACTGCCTTCAGAAAGAACGATATAGGTATAATTTGAATATATATTGGTCCAATCCATAAAGCCCCCATCCTCGGAAATATTATTCATTTCCGCATTGACGAAGGAGGCCAGTACGTCAAAACGCATGTGTGAAAGCTTGGGTATATCTTTCATTACACCCGTCACGATATAGTTTGCTGTATCGAATTTAACAGACTGCCCAAGCGCGTTGCCTGCTCCAAAAATCTTTTTAGCAGACTTCTCTGTAAGCACAATGGAGTAAGGCTCTTTTAGTGCAGTCTTCATATCGCCCTGCAGCAGCGGAAATGAGAACACGCTGAAGAAAGCTTCATCTGCCCATATACCAGATATAGGAATGGTGGCCTCACCAACCTTGGCATCACCGCCAAATCCCCTTCGCAGAAGGGTTACCTTTTCAATGCCGCTAATGGTTTCCTGTATTTTTCGGCCTGCCTTCACAGACGAAGTCGCTAAGCTAAACGGACGTTGGTCGGTACGTTGATCCGTTGTGTTGACGCGGTATATTCTTTCACCATTTTCATGAAAGTCATCATACGAAAACAAGTCCGAAACAAAGGCAATCATCAGCAATCCAACGCACATGCTAATGGCCAGACCGATGATGTTGATACCGGAAAATAATTTATTGCGCACGATGCTGCGCCCTGAAGTCTTGATATAGCTGCCAATCATAATCCAATGAATTAAGAGGTTTATAAATTCTGGTTTGCGAACAGTATACGATCTGAAGAACTTGAAGACATCCATTATATAGATGAGCCGAGCACGCCAGAGTCCTTTCGTTTTCAGGTTACGTTCAAAGTATTCGTGAAGATCACCTTGCAGATCTTCAAGCAGTGCAGGGCGACAATACCATTCGAGAAACCGTTCAGCCCATCGGGGTGGATGCATGGATTGTTTTTTCATGAGGCTCCCTTTAGTATAAAGTCCGGTATACGATTCCAAAGTTGGTCGCGTACTTCTTTTGCTTTGATAAGCGCAGCCTTTCCCCCACTTGTTACGGTATAGTATCTTTTCCGTTTTCCGCCACGCGTGCTGGTCGCCTCTCCCAATTTACTTTTCACAAAACCTTTTTCTTCCAGGCGATTCAGCACAGCATGTACAACACCGAGCTTTACTGCGCGGCCTGTACTTTTTTCCAGCTCATCACAAACAGCTACACTATAGGCATCATTTATTAAAGCGGCAATCGTAAGCAAAACGATTTCTTCAAACTCACCGAGGTTTGTTCCTTTCATTGATGATTAATTACGTAAATGTATGTAAAATAGTTTTGAGAATGCAAAACATTGTTAAAAATAGAATGAGAGCCAACGCTCCCGTATAGCGATCACGGGTTGAAACATAAGGGATGATTGCCTGCTTGAATGGAAAGATATATAGTACGGAAAGTTGACCGCCTATAGCATAACCTCCAAAGAATTCGATGACGCTGAATATAGCTTTACAGCAGAAAGAAGTCGCTTAATAATACCTGTACTTTATCACCTGCCTTAAACGTAGAGACTCCGGTCGTGATCAGAATGTTATCGCCACCAAGTGTAACGCTGACTTCGTAGTAGCTGCCACAAAAGCTGATTCTATTTATTATCCCGGCAACGGTTCCTTTGCTTTTTGTTGTAATCTTGAAATTTTCAGGACGAGCAAATATACTTTTACCTTTAGGGTCGCGATCAATCAGCTTCAGTATATCTTTTGAATAGGCAGGCTTCAAGAGTGTATATTTTCCGAAGAGACCTGCTACATATTCATTTACGGGTTGTCGGTATATTTTTTCAGGAGTTCCCTTCTGAATGATTTGTCCGTTTTGCATGACCAGGATCTGGTCAGCCCACGATAATGTATCAATCGGATCGTGTGAGATCAATATACAAGTGATCTTTAACTTCTTGCCTATATTTTGAATAACGGACTTCAATGTGTTCTTATGGACTATATCCAGGTTGGTAAAGGGTTCGTCCAGTAAAAGTAATTTTGGTGAAGCGATTAATAATTTAGCAAGGGCGATACGTTGACGCTCCCCTCCTGATAATTGATCGGTTTTTCGTTGCAGTAAATGTGTGATCTCACAAATTTCATAAATGAGGGCAGCATCCACATCCGATAGCGTGTTGGCGTAAGTCAGTATTTGTTCAATCCTCAAAAACCTGGGCAACTCGAAGTGTTGTGATAAGTATGAGATTCCCTTATGGCCGGGCACTAAATTATCATTCGGGCCAGTGACTTTTTCACCCTCGAATACAATCTCTCCTTCATCGGGTTGTACTAACCCGGTTATAATTTTCAGTAATGTACTTTTTCCGGAACCGGTTTCACCGGCAATCGCTATTTTTTGAAGTTTGCGTTGTGAGAAGCTAACATCTTTCAATGCAAAATTACTCTCGCCTTGCCTGGAGATACCGGATACTGTCAATAGTGTCATCAGGTGGCAAATATGAACAAAATTTTATTGTCATATACTTCCATTGAAATGACTTCATATACTATCGTTTTCAAAGAATATAGATGATAATGAAAATGACTGCGTGTGTATTAATGCCGGTGGCTTATATTTATGCGCGAAATTAAAATACCTATGAACTACCAGGCACTGCTTTTAACTTTTTATGGAACCTTCCTGATAACGTGCGGTCTGGTGGCAGTTGTTTTTATTGGTATGAAAGCCAAAACTGCGTTAATGTCAGGTGGTACATCAGGCGTAATTTCATTCCTCATCGCCTATCTTTTATCCATCCATACGAACGGTGCACCGTGGGCAGGTATATTTCTGTCGCTTGCTCTCTTTTGTGTTTTTTCATGGCGTTCAACAAAAACATTATTCAGAATTTTCGAGATTCAGGCCTCTCCTGTTCATGACGAACTGAAAGGTAAAGGAATTGCCTTCCTGATTATTAGTCTGATGGCGGTGGTATCTGTTTTTGTGTTCGCCCTGCAGGTTGTGAACTTCTTTGCACAATAAGCCTATAGTTCAGCCCTGATCCTTTACATCCTATAGCTATAACAAACAATATTTTTTTAACGCGCACTGCCGCGTGCAGATGTTCTTATATCCATGCACAAACATCTGTTTGCAAGGGACGTGAGAAATTAACATAGCATCTTGCCGTCAATCGTTTTCGAAATCAATAAAATTATATCTTTGCATATACGAACCGGCCTTTCTAATCTAAAATGCACCTACCGACAAGAAGAATGAAGTTTAAAATTGCGGGCATTCTTGCTTGTGTTTTCTTCTCATTTTGCCAGATTCAGGTTAGCGGTCAGAAATTTCAAAGCATTGACAGTCTTCTGCACGAGCTAAAAAATACTACCAGCGATACGCAGCAAGTAAAGATCCTATATATACTTTCCATGAAGTATCAGGGCTTTCATCCCGACTCTGCCATGCTTTGTGCACAAGCCAGCCTTGAAAAAGCATCGGCTATTCATTATACCAAGGGCAGAGCGGATGCCTTGCTTCATATCGGGCGTTTAAAAAGAGATCATGATCAAGGGAATGCTGAAGCATTGAATGACATGTTCGAAGCCCTGAAGCTATACCGTGAGATCAATGATGATGTGCAGATCGCAAATGCCCTCAATGACATCAGCATTATATATGCAAACTCTGAAGACTATAAAAAGTCTCTTGAATATTTCAAACAGTCTCTTGAAATGTTTCGCAAACTCGGTGATAGCAAAGGTGAGTCGTACGCCTTGAATAACATGGGTATACTATACCAGGATCTTGGTGACGAAGTCTCTGCTAAGGAACATTTTATCATGTCTTTACGGATCAAAGAAAAAAGGAATGATCTGTACGGCATGTCTCGCGGGTATAACAACCTCGGTTCCATTGAGGAACATAGCAATCAGTGGGATGCAGCATTACGCTATTATCTCAAAGCCGACAGTCTTTTTATAAAGAATAAGGATATGCATGGACAAGCCAGTAATCTGATGGGCATTGTTCGCGTCAAGCAACATCAGGGTAAAACCGGCGAAGCAATTCAATACGCCACACTCTCATTGAGGAAGGCCGAACAGATAAAGGCATTTTCAACCATGTTACGCGCCAGCAAGTTCCTGGCCGAAGCAGAAGAGAACCGAGGTAACTTTAAAGTATCATTGCAATATCAGAAGCTATATAACCACATTGCCGACAGTATACATAACCAAACGAATAAAGCTAACTTGGAAGAACTGAAAGCAAAATTTAACCTCGAAGAAAAGGAAAGAGAAATTCTGTTACTAAAGAAAGATCAGGAGCTGCAACAGGCTGGAATTGAACGGAAGAATATTATAGCCTATGCACTGGCAGCAGGCATCGTATTGTTAGCACTCGTTGTGGTGTTGCTAGTCTACGCATACTATACAACCCGTAGCAAGAAGAACATACTGGCTGTAAAGAACAAGGAGATCGAGCAACAGCGTGATGATCTTAAGAAACTAAACAGTGAAAAAGACAGATTCTTTTCCATACTATCGCACGATTTACGCGGACCTCTGAATTCCTTGAAAGGCTTCTCCTACCTGATCACCGAACATGTAGATGCGTTAACAACGGAGGAGCTAATGGACATGCGGGCCAAGATCGATACCTCGCTGGATAACCTCACCGAACTGATCAACAATATTCTGGAGTGGTCAATGACGTCATCGCAAAAGCGTAAATGGACCTTTGACAAAATCAATACAACCGATCTTATTCGCAAGAACATCTCGCTATACCAGGCCATTGCAGAAAGTAAAGGCGTTAGATTGACTTTTCAGCAAGGAGAAGAACGCTATGGATATGGCGACTATCATGCCATTGATACGGTCGTAAGAAATCTGATCTCCAACAGCATCAAGTTTAGTCACGCCAATACCGATGTTGTTATTGCTGTGAAGACTGCCGGAGATATACTTTCTATTTCTGTAAAAGATCAAGGTGTAGGAATACCCTATGAAATCCAGGATAAACTCTTTACGCTGAATGAAAATGTTAAACAGCCCGGTACTAATAATGAAAAAGGCACAGGGCTTGGCTTGACCTTGTGCAAAGAACTACTGGGCGAGAACAAAGGTGATATACTGGTAAGAAGTAATCCCGGTGAAGGCAGCGAGTTTATCGTGAACATCCCTGAATATACCAGCTACGAAAGAACTATAACTTCTGCTGGAGTTCCTGTGGTATAAAATTGCGCTATCGATCAGAGCTTAAATGTAAATCACAACCCATTGCCGTAAATCACGATGCTGGTATAATTTAATTGAACTTAATTTCCCGCATGATTGTCCTGCATAGAATTTTGAATGTATGGAATTAGGTATATATACTTTTGCAGAGCTCACGGCAGATCCCGTCACCGGCAAAATGATCAGCGCACATCAGCGCATCCGAGATCTGATGGAAGAAGTAGCACTAGCCGAGCAGGCAGGGCTGGATGTTTTCGCTGTTGGAGAGCATCATCGTCCTGACTATGTAGTCTCCTCTCCCGCTGTGATATTGGGCGCTGCTGCAGAGAAAACGAAACGCATAAAATTATCCAGTGCCGTTACTGTATTGAGTTCAGACGACCCGGTACGGGTATTCCAGGACTTTGCAACGGTAGACCTACTGTCCGGTGGACGCGCGGAGCTGATGGTTGGACGCGGTTCATTCATTGAGTCCTTCCCGCTGTTCGGCTATGATCTTCGTGACTACGATGCATTGTTCTCTGAAAAATTAGATCTGCTGTTAAAGCTAAATGATAGCGAGAAAGTCACCTGGCAGGGGAAGCATCGTGCTGCTATAAATAACCTGGGTGTATATCCGCGTCCACATCAGCCCAAGCTTCCCATATGGATTGCTATAGGAGGCACTCCGGAATCTATACAGCGTGCTGCAACCCTTGGTATACCGATGGCATTGGCGATCATCGGTGGCTCGCCCGATCGGTTTGCTCCTCACGTTTCGTTCTATAGAGAGACTGCAAAGCAGGCAGGTCATGCGTTGGAAAGTTTGCAGGTGAGCATCAACTCACATACCTATATTGCTGACACTTCTCAACAGGCAGCCGATGAATTTTATCCTTCGTATGCACAAGTCATGACACGCCTGGGCCGCGAACGCGGATGGTCTCCGATGGATCGTGAGCATTATGAAATGATGCGCTCACCTGAAGGATCGCTGCTGGTGGGCAGTCCACAGCAGGTCATCGATAAAATACTCTATGAGCACTCGCTGTTCCAGCACACGCGCTTCCTGGCGCAAATGAGCGTAGGCACAATGCCGCATAGTAAAATGATGCGCTCGATAGAATTATTCGGAACACAAGTAGCCCCGGCAGTTCGAAAAGCTCTTCAACCGTAATTCGTATCATTCATGTATGCGCTCTGGCGTATCGCTCGAAAAAATAGTTCTCCAAAGAAATTCACTTTATATATCTTTGTGCCCTTATTTTCTAAATCATGATTTCAGTAGACGCAGTCAGTGTTGAGTTTAACGGTTCGGCTCTTTTCAGTAACATCACTTTCAATATCAATGAAAATGACCGGATCGCCTTGATGGGTAAAAACGGTGCAGGGAAATCTACATTGCTTAAGATCATTGCTGGTGTTAACAAACCTACACGCGGAAAAGTATCTGCTCCCAAAGACGCTGTCATTGCATACCTGCCGCAGCATTTACTTACCGAAGACAACTGTACTGTATTTGAAGAAGCCTCCAAAGCGTTCTCCAAAATCCTGGACATGAAAAAGCAAATGGATGAACTTAACAGTCAATTGGAAACGCGCACGGATTATGAATCGGATGAATATTCAAAGATCATCGAGCAGGTTTCTGAACTCAGTGAGAAATATTATTCAATAGAAGAAATAAACTTCGATGCAGAAGTTGAGAAAACATTGATGGGCCTTGGCTTTCTGCGATCAGATTTTACGCGGCCTACAAACGAGTTCAGTGGTGGCTGGCGTATGCGCATCGAGTTAGCAAAAATCCTTCTGCAAAAGCCTGACCTGATCTTGTTGGATGAGCCTACCAACCACATGGATATAGAATCCATTCAATGGCTGGAAGATTTCCTGATCAACAACGCGAAGGCTGTGATCGTGATTAGTCACGATAAAACTTTCGTTGACAACCTGACCAATCGTACGATAGAAGTTACGATGGGCAGGATCTACGACTATAAAACAAACTACTCGCATTACCTGCAACTGCGTACCGAGAGGCGCGAGCAACAGCAAAAGCAATTTGAAGATCAACAGAAACAGATCGCTGATATTCAGGAATTTATAGATCGTTTTAAAGGAACTTACTCGAAGACTTTACAAGTACAATCGCGGGTAAAGATGCTGGAGAAAATTGAGATCATTCAGGTGGATGAAGTGGATACTTCTGCCTTGAATCTGAAGTTTCCACCGGCACCACGGTCGGGTAGCTATCCCGTTATCGTGGAAGGTCTTACAAAGAAATATGGTGATCACACCGTGTTTCAGGATGTATCCCTGACCATTGCGCGCGGAGAGAAAATCGCTTTTGTCGGCAAGAATGGTGAAGGTAAATCTACGCTTGTAAAAGCGATCATGAGCGAGATCGACTTTGATGGTAAACTTCAGTTGGGACACAACAGCATGATCGGTTACTTTGCCCAGAACCAGGCATCGTTGCTCGATGAAGAACTCACGGTTTTTCAAACTATAGATCAGATCGCTGAAGGAGACATCCGCTCGAAGATTAAAGATATACTGGGTGCGTTTATGTTCAGTGGCGAAACCATTGAAAAGAAAGTGAAGTATCTCTCCGGTGGTGAGAAGACACGTCTGGCCATGATCAAGTTATTGTTGCAGCCGGTTAACCTGCTCATCCTCGATGAACCTACCAACCACCTTGATATCAAAACAAAAGATATATTGAAGGATGCACTGAGGGCATTTGATGGAACGTTGATCCTGGTATCTCACGACCGTGACTTCCTGGATGGCCTGGCCAACAAAGTATTTGAGTTCGGTAACAAGCGTGTGAAGGAACACTTCGAAGACATTACCGGCTTTCTCCGTAATAAGAAGATGGAAAACCTTCGCGAGATTGAGCGAAACAATAAATAAGATCAAATATATACTTGAAGTCTAAAGGTGTGATGTTAATCCGCGATTCGCAGTTAACATCACACTTTTTTGTTTATTGCTCGCGAACGTGCTTCATGTGATTGTATAGGACAATCAATTTATCAAACTCCTGCTCGATCGTCTGTACGATCGTGTCATTACTAATAGCAGCCTCTCCAGGCTGAAAGTTTCGTCCAATGATGAAACGATAGTACATCCAGTCATCCGCTTTGGTATACTCCCATAGAACTTCGTCCTGTGAAAATGATTCTACAGGCTTCTGTTCTCCTGCAACTTCAATCCAGTAGCCCGCACCCAGGCTCACCAGTAAACTAAAAAACGTCTTCCGGTAATTTTCATCGTGCATTTTTAATCGAAAGTATTCGCGATCTTGTTTGCCGCCACGAGGCTTCCCAACCACAAGCCAAACCCCTATATCTTTTTGCTGAACGACTACCTGCATCGTCATAAAATCATCTGCGGTAGCGGTATCAGCATACTTTTTCAAATCCGCTTCACTCCTGCCATACGACAAAGTCATTGAATCAAGTTTATTACTCTGCTGGTTACCTATATCTATACTGCTCACAACGGTGTTGCTATCCGCACGTAGTTTTAATCGGGTAACGTGCTTTTGAATAGACTCATGTAACTGGAGGAGTTTAGTTTGGACAGTAGCACGTTCTGCCTGCATAGCTTCGTTGTTCAACGCGTTCTTTGCATTGCCGAAGACCAGGTAATCATCCTTCTTGAAATATTGATTTTTGAATTTGATAGCATCCCACTGGAAGCCACGCGTAGTCAAGGCTACAAATTGTTTCTTCTCCTCGCGGGATATAATCTCGCGCTGCTTCATATAGGGATAGATCAACTCATATTCTGCGATCATCTCCTCGGTAAGCGGCTCGGCAAATTCATAGTAACTGGTATACCACGATAGCAAGGCCTCTACCTCTTTTATATCCGTCACCTTGTTGAAGATCTCTTCGTGATCTTTCAGGCCTTCGAGTGTGAGTCCGCCGGAACCTGTAAACCCAACGGACTTCCTGTAGGGCAATTCGAAGATATATACATTCGCATGAAAAATGTTCCGGGTATAGATTCGCAATGTGAACCGATCCTGGTAATGTCGCCAGATCCGTTTGAGGACTCCCGGTGAAGTCAACCCATCCAATCCCGTAACAATATCCAGTTTCGTTTTACCAGGCAGCCGGCTGCGGATAAAGTCAAAACCGGCATCGGTAATGGCAGCTGTAGCAATGTAACCATGCTCGGCCTGCTGCAATATTTTATCGTTGATAAGCGGAACCGCCAGTTTCTTTATGATCATGTAAATGTTAGCTGTATGAAATTCGAGGGCACAAATATAATGTGATGCACGATGAGGCTATGCGTCACCGCTAAATACAAGGAAAATTTTCAGTGTTAAAAACTTCGTTTCAAGAGCCCGGAGGCGCTGTAAACGGTTATTTCCCAAGTTTTTAGCATTTGAAGCCAGGCCACCTGACCAGCTATCCCACACGGTTGCCGACACATAGTGAACCTATACCTATTATGTATTGTATTGTTGGAAACGTAGCAATTAAAAAACTACTTTTGTGATATGACAGCCGCAGTTGTGGCGGTTTGCCGATTTCGGGTTAAAGCATTTAAACATTAAAAATCGTATGAACACAGTTCTTTTGTTTTTAGGGGGAGTTGGTTTCCAGGAAATCTTATTGATCGGACTTTTCGTGCTTGTATTCTTTGGAGCAAAGAAAATCCCTGAGTTCATGAAAGGCCTTGGCAAAGGTGTAAAAGAGTTCAAGGGTGCTATGGATGATGTGAAAAAAGAAGTAGGTGACGTTAAAGGCGATGTTACCAAAGATCTGAACATGTAATCTCTTAAAAGAATTTACCTTCGGGCTATGCATTAGGTTGTAACTATACCTTGTGCATAGCCCGAAGTCATTTCTGGCAACATTCAATCCGCTCCCATCCGGATGCCAATAATGTACATCGCGTTGTTCCTTCGCGTTTCCTGCAACTAGCCAGCATACAAACTCTTTCAAGTTCATATTCTATATACTTTATTTGCAGGTTTCTTATATGCATGAACATCCTTCTTCGTTCATGTACGAAAGTATGCCCTTAAATATATACTCAGTCTATACTTACTATACCTTCTGCATTCGTGAATCTTATCATAGGTGAATACTTGAATATGATTTATCACTGTAAAGGTGGTATATATAATTTTTGATTCTCTTGTGATTTGATTCATTGCATTCTTCATGAACGTGCGTAAGGTGAAGATAAATTCAGTGTACACCTTGACAATCCGAGCATTCACCTCAAATGTATTAACGGCCCACGATAGCACCGATTACCTTCTTCATTTTTGTCGTTATTCAGTATATAAATGATATACCCATGGAGAGAAAACAATTTTTGAAGAGTTTAGGAATGAGCAGCTTGATTGCACCGCTAATCGTGGCGTGTAGTAAAGATGACGATGCAACTCCCGTACCTTCCATTACCAGCTTTACAGCGACAAGTGGTGCGGTTGGCGACACTGTAATTATCAGTGGTGCTAATTTTAGTGCGACCACTACAAACAACACCGTAACGTTTAATGGAACAACAGCAACCGTTACAGCAGCCACTACAACACAACTTACCGTTACGGTGCCATCGGGTGCAAGTACAGGTAAAATTGCTGTCACTGTGAACGGGCAAACCGGAACATCATCGAATGACTTTACAGTAACGACAAGTTCGAGCACTGCTGACCTTGCTATTACCAGCTTTACAAGCAGCGGCTCTGCAGGGTCATCTATTGTTATTACCGGTACAGGCTTTAGCACAACAGCTGCTTCCAATACAGTAACGATCAATGGAGTGGTTGCCACAGTTGTATCCGCTACGGCTACGCAACTTGTAGTGACCGTGCCAAGTGGTGCTACATCGGGTGTAGTTGCTGTAACGGTAAATGGCGTTACGGTTACTTCAGCCACCAGCTTTACCGTTACAACGGCTTCTGGTTCGTGCTCAGCAACGGATGCTGAAACGGAAGGACCTTTCCCAACAAAAAGTCCTTCAACACTTGTAAAGACTGATATACGTTCTGACAGAACCGGTGTAGCTTTTACAATAACAATCACCATACAAGACAAGAATAACAGCTGTGCTGCACTTGAAGGTGCATACGTTGATATCTGGCATTGTGATAAAGATGGTTACTATTCTGAGTATGGTGGTACATCGATGCAGACTGTTGACTATACCGCGGTGCATTTCTTACGAGGACGACAAGTCACCAACAGCGATGGACAAGTATCATTCGTTTCGATTTTTCCAGGTTGGTATCAGAGTCGTGCCACGCACATTCACGTACATATATATAGTGCTTCCGGTTCATCTTTACTGGTAACACAAATCGGATTCCCGGAGAGCTCAAACAGTGCTGTGGTATTGGTAAATGCTTCAACGGCCAATGGCTATACCAAAGGCATGAGCGGCTATACTTACAATGCAAGTGATAGCGTTTTTACAGACTCTATTGACAATGAAATAGCCACTGTAACCGGAAGCGTTGCTGACGGCTACGCACTCACCCATACGATTGTAGTAAGCGCGTAAAGTATATATTTCCTAGTACCCGGTATGCAAGCAGAGCCGATCCGGAAAGCTTAACCATACGGACCACTGAAGTCAGCAGTTATTTTGCTTTCTTCTTGCCGAATTTTTTAGCAGCCGTTTTACGCTTGCTTGCATACTTTACTTCAAATTCCTGTGATTGATTCACATAACTTCTGTCCTTCGGACCACGCTTCTTTGCAGTTTTCTTGCCGGCTTTCTTAGCCGTTTTTTTTGAGGTTTTCTTCGCTGTCTTTGCCATAGCTTTGATTGTTTACAGATTAAGCTAAATTTTTATACCAACCTTCATCAATTCACTGTTCATACAGACGGCTATCAAACAGTATCTCGGGCATCGGTAGCCCGTACGAATAAAAGTTATAGCCCTTTGAAACGACTGATTTTTTTCGAAATATTGACCCTTGAATTTTTAACAACGCTATGGCCAACATTGAAGATCTTCGGAATGCTGAATTTGAAAAGCAAGGCAACACACCCAAACAGGATGTGTTGCAGTTATATTTACTGAAACATACTATCCAGAATACAGTTTATTTACAATCTATTCTAAAAAAGCAATTCGAATTACAGCACCTGATTCAACATGGTAAAATCGATAAAGAAACTATAAATGAAGACCTCGCTGAGAAACTTGGTCAACTGGATGCAGTCATTCAAAAAGAAATGATTCAGGCACTGGCTGACATTTCTCCCAGGGCTGATCGATAAATTACTAAAATATAGTTTTGAAGTGAAGTATATATAGGAATCATACAGAAAGATATATAGCCAATGGCTCCGGCACAATTAAGACTCTCTGAGCTCTCCCTCATTATAAACAACGTACTGAAAGATGCCTTTCAGTCTACGAGCTTTTGGGTAATCGCCGATGTTACCAATCATACGTTCAAGGCTATCTCCAATTATCATTACTTCGAATTGGTTGAGAAAGACTCGAACACAAATAATATTCTTGCTAAATTCTCCGCCAAAGCCTGGGGCAATGGCGCCAGGCAAATTGAAAACTTCGAGCGTATCACGGAGCGCAAATTTACCAATGATATACAGGTACTGGTAAATGTAACGGTAGACTACCACCCTACTTTTGGTTTACAACTCCAGGTCAACAGTATAGATCCGGCCTTCACACTCGGTGCCATTGAACAGCAGCGACTTGCCACGCTGGAGAAACTGGTAGCGGAAAATCCAGCGCACATTCAAAAGGTAAACGAAGAGTATAGCACGCGAAACAAGAAGCTTCCCTTGAATCATGTGCTCCAAAACATTGCTGTTATATCTTCAAGAGCTTCTGCCGGATTACAAGACTTTAAACATACTTTGCAGGCGAACCCCTTCCGGTATACTTTTACGATCGATGAGTACTTCACCGAAGTACAGGGTGAACTCAATGCAGGCGCTTTACGCGATACATTAATCGAAGTATATAATACAGGTATAGCCTATGATGCAGTGGTGATCACGCGAGGCGGAGGTGCGCAAACCGATTTCCTCATCTTCGATAATTACCTTGTAGGCCAGGCTATAGCACGCTTTCCCATCCCCATTATTACCGGAATAGGACACCAGAAGAATACAACGATCGCAGACCTGATGGCGCATACAGCAACCAAGACGCCAACCAAAGCCGCAGAGTTCATTATTGCCCACAACCGAGCATTCGAAGAAGGTCTGCTTATCATGCAGAAGTCAATTTTACTCAAGGCACAGCAAGCATTCTCGGTGAGCCATCAACAGTTGGCCGTCCTGAAAGCAAGCCTCATCCATACGACAAGAAATATACTCGATGTTAATAAGAGCGCTGTTGCAAACCTCTCGGCCAAGCTGCTATCAGGGCCATCGATTACAATTTCAAACAAACGGAATGACCTGCAGAACCTGGCAGGGAATCTAAAGACTTTCAATATACTATATATCAAAAGCCAGCAAAGTCACCTCGATCATTATACATCACTGGTAAAATTAGTCTCCCCTATAAATACACTTAAACGAGGATTTGCCATTATCAAACACAACGATAAAATTATAAACAACGCCAGTACTGTAGCAGCCGGTGATAATGTTTCGATCATCTTAGCCGATAAAGAAATTGCCGCCACCGTCACCCTCAAAAAAGATTACCATGGAAATGAATATAACCTATGAGCAAGCCTACGATGAGCTTGTACAGATTGCACACGAAATAGAAAATGAATCAGTCTCTGTCGATCAATTGGCTGATAAGGTCAAGCGTGCTTCCGAATTGATTGCGCTTTGCCAGGCAAAATTAAAGTCCACAGAGAATGAAGTTAACAAGATCATTACCGGTATGGAGAAGAGCGTGACCAAGAACAAAGAGTGATACGCGCTTTTCGTAACGCTGCTTTCTGCTATAGGACGTTGTCGCAAATCCACCTCTAAATAGTCGGATTTACACACGCTCGCTGTCGATTTTGCACAGTAGTTTTGTATCAACAACGATCAACAACAACTCAAAATAAAACTACTATGAAAAAGCACAAAATCACTTTCTGGGTTACAACCACTATCATTTTTTTGTTTGAAGGCGTTATGCCAGCACTCACATCGCACACCGAAATGGCGCGCGCAGCAATCAGTCACCTCGGCTATCCGGCATACTTCGGTCCGATGCTGATGATATTCAAAGTTTCAGGAACCATCGCGTTGATCATCCCGGCTATACCGCGTAGAGTTAAAGAATGGGCTTATGCCGGTCTTGCTTTTGATTTTATAGCAGCCTCCGTCAGTAACAGTGTAGTCGATGGCTTCGGATTCAACACGTTCTTCCCGTTAATCTTCCTGGGCATATTAATACTCTCCTATATATCACTAGAGAAGATTGACAGGTATTCTCCTTCTTCATCTTTGCAAGCAACCGTGTAGTCAGAGATTAACTATATAGGACACTCTAAACAAAAGGAACCCGATGGTTCCTTTTGCTATTTTATAGCCGTTTGTTTTTATTCTCGCCAATATCTCCACTTGTTGCATACTCTTCGGAAGTTCAAACAATCATTCGCATTGATTGTGAATACAGGTATATATAAGTCATAACAGTGATATTTTTTTCCAGCATCGCCAGATTTTTTGTAGGTATATCACGCTTGCGTTTTTAAATTTAATGACGCACTTCTTTCAACGTTACTCATTAGTTACCCATTAAAAACTACACCATGAAAAAATTCTATTTCGTTATCGTGCTGGTAATGCTCGTTGATCTTACCGGTGGATTTGCACAGAAAGCAAATGATGCTTATGACTTCCCTGTAAAGCGGGGAACAGAACAATGGAACGCTTTGAAAAGTTACCAGGATAAGCGTGATGCGTGTACCCTACCCGAGTCGTTGCTTTCAACTATATCAACGAAGGGCCTGATTGAAACATACCTCAACTACCCGCTTCTTGGAGACCTTATGGTTTTCAGTACGCCACAGGAAGGTATACGAAAGCTGCAGGAGAATTTTAACGGTGCTTATGAACTGTTAAAGCGAAAGGATGTTGCAACGTTACTACTGGAGAGATATACTTCCATGAATCCGGCAGTTGCAGGAAGGCAATTGTCATTGGAGAAAAAAGGAGAATACTCTTTCCAGATCATGGCTATCGAAATATTACTGGCACAGGAGAGTGTGCTCGCCTCACTCGACACCAGAAACAGGAAAGCGTTACTGAGCCTTGCCAAAGAAAAACTTGACGCCAAAAAGAATGACCAGGAAGTATACGGTTCCCTATCGTATAGCACTACCGGCTGGATCATGGCGCGCATATTAAAGCAATCGAACTATACCCCCGCACTGAATTCACTCCGGGACGAAAAGTATAAATACTTTACAGATCAAGGTGTAGTGGCAGACTATGCCGTGCTGGATAATGTTGTCAGTCAAACAAAACTATACCTCTCAAAAAATTAAGACTATGAAAAATATTTTACCCATACTATTTTTCTGCTTCCTGGCATTGAGTATAAATATCAATGCTCAAACACTGAGTTATATCGGTACACCAAAAGGAAGTGCAGTGACAGCCTATATTGTCCCAGAGATGTCCAATGCAGATCGCGCATACTGGGATTCTTATTTTGCCAGTCCAAACCGGACTCAATTTGTCACCTCTAACGGCTATAGTTCATCACAAACTTTTAATTGTCATGGATATGCATGGAGTATAGCAGAAGGTGGGCAAACCCGATGGATTGGGTACTATGTTCAAACAGACGAGGATGTATATATGACAGACGGAAGCTATATCCAGGTGTGTTCAGAAACATATCCGGGAAAAGTTTCATGGGGATCGGGTGATCATACAGCGATCACAACGCCAACGCCAGGAAGGTTCAAATCGAAGTGGAACAAATACCCATTAATGGAGCACAATTGGAACGATACGCCCTACGGTACAGCGAACCTGAAATATTATGTCGCCACAAAAATATCGGCAAGTAATTCTTTTATCTGTGGCAACACGACATACTCGGTTCCATACTTTGCTGGCGGTACCTATACCTGGACAAAAAGCAGCAACATTTCATTGAACACTACTTCCGGTAATTCGGTTGTAGCCACTGCAAACTGGAATGGTCCGGGATGGGTTGAAGTGGTGATCACCTCCCCGTGCTCCAGCACCTCCGTTACTACCCGCCTAAACGTATCCGTTGGCCCTACTATAGGAGCCGTAAACATACCACAGAATACATTTTATGGAGGCTATGCAAATGTATATGCAGAAGTGCCACAGGTTGCAGGTGCAGGTTACTATGACTACGAGTGGTACCTGGATGGCTCGTTTCAACAGACCAGTGCCTATAACCACGAATTTACTTTTTATGGCTGTGGAAGTCATTATGTAGGCGTGCGTGCCTATACGGCTAACTGCGGCTGGACAGATTTCAGCTACGCATACTTTTATGTTAACTGCAACGGCATGTTTAATATAGGTATATACCCGAATCCGGTAAACGACTATGTGACCATCAGCCTCGAAAATACAAAGGCTGAAAAACGAGCTCCTTCACCGGCAAGTACATCCTCTGCCACCTATGACATAACACTCTACGACAATCAGGGACAGCTACGAAGATCGGCCACCTTAAAAGAAGGACCACTACAGTTAAGTACAGCGAACTTACCGGAAGGCGAATACTATATTCATGTATCGCAAGGCAAAGAACTTTTCACCAAACGAATAATCATTAAGCATTAAAGTATATAATTCATAATCTACAACGAAAGAAGTGCCAGGTTCCGATAGATTAACTATCGGAACTTTATTTTTAATAACCAGCTAAAACAGGGGCATCCCGCAACGCCAGGGCTACGGCACAATTATTTACCTTCTAAAATCAAGCGCCTTAAAGGTCGTGTGCTAAAATCTATGCAACGCTGGGCGCATCAAAATAAAACAAAACGCTATGAATATAATACTGGGTGCTTCAGGACAAGTCGGTTCGGCTATCGTTAACAATTTACTTTCCAGGAATGAAAAAGTAAAAGCTATTATCAGAAATCCCGATAAAGCTAACACACTACAGACAAATAAAAACTTGACGATTGAAGTGGCAGATGCATTTGATTTGCCTGCATTGGAGAACGCATTCAAAAACGGTGATACTATATTTCTGTTAACACCGGAAACAGGAAATAGCGATGATGTGATTGGCGATACAAAAAAGATCTTAACCAATTATAGAAAAGCGATTGAGAATTCAACCATTAAAAAAATAGTAGGATTGTCTTCAATGGGAGCACAACATGAAAATGACAGTGGTAACCTGAAGATGTCATACCTGCTTGAGCATTCATTCATGTCGCTTGACATTCAGAAAATCTTTGTACGTCCTGCTTACTACTATAGCAATTGGATGAACTATATTTCTGTTGTTCAGGATACGGGTGTACTTCCATCGTTTTATCCCGTTGATTTGAAAATAGCAATGATATCGCCACTAGACGTTGCACAATTTGTTGCCGACATCATGGTTCGAGATATAGAGGGCGAACCTGTTTTTGAAGTCCAGGGCCCGGAGTCGTATAACGCAACTGACATCGCGAATATATTCGGGAAAACTTTAGGACGAGAAGTCAACGTACAGCAGATACCTCGCCAGGAATGGGCAAAAACGCTCCAGGGATTTGGCTTCACCGCAGATGCTACAAAGAACTTCATCGAAATGACGCAGATGGTTGTTGACGGTAAAACCGGACCTGAAGGCAAGGGCACAATTCCAGTAAAGGTGACAACCGGCTTTAGTGAATATCTGGCGGAACATATACATCAGACCGTATAGGCTATCGCTGTCCTTCAGGCTGATGCTTAATCACCCACCTCCTGAAATATAGTGGTGCAACATTTACTACACTCGCTATATATAGCAAGAACGTAGCGAAGTCCGATTAAATGTCGTCCCTCGTTTTCCGTGGGCAATCCAATCAATTTTATACCCGTTCATTGAACGTTTTTTACACCTTGAATTTGTAAGGCAGAAAGGGATTCTGGTCGTCATCATTGCACGTTCACCAATTTAAACTAAACGCCAATGAAAAAACGATTATCCCAAACCCTCATTCTTGTTATCCTCCTTGCTGCACTTACACATGCCTGCAAGGAAGAGAATATGGTGCCGGCAGACGACTCTTCCGGATCTACCGGCGATGATGCATCGGCCATGCGCAAACCTTCTAACAACGACTTCCAGGTTTCACTTGTAGTGGACAGCACCACCTGGAAATATACGCTTACAAAAAGCGTTGGAACAAAAGATCCAGGACACTTTATTATAGACTTTGGTACGTGTGGCGAAGCAAGTCCAACGATATCAAATATAGTGTCAGTATCCGTTAACGGTAAAGATTGGTCGCATCAGATTTCCAGCAGTGAAGGCAACACAGGATGCGCTATACCTTCAACCAACATCGTAAAGTTTGATAACCTCGGATGTGCAAACCAATATGTCATTGAGTTTACACTGGACACACTATATTCTCAGGTTAACACAACAGGCTGGATAAAGAGTGGCCGTACTTGTGTGTCCAAGACGCTGACAGGTCCGGGCTGCAGAGGATATACCCTTACATCCACGATGGAGCCTGCTCCCGCGATGATCGGCAAACCTTACAACGAAATCAATACCTATATGAAAACTTTCGGCTTTGATTACTCCGAACATCCGCATTGCACCGGTGGATATGGCGGGCATCCCGAAGGTATACATTGCGATATTGTACAGGATGCTACGTTCGCTAAACCAGTTTTTCGTTTTGATATACATATAGATCCTGTTATAGATGGAGACCGATGCAGCGCTACCACAGTAGATCGTCAACGAAATGAAATGAAGTCAATAACAAACAATACAACGTGGGCCAAAGTGCAAGGCAACTGGGATGAGTGGCAAATATTGGAATGGAAATTTAAACTCCCCGCGGGTTTTCAGCCGACTGCTAACTTCTGCCACATTCACCAGCTAAAGGCCCAAGACGGACCTAACAACGGAAGCCCGGTAATTACGATCACACCACGTGCAAACAGTGATGGCACTAACAAGCGCATGCAAATTATACATTCCGTAGATGGAGCAAGCACGGGCAAAGGTACGGTTGTTAATAATATACCTTTATCAGACTTCGAAGATGAGTGGGTGCAAGTACGTGAAGAGATGCACTACACGCATAGCGGCTATTATGCTTGCAAAATTATCCGCGTCCGTGATGGCAAAGTATTGATTGATTTCGAGGACACCAACATTGATATGTGGCGTAGTGGCGCTTCATTTATTCGCAACAAGTATGGCATTTACCGCAGCCTCGCGGGTGGTCGATTAGACAACAATCCGGTAGGACAAAGTCCCTTGTTAAAAAATGAATCCCTGTGGATTACAGATTTCAAAGTATACGAGAAGAACACCAGTCCTGATCCCGGCACACCACACAATTAATTCTGCAGATGATACTCATTAAATCAAATCTGAATTCTTGATCAGTAAGGTTCAGATTTGATTTTTCTACACAAAAAACTGAACGCTATATTTTGCGGGGAACACTATATAACACGCACTGAAGAATCTATAATATATACTTTCATTCCAGTGGAATAGGTTATAACTTCATGCCTATGATACGGAAAGAGATTTTACCGGCCGTAGCGGCCATTATCTTCAATGAGAAAGGAGATATTCTGCTGCAAAGACGAATGGACACAAAGAAATGGTGTGTAATCTCAGGACATGTGGAGTTCGGCGAAACGGTACAGGAAGCCATTGTCCGGGAGATACAGGAAGAAGCCTATACACGAAGCGAAGTAATTCGATTGATTGGTGTATACTCTTCACCAGAATATACTACATATTATTATCCCGACAGAGCCGTGCAGTATGTTGTTACATACTTTGAAGTAAAGCTGATAGATCAAATCCAGGAAGGTATATCCAACAGTGAAAGCGCAGCATTCTCATATTTTCCGCTGCACCGATTGCCCGAGGAACTCGACCTGATGAACCCCCATTGGCTCAAGGATGCATTGGATCCTGAATCAAAAGTATTCATCCGGTAAGAGTCGCTGGTGTGTGCGATTTACAAACTGCTACGGCTATACTGTAAGCATAGTCTACTTCCGATATATACCGATTTGATACTAATTGATCTTGATATCATCGACAGCATCAATACTCAGAAATGCACGCACGTTTGAAAAAAATGACTTCCGTTGGCGAATGATGATATATTCGTTATTAATCACCTGAACGATTTGACATTTCTCAACAACTTGTCTTTTGTTATAGGTAAGTACAATAGACTGCCTGGCTTCCTTCATTAAATTCAGAATGCTGAGTTTTTCATGAAATGTCATCATAAGATTTAAACGTTTTAATTTATAGTGTAACCCTTCTCGCCTTCTGAGTAATCTATAGTGTGCTATAGATGCCCGGTCAGTGAACTATACAAAGGTGAACTGCTTAAAATTATTTTGCTCGTTTAAATGAAAGTCTATCTGACATTGGGTACTAAAAAAGCGCTTGCTGAATGTTGCGGTGAATTACCAGAACAAACCATTGAAAAGCCCCAATTTCTCACTTTTTGCATGAATTACGTATCAACGATATCAGTGTTTTACTTAGAAGCTGTAAGGTGTAGACGCAACGGGTCCGCGTAGTTGAAGTAGGTGTTGACTAAAAATAAAAAACCGGCTTTTATAATTGTTGATATAGCGCCTTTTTATTACAAGGCCTCATAAAAAAATATACACTAGCCTCGGGGTTGGCTCGTCTGCTTGATGCTACAACGAGCCCCCTACTGGCTGTGTATCTGTAAGTACTTCTTAGTTTCCTTCAATATACTTTTGGAAATAACCGCACTCGCTGATCACATCTTTATAGTAACGCGTGCTTGCATACTCGTTCTTGAGCTTCTTGAAGCCATCCCACGCAAGGAAGCTTACTTCGGGTTCTCCATAAAAGTCATTTACGCTGTGGTATTTGTCGGTATAAAATTCGTTACGCTCACACTTGGCAAGCATGTATACACATTTCGCCTTTTGCTCCGGGTTTGCTGCTGCCTCAAACGCTTTTTGGTAATACTGCCTGGCGTTGGCGCAACGCAGCAACTGTGGCTGATAAAAGGGATCAATATAGTTACTGTATTGATTGGTGATCGCTCCATAGTAAAACACACGGGCATTACCAAAGTAGGTCATGTTATAGAATGCGTTTCCAAGCAACAGACTGTTATTGTATACATCTTCGCCCTTGTCAACGAAGGTGCGCATCTCCTTCATCTTCTTCAGGAAGGATAACTTGGTGTACTTTACTTTCTGAGTGGCCACATGATCACAATCATGACAATCTTTGATCTTTCCGTTAAACGGATTTCCAAGCAACTGCACATCCTTCGACTGATCAGACTTTTCCATAAAGGCAATAGCGCCATCAAGGTTGCCGGTATAGGCACTCATCACCGCCTGATATTCATATATATCCGACAGGGTTACATTGTAAATCCCTTTTGCCAGTTGCTCCCATGGAGATTGAGCAGACTTCGCCATAAAGCCTTTCATTGCTTCCTGGTTAGAGACCGTCTGGTAAAATTTATCATCACGGTTGAATAACTCTGCCATCACCGGATTCTGCTGGCGCTGGTATAGCGATGATATATAGCGCTTACTCCAGGTCAAAGCGTGTGTATACCGGAATGTATCATCAGGGTTCTTGGTACAGGTGATGTATAGCCACTGAAGTTCCGGATATACTTTACTTTCAGCCTTGGCATCCATCACGGTTATACTGTTCAGTGTATTGATTAATTTCAGCAAGCGTATTTGCTTTGCAGCAAGCTCAGTCTTCGGCCCTTGCTTCTCGCCTTTCTCCAGCAGTTGGAGGGCGAGTGAATGATTTCCTGTAAAGATGTTCAGGTATCCTGCAGCGATATTCCATAAATATGGCTTACCGGTTTTCTCCTCTTTGGCAATGGTACTTACCAGCTGCAGCGCATCTTTGCCCTGCTGCTCTTTCATACTTTTGCGATAGTCATCTGCGGATTTGAAAGCTATATCATTTAACCGGACTTCTTCTTTGTTTACCAGGCGGGTTAAAAGATAGTCAAGGTGTGTACTGGTCGGGTTCAAAGCATAAATCTCACGGATCGCAGTTTTCTCATCAGCATAGTAACCGAATAATGCCCAAAGACCAGTTTTTTCAGCCGGAGTTTTTGCCAGCGCCAACGAAGCTCGGAAATCCTTTTCCTCCTGGGGATGAAAGTTATAGGCAGTAACTGTGCGTAACTCAGGACACTTATCAAAAACAACACTATATAAATAGTTGGACGTAGTATAATTCTTTCTGCTGTAATGCGCTCCCGCTACATATGACAATCCACGGTAGTATAATGTATTTTCAGGAACGGATGCTTTTGTTTTTTCGAAGAACGGTATAACACTTTGCTTATTCTGACTATAGAAGTAGGCCTTCATGGTTTGGAACCAGTATCGGTTTTTCAGGAAAGCATCGCTGGTTGCTGTATATAGCTTCTCTACCTGGACAACGGTTTTATAGTCTACCACGGGAGCTTTCTTCTCATCATAATTCCATGAATCAGCAGATTGTGTGCTGCTTACTTCAATTGTTTTTCCGTGATACATGAACTCAATAAAACCTTTCACTTTTTCATCGGCGAGATTCAACTTACTATACGCCGCAGGAGGGCTTTGTTTTTTTTGAATGGCAGTATACAATTGATTGATCACTGCAACAGCGCTATCATTCAACAAGAAAAACGCCAATTCCTTTGTGGTCATCTTACCCTTTAGATAACCTGACCAGTCTGCTACGATAACATCATTGAATCGTACGGTGTGATCGCTGTCAAAACCAATACTATAGAAGACATCATTGGGAGCAAAAAACAAAGGGAGATACGACTTATCAACATACGTCTCGGGAGTAAAGCTTGAGTCATAATCGTAGCCCCAGAAATAATCAGCGCACGCAAGCAGCCCTCCGTATGCACCGAAGGCAATCAGGCTAAAAATAGCGACTGACTTTTTGAAAGAATTGTTTTTCATTTGGGTAGTGTTTCAAATTAAAATTATCTAGATCGTAGAAGATCACTTCTTGAGGTTTTTCACGCAAGTGACCAGAAAGATCTTCAGCCATTCCTTCAAGTTCATCAGGTGTAATGGATTCAATTTTTATCCGGTCGCCTTTTTCAAAATAGCGTCCAATTTTAATGACATTTTCCTTCACCTCAAAAAAAGACGGTGATCCCATTTCAAAATGAATATCACTGCTAAACGTGGCATCGTCAACCTTGTTTAACAAAGCAATAACTTTATTATCACGGATGTGCATGCCCCAGGTAAAAACGGGTAACGCGATGTCCAGTGTGAGCGGGTAATTTTTTAGAGCGCCAGTATAGCGTTTTGCAATCATGGGATCATATATAGAGTTTAACGAGTCAGCACTGATGCGTCCCATATTATAATACATCAACACACCACGATCTACCGGAGGTATACCCGTATTCACATGAAATTTAACCTGATGTAATCGTATAGTTGCCGAAAGGTTTCTGTTGCTGATCTTTTTCAACTCCTCAAGAAAGTTGAAGTAAGTTTCCTTACTCGTTAGCGTCCAGTCGCAATCGATCTGAATCTCCGTATGAGATATAGCATGCCGGGTATTTATCTGGTCTATATACGTCACTATCTTTTTTGCCAGATCTTCTGCTTCTAATGCCGGGAGAAGCATAACTTCATTTTTAATATATATCACCGGCACAACCGTTGCCTTGCTTGGTGAATCCTTAAAAGTAATGGGAGACACTGGAATTGGCTTTCCATCTTTGAGGGCAACATCAAAGTAGCGTACGTATAATTTTGTTACCTCATTCAGCGCAAGCGTCTCTCGCTCCGCAGGGGTGAGTTGAAAGCTGGTTCGCCAATAATAAAAGGAAATCGAAGTTGAAGAAGAAGATCGGATACACCCGGAAAACAAAATGCCAGAAAATACAATTAAAGAGATCCGGCTCATAGTGCAGGTCAACATCTGCGCAAATGTAAGGATTTATAAGATTGCTCCTTAAATACTTTATTGGTTTATGATGTCGATGTCTGTTCAGTAGCGTCATTTCGATCGTGTGCATCGTGCTCTGAAGTGCAATTCACGACGAGAGACTGTGACAAACTCTTCATTAAAATATACTGCTAAAAATATACTGCCTTAATACGATGACGGTATATTCTTTTCCTGCTATCATCTTCTGATTTTAACTATATTTGATTAATTGTCATTAAGGCTTTCGTCATGCGTCTTTCTTTTGGTTTGCAATCTACCCTGGCGACAGCCTTCCTATTCCTTTTTTTTAATTTCGGAAGTTTTGCCCAAAAACCGTATCTGCTGGCCGATACAAGCATCATTTACAGACTCGATGCCAACACGGAAGTCTTTATTGATGATACCGATTCCGTTTCTATCGACCAGGTAACAACGCCAGCATTTCAGCAACGCTTTCACAGCAGCGGTGGCAACCTTAAGTTCGGGTATTTAAAGTCAACGATCTGGTTAAAGATCAATACACGAATTGCCAAGCCAGGCGTGCACTGGTATCTTGAAATTCCAGCTCCGTTTCTCGAATATGTAGACTTCTATCAATGGCACAGCGATAGTACATGGCATCATGCTGCTTCTGGCTACTACCGGGCGCACAGCATCAGGAAGGTGTCGCATACAGGGCATGTACTGCCACTACAGTTTACGGCAGACTCTCTCAGCACAGTATATATACGGATCGCAGGCAGAAGTCCAAAAACATTTCCGCTATATGCTATAGAAAAAGAAAAATTCAACGAAGACGTCCGGTGGGTAGATATAGGATATGGTATATTCTTCGGCATCCTCATTGTCATGTTCTTTTACAACCTCTTCATTTACATGAGCCTCAATCAGGGAAATTACCTGCTCTATATCTGTACTATCGTATGCACGTTTCTGATCTTTACATCAGCTTCCGGATATGCGGGCAAATTTCTATGGCCGGAAAGTCCCATCATGAATTTCTATGCCGGGCGAATGACGCTGGGTATACTCACCATTTTTCTGTCAATCTTTACAATACGATTTTTAGAGGTCAGGCAATATTCTACCATCATGTACTATATTTTGCTGTCGCTGATTCCGATGGCCGTGATCGCTACAATCCTGGTTGCTACCAAAACACTTTCTTCTGCGGGCAATAACCTGATTTCGCTCTCCACCATTATATATATGTCTACCGGAATTGTTTGTCGCGTGAAAGGCAACAAAACGGCAAGCTTTTTTATTGCAGCATGGACTATATATCTGATCGGTGGGCTGCTCCTCACCTTGCGCAACAGCGGTGTATTTGAATTCAATTTCTGGACAACACATTTTGTGGAGATTGGCGCAACCCTCGAAACGATCATCATCGCATTTGCCCTGGGCGATCGTTATCGCAGGTATAAAATGGAAAAAGAAGAAGCCCAGCAGCTTGCGCTGCAAATACAATTAGAGGCTACTGAGAAATTAGAGCTCAAGGTAAAGGAGCGAACTGAGCAGCTTTCAAAAGCGAATGAAGAATTGCAGAGTACATTGGAGACCAATAAACTTCAGACGCGTATCATTGAAAACAAAAATGCGGAACTGGATTCATTCTTTTACCGCATCTCGCATGATCTGAAAGGTCCCATCGCCTCGATGTTGGGGTTGACATTTTTAGCAAAGATGGAAATAACCGATGTGCATGCTCTTGAGTATGTGGACAGACAACATGCGCAGGTTGAACGGATGAACAATATTATCAAAGGGCTGATTAACCTGACAACACTTAGTCATACGGATTTACAAAAGGAGAAAATAGACTTTGTTAAAATGGTTGATGAATGCATTATGTCCTTCCATGGATTACCTGCCTTCAGCAATATTGAATTTAAAAAAGAGATCGAGCCTGCCATTGAATTTCACTCCGAATGGATGCTGCTGAATACAATTTTACAGAACCTCATTGAAAACGCAATCAAGTATGCAAGACGACAATCTCCCTATGTAAACGTAATTGTATATACGGAAACGGCTGGCATTACGATTGAGGTGACAGACAACGGACAGGGTATAGCACCGGAACATCAAGCCCGCATATTTGAGATGTTCTTCCGGGCCACACAAAGTGCAAGTGGCACTGGCCTTGGACTATATATTTTGAAGAGATCTTTGGATCGCCTGAAAGGTACCATTGAAATTAAGAGCACCGTTGGTATAGGCACCAGTTTCATTGTAAAGCTGCCATACGCTACATAGCCTGAAAATGCATATATACCTTTTAAAGTAAATGCGGATTAGATGAATATTATTCCAATGATGAAATGCGCCAATATGGAAGAATCTATACTCTTCTATACACATGTGCTGGACTTTGAATGGGCTGGCACGTGGCCTGAAACCGGGTCGCCTTCCTTTAGCATTTTACAAAGGGACGGAGCAGAGCTACATCTGTCTTCTCATAGCGGTGACGGTGTCACAGGCACCGTTGTTTCAATCATTGCAGAAGACATCGACATGCTTTTCATAAAGTATATAGAACGGGGATTGAAGCCTGGCAATAAGAATTCTCCCGTTCACCAAAGTCCGGTGAGCCAGACGTGGGGAACACGCGAATTTTATGTGGACGATCCGAATGGAAATACCCTGCGGTTTATTCAACGTCCATAAAATAAGAAATACCCTGCGGTTTATTCAACGTCCATAAAATAATCAACCTCTATAATGAAAAAGCCAGGTGATATACCCGGCTTTTTCTATTCTTAGTTTAATCAGCGATTATTTTTCGAATCCTGCAGGCAATCCATGTTTGTTCAGGAACGCTTCGGCTGCTTTGGCTTTGCTTACAAAGAAGGGATCCTTTGCATGACTCTTTACTTTCTTACTCACCACAACAGTCTTACGACTGTCATTGCTTTTTGTTTTCTGACTGATGGCTATAGACATGAAACCGATCATTTAGTTATACAAATGTACAAACTTATTTACGTTTTGCCAAAATGGCCGTATAGGCCTTATTTTGCTTGAATACTTCCCATTCGCCCTGGTAGTGTCCCCAGACGTCAAAACTGCTCTTGATATCTTTATAATGATAGGCAATGACCATGTTGTAGTACCGTGTGCGTACGGCTGTGCTGCCTTGTGCAAACACGAGCGTTTCAGGCCGATGATCGGTAAACGTCATCACTGCCGCAGCCACCGAAGCCATGACTTTATCGGAATCTTTATTATCCGTTACGACCAGGTCATCGATTTTATCTTCCAACTTATTGTAATCTCCGAAGCCTATATTATAGACTTCAATACTGGCATCGGCAATCTTCATTTTCGTGAACCGAACTATCTTTCGCACCTCTCCTTTTGGCCCGGTACTGCTAAATTCGAAATCTAAAAAATGTGGACTAGCCTCCAGGTTGTATGGCAATGAATTCATCTAACGTTCTCCTGTAAAGCTTATCAGACAAATATAATACACGCGCCTTCAAGTGATAGTTCCTTTCGGTATTCTACATCTTTGAACGACCGAAAACATGAGGTTTATTCTTGTAAGTTCGGTCGGTTCATTTTACTATTTTCTACTTTGCAAACTACTTCCATTCAAACACAAAATTCCCGGCTACCAATTGCACTATATTCTCCTGCAGCATCCTTTTGTTGAGATATACCTTTTGATTCGTTTCCGGAAGATATACCGTGGCTGTAGAATTGGGAGGTATCGTTACTGTATAGTTAATGCGTTTCCCCTGGCGCTTCCAGGAAGTTGTAATAGTTCCTTGAGGTCCGGTATGAGACGCTTCAAAATGATTGAGGCCTTTAACAAAATACGGCTGTAAAATTATATTCTTGAATCCGGGTTTGTTTACATCAGGCTTAATGCCACCGAGTCCTTTGTAAAGCCATGCTCCTATTTCTCCAAACATGATATGGTTCAGGGATATATCATGAGCGGATTGGATATTCCAGTTTTCATATAGCGTGGTAGCACCGTTTTTAATCCACCATCCCCAGGAAGGAAATGTTTCCTGTGCCGCTATGCGATATGCAACATCGGCATAGCCATTTTCACTCAATGCATTCAGAATTGCTTTTTGACCTAACAGGCCAACGTCCAAATGAAATCCATCCGCTTCCACGCGCTTTGCCAGGTTGGTCGCAACCTTTGTTTTTAGCGTATCCGGTACCAGTCCCCAGAAAAGCGGTGCACTCAATTCGGTTTGGAGTCCTGTACTATATATACCAGTTTCAGCGTTCAGGTATTTCGCGTTAAAGGCATTCCTGATCTTGGTAGCAAGCGTGGTATATTTCAATTGATCATCAGGGTGACCTAGTATAGCGGCAACACGGGCAAGAATAGCCGCGTCCGCATAATAATAACATGTGGAAGTAAGCTCCACAGGAGATTTTGATTTCACCGGAACCCAGTCGCCCAGCCCCCACGTTGTAAGCCCGGTGGGATAAGTGGCATCGATGTGATCCACATACCGCTTCATATTGTCGTAACAATCCGCCAGGATTTTACTGTCGCCATAGAACATATATATATTCCAGGGGATGATTGCAATCGTACTGGTCCAGTCAGGACCATTGGCCCATTCATAGCCCCAGCCGTTGGTGGGAATGATCGCGGGCAGTACACCATTCGGTTGCTGTTCATCGCGGTGATCCGCCATCCACTTCTCATATATAGTGATACCATCAAAACTATATAAACCGGTTTCTACAGCGATCTGTGCATCGCCCGTCCAGCCATTTTTTTCGCGCTGCGGACAATCGGTTGGATAACCAAAAAGATTCGAGAGATACGAATTATTAGTAGCATACCAGATTTTATCCACGATGGGATTCGAAGATTTTAAACGCCCCACAGCCGGTACATCACTATGCATAAAATATCCAACCAGGCTTTGTTGATTCAGGTTTAATGGTTTATTACCCGTGACTTCTATATATTGAAATCCTTTATAGTTAAAATGTGGCATGAACTGTTCCTCCCCTTGTCCGCGAAGGATAACGATATCGGTTTGAAAGGGATCGGTTGTGCCTACAGGACGATAATGCTCATCAATGTTGGATTGATCTACACGGCCATTTGGATACACACGCTCACCGTGCTTTAGCCGTACCGTTGTACCGGCAGTGCCACTGACCCGAAGCTGTGCAACTCCGGCAATGTTTCTGCCCAGGTCAAAAATATAAGTAGTGTCGTTCAATTTACGGAAGCCTTTGGCTATAATTTCTTCAACATTGCGTATCGGATGCAGGGTCTGTGCTACGATCTGTGCTGCAGGTGCCTGACGATAAATTATATCTTTCCATGTTGTTTCGATAAAGCCAGGAGTATTCCAACCCGGCTGTTCCAGTCTTGCATCATAATGCTCTGCAGTATAAATACTGTTGAATATCACCGGGCTCAATGAAGTTTTCCATCCTTTACCAGTGGAAATAGTTTCGGTGCTGCCATCGTCATAGGTGATGCGCAGGTCCAGGCAAAATGCAGGACGTGCGCGCCATGTTGCCGTGTGGAAATTCCATACTGCAGTAGATTGATGATTATACCAGCCGTTGCCAAGCAACATTCCTATAGCATTCGTCCCTGATTGGAGTTGCGTGGTTACATCATGGGTCAGGTATAAAATTCTGCGGTCAAAACGGGTATACATCGGATCAAGACGATGATCGCCTATCTTCTTGCCATTTATATATAGTTCAAATAATCCCGCTGCTGCAACGTATGCCCTGGCGGACACGATCTTCTTTTTAGAAGTGAATTCCTTGCGGAAGTATGGCGCTGGTTTGGTATTTTCATCATGACCATCGCTGATCCAGGCTCCCTGCCAGTTCTTCATGTCCATCATGCCGGTTTCAAAACGAGCAATAGTACCTTGTCTGGATTTTGTATTCTCATGATCGGCTATATCCAATCGCCAGAAATAACGCGTAAAGGGTTTTAATTTTTCACCACTATATGTTGCCAGTGTGTTATCTGAATTAACCCAGCCACTGCTCCATATACTCCCTTTGTCTACGGTGAGCGCTATAGAATCTGTATCTATCAAAATGCGATAAGATGTTTGCCGTGCACCGTGTCGCGCATCTTCAATACTCCATGTAAATCTTGGATTAGAGGCATCAATACCAATCGGGTTCACCAGGTATTCAGTCTTCAGATTAATGGCCCGACATGCCGACTGAGCATGAATTGTCATTGGGATATGTATAGTCAGTGATAATAAAGTAAAGATGCGTGCGTACCAGTACATTCTATAGGTCGTTATAAAAACGAATATAGAGGATGTGCTCCGCTTTCAATAACCGCTTATGAAATTCTGTAAAAAAGGTTTCAACTATCCTATACTATCCTGCCATGGCTCATTAAAAATACATGATGCTGACGATTACGATGAATGGTGAGACGCATATTCGAAAAAGACTTTAGACAGCGGTTCGATTGATTCTAAAGTGGTTCGATTCTTACACACGTGTTTTCAACTACAAACAATATAGGAGCGCATTTGAGCTATTGCGATACAAGGCAATGCATGGTATTTTCCGATGAGGACTCAAAAAGAATGCATTTCTTTTTTACAAACTAGTGTAATGAATTAAAATGGTACATGACGATCGTGCACAACGTACTGGCCGGAGCACGGATTGATTTTAGGGATCAGTGAAAGTTATAATTTTGTTTCTATAAATCTGCTCTATGCGTTTGCCAAATTATCCAATCTGCTTCCCGAACCTTTCAGTGAAATTGCATCCGTCACTTTATGTGGCAATCTGCTTCCTGCTGATCTTCAGTCAATCACACGGACAAAGTTTAAATGAAAACTGGAAACAAGAATTATCAACGTCGATGACGCAGTTTATGAACTGCACCAGTACATCTTCCGAAAAATATCAATGCAGCTCTTTTATAGGCGAATCGGTCGCCAAGGTGTATAAAGTAAATGCTTTCTATTCAGATAAATTAAAACGGTATCTGCAGATCTTTGAAATATCAAACTCCATGTTGGATAATGGCCAATGGACTTTACTAGGACATGCTTACGAACAAAAAGCACTAAATGAAGCACAGAAAAATGCCAATGACAAGAAAGCTGTGATCGCTGTGTATACTACATCTACCGGAGGCAAACACATAGCGTTGATCCTGCCCGGCCAACTGGAGTATTCTGGCTCCTGGGGATTTAATGTACCGAATTCAGCTTCCTTCTTTTTTGATAATCCCACCAAGTCGTATTTAGACAAAGGCCTCTCCTATGCGTTCGGGAAAAATATGATCAAAGATGTAGCCTTGTATTGCCGAAAATATTAGCCGCTATTTTTTGAGTGCATTCAATTTTTCAAGCAGCTTGATTTTTATATAGCACGTCCACAATAGCCATCCGCCGATCACCCCAAAGGAGCAGTCCAGAAGACGCCAGTATAGCGGTATATTTCTGACACTTCCTGCAATGAAGGCGAGCGGAAAAATGCCAGCGCAAGCAATTAGTCCAAATTCAATTACCCATATATTTTTAACGGGGTCCCGCAAAGGACCTATAAACACTATAGCAATTACCAGGTGCGCAAACGCAAGCCAGTCTGTTCCGTACGATATAAACGGATACTTCATATTGGTTTCGTGAATTCCTGTATAAGCAAGTTCAATCCACCGTGTTAATGTATTTTCGCACGAGCAGGATTGTATCCATGTATGTGCTATACTCAGCTCCCACTCTATTGGGAAAGCCGTAACACCGCTAATGACGAGCCCCACTATAAATACTTGCAAGATCCGTTTTATGCTTCTTTGAATTGCAATGACTGAATTCTGATCCGGTATCATACTATATCTATTGTTTTCTCGATAATGCACTTTTGCTAAAGATTCTTTCGAGTTCCGTACGCAAAGTTGCCTCTGTGCTTGCCGTAACATTGACCAGGCAAAAGCCAGGTTTACCCTGGAACATTTCCAGGCGCCAGGTTAACTGATCGATAGTATGTGTGTTGCCGTTAGTATACCACCATGCTGTATACAAGATGGCGCCAGGCTTATGAAGTTGTCCGCAGTAAATTTCATGACCATCTATAGCTATAGTCTTGACACTTTTAAAGGTATAGCCGCTTCCTTTCCAACAGATCAATGGAGTATGCTCTCCGGAAAAGAATTCCGGGATGCTCTTGATATATACCAGGATATTCTTGTTGAACATTTTGGTAATGCCATTCTCCATGTCTACAGGCTGAAACCCCTCCAATTGAACGTGAGCATGTTCCGGATTTGTATGTGTTCTTTCATGCCGGATTTGCCAGCCTGTCCAGACTGTTGCAAGTGCTAATGCAGTAATCAGGACTTGCGTAAATATACTGGTCTGTATAGGACGTGCCTCTTGTGAGAACGGTTTTCCGAGCCGGCTTATCATCCAACGACCGAGGAAATATAGCGGGACTACTACATACAAGAGCATGCAAAATATACCCATCATCTCATGCAAAGGATGCCCGGGTGCAATGCGGAACAATACGAGCATAACAATGCGCAAAAGATTGCTGACAACGTTGAGTAACAAAACAAGGGAGAAGAAAACCGTCAGCGGCAAGAAGCCAAGCTTCAGTTTTCGGGTGTGATATTGATGCGCGATGAGGAAGACTCCCATGAGCAGTGATGTAGCCAGCATATTGAGGCCCATACACGCTTCATCAACGCTGAATGCCGTTCCATTGAGTAACATCACATTCCCTTCCACATGTATCATCATCCCTGCTGCCGAAAGTAATTTTCCCGCCCAGTCACTCAGTTGTAAGCGGATTGGAAATCCAAGTATGATAACTATCTGGTTGAAAAATGGTGACATGAAAGCCAGCAGGAACAGCACCAGAGAATTGATTCGACCCAGCATAAGTTCAAGCAAAAACAGAATATAAAAGGCCAGCGCAAAAAAATAAAATGTACGTACCGCATAGATATAGGCAACAGAACCCATCATCAGGATGGCCACCAGGTATATATAGTTTATCCGTTGCTTCCCATTTGTAAGTATAACAAAAGGCAGCAGGCAAAAGCCTAGTAATACATTGCTCGCCGAGACAAAGGATAGCGGAAAGGCAATCGCCCCTCCTGCTATCCCGAGTGTGATCCAGCCAACACACTTATAATGATCGGGGCGAATAAAATACCGCAAATACACTAACAAGACGTTCATTGTGCCAGTCTCAGTTTTGATCTATATATCGTATAGGCTATAAAAGTCAGAAACAGTATAATCAGCATCCATTCATGTGGTTCAGGTACAGCACCTGATGAATTCTTGCTGGCATTCAATAAACTGTTATCGATGTCGTGAATACCAAATCGCTTGTAATCCTCCTGCGTCTCTAATACGATCAGACTCGATACCGGAGAGACGACGTAGGCGGTAGCGGCTTCCTCGACCAGTGCCTCATCGATATAGTCATCGTTAAAGTAATCGGAACCTATATTTCGCATGATGTTATTGTAGGCAAACAGCCGTGCTAAATGATCGGGAGCGTTGTCTTCTCCGGCTGGCGCATTTTCATGCTTTACCTTTCTGATAATCATGTGTGCATCGTGAAGAATTATACACTCATCCGATTCTTCTGTTAGTGGGAATGTTTTATTTTCCAAATGATTAAGAAGCGTGTTTATAGGGCCTTCTGCAAAATCCAATCCCCGTAACTCCCGGAACGAGCTCACGTAAGTGGACACATCTCCCTCCAGGTTATATACTTTTACTTTTTTCTTTGCTGCAAAGAATTTGCGAACACCTTGTGCAAACTTACTATCCTTGAAATCACGCAAGTGTGGAGAGAGGTCTTTTCCCTTGGTAATCACCAGAGAGTGTTCTATATCTTTTACGCGGTGAAAGGGAAACAAAGAAAAATTCTGTCCATGCAGCGCCCTGGTCAGGCCTTTCCAATTGCCGGTATTTATATTCATCATTTCCTGATCAACGCAGGCATACAGCGTATATTCATTCGAAAGCGCTGACAGTGCATCAATCTCATCCTGGCTCCAGCTATTGTTGATGTCAAGGTATATATTTTTGAATGACACCTGCTGGAGTTTAGGCTCATGCGTTGCCAGTGAGTATGTATAGCCGTTAAAGCTGAATCGATTATCTTTTATAGGAACGGCCTTATAACTGAAAGCAAAATCAGGATCGTATGACTGCTCGAAAATATAGTCGCCTTTTTTATCCTTCATAAAGTCACCGGGCAGATCAACATCCTTTGCGCCCCCTATAAACCGTATACGATGTGTTTCTTTTGCACCACTTGGGCTCGGCCCGCGGAATGTTATACCTTCATAGTACACTTTTCCTTCCTGCAGCCTGAGTGGTGATGTGACGCCTATCTTGAACTTGCGCTCTTCGTCTTTCGTACATGGAAAAATGCGAACCGAAACAGTGTTGCCCTCCTGCCAATGTACAACCGATGGATCACGCGCCTCAACGCCAACAATTGTCTTGTAAGCCTTTACCGCTTTTTGTTTCGAGGTCAGTATACCTTTTTGCTCCGTGCCATTGATCCATAGCGAGAGTGAAGTTACAACGGAACCTTCGGGTAATTGAAAAGTATAGATCGCTTCTTCAGTATTACCCCCCCAGCCGTCGCCACCTGCATTATTGCGAATGTTCAGGTACTTCTCCGTATAGGCCAATCGCAGATCTGTATATATGTCTACATCCGAAACAATATAGGAGGTTGTAAGATTATCACCCGACCATAAGCGTTCCTGGGCCTGGTGACGTCCATTATGAAAAGACTGTAGTATCTTTACCCGGTCATCCTTCGAAACAGAAGTTCCCGCAAAAAAACTTGCTACATATACCAATGGGTCATGTTTCTTTACTTCACTCCAGGACGGTGAGGATGGCATAAATTGCCAATCAGCAAATCGGTTGTGAGTTGTATATACCAGGTCCGACTTCAGGATGCGCTGCGAGATCCAGTCGTTCTTCAGGGATTGTCCTATCGTTACCCATACCGGAAGCTCCATCTCCGGGTACATAACAGATTGGTTGGCGAGCGTTTCGATTCTTGTGACACGAGTATTCCATTCAATGACAAAACTGGTGACATACGCCAGCGTTGCAACGACACCGACAAGCACCGCATGGTATTGCATTTTTCCATTGCGTAAAGAAAATCGTAACAGACAAAGGCAAGCGATACATACAGTAAGCGGCACAAAGGCATGCATTCCTATTCCCAGAAACAGGATCCCAATCGTTCCTACACCGTAGATATGGGCAACAAAGATCGACAAGTATATATACAACACGATGGCACTTCCCAATAACACCTGTTGCAATCTGTTAATCCACAGTGGAAGTATATGAAAGAACCGGTAACTCAACGTTGTTATTGAAGCAATGATCAGGCAGGCGCAAAGCCAATCAGTCGAGTCCTGGAAGACTGTAAAAACTCTATTGAGCGCATACGCACTTATCAGAAACAAGTTAAGAAGGATAACCGTCTTGTGAATATTTTCTTTTCTCCAGCTCTTTGTGATACCGTATGAATGATCGGTGATTAGCAGCACTACATATACAAGTGCAAGAAGATAATGTACTACAAAGGTTGAAACGTGCTCGCCCTCATCCAGGTTAAAAAAAGCAAAGGTTACGTAAAGACAAAACGATATACTTAAAAGAGCATATCCTACTATATAAATCATCGAGTTGGGCGTCTCTTCTCCGGTAGAGTAAATAGCATCTGGCTGCGTGAAGGGGGACTGAATTTTTTCCATGTGGTTAGATTATTTAAAAGTACTTTGTAATTCAAAGTTTAAAGGCAAATTTTTATAGCGCTACCCTACTTCCAGATCTGCTTTCTATTATCCACGGTGTAATCATCGGTATAGTTTCATTACGTTGGATTTGCTCAATGCAGTCTAACGGAACGAGCGTATTATAGTTGTATTTAAAAGTACTTTGTAATTAAAAGTTTAAATATACTTTTGAACGTGCAGCAGTGACCTTGAATCAAAAGTCTGATTTTGACCGCACCGGTCTTTAGAATGCTTTGACTACCAGGAGATTTACTGATATCGAAATGATACCCCTGACGTTCTAAAATTACTTCCCGGGATAACCTATAAAAGTAATTTCAGAACGTGCAGAGAAATAAGTATGGATGTGCTGTGAATTTGATAAAAGTTAGTTACCAACTTGTTGGCCGTTCTCAAAACTCCAATCGTTGTTGTAGAAACCGGCAAGCTTAACAGCCTTTGCACCGTCCTTCAGCATGTCCGTTGTAAAGATCAGGTAATCCGGAAAACCGCTTCCGGCAGCAAAGTATTGGTTAGCCTCTGTTGCTTGCATACCTGAAAGTCCGGTCCCGCTAACAACACCCACCGATGCAATTTCACTATCGGCGCGTGGCCAGGTGAAGTATGCGGCGAGGTTATCGCCCGTATACTGCTTCCCTCCTGCTTTGATACTCCCGCGCTGCACAGTAATAGGACAGTTCGCCAGTAATTTTTTCCATGCTGTGTTGGTTGTTGCATTGCCATATAGAATGACACCACGATCGCGGTATGCAGCAGCACTGAATTCTTTGTCGGCTATGATATCAATTGCGCCATTACCACGGTAGTACCAAACTTCCGCATCATAACGGGCTTTGCTATACGACCACTCGTTTTCTGCTTTGGTACCGGCTGTGCTATATACGAAGACCATTTTATGATTAAAGGCTTCTTTGAATGATCCATTGCGATTGATCCCTTTGTGTTTTGGATCAGGCTTCACCCCTATTTTCCAGGCTCCCTGTTTCTGAAGATATACTATATCATTTGCCGATTTAACCGTATACTGCACAGGCGCAAGGCTATCCAGTATAATGGTCAGGGTTGTATTGGGTTTGAAATCCTCTAGCGAAAAGGCCAGTACGGATACATTTTCAGTTGTCCCCGTGATTGCGTTTTTCTTTTTGTTACGCTTGAGTTTTATGCGACTATATTTAAACGAACGCTCCTGTTGCAGTATCGATGCCCAATGAAATTGTGACGATATCGCCGTGCTCGCCGTAGTAAAGTCTACTACATTGATTGCACTATCGTCCGGTATAGTATGCCAGTTAAAGTAATCAAAGATAGGCGGCCAGTCAACGCTCTCGTTTCCGAACCAATGCGATCCGCCTGGGTATTCATAATAGCTGAAGTCCTTATGAAATGTACCTAGCAACGCTCGCATCTGCCGGGCATAATCTACGGATACAACTTTATCGCTGTCTCCATGATGTATATATATACCTGCCGTTTTATAGTTCTGTGCCAGTTCAATCACATTGCTCGGATTGCTCGCCTGCAATAAAAGATTCTCTGCAGCCGATGCACCTTGTCCTGGAATTTTACCATCGGCAGATCCGTATCCTGTCAAGGTTGGATATCCCGCACACGGAGCAATCGCTGCCCACTTGCCGGGATATGTTGCACCCAGATACCAGGTGCCATGACCACCCATGGAATGTCCCGTAAGGTAAATATGATGTGGCTCGGGTGTATATTTCTTCTTCGCGTGTTCAAGCACTTCGAGGGCATCAAGACGCCCCCAGTCTTCCCAGTTAAAACCACGTGGACGTCTGTTGGTAGGCGCTACCAATACTCCCCAGCTTTTAGGCTGATATGCTTTCGCCTGACCGATCGCTTCTACACCTGCACCGTGTACTGATAAAAATAACGCAGGTTGTTTACCATCAGGTTTACTCTGTGGCGCCACGCCATAATATTGAACGCTTCCATCGATAGCACTCACAAATGTATTGCTGTAATGATCTTCGGAATTAACCGCTTCAATTGTAACCGGTCGCTCATCGAGAAGTTTTCCTTTCTCTGTTAACTTTAACGAACATGTATAGCTGTTCTTTTGCTTAACGCCTGTAGCATCCAGACGGAAGCCCACCTTTCGCGTTGTCATCGGAGGTATAGCGGGTAGTGTTGTAATGCGTTCCTTCCCTGCCAGTACACTGGTAATTGAGAGGTTGGTCAAAGTTTTATCAGTGCCGTTAATAACGACTACAGCGCCCCACAGTTCTTCTGAAGTTTTATCAAGCAAGACGTAGGGTAGTGTTGGATCAGTGGTATTTATAGCGATGAATTTTTCCGGAAATAACAGGTGTGTACTCACACCCTGCCACCGTGCCCAGCGCGAACAGCGAATCAATATTTCATTCACACCCTTCTTAAGCTTTACAGGGATATACAGGTAGCCATGCCAGTATATATCTCCGGCGTGTGGCACACCATTTACATAAAGCATGTTATGCCCCATCACGTGAAGCAGCGCAGACTGCTCTTCTTTGGAATCGTACGTAAGATATATATAGCCGTTGGAGAGCATTTCATTTTTAAACAGACCGGCTGTATCTGCTTCCAGCGGTTTCCACGTAATGTCCTTGCCCTGGTCATTTGTAAATATAGTTTGCCCGGCTGCGGGCTGTTTCATTGTACCGGAGTACAACTGGTGGGCTAACAGATCTTTGACCAATGCCTCGCGTCCATATTGATGGACTGGCCCTGCAACCAAACCATTTGTGAATGAGTGTGTTCGTTGAGCCTGAACGGTTAAAAAATAAAAACAAAATATACAGACAAGTGTAATGTGTTTACGCATCAATTCTATTTATATGGTGAAACATGAGTCGCAAATTGTTACCAAGTGGGTGAAGTTTCAGTTGGGATTTACACGGGTGGAATAAAAACTATGAGACAGGCATTTCGTTTTCCTTTTTCCGTGTATCGTTTCCGATGTCTGAAAGGCGTTCTTGTTAAAAGCGTAAATTCAAATGCCTTTATCTTCAGTTCCTGCTGACATAGGGCTGTCACTTGTCACCTGGTTCTTTGCGCTTGAAAGAAATTTAACCCCAAATAGATTATGGACAAAGAACTGATTATTAAAAACAGCATCGAGATCGATGCTCCTGCTGCCAAGGTTTGGGACGCGCTAGTTAATCCTGCGCAAACAAAAAAATATATGTATGGCTGTGAGCCTATTACTGATTGGAAGCCGGGAAGTGAAATGTTGTGGAAAGGAGTCTTTGATGGGCACGAAATGGTTGCTGTTAAAGGGCACATTGTGGATATCAGAGATAAGAGTTTTCTCGCCTATACTACATTTGATCCCAACTCCACAACGGAGGATCTACCCGAAAACTATGCAACCGTAACGTATACACTTTCTGAAGCAAAAGGAAAGACCACCTTTACGGTAACACAAGGGGATTTTGCCAAGCTTGCCGATGGCGAAAAGAGGTATAAGGATGCAACGAATGAAGGCGGTTGGGGACCTCTTCTTGAACAGATCAAGCGTATCGCAGAAGACTGACCTGAACTCTTTTTTGACGCGCAAAATGGAAAATGATCGTGCAGAAGTTATTCCGTTAAATTAGTCGCCAAAGCTCGGAAGCATGTATTTTACAGTGCTTTATCTTTGAAGTCTGATCATCTGAATACTCTACATGAAAATCTACACTACAATCATCCTGGCATTTCTTTGCCTGAATGTTTTTGCGCAAGCCGAAAATGCTACCCGCCTCCGGAATTTTAACAATGATAATGGCATTGCTATTAAAGACTTTGACCCGGTAAGTTACTTTAAAGGTAAAGCTGCTAAAGGAACAGAAAAATTTGCCCATACTTATAAAGGACTCACATACTATTTTGTGAACAACGAAAATCTTGAAGAGTTTAAAAAATCTCCTTCGAAATATGAGCCAGCGTATGGCGGATGGTGCGCTTACCATATGTCAGTAGACGGGCAACGTGTTCGTGTTGATCCTTCAACCTTCAAGATCATTAACGGCAAAGTATATTTGTTCTCCAACTTTAACGGCAAGAATTACCTTCGTGCGTGGGAACAAAACGAAAAGAAATACAAGGAATCTGCTGATAAGCTTTGGATCAAGAAAATGCACTGATCCTCATTGTCAAGTATATATTCTTTAGGCATAAGAACAAAAAAGACACAGAACTCACGGATAGTCATTCCGTTGTTCTGTGTCTTTTTTTTAATCGCGCTTCAATATATATACTATAAACGCTCTCCCAGATTTACACCTTTCAGCTCTTCTTGTTTTGTAAAAGGTTGATTGTAGAGACGTTTGCCGGTTGCCTTAAATAATGCATTTGCCACGGCTCCTCCTGTTGGAGGAAGCGCAGGCTCTCCAAGGCCGGTTGGTGCTATACCATTGTTTATAAAATGCACGTCGATCTCCGGAATCTCCTTCATTCGGATAAGACGGTACGTATTAAAGTTCTTTTGTTCGGTAACTCCGTCTTTGAAAGTAAGATTGCTATAGAGCGCATGCCCTAAACCATCTACTATACCTCCCCTCACCTGCTGATACGCTCCGCTGAGATTTACAACAACACCACAGTCGGCAGCCGCATATATTTTCTCAAGTATGGGCTTGCCTTTCTTCATGCTGATCTCTGCAACTTGTGCTACATATGAACGATGTGAGAAATATACACTGAAGCCTTGCGCTACATCTTTCTTCTTTCCCCATTGCGATTTTTCTGCCGCCGTAGTGATCACAGCCTTCATTCTTTCGATGTCATATTTGACAGCACCTACCGGTGATTGCTTGGCTTTGTCCAGCAACGCAAGTCTGAATGCTACAGGATCTTGCTTCACAGCGGATGCCACCTCGTCCAGAAATGCCTGTTCTGCGAATGCAAGAAAGTTAGTGATGGGCGCACGCCATGCACCCGTTGTTATAGGCGATTTATGTTCAACGGATTCGATGAGTATATTTTCAACGGCTCCGGATGGAAAATTATCTTCGCGTGTTGTATTACCGGCATTGATTCCAACGCCTCTTAATTTATAGCCGATCATATTTCCATTGGCATCGAGTGCCGCCTCGAATCTATAGCGCACGGCAGGCCTATAGCTTCCTCCCGTCATATCATCTTCACGCGTCCAGATTACTTTTACCGGTGCTTTGATGATACTTGAAAGTTCAGCGGCCTCCAATACATAATCTGCTTTCAACCTTCGGCCAAAGCCGCCACCAAGACGTGTCAGATCTACGGTCACTTGCTCGGGGTTAAGCCCTAGTAATTTTGCGGCTTCGTTACGCGCCATCTCCGGAGTTTGTGTGGGGCCTATCAATTCCGCTCCATCCGCTCGCACATGTGCAAAGAAATTCATAGGCTCCATGGGAGCGTGCGACAAGAATGGGCATTGGTATTCACGCGATATAACTTTCGCTGCATTCTTAAATGCAGTGTCCACATCACCGTCCTTGCGTTTGACAACAGCATCTTTACTATCGAGTAGCGTTTTGAACAAACGGTCATGATCCGTTGTACTCTCAATAGCTCCTTCCGCCTCGTACTCAACTTTTAATACTTTGCGCGCCTTATTCACCTGCCATGTAGATTTACCTACTATAGCTACATTATTTTTAAAAGTAACAACGGCTGTTATACCGGGCATACCTTTCGCAGCAGCTGCGTCCACCGATTTTACTTTCATACCAAATGCCTGCGGGCGCTGGATCATCGCGAACAACATTCCTTCGAGGTAAAAATCCAATCCATACAGTGGCTTGCCGGTAATCATTTCGTGATTATCAACATTGCGTATAGGGGTACCGATAAGTTTGAAGTCCTTAATGTCTTTCAATTTTACATCGGTAGGTATAGCAACGTTGGAAGCTTCCGCAGCAAGCTCTCCATAACTCAGCTTACGACCACTCTCTGTATGCAGTACTATACTTTTATCAGCAACCAACGTGGTGGCAGAAACATTCCATCGCTTTGCTGCCGCCTCTACCAGCATGTGTCGTGCTGTAGCACCCGCTTTGCGTAAACGCTCCCATGAATGTGGAATTGCTCCACTTCCACCGGTAACCTGTCGCTCAAATTTCTTCGTATCCAAAGGAGCCTGCATTACTTTTACATTCGTCCAGTCTGCATCGAGCTCTTCAGCAACGATCATTGGAAACGAAGTTTTTATATTCTGACCCAGTTCAGGATTAGGAGAAAATATAGTAATGATACCATCGGGTGCGATGGACAGATAGCTATTAAAATCAACCGCTCCCAAAGGTATATTTGCAGCATCGCTGATCACTTCCATAGAAGCAGAAGTTGCATCTGCGCTCGCCCAATGAAATCCCAGCAACAAGCCACCACTCGCGGTCGCTGCCATCTTAAGGAAATCACGTCTGTTTGTTTTCGGAATTATAGCCATACCTTATTTTGCTTTTGAAGATGCCAGAATGATCGCCTCACGAATACGGTGATAGGTTCCACACCGGCAGATGTTACCATTCATAGCAGTATATATTTGTTCTTCTGTTGGTTTGGGATTTTTTGCAAGAAGCGCAGATGCAGACATAACCTGTCCTGCCTGGCAATATCCACACTGTGCTACATCTACTTCATTCCACGCCTGTTGCACAGGATGATTTCCCTCTGTGGATAGTCCTTCAATGGTTGTCACTTTATTTGTTCCCACAGCAGAGACTGGTATAGAACACGAACGAACCGCATTGCCATTGAGATGTACCGTACATGCACCACACTGCGCAATACCACAACCATACTTGGTGCCTACCAGTCCGAAGTTATCACGCAACACCCAAAGCAGCGGAGTATCTGCCTCAACATCGGCCTCGAAACTCTGCCCGTTAATTTGCAATTTGTAATGAGCCATTCCCTTATGAATTTAGAAGTTGAAGGTAGCAAAATATCGGGGTCGATAATGTTTGACCGCGGGTCATTTGGATGGATGGTAATATCTGTCTACCAGGCGGACTATTGCACCCCACAAGATGCAGATGAATGTATCTTATTTACCCTGACACACCACACACGTCACAGTATAAAAAAGCCCGGATGTATTTTAGCACCCAGGCTTTCCATTTTGTCTGTAATAAATTCTGATTACTTTATTTTAGTTGAAATACTTCTGTGCGAATAGCGGTTCCTGCTGTAACAACCAGTATATATAGTCCTGGCTTCTGTCCTGTGAGATCAAACTGCTTTGTTCCGGCACCTTCATACGCTCCGTGAGAATCTGGTACCGATTTTTTGTACATAACACATACTACGCTGGCATCAAATTTTAGAAGCACGATCTGTTAAAATATTTCTAACATACTTTTACAACATCTCTATGAACAACTTATTCCGCGGGCTTATTGCCGGCTACGGTGCCAAGAAACTTGGTGGTGGATGCTTCGGTACTATTATCGTTTTCATAATTATATGGGTCGCATTAGGACAATGCAGTTAGCATTACCTGCCACTTCCTCTCATCAGTGAAAAAACCAGTTGGGCTGCACTTACAACTTCTGACGGGCATGTTGTGGGTGTATAGGCATCCGGTACGGTTTCATCATATGGTTCCTGACGGGTAGTATCAAGCTGGAATACGATAGCCGCTCTTCGTAAAAGCGGGTATATAACATCAGCTTGTTGTGCCGGGGTCATCCGTTGTAAACGCTGCGCCATCGCTTCGTCACGGTGAACAGACTCTGCGTCCTGAGTCATGAATTCACCCGTAGCGTGCGTTGCCAATGGATCGCCCTCAACGGTATCACTGGGAAGTGAGTATAATTCTCCATTACCCAGTGGCACAACGGAAAGTGCAGTTCCGGAAGCACATGTACCGGTAGTCGCGAGCGAAGTACATATTTCTTGTAGTCTTTGCAAGGCTGCATTGGCCCGTGCTTCTGCCAATGCTGTATTTCCCATGAAGGTGCTTCCTCTTCGTCTGGCGAGTGGCCCTTCCGGAGAAGTAAATCCTTGTATTTCTGTTACACGGTAACCGCTTCCCAATAGCTGTTGTATAGCAACGAGGTTCGCCCTGCTTTGTGCAAGGTTAATGGTGTCTGTTGCGTAATTAAAGTATATATACTTTGTGAGTATATCCGTTGAGGGTACGGTACGGGTTCGCGGCACAGTGTGTTCAGGAACCAGTTGTTCGCATACGTACCGGGTTGTGATCCGCTGCGTTACGGAAGTACAATTGAACCTGTCCTGCCTGCGGCCTATAGTCCCTCCTATATGTATCCCGCCACTTATACCCGATCCAGTTCCGCCTTGTACATCTACCCCGACATCAACAGGTCCTAGCTCAAGATCCAGACTACCACGACCACCGCTGACGCTTTGGGAGCTAAGTGTAATTTCTCCCCGGGCAGTTAAGCGAAATGTGCCTGACTGTGCAATGACAACTTCCAGAAAAGGTGTTGCCTCGGCTCCCTGTAGTATTCCGGAGATCTCAGATGCGGGGGCTCCGCGTGTAATCGCCTCCAGTACTTGTTGCGCTACCTGGCGCGCTGCCTCTGGTATATTCGCGCCAAGCTGTACGTCACCTCGTAAATTATCTCTGCACCACGATAGTGTTACTGAAACGGTCTCTTCATTCGCATCCGCGCTCACGCGTGGACGCGGTATAGTTCTGCGTATAGTCGTATTGATAACGCGTGTTACCCGGTAGGTTACACCTTCATGATTCACCTCTGCTGTGTTTGGACCGGTTACACGTGCGGAAGTTCGTTGTACAAGTTTTCCTGATCCTCCTTGTTGGAGGGTATGCGTAAGCTCATGTGCCAGCAGATATCTCCCGGAAGAAGACTCCGGTGTATATTTTCCGGAATTAAAATATATATCATTTCCTACCGTGAATGCCTGCGCCTGGAGATCGGAAGATAGTTGTGCTGCATAATCTCCGGTGTGAATACGAACGCCTGAAAAGTCGGCACCGAAACGACTCTCCATAAAACTTTTGGTAGTCGTATCAAGTGTATTTCCACTCCCACGGGTTGACCCAATTTTAGCACTGACAGAATCCGATGCAACGGTGTTATTCCCCGACATTTCCTTTTTCTGTATAAAGGAAGCGAGCGGTTTCCGTTGTGCCGTTTCCTCGTCCTCGCACTGGGAACATTTACGCTGTATAAAACTACTCTCTGGCATGCGCATTACTTTGTCAGCTATAGCATCCGCTTCAGTCTCCAACGGGTCGTCCACTGCACCAACAGATAATTTACACTGAATGGGCAACGGTGAGAAATATAGCGGCTCCGAAGTATCCTGCAACGAACTCTGTGGTACTATAGCCGAAGCCGGGGAAGTGTTTGTTGGTGATGATTGCGTAGCGCGCTCCTGCATACTATCTCTTTTAGAATCTATATTATACTTCAAACATTATACGCTTAAGCCATTCCTGTGTCTCCGCTTGGAATCGGAAAATCTCCGACCGGTGGCCGTACACGCGCAGGCATTGTCGGCCGCATGCGTGTACGCCACGTTGTTATATTTGACTGAATGAAATTATACCTTGCCGGTGAACGCTGCTGGAGTACAGAAGGGTTAGCAACGAATGCTGCTATAGATTCCGCAAAGTCTTCACTCGGGCCTCCATCTACGGCATATCTGGACATAGGCTGCTCGCTTAGCGTAGGATCAAACCAACGCGATGTCGTGATGATGTGCTGCGGAGGCAATTGTGTTTGATTGGCTATAGCAGCGCGTACGGTTGGCTGCCCTATATCATATAGCACCTCCGGATTTCCAATCCACCCGACAACCGCCTTGAATTGTACAAACGTCTGATTGTTCTGCGAAGCCATAGCAGCTTCCGCAACACCATGTCCTAATTCATGCATGATGGTACTCGCTATATCTCTGCCTCGATCCCGTGATGCAGTCGGAGCTCCCTGCTGTGTATTTATACCAATTGCCGGGTTTGTGGATCCACTGAATGCTTCAAATATAGTCAGGTTGCCAGCACCAAAAGATGCACCTATAGTTGTATCCGGAATGCCCGCCCCGGTTGCATCAGGCTCGTATGCTACTTTAAAGAAAGTTATATTCGTGATGGTAGGTACTGCCCCCATTACGCTGGCCATGTTTTCAATTCCATCGATGATACTGGTATAGTCTCCTGACGCGCTTCCGGGATCCCACGACTGCCACCCGGTAATCGTTACAGGTGGTAAACCTCTTCGCGTGCTACGTTGCTCCTGCTCTTGTTGCGTACCGGTATGAATATCGATAACACCAAAGTTTTGCATGACATACGCATCGAATTCTTTCCTGGTAATGTTACCCGTGGGCCTGAACCGCGCTTTTTGATTGGCAGAAAATAAACTTCCGGGAGCTGTTGCCGGAGCTGCTTGTCGTTGAATCGATGGTGTATTATTTCGTTGTTGAATGAATGACGCGAATGGCTTTAGACAAATTGTTCCTCCATCGGCACTATAATTTTTACGCAGCATAGAGCCCACCACCGGAACATACGGAATCTTATCTACCTCTAAGCTACTGCCTATATCTCCAACGTGTAATGCGTTGTGCGAGCATACCTGTGATGAAGGTGCCACGCTGGCAGGTTGTGGTATAGTAGTTTGCTCATGCATCAATTTACAGTATAGTATATATGGAACATAATATATAGTTAAGGGCAAGCCGGTGGAGTATTTTGCTCTACCTGATTTGGCCCCAAAAATATTTCACGTATAGCGTCAACATGTGCCTGCACAACAACCCTCCTTGCATCCTGTTGTGCTTGTGTTTGCATGTCCTGTATGCGTTGCCCGCGTGGCATCTCTATAGTAATGATGCGCATAGCCTGACGGTTGCGTGACGGATTCGATGCATCACAGACTGCAGTACTTCCCCAGCCACCGAGACTGACACCTTCGCCCCGATGATCGGCCGTCGGTTCACCTCTGCTCCTGCGTTGACGCTGTCCAGGTTGTGCAATCGCGGGGTCAAGTGCATACGTAGTATTCTCAGGAGATGTACCCAAACGATTACCGCTTACAGCTGCACCACGGCTTTGTGCCAGGCGTGCCATTTCCAGTGCTAACGCTCTGTCGGAAGTATATCCCAAGGCAATTTGATTTTGATCTGTTCTCGGATCAGCAAAAATTCCAGCAGCACTATCACTATGCATAGCATGTACACTTACAATTCTGCTGGGCCTGATGCTATTGATAAGATTCAGCAACATTATATTTTCACGTTCTATAGGCCTGGCTCTGCTATCCAGTGAAGTAGCCGGATCAAACGATCTTCCGAATTCCGGCATCTGCCGATTCGGATCTACACCGCGGGCACCGGTATATCTCCCTACATTTGTATCTGCCCGGATCGCTGCAGGATCGCTCTCCCGTATAGCTGCGTTATCCGGAAACAAACGCGGTACAATAGTAACAGTATAGTAAGGTCGCGGTCCGGTTCGCAATTGATTAAGCAATGTCTCAACAACTTCAATTCCCGATAACTCAGAGCCATGTACCCCTCCCAACACCAATGCCTGGTTACTGGTTGTTCCTGTAAACTGAAATGCATCTATACTCCTGTTGCCAGCAGAATCTCCAAGATGAATGGGTGCAGGTCCACTTCTGGGTAACGCTTCGGCATGTGTAGAATATTGCCTGTCGGTATGCTCGGTAATTATTCGCTGGACAGATGTATGGTGTGTTTTTTGTTGAAGCGTATGTGTTAACTCGTGCGCCAGTAACCGTTTACCCGCTAAAGACTCCGGTGTATATTTACCGGAATTAAAGTATATATCATTCCCAACGGTAAAAGCTTGCGCGTTCAGCGCCTCAGATAATTGGGAGGCCTCTTTACCCGCATGAATATGTACCTTAGAAAAATCCGCGCCAAAACGACTCTCCATAAAACTTTTGGTCGGTATGTCTAGCGGATTACCAGTACCTCGCGTTGATGTTATTCTATTACTGACGGAATCTGGAATAACATCAGTGCCACCAGACATTTCTTTCTTCTGAATAAATGAAGTAAGTGGCTTTGGTTGGGCATTTTTGTCTTCGTAATAAAGACGTTTCCGTTGCACAAAATTGTTCGCAACCATATCAATAGCCTTACCAGGCATTGTGATCGCTTTAACACCAATCGCGGAGGAAGCTGGTTGCGTTTTTTGTGTGGACGTTAAATGCTCATGCATTAATAATATACTATTGATGTACTATTAAATTTATTTTATTTTACTAGCAACCGAGACTCAAAAAGGTGAGTAGCATATTATTCACCTGACTAATTCCTGCCCCATTCCTTATTAAGGTTTTGCTTTAATCTTTCAATTTCTTCATCTCTACTTTCCGGTTCTTTGTATACTGTATAAGGTATATTTAATACTGTTGCCAAGAAAAAGGCAGCTAAATCCTTTATGCGATATTTATAGGCATTTCCTTGCGTAGCATCCCTACTTCCTTCATAATACACCCTGCCTGTATTTTGTAATAGAGAACTGAAGTCCTTCACAATGGCTTGTCCTAATGCCACTACATGTTGTCCCGTTCCTCCATTAAGGAAGCCAGGGAGCCCCCAAATGTTTGCATTCACACTTCCGCCTTGTCCCAGAATAGAAGCATATAATTGAGAAAGTTCATTTTTTAAATTGTCAGGAGGAAATTTTTTTTCTTTTAGAAATAAGATTTCTGAACTTAAAAAACGTGCTTCTTCCGGAGCGTCATGATCCGTGATCACTTCATAAAGCTTATCACGATTTCCTGGATAACTCCATATTTCATTTAGCAAGGTTTCATCCATTCTGAGAAAGAGTTCTATAAATCCATGTCGAAGTAAAGTTGATACTATATCCTCATTTCTATAGGCTTCCATATTTCATGCTTTATAGGCTTAATGTCATGCTCTTTCATCCGTTAATTGACTACTTGGAATCCACCCGTCACGACCAACATGTGGACCATCCACTACACGGATAAATACCATACCCGCCAATGCAGGATCTGGTGAAGCGCTACGCATGATATGAACACGGGTACCGGTTGGTAATAAACGTGCCGGAAGATTTCCCGGAAGGTGTTGATTAAGATTTATATTATTAACATTTGTAATCTTCACGTCTACAGCCCGTAAGGGTATATTTGCTGTACCTGCTGAAGTACTTCCTGAATTCCATATTTCAGTAGACTTTATAAACGTAGATGTCGGGACACCACGTGAGGCAATTTGAAATGGTATTTTTGTTAAGGCTCCTGCTGCATCGGTTCTCCACCCCCATCTTACGGACCCATAATACATACCAGTTTGTACTCCTTCAAATGCAAATGCCGTAGTTTCAAAAATTTGACCTGAATTTACATTAGCATCATTTAGCCCCGTTTCGTCATGTAGTTTGGCATCGTGTTGTTGTAAGGCACCGCTACTATCAGTAAATCTAAATCCATGTTCTCCCCACGTAGCATTTGGTGGCAAAGAATTTAACTGCGTTCCTGTAGATCCTTCAACAGCATACAATGGATTATTATTTGTTGCAGACTGATCAATATGAAATCCTTCATCAGTCTCTCCGGTTGTCGCATTTGTAGTAATAGCAGAAGCAGCTCCAATCGAACGACCTCTCACAGTAGCATCATTATTGATTTGATAGGGCCGACCATTCTTCACAGAATTTACAATCTGTACAAGACCAATTTTAGTTGCATTAACATTGCCTTGGGGTTTAAATTTCATATCCATAGCAACAGAATGCTGTGCTCCGCTTACACTGGTTGTATAATTTTCATCTTCCCACTCGCCACCATTAGTCTGCAACGTGGCGCGCTGAATAATCTTTGGTCGCATTGCATTTATTGTACCATTTTGTTGAATTGTATGCGTCAGTTCATGCGCCAACAAATGCTTTCCATTTGATGACTCCGGAGTATATTTCCCCGAATTAAAGTATATATCACTACCAACAGTAAAGGCCTGTGCATTTAATTCAGACGAAAGAGTAACTGCATCGTTATTCGTATGAATACGTACCCCCGAGAAGTCTGTACCAAAACGACTTTCCATAAAGCTCTTGGTCGTTGATGGTAGCGGACTACCACCTCCTTTTGTCGATTGTATTTTACTGGAGACAGCATCGGAGGCAACGGTATTGCTACTGTCGTTTTTTATTTCCTGTTTCTGTATAAAAGAAGCTAGGGGTTTTCGTTGTGCGTGCTCTTCCTCTTCACACTCCGTGCACTTGCGTTGAATCAGTGCATTCTCTGGCATGCGCATCACCTGGTCAGCAACGGCATCGGCCTGTGCCTCCATCGGATCATTAACAGCACCTACTGTCAGCTTGCATTGAACGCTTGCTGCTGCTGACTCCATTCCTATCTTCTCCGTATTTTTTGACGGCTGCATATTCATATATAGTATATTTATAATCACATCGTCTTACCTTCTTTCTTAAACTCTTTGCGGATACCTTGTAGCAAATCATCGATCGTGATGACCTTATCATTACGATTCAACGCCAGCAACGAAGCATACTGTACTATATTCATGATCGATCCTCCAGAGAGTTCATACTGCTGGGCTATACGTTCCATATCACTGCTGGGGGGAGGCTGACATGCCGAACTGAAAGCACTGTTCCAAAGACGAAGTCGTTCACGGGGTTGTGGTTTCTGGAAGTGTATAATGGATTGCAATCGTCTCGTGAAAGCTTCATCAACGTTGTTCCTCATATTGGAAGCGAGTACTACAAGTCCCGGATAATCCTCGAGTCTTTGTAGCAAGTATGCTATTTCCTGGTTAGCATATTTATCATGAGCATCTGATATACCTGTGCGTTTTCCAAAGAGCGCATCGGCCTCATCAAAAAATAAAATCCAGTTTTTATTTTCCGCTTTGCGGAATACCTTTTCCAGGTTCTTTTCCGTCTCCCCTATAAATTTAGAAATGACCATCGACAGGTCAACGCGGTATACATCGAGGTTATAGAGTTTACCCAGCAGCGCTGCCGTAAGTGTTTTACCGGTTCCGGGAGGTCCATGAAATAGAGCTTTGTAACCTGGCTTGAGTTTTTTATCCATTCCCCATTCTTCATATAGCGTACGACCGTGCTTGAGCCATACCCGAAGCTCGTCAAGTTGTTGTGCAGTAAATTCGTCTACCACCAGGTCACTCCACTCCATTTTGGTAGCCAGGCGTTTTGCAGGAAACTCCGTGCTGAAGGTTGGCTTGCGTACATTTCCTGTTGTAAAGAAATCAACATACTCTTCTGTTATCAGAATAGAACTGCTATAGAATGGTTCGCTGGCTTGCCCTTGTTCAAGACTGATAATGTTATGAGCCGCGAAGATGTGATCCGGTTCAAATAATTTATATACTCGAAAGCGGTAACTAAGATCATTGCCTGCCAGTAAAAAAAGTGCTGTTTCGATGGTGGGTATAAATCCGCTATGCCGGCTTCCTTTCACGCCACCGAATTCGGTATAGCCTCTTCCCAATGCTTTATTGACAGAGAAAAATACATCCAGTAAGTGAGGTTGTACATGTGGGATTATCGACAGGATCAATACCAATCGTTCGTCCGCATTAAGTTTATAATAGTTGACGAACTCTGCATATATAGAGGTATCGTTGGCTAGGTCCGGTATAGATATAGTATCTGGGATAGTGGAAGGATCTTTAGCGGACTGTGTGGAAGCGCCTTTGGGCGTACCTCTGTTCAATATCTTATTGATCCAGCTGTGCTCTTCCTCCTGCTGAATTTCAAATTTCTCCCTCGGAAAGTAATCTTGCAGCCGTTCATTTACAACGCGCGCGAACCATGCGATCTCGCGTGCAAGCGTCTCTGCATTGCGGTCCAGTGGAGCGGCTGTCATTGCGGATTCTGACAGGATTATTTCTTGTCCCATACTTTCATTTTTACCATTCAACATAAATTGGATAGTCATTCCATGGCATTATGATAACAGAATATCCCCAGGGAATTTTGTCGAGCAATACATCTATAGTCTTTCGTTCCACCTGTAGCTGCCAATGCATATTGGTTCTGACGAGTACGCCATCGCGAACGAGAAAAGCATCCCGAAGTCCTTGAACCGAACTATTTCGCAAAGCACTCCAATGTTCGATAACAGCACGCAGCAAAACCTCAGCTTCGTCAAGGTCATCGCGACTAAGAGCAGCATTTACAGGTATTGGTTCTTCTAGTGGTACTCCGCATATAATCTTCTCCAGCACCAAACTATATTCAGGAATATATTCTTCACCTGTACCAAGAAACCCGACAAGTTGCACAGCTTTGTACTGCGCAGGCTTATTTTTCCAGGCTACACCTTCCAGCAACCCAAGCTTCTGAAAAAAAGGACGAAGGAACTGCGCCAGTAAAACAACACCACCGTGCTTCGTTATATATTTTTCGTCAGTGGTGATTGCATCCTGAACGAATGGGGCAACCTTACCCTCTACTATAGATTCAGGCAAACCTGAACTTGCCTTTATATTCCGCCAAGCTTCCACTATACTTTGTGAATAGGCCGCGTTATCAATAAATAGATCAGGTATTGATCTGTCAAATACAGATTGAAAGGAATCCTTGGTATAGCCTTTACTTGAAAGCGAGGGGATCGCCTTTAACAGAATCGTTGTAATGAAAGACCTTGTCTTTTCAGTATACATTTCGTGCCCTATATATTTTTCAATCTTGCGAATCCATTCCTCTATAAGTATAAATCCCTGCGTGAGTTCAGTAACCATAATGGTAATAGCATGTTGTACTTCGCTGTTTAGTTGAAATACAATTCTACTCCACACAGCAGCATTCGTGGTATTCGCCTCCAGAAATAATTTTACTTCATGGGGCTGTTCCCTTACCAATATCCACGCAATGTCATTTAAAACAACATCATTTTGATCAACCCACCAGGGCGTTGTTCCGTGCAACAATATATATTTAAACAATTCCAACTGTGAATGTCCCACAGAAGTCCTTCCTTCATGATTTGGAAGAGCCGCTATTTTTTGTACTAACGCCTGTTCAAATTTATCCGCGAAGATATCCACGAACGTGTCCTGAAAGGAATGCGAACTAAATATACCCAAGTCAAATGCAAGTGTATCAATCTGAACCGATTCATTATCGGGTATATGTTGCGAACATACACGATCCATTACTTCTTCGATCCGTTGTTGAAAAGTCTGGGCAAAATTATGACGCATGCCAAGTGCCTGCCCTTCGTCAGGACAATGGATCTCGATTTGTAATTGATTTACTATATGTTTCATGTTCCACTGCTTTCCAAGAGATCATTATTCTCCATTACATTCGTCTTCGCAGCAACCACACGGCTTCAAGGTATTGATCGCTTCTACCAGCGGATTGACATATTCATAGGACGGCATTTCGGTAAGTGCCATTTCTTTAAGCCATTGCTGGTATACCTTTTCAAATTGCTGCATCTCATTTGTACCAATCCAGATCACTTTCACATGTACATGTGCCGGTGCCTCGGACTGAATTGTCTTCTCTACCAACGCTCTGAACGTTGGATCACGAAAGCGCTTCGGCCAGCAAGGCAGTATCGCGGTGGCCCGGAATGAATATGGATCCTCATTATGGTCGCAGGGATTTTCCTCGCAGTATAGATCGAGTTCAAAAGCAAAAAACCGCATCAGGTTTTGAATCTCAATCTCGATATCATTCGGCACCGATTCGTTGTTCTCTATTTGCTGCCGCGTTCTTTTGTTGAACACGAACAGACTTTGTGCCAACACAATATCATTTTCACCATGAATGATAAAGCTATATTTCAGATCCCCGGGGTCCTCCTGCTGGTTTGAAACAATCTCATAGCTTATACGCTCGGAACCATACTCTTGTAAATCGCGAACACGCTTTGCCAGTGATTCATATCGCCTGAACTTAAGGGGTATAGACTCTTCATCCTCTTGGAGTGAAACCTCCTGGAAGAGTATAGATTGATCGTACTTTTGTGATGTCGGATTCAATCTGAAATACTCAAGAACCCAAGGCATTTTATCATAACACTTTCGTGCCGGAATTCTTCTGATCTTCTTGCGGTAATTCGGCACTTCTGTTTCTTCCAGCCCTTTGGCGCGATCACACACATCCAGACATACATCCAGTAATTTTACTTCTATACTTGCATTGCCCTCATCCAATACTTCATCGAATTTAGGGCGCAGCAGTATATGTTCTACCAGGTGAAGTCCTTCATTGTCGTTCATGCGATCGATCAACTGCTGCAGGCGTCTATATACTTTCTCACGATCCTGACGTGAATTGAATTTCTCACTATATGCCAGCACTACCGCTTGTTCTTCATCGGTATTGTCCCAAAGCTCGAATGAAAATGTCCCTACTTTCCCGGCCGATTTCCGTGTATGATGTTTCAGGTCGTCCTGGAAATTAAAGTACTTGCGCTCATCCGCATACGTCAAAATCTCATTGACCAAAAGGTCCGTGCAACATCCTTCGATCACCTCTACACTTGTAAGTAATACTTCCTTTGTTTGCGGATCTATAATTTTAATAACGTTCAGCGGCTTACCGGATTTGTTAAGCTTTTGTGATGTCGTATTTGTTTTAGAGTCCGTTACCAGGAGCGGCTCTACTACCAGGAAGTCAAGCGACAACGTATTGCGGTCTGCGCATTTAAATCCAAGCAAGCGGCTTACTCTTCTTTCCGCTCCCGATACATTTTCAGTGTCCCATATATCTGTGCGCGCATAGTTATACCCTTTACCACGATTTGTGCTTATCTTATAGTACTCGCCATGCGCAAGTATCCTGATCTTATCCTGTACAAGACGTTGCTCTACTTTATAAGGCGTTAACCATCGCGCTATATTTTCATACTCGGTAAGATCCTCACTGAAGCGTGCGAGCATATGATTCAGGAATTTATTCCTCCGTACCAGGAATTTCTTTGGAGTCTCCACCAGGTTTTCCAGCACTTGCGTGAAGTCATTCAGAATCTGGTCCCAATGATCGGCACCTCGCCCCTGGTGATCGATGAGTAATTTTTGAAGGTCATCTATTTGCGTTAATGGGCGTGTATAGTAAGTATGATCAACCGAGTCATCGAACGTAAACAGATCTTTTATATGATTGAGCTGCACAAGATAATCCGCCATCAACTGTTCAAAGAAAAGCAGGTAGCCCTTGAGTTGTAAAGCCTGTACTTTCCTTTTATCGGAAGCGTCTGCCGGTAATCCTGCACGCTCGCTTACACCATAGCACATCGGAAGTGATTCTGTGACGGGATAATAGTCTTCAAGCTCCATATACTCTCCGGTGGGCACTGGCAGATCGCGCTCTACACCTTCCAGTTTATATTTACGCTCCAATACCTTATGATCGTTGAACATCTTCAGCATACGCTCCGGCTTCCTGTCATTTGGCGATCCAAGGTTATAGGTGATGAAGTCACGCTGCTTGCAAAACATCATGGTAGACATGGCAGGCTGTATCCTGGCGATCTTCTTCTCCTCTTGCAAAAAGGTAATCCATTCATTAAAATAATTTCTTCCACTGCTATCATCGTCGAAACCCAGGAACGGAAGCCGCAGATACGTAATTGCTTTTACACCGGGTATATCTGCAATTTCGCTTATGATATCCGACAAGCGTATATCGCGGTACAGATCGGTTTTCTCCAGCTCCAGTGTTTCTATAAAGCCATGTTTCAATGCAGGGCCTTCAAAGATTTCATCTATAGCATATCCCTTTTCCATCATTTGGCCAATGGTATAAAAAGGAACAGAGGGTGTAAAGTATCGGTAAATGGTGAAATATATAGCCGCTAACACACCATCGGGATCGGCATATTCTTCGAGTGCAATGGAGCCCGCTATACCGAAGTCTTCGTACTCCACTGCCTGCACGCTCAGGAAGTCTTCGCACAGATTGCGGTGACCCGTAAGACGTTCGATCACATGCTGGCGTACTTCGTCACGTTCTTCATTCCGGATCACGTCTTCCTCATACTCTACCATTACATTATAAAGCCCTTCGAATTCCACGATCTTGGAAGGTGTAAAAGGTATAGCACGGATCAATGCTATATTTTCTTCATATGATTTTCTCCGTGCCTCCCGCTTAATTTTCTTTTTTTCAAGCTTCGTGCGTTCGGTGATGAGCAGATCTTTCTCTTCACCATCTTCCATGGCATCGATCTTCGCAGTGAGCTCGGCGATTTTCACTTCGAGTTCAGTGACTTTTGTATTCACTTTCGTAATCGCTTCCTGTAGTTTTGCTATAGCTTCTTCCTTTGATGCAGTGACCTGCTCGGGCGTAACGCGATCTAACAGTAGCTTTCCATAGCAGCCTTTATCTTCGGAATCTTCACAGCTACAATCGTGATCATCTTTTCTATCGTAATGATTATAGTTGATCCAAAGGGGGACTTCATAATCTTTACTGGGTTCAATCCATGCATTTCGAATCCCCTTTACATCGATGATTATTTTGCGGTAATCATTGAGGGTAAGTGGACTGTTGTGAAGGATCTTCCGTGCAGTATAGAAAATCTCTTTCCATGTATCGGGTGTGAGTTGTTCAGGAGCCAGCAGATCTTTCATTTCGAAACCCGTGCGATAGCCGAGATCTGTGATTGCATAGCTGACTGCTTCCAGTATTGTTATACCCGGATCTGAGTTGTTATACTCTGTCCAATGATCGCTGCCTGCTTTTTCTATATGTTTAAAGCCCTGCTTGCGAAGTGACACATAGTCTTCCGCAGGTAACAAGGGGTTGGATTTTGCGAGTGTGATAGGCTCTTCCATAGTTTGTTCTATATACTGTATATACTATACTTCACTATTCTCTTTAACCTCCAAGCTATTTTTTGGGTCTCCCCGATCGCTTCTTGGCGGGAACATCCTTCTTCTCAGCTTGCTTGCCGGAGGCTGGCGCTATATCTGTATTTGTGTGTTTGACTGTTTTCACGGTCGCGACCGGTTTAAACGCAGGCCTGGCTATATTGGCTTTTTCATTTGTAATCCGCTGCGGTGTACGTTTCGCTTCACGCAGTTTTTCGCAAGGTGTAAGCCTTGGCTTTTCCTCATACGGAATGATGATGTGTCGTGGGGCTGATACGAGAATGGACCGCGATGTGGATGGCTTGGCAACGACCTCTCCTCTGAATTCAGATTTGTCCTGCAGCAACTCTTCGATGTTATCGCATCCGCATACCTTGCTCAACGTTTCAATAAGATCTTCATCCTCACCGGAATCATCACCACTTACGTTTTGCAACAAGTACACCTTCCACGACCTGTTTACGGGTGAGCTTACTTCCTTGAAAGTATAGCCCACAAAACTGAATGTCATAATTACCGAATCCATGGTACCTGGATATAGTGTGAAGACTCCACTTGCATCGGTAACCGTGCTTGCTGTCGCTCCTTTGATTTGTACCGTAACACCGGCCTGTGGCGCACCCGATGTGCTATCATATACTATACCGGTTATGATGGGGCGGCCATCTGGCGATTGTGTCACCGATGACTGATCTTCCTGCAATTCCCCCGGCAAGCAACATTCATCTTTGCAGACTCCCATAATGAAATCAGTTATGAAATCAACGTATGGTCTTTCTTCAATAAAGTTAATGATGGAGGATGCATATATCTTTTGACCGAATACAACATCAGCATTTTCATCAAAGGCCCATGGGGTCAGGAAGTGCACGATCTCTTCATTGAGCTTTTTAAGATAGTATCCCTTGTCTGTACCGATATAGAATTTTACGCGAAAGAAAACCAGCACTTGTTCATATACCGGGTTCTTCGCATGAACACGAACGAAGGGTGAGGTGCGTTTCTTTATATAGGATTCGATCTCCAATAGCGTTCTTCTGCTTGTTTTGGGTTGCAGGGGATTGAGTGCATTTCTGTTTTTAAAATTAGCGATCGGCACGATTAACACATGCCCGGGTGCCACCTGCGGTCCGCAGCAATCGTCTTGTCCAGCTATAGTATATATACTGGCAGGATCTGTGTGACGGCATAAACATTCCGGATCGGTATTTGGAATTGCTTTTACTTTGTAGATGGTCGGGAACCGATCCAGTATAAGATGCTCATAGTCCCATACGTTGATCGCGCGTCCCTTATGACGCAACCGCTCACTGACACGGGTATAAAATTCTTTTCCGATCTCCTGATGCTTTCCATCCCAGGACGCGAAAGGCTGAATCACTTTGCTCACCTCTGCTACCTTAACAGCAAGCTTGCTGATGCTGCCAGCAGCCAGTGCGTTGTCGAAGTGTGTTTGATCATTCTGCCGATCTTCAAACTTTGCGATCACGGCTTGTGCCACAACATCTACCAGGTGAGGGATGCGATTCGCGTGCTCCGTAACGCTTGCGCAAAACCAATGCAAGCCATTTGTAATAATGGTATTGTTATTCGTAATGTCAGCCGGTACATCTATCTTTACTATACCGGTAGTCTGAAAACCATAGGTATCATCAGCGACTATATTTTCACCTTTCAATGGGCGCCACTCATTGTTTGTAAGATAAGACCAGTGAATTGCCGGAGGATCATTATCTTCATCTTCCGCGCTTCCTTCTGCGAACTGGAATAACAGCGAGAGTGTTTGCAACGGTTTTAGTTTTTCTATACCTATAAAGAGCATACCTTCTTCCTGCAATAATCCGGAGTATTGATTCGCGCCACCTTCGATTCTTTCCCGTACACCACTGGCATCAATCATCAACTGGTCTATGGCCGTAAGTTGTTTTCCTGCAGCGCTCTCTTTAGTATGCAATCCGGAATATACTATAGGATAGTCCGACTTCGGGTTTGCTGTTGCCGTCTTCACGGTAACAGCACTATATTTAGCGTAGGGATCCAGGTATGTAAATTGAGGCAATAGATTACCCTTGGTATCAACGAGCAGGTCCTGGTTTGTAGATAATCGATTAAGCAGTTCATTACCCGTTGCCGATGATGCTTTAGCAGAATCCCTGGCAGCCGAATTTTGTAATCTCGAATTTCTATCACCAAGATCAGCTTCGACTATCCCGAAAGGATATACCTGAAAGAATTGATCTGTGCCGGCTTCAAGTCTGGGTAGCTTCGAATGATAGCTGATGGAAATTTCTTTTATTTTAAGATTCTGTGCAGTCTGCTGCATCACTTCAAAAATCCCTTGATCGCCCGTGGCTGTTTGTGGCCGGTTATACTCCAGCTGTAAAAAGCCCTTAGTAGATTTATGAGAGTATATTTCGTCATACACGATCGGATGACGGCTCAGTATTTTGTTGCCACTTTCTGCCGCCAACACATTTTGGGCAAGGTCATCTATAGTTACGTAATTATCATCTGCAAGCAGGGATATCCAGCTGCGTGAAGCCAAACCGGTTAAGGTATACTCACCGTCATTGGCAGCGGCAGCAACGGCTTTCCGACCAATGATAACACTGTCAATAGGATTTGCCAGCCTGATGTTAACAGACAATGCATAAAGGGTTTTATTAAATACTTCGGAGCTGCCTATATATAGACTTTTACCTCTGTTGGGATAGGCCGTGAACGGGTCGAATACTTTAGACGCGTCTACAGCACCATCATCGTTTTGGAGGGTTAATGTTTTTAGTCCGTCAAAATGCGGAACTGCTGGCTGATTAGGACCTGTCTGGCTAATCGATCCCACCCATACATCCAGGGCGGCATTTCTAAATTCTATACTCTTGAAATCTTCCTCAGTCATTTGTACGGAAGGCCCCATAAGAACCTGCATGACAGGATATATAGTATCAAATGCATCTGTATGTACGGCGGCATCAAAAGAAACAATAGCGGGCTCGCCTGGAGGCACAAGCACCAGTAAAGTATCTCCGCTGAAGTGATAGCAGGCATACGTTACAGCGGTTTGCACATCAAAAACAGTGTTGCCCGCGCTGGGCAAACTTTGCGCTGTTTTGGAAGGCATTTGCTTATCAATAACAAGCCAGCCTTTTTCAGTTGTTAGTTGTATCCTTACCTTACGCTCCGCTTCATTAGCATCCGAGGTATATATTTTACTAAGTCCCGCAAGCTGATAAGCAATTAACCGCATACCGCCCTGCAACACCAACTGTGGTGATGCAACAGCAAAACCTATAGCAGCCTCGTTCCTGCTATACAATTGGTTTTGTACTGCTTCAATTCGCTCGCATATATTTTTAGGATTCCTATTTATATTAATCCGTTTGCCGAGTGACGGCCATTTCGGATACGGGTCTGTAAACTTTTCACCGTATCCATCCAAAGAGTTCGCCACCGGTTGCGCGTAGATGCCGTTGATGATAGTCGTAGTGTCTTGAAGCTTTTTGTCGATGAAAATCGTTTTAAGCTCCTTTACTTTAGCCTGATTGACCACCAGGTCAGTTTCGGTTTTATATACTTGCTCTTTACCCGAAGTATCTTTCCCTGCAGAAAGTTCCGTTCCCGGGGCAACTGCATATTCGGCGACATCTTTGGCGAGTTCAAAGACTATATGTACGCGATCCGGAACCGATGGCTTTTCGGTAAGCTGGAGAACATCACGGTAGTAAAAATTCAGCATGCGCTCCGTTATACCATTCATTTGCTCCTGTGCAAGTCTGAACAGTTTGAGAAATGCTATAAACAACGCCATGTGCGGCTGGTGCGCAGGATATTGTTCCAGCGCGAATGCCAAATAGCCCGATGACTCATCTACAAGCTTTTGTATGAAGCCATAGAATGAGAGAAATATATCTTCCACGTAGAGCGCGGCATTTCTGATCTTTGCTGCTTCATCGGCTCCCTGGTATATACCTCCGTCTGCTATAAGGGGTTCTTCCAATCCCCATAATGCTTTATTCTTTATCTCGGAATAATCGAAGTTTAGCGTCTTGCCAGGGTCTACAAGTTTAAAACCTTCCTCATATGAGAGTATCTTTTTAAATTGTCCTTTCAGTGTTGACTGTATAGCGAGCGTGAGATCTTCATATAATGGGTTTTCAGGAATTGCCAATGTATACCAGCGATCAATGCGCGCTGCCATACCAATGATTGGGCTGTAAAGTGCAGCATATATACCGGCATCGGGATCCTGCTGGAGATTTTGAAGTGTCTCTTCGAAATCTTTCTTTATCTGTGCTATATCTGTGAGTGCTATACCGGCTGCTATAACGGCCATATCGCGGCTGAAGAATTCACGCCAGCTTCTCTTTGCTGCGGGCAGAGCATCGCCAGGATTACTCTCTGGCAAATCATAGAACCGGATCTGCGATGCATAGCGTTTTATAAACACCAATAATTCTTCGATGCTGCGTTCATCTACAGGGGCATAGGCAGGATCGAGTGCCTTGAGGTAACGGCCTAATTGACCGGAACCGTCTCGGGTTATTTCGGTGTGACAGTTACAGCTCATGAGTGTTCAATGTTAGTGGCCTCGTTCATATAGAATGGGAACACATAGTTATACCGTGTGTTGGTACTGATGATGGTATATTGAATCGTGATCAGCAGCCGTCCCTCCTGCTGATTGACTTCCGTGGAGAGTTCTTCTACTTTGATTCTGGGTTCGTGGTATACCAACGCGTCATGAACGATCTTTTCGATCAGAGCAATGTTGGCAACGTTCATTACTTCAAAAACTTTCGGCTGCAGGTTGCAACCAAATGTTGGAAGCATGACGCGTTCGCCCGTGACCGTAGAGAGGATTATATATATACTGCTCCGGACATCCTCTTCCTCGCTAAGCATTTCAACGCCATACCATTCTCTGCGGAATGTCGGAGGAAAATTCCAGCCTGTTCCTAAAAATGATTTATCGATTGGTTTCATGATGTGATTTCATTTTGTCTATACATTAACCTCCAATGAGTACGGTGGGCAATCCGCCTGCTATACTTCCACCATGGGCAGTGGTATCGCCTTGCCGCGCTGCCGGCTGCCCTCCGATCATTACCGAAGATGAACCACGTGTGATACTATCAGGTGGCCCGGCACAAACGCACATGCTTCCCATCGTAGCTGCCGGCTGTCCTCCGATCAGCACGGTAAGTATACCGGGCGGCATGATCGGTCCGCCAGTATGCGGATTACCATTCGGGTTTGCCATCGGGCAAATATGATTATCGGTGACGCGTGCAGCGGGCGGCATATATACTCTTTAATTTATCATTACCTGTGTACCCTTGATGACTACATTCTTGCCGGCTCCGGCTTGGATTGTAATCCCTTGTGCATCCATCTTGATGCTGTTTTGATTTTCATCTTTCATCTCGAACGCATTCGAGTCGTTGTTGATGATGAGTGACTTCTCACCTGCCCCGGCCGGTACCCGTAACGTGAGCCGTTTGTTGGTATCATCAAAAATCAGTTTTATACCTTCACGGGTAACAATACCATGTTGTGTCGCTCCATCTTCTTCCGGCAGTGGCGACTTGTGTGAATCTTTACTATGAAGGCATCCGAGAATAACCGCTTCGCGCGGATCGTCGTTGAGAAATCCGATCACTACTTCATCATTTGCTTCCGGACGGAAATATATACCTCTGTCCGATCCTGCATCCAATGTGGCGACCCTTGCCCATATACCTTCATTGCCGGTTGTTATCAAGGGTATATGTACTTTTACACGATACTGTCCACCTTCTTCGCTGTCGTCAATATCGGTTACTATACCAATCTGTAAACCGTTCACACCCGGAAGCAATCCCGAAGATGGTTTGTCCATTACATCTTCCTTGGTATAAAACCAATCATCACGCCAGCCGAATTGTATATCGGTATGCCAGACTTCCTCGAAGTGGTGTAGTATACCGGTTACAAATACATTTCCATTAAAGCGGTCGCCGACACCTTCGAGTGTAATCATGGTGCCAGGCTTTACTGCGGCATTGCCTTCAATGCGTACTCTGCCAACAGCTTTGGACAAATGATTGCGCAATGCATGGGCGTCAGACCAATCCTGTAATTGTTCCTGGGTAAGACGACCGGAGTGAATAAGCTTTACCTGCGCTTTGAGTACACCTGCTAATTCATCAGAAGAAAAATTTCCATTCTCAGCAAATGTAGACTCACCCGTCTCGGAATTTTCAAGTTCTTGCTGCGTATAGTCCCACGCATGACTCGTGATGGATTGCTTTACTCTGCGTGCGTCCATCTCAGCTTCAAATTCAAGTATATTCCGGCCAAACGTTGCGACCAGTACCGGCTCCGTTGTGGCGTCCGGTTTCCTTACGATCAGTGTACCATCATCGGTTAACACCAGCATTCCATTCGCTTCTGCACGTATAACTATAAAGTCCCAATCAGTAGCGTTAAACTGTACTAATTGTTTGTGATTAAATGTCATTGCTTCTATATCTTTTTCAAGATTACCCGCCAGCGTGTCTATAACATCGCTATCTGTTTTAGCGATGTGATATATACTTTTGCGGGCAGCCGTAAGCTTGATCGCATTGTCCTTGGCCTCGATCATCAGCAAGGATGACGACTGCTGTCTTACCTTAACAGCATGCTTTACAATGATTCCCTTGAATACTGTCTCAACTTCGCCATGATACCCGAGTTGAATTTCGATCTCGTTTCCGGGCTTGAAATTGTTATCGTTGCTAAGCGGAAAATCCCGTTCGGATGGTGAACCGTCTGCAAAAGTAAGTTTCGCGGATGCGATCTTGTTGAATGATTTATTCACAGTGATCTGCAAGAGCAGTGCCTCGTGATTTAACTCTACACCATTCACAAATACTTTCTGGCTGACAACATCCGTGGCAGAATCCGTTCCGGGAATCAAACTATCCAGTCCCATATAGATCTATTTTTTTGAGAGTGGTGGAAAGAATAGTTCTGTTCCCGCCTTGAGCTTGCGGAAGTTTTTAATCCGGTTAACACGCGCCACCTGTATATAGTAATGCTGATTATTATATACTTCACGTGTGAGCAGTGGCAACAGGTCGCCTTCTTTTACAGTCTTGCGATGGGTTAGGTCTGGCGATGAAAGCATTCCCAGCACATCGCTTAATCCTTTTATAGTACGCTCGGTAAAGGTGGCACTTACTTTTGCCCGTATCGGCAGGCCGAACATATCAAACATGGTATAGGTTACGTTCGAGGAATTCATAATGCATACATTGATGAATGTCCCATACTGCACCATGAGGTAATGCGGCCGGTGTATACTTCCGCGGATGTTGGTTGTTACTCCACGGAACAATGCTATTTGTGCGGTTACCGGTATCTTTACTCCATTGGTATTTACGCCCGTTCCATCCAGGGTAAATTCAATTGTAAAGGTCCTTGGATTGGTCTTTACATAGGTAGGCTCAGAGCCCTGCTTTCCGGGAGGACATGGCCTGTTCCAGACAAGATCTTCATGTACACTAAAGCTCTCGGGATTGAACATCGCTATAAATGGCAATCCCGCAGGTATACCATCCACCGTGGTGGGAATGATCTTCAGATTGAAGGGTAACTTGGCAAGACTTTGTACATCCATTATCGTTCAAGTTTTTGGCGAATGATTTCCAATATTCTTTCAGCTATTTCTGCATCCGAGTCACCATCGGTGGTGCTGCTTTGCGCACTGCTTTGTGAGCTTGGTGAATTTCCATTACCGGGGGCGTCTACCACCGCCCGGATAATCACTTCATTAATTTGTACAGGCATTGCTATAGTATTCTTTCAAAATATTGATAAGCAAATTCCAGTGTCTCAACAACAACTGAATTGTCGCTGGCGCGGAAATCGGAAGAAGACCACTTCAGCGGATAGGCCTGAAAAACTTTCCAGGCTGCTACACCGGACTCGGTTTCATCCATGAGAGTTATGAGTATATCTGCGGGTTGGAAATCATATATAGGCACTGTGAAATATGTATTCATCGCAGACTTAAACCAACCGAGTATAGCAGTATTGGTGAGAAGTCCCCGTTTCAAGACCAGGTTTGGATACTTGGCCCGTTTGGGAAGTTTATATACAAACCGGTTCTCTCCTCCTTCCCGCAGTTCTTCCGTTTCAACTTCTACGGATAAACCGCTTACTTCCTGGAAGCGCTGCTCCGTATCACCGGACATACCGCTGACTCCGAGAAACTCAACCTTGAAATGAAAACCGGAAGGAGGATAATAGGCTGGCATATACTATACAGGTGTTACTGTGATACCTTCGTGTGCAAGCTCAATGGTTTCAATTGCAATTTCATTACCACTTGCTTTCAAACCCGGCCCTTCACATTTCACCGGCCACGCCTCAGATATAGTCCATACAAACACCGGATTACCTTCATCGTTGAGTAGCGTAATGACGAGCGTGCGTCTGGTTACATTGGGTTCACCGAAGTTGTTAAACCAGGTATATAAATCATTGTTAGCACTTACCAGACCGCGCTTTAAAGAGATGTTTCCGGCTTTGCGCAGTCCTGGTCTTTTTAACGGAAGTGTTTTGGCTGACATCAGCCCGTCACGATATTCGATGGGTTGATTTTCAACGGAGAGTCCGCTTACTTCTGAAAACCCTATATTATCTCCACCCCACGACACGGTGAAGTGAAAACCAGTTAATGGATAAGGCATATAGTATAATAGTTAATGATTACGAATGAATAAATATGAATAATGGAGCACTACGATGTTTGCATCATCTGCTCAAACTTCAGGATGATAAACTCAGCAGGACGCGCAACGGCCATACCTATTTCAACAATCATGCGACCTTCCAGTATATCTACGGAGGTCATGGTAGACCCCAGTCCTATATTTACAAAAAATGCCTGCTCGGGAGTTGCCCCTGCCAGTGCACCATCTCTCCACTTGAGGTATAGATAATTTTCAATCATCGCTTTTACCTTTACCCAGGTGGGTGAAGTGTTCGGTTCGAAGATTGCCCAGTTCGAAGATTTCTTGATGGATTCTTCCACCACGCTGAAAAAGCGTCTTACATTTATATACCGCCATTCATTGTCGTTACCATCGAGGGTTCTTCCACCCATGACAACGGTTCCGTATCCCGGCATATTGAGAATAGCATTGACCGATTTACCAGTATCGGAATTCACGTTGAGAAGATCGTGTTCTGAACGAGACACCGATACTCTTGGCTTCACAACGTCCATGAGACCAACGTTGGCAGGAGCCTTCCAGAAACCACGCTCGCGATCGACACGGGAATATACCCCGGCCATAGCGGCTGATGGTGGCAACACCATATGATATTTACCATACTCTGCAGCGATGGCGTTATACATACTCGAAGCTGTATTTTTCAATACCGATAAGGCTACACCTGTTTTATCATCTGCCGGTACGGTTGGCGCAGCACCATTTATAGTATGCGTACCAATGGTGAGTGCATCGAAATCGAAGTTATAGCTATAGGAAGTTTCAAGATACGGGTAATATACCGCGCCATATCTTCTGATCGAGCCATCTACGGGTATAGTACCAATAGCGGTTGCTACATCTGCATTAACAGAGCTCGAAGTCTTCGGCACGGTGGTCAGATATGTATCCATGATAGCAAAGCGATCTTTGAGTGTAGCGGCCTGATTGATCATCTTCTGATTGACCGCTTCATACGCAGCTTGCGCTGCAAGATTAATCGCTTCAGGCACTACCAGCATGGTAGGTGTATCTTCATTGGCAATGATGTCCAGGCCACGTTCCAGATCGGCCTGTGCGACCGTTCCGGTATATCCGCCAATAGAAACGATATAGCATCTACCACCACCGTTGGTGAAGAAGTGTCTCATGGCATAGTATAAAATGTGGTCGCTGGTGTTTGCTGCATTTACCGTGATCGTGGTTTTGAATCCAGTTGTTTGTGTACCGGTCTTCAATTCATCTACCGCCAGTGTTACGTTCGCTGCTACTTCCGTGGGAGGTCCGCCAAAGTACTGCTTGAAATCAGCAAGGCTGGTAATGGGAGTTGGTACATCGGTAAGATCACCTGCAACAAGCAAGGTCGCTTTTTCAGTATACCCGATAAACGCGGGCACGGCTGATTCAACTTCAGCGATGGATGGTGGCAGAAGAGATATTTCTTCTACATAAACACCGGGTGAACGATAGTTGGCCATTTTAATAGTTTAAAGTGTTAATAAGATATCGGAATATATAGTTGGGCTTGCTGTAGCGTCTACCCGATCCGTTGCAGGATATGGTAAATTAGAACGTACAGCAGATTCTCTTGGGTCGCCCAGGTATTTCTTCAGGGTAAAGCTTAGCGCATCGTGAGGTCCGCCGGTAGAAGATAAATATTTTTCACGCAGCTGTATAGGGCTGGTAGATATAAATTCAAAGACTGTATCACTTATGTGATTGCCGGTGAACAGTATGGTTGTATCATTGCTGACTATATTAAGACGATTGATAAAATCAGTTTTATCGGCAGGGCTAAGTGCGGCCATTTCCAGGAATAAGGGACTGGTGGGTTGCAGTATAAGTCTGTAACGCCACAAAGTTTGCCGGCTAATAAAGCGTAGCCTGTAGGCAGGCCGTTGTGGCGTGATCGATCCATCCGGTTCGACAATTCTATAGTTAGCCTGCAAGGCCGGATCAAGTGAAAAATCTACGATACCAAAGATCGGTACATCTGCAACAACTCCTCCATAGTAAAATTCTTCGGTAATTATACCACCGATCAAAAGCTGACATTTACCAGGCGCCAGCGATGAAAGATCGAAGATGAGGTAACTCTTTCCTGATTCGGTGAGCAAGGATTTGGGCAGCATTTCTCTTCCCGAAGGAAGATGCTTTACACGTGCAGTGCCGGGTGCAACCGGAACCATGCTCATATAGGTATAGGTGCCAAACGTTACACGTATAGTATCAGCGCTTTTAACACCCAACAGATCGTTACTAAGGTGAAGATCATCGCGGGAAGCAGCCAGGTCAATTAACTGGTTTGTAAAATAATACGCTTGTGCAAGAGACGTCTGTGGCAAGTCGTTAAAGTTTGCAAGTGATGGATTTCTGAGTAGCACTAAAAATGTAAGCGCATCGGATTTCATCGGTTTGAACTTTAACAGATCGTTACCACCGCTTGTGCCTTCTATACTTCCCCATATAGTGAAGCCGCCATGCTGATCTTCTTTTTTATATAGCAGGTTAAGGCGGCTCATGCGTTGAATACACTCTTTTGTAGGAATGAACTCCAGATCAGGGCGCGGGTCTGTGGTATATTTCTGACATACAGCATTCTGATAAAAAGGCTGCGCTACCGACACCTTGAATAGTTCACTATATTTTACTTTCAGGATTCCCATAGCGTTAGTCTGCAAAATTCATTTCAGTGATAGCCGGTGCAGATTCTTTACCCTTCATATCGAATACGGTAAGCATGTTCGCTTTGTAGACAACACTCGGTATATATTTACCACCCAGCATAGCCCACAAATTATTCTGTTGCTCGAATGTCAGGCTGTGAAGCTTAAAGCTTAGCCGCTCGATGAGCTGCCAGGATTTACTCACGGGATCTGTAACGCCTGCATTTAAAGCGGGGAATTTTAATTCATCAAATACCGGATTCGCCTGAAAAAAGGATACTATACTTGACAGGTCACGAAGAGCCGTTTCGTAATTGGTATTGTGCGCAGCAAACAAAATGAAGAGATCCAGTTCAACAGGCGGGTTCAATTTCATGAACTGCTTGTTTTCCACCGGTATATAATAGGGACGCTTTCCCTCTCTGCGTTCTTCGTCAATACCGGCAAGCACGATGGTGACGTGCGTTGCTGTATTCAGGTTGAAGGTTCCATCGGGCAAAACAACGGGCTTGAGGTCCACCACATTGTTCATGGTATAGTTTGCGGGATCCTGTTCACGGTCCACTATATATACCTCCAATTCTTTTCTGATAAATTCCAACGCTGTGCGTATCATAGCATTTCTTTTCAGATTAAATCCGTTAACCACCAACAATCCGAAAAACAGTAAAAGAATAACAGGGACGACAATTATTACATTGCGTCAATGAAGAGATTCAGGGTTGTAGTGGGTCTTTTTTCTAATGACCATGCAAAGGTATATATACCCTTGAAGCGCCACATCACCCCCAGGAGTGATTTTTGAGAAAATCAAAATTTTCTACCTCTGTCATTTTGAACAGTATATCTTTGAGATCATTCAGACAACGTACTCCTGCTTTGGATATAATGTTCTTGCGATGTGACTTTACCGTCTCCAGGCTGATGCAGAGCTTCTCGGAGATCTCTTTATTCTGAAGACGTTGACACGCGAGATTCAACACTTCACACTCGCGTTTGGTGAGTTGCTCCAGTAACTTTTTGATATTGCTATCTTCTCGACTCTTCGCCTTGGCAAGGTTCGGATCAACAATATCAATGGCAATAGTATATTGTTCATTGCATTGTTCAAGAAATGAAATAGCAGCATGGAGATCTTTATCAGCAGCATTCATATGTAGTTTGCTGATCGTGTCTTTTCCGGAATTGATCTTGAATTCTTTTATCATAACAGCAGCTTTTTAAAATTATACTACAACATCGGCACTATAGATTCGTGTTGAATCATATTTTTTATTGCCTTGATGATGACGAAGGCAACAAAAATCAAATATCGTGTATGTAAACACAATGGTCTATAACCCATTCATGTGACCGTCATTTAACGGTAAATGCAATTACAAGGTATATTTGAATCTGTTGTTAAAACATCTGATAACAGATTGTGATTGGCGTTGAAACAACGTCTGTAAAAAAAGAAAGCTCAAGGATTTATACCTTGAGCTTTCTCGATAGAAAAAAAATAATGATCTACTACGGCTCGATGCTCATGGTAAGCAACGGCACAACCTTAACAAATCCATTCTGATCCTTGCGGAATTTATAGGTATAGTTATAGTGTGTCTCAAGCTTACTTTCATTTGGCAAACCATTCACGAGGCAAATATTGCGCTCCTCTGCAAAGTTGATAAGCTCTTTCAGATAGGTTGCCGAGATCTGTCCTACTTCATCGATGATACAATGCACGAAGAAGTTACGCGCCGTCTTTTCTGTTGATTCCTTTATGAACACATTCAACAGTGTTATATAGATCACAGCTTTCACAAGCATATCCGTGCCGGTGGAACCAACCTTGTCGATCTTTTCAATCCAGCCTGTATCGTTTTTACCTTCCTTGATTCTGAAGCGCAATTCAAATAGATCCTGCACACGAATCTCTTCATGCTTCTCTTCACTGATTGTTTTCTGAAGATCGTTCAGTAGTTCAACCGAGCGTTTATCAATTTCGGCTTTTGCTTTATTAGCCTGGTTAAACAAATTTGCTTCACCGTATAGAAACGGATTTTGATCACGGAACTCTGCTATACGCTGTAGCTTGCGCAATACTTTATTTTCACTGTCTTCCGACTTCAACTTGATATACTCGATCAAGCGTGAGCCTTCAAAGGAAGCCCTGCTGAAATCGGCTTCCATTTTACTTACCATCTTATCAATCCTTCCCTTATGCTCGATAAGTGCTTTCATCTTACTGGCAATGGCATCGATCAACATACCATGGCTCTTGGCAACTTCCGCTATAGATGTCTGGATCTTGTTCTCATTATAGAAATCCTGCAAGTAAGCCGCGAAGCGTTCGTATTCACCTTCACCGGCTTGTGCATTGATCTTAAAATTCAAATGGTTATCAGGGCGGAATCTTCCGGCAAACTCCGTGACGTTATTCCTGAACTTCTCAAATTGATTGTGATATTCTGTATCGTTGGCCAGGAGTTGAGAGCAAAGTCCAATGATACCGATCTCTGAATGCTCTGCAGGAGCAGGCTCAATAACATGACGGAGACGATCAAACAATGCGCGCTCCCGAAAGTGTCTTTCGAAATGCTCGAGGCCATCGGTATATCTTTTTAATTCCTCGGCCAATGCGCGGGTATCGCTCTCGTATTGTGACAATCTCTTTGCATGCATCTGCTTTTCATTTGCAAATTCACGTTCCGATTGTTTAATGCGCTCTTCAAATTTCTCTTTCTCTTTTTTAAATTCTTCTATCTTATCAAAAAGCTCACGCTTGTCTTTGCGGTAATCATTGATAAGTTCAGCGTGTTTATCAAGCGCATCAAGTGCTGCTTTGGTTGTCTCAATTTCTGATCGTAGTTTTTTTATACGCGTATCATCAACACCTTTTGTCTTGAGTACTTTTGATTTCTCCTTTTGCAGATTGGCTTTGCGCTCATCGTATTCTGCAACCTTTTCTTCTTTCTGTTCTTTTAATTTCGCGGCTTCTGCCTCGAATGCTTTTGTTACCTGGACAAGCTTATCGTTAAAGCGTTTCTGCAGAGTCGCTGTATCTTTACTCAACACTGCGTCAAGCTCTGATATTGTTTGCTTCAGTGAAGCCGATTCCTTCTTTATAGCCTCCTGTACACTATATATCTCCAGTAAATCCTTTTCACGAAGTGCTTCACCCTTACTTTTCCATTCGAGAAGATCAAGATTATACTGTTTTTCTTTCTGTTCATCCTGACCGGCTTCGTATTCAAGCTGCGCGATCTCATTTTTCAGGTGCGCAGTCTTCTTGCCTATTGATGCGAGTCGTGACTGTTCTTCATGTGCCTGCGCTTCACGGAATTCAAGGAAAGCATGATTGAGTTGGGCGAGCTTTTCAAGGTGCATGCTCTTCTCTTGTTCATACTCATCGAGTGTCTTCGAATATACACTTACGTTGGAGAGATCAAGTTCAATCCCATACAAGGTGTCAATCTGTTTTTTGAGAAGCCTGGGGTTAAGATCCTGGTTGAACAAAATTTCCTCGTTACATACTTTACCAATGGTGGCATACCAATCGGGATAGTTTTCCTGGAGGAATCCGAAGAATGTATTCTGATGTATAGATAGCTTTGCATCAATGCCCTTGATCTTCTCTTCGAGCAGGGTAACTTCTTCCTTGTTTCGTGATACATATTGCTCGGATGTAAGCTTGTTCTTATCACGAATGTGATCACCTTCTTTTTTCAGCGACTCAATGGTATTGTTCTTTATACTCAGCAAAGAAGAGCGCTCCACTTTATGGCGCGCTATATCTTCCAGGTGCCCTTTTAACAACCCGATCTCTTTGTCGAAGTATTTCTTCTGATGAATATCTTTTTCCTTGAAATCAGCGTCTTTTCTTTCAAGCTCTTTTTGATTGAGCAACTGCTTATAGCGATCGGTCTCCGAACGGAATTTTTCTTTTAACTCCCCTTCCTCTTTGCGATAATTTTCTTTCAGGTTGTTCTTGTCCTCTTCCAGCTTCCTGTCGAGTTGAAGTCCTTTTGCATTGAGTACATTTTCAAATTCCTTGCGCTCATTCTCCAGCGCACTGAACAATGTTTTGAATTGCTGCTCTACATCACTGAACCCTGCAGTGAGTGTTGCATATTCAGTTTCGCGTGCCTGCAATTCAAGGGCGAGCTGAGGTTTCTCCTCAGCTTTCAAAAGCAACTCACGTATACCTTTATCTTCGTACTCTTTCAGTTTTTTATCGGCTTCACGAAGTTTTGATTTCAACGCACCGATCTCCTGGTTGACCTCTTTATTTTTCTCCTGATGTATACTTTCTTTCTCACGGAACTCCTGTTCTACTGCCGTGATCTCTTCACGCTTGGCATTAACCTGTTCTACCAGTGTTTCTTTCTGCTCGATGCCATACTTCAATGCTCCCCCTAATTCTGTTGCCAGGGAACGTTGCTTGTGTTTGAGGTTGCGTATGTTTCCAAAGTTATCCTTGATAAGGTCACCCCGTTGTGAATTCTCCTTCCTGAAAAAGGTCTCTATATCCTGATAGCGTTCTGTAAACTGGCGGAGTTGCCGCTCTACGGTTTTCAGCTCGATGTTGGTATGCTTGGTGGTGATCGAGTTGGCAATACACTCCTTTACAAACTCCGCACGTATGGTGGACTCTGAACTTAAAAAGATAGAGGTTATAGCGAGCGGTATATTGTGATAGTTGCTATTCCCCTTCATCAGGGCGAACTTCTTATACTTCTTATCAGGATCTGCGCCATATATAATATTCCGGTAGCGCTCAAAGGTTTCAATCTGGTCGCTATAGTTTATACGCTGCTCATTAAACCGGGCCACGATCTGCTTGGGCAATAATGCTTCACTGTTATCGATATAGTGTTCCTGAACAAAGGGGCTCTCGACGAAACGATAGAAAAGCTTATTGTTGCGATATACCATTACGTGAAATATACTTTCCTCTGTAGCAATCTCGTAAATGATATAGGAGTTCGGATACTGAAAGTAATAGTCTTCAAACGACTTCTGTGAACTTGATATACCCAGACCGCGTGTATTAGCGCTGTAGAAAAACAATATAGCACGCTGCAAGGTTGTCTTGCCCATATTGTTGGTACCTACGAAACACGTGTTCCCCGCTATTTCTATGCTGGCGTAATCCGTGTTGGCTATATTAATAAATATGATCCGGTTAAGGATTCGTCTGTTCTCCATCATCTTCAATTGTAATTAGTGAAATAACCTGTTCGAGGTAATGAATAGCATCCATTACTTTATAGGTATCTTCATCTTCCTGTTCAAAAAATCCTCCGGTCGTCAGGTCGTTGGCAATCTCCGTTACTTTGTCAGTCATCTTCTCTCGCCGCGACAAGGCAAACAGTTTTTGCTTTAGGCGTTCGTTCGCATAGCACTCTTCCGCAATTTGGGTAACACGATAGCGTGTGCCCACCGCAGGCTTTGTATCCATCGATGAAAAGAAATCCATTACATCAATGTAATACGCAAACTGCTCGAGCTTCTTTTCCATCAACGTATTGGTCTCTTCCTGTTGACTGAAATAAAAATAGTTATACCCTTTCTCCAGGTGATATCCAGTATGGCTGAAGAACTCTTTGAGAATTGCAAAGTTGTCTTCGTAGGCAATAACATCGAATAACTTTCCTTTACTCCCATTGGAGCTGATGAAGTTACCCTTACTGAGTATACTGAATATTTCCGGTGTCTGTTTAGGAATGTTCATTCGTTAATCTCATAAAGCTTTAGGCGCAAAGCCGAAAAGCCTGGTTATATATTTTGTTAGCGTGGAGCCTTTAACTTGGTGCTGCGAGCTCTTGGCTTTTTACTTTTAGGTTCTTTTACTTTCTCCTGCAACACTTCATGCTGAGTTTCTATAGTTGAGATTTCGGTGTCAACTTCCAGTACTTCATTCTCCGCTTTAAGAACAACATCGGGAGATTCGCTCTGTGGCTCGCTTTCCTGTTTCTGCTTTTTGCCCGGAGCCTTCTTCCTGGCTTTCAGTTCTTTTACCGGCTTGGCCTCCTTCTGTTCTGCCACTGCTATATTTTCAATCTCCAGTTCAGAAGGCTTTGTTTCAACCTCTACCGCGTTCTCACTAAGTACTATACTTTGAACCTCGACCGGCTGTATTTCACTCTCTGTTTTAAGCTTTACACCTTGTGCCTGCTTCTTGGGTTTAATAATAGCATAGCCCACCCGTTGGTTCTGGTTCTTTTCATTTACGAAATTCATTTTACCGAACTTCCCGTTGATCTGGAGTTTGTCATCAAAGTCAATGGAAATACCAACGTATAGCGAGATGCGTTTTTCAAGACTGAGCTCTCCCACCTTCTCCGGAAACTGGTATTGCATCACAAATTGAAAGAGATCATCATCCGTCTTTAAGAACTTGTCTACAAGGCCGGTAATATTCAGGCTGGATGATTCTTCCAGGTTGCTGTTATCGAATCCTGCTGCTAATCTTCCTGCCGGTTTACGATGTGTATTGCGGAGTAAATGTAGCTTCGATGCCACTTTTTTGGTAAGCATAAAACCATGATCGGAATGTAGAAAGTCCAATGACAATCTTCCCTTTAATGGAATACGCTTATGAAAGAACAAGGCTTTTGTATTGGCGACTACTTCTACGAAATTGGTTTTATACTTCAGCTCTTCATAATCTTTCAACTCCTTGAGTCGCTGAATTTTCTTATAGATCTCTGATTGATATTGGATCTTGTTGATATAGTCGATGATCTGCGACTGGATCTCGTTGAGATAATCGCGGTTACGCACCAATGTATACCGAAGATCAAGCACGATGGAACTAAGCTCAGCATCTATAATCGTATTGAAAAATCCCTGTGCATCAGAAACGATCTGCTCGGATTCCTTAATCAGGTTAATGATATCATCACGCTTGCGTTTATACTTATCAAGCTCTTGTAGCTTGATAACATAGTTGTCCTGGTTCTTGTAAGTGTCATCTATATTCTTGTGAAGCTTCATCACTTCACGCGAAGTAGTGGAGTTGATCTTCTTTAAAGAACGCTTGATGCTGCGAAGAAACTTTGGATTGCTATCAATGCGATAGTACTTGAGACTCTCCGTTAAAGTCTGGATGTTATCGTTGATGAAACTGGTAGTGACTTCTCCGATCTCCAGGAATTCTTCGATGAATGTTGTGATGCGATCGTCAAGCCCGATGATGTTGTTGTTCTCGTGAATGAGCTCATACATCACCAGTTTTTCCAGCTTCTCGTCCGTCATGTCTTCACGGGCAAGAATCTCAGACTTGTTAACGGAATCCTTGTTGCCAAAAAGCATTTCGATCACCTCTCTGTTTTGGTAGAGCAGGTTAATAAGATCTTTAATGCTTAACGGATTCTTCACTTCGTAAAATCTGGCTGTTATTGTTTATTGAATCTGGCGGGACTTCTTGAGTCTCGTATTTTTTCTGCTGTTCCTTCGCAGAGAATCTGCAAATATAATGAACAAGTTTAGGTAGCGTAAATCTTTTCGACAAAGCTCGATTTACTGCATTAGCTGGCACGTGATAATGTTCTGATTAAGTGATGATTATTAGATGAAAGATTAAGAAAATTATAAAACTAAAAACCTGATAAAGTGCCAATCTTTAGACATTCCAAAAATTGAAACTTTTAGGTTGTCTCTGTTCACCCTTTCTCCATATTAACAAATTTTTAATTCAACCTGAAACCACAATAGATAAAACCAGATTAGTCTATTTTTATAGCTGATCATAATCGCATGGATTCACGCAGGGACTTTCTTAAAAAGGCGGCAATGCTTTCAGGAGCAGCGGGCTTGTCAGGTGTTCTTCCACCTTCTATTCAACGAGCACTCGCCATCAACCCGGAAGTCGGAAGTACATTTCTCGATGCTGAACATGTTGTTATACTCATGCAGGAAAACCGTTCGTTTGATCACTGCTATGGAACCCTGCAAGGTGTGCGTGGCTTCAATGACCCGCGTGCTATACGACTGCCCAATAAGAATTCGGTATGGATGCAGACCAATGCTGACCATGAAACGTATGTTCCTTTTCGGCTCAACATAAAAGATACCAAGGCCACGTGGATGGGTTCGCTTCCGCATGGCTGGACCGACCAGGTGGATGCACGCAACGGTGGTAAATATGATCAGTGGCTCGAAGCAAAAAAATCAGGACATCCTGATTACGCTAAAATGCCTTTGACGCTCGGATACTATAATCGTGAAGATTTACCTTTCTATTATTCTCTTGCAGATGCGTTTACTATCTGTGATCAGAATTTCTGTTCATCGCTAACGGGCACTACACCCAACAGGCTATATCTGTGGACGGGTACAATTCGCGATCAGCAAAACAGCACTTCACAGGCGCGTGTTCGTAATTCCGAACTGGACTATGATATACCGGCTGCCTGGACTACATTTCCAGAGCGACTGGAAGATAATAGTATATCTTGGAAGATATACCAGAACGAGATCAGTGTAGGGGTTGGTTTTGAAGGAGAAGAAGATGCGTGGCTCGCTAATTTTACCGATAATCCCATTGAATGGTTCTCCCAATATCACGTAAAGTTTCTGCCTGCCTATATACGGTTCCTTCCAAAGAAAATATCCTTGCTGACAGAAGAGATCAATGCCCTTGAAAAGAAAATCCACGCTTTACCTTCCGGCAGTCCGGAGGCTGAAAAGGCTAAAGCACAATTAACACAACGGCATGGCTGGTTAAAAATTTCGATAGAAGAACAAAAGGTATGGACGCCAGAGAACTATAGCAAGCTGTCGCAGCGTGAAAAGAATCTGCATGAAAAAGCATTCACCACCAATATACATGATCCTGACTATCATTCACTCGCTACGTTGTCCTATAAAGATGGTGAGGTTGAGCGTGAAGTAAAGATTCCCAAGGGCGATATACTGCACCAGTTCCGCGAAGATGTTAAGAACAGTACACTGCCTACAGTATCATGGCTGGTAGCGCCCGAGAATTTTTCGGATCACCCCGGAGCGCCATGGTATGGAGCTTGGTTTGTGTCGGAAGTAATGGATATACTTACCAGTAAACCGGAAGTGTGGAAGAAAACGATTTTCATTCTTTGCTATGATGAGAATGACGGATACTTCGACCACGTCCCTCCTTTCGTTCCTCCGATTCCCAATAAACCTGAATCCGGTCTTACCTCGAAAGGAATTGATACCGGTGTTGAATATGTAACACTCGAGCAAGACCGAAAACGCAACGCTGCCGATGAAGCGCGTGAAAGTTCTATAGGCTTGGGATATCGTGTTCCATTGGTGATTGCATCTCCGTGGAGCCGCGGTGGTGTTGTGAACTCACAAGTCTTTGATCACACTTCTGTACTTCAGTTCCTGGAGAAATTTTTAAGTCATAAGACCGGCAAGAAAATAGAAGAGACAAACATCAGCAACTGGCGAAGAACTGTTTGTGGTGATCTTACTTCGGTCTTTCAACCCTACCAGGGAGAAACGATTAAGCTACCTTCATTCCTGGCAAAAGACGATGTGATCGAGAGTATACATAAAGCTAAATTCAAAAAAGATCCTTTCGGGTATAAAGCGCTGAGTAAAGAAGAAATTTCACTCATCAACAAAGATATATTTGCATCTCCGCTGATGCCCAAGCAGGAAAAAGGAATCCGTGCTTCCAATGCACTTCCCTACCAGCTTTATGCGGACGGAAAAATCAGTGCCGATAAACAATCCTTTCAAATTCAGATAGCCGCTCGCAATGAAATCTTTGGCAGCAAGAGTGCGGGCGCACCGTTCACTATATATGCTAACAACCAGGGTATACCAAGGCAGTATGCCGTGGCCAGTGGAGATCAATTGACTGACGCGTGGCCGCTAGAGGAATTCGAGGGGCAGCAATATCAATTGGCTGTATACGGACCGAATGGATTTTTTCGCGAGTTTATTGGCAATGCGCATGATCCCCTGGGAACTATAGCCTTGGAGTATGAACACAATAAAAAAGTGCTCACCGGAAATATAGTAGTGAAAATTATGAATGCTTCCTCCAAGGCAATCACCATTGATATCCATGACAATGCCTATAATGGCAAAAATCTAAGTCAAAGTATAGCAGCTAACGGCAACGGAGCAATCACCATTCATCTTTCCAACAGTTTTGGCTGGTATGATTTCAGTGTCACGGTAAAAGGCTATGAACTTTTCAAAAGACATTATGCCGGCAGAGTTGAAACCGGGAAACGCAGCTTTACTGATCCGGCGATGGGAAGAACCATCGTATAGTAGCTATTATACTATACGGCTACATTAAGAATATAGGTATAGCTCTAACGATATAGCCTTCAATAAAAAAAGCCTTTGTTTGCTAGCGCGAACAAAGGCAAAAAATCATCCCCCTAAAACACCCCTCTACAAGGTGACCCTCTATCTTCAGATGATTTGTTTTTTTCTGCTTCTTCATCAGCACAACAGTGCGGGTGCTGATGCCCCAGAAGACTCCAAAAAAATTAATCTCTCAAATTGTCTGACGATATTACGGAATATGCGTGGATGAAATTGCACGCTCTTTTAATCTTGTAGATGTACCGGGCGATTGTATAGACGAAAGCAGGAATATTGAAGAAGTGCCCGGTTGTTAAGGATTCCGATTTTTGTATTATGCTGTTAGTACAACATTACAGGCGTGGTGGCCGGATATAAAATTCGCAGGTAAATACAGCACCTGAAGTTTTCACGGCAAAGATATCATCAGGAAGGCGACATGATATATTTTTACGATAACCACCGAAGACCTCAACACCCATGATCCGGTTAATTTGTTTATTATAGGCGACTCCAAAATCTACTTCTGCTCTGCGGAAAGGAGTCGAGTCTTTATCATCATACTTAATATAGTAGCTTCGCGTCATAGCTTCTGCTTTCACGTAAAGTATATCTGTTGCTGAAAGATTGTTACGCCACGAAATTTTCTGGGGCAGGCACATTTCAAGTCCGCTTGTCTTGGAGAAATTATAGTTGAAAGCCATTACCGGCATAAATGTGAATCTATGGAAGAGGTTGTTTACCATCAGCCCAAAACCCACTTCTTTATTGGCAGATTTCTTACGAAGAAAAAGTGATGTCAATGTAAAGTTCAGTGGTACGGCCTGGCTCACAACATCATTGAGGTTACTGCATTGATTTGCATTCAGGTTCACCAGCAGCCATGAAGTACTATCGACGTTAATCAATGATTTGAAATCTATACCCATAGACCGCAGGTTCCAATTCCCGAGTTCCTTCATCGGGTTTTCTCCGGAGCCTGTAAATTCAAGTTGTTCGGTTCTATACTGCGGGCCCACTATAACACTGAATCGCGACTTCATCACCAGTGGAATCCATAGCTTGAAAAAAACATCCTCCTGTGTATAGCTTTGTCGTTTGGAATTGTCTGTGCGAAAAATTCTATCGGGAGCCTGGGTATGTTTTACGGTAATCCATTTTGAAGGAGCCATCCCCGGCAAACCTGGCTTCAGATCTTGTGCCTGTGTTGCAGGTGCTGCAACAAGTATACTTAACAACGATACTAAAACGATCTGTAGGCCTGGCAGTGAATTCATATAACATTTTGTAATACTTAAAATAAGTCATTCCCCTCAAGGCAATTTCAGCGATTTCGAAAAATCACATAAGCGTGTAAGGTTTATTGATTTCTGTGTGGATAGATGCTTACGGTAATTTAGCCACGAGCTGTTCAGGAAGCAAACGCAGAATGTGATAGATGATTTTCCATTTGAATCCCGGAACGATCGTAAATGAATTCCCGGGATCGGCAACAGACTTCGCAATGAACGCTGGCTCGAGCATAAGTGATTCGGGCAAGTTTAAGCCGGCCGTCATCTTGCTTCGAATATAGCCTGCAACAATCACGTTCACGGCAACACCGCGCCCAAAGAGATGCTGACGAAGACCCGCCAGGTATTGCGTGAACGCAGACTTGGTGCTGCCATAGATAAAATTACTCTTGCGTCCGCGAACTCCAGAGAGCGATGAAAGTCCTACAATGCGCTCCAAATTCTTATTCGAAGCATCGGTGGCTATAATATTCAGAATTGAAACGGCACCGCAATAATGTACCTTCATCATTTGAAAACTTCCCTCCCAATCAAGCAGGGCTTGTAAGTTATCCTTTAAAAAACCTGCTGCATATACCACGATGTGAGGTTTTACAGCGAGTCCGCTATAAAACGCAGCGTGCGTTTCGAATGCAGCGGCGTCAAAGTAACATATCTCAATTTTCTCTTGCGGTATAGCGCGGTCTTGTATAAAACGATGAAGTTGATCAGTACTACGTGAGGCAGCGATCACACGATATCCTTTCTCTATATATAGTACAATAGCCTCTTTCGCTACGTCTGAATTTGCACCGAGTATAAGTACGGTCTTGTCTGAATTTTCGGAAGGCATATATTCTGGTTAGAGATTAGCGGCAGCAATATCTTTCAAGGTGAGGCAATTTCTGCGCATATAAAACTCGGTGTCGCTATACGTTTCGTATTGCTGCGCATATGCTTTTACATCTTTGGATACACTGAGCACCGCTATCATATACAGTATCTTTGCTTTATTTTCTTTTTGTTCTTCAAACGCCAAAGCCTTTTTATAATACTCCAGGGCTATGGACTTCGCCTTTTTATAAACACCCTCATCCGGGGTTATGCTGCCCCATCCGTAGCTGATCATAAACCATGAGTTGTCTGTAAAATTATACCAGGCATTCGCCAGCAACAAGTAGTTGTGCTTTTTCTTTGACACATCAGCGGCAACCTCCCGCTCCAACGCATACATCCTTTCCAGTATTTCCCTTTTGTTATACGTTGTCATGGTAGGCTCAGTCAATAACTCGCTGTTGGCTACAAACGGATCGCTGTCAATGTAAAAGGATGCGTTGGTGAAGCTGAACCAAAACGAGTCCGGTATATCTTTCAAGACAAGCATTGCATTTTTAACATCACCTTTCCGGAGATGTTTGGCCGATAGCAGATCAAGCAGGTAATACTTGTTTATGTACGGCTTCAGGAGCGTTTCCTCCAGTGCGTTTTTACCTTTGCGATCATACGTCTCAAGAAGCTTGTTTAAATCTTCAATCGAAGCATAACGATCCAAGTAGCTGATCATGGAATATTCAAATGTATTCGAATGACACGTGGAACAGAACTTGTTCACTGCATAATTATCGAATAGTCCCGCCAGGTGAACCATTCCTTTCTTCGCAAAAGTATAGCGCAAATAGGAACTCAGTGAATATAGTATCTTTTGTGATTCAAATTTAAGCTCTCGCTGATCCAGCAATTGCTGGTATAGCTTTCCAATTTCATCCTGAACGTTTGAATCCGCTATATCGTTTTTAAGGGTCAGCAAAACAAGTTTAAATACCGTTAACTGAAAAGCCTGTTCTGCGCCTGATGGTTTAATGCGAGCTATATATTTTTCTGCCTGTACTGCATCGCCTTTGATGAGGTTGAGACAGGCAAGTGAAAAATTATAATATACCGGATGAGACTTGGCTATAGATTGCATTTCCTCCAGGGCGGTGATAAAATTTTTCAGGTATTCGTAATCGCGCTGCCAGTTTTGCATCAACGGTTCATCATCGTCACCCCAATAACTTTCTGTAACGATTTCACTATTGGCGAACTTGGTTGTTTCCAGCCAATCTTCCAGCTTATTGATTTCCCGACTGATGAGCAGGGGTAAGTGTCTGTGCGTTGGCAAGAATTGATATACTTTTAAAATCCCATCCAGCGATCGCCCGGGATTAATGACTTCACGCATCAGGTATATATCGGCTCGCTCCTCGTCATTTTTAGCAAGCGCTATCACCGCATCAAAATTCTTCGATGAAAAGTACTGCTTGGAGGCAAACATCTTATTGCTTGAATGTGAAAACACCAGGGCGTGCAGGTAGTTGGCCGAATCCATTTTATTCTCACGCTCCAGCACCATGGATTTATAGTGCATAGCCCACCAATCCAGCACGGTTCTCTCCTTAACGTTTTTAAAGTATTGATTATATACTTTATGGAAGAGTATAGAGTCCGCGGAATAGAACGCGAGCTTCGTTAATTGAAAGGCATACTTTTTTTGAAAGAACGGATTGGTTTCCTTTTTAAGAAGATCAATTACCTCCTGTGTTGTCTCGTTAAATTTAATATCAACGTCTCTCTTTATAGCCTCATCCTCTTCCCATGCCGAAGACCAGCCGGTAACCGCTTCACTGCTTCTGGCTATATCGAAGTATCTTTTGAAATCCGGCTTCCTCTGGATCTCCTTGTAAAATTCATTATGCTGGAGAGCGGAATCACTCAAGCTTCCAAATAGACAATCAAAGGCCTGGTCAACACGTACCGATACCTTTGTGGCGCGTACCCATTCCGTTGCAAGGACCATCTCATCGTCAGCTGAAAATGTTGTGCCATCCAGGTAGTTGAGCTTACCATTGTAAAAGAAGCTCCACCAGGATTTATCCTGGAGCAGATCGGGATTGAAAAGCATATAGCGGAGCTCCTCCGGCTCGGGTCCGTACCAGCAAGCCTTCACATCAGCTCCGGTCGGAAAGAGCAGCAAAGCGCTAAAAAGAATCGAATATAGCTTTGATTTCTTTCGAATGTTTTTGAAGATCATACCTGTTCAAGTGATAGAGACTTATAATAGCTTCCTTATTATTCTTGTGTGCCGCGAGCCAACCGGCCAACTCCTTCACGGCCTCCAGGTCTGGCTGTTCAAACCTGATCTCATCGCCCTTTCGGATAAATATACCTTCGTTGGTATATCCATACACGAAATCTTCCAGTACAACCGATACGTTGGTCTCTTCATTTCTCGGACCTATAAAAGATTGGTAGTCTTCCTGCAAGGTGAAAGCAGAAAGTATATTTTTAAATTCTTTGTTACCGCTATATAATACGGCCCATTCAAAAACCGGCAAAGCATAATCAAGCGGTATAGGATATTCACCGGCATCCAAATAAGACATGACTTCCTGGTGATCGAAAATAGAATTCTTTGTGTCTGCGCTCTTTATATTTCCTGCATTGTAACACATCAGCATGCCTCTCTTAACCGGTGGCAATCCGGCTTCCTTTGGATATTTATACTGATATAGCCGGATGGTGGAAGATATCAATTGTTGTTCAAAAAGCTTCTTGGATTCTTCAAGAAAAGCAAAGTATTTATCTTTTGTACTTTTAGTCCAGTCACAATCAAACTGTATCTGCTTTATCTTTTTCACCCGCGCTATATAGATTGAGTCATGCCTTTGCTGTTCATCAAAATTCCTGGACTTGAGGTTATACGGATTTTGCTCCCACCATTCTTCTTCATAAAGATCGGTGCCATACCTTCCCATCAGCATCGCGTTCAACTTCCCCATCAGCTTTTTATACACTTGCCGGGCTAAGTCTGCCGACTGAGTTTTATCAAGATGCGTAAACGTTTCATTCGTAATAAAGACAACCGGTACCATCTCCGTTGTGTCGTCAAAAGTATAGTATGTTTCGATTGGCGATACGGGGACGGGCGCGTGAGCCGACTCACTCCAATCCACATCGAAGAAGCGGATATAGAGCTTACTCACGTGGAGAGATTCATACACCGAATCCTGGCGAGGGAAATCATACAGGCTCGTTTGCCAATAATAAAACGCGTTTCGATTGGATTGACCAGAGGCCTTATCAGCGTTATCAGTGCCACATGCAAACAAGAGAAGGATGAATCCAGCGAAACTAAGTCGGTACATTTATAGACTTGAATAGATTGTTAAATTAGAAAAAAGTATTTCCATGGAACAAGCACAACCGAATATAAAGATCAGTCATTTTTTTGCTTCCTGCACGCTGCACCAATCCAGAACGTACCATGCTGTATAGAAGTGTTACAAGCGTTCAACTATTTTTTTCAATGAAGCAATGTACCGATCACGATCTGTATAAATAAAAAACCCCGGATTTGATCCGGGGCAAAGGGTACGGTAGAGAGGGTCTACTAGGGTTGACGGGAACCGTACACTTCAATTTAACCTAAAACCTAAATACAGATTACCAACTACAGACATTTATTCAACAAATGTATAGAGCCTGGTATGTACAGTTCAATGTGCAAATGACTATTCCGGTACCGTTATTTAACGGAGAATCCTGGCCATAAAAATATACTTACCGGTATAAGAATGAACCAGAAGGCGATGATTACAGATTCTCAATCTTTACAAGATTCCACACATATGCTTCGTCTTCGGAATTCGTGGAGTACTGAATTAACCCGATGCCCTTGGCAACAAACGCTTCTCCTGTATATTTCTCCTCTTCGCCGAAAAGCGGAATATAGGCGTGGTTTGTTCCCATGGTTGATGTGGTGCTGAACTTCAATGCCGGAACTATAGTATCACCCCATCGAAATGCGGTATCCTTCTGAAAGGTCTCGCGTGAATTAAAAACTGATTTTGTGTTATCATCTGTCACAAAGCGCGCTTTGATCTTTAGACCTTTATACTTCGTGTCATCCTCTACATTGCGGAATTCAATGATCTCGCCCTTTACTTTGCCCAGCGTATCATATGAAGAGTAGAAATACCATTCCGTTAACTGCCTGTGGCTTTTCGTTATTTCGTATTTTCGTTCATAATAAAGTTGTCCGTTGGTATAACCTCTTTCGATCAGGAACTGGTTGCCATTTTCTTCTCCCAGTGTCAGCTTCACGCCCAACGTCTCTCCTTCCGGTGTACGCTCAAAGGTAAACAGCTTTCCATTGCCAATCGAATCTATAGGATAATCATACTCACCTAGTGACTCTACCGGTTCATACCTTGAACAACCCCACAGAATCGCTGCCGCCAGAAATACAAATCGGTACATATATAGTATAGAAGATCAATCTTCTAGATAGCTAAAATTATCCGCACTGTATACAGATCGAACAAAAAAATTAAAACAACGAAACTCCGTACGATTCCAGAAACGCTGCACGGGCGTATGCATAGGATGCGTAGCCATAACCTTTATCGCCCCACTCTTCCGTGCCCCAACTGTTGCGGATTATAAAATGGTTCTTTGTGTACCCTACAATAGCAACTGCATGACCTCCGTATGTAGGACTGGTATATTTGGTTAGTTTACCTTTGGTATTGCCAGCATTATACCACGTATCATCAACATCCAGCGCGGTAAACACTGGCCCATTGCTGGCGATCCATTTCTTCCAGTTCTCAAGCCTGTCACCAGTGTGTAAATTATAGTATGCCCTGATTTTAAAGGCTGAAGCCCGCGAATAGAATATATCTTCTTTCTCAGGATTAAGCTTGCCGCTGCCGAAAGGAAGATCTTCATCCAGTACACATCCATATTTACGAGCAATGTCAAGTGCCGCCTTCAGCGAAGTGCCGGCTTCCTCTATAAATGTAGTGGGCCGCGAAGTAAACTCATCTTCCTCCTTGGACGCCATCCATATAAACCGGGTAGATAACAATTTCGTCTTGGGCAATTTACCGGCTTCAACAAAATGCCAGCGCAATACGGAGTCTGCCAGCGACCAGCCCACACACGATCCTGTAGCTCCCTGATCGTTAATCTTCCACCACGCTTCCCGCAGATCTTTACCGGATGGTAATTTCCCGGCACTGAACACATCGGATTTCTGCGCAGTCGCGATGTCCCAATCTTTGTCTGTATTTACAGAAGGAACTATATTGAGGATGCGCTTGGATGAGGGTATTTTTTTCTTGGCCATACATTAAAACGGTTAGGATTGAGGGTTCGTAAACTAAAAAAGTCCATCATCGCCTTTCTTTCAAAAGGTGTTGATGGACTCTGCATCGAATATAGTAAAAAGAAATTTATAGATGAAAATAATATAGATATATAATAGTATATCCTATACTAAGCGCTCCTGCTATGCGTTAACATGGTAACCCTACTCTATGATTAAACCTTGGTTGTCCCCGTTGTCACTGGCAGTATTACTATTGTTTTTACTCTCGTGTGCAAAGCCGTTGTTTGTGTCGCACTTGTCACCTGAAGGAATCGCGCTCACAAAGAAAAAAGGGTATGGCATGCCGACCCATAATTACTTCTCCCGCTTCATTTGCTTTGACGAAAAGTGTTTAAAGAAAGCAGCCTATATAAAGAAACAACGAAGTCACCGGTTTAAAGGATATAAAGATGGAGGAAAACCACCCCGGAGTATACCGCGTAACAACACCATACCTTCACCGGACTCAACAGTTATAGCACGGCAAGAGAGTCCTGTAAAAGAATCATTGAACAGTGCTGTTCCAACTCCCGATAGTATCATCGTTTTGAATGAAGTTCTGTTTGAGGTGGACAGCTATAAACTTAGACCGGAGATCTTTCCAAAGCTTGATTCCGTTGCTTCTTTTGTAAACAGTAAATCAGGCCTTACTATTTCTATCTCCGGACATACCGATAATACAGGCACTGAAAATCACAATGCTCAGTTGTCGGAAAACCGCGCAGCTGCCATTGCAACGTATCTGATTCGGAAAGGAGTAAAATCGGATTGGGTTACCTCTAAAGGATATGGCAGTACTGTTCCGGTAATGAGTAATGATACTGCGGAAGGGAGACTAAAAAACAGAAGAGTAGAAATTTTAATTCACAACCGAAGATAGTGATCGCTATACGGGCTACAAAAGTCATGTGAGATTTTGTCTTCACCTGTTTTTAGGATATTTTGCTCACGCAATAGAAGTCTCTCCTTTTCAAATAATTCTAACCTTAAACTTTTTAAGATTGGTGAACGTATTTCAAGGCTTTTCCGCAAGACGGATGTTTATATGCCTTTCACTATTTTCAGTCTCATCTTCCGTGTGGGCACAGCAGGATTCGTTGATGAACATTCTCCAGGGCGAGCTCACCAGAAGTATGCAGGAATTGAAAAAGGCTACAACCCCTGCATACTATATTGACTATAGGGTGCATGATATACAGTATGCCCATCTTCAAGCTTCTTTTGGAAGTCTCACACAATCTGTTTCCAATAAAAACCGCGTGCTCATGACACGGGTAAAAGTCGGTGACTATAAATTTGACAACACACATCCGATGTCTCTTCGGGAGATGAACTATATGCCTGGATCGGGTGGCTCAGGAAGAGCGATGCTTCCCTATGAAAATGATGCACTTGCTATAAAATATGGTGTATGGACTGCTACACAAGGTGAATACAAGCAAGCGCTTGAAACGTATAAATCCGTGAAGGCTTCCTCCGAACGAGTCGGTGCACAACCTTCGGTGATTCCTGATTTTTCAAATGAACAGCCTGCCTCCTACTATGAGCCTCCGTTGCCTGACTTTTCAACTACTGTTAACTTAACCGTATGGCAGGAGAAAATCAAAAAATATTCCGCGTTGTTCCTGCAGAATAAAGACCTGGTAACAGCCGATGTAAATTTAAGTGTAACGGCAGAGCGCAAATATTTTCTATCCACGGAAAATACGAAGATCGCGCAAAACAGTACTGCAGTATATATGAATATAGCAGCGAGTATACGCGCCACGGACGGTGACATAGTACCGCTGCACATTTCGTATTATGCTGCCATGCCGGAAGGACTGCCCGGTGACGAGAAGATCATGGAGGATGTAAAAAAAATGATCGCTACACTTGTGAAGCTTCAGAACGCCCCGCTGGCAGAACCCTATAGCGGACCTGCTATACTGGTAGCACAGACAGCCGGCGTATTTTTTCATGAGATCTTCGGACATCGTATCGAGGGACATCGCCTGAAGAATGAAGAGGACGGACAAACGTTTAAAGCAAAAGTAGGTGAACTTGTATTACCAAAAACACTAAATGTATATTTTGATCCAACCTTGCATGCGGTAGCAGGAAAACCGGTCAACGGCTGGTTTCAATATGATGATGAAGGTATAAAAAGCCAGCGCGTGAATGTTGTTGAGAAAGGTATACTTAAGAATTTCCTGATGTCACGTACCCCGCTTGAAAATTTTGCTCATTCCAATGGACATGGAAGAGCATCTGTCGGAGCAGATCCGGTATCCCGGCAATCGAACCTGGTTGTTGAAACGGACAAGCCGGTATCCATGACCGACTTGCGCAAGATGCTGATCAAAGAATGCAACAAGCAAGGCAAAGCATACGGCTATTTATTTAAAGATGTAGTGGGTGGCTTCACCGTGACAGACCGGTATAATCCAAATGCGTTCAATATTTTTCCAACGGAAGTATACCGGATCTATACCGATGGAAGGCCTGATGAGTTGGTACGCGGTGTAGACCTGATCGGCACTCCCCTTGCCATGTTTGCTGAAATACAGGCTGCAGCAAATGACCGTGACGTATTTATAGGTTTCTGCGGAGCGGAGTCCGGCAGCGTTCCGGTGAGCGCTTCTTCTCCTTCACTGTTTGTACGAAGAATAGAGACTCAAAAGAAACCTAAAGAACACCTGGAGACCATGCTGTTGGAACGTCCGGGATCTGTTAATCCTTAATGCATATATACCATGTCATATAAATCACCAACACTATATTTACTCGTTCTTATAGTTGCCTCCTGTTCTCTATCGGTTGCTCAGGCACAGGAAAAAGAGTCCGTCGTTCTTCGTGCCATGCAGGACGAAATGAAGCGAAGCATGACTGAACTAAAGTATGAAGGACACGATGCTCCGTTTTTTATCAGCTATGGGATAACGGACGCTACAAACTATAACGCCTATTCCGCACTTGGTGCACTGGTTCAATCCGGTGAATATAAAAATCGCGATAAGTCCGTTCGCGTCATGGTTGGAAACTATGAATTCAACGATGAGAGCCTCGATAACAATTCGTATCGCGAGCCGACAGCCAATGAAATCCCGATACCGGTTGACGATGATTACTTTGGTATCAGGCGTTCCCTGTGGACAACGACAGATATAGTATATAAGGGTGCTGCACAGCAATACAAAAAGCACCAGGTCGCACTGAAAGAAAAGGACAAAAACATCGGTGATCTCCCCCACCGTGAGTTTGCTAAAGTGCCGGTTCTTAAAAAGATCGAGCCCGGAAAACCCTATATATTGGATAAGAGCAAGTGGGACAATTACTGCAACCAGCTATCGGCTGTTTTCAAATCATATCCGGATCTCAAATCAACGAAGGTAACGATGAACGTTTCGTTCGGCACGCAATACTTCATAACCAGCGAAGGGACCATTGTAATAACCCCGTTCACAAAAGCGATGATCCATTGCCGGGCGGAAGCCAAAACAAAAAAAGGTGAACACACTTCCGATAACATTGTATACTATGCAAATATACCGGAAGAATTTCCGGCTATAGATAAAATGAAGGCGGAAGCTAAAGCACTCGCCGAGCGACTAACAGCTGTGCATGAAGAGAGTGCACTGGAAGAAGATTATAGCGGCCCTGTCTTATTTACTGGTGCAGCCTCTGCCCAGGTATTTGCCAGTATATTTCTTTCATCGCGAGAAAGCCTGGAAGCTACTGATCGAATCCCGAGTATCACCGATACCCGGCCTGATCCCGTCACCTCACTAGAAACGCGCATCGGCAAACTTATCGTTGACAATGGTATAAGTGTGATCGCTAGATCTACCTTGAAAACATTCAATGGTAAATCACTGATCAGTGCTTTTGATGTGGATGATGAAGGCGTTGTACCACCCGATCAATTTATACTGATTGAGAAGGGTATATTAAAGAACCTGCTCAACGATCGTTCCCTGGCAAGGCCTGCGCAGACGGCTAACGGTCATGCAAATGGACCAGGCGTGCTGGAGGTTGTAAGTGATAAAGGTATACCGATGCCTGCGCTCAAGCAGGCACTGATCGAGGCTGCCCGCAAAGAAGGACTTGATTTCGGTATTATGATCAAGGAGGAATCTGAAACCGGAGAAAGTATACCGCAGTTCTTTAAAGTATATGTTACCAATGGCAAAGAAGAACGCATACGGCCTGTACGAACAAACTCGATTGCATTGAAGAATCTCAAGCGGGTATCGGGTATAGCAAAACAACAACATGCCTATACACTTGAATCCGGAAACGGTCGCCTGTTGTCTATTATTGCACCTGAAGCATTGCTGCTGGATGGCATTGAATTATCTCCCGTGCAGATGCCGTTGCAGGAGCCTGAGGTAACGTACATAGAAAGTCCACTCAAGATCAATTGAACACTACGCGGTTTCAGTGCGATGGATATATACTATAGCACTGAAACCGCAAGGGCTATGATAGCTGCAAATTCATTTTGAATTTTTCCAGTGTGAGAGGCTTTTCTATGATTGCCAGAAAGCCATCTTTTTTTAGTCCTTCATACTCATGTCCATCAACGTAGTTGGTTAACAGGTAGGGTTTAAACACAGGACCTTTTAATGCGAGCAACTCTTTGAGGAGTTCCTTTCCAAGCTTACCCTTGTTGAGATAATAGTCAATCAGCACAACATCGAAGTGATTCTCTTTCGCCCACTGCAAGCCTTGCTCATACGATGAAACTCCGGTAGTATCAAATTCCAGGCTTAACAGTTTTTGTGAGATGAATACATCCAACTCCTCGTCATCGATCAATAAAATTTTCATAGGCAGGCATCGACCATTTTACGGTCGGCTTTTTCAATTCCAGGTTAAAGTAAATACAAGAATTGAATTTAAAACAAGTTTCCGGAGATGATTTTTAGGGCTGATACTTTTTTACCCACGCGATGATTTCCGATAGCTTGTCTTATGCGTTGAGCTGCATGATGATAAGCTTTTGAACCAGAGCTTACTTGTGAACTCTATACGAAATAAAAAGATTGATCCACGCGGCACGCGACATCCTGAAATTCAATGGCAGCACCAGAATGGAACCCAGGATCATAAACGCAACATACGTCCATGTTCCGGGATCATACGTGTATTGCAGTACCAGGTATACAAGCACGAAGACCACCACCTGGAATGCATAACTGAAATACATCGCACCAAAATAAAAGGATGGCTCTTGTATAAAATCCAATCCACATGCAGGGCAATTCTTATGCATACGCGAGAAGGCAGGGCTCCAAACAGGGTGAGAGAACATATCGCCTTCCTGGCAGCGTGGGCATTTCTGATGCAGCACACTATATAGTTTTGTTCCTTTGTTAAACATCTTATTTCAGCATTTATCTCACTGTAAAAAACGCTCTGAAAGGACAAAAAGTTAGCGCACAGATTATCGTTTATATAGCACGCTTTAGCTGTTCACGAAATTGCTCGGGTGTTACACCCGTATGTTTTTTAAAAAAGCGAATAAAGTATGACGCTTCCGTGAAGCTCAGTTTATTGGATACCTGGCTAATGGTCAGATCAGAATAGGCAAAGTATCGTTTGGCTTCCAGTATAACCCGCTCCTGAATCAATTCACTCAGCGTCTTTCCCAGCATTTGTTTGCAGAGATTGTTCAGGTATGATGCAGACAAGTTCATGAGCGAAGCATAGGCATGGGGTTGCTTCAGCTCGATATAGTGCTGATCGATCAACTCCTCAAGCTTTCGTAATTTGAAAGTGGTGTTGACGGAGTTTGTTTTCTTTTCAAATTGATAATGCTTAACAAGCTTCAGTAAAATGATGTCGAGATAACTTCTGAAGAGTGGCAGACTAAGCTCACCTGACTCCATATACTCTTTGGCCATTTCACGGATGATCAGATCGATGACGGGCTCCGTATTTTTACCAAGTTGAATGTGAGCGTGCGGATTAATCGATTTGAAGAAAGGAAATTCCAGCAAGTGCTTCTCACTTTTTTCCATCTGATAAAACTCCGGTGTGAAGAAAAGAATTAAGCCGTCAACATCTGCGCTTAAATTCCAGGAATGCACCTGACCGGGTGTCATCAGAAAAAAACTATTGGGCTTAACAGGATACGTAACAAAGTCGATGGTGTGATCGCCAGTGCCTTTGGTAATATATAGTATCAAATAGAAATCATGTCGGTGCGGCTTGCTCACAAAGGCGTGATCACGTAAATGTGTGCGAAGGTCTTCGATATAGAAAGAATGTTCTTTTGCCTTCTTGCTGAAAGAGTCAAGGCAATATACCGGTGTATCAGTTTTCGGTCTGGAAGTCCGGGCCATTCTTAAATATAGTTATGCGTATACTACTGTGTTGTAAAGTTAGTTTAAATTTTACATTTGTATATCGGATAGCGATTGCAACGAGCAGGCTACTACTTCTCTCCTCTTTACTTCAATGGTAAAGATGGCGCAGTCAGCACGGCAATAATCTCCTCGTTTCCCTGGAGCTGAGCATGTTGCAAGGCAGTCTTCCCGGTATTATCAACGAGTCGCGTATCTGCGTTTGCCTTCAACAGAAGCTTTACAATCTCAACATGTCCAAAGGTAGCTGCGAACGTAAGCGCAGCCGCTCCGTTGTAGTTCACCTGGTTGATGTCCGTGTGATGTGCAATTAATAATTCTGCCAGATCGGTATAGCCACGGAAACATACACCCATCAAAGCCGTGTTGCCCATGCGGTCTTGCTTATTTGACTGAGCGTTTGCCGCGAGCAACATCCGGCTCGCTTCTACCTGGTGATTATATACTGCAATAATCAACGGTGTCGATCCTCGTGCATCGGTTGTATCCACGGATACGCCTTGCTGTATATATAGCTGTAGCTGCTGCACGTCATTGTTGCGAGCAGCCGAAAATATATCCTGCCCCTGAGTTGTCAGGGTTGTAATGATGATTAGAGCAAAAATGCGTAGTGTCATTTATTGATAGTGTAAGACTAGCGATATTATCTGGAAGTATATTCGTTTACCGATGAGGCGGAAAGTCGCAAAGACCTGTTTGATATCCACTTCCGGTATATATCACTTTCCTCTTCGATAATTTTCCTCGCGGGGACAATGGCCTTTGCCTGTAAAGCATCTTGTAAGTCGCGCTCTTCACCCAGGTCATCGATCGAGAAGAACGTAAAATTCTCTTTATGCTTCAGATCTATGCTTTTATAGGTTGTAAGATCGATCAGTATCTGGTTGTCAGCCGGATTCAAATCCGCTTCGGTAATTAGTCCCTGCACGGAAGCCCCCGATACAATTACATCAAAGGATGCAACGTGTGATCTGAAATTTTCAAAAGGGAGCATTTTTATATTAAACCGACTGGCCAATGCAACAGCGCGTTCATTCGTACGATTGGTAATCGTAACGTTGTATCCCTTTGCCGTAGCGTACTTCAGAAAATCAGCTGCAATTTCACCCGCACCAGCCAAGAGTATAGATACATTGCCGGCAGGCTGCATAATTACATTCCTGATCTTTTTAAGCGCTATAAAACTGATGGACCGTGAACCGGTATGCAATGTCGTTTCATTGTGAATTCTTTTATAGCTTCTGAACACAGCCTGAAAAAGTCGTTCAAGAAGCGTAGTAATACCGTCAGCCTCCAGGCTTTCGCGGTATACATTTTTAAGTTGCGCTATAATTTGTTTGTCGCCCATCACCATGGAATGAAGTCCATTGGCAACCTCCATGCTATAGGATATACCCTCGTCTTGCGAAATCACCTCGAACAATTCTTCCGGTATAGCAGATCCCTTGAGTCGCTGCATCTCTGCGAGAAATGATACGGGCGAAAAATCCGCATTCGTCTCCATGTAAAATTCAGTGCGGTTACAAGTTGATAGTACCATGCCTCCGATCAGTCCCCGGGTTGTGCGCATGCTGGCATACCATTGCTTCCGTTCCTGGTCATCAAACTGAAATGCTGACCGGATATCGAGCGGAGCCCGTTTATAGGACAATGAAAGTATCGTTATCGTATTCATCAGGAGTATAAAAGTGGCTGCCCATGGTATATATATACCCACAGGCAGCCATTATAAATGACTAGAAAAGTTTCTCTACTTCTTCACGTGTAAGTTTCAAGGCGGCAGCCAGGCGTTTGCCATAATCGGCATCAGCCATATAGAAATAGCCAACCATCTTTCTTACAACATCTCTGTTCTTCACCTGTGACAGATCACCCGTCAGGTTCTTGATCAGATTTACTTTGTCTTTTTCGGAAAGGCTTCTATAGAATTCACCTGCTTGTTTAAAATCATCAGGTTTGGATATTTTCTGCTGTACACTTGCCGTGTTGGTAAATGTACTCTGCGAATATTTATACTGATTGTTGTCAGGTAAATTACTGCCTGTTACAGAAGGCTGATAGTTTACATCCGAATTTTCATGGCGATTGCTGAATGCACCGTCCTGGTTGTTGGAAGCAACAGACACCTTGGGCGCATTCACTGGGAGTTGTTGAAAGTTTGCTCCAATGCGGTAGCGTTGCGTATCAAAATAAGAGAACAGGCGACCTTGCAATAATTTATCTTCCGATGGTTCAATACCGGGAACGAGTGTGCCGGGGGCGAATGCTGATTGCTCAACTTCTTCGAAGAAGTTTCCAGGTATCTGATTCAGCGTCATCCTTCCAACCAATACCGGTTTAGAGATTTGCTCAGGCCATATTTTAGTAGGGTCGAGCGGGTTGAAATCAAGTTTATCAAAAGCAGATGCTTTCAGTAACTGTACATATAGATCCCATGAAGGGAAACTGCCTTTCTTAATATTGTCGTATAGATCTACCGTTGCATGCTGAAAATCCTGCGCCTGCATTTTGGCTGCATCTTCTGCCGTGAGGTTGCGTACACCTTGCTGTGTTTTCCAGGTATACTTCACATAGGTAACTTCACCTTTCTCATTGATCCATTTGAAAGCATGTACACCTGATCCGTCCATCTCGCGATAGCTTGCCGGTATACCTAAATCAGAATATACCCGTGTAAGCATGTGCGTTCCTTCCGGTACATGCGAAAAGAAATCGAACACACGGTTGGGATCCTGCTTGTTATAGATCGGTGATGGCTTGAAAGCGTGAACCATGTCGGGAAATTTCATGGCATCACGTATGAAGAAAACCGGCAGGTTGTTTCCAACCAGATCATAATTACCTTCATCAGTATAAAACTTGGTGGCAAATCCTCTTGGGTCGCGAAGCGTTTCCGGTGAACCGGAACTGTGTACCACTGTTGAGAAGCGCACAAATACCGGAGTCTTTTTACCTTTCTCTTTTAAGAAAGATGCTTTCGTTATTGCTGAAAAATTATCGGCTGCTATAAATTCGCCATACACACCAACACCACGAGCATGCACTACACGTTCTGGAATACGTTCGCGATCGAACGCTGCAAGCTTCTCAATCAAATGTATATCTTCGAGTAGTACCTGACCATTTTGCCCTACAGTTTTTGAATTTTGATTGTCGCCAACAGGTGCACCGGTATTGGTAGTAAGATGCTGTTGTGCGTATGCCCCTATCGCCAGCAAGAAGCTTCCCGACAGGAGGAGAATTCGTTTTCTCATAATTAAGAATGTTTAATTTTTGTGAGCTCAAAAATCAATCATTACCCTGCACTGGAACAAAGCGATTTTATTTATTGCCAAATAGGCAATCTCTATAACACTTGAAAGAAGTGGTTATTATGGGTATAAATACCTTATTATAGGTTATGGAATTAATTTGGGCTATACTCATTTAGCCGAAACGGGCTCCGAAGATATACTCAAAAATATTCTGGAGAAGGAAGATTACTTTGAGAATCTAAGAACATCAGAGCCAATCACTGAATGATGAGCCGTAAATATCTATTTCTTGGAGAAACTATATATGTGATTGGTGCCGGATATATATCCTGGCACAACAGAATGAACGAGTATATATACTTATTCATTTCCAGGTATCGCAGACGATTCTATAAATGGAAGAACTATTGACTCTGCTTGGCCAGCAGTTCAAGTTTTGCAGTATGTGTGTGAATGATCTGATCCAGTTCCGTTTGACTAAAGCCGAGCTTTTCAGATACCATGGTGATCAACTCAAGTTCAGCGGGAGCAAAATCACCATCAACATACGCCAGCTCGATCATGTCTTCGAGTTGCTTTTCGCGCTCGTGATTATTTTGTGGAATTAGAAAACGATATTCATGGCCGCGCTCCAGCATCAGGTTGAAACGATCCAACGGCAGCCCTAGATCATACGCGATCTTGAAGAGAGCAACTCGCTCCACTTCTTCAATTTTACCATCGGCGGTGATGAGGGAAACCAGGTTTCTGAAGTGTTCAAGTTTAGTAGGATCGATCATGACAGGTTCGTAACAGCCTTTAAAGATAGGTAGAATTAATTTTAGTTATACGGTTACGCAAGGCTATACGCAATATTATTTGCAGCCGCATTAGCTTTTAACCGCGCTTCCTCAATGGTTGCTCCTTTTGCCAGGCATACACCCATGCGCCTTTCCCCTTTTACTTCGGGCTTTCCAAACAGACGAAGTTGTGTATCCGGTTCTGCCAGCGCTTTTTCAAATCCAGTAAAAGATATATTGACAGACTCACCTTTCACCAGAATCACCGATGATGCCGATGGCCCCAGCTGCCGGATCACCGGGATCGGCAATCCCAGTATAGCGCGCACGTGTAATGCAAATTCAGAAAGATCCTGAGAGATCATGGTCACCATACCGGTATCGTGAGGCCGTGGTGATACTTCGCTGAAGTATACAACATCACCTTTCACAAAAAACTCGACACCAAAAATTCCATGACCACCGAGCGCGTCCACAACACTGCGTGCTATAGCGTGTGCATCAGCAAGGGCTTTGGTTGTCATCGGGTGTGGCTGCCATGACTCCTGGTAATCGCCATGCTCCTGCCGATGACCGATCGGATCACAAAACGATACTCCATCTTTATGACGAATTGTTAGCAAGGTGATTTCATAGTCGAAATCGACAAATCCTTCTATGATTACGCTGCCGCCACCACTGCGACTTCCCTCCTGCGCATAGCGCCATGCATAGTCTATATCTTCTTTTGATTTCATTACACTTTGTCCTTTGCCTGATGAACTCATGATGGGCTTAACGACACAGGGAAAACCGATTGCCGTAACAGCATCTATAAATTCCGGTTGTGTATTTGCAAATCTATAGGGTGAAGTTTTCACCTTGAGTTTTTCCGCAGCCAATGTCCGGATCCCTTCACGGTTCATGGTGAGTCGCGCAGCGGTAGCAGTAGGGATCACGTTGAATCCCTCCTTCTCTAATTCCACCAATGTCGCGGTTGCAATCGCCTCAACTTCCGGAACGATATAGTTTGGCTTTTCCTTTTCAATGATGTCACGCAACGCTGCACCATCAAGCATGGAAATAGTATAGGAACGATGTGCCACCTGCATGGCAGGTGCTGAATCATAGCGATCAACTGCGATGACTTCAACCCCATAGCGTTGAAACTCGATGACGACTTCTTTACCCAACTCTCCCGAGCCAAGCAACATAACTTTTACTGCCGATGAGGTTAACGGTGTTCCGATGGAAACAGGTTGGGTAGATGAGTTCATGAATTTATACGTTACGCTAAAAGCCCACAATATAGAGACATTGTCTTTACATCAGCAAGTCAGGAGATTGCTTATTTGCCTGCGATGTGACTCTGGTATATTAAACGTGTCAATATTTTCCGGATATATACTTTACATCAATGGCAATTATGTGCGCCCTTCAATACTATCAATCCTGGAAAAAATTATTTATCATCCTACATGCTCCCACCGCGTGAACATCACTGTACTTGAGCCTCAAAAATAAGATAAAATTAAAATCGCAATTTTTATGAATGCCTTGTCAGGGAATCGCTATACCATCGCTATCACTTTTTTACCAATGGTATAATTTAAGTCAAAAAAATTCCTGTGTGTTCATGTGTGCTCCCTAAATATTTCTCTTGCCAAAGCAATATTTATATCTTCGTATACACCCAAAAAAAAGTATTATGAAACTATCTCTTCGCATAGCGTGTATTGCAATGCTTGTATGCATCCAAGCTATACATGTGCGAGCGCAACAAAAACAAATCACTACACTTCCTGTACGAGGCTTCTGTATTGCAGCTCCTGTTCCGTCCGGTGTTGATGCATTTGTGAAATTTATAAAAGAAGAACTGGCCACCCGCCAGGTAAATACCTTGATTCTTCGTGTAGACTATAACTATCAGTTTGAGCAACATCCTGAGTTGCGTGACAGCATTGCACTTTCAAAGGCTGATGTCAAGAAACTCGTTCGTGTTTGCAAAGAGTATAACATCCGTCTCATTCCCCAGATCAATTTACTGGGTCACCAGTCATGGGCAAGCACAACGCACAACCTACTGCGCGCCTATCCGCAGTTTGATGAAACACCACATGTGAAGATGCCCGCTAAATATGTATGGCCGAATGCTGATGGACTATATTGTAAAAGTTATTGTCCGCTACATCCCGATGTACACGGGATCGTGTTTTCATTGGTCGACGAAATTTGTGATGCCTTTGAGAGCAATGCTTTTCATGCCGGTATGGATGAAGTGTTTTACCTGGGAGATGATAAATGTCCGCGCTGTGGCGGTCGTGATAAAGCAGAATTGTTTGCAGGCGAAGTTCGTACCATCCGTGATCATCTCCGGCAGAAGAACCGTGAACTATGGATTTGGGGCGATCGGTTGCTGGATGGAAAAACGACTGGCATGGGCATGTGGGAAGCAAGCTTTAACAATACGCATCGTGCTATAGACATGGTACCGAAAGATATAGTGATCTGCGACTGGCACTACGAACGTGCGGACAAGACAGCGGTATATTTCGCAATGAAAGGATTACGAGTGATTACTTGTCCCTGGAGAAATCCACAGGTTGGCGCTATACAAGTTGCCGATATGGCAACCTTCCGCAAAGATGCTACGCCCGAACTAAAGGAAAATTACCAGGGAATTATGCAGACCGTCTGGTCGGATGCCGAAAGCTTTCTGACTGGTTTCTATGGCAAAAAGAAAGACGCCAAAAGCAATGAAGAGAATACTCCCTGGAATTGCTTCCGGGTAATTTACTCTAAATAGTATCTATACCTATATCGCTAAATATAATGGGCGCAACGAAATTCAATTCGTTGCGCCCATGCTATATATGAAATATCTCTTTTTTTATTCTACGCGTGAAGATTCTTTCTTCTGCCCTGCTAGATCAACAATGAGCTTGCTGATCTTTCCCGCGGGTTCGCGAACAAACGTCAAACGCGCATTGAGTTCCTTCACTGTAAATTCTGTTTCCGACACAGGGAAAATTTCATACTTCGGCTGGTTTGTCGCCTGCACAAACAGCTTGCTGTTCTCATTGGTGACCGTAATGAAAATATTATTACCATAATCGTATTTACCGGCATAGGCTGTATATAGCTCCGGGTTTATACTTACAATCACATCGTCCTTTAGTTTCTTTGCATCAATTGCAAATGCACCTTGCACAAAATGACCGTGCGTTATAGTTCCCTTTTCGTCTTTTACAAACTTTATACGTGCTTCCACTACTTTCCAGAAAAATTCGTCCGGACCGGAGGGGAATATAGGGAACTTAGGTTGTCCTGAAATTTGAGCGAACAACTCCTTCCCTTCCGCAGTGATAGTCATGACTGCACCGTTTTGAAAATCATAGCGGCCGGCATATATACTTACGTCAACATCCGGAACAGATGCCACCGCGTAGGAACTTTGCTTGTCCATTTTATCCCACAGGAAATACTCCGCTACTGTGTAAGGATTCATATTCACTTCAGGTGGAACCAGGTTGCTCAGCAAAACAACGGTTACATTCTCCTTGGGAAAGCGTACAAGCTGTGAAGTAAATCCATGCAGTCCGCCACTGTGTCCGATCGAAAGCAGTCCACGATAAGTATTCATTCCCCAGCCATATCCATATTCTCCGGACGAAGGTGTTTTTCCATCGTTCAACACAACAGAGGTGAAGGCGGCATTTATACTTTTCTCTTCCAGCACTTTTCCATGAAATACAGCTTCATTCCATTTGTACAGATCTTCTACTGTGGAGTATAAAGCTCCGGCACCTCCAGCCCAGTTCATGTTCCAATTCAACGCCAGCGGATAGCTATCATTCTCACGCGTATAGCCGAGTGCTTCTTTATCAAGACTAATCCATGTAGCATACACTCCGGTGTTATACATATGGAGCGGCATAAAGAATGTCTCTTTTAAATACTGCGCATAATTTTTACCGGATACTTTTTCGATGATATACCCCAGCAGGAAATAGCCTGAGTTATTATACCTGTATTGTTCACCGGGGTTGAAATCATAGGGATCGTTTTTAAAATAATTGATCAACTCTTCTGAACTCACCGGCTTTAAGACGCGCGTTAAAAAATCCTCTTTGCCGGTATAGCTATGGATACCGGAAGTATGCGTGAGAAGATGATGCAGGGTTACTTCGCTGCCGCGCGGGAAGTCAGGTATATATTTAGAGAGCTTGTCGGTTACTTTTAGTTTCCCATCTTCCTGAAGTTTTAATATTGCCGAAGCTGTGAATTGTTTGGTAATCGAACCGATCCTGAATTTAGTCTCCGGAGAAACCAATGCCTTGCTCTTGAGGTTTGCGTACCCGAATCCTTTCTTGTATACGATCTCTCCATTCTTGGCAACGAGTATAGCTATACCGGGCGATTCTTTTCCTTGCAGTGAACTATATAATCCATCTACCAGCTGTGTGGCGGTTGGCATATTTGTTTTCACAGCGCCCTTTTGCAGCAGCAATGCGGCTACATCATCGCGGCCATTTAATTGCGCTGCTGTCAATGGCGTCAGGCCAACAGCGTTCTTCTTATTGATATCAGCACGCGCGTTCAACAATGTGGTCACCTCATCGAGGTTGCCCTTGGCTGCTGCCGACACCAGTCGCTCGGACAATGCATCGCGATCCAGGAATCGTATTGTAAAGCCCCAGCCCTGCGCCATGTCCTGCACTTTGATCAGCAACTGATTGCTGCCTTTCACCAGGGACACCGGAATTATATCCTGATCGGCAGTAACTGCGCGACCCGTCCAGTTCTTATGAACTTGTTTACCATTGAGCCATACTTTTATACCATCATCACTTCCTACGCCCAGGAATGCAGTCAATGCAGAATCAGTTTTAATCTCTGCCAGCGCATATACCGCTACATAATCAAGCTTCTTATAGATAGCATCCAGGTCAATTACATCCGCTGTTCCGCTATAGGGTTTCCATGCAAATGATTTTCCTTTCAGAAGTATAGCCGGTATAGGCTTGCCGGCAACAGGAGTAACTTGCGTGAGAAGGTCTTCATTGAAGAAGTTTTCCTGCAATTGTATATCCGGATCACTGGCTGTATCTTCTTTGACCAGGAAAGGTCCGGCCAGCAACCAGTTCTTCATATACTGGCCGGCTTGTATACCTTTATAGGATGCAATGGCAAATCCTGCGTTCGGATCTGCTTTTACCGGGGGCTTCTTTTTCTGGGCTTGCAGCTCCGCTGAAAAAATAAAACATACGAGTGCACACAGGGCTATACGCACGTGACACCGAAAAAAAATGGTGATTTCTCTCATGTATAGGTTTAGATTGAGGTTTGGATCACTAAATATATAACTTTCCTATATAGCCATAGCAATGGATATTAAAACATTATGCACAACATTCATGCCCTGTTAACACAAGTTTAACAGCATCCCATATTTATGGGAGGCCACAGCGATATTCCGATCCGATGCTTTCATTATCTTTGATCTTTTATGGACAATCCTAACTTACCCATTTTATGAAAACTCTACCCCTTTTGTGTATTGCGAGTGTATTGAGTCCGGCGGTTGCCCTGGCGCAGAACGACATCGCTAAATTTTTCCCGGCAGGAAAAGACAATGCGGAAATACTGGTTGGCGACTATATCGAACCGCTGACAAAGGATCTCGGTACGCTGTTCAACAACGGATGGTATACTACGGCAAAGACGCACAACCGCTTCGGCTTTGATCTCACAGTTACTCTGAACAACGTTCTCGTGAAGAAAGACGAAAAATATTTTGATGTACCGCAGGGCTTAACAGGATTATCATTCGTGGGAACTACCCAAAACAGTTCAAAGATTCCAACAGCGTATGGTCCTCAAGGTGATATACCTATTTTCGAAAAAACTTCGGAAGGTACTGTCTTTGAAGGACCGGATGGATTTGAACCCGGTAAAGATTACCCGATATCAGCGTCTGTTCTTCCTACCTTGCAATTAGGTGTTGGTCTTTTCAAGAACACTGATCTGCGCGTTCGCTATACTCCCAAGACTACGATCAATGACGTGAAAGCGGGTAACTGGGGCGTTGGTGTGATGCATGACATCAAGCAACATATTCCGGGCATACAAGAGCTTCCTTTTTCATGGTCATTCTTTGCGGGATATACCCAGATGGATGGAAGTGTAGACCTCAGTGGTGAATTTGCAGGATCAGGCCAGAAAGGAGAAATGAGTGGCAAGGGTATTACACTGCAAACCATCATCAGCAAGAACTTTAAGATCGTTACTTTTTATGGATCGATTGGCTATCAGCAGTCGTCTATCGAGTATAAGGTTAAGGGTACCTATGAAGTAGGATCTCCGGGAGGAGAATCCGAAGTTATCTTGAGACAACCTTTTACATTAACCGATCCTTACGACTATAAATATACCCAGCAAGGCATTCGCGGAACAGCAGGAATTCAATTCAAGTTTGGCCCTGTAATCTTAAACTCTGATTTTACACTGGCACACGCGCAGAAATTACTCACAGCTGGTTTCGGATTTACCGTTAACTAGCTTTTACAGGTTTTATAGTATAAAAGGCTCCTGCAAACAGCGGGAGCCTTTTGTTTTGCAGATCACTTCATGGATTTATATCAACCAAAAGCATAGTATAGTTAGTACATCTATATCTATACCATCTGCTTCGTATGCTTATTTATAACCTGTGCATAATAAAAAAGCCCGCAGCCGAAACTGCGGGCTTCACCCTTTACACTATTATACCTAACTACCTACTCTACTCTTTTATGAACTTACGGATTTCACGTTTTCCATTGGAGAGTTGAACCTGAACAAAGTATACACCTGGCGTAAGGCCAAGTTTTGTTGTACTCACTTTGTAGTTTCTGAACACACCGGCTTCACCTTGTTCACTGAACATTGCTATACCTTGTGTGTTGTGAATGACTACTCCTACATTTCCTTCAACCTTACCTTTCACACGAATGGTGAGTTCGTCTTGTACAGGCACAGGGTAAATTGAAAGTCCAAATATACCGGTCTCTTCACCCAGCTCATCCGATGCTGCCAGGCGCGCGTTGGACGCTCCGTTCACCACTTCGAATGTTACCGTGGTGGGTATACCAGCAGAACCCGTTCCGTTGTAATATGAATACGGAGTGGCTGTCAACGTATATACACCGGGTGTTGCCGGCCATGGTGTGTCGGATCCGCCAGAACCATTTCCATTCAGTGCGTAAGGTGCATTGTTGTCGGTACGGAAATATACTCCGTTCAATTCGAACACGACACTCTTCACTGCACTGCCGCCTGCATTTGCGCGGATGTTGATCTTATCATAATAAGGTTTGCTGATATCAATCACACTACTGTCTGCGAGGTCTGCTAATTTAACACCGTTGCTTCTCACAACATCCAGATCCGTTACTGCAGAAGAGTTCAGGATGTGAACAACAGCTTGCAGGCTCTTGCCCGCAGTACCCGTACCGTTGACTCTGGTATAGGCGTTGGCGCGAAGCGTATGCGTACCGGTTGTTAACTGATACAGGAAGTATGGATTGAAGTTATACGGTGGCGTGTTCACAAGATTCGCATTGGTACCGTCCTTTATGAATCTGACGCTTCCCACTGCACCCGGATTCGTATTGGCGCGGATGGTCGTGTTATACAAATCAAATGTACCTACATCCAGGGTTGCTGAATCTGTAAACGTTGTTAACACCTGACCTGTCTGGATATTTACCAGGCTGAAGCTTTCCACACCGTACGGTATTATTGAAACGTGGAACGTAGCGGAATCTATTGCTCCTGTTGAATCCGAAGCGATCACCGGCAGATCGTATTCTCCGGCATGACCTAGTGCCGGATTGATGTTGTACGTAGCCGTACCGTTGCCACTGCTTACAGGCGTGATGAACGGAAGATTTTCCAGCAATTGTATCGTTACAAAATCACCGTCAGCATCGGTAGCTGTGAAGGTAACATCAAGTGAACTAAGTTCGATCACTTCAGCAGAATCAACTTCGTCCAGTACTGGAGCGTAGTTATCGATAACATGAAGCGTTACAGGAACGATTACCGGTGAATGATCAGGATCGTTGCTGGAGATGCTCAGGCTGTCGGTATATATACCACCCAGTAAATCTTTCGCGTTAAAGGTAACGGTAACGGTAGCCGAACCTCCGGGAGGAACAGTACCTGATTTAGGATTGTATGCTAACCAAGGTGTTGTGGCTGCGCCATCAAATATAGCCAGGTTGTCGATGTCCAATGTAGGACCTGCTTCTTCCATGAGCGACAGGATTACAACTTGCTCGATGTCGCCAGCAAATCCCTGTCCGGTGAATACTTCAACACCATCTATATAGATTGTGAAGACAGCCGTTGCGCGCTCTACATCAATCCGGAATTCAAAATAGCCGGATGGCAACGTAGCGTCTATGGGCTGATACGATCCACTGCCCAGGGAATCCTGAACCAATACACTCAGACTTCCGTCCGGTGAAATTTGAAAACGTGTATTGACTAATTCCGCCGTAGGCGATTGAGGAATGATCTGCCAGGTAACAGCGCTGCCTTCAACATTCAGTCGTAAACTGGTAGAAGATATAGGCTCCGTGCCAATGGCAACAACAGGCGAGAATGCAAGGGATTGTCCAAGACCATCAGCCAGTCCTCTGAAGTGTTGTGCACCTTCAAAAGGATTTTCAGATTCAATTGTCCAATTACTCCACTGACCTTCCCATCCTTCTTGTCCATCGATATCACCCGGTGCAAATTCTTCGAAGCCGGTTACATATAGTTCGGTCGCGTTCTTCTGCGGTACGCGCGATACGAACGCACGTGCATCACGCAGATTTACCAATCCCGTTGACGGAGTTGTGCGCGTTGCGGTTGGTTGTTTTCTTTCTCTTGCTACACTAATCACCGGCACTGCGTCAGGCACTGGTGTATTACCAAATGCATACTTGAGTGTGCTCGGACCACTGTTGGATATCGTAAGCGTCTGTGTTGCTGAGCCGCCTACAGGAAGTTCCTGGTGTAACGAATCAGGATCAACCGAAATGATCGCAGGTTCACGCACCGTCAAGGATGCCACCACGCCAATCAACGGATCTTCTGTTGCATTGCTGCTCACCAATATACCTGCTACATATGAACCTGGTTCAATATCCGATGCATCAAAGGTTGCCTGTATTTCTGCTACACCTTGAACCGGTACTGTACCCGTCGCAGGATCTACAGTTACCCATGCGCGTGCGTCACCCAGGATCACAACGTCATCGATCTGTGCATACCAATCATAGTCATCGGTATTCGGATCATAATAATGCCAGCGTAAGCGGAAGGAAGTCGCGCTACCGTTCAGGTATTCACCCAGCGGTACAGTAACAAATTCTCCCGGACCTTCGCGTAATATACCATGGTCTTCATTCCAGCTTAACACGGTTGTCCATGCACCGCCATCAACCTGTATATCGAGGTCAAGGAAATCCAGTGAAGCATAATTCTGATAGTTTGCATTATACTGTACGGCGATGTTTTTATACCCTGCCGTGCTGATAACCGGAGTGATCAGTTCAGTATCAAATTCTGCTTCGCCAACGGCATCGCTACTGGCCGTAGCAGCTTCGCCTGTACCAGCGTAGTTCGATTCTCCGAATGCAGCTGCAAAATTCCAGGCAACACCGTTGCCCGCGTTATCCACTACGTTCCAGCCTGAAGGCGGGAAGCTTGCATCTTCGAAGTTCTCTTCGAACAAAGCAGCACCGGTCAGAATCTGTATAGAAGATGGCTTCTGTACAGAGGATTTACTAGCCGCTATATCTTTGGCCACTTTATCCTGAAGGCGCTTATCTGTTTTTGCATTGGCAAATTTACTTACCGGTTTAGCAGGAAGCTTCGCTATATCTGTAGCGGCTCCGATTACCTGGAGGCTATAGGTTAATGGCCGTCCTCCTGTATTCCAGATCTTGAACGCTTGCGTAGTATCCTCTTTATAGTCTACAATAGCCTGTAAAACTGTTGGGCTTACTTTGATAGCAGGATCACCTACAACAGTAAGCGTGGCAGGCACCGTAAGCTTCGATCCGTCAACATCTATATTTACTGCAGAAGAGTACGTTCCGAATTCCAGATCTGTAGAATTAAAAGTTACCTGCAATTCAACAGAGGCTCCTGATGGAAGACTTCCGGATGTAGGTGATACGGTCAGGAAATTAACAGCGTCTTCTTTCACGCCATCAATGATCTGAACATCGTCAAGGTCAAGTGTCGGACCAGCTTCCTCCATCAATGAAAGGAGAACAAGCTGCTCTATATTTCCGGCAAAGCCCTGGCCGGTAAATACTTTTACATCGTCGATATATACATGGAAGTATGCTGAATCACGATCTACTTCTATAGTGAGATCAAAATATCCGGAAGGGGTTGTTCCGAACGGTTCGAATCCACCACCCCCTGCTCCATCGCTAACCAGCGCACTGGCTACACCATCAGGTCCAAACTGGATGCGTGTATTGACAAGCTCTTCTGTAGGCGACTGAGGAATGATCTGCCAGGTTACTCCTGTACCCTGTATATTCAATTTCGCGGTAACGGTAGATTTAGCTTCTGTGCCGATTGCCACAACCGGTGAGAATGCTAAAGACTGTCCTAAAGCATCTGCTAATCCGCTGAGGTGTTTGGAGCCGCTGAATGGATTGGTGGATTCAATTGTCCAATTGCCCCACTGTCCAAACCATCCTTCCTGGTCTGTTATATCTCCGGAAGCAAAGCTCTCAAAATCGGTAGCATATTGTGCTGTTGAAGCTTGTACAACGGATGCCCTGGCGGACGCAGATGTATTGCTATAGTGCAACGCTGCTGTACTGGTATAGTCGCCACTTTGCCTGGCGGCAGAATTCTGTTTGATTTTCTCTGCCGGACTTGTCGCTGCGCTACGTGCCTGGGTTGCAGGTTGCGTAATTTTTGCAACCGATGCAGTGGCCATTCCGCCCTGAACGGTAACGGTATAGTTATGATCATCGGGACCGTTGTTCTTTAATACAAGTGTACGGGTTACGGTCTGATCTTTTTCGAGTTCTTCAACCAGTGAATCCGGTGTTACGGTAAACTCTGGTCCGAGTACGGTAAGTATAGCCGGCACGGAAACAAGTTCCTGGTTGGGAGCATTGCTTGCAATATCAATCGAAGCGTTATATATACCTGCGTCCAATCCGGAAGCATCGAATGTTACTTCGAGATCAACCTGAGCACCGGGTGCTACGATACCTTCAGAAGGACTAACGCTTACAAAGGAAGCGCCCGACAGATAATGTACTGCATTCTCATAGAGCGTAGCAAGGTCACCAGTCCATTGAAGCGGACCACCATTCCCCAGGCTTGGCAATAAATTCAAGGCCACTACATTTCCGTTGGCTGCCAGGAATAGCTCGTCATTATCCCAGGCTGCTACTGCTGTGGCACCGGGAGCAAGCGATACATTTTGTACATAGCCGGTATATTCAAGTTCCGATACACCATCAAGCAACGGATGGCCTGGAGCAAGAATATCGCCCAGTGTAGCTACTATTTCTTCATCGGTAGTAGATGGTATAAATGGACCGTACTGGTCATCGATAAAACGACCTTCAAGTTTCCAGGCATCGTAAGAGTATGCAAACTGATTCACGATCACTTTACCACCATCATCTATATAATCTGCGAGCAGATCACCGATCACGGATGGTTCAACACCACCCGAGGCAAGCCACTGCGTATTGTTTGTAGCAAACACGATATCATATCCTTCGAGGTCCGCCAGTGTTATAGAAGGCAGATCCGCTTTCGGGTATACATCGGCTTCTATATCATCGTATGCATCCAGTATAGTTTCGACATCCGACACATTGTCGTCCGGTGTCAAAATCAATACGTTGGAAACTGCTGCAAGCTGTCCAGCTGATTTAAGCTTTACCTGGTTGGGATAACTTGCTATAGCATTGCTCTTTTCCGCTATACCCTTGCGGGTTGTACCGGCAGCAGGAACTGCTATAGTTTTCACAACAGCAACCGTTGCTGTTGCTTCTGCCGCTACAGACACCGAGTACTCCAGGTTGCTACCACCTGTGTTCTTCACGGTAAGTATTTTGGTAGAAGTCTTGTCGGTGTTGAGTGTATCAGCCAAAGAATCAGGTGATACTTCAATAGACGGTGCCACAACACCTTCGCCCAGTAGAAAGACCGTTAGCGTTGGATGTTCGGGATCGTTGGTAACAATACTCAGGGTACCGGAAGAACTGCCTAACGATGAAGCCGTATATATTACGTTCACGGTAGTGTCCTGAAAAGCACCAAGTATAATGGCTGAAGTAAAGTTGGTGGTAAAATCCGCATTGTCCGAGGTTATACTGGAGACCACCAAAGAATCGGAACCTGCATTGGACAGTGTAATATACTTTGTCTTGGAGCCGGTTTCAAAAACAGGACCGAAGTCAAGTGTATCCGGCTCAACAGATGCTATAGGCGCACCGTTGTTGATGACGGTGAGTGTAACGGGAACCACTACGGTATCTGCTAACGGATCATTGCTGATAATGAAAAGTTCCTGTTCATAGGTTCCTGCCAGGAGTCCGCTTGCATCTATAGTCACAGCAACACCAAGGCTATCACCCGGTGCAACTGAACCGCTGTCCGGTGACACGGTAACAAATCCTTCCGGATCTAAAGCGCTAAATGAAAAGTTCAGCGTGCCTTGTCCTGTATTCGAAATGGTTAATGTCTGCGTTGATGTTCCTGCTGTTTCCAGACTGGCCGATAATGCTGTTGGAGATACTGCAATAACCGGAGGCTGTGCTGTAGCCTGTTGTACTACATTGGAGATCAATGAATAGTTACCAAAGAAATCTGCAGACTTGATAGCGAAGTAATACGTTGTTCCTCCCTGTAATCCTGTTACGGTATAAATTTCAGGAGTGCCTGCAACTTTTGGTGTAGGCGGATTCGGCACCGCTGTCGCGGAAGAAAAATTAGCTTCTGTTATAGGGCTTGTCGAATACCGTATATCGTAAGCCGATGCTGATCCATTACCGGGATCCGATGGAGCTTCCCAATATAGCGTAACCGATGTGATGGTAGCATCCGCTGCTTCGAGTTCTGTTATAGGTTCGGGTGCATCGCCATCATCTTCTTGTAACGCTGAGAATGCATTTACTCTACCCGAGCCAAGCTTACCGGCAAAATCCGGATCCGCTGCATCTATATCATCCACCAGGGTTACCAACCGTCCACGAACCATTTGTGGTGTCAAGCCGGGACCGCCAAATTTAGAGATGATCAGTGCTGCTATACCTGACACATGTGGACATGCCATGGATGTACCCTGGAAGTATGCATATTGTCCACCGGAGACTGTACTCAGTACTCCTTTCGGATCATTATTAACAAACGTCTCTCCACCGGGCCCTGCTACATCGACCCATGCGCCAAAGTTTGAATACCATGCTTTCTTATCCTGGTTTGTAACACCAGATACGGCCAGCGTTGGTTCATAATAACCGGGATAATGTTGTTCATCGCTATCGCTGTTACCGGCGGCAAAAATTACTATACCACCGCGCATCGGGCCAACCTGGTTTCCATTTTCATCCAAACCAGCTTCTGCAATAAAATAATCTATAGCATCGAGTACGGCTTGTTCAAACGCACCGGGATTAGTATATCCCCAGCTGTTCTGAGAAATGACTGCGCCATTATCAGCACCATATATATAGGTCTCTGCAAAACCGCCAGTACCCGAGGCACCGAATGCAGCACACGACATGATTCGTACACCATCGCCAGTTCCGGAACCTCCGGCAACACCGGCAACTCCTAACCCGTTGTTTGTTACTGCGGCAATCGTTCCGCTGGTATGCGTTCCGTGATCATCCGGAGCAATCTCACCGGTATCATCGCCAAAACCATATCCATTAATATCATCTATATATCCATTACCATCATCATCTATATCGTTGCCTGGAATCTCATCGGTATTCACCCACATGTTGGCAGCAAGATCCGGGTGATCAACCTGAGCACCACCGTCTGTAACGGCCACTATAACGGAAGGCTTACCGGTCTCAAGTGCCCATGCCTGGAACAAACTGATATCCGATCCGGGAGTTCCTCCTGCCTGGCCTGTGTTATTATAGTGCCATTGATTTGCAAGTAAAGGATCGTTGGAAGTACCTGGCAACGTTACGGCTGCACGCATTTCTTTTTCATCTACGCGCACCGGACCGAAGTCTTTTCGATCCGAACCTATAATTGCCTTTTTATATACCGGCTCAACTTTTTCAATCTGTTCGATTGATCTGAATGTAGCGATCGCTGAGAGAACCGGATCGGCTTTATCAATCTCAACTTCATACCAGCGATGCAAACCATATTTACGGTGCTTCGCTTCAAACTTTTCTACTTGTCTGAAAACACGTTTGATTCCACTGACCTTGTGTTTTACCGTTGCCAGATCGATAGACTTAATCCCGGTTAACAGGACGTTGTTCGCGCTCTTGGTATAGCGCGCATTCTCGAGTCGCTGTGCGAGCTCTTCTGAAACTTTAATCCGAAAGACTCCTTGCTCGAGTCCTTGCTGTTGTTGTGCATGTACATGATTAGAGAGGGCCGCTAACCATACTGCGACCAGCCACACAAACGCGGGTCGCTGAAGGAACCAGTAAAATTGCTTCATCAGTTTTGGGTTATTTAGAGTTATACAAAAAAGACAAAAGAAAACACCGGACTTCTCGATCCCCCTCAAAAAATCATTCGCACATGGTTAGAATTAAAATCCGATTGTAGATGATTTGATTAAATATATACTCCGTTATAACGGTGGATTATAACAACGATCAAATCACTCTTGAATGTAGAAAAAAATTTTTCTACAAGACTAACAAGCTATAAAAAAAGTATAGTTTTTTTTTGAAAGGTAAATTTACCTTGAGACTATAGGTGAATGTTACAACACTTCATATATCCTATAGCATTACTCTACCCGAAGTGAACGAACAGGATTCATAAGCGAAGCTTTTAACGCCTGGTAACTGATAGTAGCCGTTACAACAATGAACACCAGTATAAAACTAAGTATATATGTTAAAACATCAATTGCCGCGTGGTATATAAAGTTATCGAGCCACTGATTCAGTAAATAATAGGACACTGGAACAGCCAGTAAAAAACCAGCGAGCAGCAACCAGGCAAAGTCTCTATATATAAGAGTAAGTATGCCAGTGACGCTCGCTCCGAGTACTTTCCGGACACCGATCTCTTTAAATTTACGCTGTACTACAAACAGGACAAGGCCGTATACTCCCAGGCAGGAAATGAGTATAGCAATACCGGTAAAGGATTGTATGATTCTGGCGAAGTTCTGATGATCCTGGTATTGCTGATCAAGTTGCTCATCAAGGAAATTAAATTCAAATGTCTTCTCGGGAAATATAGCATTCCATTGACTGCGTAATTTATCAATCGTTTGCTGCACATTGGCATTCTCAAATTTTATGCTCAGCATATTAAACTGGTTGGGGCTTACCTCCATCACCATTGATGATATAGGTGTTGCCAGCGAGGTGAAATGAAAATCCTTTACAACGCCTATCACTTTCCCTTCTTTGCCCTCGCGATTTATAGTCTTACCCAGCGCTTTTTCGGGTGTGTCCCAATGAAATTCTTTTACAGCACTCTCGTTCACAATAAATGCAGTGGTCTGATCGGTACTATATTCTTTCGAGAACGACCTTCCTGCTATTATATTCATCCCATAGGTTTGCAGGAAGTCGTAATCAACCGACATGTTTGCAATAAAAAGATTATCCTCCCTGGAAAACCCTTCGGGGATTGTTCCGCGATAGGTCGCTCCTAATCCGGGAGTACCGGAGGATAGCGCAGTGCCTTTCACACCCGTCTGGCCCTCTACAACGTCACGAAACGTTTGAAGTCTTGTGGCATACGCAGAATCTTTACCGGCAAATATACCATTGAGGTTCTGGCTGAATAGCGGGATAACGATGACATGATCCTTTTGAAAACCAAGCGGAAAATTATTCAGATACCGGAGTTGCTTCATGATCATGATCGATCCGATCAGCAACGTACAGGCTATTGTTAATTGAAATACTACCAGTACACGTCTCAGCAACTGGCTTCCATAATTTGCCCTCTCTCCTTTCAGGGCATGAACGGATTCGAATTGTGTAATGAAGTATGCAGGGTATCCACCGGCCAGTAGCGTTATTACAATTAACAATGCAAAGGCAATCGAAAGTAATAATCCATCAGTTACATGTGAGAATAATAACTGCTTGCCGGTAACCTGATTCAACAACGGTAATGTGATGTAGAAGACCACGAACGATA
>CABHOV010000073.1 GCA_902168185.1 uncultured Bacteroides sp.
CTAAGCGCGAAACTCACCTCAAGATGAGACTTCCATTAAGGGACGTCAGAGATTATGACGTTGATAGGCTGCAGGTGTAAAGGCAGAAATGTCAAAGCTGAGCAGTACTAATTACCCGAACGCTTCAGGCCCCGGGTTCTAGCAATAGGATCCGGGGTAACAACGAAAAACAATCTTATGTGCTTGCTTTACATTACTAACTTTAATACTTCTACTCTTTTGCCAATACTGTCAAAGAAATATTGAAAGGGTTGCTTTTAGATAAGTGACGAACCTTTAAGATTTTAAGGTGACTATAGCGGTGGGGATCACCTCTTCCCATTCCGAACAGAGCAGTTAAGCCCGCCAGCGCTGATGGTACTGGGATAATACCTGGGAGAGTAAGTCGTTGCCTTTCTTTTACTAACTAAGCCTTTGGATAACCTCCAAAGGCTTTTTTTTGTTTATAGACTCCCGACAAACAAAAAACATCTTTGTGTAAGCTCACATGAAGTAACCCGGAATCACTTCGGTAGTAAAACCAAATTCAAGGAAAGATACACAGTCAGAGCCCTGCTTTAAGCTGTAGACTATTAACCAAACCGGCAGGCTCTTCGCTCGTAGACGAAGATAGAATAAGAAATATCGGGCAGGGATTTGACTGAATCGAAAAACGATATACTAACGTTTCGCAAGTAGAAGAAAAGCGGACTTGAATTACTACAAGACTACATCAGTAATTGTGAGTTCAGAGCCGTTTAACGATGTTTCATATTTTCTCAACGGCCTCCATGCAACGCCTCCTGTTACACTACCATCAAACGCAAAATTAGAACCACAGCATGGGTCAGTCATGTATAGACTTGATGAATGAATCTCGACTGTGGAGCAAGCATTGTTGGGTTGATAGGAACAATTGCGCTCAAAGGCATAGTATAAATTTGTATTTACTCGGTGAAGGATAATACCTTTTACTCCGCCGTTATTTATATATTGATGTCCTGTCGTTCTTAATGTGTTGTACTCAGGAAGGTTTAGATTGATAACTATGTCTTGGAAACTAACAAAGGGAATTGCATCGTCACTTAAGTCCGAAGAGCATCCGAGAAGAACGGAAAAAAGTATAATTCTCCAATACATGTTGTAATACTCTTAAATAGTATATGAATAAAAGCCTTTGCCTGATTTCCTTCCAAGAAAACCAGCCTCGATTTTCTGTTGCTGAATTCTATTAGGTCTAAATTTAGGGTCCTGATGAAAGGCATTATACATGGAAGATGTAACGGAGTAATTTATATCAATCCCAATTAAATCCATTAATTCAAAAGGTCCCATTTTAAAGCCAGTCGATTTCATAAGTATATCAACGTTTTTAAAATCGGAAACATTGTCCTCAAGTAGGCGTAGAGATTCTGTATAAAAGTGACGTGCTACTCTATTCACTATAAATCCAGGGGAGTCTTTAGTAAGGACTGCAGATTTTGAAATCCTAAGACTAAAAGCTTTTAACGTATTTACTGTAGAGTCGTCAGTTGCAATGCCTCTAACTATTTCTACAAGTTTCATGACAGGTGCTGGATTAAAGAAATGCAGGCCGGCGAAGCGACTTGGGTATTTTAAAGCAGACGCAATTTGAGTAATTGAAATGGAGGATGTATTGCTGAGAAGTATGCAATCCTGTCCATTGATCTTTTCAAGCTCAGAAAATATCTTCTGCTTTATGTCGACCTTTTCTATTACCGCTTCGATAACTAAATCAACTTGGAGCATTCTAAAATCTCCAATTGCCTCAATTTTAGAGATAGTGCCATCTCTTTGATCACTTGTTATTCTTCCTTTTTCGAGATTAAGCTCAAGGTTTTTTCGAATATTTGAGATGGCAGCCCTTGTAAGCTCTGGCTGTACATCGTAAAGCATGACAGTATAACCTGAAGAGGCACAAAGCTGAGCGATTCCCTGGCCCATAGTACCTGCGCCTATCACGGCTATCTTTTTTATGCCATCAATTGTCATGCAATATTGCTTGTGTGAAACTGGCGAAGAAAACGTATATCATTTTCAGAATATAGTCTCAGGTCATTTACTTGATAACGGAGTTGTGTAACACGTTCAATCCCCATCCCGAAAGCAAAGCCAGTATACTCCTGAGGGTCTATACCGCAATTCTTAAGAACATTTGGATGAACCATGCCCGCCCCAGCAATTTCAACCCAGCCACTTCGCTTACAGACAACACATCCTTCTCCTTTACAAATAAGACATGTCACATCAATCTCAGCGCTTGGTTCTGTGAACGGAAAGAATGATGGTCTTAATCGTAGCTTTATATCCTTGCCGTACATTTCCTTGGCAAAGTGAAATAGCGTCTGCTTCAAATCTGAAAAGCTAACATTCTTGTCTACATACAAGCCTTCAACTTGATGGAAAAAGCAATGCGCTCTTGCTGATATGGCCTCATTACGATAAACCCGGCCAGGCATAATCGCCCGTATAGGAGGCTTTTGAGATTTCATCAACCTGATCTGTACGTTTGAGGTATGTGTTCTGAGGAGTACATCTTGTGAATCTGGTCCACTTTTCTTCTCGATGAAAAATGTGTCCTGCATTTCTCTTGCAGGGTGATTTTCAGGGAAATTAAGTGCAGAGAAATTGTGCCAATCGTCTTCAATCTCAGGTCCATCGGCCACATTGAATCCCAACCTTTCGAAAATCTCGATAATCCTATATCTTGTTAATGATAGTGGATGAAGATTTCCGGTTGTGTTAGGTATACCTGGAAGAGTTAAATCAATATCGACATTAGAAGATGCGGTAGCTTCAAGTTGTTCACTTAAAACAAGAAGTTTTGCTTCAGCTGCTTGCTTGAGTTCATTTAATATCTTACCAACGATTTTCTTTTCTTCGTTTGGTATCTGTTTCAATTCCTCAAAGAGGTCACCAACAGCTCCCTTGCGACTAACATACCGGAGCCTGAAAGTTTCTAAACCTTGTTTATCATTTGCTGAAAAAGCTTCTACTTCTTGAAGAAGCGATTTAATTTTCTCTTGCATGGGCATCATTTGAACGACACCAAAAATACAATATAGAGATGTATTGCCCTAACGCGTTTACTCTTCCAGTTCTTTAGGTGATAGTCTTCCGAGGATCAGGCGATCCAGCGTTACACTAAGTACGAAGGAAAGTACTAAGACACCGGTTAAGATATAGCGCTCTGAAAAATTATGAAAAAGCAGTGCTAGAGAAATGTAAAATATATGAGCGCCACCAAGTACTAATGTAGTCTGACTGTGTGTCATTCCCAGCCTCATGATAGCGTGATGAATGTGGCTTTTATCAGGTTTAAAAGGTGACTGTCTCTTTAGTAATCTTAAGAGCACTATACGTAATGTATCGACTAAAGGAATGATGATAAAACAAGCAGCAGTACCAATCGAAGCATTAAACCGATAAGGAAAATGTTCAGGGAGATTATAGTTTAGGTCAATAAAACGAATCGTGAGCATAGCTAACATCATCCCAATTACAAGAGCACCTGTGTCTCCCATAAAAACCTCCGAAGGCTCCCAATTAAAAATAAGGAAAGCGAAAATTGCGCCTACCATGGAGAATGACAAAACTGAAAAAATAAAGTCATCGATCAGGAAAAACCAGATACCAAAAGCTATCAGTGAAAGCGTTGCAATAGTTCCAGCAAGCCCATCAAGGCCATCAATTAAGTTAAATGAATTTGTTATAACGATGATCGTGAAGTAGGTGAGGATATAGCTAATTATATCAGGCAGCTCATAGACTCCAAATAGACCGTAAAAAGATTTTATTCTAAGATCAAACAAAAAGATCAAAAGTGATGCCGCCATAATTTGACCCATAAGCTTGATCATCCAGCGTAAAGGAACAAGGTCATCCCGTACGCCAATAAAAAAAATAACAGACAAAGCAACCATGATGAACTTAATGGTTCCCCAGCTTTGGATATCTATCCATATTAAAGAAGAAATGAAAAAACCAATAAAGATTGCAATACCACCCATGGACGGAGTCACCTTCTTATGGATTTTCCTTCTACCCGGAATATCAACCAGATTTTTTTGCAATGAGTACTTGATGATCACCGGAACGATCAAAAAAGCGATAACAAAAGAAGTTGTAGCAGCAGCAAGCTGAATGGCCATAAAGCACAAAAGAAGTTCGTAAAACTAATGTAAAACCTTAATTAATTTAACATTAATATGTCAATTCGTTTAAAGATCATCGGGTAATTTAAGCCTGAATAGAATCGTTTGATTTCTTTATACTTTCCAGACTTGCTAAAAAAAGATTCTCATGAGAATCGATGATTGTTCTCCAGTTATATTTTTGATGAATGAGATCAATATTTCTTTTTGTGAAAACTTCATATTTGTCATCTCTTTCCTCTTGAATTCTTGAAATTTTACCAGCTAAATCATTCTCATCAGAAAAAAACAAGGCGTTATTTTCGAGTACCGAACGATTAAACTCGTTATCATGAGCAACTATAAAGCTCTCATCAGCCATAGCTTCAAGGAGAGAAGGATTAGTACCTCCTACCGAATGTCCATGGAAATATGCTTTGCTATAAAAACGAAGTGAATCAAGAATCTTCTTATCATAAATACTCCCGAGGAATACAATTCTTGAATGCAAAACTTTATATTTCAATAATTGCTTCGCGTGCTTTGTCTTCAATCCGCCAACTATTGCTAGTGTAGTATTAGATTGGGATTGTATAAAAGCCTTTATTATAACTTCTACATTATTCTCTGGCTCAAGTCGTGCAATGACAAGAAAGTAATTGTTTTGTTCTAGCCCCGTAGAACCAAGCAGTGATGGATTATGATGAACGATCAGGTCAGCCCCGTAGGGGATGAAATATGAATTTTTGTTATAGGCTTTGAGAAGATAATTTTGAATGCCAATGTTGTCCGAGATAAGAACATGAGACTGGCTCACGGCAAGCTTTTCGGATCTTTTCGTTAGTTTCTGAACCAGCTTATTCCACTTATTTCTTTTCCACTCAAGTCCGTCCATGTTTGTAAAAACAAGGGGCTTTCTTTTTTTTGATTTGAAATACTGTAATGAAGGAGCGCAGCTGGCATAACCAGCCTCGAAGATTATATCAAAATCATTATGTGTGTACGCATCAGAAAGGCAAAGATGGTCATAGATAAAGTGAGCTCCTCCTCCTAATATATTTTCGGGACAGAATACATGTTTTACTTTTACCCCTTTAAAGTCCTTGTCTTTATATGGATGAAAATGTGGCGAGTAGACAGTGACTTCATGTCCCCTTTCAACTAATCCTACTGATAGATACTCAGCAAATTGTTCGAATCCTCCGTATTGATTTGGTATCCCCTTAGTACCTAATATCGCAATCTTCAAGTTTTGTAATTTTAGACAAGTTTAGTGTATTGCAAATAAAATCAAAAATGACGCTTCAAACGACTTTAACAGAACGCCTCAGAGATAGATCGGATTTTTTAATAATTCTGACGATTAAACTGGCAATCATCGGAATGTTTTTACCTATAAAGTTAAGTAACTTTATAATGTTTCTCCTCTTGGCTTTGGTACTCTTAATTGGAAAATACTCTGATGCCTGGTCTCGTTTGAAGAGGAGCATTCTCCCGTACTTTCTTTTGTACTATGCAATTCATATCGTTGGGATATTATATAGTGAAAATCACTTCGCGGCAATTAAAGAATTAGATAAAAAAATACCATTCCTGATATTGCCTGTTGTCTTCAGTTTAATAGATCCAAAACTTCTCTTAAAGGAGAGAGTAAATATTCTATTGTTTTTTGCAAGGCTCACCATTATCGTATCTATAGCATTGGGAATATACTCAGTCATTCGCTATTGGCAGACTAAGGATATCAACGTGTTTTTCTATACAGGGTTTACAGATCTCATCAAGTTTCATCCGGTTTACTTAGCAGGTTATTTAATTTTCGCAACCATTATACTTTTGGTGATACCGAAAGAAAGAGATGCAAAACGTAGTGTAATTCGAGACGGTGGTATAATAATATTTTCTTTTTTCATGTTGATTTTGATGTCATCCAAAACCGCGTTATTCATATTCCTCGTTTTGATTGGTTATATACTCCTTGAAAGAATAACCTCTATTCATTGGAGTAGTAAAATCCTGATTTGTATAGGTTTCCTTATGATGAGCGGATTAGTGATCTATAGCTTCCCTGTAACACGCGCAAGAATTCAAGATTCATTAAATTCAAATTGGTCAGGAATTCTTGATGATGAGTATACCCAGAAAGCATCAACTTATACAGGGGCGACATTGCGATTTTCTTTTTGGAAAGTTACAGCCAAGGAGATATATAGTGATAATAAAGTGTTGGAGGGGGTTGGTACTGGAGATCAAACCGATTACCTAAATAGAGTATATGACAAGCACGGCTTGTTAAATGTTGGTTATGTCAACTACAACCTTCATAATGTTTTGATGGAAGTTATATTGGAATTTGGGTTAATTGGCTTTGCCTTTTTTACTGCTCTGATTCTTAAGGCATCACGTCTGGCAAAGACCTACGGAGATAACATTCTTGCATGTTTACTTATCATTTTTATTCTATTGGGTATGACGGAATCCTTATGGAATATCAATAAAGGTATCTTCTTCTTCACCTTTTTCTTTTGTTTCCTTTGCTGCTCGTTACCAACTAAATCGACCTGTCTTGATGAATAGATTATTTAGAAAATAGATTGAGTATATCTGACGAGAAATTTGAAGCAATCACCTTCCAGTTGTAGTTCTCAAGGATAAATTTAGATAGATACTCTCTTCTGAGAACATCGTCTTCCTTTAACTTTGCCGCCATCTTGAGCGATAATGTTTCAATATCTAAGGGAGGAAAAAGATCGTTTTCAAAAAATGAAAAATCTGACATCGCAGTGGAATTTGAACATAAAGTTTTTGTTTTTAAAGCCGCTGCCTCTAATGGAGGTATTCCGAAACCTTCTGCAATAGAAGGGTAAACAAAAAGAGCTGCATTTTTGTAGAAGCTCAATAGCTCCTCAAAGGGTATATTTTTTAGCTGGACTATGTTTTGTCTAATGCTTTCAGGAAGTTCATTCAAATAGTGATTAAGCTCCTTTACAGCTATATCTTCACGCCCTATTAAGACAAGCTTAGTGTCAGCATCCCATATTTTATTTTCTACATAAGCTTTAACAAGCGAGATGTGATTTTTTCTGGGCTCTATTCTGCTTACATATAGGATATATTTTTTTAGGTTGTACTTACTCTCTATATCTGGTAATGGTGCTTCATTAAAAGCCCTGAAAAAATCTTGCGATACCCCGTTAGGAGTCAAAATAATTTTACTCTTCGGTACACTATAATGTTTGACAATAGCATTTAAAGAATAATTAGATACAGTAGTGACGAGATTTGATCGTTTAGCTGATCGCTTAAATAAGAAATTTTTTACTGTGCGATAATGCCAAGGAAACAGATTTGTAAAGTCGAGAAATAATAAGTCGTGAATTGTTACTATCTCTTTCGTGTTTTTAATTAAAGGAGAAACGTACTGATAATGTGCTATATCTATTTTGTGTTTTCTTATCAGGTTAGGTATGTCAATTGCAAGCCTATAATATTTGGAATGAGAGCTATATTTTAGATAATGAATTTTGTCAGAGTAGTTGAACTCTTTTTTTAGAAGCTCAACGTCAACTGCAGACATATAAAGTTCAAACCTGTCGTCATTGGCTATCTCGGTATACAGGCCTTTTATAAAGACACAAGTACTTTGAAACGGATCGTCAAACCAATGTGCATCAACAAATAATTTTATCTTCTTCATTTTTATCACAGAGATAACTTGTAGTGATTACTTAGTTAGAATTTCCGGAGGTGATTCTATGTCCCTACGTTTCTTGTAGAATTTCAGAAGTGCAAAGCAGGTAATGGTGAACCAGAATAACTGAGTGTTGAAATTCGCATTTGTTAACATTAGGCAGATCACAAACGACTCAAAGGAAATGAATTTTGGTAAAACTTCCGATCTCAAAAAGACCAGAAAAATAAAACCGAATATGAGTCCGTAGTCATAAATGAATTGCGGCATGAACCCTCCTTGGAATGTATCCATAGGTACATCGAATAACAGAGGGATTAAGAAGTTTTCTGATTGTCCTGCTCCAAAACCCAGGTAACTATGGAAGTCAAAAAAATTAAATTTTGAAACGTAAAAATAAGAAGGCAGAATCCTGAATGATGCACTATAGTCAACAGAGCCTATATTCTCCAGATTGGAGAGACTTACGTTTGCTATGAGATTAAAGACTCTTTCCGCGGCAGGTTGTTTCATTACTGCGGCAATCAAGAAAATTATTATACCTATAAAAATGATAAAAATAGAGTTTCGAAGCGTAGTCTTTGAAATTATAAGAACAGCCATCAGGATGACTCCGTATGCGCTTTGGAAAAACAAAAGCATGTAGAGCAGGATAAACCAAATTAGAATGTTGCCTTTCTTAGAAAGTTTCGTTTGTGAACTTTCGATGTAAGCATAGAAAAGAACAACTACAATAAAAGCAGCGTATGAAGGTTCTGTTGATAAAGAATAGTATCGAAATCCGCGTCCCGCTTCGTATAGCGTACCTAGCCAATCGTGCGTTATACCAGTGGTGATATTACTGCCTCTGAAGTATCCCAATTTGACATAAATCTGCCCTGCCAATAGAACGATAAAATAAGCACACAGAGTGACCAGAAGAATGGAATTAAAGTCTTTAACACTCATTCTTTGCTTAAAGAAAGATATAAAGATGTAATAAGCGAATAAAAAGAAAAGTGAATAGATAAATGAGTTAAACTCAGATTGTGAAATATTTAAGCAAAAGCTAAACGCTAAATAAAGAGGAAGTACAAAAAATGAATAACCTATCGTAAGGGGAAATTTCCTGTTTGATATAAGAAGATAGCCGGCTCCCAGAAATGTCCATACTATAAACACAAAATTCTTGCCTTCATACGTAAAGGGCCCAAATACTGTTGCCAGCAGGAAAAAGTATACACTCAGAATTAAAAATGATACTGACCGTTTCTTGATGAGAAGGTATTTTCCTGGCAGAAGTCCGGAGTCGCTATTTTCAATTGATGTTGTAATCAATGTCTTATTGGATATTTTTGTCTCCAAATATACTTAGACTTTATGAAGAATAATCAGTATGACGTTTGTGTTGCATACCGAATATACCCACGTGTGTCGAAGGTTCCATTCATACATCAGGATAATAAGTTCAAGCTGGCCCAGGTGGGTGTTGAGACGTTTAAAGCATCGCTCGGAACATTAAAGGCTAAGGTTTTTTTTATTCTGGACAACTGCCCGTCTGAATATGAAACAATGATTCTTGAATATTTCAATAAGGAAGATGTTGAGTTCGTTCGGTGCAATGCTGAGGGTAACCTCGCCACATTTGGCAGGCAGCTTGATATCTTGTTGACTCAAAGCTTTTCTGAAGTAGTATATTTTGCCGAGGATGATTATGTGTATAGAAAGAACGTGATGAACAATGCTATTTCTTTATTGAACAATAGGTCAGCGCATTTTGTCACTTTATATGATCATTTGGACTCGTACACTTTGGATATACACACGATGCATCGATATAGAATTCTTTTGCACGAGAACGTTCATTGGCGTACTTCTGCCTCAACGTGCCTAACCTTTTTAACTACTAAAGAAACGCTACGAAAGACTGAGAAAATGCTTCGAAGTTATTGCTATGGTAATTGGGATAGCAGTTTATGGTTCGCCTTGACTAAATTCAATGTCTTTGATTTTTCGTTTGCATTTAAGATGTTGATCAAGGACAGGTTCTATTTCAAAATGTTTTTATTAAGTTGGATAAAGGGATGGTCGCAGATAGTTTTTGGTAAAAAATATATACTTGTGCAGCCCATACCTTCTATGGCAACGCATATGGAAAAAGTCGCTATTGCGCCCGGCGTAGATTGGCAAAAGATTGTTAATGCTATTGATGTATAGAAGGACGTGTTACGATTTCCAGAAGTGGATCATTACCGGCTTCCCCTCTTCATGAAAAACTCCTTTTACGTAGTGATTATATTCTGGTACAATACTTTTTATAAAGCCAATTATTTCTGACGCTATATTCTCCCTGTGGTAGCATGTTATAACGATCTTGGGTTTATTCTTTTTTATGGTACCAATCGCTCCTTTTAGCATTTCGAGTTCATGCCCTTCGATATCTGCTTTTAGATAGGTTATAGGCGCGTCACCAATTATTTTATCAACCGTTGTTATTGATTTTTGAACGCTCTCATTGTCACTTAAATCCACCTTTCCACTCAGTGAAGTTTGATTGAAAGCAATGGTTCCCTCTGCACTTCCCACAGCGACATTATAGATAGTTGTTTTTTTATCAAATGACTGGAAAGTTGTTTTAAGCGCTTTTGCAAAATGATCATTTGGCTCGATCATAATTATTTGGTTGCATTTGTCTGCAACACTCAACGCGAATAAGCCTTCTGCGGCACCTACATCGAGGAGAATTTCATTATGCTCAATGGTTGTATTTTTCTTTTGATAGTAATGCCAGTCATCGTTGTCAAAGGTTTCACTGGTTACTTGATAAATACCATCAATCGAATATTCCTTTGGCCAGTATAGGGGATATTCAATGACGTTAAATTTTATTTTGTAGAGAGATTCTGCAAGAGATATGTCTTTGATAAAGCGAGACGCTACAGCCTTCACTTTAGGTTTTATCGTAAATCGAATAAGTTCAATGAGGCTTACATTGTTATGTGATTTAAATAGCCAATAAAATATAATACGTAATCTTCTCATTTTATTTTTGAATAATGGGTCTCTTTAAAATGCTTTTTAGGGCTATATATAATTTTAAGCAACATTATAATTCTAGAGTATTGGCCTAAGATTATTCTGTTAATAATAAATTTAGAAAATGCAGGGTATAGCGTAATATAGGCATATCTGAAAAATCTCTTCGTAATAAGAATTCGATTTCGAACAGAATAATAATCGGCCAATAATGAAGATCCGCTCTTTTGTTTTTTATTAATAGAGGAGCCCATTTTGTGATAGACCTTGCTCTTAGAACAATACCCTATATCCCAGTTTTTTCTTCTACCACGGATGGCCCAATCAAGCTCTTCGTAGTACAAAAAATAATCCTCCTCCATCGGGCCAACGTCAACTAGGAATTTCTTTTGTATGAGCATGGCCGCACCAATTACATAATCTATACTAAAGCTCTTCGAGTCCCATTGATGGTTGTCCTGCTGCAAATACCCTATCTCACTAACCTTACCAAACCATTTGTTGTATCTCCCTCCAACTCCCTGAAGGGTTGAGGGATCTTGATATAGAAGCAGTTTACTTCCCCAGATACCAACTTTACTATCTTCAAGGGCACAGTTTAAGAGCTGTAAAAGGGAGTCAGGTTCAACAACGGTGTCATTATTAAGCAGCCAAAAAAAGTCGAAATTTTGCCTTAAGGAATGTTTCAGCGCTATATTATTTGCTGCAGCAAATCCTCTATTAGAAGATTTTACAATAGTTATAGGTTCTTCAAATTGAATGTCAATGTCTGACTCATTGCCAACATGAAAAGCTATAGGCTTTTCAATGAGAGGAAAGGTTAAATGAGAGTACTGCGTGTCAATACTTGTTACCTTACCGAGTGCCCAATTAGTTATATATTCAATAGAAACCTCGTCTTCGGAATTATCTATAACAGCTACTTTGAAGTCTACACCTTTTAGTTTAAAAATGCTTTCAAGACATTCAACTGTATCAAGATGACCTTTGTAATTAACCAGTATTATAAGAACATGATTTGCCACAAAGTATATTAGTGTTGTGTTGAAACAGATAGCATTATTTGAGACTATCAATTACTGCATTAAACACTTTGGCTGAAGCCTCCCAGGTTCTATTCTGGATTGCTTGCTGGCCATTCTTAACAACTTTATTTAGTAAATCCTGATGGTCTATATAGTAATTGATCTGCGCACAAAAATCCTGAGGACTCGTATCAACAAAAATTAATTCTTCACTCTTGAAAAAAGAAGGAGCACTGCCATCTTTAAACTCAATAACGGGTAATCCGCTAGCCATCATTTCAAAAGTGACATAGGAAATGTTCGTGTAAGACGCTACTATTCCTATTTGGCATTTTCTATAGAGCTCCTGCAATTTGTCATGTTTGAGCATGCCAACCGATTTAACGAACGGCATCCCCAGTGATATGTCGGTTCCAAATATCCAGCAATTTAGGTCAATCCCTCTTTTTTGCATTTCCTTATTTAAAAGAATCAGGCATTGAGGTATTAAATCAGGAGCCCGTTTTGGTTCAAGTTTAATGAAGATAGCGAGATCTAATTTTTTATCAATTTTAATTTCTCTATTTGCTACTTCATAAACTTTAGTTTCAATAGGGAACTCGATCGTGTCTACTGTAACATTTGTGAAGTTATCTCTGATCTTTTGGGCATTCCATGATCCTAAGCTTATCATATGAAATCCAAATTCATAAGTTCGCCTGCACAGAAAGTATAGATCTCCTAAAGAATAAAATGAAGGCTCAAAATCTTGAATAAAGTACATTTTGTAGCCGAATGTTTGATCGTACTGCTTTAGAATATAAGCGGTATCCCAAAGCGTGCAGATGCCGATATCAAAAGCCTCTTTAACGGAGTCAAGTGTAACTATATTTCCTTTGTACGACTCAAAATTAATTCTTGCATTGTTTTCAGATTCTGCAACGGGAGAGTTGGAACAATCAATATATGTAACTGTATGTCCAAAGTCACTGAGGTATGTCCCTAATCTAAAGATTCCTGTTATACCTCCGCTATAGGCGGGCAATCCTGGTAGTAAGAAAGCTATGGTATAGGACTGTTTTTTGTTTATTTTTTGGCTGATCGTATGCTTCGGATCAAAATTCTGTAAGAACGAATATCTTTTTTTTGATTCTTCTGTCTTTGACCGGTGATAAAACGTCCTTAATAATTTTCTAAGCATACCCTCAATATGGCTGTTTCCTGCACAATTATAGTATTTTTGGTTCAATTGAAAATTTTTAATTTGGGTTTACTTTGGAGGGCATTAAAAAGAATTACTCCTCTTCTTTGCAAAGAAGGGTGAGAAAAAGAATTGAATCTTAACGTAGATTTTAACTCTATAAACTCTTTCATACATGGCGTTTGATTTTAATATGACTCGTTTACTTCTACACGAATGGCGTTCGTCAGGCATCGAATTCGGAGATACTGCATGTTTGGGCCGGCAAGGTCTTCATGTTTCATCAACTCGTCTTCAGCGGAACCTGGATGAGGTTGGATTAAAGCATGTCAGCTCAGAATCAATTTTAAAAGAAGGTAATGGTTATTGGGAACCGTTTATTAGATGTTTAGGTGGTAAAGCCACTGATTCAATTGATATATCGGATTATGAAGGAGCGTCCGTGTTGCTTGACTTAAACTCGCCCATATCAGATTCATACAAAAACAAGTACGATACAGTGATAGACTCGGGGACCTTGGAGCACGTTTTTAATTTTCCCGTGGCTATAAAGAATTGTATGGAGCTTGTTAAGCTTAATGGAAGAATGATCATGATCACCCCGTCAAATAATTTTATGGGGCATGGCTTCTATCAATTTAGTCCGGAATTATTTTTCAGAGTTTTCTCCGCGGAGAACGGCTTCAAAATAGATAATATACTTTTGTTTGAAGATCACTATATAGCCAAATGGTACTCCGTAAAAGATCCTGCTGAAGTATCGCAGCGTGTCGAACTTGTAAATGGTGTTCCGTCATACTTGTTCATTGTTGCCCGTAAAATTGCCGAAAAAGAAATATTTTCAGTAGTTCCGAATCAAAGCGACTATCAGCAGATATCGTGGCAGCAGAAGAGCTTGTCTCCATACGAGATTATGCAAAAAAATAGAGAGAAATTTTCAGTAGCCCGATTAGTGCCATACCAAGTCAAGAAAATTCTATCTCGGGCACTTAATATATATAAGGTACTACAGGTAGGAATTTTTGGTCCGAGATTAAGGAGGGACTTCTTTAGAAGGATCAAGTAGGCTATTGATTCTTCTTTAAAAGCATAGTCCTTAAAAAGGTTAACAATTCATCGACAAAATAATGTCTGAAGAATAATACTTGTAGTCCTACATAAACAGCCGAACAGCTTATCAGAGAGTATAGCAAGATACTAATGTGATCTTCTGTTATTTCCCGTATGAAGTGTATCAACGGAAAAAACAAGAGCGAAAACAATATACATCCAAAGAAATATTTCCAGGGCAAGCTTAGTTTAATTATATTCTTGGCAAAGTAAAAGGTGATTACTGTTAAGATCAGCTCCGTAAGCAGAGTAGCTGTGGACGAACCTAAATAACCATAGCTCTTTGCTAAAATCAAATTTAGGAATAGTGATAATGCGGTTCCGGTTAAGAAGATTTTTAGTAGTTCTTTTTCTTTTGCATAAGGAAGCAGAAGTTGGATACCAAATACATTACTCAAACCCATTAAGATAATAATGGGAGATAATATTTGTGAGGCTTTGATAGATTGTTCAAAATCACTTCCTGCCAATATGAAAATTAGTTCAGGAGATAAAAGGTAAAGACCGGCAGCCAAAGGGACAGTTAGGAAAATTGTAAACAACAAAGACTTCCTCAACACAGATTCTATTTGATCAGTATCATTTAAAGCAATCAGGTTGGATATTCTTGGTACAAGTACATTTCCAACAGAAGCAATGACGAGGCAAATCATTTTGTTCAATTTTATAGCTGTAGCATAGAATCCTACAGCTTTATAATTAGAAACAAACCCTAACACAAGGCTATCCACCATTGAATAAAAATGTATAAATGCTCCGCTGAAGAACACTGTGAATAATGGCGGAAGGTGCCTTTTTATATTTACCTCTTTAAAAGAAATCGTGGTGATTCTGCTTATGTTGGCTATATTAATTACAGCATTTAATAAAAAAGCAAGTGTGTTAAGGCTTTGGTAAATTATATAGTCACCTTCATCTTTCACCAGGACAAACATTAAAACAATAGGGATCAATTTTGTGACCATTGACCGCAGTGCAATTAGCTTGAATTTTTCTATTCCGATAAGAAACCATTCAAAGGAGACAAGATTGATAAGGATATTAGCACCAAACAATATATTAATTCCAAGTTGGTCATGAAGGGAGGGAATGGTAAATATTGAAATCGTGTAAAACGCTAAGCACAGGAGCGATGATATCACATGAATGATACTTATCTCTGTGAAAGTTTTATTAAGGAGATGTGGTTTATGTTTGATTTTTGCTATTTCACGAACACCATACAATGGAATTCCCAGTGCAGCAAGGACCACGAAATAGTTTGAGTAATTTTCAGAGAAATTTAGTACTCCAATTTTGTCAGGACCTAGTACCCTGGAAATATAGGGGTAAGTAATTATGGGGAAAAAGAACCTGGAGAAGGTAAGTGTAAGACTATATAATACGTTTTTCTTTAATTGGCTCACGTTGTGATCTGTACATTTGAGAATATCTAGAGGCTAAATGGAGCTATATTTCAGCTCGTATCGCCTTGGCCAGTTCAATAGACGGCCTTGTTTCCGCAATTCCAAAACCTTGTCCTTTTAATATCCCCTCGTAACTCTTTGTATGCAAATCAGTGAACCCATCACTAAATTCAATTTGTTCCCCTTCCATCATTAGCGATCTAAAGGTTCGCTTGCCTTGAGATCTGATTTCTTGCGGAATTTGATTGTAGTCGATGCTTAGCCTCCAATTAACACGGGCCTGCGATAACTCTAAGAATCCGGAAGCAGTCTCATCGGTGAGTTGATTTACTTTGGTCTCCTTCACATCACCAAAAATCCAGATCAACATGTCAAAGAAATGTATACCTATATTAGTAGCCACTCCTCCTGATTTGGAAACATCACCTTTCCAGCTGGAGTGATACCAATTGCCTCTGGACGTTATATAAGTAAGGTCCACATCGTAAATCTTGTCCTTAGGACCATTCTTTATTTTTTCACGCAATGCTATAATACTTGGGTGAAGGCGCAGCTGTAGAATAGTATATACTTTCTTTCCTGTTTCTTTTTCAATTTCGGCAAGTGCATCCAGGTTCCATGGATTCAGCACCAGCGGCTTTTCGCAAATTGCATCTGCGCCGTAACGAAGTGCATAACGGATATGCGAATCGTGCAGGTAATTCGGTGAGCAGATGGATATATAGTCTATTTTATCGCCTTTGCGTTTTAATTTATCAAGATGTCGATCAAAGCGTTCAAACTCGGTGAAGAAATCAGCATTCGGGAAATATGAATCGAGGATTCCCACGTTGTCGTGCTTATCGAGCGCAGCAACCAGGTTGTTGCCAGTCTCTTTTATAGCTTTCATATGCCGGGGAGCAATGAATCCCGCTGCTCCGATCAATGCAAAATTCTTCATGCCGTTTCTTCTGTTTAGTAAAGCTTAGATACTTTACCATTTTCTAATTTATACTGTTCATTACTTTCTGGACAAATAGCAAGTCCTTCAGCATTGAAATTTAATTTATGTCCGTATTCACTCATCCACCCCGTTTGCCTGGCTGGATTACCAATGACTAATGCATAGTCAGGAACATTTTTTGTGACCACAGCACCAGCTCCGATAAAAGCAAATGTCCCTATATCATGTCCACAGACAACGGTAGCATTGGCTCCGATGGTTGCGCCTTTCTTAACTAGTGTCTTTGCATATTGACTTTTCCTGTTCACAGCGCTTCTCGGGTTCGTCACATTTGTGAACACCATCGATGGACCAAGAAAGACATCGTCTTCGCATTGGACACCAGTATAAATAGAAACGTTGTTCTGCACCTTAACATTTTTACCAAGAAGTACTTCCGGTGAAATCACAACATTTTGGCCAATATTACATTGCTCTCCAATTTTACAATTAGGCATGATGTGTGAAAAATGCCAGATCTTTGTCCCCTCTCCAATTTCACATCCATCATCAATCACAGCTGTAGGGTGCGCGTAATATTTTTTGTCTTCAGCCATGAAAGAAATTTTTGATAGTACCAGAAATATATTCCAACTCTTCTTCTTTCATTTCTGTATGAATCGGAAGAGACAGAACTGTCTTTGAAAGTTCTTCCGTAACCGGAAAAGAACCTTCTTCAAAACCTGCACGCTTATAAGCTTTTTGTAAATGTAGCGGCACAGGGTAATAGATCATGGTTGGTATGCCATGCGCTTCCAGATGTGACTTGAGATTGTCGCGTAGCCCGTCTGAAACTTGTATAGTATATTGATGAAAAACGTGTGTTGAATTTGTTGCTCGCTTGGGAATTGTTAAAGTTGGGATGGATGCTAATGCTTTATCATAGTACGATGCCGCTTCATTTCTTCGTTGGGCATACCCATCCAAGTAATTGAGCTTTACATTCAGAACAGCAGCTTGCAATGTGTCTAAGCGACTGTTTACACCGATAATGTCATGGTGATATTTTATTTTTTGTCCATGGTTGGAGATCATCTTAATCTTTTCTCCCAGCGCCTTATCGTTTGTAAAAATTGCGCCACCATCACCAAAGCATCCTAAGTTTTTAGAAGGGAAAAATGAAGTAGTTCCTATAGTTCCTATAGTTCCTGCTTTTTTCGTGGTGCCATCGGCAAATGTATAGTCAGCGCCCAGTGCCTGTGCTACATCTTCAATGACATGTAAGTTATATTTCGCAGCGATATGAAGTATAGGCTCCATGTCAGCACATTGTCCATATAAATGAACGGGAACTATTGCTTTTGTTTTTGCAGTAATTTTAGATTCTAATAACGCTGGGGCTATATTGAATGTGTCTTTATCAACGTCAATAAACACGGGCGTTAACCCGAGCAGTGCTATTACTTCGGCTGTCGCTACATAAGTATGAACGGGAAGAATAACCTCATCGCCTGGTTTCAGATCCAATGCCATCATGGCAATTTGCAGGGCATCTGTTCCGTTGGCACAAGGAATAACAAGACTTCCTCCTATATAGCGGGATAAAGACTGAGCGAACGTATTTACTTCCGGACCTTGAATGAATGCTGTAGATGTTAAAACTTGTTGAATGGCCTCATCTATCTCCGTCTTAATCCGAAGATATTGAGAATGAAGATCAACCATTTTAATTGTATCCATAGCTAGAGTCTGGCTGTAATCTGAGATTTTGGCAGAAAGCCTTTTACATCATATATAACTGCTCTTTCATGTGAAAGAGATTTTAAATCAAGTGTTGTGAATTCCTTATGACTTACTGTTAAAATAATAGCATGATATTTTTTAGTAAGCGTTGGGACCAATGACAATCCATACTCATGCTTTACTTCTTCGGCGTCTGCCTGAGGATCATAAATATCGACCTTCGTTCCAAAGCTTTGTAGTTCATGAATTACATCAACCACTTTGCTGTTGCGTATGTCAGGACAGTTTTCTTTAAAAGTAATCCCCAGCATCAAAACATTTGCATTGTTAATGGGGAGTTCATGCTGTGCCATGAGCTTGATAACGCTGTTAGCTATATGGACTCCCATATTATCATTGATCCTTCTGCCAGAGAGAATCACTTGCGGATGATATCCAATACTATCTGCTTTATAGGTAAGGTAATATGGGTCAACACCAATACAGTGGCCTCCTACCAAGCCTGGTTTAAAAGGGAGGAAGTTCCATTTTGTTCCGGCAGCTTCCAACACCTCATGTGTATCTATACCTATACGCTCAAAAATCAACGCGAGCTCATTGACAAAAGCAATGTTGAGATCGCGCTGTGAGTTTTCAATTACTTTGGCAGCTTCAGCCACTTTTATAGAGGAAGCTTTATGTGTTCCTGCAGTAATGATTTTTTTATACAGTTGATCAACCTTCTCTGCAATTTCCTCAGTGCTGCCACTGGTAACTTTCTTAATTGTAGTTACGCGATGAAGTTTATCGCCAGGATTAATTCTTTCAGGAGAATATCCACAGAAAAAGTCAACATTGAATTTCAGACCACTGATTTTTTCGAGTACAGGTACACAGACTTCTTCTGTGCATCCAGGGTAAACAGTAGATTCATAAATTACTATATCACCTTTTTTTAGAACACTCCCTACAGTTTTGCTGGCACTTTGTAAAGGACGGAGGTCGGGTGTTTTGAATTCATCGACCGGAGTTGGAACAGTTACAATGAAATAATTAACCTCTTTTAAATCTGTAAGCGCAGAGGAGTATTGAAGGTGTGTGGAGGATTTTAATTCCTGTGGCTCTACTTCACGTGTGCGATCATAACCCTTTTTCAATTCGTCAATGCGATCTTGATTTATATCAAAACCGATAACGGGTAGTACTTTGCCAAATTCAACAGCCAACGGTAGGCCTACATAACCTAATCCTATAATTCCAATCTTTTCCATTCTTATACTGTAATGTTATAGTACTTTGTATACCAGCTGATGAATTTGTCTATACCTTCTTCAATAGGTGTAGAGGGTTTAAAATCTACTTCAAGCCGCAAGTCTTCTACATCGGCAAAGGTCTCAGGTACATCTCCATCTTGGAGAGGAAGAAGATTTTTTACTGCCTTCTTTCCCAGTTTCTCTTCGATCACTTCTATAAATCGAAGAAGCTCAACAGGTTTATTATTCCCTATATTAAAAACCCTGTAAGGAGCGAAACTTGTCGCGGGATCTGGAGTCATGCCAGACCACTCAGCATTAGGTTTGGATGGTCGAGGGACAAGTCTTACAATGCTTTCAACGATGTCATCTACATATGTAAAATCTCTTCTCATTTTACCATTATTGAAAACATCAATCGGCTTGTTTTCCAGGATTGCTTTCGTGAAAAGGAACAAGGCCATATCAGGTCTTCCGTAAGGACCGTAAACGGTAAAAAATCTTAAGCCGGTAGTCGGTAGATTATAGAGCGCGGAATATGTATGCGCCATCAATTCATTCGACTTCTTTGAAGCGGCATACAGTGAGATCGGGTGGTCTACATTATGATGGACAGAAAACGGCATTTTCTTATTCGCTCCGTAGACTGAACTGGATGATGCATATACCAGATGCTTTGTATTATTATGTCTGCAAGCTTCAAGGATATTTAAGAATCCATGTAGATTACTTTCAAGGTAAGCATGCGGATTTGTTAAAGAGTATCGCACACCAGCTTGTGCAGCAAGATTTACCACGTAAGGGAATTGGTGCTCGGAAAACAGGCCGTTAATGGCATTCCGATCAGTGAGATCGAGTTGATGAAAGCTGAAATTTTTATTGCTTTTCAGGATATCCAGCCGAGACATCTTTAATCGCTGATCATAATAATCATTCAGGTTGTCAAGGCCAAATACTTGATAGCCTGCATTTAGAAGTTTTTGGCTCAGGTGGAAACCGATGAACCCTGCAGCTCCAGTAACTAAAATGGATTGGACAGAAGACATAAATCGTAAATATAAATAGGCCGCAAAACTAACTAATTTGAGGTATAGTAAAAATCACTTAAACTTGCGGGTTATGACGCAAAAAACGCAATCTGACGAAATTGATTTAATGGAACTCTTGGCAAGAGTATATCGAGCCATTAAACATAACCTGCTGATTTTTACTATTCTCCCTATAGCGGGGATGATCTTTACAATTTCGATGGCATACAACTCGGATGATAAATTTTCGTCCAGCATGATGATTACCACCGACTTACTTTCAATAAATGAGGCTAAGTTCATTTTTGATGAATTGGAAAAGGCAGATTCGATCCCGGGATTATCCAGTGAAGAGCGCGAAAATTTATTTGCCTTAAACTTTGACGTTGAACAAGGAGAGCAGCAAAACGATAAGGCCAAAACTGTTAACCTGAAAGTGACTGCTATTGTTAAGGATCCGAAAACATTTCCTTCACTTGAAAAGGAAATCGTTCAATATTTGAATTCAGTAGATCCGGTGATACGAAACAGAAGAGATCAGCAGATATATTATAAACAAATGATCGAAAAAATTGATAGTGAGATCGCCTTCATGGATCAAATAAAGAAACAAACCGATAGTAAATCCATGGCTTCTTATGTGGATCCCTCTGATCTTTATGCTAAAACAGTTGATCTTTTTAAAATACGTACTGAAAGTGAAATTAAACTCAATAACATCCAATCAGTACACGTTGCAAAAGGTTTTGGTTCTCTAATAAAGGATGCCAAAACACCTAAACTCATTGTGGCAATCGTTGGTTTTGTCGGTGGGTTAGTTATAGCTACGTTATTGCTATTCATTAAATTCTTTAATGATTACAACAAAGCACTGAAAATTGAATAGCCATTAAAGCGATACTCACATTATTGCAAAAAGAATTTGCGCTGGAGCTCAGACGTAAGGCCGTAATTTCTGGTATCGGCCTTTACTTGTTCAGTCTTATTTTTATCTGTTATCTCACATTCAGTCTACGGAAAAATTCAATTAACGAAGCAACATGGTCAGCCTTGTTTTGGTTGGCCATACTTTTTTCTGTCATCAACAGTGTGGCGAAAAGTTTTATTGGAGAGAAGAAAGGCACTTTCATTTACTACTACTCTATAGCTAGTCCACAGGCCATCATCATCTCTAAGATTCTCTACAATGCAGTGCTTTGCTTGTTGCTTTCATTGGCAGGCTATGGTTTGTTTTCAATTTTTATTGATAATCCGGTTCAGGATAAATGGCTGTTTGTCACCACTCTTTTATTAACGTCTTTCGGCTTTTCAGCATCGTTAAGCCTGATCTCCGGCATTGCATCGAAAGCCAATAATAGTAATATACTAATGGCAGTGTTAAGCTTCCCCGTGATATTGTCTATACTATTGATGGCAATCAAGATTACAAAAAATGTGCTTGATGGACTCGATAGAAGTTCAAGTATAGATGAACTACTGAACCTGCTCGCAATAAATTGCATATTAACCAGTCTTGCGTATATGCTCTTCCCGTATATTTGGCGCAGTTAACAAAGGCACTCCGCAATTAGCAAAAAGTGTCATCAGCCGATTATGAAACAGTGGCTCAAATTAATAGCGATCGCTTTACTTTTTTACGTTCACGTTGCCGGACTTCTCTTCGATGTTCCCCGGTTGAACATCCTGAATGAAACCATTCGCGCACTTTATTTTCACGTACCCATGTGGTTTGGCATGGTACTCTTGTTTTCAATTTCCGTTTTTTATGCAGTTAAATATCTCCGAAATCCTTCCTCAGCACTGGATAGAAAGGTTGTAGAATATGCTAATGTAGGGTTGGTATTTGGTATGCTTGGAATCCTTACAGGAATGCTTTGGGCTAATTACACATGGGGCTCGCCCTGGCATGGCGATCCAAAACAAAATGGTGCAGCCATCGCCTTATTGGTTTACCTCGCGTATTTCGTATTGCGCGGATCACTTGAAAATGAAGAGCAGCGCGCTCGTTTAAGTGCTGTCTATAATATTTTTGCTTTCGCTGCCATGATACCCCTGATCTTTATCATTCCACGTATGCAAAGCTCTATGCATCCTGGAAGTGGAGGTAATCCTGGTTTTAATATGTATGACCTCGACAGCAGCATGCGATTTATTTTCTATCCTGCTGTCGTGGGATGGTTTTTAATTGGCTTGTGGATCGTATCGATTCGGATAAGAATTAAAACGGTAGAAGAAAAAATATTTGAATTAGAAGATGGAAAAAATCCTTAAATCATTTTTTTGTGTGCTCATAGTAGCGTTGTCACTGAATGTACAGGCACAATCTGAAGTTCAAATGGCAGATACGATGCGGTCGGAAGGGAAGATATATGTAGTCGTCTCTATCATTCTGATCATCCTGGTAGGGTTGATAGCGTATCTTTTTTTGATGGATCGGAAGGTGAAAAAACTCGAAGATCAACTTTCTGACAGGAAGCATTAAACTTTCATTCCCTCAGTTTCGTTTTTCGATAAATTCCCTGATTTTCTGGGCTTTTGTATCTAATTTTGCGGGGCAAAAAGGGGGAATAAGGAGAGAGACTATGAAAAAATCACACATTTTTATTATCGTCATTATCGCTATTGCGATCAGTATTATTGTCAGCACGGCAGATGATGCAAGTACATATGTAAACTTCGATCAGGCCTATGATATGGCGCTTGCTGGCAAAGACAATAACATCCACGTAGTCGGACAATTGAAAAAGGACACGGAAGGTCATGTGGTAGGTATTCAGGAAGGTGTTGACCGCGTTTCTTTTTCTTTCATTTTAGTGGATGATAACGGTAAAGAGCAAAAAATAGAATATAATGAACCAATGCCTGCCGATATGCTACGTTCTGAAAAAGTAGTGGTGGTTGGCAGTTATCAGGGCGACCAATTCAAGGCAAGCAAGATCATTCTCAAATGCCCTTCTAAATACCAGGAACAAAACGTCAATGTTTAAAATATCGGAGCACGCGGAAGGACATGCGTTGGCGATAACTCAACGTAGCATTCCGCACTTCGTAATGTGTACTTCACTATGATCCATTACTTCATCGGTGACCTCGGTCACCTTTTTGTTATTACTTCATTCGTAGCGGCAATCATTACAGCATTCGCTTATTTCAAATCGACTACGGCTCACGATCTGCAGACTAAAAATTTCTGGCTGCTGAATGGCAAGATCAGTTTTTATGTACATGCTATAGCTGTACTCGGAATCTGTATCGCATTATATACCATTATTGCAAAACATTATTTCGAATATCATTACGCGTATAGCTACTCCGATAGAAAACTTCAGACGTACTATCTGATCTCTACTTTTTGGAATGGACAAGAAGGAAGCTTTCTCTTATGGATGTTCTGGCACACGATCATCGGTATCGTATTAATTCACACAAATAAGTTTTGGGAAGGCCCAGTCATGACGGTGTTCGCGCTTGTTCAGGCATTTCTCGCTTCGATGATTTTAGGCGTAGTAATTCCGGGGTTCGATGTTAAAATAGGGAGCTCTCCATTTATACTCTTGCGTGAAGTGATGCATGATGCTCCCATCTTCCAAACGCAACCTGATTTTATTCCCAAGGATGGTAATGGATTAAATCCTCTGCTACAAAATTATTGGATGGTGATTCACCCGCCCACGTTGTTTTTAGGTTTCGCACTCACCATTGTTCCATTCGCATTCTGTATGGCCGGCCTCTGGCTCAAGAAATATAAAGACTGGGTTCGCCCTGCATTGCCATGGGCATTGTTTGGTGGCGCAGTTCTTGGGCTTGGAATTTTGATGGGAGGATATTGGGCATACGAAACACTGAATTTCGGAGGTTACTGGAATTGGGATCCTGTCGAGAATGCAGTATATGTTCCATGGCTTGTATTGGTAGCCGCCATTCACACCATGATCACGTATCGAAATAGTGAAACAGCGCTGAAGGCTTCTGTGATTCTGGTGATAGCTACATTTGTTCTTATACTATATTCAACATTTCTGACCCGGAGTGGTGTGTTGGGAGAGGCGTCCGTCCATTCATTTACAGATTTAGGATTATCAGGACAGCTGCTGGTATATATGTTATTCTTTCTCATTGCTGCTGTTTTTTTGTGTATTGTTCGATGGAAAGAAATTCCATCAACGAAAGAGGAGGCATCTATATACTCGCGCGAGTTCTGGATCTTCATTGGAGCAACAACGCTATGCCTGATGGGATTTCAGGTGATTGCAGGAACCTCTATTCCGGTTGTGAATAAAATAATGGGACTTATAAATGTCGATTCGCGTCTGGCTCCGCCAGCGGATGCTATAGGTTACTACTCTAAATTTCAAATATGGTTTGCTATAGCCTTGGGTTTGCTTTCTGCTATAGGGCAATTCTTCTGGTGGAAGAAGATCGATGCAGACAAACTTAAAAAAGAATTGACAGCACCGTTACTGATTACACTTATCGTTTTCGCACTGATTATTACTACAGCTAAAGTTTATAATGCAGCCTATATTCTGCTGACGCTGGCAGGAGTGTTTACCATTGTTGCCAATGCAAAAATTCTTGGGTCGCTATTTAAATCAAGTCCTGGCTTATCAGGGGGAGCGATTGCACACATAGGTGTAGGTCTTATGCTTATTGGTGTCATGTTCTCCGCAGGCTACTCAAAAATTGTTTCACTGAATAACACAGGGATGTTGATCTCGAAAGAATTCAGTGAAGATTTTAATCGTGATAACCTGTTGTTGTTTGTACATGAACCACGCACCATGTGGGGATATGATATTGAATACTTTGGAGAACGACTGGAGCCTCGTTACCACTCGGGGTATATCCGGAAGAGTGATGTAAAGGAGACGCTTGATAAAGATAAGGTCGTTGCAGGACAAGACATCGTTGTAAACGATCATAGCTATAAAGCCGGTGACACGATTGAAATACGGGGAGAAAATACATTTTTCGAGATAGAGCTTCGTAAGGACGGTAAGAAATATACTCTGTATCCACGCGCGCAGATTAACCAGGAGATGGGTGGGCTGTTAGCTTCACCAGATATTTACCGCACCGTTGGTGCGGATCTATATACGCACATTTCTTCGGTGATGAATCCATCGGAAGAGCAAGAGTGGAGTAAACTCGAAGAGGTAAACGTGAAGCTATCACAGGAATTTTTCGCGAATGATTACGTCACCATTCTCGAATCTGTTGATCGTATACTGGAAGTGGAAGGAGTTCCACTCGGGAAGCAAGATGTAGCGGTGAAGGCAAAGATCCGTGTTCAAGGCGAGCATGGTGATTATGTTGCTGAACCTATTTTTCTGATTAAAGATAAAATGGTAGGACGCATTCCCTATGAGATCAAAGATTTAGGGCTGCGTTTTTCATTGTTGAATATACATCCGGAGAATGGACAATTCACGGTGGGTATCAATACACGTCAGAAGGATTGGGTTGTGATAAAGGCAATGGAGAAGCCCTATATAAATATACTTTGGATCGGAACATTAGTTGTAATGGTTGGCTTCGGTGTTGCTATGACAAGACGTTTCCGTGAATTCCGAAAAATGAAAGAAAAGGGATTAGAGTAATCTATTTCCTTGAGTCGTGAAGAGTACATTGCTACAAAGCCGACATTCCACTTGCCATATAGGAGTGTTCACAAGGAATAAAAACCGCGTTCGTAAATATTGTTTCGAGTACCAGTTTTTACTGGTACTTTTTAATTTATGCAGATCTTCAAAAAATTGAACGCGTGAATCAATTACGTGAGTATTTCATTGGCGACTACCTGCGCCAAAGTCCGGACGTATTAAGGCAAGCAACCATACGTCTGGTGTACAACATCGTAATCGTATCATTACTGGCGCTCGCTGTCTTCTTCTCAATTTATGTTGTTAAAGGATTTCACTATCAATTAGTGAAGGGGCTGGTGATTATTGGATTGTTCGGGACTTTGCTTTTTTATCTCAAGTATAAGAAGAACGTAACACCCGTTTGTCACTTACTGATCCTCATATCCTGGGCCAATAACACGATTAATATTTACCTTTTTAACGACTATAGCTTCTTTATAGCACTGCTTACAGTTTCCAATATAATTTTTGCATTCCATACACTGGGAAGCCGGTGGGGATTGATATACTCTATACTTCATTTTCTTCCGGTAAGCACGCACTTCATATTGAAAGGTATAGGTGTGAACATTCGCTCAACGCCACCACAGCAGATGGCCTTCATAGAAGGACTTATAACACTGGTGTTGATTTTTTTAATCATAGTATACTTGATATACCATTACCACAAAGCGTACGAACTGGCGCAGAAGTCATTAGAGCAATCTATCGTTGAATTGAAAAGGGCAAGAGAAGTAGCCGATGAAATGACGCGATTAAAAACGAACTTCCTTTCCAATATGTCACACGAAATCAGGACTCCTATTAATGGAATTCTGGGGATAAGTCAGGTGATTGAAATTGAAACGAAGGATGAGCAGATTAAGAAATATGTAGCGATACAGCAGCTTAGCGGCAGGCGACTTTTAAATACCATTAGCAGTATTCTGGAATTGTCACGACTCGAAGCTGAACAGAGTAATCTGAAATTGAAAGTTATAGATGTTAATACATTGGTTCACGATGAAATGAAATCACTTGAGCCTCTGGCAAGAAATAAACATCTGAAATTTAGTTTCGCTCCTTCGCTTCTTCCCTTGATCTGCCTTGCAGATGAAAACCTGATGCGCCAAGTTATTCACAACGTTGTCGTAAATGGTATCAAGTTTACGGATAGGGGAGGCGTTGCAATTACAACAGACTTCACCGAGAGCCGGGATTATTTCGTGATTGAAGTGACGGATACTGGTCTCGGTATCTCAGAGGAATTTCTGCCTCGCATATTCAATCCGTTCGAGCAAGAAAGCACAGGCAGAAGCCGTACCTACGAAGGCACCGGCCTGGGTTTGTCTATCGCCAAAAAATATATTGAACTACTGGGCGGACAGATCCGTGTTATATCTGAAAAAAGTAAAGGCAGTACATTTCGTATTATTCTTCCCGTTCACAATACAGAGATAAAGAAGATATAACGGAATGCGCCAACTTTCAGCGGTTTTTGTAACTTCAAAGCTTTAGAAAAAAATAACTGTGTTGTTGAATTCACATCAGCCTTTGGCTGAACGTATGCGCCCCGTGAAGTTGGATGAACTGGTAGGACAGGAGCATCTTACAGGGCCCAATGGTGTAATCCGGAAAGCAATTCTATCCGGAAATATTCCCTCTATGATTTTATGGGGACCTCCCGGTGTTGGTAAAACTACCATTGCCAATATAATCGCGAACGAAGTGAAGAAACCTTTCTATACGTTAAGTGCTGTAAGTGCGGGCGTAAAGGATGTGCGAGAGGTCATAGAGAAAGCAAAGCATTCGCCGCGCTCGATTTTATTCATCGATGAAATTCATCGCTTTAACAAAAGTCAGCAGGATGCATTGCTCGGTGCTGTCGAAAAAGGTACTATCACATTAATCGGTGCCACTACAGAGAACCCTTCCTTTGAAGTGAACTCTGCATTGCTCTCGAGAAGCCAGGTATATACGTTAAGACCGCTGGGTGAAGATCAGTTACTCACCATGATTCAGCAAGCGCTTACGCGCGATGAAGAACTTAAGAAGCGACACGTTGAAATAAAGGAACATCAGGCATTACTCAACATCAGTGGAGGCGATGGGCGTAAACTTTTAAATCTGGTAGAACTCATTTGTGAATCTGTGCCGGGTGATGTTGTTGTAACGGATAAGCTGGTGATGGAACTTGCTCAAAAGCATATCGCTATATATGACAAGAGCGGAGAGCAACATTACGATATCATTTCAGCCTTCATCAAGTCAATCCGCGGAAGCGATCCAAACGCAGCGGTATATTACCTGGCCCGTATGATTGAAGGTGGTGAAGATGTGAAATTTATAGCCCGCAGGATGGTGATCCTTGCATCAGAAGATATAGGGAATGCAAATCCCACGGCATTGATTATGGCCACCAATGTATTTCAGGCTGTAAATATTATCGGGTATCCTGAAGCTAGAATTATCCTGTCGCAATGTGTAGTATATCTGGCAAGCTCGCCTAAAAGCAATGCCAGCTATATGGCGATAGAGAGCGCATTAAGCGCTGTAAATAATACGGGTGATCTGCCTGTTCCATTGCCAATTCGTAATGCTCCTACAAAGCTCATGAAGAATATGGACTATGGAAAGGGATATCGGTATGCCCATAGCTACGAAGGGAATTTTGTAAACATGGAATTCTTGCCAGATAAAATTAAAGGCACTAAATTCTATGAACCTGGCAATAATGCGCGCGAAGAAGAGTTGAGAAAATACCTTCGGTCGTTATGGAAAGAGAAGTATGGTTATTGATGGTATAGATTGAAAATGATGATCATTCATTTTGTTTTCAGTCATCGGTTAAATTAGAATTCATGCAACAGATAATATTTGAGACGTCTCCTGCTTACTTGCTGCTTTGCCTCGCGCTGGCAATAGGACTTGCATTTTTTCTATATAGGACAAGTCATCCCTGGAGTAAAACCTGGAACAGAGCTTTATTGGCCATCCGTGCTGTGTTGCTGTTTGGTTTATTCTTCTTGTTACTCGGACCGATCGTTCGACAGATCAATAATATATTTGAGAAGCCCCTCTTCGTAGTACTATATGATAACTCTGCATCGGTAAAGGAAGCTGTGGATTCTATAACCTTGCATAAGGTGGAGGATCAGATCAACACTACACGACAACAGTTGGAAGAAAAAGGATATGAAGTCGAAGTAAGCAATTTAGCGGGCGAGGAAATTACAGATGTTTCCTATACTGCAACAGTTACAGATCTTAATGGAGCACTTCGTAAAATTGTAAACCGTTATGAAGGACGAAAGATTGCAGGTGTAACACTTGTGTCTGATGGTATTTACAATGCAGGCGTTACGCCTATATATGCTTCCTATAACTTTCCGGTATATACGATAGGTGTAGGCGATTCCCTGCAACGAACAGATATAGCGATCAAAAATATCTCCTATAACAAGATCGCTTATCAGGGCAATAAATTTCCGGTGCGTGTAGAAGTGGCGACACATAATATAGGCAATCAACCCATACGGGTTACATTACTTCAACATGGAAAACAAGTAGAGCAGCAGAGTAAGACATCCAACGGTGATCAGCTCTTGGTATTTGATTTTCAGCCCGTGGCAAATGATCAAGGTATTCAGAAGCTTGATGTACAGGTCGAAGTAAAGCCAGGAGAATTTAATACAAGGAATAATGCGGCTTCTGTTTTTGTTGAAGTTGTAGAGGGCAAGAAAAAAATATTGATCGTTTCAGCATCACCACATCCTGATATAAAAGCATTGCGCGAGGTGGTCAATAATTCGAATTATGAATTTCTGTTGCACATTCCGCAGCTCATGGAGCAACCTGCTTCGATGCTCCAGCCGGAGAAAATTGATCTTGTTGTATTTCATCAGTCTCCTGATATACGTGGCTTAACCCGAAATTTATTTCAGCAATTTTTAAAAAGTAAAACTTCATTGCTGTTGGTCATTGGTCAACAAACTGATTTGCGATTTCTGGCACAGCAAAGTATACCTGTAAAGTTTGAAGGTATACCACGTGAGTTCGATGAAGTTACTCCGGTAGTCAATCCTGCTTTTTCAAATTTTAGTTTATCATCCGAGGTAAATACAATGCTCGGTGACTATCCTCCTTTATCCGTTCACTTCGGAAAAATAAATGTAGCACTGAGTGCAACACCATTATTATTTCAGCGAATTGGTAATCTGGCCACACAAAAGCCTCTGCTGGCGGTGGATATAAAAGATAATCGGAAGATTGGTGTTTTACTAGGTGAAGGAATCTGGCGCTGGAGACTAAATGAATTCGATCGCACTGAAAAGACAGCAGCCTTTGATGAGCTGTTCGGGAAGCTTATTCAATTTCTTTCCACAACGGAAGATAAACGTAAATTCAGAAGTTACCCTGTACAACAAGAATTCTCAGATACCGAGCCGGTAATTTTTGAGAGTCAGGTGTATAATGATATATATGAGCCTGTATATGGCAATACTATAGAGATAGACCTTACAGATGAAGGTGGAAAGAAGACAAGTTATACTTATGTAACAAGTCCGGGTAACATTCGCTACCAGATTGGCGGACTAAAGGAAGGTGTGTACAGGTATAAATCACGCACCACTGTGAATCAAAAGAATGAAGAAGTACGCGGTGAATTTGCTGTTGTTAAGCGCGAAATAGAACTCCAGAATCTTACAGCGGATTTTGACTTGCTGCGGAAGCTTGCATCAAATACAGGAGGTAAATTTTATCATGCTTCACAGATAGATGTGCTTCAGCGTGACCTGGGTTCCGCGCAAGCGAAAAGTGTTATTCACACAGAAGAATCTTATAAAGCTCTGATAAATCTGAAGTGGGTATTCCTGGTGTTGGTCGTGCTGATAAGTATTGAATGGTTTTCGCGCAGATATTGGGGAAGTTATTAATGATGTATACACGTGATGGAATCTGCATTTCATGTAACACCGTGACGACCTATATTTCTAAATAATTATTTTAGTATACGAAACATTCCTCATGAGCAAGTCAAAGAAAGTCGCATTGGGTATACTTGGATTGCTGGTAATTATACAATTCATTCGTCCTGAGAAGAATATTTCAGAGCCATTCATTACTGAGAACGACATTTCAAAGAAGTATGCTATCAATGATGATGTGTATCAGATCTTGATTAAGAAATGTTACGATTGTCATAGCAACAACACTGCGTATCCCTGGTATAACAACATTCAACCTATAGCATGGTGGATGGCGCATCACGTAAATGAAGGAAAAGATGAATTGAATTTCTCTGAGTTCAAGATGTATTCTCAAAAACGTGCTAATCATAAAATTGAAGAAATCTCCGATGCTGTAAATGAGGGTTGGATGCCGCTCGATTCTTATTTGTGGATCCATCATGAAGCAAAAATTACAGCAGAAGACCGTTCATTAATCAATGCCTGGATTAAAACGCTTCCCGTCACCCTTGAAGAACATACCTCTTTATAGTTATATTAATTAGGCTTAAGTCTGTAATTTTTAACCGTAGGATTGTTAACTTCATATAAGTTCTGATATAGGATGGCATAATTGTTTATGTTGCTCCAGGAACGATCTCTGGGAATTAAACCTATAACTTTATTTGTATGCGCTGGACTGGAAGAAGACAAAGTTCAAATGTTGATGATCAACGCGGCCGCGGATTTGGCGGTGGGGGTATGTTAACGAAAGGCGGACTGGGAATAGGAGGAATTGTGATCGTGGTAGTGATCAGTCTGATTCTGGGTAAGAATCCTTTAACATTATTGGAACAAACCGGAGTGACAACCGGTGACAATACAACGGAGCAACAAGTGCAGTTGACTCCGCAGCAGGAAGAACAAAAACAATTTGTCGCCACTGTACTCGCAGATACAGAGGATGTGTGGAATAAACTTCTGCCAAATTATGCTGAGCCTACATTAGTATTATTCAGCAACCAGGTGGAGTCGGCGTGTGGTATGGCAAGTTCTGCATCAGGTCCTTTTTATTGTCCACCGGATGAGAAGGTATATATAGACTTGAGTTTCTATGACGAGCTGCAAAGTCGCTTTCAGGCTCCTGGAGATTTTGCTCAAGCGTATGTCATCGCGCACGAAGTAGGACATCACGTGCAACATCTGATGGGCATTACTGATAAGATACATGCTATGCAAGGTCAGATAAGTGAAGAGGAGTATAATAAACTTTCAGTGCGCCTCGAACTACAAGCAGATTTCTTTGCGGGAGTATGGGCGCATCACGCTAATAAAATGCAAAATATTTTAGAGCCTGGTGATCTTGACGAAGCACTACAGGCAGCAACTGCTATAGGGGATGACAGGCTTCAGCAACAATCGCAAGGCTATGTTGTTCCAGATTCTTTTACGCATGGTACATCTGAACAGCGTGCTCGCTGGTTTAGAAAAGGCTTTGAGACAGGCGATGTAAAACAGGGAGATACATTTAATGCTACGAGTTTGTAATTATCGAATCTTCATTTTTATATCGTTATTTTATAAAGTATCGAAACCTGATTGTTGTTTGTAACCTCTTTTAATTTTGTTCGTTGGTAACTCGTTTTACGTTATCTGAAAGGAGTATATATACAGTAAAATATGTTAAATTTTTATTAACGTTACTTTAATTCTGCGTGTAGGCCACCGTTGTATTTGATTGTTTTTGAAAAGCATAACTCTTCTTGTTAAAATTTCATGCTTCTGATTTTTTCTGAAATTAAATTCTGTTAAAGGCGCATTTTATGCCGCTTTCATATTGCCGAAATACTTTTTATTCGCGCACTAAATTTTTTTAACAAAATAAAAATTATGAAAAAACTTTTCCTCACCCTCTCGGTAGTGGCTGCTTTTGCAATCACAAGTTGTGACAATGATAACTCTGTTAATCCACAGCCGCTCGGCAAAGCTGTTGTAACAGGAACTGTCTTTGCAGATTTCGATTACACAAACAACACTTCAGACAAGACTTGGGACAAAGTAGCAAACAAGAAAGTTATTGCTGCTATCTATGATGATTACAACGAATCAGTTCGTTACATAGAAACAACAACCGATGCTAATGGTAATTATACCATCGAAGTGGAGATCGGTAATCGCGAGCTTGAAATTTACATTCATCTTGTTGATTTCAAAGCTGATGTTCGTTATGATGATGGTATAGAAAACCGGACTTTCACAGGTGAATATTTCAGTACAGGAGCCGAACTTGAAAAAGGTGGCGAGTATATCCGCGATATATACTACAACGATTAATCTGCTATATATAAATCTGAAAAAGAAATCATGAGAAAAATATTTTTGTCAATGCTCGCTAGCGTTCTTACGATAGCAGCAATTGCACAGGAAGTGACGACTACTACAACAACAACGTCTGAAGCTCCTGTACTAAGATCAAAGAAAGGCGAAGCATATCTGCCAATAGCTGGTGAGTGGGGACTCGGTGTTTCTGCAAATCCGTTCCTGGATTACCTCGGTAACTTTGTTAATGGTTACGATAATTTTAATGACGGTCCGAATTTTGAGTTCGCTTCAAACCCAGCAAATAATATAGCTGTTTTTGGCAAGCTTATGAAAGACGCCAACACAGCTTATCGCATCCGCTTTAACGTAGGTATTCGTAGTACCACGAACAAAGCAGTTATATCTCAAAATGAATTGAATCCTGATCCTGCATTCCCAGCTTTTACAGAAGACTGGCAGAAAGTAAATACTACAGCGATCGTAATTGCTCCTGGTATTGAAAAGAGACGTGGAAGCACTCGTCTTCAAGGTGTATATGGTGCAGAACTTGTATTAGGGTTTAACAATACAAAAGTTAGCTACGACTATGGTAATGCAATGTCAGCTGATTTCAATGCGCCTATCACAAATGACTTTGATAACTATGGTTATGGTGAGAACATCTTGACCGGAAACGAAGCTGCAGCAGCAGTGCGTGTTGTTGAAGATAAATCAGGCTCTAACTTTTTGGTTGGTGCACGCGGTTTTGTAGGTGTTGAATATTTCTTTGCTCCAAAGATTTCTATCGGTGGTGAGTTCGGCTATATGTTAGGCTTCCAAACACAGCGTAAAGCTACGATCACTGCAGAAACATGGGATGCGTCAAGCGTAGGAACACGTGAAGTTAAAGTTGATGAATTCAGAAATGGTGGTGTAACTTCATTGGGTATCGGTCTCGATAACCTGAGTGGTTCAATCAACCTGTTGTTCTATTTCTAAGACCAACGACGAAATGTTTTAAATGATAGAAGACGACAGTATATCTGCCGCCTTCTATCATTTATATATAGCCTTAAATTATATAGTTATCCAATTATTTTTCAGGATTTAGCACAACCTGTATATAATTCTTAGCATCGAGATATTTAGCAGCCGTCTCTTTTACATCTTTAGGTGTAAGTGCTGCGATTCGTTTTTCATAACTTAATACATTCGATGCATCACTTCCATACTCAATGCTTTGGATAAGCTGACGCGCCCAGAAGTTGTTGTCTTTAATATTTACTTCATACTGTTGCTTCCAGGTTTCTTTTACTTTGTTGAGATCAGCTTCTGAAGGTCCGGTGGTTTTTATTTTTTCAATCTCTGCAAGAGCCGCCGCGATCAGTTTATCAACATTCTCTGGGCCGCAAGGGAAACTCGCTCCGATAGTAAAATTGTTGTACGGGAACTTGTTCAGGTTTCCAAACATACCTCCACCATATACACCACTCATTTCTTCGCGGAGTGATTCAATGAGTTTAATATTCAATACCTCTATTAAAGCCTGGAGTTTAAGTTGTTCGCTATCGGAGTAAGGAGCTTCGCCATTCCAGAACATACGGATAAAGCTTTTTTGTTCTGTACCTTTTCGTACTTCTTTTTTCAATGAACCTTTTACAGGACGAAGCCCTATATCTTTAAACGTAGACGACTTTCCAGTTGCAGGCAGGCTTCCAAGGTAGGTTGCTATCAGTGGTTTGATCTTCGCTATATCAAAGGCTCCAACCAAAACAAAGGTAAAGCCAGAGACATCACCAAAACGCTCTTTGTATATATCCAGCGCTCGTTGTTCGTTGATCTGGCCAAATATTTCTGCTTTGGGTACACGTGGCGCCCAGGGATGATTTTTGTAGAGCGTACGAAATACAGAGTCCTGAAATGTAAACTGAGGGTCAGCAGCCATATTCTGATACATAGCCTGCTGCTTGGAAATGAACGACTGAAAAAGTTCGTCATCTTTTCTTGGCTTCGTGAAATATAGATGTACTAACTGAAGCAATGTCTCAACATCGGTAGCACTCGATTGGCCATTCACAGTTTCAGATATAGCACCGATGCGTGGCGAGATACTGGCGTTTTTGCCTGCCAGAACTTTGCGTAAGTCAACAGGAGAGAATTGATCAATACCCATCTGTGATACGATCGTGGAGGCGAACTCTGCATTGTTACGATCAGCAGCACTATATAAATACTGTCCACCAAAACGCGAACCGGTAAATACGACCTGGTCGTTTTTAAAATCAGTAGGTTTCAGAATAACTTTTACATGATTACTGAGTGTAAGTTCAGTTAGTCCAAGTTCTTTATTTTCTTTTTCAGCTGCTATTTTGCCGGGAGCAGGAGCTTTTTCCATTAACGATGCGGCTACGGCTTTCTCCTCGTATGCTTTTACTTCTACTTTCGATGCATTCTCTGCTAATGTCAATAGCTCCGCGCTCGTTGGAATTTTGAAGTCTGCTTTTTCGGGTCCGGTCAATACTATTAATTTATTAGCGTTGGTGGCCGGTATAACTTTGGTTGCATACTGATTCACTTCTTCCAATGAAATATTGTTCAGATAATCCTGGTAGTATATATATTCATTTTCAATACCCGGTATAGGTTCTTTTTCGAGGAAGTTATTAACATATTCCTGAACAAAATTTTCGGACTCCGTTTTGTCGCGTTCGTTATAGGCGCGATCCATACCTTTCATCATCGTTTTCTTCGTGCGCTCTAATTCTGCAGACGTAAAACCAAACTTTCGTGCGCGCTCATTTTCCAATACAATGGCATTTAAAGCCGGTTCAACACCACCTTTACCGAGCACAGCATAAGAGGCATACGCTTCATGACCACGGACAAACCCGCTTAGACTACTTCCACCAAAAATAAATGGAGGATTAGCAGACTGTGTTAATTCCTGTAAGCGTTGACTTAGCATACTGGTAAAAAGATTTCTCACCATATAGGCTCTGTAATCTCCAATTGTATTTTCAGGTGAAGCCTTTTGTGTCGAGTAATATATCTGGACAAAATGATTCGTAGCTTCTTTGTCCGTTGCTATAACGGCTTCAGATTTTTGGCGTCCCGGAACAACAGATTCAATGCGCGGACGTGGCTTGGCAGGGTTCTTCAGCTTTTCGAAATGCGTTTTGATATACTTCTCTGCTTCGGCCACTTCAATATCACCGACCACCACAACGGCCATCAGATCCGGACGATACCAATCTTTATAGAAACGTTTAATGACATCATACTTGAAGTTCTTGAGAATATCATCTTTACCAATCGGCAATCGTTCTGCATATTTAGAACCTTCGAGAAGTTTTGGAAAATATACTTTTTGCATGCGCTCTTGTGCGCCTTTACCAAGACGCGACTCTTCCAATACTACGCCGCGTTCTTTATCAATCTCTCCGCCTTCAAAAGCAATAGTGCTTCCCCAGTCTTCTAAAATCTGAAATCCCTTCTCTATATTCTCTTTTTTATCGGTAGGAATCGGAAGTATATATACCGTTTCATCAAAGCTGGTATAGGCGTTAAGATCTGCGCCAAACTCTACACCGATCGATTGAAGAAAAGATACAAGGTCATTCTTCTTAAAATTTTTCGATCCGTTAAATGCCATGTGCTCTGTAAAGTGAGCGAGCCCTTGCTGGTCATCGTCTTCCAATATAGAACCTGCATTTATTACAAGACGAAGCTCAACCTTTTTCTCTGGCTTCATGTTTTTTCGAATGTAGTAAGTAAGGCCATTGGTAAGCTTACCGATTTTTACATTTGGGTCAATGGGTATTTTCTGACTTAATTTATCCTGAGCCAAGAGTAGATTGCTGATGGTAAGCAGCAATGTCAGGAGCACAAAGGGTTTTAAAAATAGTTTTGGTTTCAAGTACGCCATGCAACGAAATTTTAAATTGATTTATAGGTTTGAATTATGAAGAGGTATTAAAGTATAGATCATGCAGTTTGCCGCGCTGCAAGTTGTGATTCTAATGTATAGTAGATATAGCTTAGTGCTGGCAGATCAATGCCATTTTGTTTGGATGAGCTCTAGCATTTCGGAATGAACGAAGTTGTTGCCAGCGCAGAGTTCGCCTCCAAAAACAAAATTATTCCCGCCGCGAAAATCTGTAACTTTTCCGCCAGCCTGTTGTACTATAAATGTACCGGCCGCTACATCCCACGGGTTGAGGTTATATTCGAAAAATCCTTCTAATCTGCCGCATGCAACGTAAGCCAGGTCTATCGCTGCGCTTCCCAGTCTTCGTATACCATGGGATTTTTCCAGAAACTCTTTAATGATATCAAGGTATACATCTTTCTTCGCAGAGTGGTGATACGGAAAACCGGTTGCCAATAAGCTTTCTCCGAGAGAAGGAACCGCAGAGACACGAATGATTTTGTCGTTGCAGTAGGCGGGGCCTCCTTCAACAGCATGAAAGCATTCTTTACGGATGATGTGATATACATCTCCGAGAATTGTATCGTTACCTCGCGTTAACCCTATACTGATAGAAAAGATCGGTAAGCCATGCAGAAAATTAGTAGTGCCATCCAATGGATCAATGATCCAGTTATACTCATGTTGTTTAGATTGCTCTACCGTTCCTTCTTCAGTTATAAAGCCTGCCTGCGGAAAAATTTTATGAAGCGCTGTGACGAGTTTTCGTTCAGCTTCTTTATCAACATAAGAGACAAGATTATTAAAACTGGTTTTTTGTTCAACTCGCGAGAGATCGAAATTAGCGCCTTCCTTCTCAATGAATTCTCCTACTTCTTCACAGATAGACATAACATCTTGCTGAATACTTTCAAGGTTCATAACATGCATGGTCGTTTAACTTTAAGATGGTGAATATAAGGATGGTTCAGGAAAGATGCTTTCGGTTGAGTATATTAATTTCCTGTCAAGACAATGCTGATGGAATAAGAGTGGCACATGTTTTTATCTATACCTTTTATGTAGTGATCAATCATCTTTACCACTTACAACCATTACAATTTCTCCCTTCACTTCTTTTGCCTGAAAGTGAGTAAGTATTTCTTCAATTGTTCCGTTCACAGTCTCTTCAAACATCTTGGTCAGCTCGCGCGATACAGAGGCTTTACGTTCTGCGCCAAAGTATTCTTTGAAATGCTCCAATGTTTTTACAAGCCGATACGGTGATTCGTAAAAGATCATGGTGCGCTCTTCTTCTGCAAGTTTTTTTAATAAAGTCTGACGTCCTTTTTTCTGAGGAAGAAATCCTTCGAATACAAATCGGTCGGAGGGTAATCCTGATTTTACCAAAGCCGGTACAAATGCAGTTGGCCCGGGCAAACATTCTACTTTCAAACCCGCCTGTAGCGCTGCACGGATAATAAGAAATCCTGGATCTGATATACCAGGCGTGCCCGCATCGGATACCAATGCCATCACCTCACCTTTCTCCAGACGTTGAATCAGGCTCGTGAGGATTTTGTGTTCATTGAAATTATGAAAGCTTTGCAACGGACGCGCTATAGCATAGTGCTTCAGCAAGAATCCCGATGTACGAGTATCTTCAGCTAATATTAAATCTACAGATTTCAAAACTTCAAGAGCCCGAAGTGTGATGTCGGCCAGGTTGCCGATGGGTGTGGGTACAATGTATAGCGATGGTGCAGACATGATGAGTATATATATACCGCAATGAGCTGGTATAGATTAATTGCGAAGTTGAATCAGGATAAAGAACGTGTTGCTATAGTTCAGGACACAATCTTATCAATGGCATCTGCGAGTTTACGATCACGATCCGTTACAATATTGCCGGCATCATGCGTAGAGAGCTCGAAGCTTACGGTATTCCAGGTGTTGGTCCAGGTAGGATGATGATCCATCTTCTCAGCAACCAACGCCACACGTGTCATAAATCCAAATGCCTCTGTGAAATCATTAAACTTAAAGGTCTTCTTCAGTTTATTATTTTCTGTTTTCCATTCCATAATATTTCAATTTAGAATTTCCAGACAGGCAAAAGGTAAGCATTATTTTTTTGGTGGCAAGGTCTGATTCAATGGATTGCCTATATACTTGTCGTACCATTCTGTCCAGCGGATGAGCCGGTCTTTCTGATAGCTGGGTACGGAGATGCCATGAAACTGTCCAGGATATACCACGAACTGCGTTGGTACACCCAGTGTTTTTAATGCCTGGTACATTTGTTCGCTACCAGCAGCCGGCACGTTAAAATCTTTTTCACCCACCATATAGATTGTTGGAGTCTTGATCTTATCTGCTTTGAAAAATGGATACGATACTTTCATCCACTTATCAGCATTTTTCCAAGGCACGCCTAACTCTGTCTCATATTGTAATGTATACTGATCAGATCCATACATGGATAACTGAAGCGCACTTCCCGCGCCACTGGCTGCGGCTTTAAAACGCGAGTCGCTGGCAGTAGTATAGTCTGTTAATATACCACCATAGCTCCAGCCGCCTATACCTAACCGGTTAGGATCGGCAACACCAATTTTTACAAGATGATCAGCTGCACCGAGCAAGTCCATCACTTCTTTATTTCCCCAATCTGCATAGATCGCTTTGCTGAAAGCCATGCCCTTGCCATTGCTGCCGCGATAGTTAACATTCGCTACAGCGTATCCTTTTGCAGCCAGCATTTGTGATGTAAGATCAAAAGCATAATCATCCTGAGATGTTGGCCCGCCATGAATCCACAAAATAAGTGGTAACTTTTCATTCGTAGGTTTGCCAGCTGGCCAATATAGTATACCACCTACAATCGTTCCATCTTTGCTCGTGGAGTTGAATCCTTTTACGGATGCTAAATTTACTTGCTTCAGGAAATCGTCATGCACATGCGTGAGTCTTTTTGATTTGCCATTCTCTATACTATAGATTTCATTCGGAGTTTTTGCATCACTTGAAACTGCTACCCAGCGATTGCTGATTCCTCCCTGAGGAGTATAAAATACTTGTTCCCCTGAAGTAATAGCTTTACTGTTTCCGGAAAGATCGAATGATACTATATGGCTCGTGCGATCGTCATCAACAACAGTATAGATCGACTTGCTATCGGCTGTCCACCGCGGAGTCGAAACATCACGATCCATTTTTTGCGAGAGCAGAATAGGTTGCCCTCCTTCTACCGGAACCATTGCCAAATGAGGTTGATCGTAAATGCTGAATTCTTCGGAACGTGATTTCAGATACGCTATATATTTACCGTCCGGGCTCCAGGCGGGGCTGGTGTCGGCACCTTTCCATGTGGTGAGCTGACGTGGCGTAGACCCTTTCTTTGCTTCGAGTATCCAGATGTCAGCATTCACGTTGCGATCTGCATCACTTGTGCGATTACTTACAAACGCGAGTCGCTTACTGTCAGGCGACCACACCGGATTACTCTCATCAAAATCTCCACGTGTAAGTGTATCTAATTTTTTTGTCTCTACATCATATAGGTATAGATGGTCGCGCTTGTGTTCCAGGTATCCATCACCATCACTTTTAAAATGATAGCGATCCATCACAATAGGCGGAGTCGTTTTCTTTTTGTCTTTATCATCGATCGATTCCTGGTCTTTAATGATCAGTACTATCTTTTTAGAATCCGGACTCCATGCATAATCACTGATGCCATATTTTAATTCGGTGAGTTTTACCGCTTCGCCACCTCTACGGTCAAGCTTCCAGATCTGAGGTGATTTGGTTTCATATCGTGAAGAAAGGAAGGTGAGATATTTGCCGTCGGGTGACCAACGCGGTCTGTTTTCACTTTCAGCACTTGCTGTTAGTCGAATCGACTCCGACCCATCCCAGTTAATCATCCAGATGTCACTGTCATATTTATCTTTCGCAGAGTCAGGTGTTGAAAGTACATATGCAATCCAGTTTCCATCCGGAGCAAGCTGTGGATCGGACACAGACTTCAACTTGTAAACATCGGATGGATTTAGTGCTCTTTGTGAGAATGCTGAAAAGGCAATGCAAAGGAGACAGGCAGAGAGTAGGACTTGTTTCATAGCTTTTTTATTCGAATCCTATTTTACAAATTTTTAATGGATTCGAGAGGCTATATCTTATCAGCGCGGATTAATTGATACGAGTGGAGCTATAGTATATAGCTCCATGATACGGCACAGTAAAGAGTGGGCCTATAGTGCGGCAACAATACCTTCGATCTTAGAGGCTTGTATATAGATATTAATGACTGCTTCGCTCGACTGCATCATTACTTGCGCGGTAACGCTGGTATACTTTCCGTGCTCTGATAATTTTTCAGTAACGGTGTTTCTGGGGAAGAGTAATTTCACTTCACCTTCTTTACCAGTGGGTACTATAAATTTAAAAATGTAGAGCGATGGCCAGCTGTGGTGCTGGTCAAGTTTTTCGCGGAAGTTATCAAGCCATTGTTGGTCCATACTCAAAAAGCAACGCCCTGACCGTAAGGTCAAGGCGCAGCCATTAAATTTTATAAGAAGTCTTAAAAGAACTTATAGCGTTTATCTTCAATATCAGATTTGTCTTTGATTGCTTCTGCAATGCTAAAGCTGCTTCTGTTTTGATTGTTTTGTTCCAGTTGAGTTTTATACTGGCTGTAATCGGTAAGCGCAGGAGCGATTGTTTTGTTTTGCAATTCAACCATCACAACACCGTTGTCACCCGATACAGGTTTAGAGCGTTTACCATTCTCTAAAGAGAAACCTACACCAACTGCCTGAGGATCGAATCCTACAGTAGGTAATGAGTTGCTGTTAAGTTTCAAGTCGCTGCTGGTATATACATTCGCATCGTTACCGAATCCGGCAGCAATTTCTTCCAATGTACCTTTCAGGGTGTTCAATTTTTCAGTGATCAACTTGCTCTTTACTTCATTGCGCACAGCAGGTGTAATTTCTTCTTTCACTTGTTCAAGAGGTTTGTAACCTTTCTTTACTTCGCCAGTCATGATGGCTACTACATTTTGATCTTGCAAATCATATACTTGTGAAAGTTTACCAACCGATGCATCGCGGAATAACCACATTACTATCTGGCGAGCTTCACCTAATGTACCAATGCGTCTGTCGCCAGCGCTTACGTTTTTGGCTTCCTGTACGGTCAAGCCGGATTTCTGTGCTTTCGCTTCGAATTCTTTTACATCAGAGATATCAGCAGCAAAAGTTTCTGCTTTACGGAAAGCTTCATTCATCGTAACATCACTTGGAACGATTTGATGTTCTACGATAGCGAGGTTATAAGCTTTGTTTGTTTTAGGATTTGTTACTTCGATGATGTGATAACCGAAATCAGTTTCAACAACATCATTCAACACACCAGCTTTTGAAGCATTAAATACAGCATCCTGAAAAGGCTTCACCATTTGTCCACTGCTAAACCAGCCAAGATCACCACCACGTGAAGCAGTACCATCAGTACCAAACTCACGAGCCTTTGCTTCAAACGAAGCACCACCTTTGATATCTTTCAGGATATTACGGGCTTTCTCTTTAGCTTCTTTTTTAGAAGCTTCACTATCGTCAGCCCACTTGATAAGGATATGTTTCGCACGAGCGCTAAAGGTAGTATCGTTAAAGATTTTAGAAACCTTCACTACTTTGTAAGTATCGCCATCCAATACAGGTCCGATTACATTTCCTTCTACAAGGTCACCTTCAGAAAGGAATGCAGGTAATGTTGCAGGAGTATATTTAGCGTAAGCATTCTGTCCATCCGAGTTAGCACTCGCATATACTGAATCTTCAGATGAATTCTTGAATTCATCAACTGCTCTTTTTAGATCTTCGTTTACAGCAGCAGAGTCATCTGCAGAGGCAATTACAGGTATACTTACATACTTGATATCGCGTGTTGCGTCTGTCTTGAATTTCTCTTTGTTCTTGTTATAGTATGCTTCGTAATCAGCATCTGTAATTTTTGCAGTTGAATCACTGATCGCATAGTAAGGAACATATAAATATTTCACTTCAGCTACATCTGTAGCCAAATGATATTCGCGTTCCGCTTCTGCCTTTGTAACATAAGTTGATTTGATCAGCAGGTTTTCATATTTGATACGCTCACGGCCCGGCTTCAGATCGCGTTGGAACAACTCCCAGCGAATACGAGGCTCAGAAGTCTCAGGCATTGTCTTGATCTGATTCAGATATGATACAACCTTATCGGCTTCGAATTGTCCGGTTTGCTGATTGGTAAAAGCTTGCTTTACACCTTGATCAACATTTTTTCCCTGGATCATATCCCATACTTCATCCTCTGTAACCTTAACTCCGGTGTTTTCGATTTGAGGTTGGATCGCGTGACGGGCGATGAGGAGATCCCATGCTTGTTGACGGATTGAAGGCATATCGCGTTCACCTGGCTCGCGGCCTGTGTTCAGAAACCAGTTTGCTTCGCGCTCGCGAATCACGGCCTGATATTCTTCGTATGAAACTTCTTTTCCTCCGATTTCACCAACCGAATTACGACCCCAGTTCAGGATATTTGATTTACCGCTGAAAATGTCGCCCAGAATAAATGCTGTGATCGCAACAAATACGAAGACCACCACCCAGGTGCCCATCTTGCTGCGCAATGTTCCAATAAATGCCATAAGTAATTTTTAAAGAGCCGCAAATTTAACCCGTTCTGTGTATTAGAAAAACATCGTTCTTAAAAAACAGAAAAATCCTATTAATAGTACTGAAAAGCAGAATTTTAAGCACCTGAAACAGGGCAAATTTTGCTGCCATCGAAGGAATTCTGCAAACGTTTCTTCCTTGGACGTTTTTGAATAAAAAAATCAGCGCTTTGTCCGCTTTCTTAAGGTGAGGATGAAGAATAGGATAAGCGTGATCATCAGTGCCCAATACGCCTGCCCGAGACCCAAAACCATGACTTGGTGAATGCCAATAATTAAAAATCCAACGGCCAGGGAAAGTATGATGATGTCAAGAAGTTTCATGATGTATAGTGTGCTCAGAAAAATGAATGAAGAAAAAAATTAAATCAGCTTGGCAAGCGCGCTGATATAGCGCTCAGGTACTTCTCCCCGAATAGCAACCTGGTAATCATTATAACTGCAAGGCACAATTCGGTTGCGTGAATAACGCTCGCGTCCGTTTTGATAGGGAACTTCCATCCACCACTTTTCGCTGAGCTTGCTTTTGTAAAATGTGATAACCTCAGGATCTACAGGCATGGACACTGAATATTTTAGAAAATCGTTGCTGCGGAAATTCTGTTCATTCTTACGATGATAATATCCATCAATAAAATACCAGATCATCGTGGCTACCACCGAAGCAGTTTTTTTATGAACGTCATCCAATTCCGGATTGTACTCGTAGAACCCAAGCGAGCTCAGCTTTTCATTGAGTCCTGCATACCAGCAGATCTGGCAAGCCTCCTCACCGGTGAGTCCAAAAGGTTGAGCGTTTGCATTACCGGGAGCATCAGCAGACCGGATCGCTGTAACATCGAATGATAACATGTCGGCATTACGAATAGTAGGTTCCATCTCCTGCATGTTCGTACGCATCTGGCCTATACGGAATGCTTCGAAGTATAATTTTTCAAGAATGGAAACCGACAGTGGGTCGATCAGATAGCTTTGGTATGCGAGGTGTGTATAGCTGAAAAGAAAATTAGGCTCATGAAGTAAAATACGATGGATGTGTTGATTGCTCGCACCTTGTTCTTTGTCTTCTAAATCCAGGTAAGCATCAACGTTGAGTAAGCTGACGAGCTTATCCATCGTTTCATAACCACAATATTGCCCGTAGTCAAGATCATGCGAACCTCCGATAATGACAGGAAGTACGTTGCTTTCGAGTAACATTCGGCAAACTTCGCTGATGCGTGTATACGTTTCCTCCAGGTCAAGCCCTGGCTTTAGATTGCCGAGGTCTACGATGCGATAAGCCCCTGCTCCCTTCTTAAGAGTATATAATTTTTTACGGATCTCGTCTGGTGCAGAGGCGGTGCCTGTGTTGCGTATAGATCCCCGCTCTTCTTCAATACCAAATATAGCGATGTGCGAATCCTTATAGTCTGGCATCTTGTCACCGTATATCGAAATGTTTTTTAAAAAGCTGGATGGTGAAGAGATGTCAGTATAGAGCGATTCATCGACTGGTGAGAAAAAGATAGTAAGATCCATAGTGCGTTTGAAAAACTTCGTGAAGATAAATATTCAGACATATAGTGTATAGCGATTCATCACAAGATCATTGCTTCACCTGTATTTTAATTATGGATGGCTGTACTGAGCCGTTTTATCAATAAACAGACGCAATGGCAGGTTGGGTTGATACTTCCGTTGACGCTTCAACCCCTAAAAGCGTTCGTCTGCCTTTCAGAACGTGTGTTCCTTCTGTTTACATTGCTTGGAATGGATTTTAAGAATATATATTTGTTTGATTGTGAGAGAATTAATGCCTACCCTTAAACTCCCGCTTAAATACAGCCTTGACCTGAAAATCATAGGTGTGGCGTTACTGTATTATCTCTTTGCACGGCTCGGATATCTACTCGCTTTTGAAAATTCAACAGCTTTGCCGGCATGGCCTCCTTCAGGAATTGCCTTTGCACTTCTTATTATACTCGGGCGATCAGTATGGCCTGGTATAACCATCGGAGCACTGGTAGCCAACATCATGGCGTACTGGAATAATCCTGCGCTAGGCCCTCAAACGATTATTACTATCAGCACGGTTATAGCCATCGGCAATACGATTGAAGCTGTCATAGGGAATTACCTTGTGAAATCATGGATTAGAGATCCTTATCCATTCAAGCATGCCAAGAATGCATTTCGGTTTTTGTTCGTCACCATGTTTATGTGCCTTGCGGGTGCATCTATAGGTACAGCAAGTTTATACTTGAACGCGGTTATATCTCTGGATGCTATATCTGAAACATTGTTCTCATGGTGGATTGGTAATGTTGTTGGAATTTTATTGTTCACTCCCTTTATATTATCTATTGCCAGGCCGGTAAGGGTAACATTATCTACCGCACGGATGATCGAAGTAAGTATATACTTTCTGAGTACGCTTGCTATATACCTGTTGTTACAGGTTGATTACCTGACGCTAACGATGCAACGAGCGTTGCCGCTGCTGGCTCTTCCCTTTTTGTTGTGGCTGGCATTCCGGTTCGAACTGATTGTTGCCATTGCAGGTGTGTTGGTCGTATCACTGATCTCTATATACTTTACTGTACAGGGCTCCGGACCGTTCGTGCTGGCAGGTGCCGCGAATTCTATATTGCTGCTGCAGATCTTTATAGGAGTTATCAGTATATCTACCATTATACTTTCGGCAACAGTGAAGGAGCGTCTGGATGTACAGCATCAGTTACAGGAGTTTAACGAGAACCTGGAAGGCATGGTGCTCGATAGAACAAAGGCACTGAATGATGAGATTGGAACGCGTAAAATTGCCGAGGAAAAATTACAGCGCACAAACCAGGAGTTGAGCAAACGTAACACGGAGCTCGATAATTTTGTATATAGTGTTTCGCATGACCTGCGAGCTCCTATAGCATCCGTTCTTGGCTTGATTAACCTGGCACGTGTAGACAAAGACGTTGCCATGAAGGATATGTATCTTGAAATGATCAACAAGAGTGCCTTGCAGCAAGATCATTTTATTAAGGAAATCCTGGATCAGTCGCGGAACTCACGGTTGGAAGTGAAACGCGAAGAGATCTTATTCGAGCCGTTGATCGAAGAGACTTTTAATCAACTGAAGTTTGCCACCAGCACTGGCAAATCCGTAGAGCGCGTTATTAATATCGAACAAGACGGCCCCTTCTTCTCAGATCGTTGGAGGTTGAAAGTTATTTTGAATAATATTATATCCAATGCAATCCGCTATCGAAACGGTAAAGATCCGGTTATCAAAGTAAACGTTGCTATCAATGGGCGATTGGCTAAACTGGCTATAGAAGATAACGGCAAGGGAATTGAGAAAGAGCACATGCCCAACATCTATAAAATGTTCTATCGCGCTACCGATGATGGTGCCGGTTCGGGACTGGGACTATATATAGTAAAAGAGGCCATCGACAAATTGAATGGTCACATCAATATAGAATCTGAAATAGGGAAGGGGACAACCGTTCAGTTGGAGATACCTGAGATCAGTTGAGATTTTCCTCAAATGAAATGTATAGTATAGATAAGAAAGGTTCTAGAATCAGCCGACAGCGACTTCAATAAATTTGTCTTCAGAAAAATATTGAGCGGCTATAGCAATCAATTCTTCACGCTGAATACTGTCGATGCTGTTGATGAGCTTCTGATAGTAATCTTTCTGAACACCGAATAAGTATATATTCTTGATCTTATCAGCATGCGCAAATGGTGTGGTGATCTCTGCCTGCAGACTTCCGATAAAATGATTCCGGGCAATCTCCAGTTCCTCTTCATCGATCAACTCGGTGCGAAGACGCTTCAACTCTTTCCGGATTTCCTCGAAAGTTAAGTCAAGGTTTTCGTTATTCACATCCGCACCAATAACCGTATAGTTGTCTTGTTGTAAAGTATGCAACGATGAATATATACCATACGAAAGGCCTTTCTCTTCACGGATATTTTTCATTAATCGCGAACCGAAGTATCCACCCAATATATGATTCAGAAATAAAACTGGAGCATAATCAGTATGAGCCCGTGCTATAGCTTTCGTACCCATACGGATAGATGATTGAACACTGCCCTTCTTGCCAATTCGTTCGTGCAAGGTGTCCGGAGTTCCCGTCTTAATCTCCTTCTCAGAGACTGCTACAAAAGGGAGAGCAGAGAGTTCATCTATGATATTTTGCCTGCTGATAGCATCAATTTTACCGGAAACAAGAATTGTGAAGTCTTTACCAAACGTGGTATAATGTTCCACTAATTGATCACGTGTCAATGCCTGTACATCTTCGGCTTCCAGTTCTTTACCGTATGGATGATTTTCTCCAAACAATTTTTTGCGGAACAGTTTCGATGCCTGAAAGCTCGTCTTTTCGTTATTTACCTTCAGGTTTTGAAGATAGATCGTTTTGAGCTGTGCAATTTCCTTTTCAGAAAAAACAGAGTCTTCCAGCAACTCACGTACGAGTGAAAGTGTTGGACTCAGGTTTTTAGCAAGTGTATATAATGAAATAGAAACGACATCAAGTCCTGGGCTGATTTCAAAGTGAGCACCATATTGATCGAATAATTGTGCGATCTCAAAGCTGCTTTTTTTTGAAGTTCCTTTTGATAAAAGTTGTGAAGAAAAATAAGACGCTCCCCATGTACTCTCAAACCAGCGCCCTGCTTTCAGAATCAGCTCAACCCGAATAACAGATTGTGTTCCTCCGGAAACAAAAAAAGCTTTTGCTCCATTGGGTAATACTAATTCTTCGGGCTGGATTAATTGAAAATCTATACTCCTTGTAAAGGCAGGGGCTATACTACGGTCAATCATGCAGGATTAATCAGTAACAGATTCAGTTTTCTCTGCCTGCGTTCCGTCAATGTTCAGAAGCAAGGTAAAGCGTATAGTTTCAGCAAGAGGATGTTCGCGTTTATTGGTAGGCACCAGGTAAGCAACATCAAAACCGAAACGGTTTTTACGGAAGCCTACACCCACTGTCATATACTTACGATTTCCTTTTGTTTTGGCTTCGTTGAAATAACCGAGGCGTGCTGCGAAAAGATCATTATACCAGTACTCAACACCTACGGAAGTCATGATTTCTTTTATCTCTTCTTTGAAACCTCCGGGAGCATCAGAGAAGGAACCAAACATACCACTGAGTATAGATTTATCTTTGTTTGCATCAGGATCATTTGGATCCGGAGTAGGCACCAATAGTTTGTTGAAGTCTACGGTGAACGTTATTTTATTGAATGGATCGAGTTCAGTTGTATACGCTGTTCCCAATCTCAGATTCGTTGGTATAAAATCTTTATTGTCTGCATCGGTATAAGAAACCTTTGTACCGATGTTACTGATGGCAGCACCGATTGAAAGCGTTGAGTTCTTGGCACCTTGCATAGGCTTGGTATAATAAACACCTATATCTACAGCAGCACCGTTAGCAGATTTTGCGTCCTGAATAAAAGCTCCTGTAAGATTGGAATGTATATATCGCAGTGATCCACCGATACTGAAGTTCTCTGTCAGCATACGGGAATAGGTTATATCGAAAGCAAATTCGCGAGGGTTAAATACACCGATGATCTGGCTTGGATCCGGACCGGTATTGAAAGTGATATCGCCCAGGTCAAAATATTTGATAGATGCAGCAACAGCTTGTTCACGGTTGATCTTGTAGTAGCCGGAAAAATATCCTACCCACATGTCGTTTACGATCTTGCCGAGCCATGGAGTATAGGAGAGAGTTCCTCCATATTTTTTGTCAATGAAAGCAAGTTTTCCTGCGTTCCAGTATGCAGAGTTGGCGTCAGGAGACGTTGCAACACCGGCATCACCGAGCGCAGCATGACGTGCATCAGGAGATATGGCTAAGAAAGGTACTGCGGTTGTAATCGCATTATCCTGTCCTATTAAGTTACCGGGATTTGTAACTTGTGAGAATCCAAATTGAAACGAAGAGGCCACAAAAGTGATGGCGAGTGTTACTCTAAAATTCATTAACGTATTTTTCAAGCGTTGTAAAGATAATTAATTAACAACAATAAGCTTTGTAAGCCGCTCATTTTTGGAGCCGTTCGTTATGGAACGAACCGCAACACGTGCCAAGTATAATCCGGGTTGAAGTTTTTTGCCGAGGTCTGTCAATCCATCAAATTTCATTAGTTCTACTTTATAGGAGCTTTCTGTAATACTAAAGGAGTATGCCAGCAACTGCTGCCCCGTCATCGAATATATGGATAATTGTGCTTCGAGGTCATCACCAGAACGATTATGCGTAAAGTATAAAGTGGTTTCAGTTTCAAATGGATTTGGATAATTAGCAAACGTTTCAATTTTAAGGTCTTCACCATCTGTAACCCTGAAATCAATTCGGGCCTCCGCTGGATTATTATAAGTGTCCCATGCTTTCAGGATGATGGAATGCTTACCAGGCGTCAAGTCCTTAATCGGAAAGTTAATCCATCCTTTTGTAAAATCATCTTGATCGGCTATATAATAATCGCTCACTGGGTATATTTCATCATTGTCGAGTACAGCCACGAGGTTGTTGCCGATTCCATATGCTGATACATTAATTCCGCTCGCATCTTGTAGTCTTGCGAGTAAGGTTACATCCGGACTAACAATACCCCCATTGATGAAAGTTGTATCCCCCATATACAGGTGTATAGCAGGCGGAGTGTTGTCTGCTGCAGGATTTTTTTCGCTACTTCCAATTTTAAAATCTGACGTGGCTCCAGCAGCATCAAGCGACTGAGATGAATCTGCTGCATATAGACTTAATTTACCAGGAGCAATTTCGTACGCCATATTTTTCGGTACGATGAATTTGAATTCGAATGCTCCATTTTTTACGGAAGCTTTTCCACGAAACAAAATGTTATACCATTCCTTATAGGAAAAAGCCGGATTGTTTTTTCCGATGGTTACAAAATCAGTTTGTTTGTCAAACAACGTAGCCTCAAGTGTACCATTGAAATCTTCATATAGGCTGCCATCACCATGAACGATCTCTCCTTTAACAACAGCCGTTGATAATGCTTTCAAAGTATCAGAGCCGGTGGTTGTTTTTATATCAGTTATACTTACGGACAGCGGAGGCATGGCAAGTGTCATCGATGGATCTCCCAGCAATGAAAAATTACGATTACCTACACCACTTATACTGTTGTTTTTTGTTCTTCGGAAAACCTCTCCCATAGGAATATACCGACCCGATTCTTTTTCAAACAGCGCTTCATAAAATGCTTTGTTCAATTCGAAGTTCGTAAAAGAATATACCGGCCTCGCAGTAGTTACCAATCCTATAGCACCACCGTTGGGATGAAGTACACTTAGCTCTGCGCTGGAGATCTGTGCAGGATCATCTTGTCTTCCAAACTCACAAGTTGCTGTTACTAAAAATGGATACCGGGTATTTTTGAGTTCGTCAATGTTAAAGTTGGTGAATACCTGCTCGTCAGTCCATACACGTTCATTGCCATGTCCGGTATAATTAATGATCAACGCACCACCATCGAAGTTGTCAATGATGTCTTCGGTTGCTTCAGGTATAGATTCACCATTCGGCTTAACGGTTTTGGTATAGGTACCCAGAAAAATTTTCTTCGCATTTAAACCTGCTTGCGCAGATTCAATCGTGTTGGCTAATGTGTTTGCCTGCGATTGATGCGTACTGGTATAGAAGTCAGAGTTACTGCCATCATCAGCAACAAATACAATGTTCTTTCGCCACGAACCAAACGTTTTTTTATTGGTGTCATAATCGATGATCTTGTCAATAATATTTTTAGCTTCTTCTGCAGTTTTAACAGGAAGACGCCCTACGCCAATTTCAAGGCTATGGTTTTCAGGTGATATACCTTCACTCCAATTACCTTCACTGTTTTCAAGAAACCCGAAGTAGTCATCGGATGAATAGGTTTCGAGTGGCGTAAGTGAGTTTCTTGATTCGTAGGTTGCTACATAATTGGTGTTGTTCGATACGCGATCTTTATAGTCGTATGATGATTTGCCAACGAGCAGTAACGCCTTGAGTATAGAGGGGCCTTTGTCGTAAAGATGTTTCATGAAATCGCGGATCGCAGAGACATCCTGTTTACCGGATGAAAATTCATTATATACTTCTTCAGGAGTAACCACTGCTGTTGTCCATCCGCTGTGCGCCTCGCGATGTGATGCCAAGCGCAATGCTTCCTGTTTAAAATCAGGATGTGCTATAATTACCAGGTTAGGTGTTGACAGACCATGCAGATTTTGATTCGCTATACTTCCGATCAAGACCGGTGCAGGTATATTCGTGGTGAAGACAATAAATTCTTTCAGCGATTCCGTTGTAGTAGAGAATGAGGCTTTGCTTCCTTGAAGAGTATATTGTTGCAAGCTTGGCTCGTATGGATTTGTAATGTTCCAAATGAGAGTATTGCTATTTGCATTTTCGATTTCAAAGGTGGAAGTCGTATTGTTAAGACTCGCCCGTGAACGGAAGATGGTCTGGTCACCATAGAGCGCCAGTTTCCGCTCAACATTCAACAAGAAAAAATCAAGGTATCCAGAACCGCTTCCGGTTTTGGTATAGATGTATTTGATTTCCTGGTTTGTTGTCGATGAAGCTCCAACCGTGGAGGCATTTGTAGAAATAGTGTCACGCTTATGAACGCCCTTTATACCGTATTGTGAGTCCGTGATAGAAGAGATGGATTGTTGCGCTATAGTAACATTATTCCACGAAAGCTGGAAAGATGAAGTGGCGGTAGATTGTCCCATGACGTCTGAGACAACACGGATTGCGGAGTTATCAACAATACCTGCTATAGATGTAGTATAGGCTTGCTGATCAAGGTTAATTCTTTCAAACCATTCTCTCCCTGATTTAAGCGCGTTATACGTATCGGTTTCGTGATATATATAGTCGTTGAATGATTGTATAGCCGGGAATATACCCGCTATGGAAGGAACGGTCGTTACCCGTTTACCATTTTCTGAACCTATCGTGATGAAGTAAAAGTTCTGAGTGCTATATAAATTGCTTTCGTATTTAAAGATACTTCGCTGTACATCATATTGAACAAGATCAGGTCCTTCTGCGTACCAGATAATATAGTCGCCAGAATTAAACACACCATCGTCTTCCCCTTGTACAAAGATTGCGTTTTCGGTTAAGTCAGCAGGACGGGCTGCGCTGTTAGCCTGTGGAAGCATGCCGCCTTCATTGCCAAAGATTTTTATTTTTCGGGGGTCGATCGCGGCTGCATCGAATCCCATTTTTTTAAAGTCGTTGAAGGATATTTTGTAGACACCATTTTTTTCGATCGCCACTTTGTACCACTTCCCCGTGCTCAATACAGCCGATTGACTTTTTGCTTCTGTTACAAACACAAAAAGAAAAAAGGTGAACAGGTTCCGGATGGTAATACGGTATCGCAACGAAGAAAAAATTATTTCGAAAATGCTTTGACCCCTAACGAAAGGCCAATGTATAAAAGTATAATAAAGGGTATTGCCGTGATCTGAAATAAAGCCAATAGTAATACCGCCAGTAAAAGGAAGGTAAACCTGATTTTGTTATCAGCCCATGTGAAATTTTTGAATTTCAGTGCAAAGATCTCAATGCGCGAAACGAGTAGCAATGAAAATATCAACGTGATCGCTACCAGCACCCAGTCTTGGTAAAGCCAGGCTCCCATGCTGGCGGGGAGCAACGGCAGCGATGTGATGAAGAGCGTATTGGCAGGTGTATTCAATCCTTTAAAAGAATCGGTTTGTGTTTCATCAATATTAAAAATAGCAAGTCGTAATGCAGAAAACGCTGCTATTGAAAATCCTATATAGGGTAATGCTTCGCTGCTGCTATGTTCCCCAATTAATTTATACATCACCAGTGCAGGCAGAACTCCGAAGCTTACAACGTCCGCCAGGGAGTCAAGCTCTTTGCCAATCGGTGATGTTACTTTTAATAGTCGTGCAACAAAGCCATCAAAATAATCGAACAAGCCCGCAGCCCATACAAAATATGCAGCAGGCACTCCACGATTTTCCAATAAGAATACAATGCCTAAACATCCGCAGATAAGGTTGCAACATGTAAGAAAGTTGGGAAGATGACGGATCATAATTCAAACACAGATTTCAAAATATAAGAATCGAGAGAAAGGCAATTTCAAATGTAGCAATTTGTTGTTGGGTAATTGTTACCAGCGTTTAAGCGTCAGGTTAATGCACAAAACGGATTTGTCCTTTTTTCATAACCGATGGTTGTCTCCGGACCATGACCGGGATATACTGTAACATCATCCGGTAACGTGAAGAGTTTTTGATGAATGCTGTTGATCAAGGTGTCAAAATTACCACCAGGTAAATCGGTGCGGCCGATGCTGTTATAAAAAAGTACATCTCCACCGATCACTATTTTTTCCTGCGCACTATAGAACGCTACATGCCCCGGAGCGTGGCCCGGAACGAACAAGACATCCAACGACTGGTTCCCGAACGTGACGGCTTCACCTTCCTTCAGAAACGCATCGGGTTCTGCATCCTGATAGTTAAAGAAACCATAATGCGATGCATATACTTTTACAGCTCTAAGTGTAGCTTCGTCTATGGCGTGAATGTATAGTTTGGTTTTATATTTTTCTTTTATGAAAGCATTTCCCAACACGTGATCTACGTGGCAATGTGTGTTGAGCAACTTCACCACCTTCAGTTGATTAGTTTCAATGAAATCTGCAAGATCATATTGTTCTGATGCTTCATAACATCCCGGATCAATCACAATGCATTCTCTGGTTTCATCAAATAACACATACGTATTTTCCTGTAGGGGATTAAAAACAAAAGTCTGGAGATGAAGCATGCGCCAAAAATAATCGGGAATTTTTCAGAAGGCCAATTATTTTATTTTCATTTTTATGTCTTAGCAGTATTTAGGTGCAGGCAGTAGATTATATTTTAGTTGGTCAGGGCCTTGCAGGTTCGGCACTGGCAATTCAGTTGTTGAATCAGAAGCGTAAAATTCTGGTGATCGATCAACCCGATAATAATACTTCATCACGTGTGGCCGCAGGCTTGTTTAATCCGGTTACCGGAAAAAAAATGGTGAAGACTTGGATGGCCGATACGCTTTTTCCATACCTCCATGATTTTTATTCACAGGCAGAGCAGACTACCGGAGAAAAATTTTTCTTCCCCATGCCGCTCTATCGCCCCTTCCTGTCAGTGGAAGAACAAAATGAATGGATGGCCCGAAGCGCAGATCCCTTGTATGCAGGGTATATCCAGGAGATTTTTTCAGCGAATGCATTTCATCATGTAAACGATCCATTCGGAGGATTGCTGCTGCAACAATGCGGCTACCTGAGTACAACACGCTATATCGGGGCGGTGCGAAAATGGATTGAGAAAGACGGATATATTTTAGCTGAGCACTTTGATGAACAGCATCTACACGTTCAGCAAAATCATGTAGTCTACAAAGATTTCCAGGCTTCCAAAATTATTTTTTGCAACGGGGTGCATACCAGTTCCTGGTTTCGCTGGCTTCCGATAAATGCGTTGAAGGGCGAGACTATTCTGATTCAATCAGCATTCGAAGAAAATATTATTGTTAACCGCGGCGTTTACATCGTTCCGGGCATGAAGTCTGGTGAATGGCGGATCGGTGCAACGTATAATTTCCAGGATAAAAATCCCGGTATTACACCTGAAGCAAAAACAGAACTTGAAGAAAAATTTAAAGACCTAATGGATATTTCATATCAGTGCGTTAGCCAGGAATGGGGCTTTCGCCCGACTACACCTGACCGCAGACCGATTTTGGGGAGTCACCCGGAGCAGCCGTCTGTAATAATTTTTAATGGGCTTGGTACGAAAGGAGTAAGTCTGGCGCCGTATTTTTCGGATGTTTTAATCCGCTGGATGGAAAATGGTACGCCCTTAAACAAACTGGTGGACATTGAACGTTATAAATCAGTATATTGGACTTCCCCTAAATGATTATGATGTTGCGAAGAGTAATATTTGCTGTTCTGTTACTAACAGTAATTACTGCGCGGGTACAAGCTCAGCAGGCGCGTGAGGTATTTGGTAAGAACAGAATTCAATACCGCCAGTTCGACTGGGTATACCTGAGCGGAGAAAATTTCGATGTATATTATTATGATGCACGTAAAGGTGTAGCACAAGAAGCACTCGAATTTTTAGAGGCAGAGTTCGATCGCATCACCGATATGATCGATTATCCTCCATATTTCAAAACGAAAGTCTTTGTATATAATTCGCTGTCCGATCTGCGCCAAAGTAATATGGGGCTGAACCGTAATACGAATAAAATTGGTGGGGAGACAGAGTTCATTAAGCCTTATATAGAAGTAGCTCATCTCGGTACAGCACAGGAATTCAAAGAAGAACTGCTGTATAAAATCTCCGAACTCATGGTAAATGAGATGATGTTTGGCGGTAACCTGAAAGATATTTTTCAAAGCTCTATTCTGATGAGCTTGCCGGAATGGTTTGTAGCAGGCGCTTCACAATATGTTGCTAAAGGATGGACTGCTGAGATGGATGACTATATCCGTCAGTTGATGCGTACAAAAAAAGCAAAACGTGCTACCCGGCTTTCCGGTAAAGACGCTTCATTAGTAGGGCAATCGATCTGGAATTTTATTACGGAGAAGTATGGCAAGAGTAGCATGGCCAACATCCTGAACTATACACGTGTAACGCGAAACGAAGAGAAGAGTATACAGATAACGCTGGGGATTAGTTTCAAACAAATGCTAACGGAATGGCAGCGGTATTATTCAGAGATGGAAGCTGTAGTTAGCAAATCGTATGTAGGCCCTGGCGACTCCACTGTTTTTGAATCTCCTAACAATCGCACTACTGAATATACCACCGTTAAAGTAAGTCCGGATGGAAGACATATAGCATACGCCGAGAATGACCGCGGCAGGTATATAATCAAGATCCGCTCTCTTGAAAGCGGAAAAGACAAGACCATTATTTCGGGAGGAAGTAAAGTGATCAACCAACGGGTTGACTACCGGCAACCGCTTATCGCATGGTCGGATGCCAACACACTCGGGGTGATTGGTGTGAAGTATGGTGAATATGTATTCTGGCTATATGATCTGAACACGAACAGCAAGCAGCCACGGGCCCTTGAAAAATTCAGCAACATCCGTAGTTTCAGTTTTTCAGGAAATGGTCGTCTGGTAATCTTAAGTGCAGACTTCGAAGGGAAGAGCGATCTATTCCTGTTAAGTGCACGCAGAGATCGGGTGCGCAGGTTAACGAATGATCTCTACGATGATCTCGATCCTTCGTTTATACCGAATTCAAACCGAATCGTATTCAGCTCTAACCGTACCAACGATACGCTTCGCGCCAACGCGAAACCTGCATTCGAAAAGTTAACGAATAACTATAATCTTTTTGTTTTCGATCTCGACAGCTCAACACTTCTGTTGAAGCGTGTTACCAATACGCTGAGTAAAGATACCGGCCCTATCGCCAGTGATGAAAATGTATTCTATTATCTGAGCGATCAGCGTGGTATAATAAACTTGTTCAGGTTTAACCGCTCGAATGGTATATATACTCAGGTGACGAACTACTCCACCAGTGTTAAGAATTATGATCTCAACGTCACTACAGGAACGCTGGCGATGGTAATGATGGAGAATCAAAAGCAACGCATTTATGTAACGCGCAGCTTTAATGTCAACCAACAGGTATTTACTCCTGCAACGCGAAGAAAAGAATTGCAGCAAGCTCGTGTGATCCGTGAAAAACGCAAGCAGGAAGAAAATAAAAACATGAGCATAAAAGATTTGCTCAATGCAAGACTGAAAGAATCGCAGACTGCCAATGATACAACGGCTCAGAAGGATTCATTGAATATACCCGTGGATACGGTGACAGTAAAGGCGGATTCCATTCCGAAGGCGGGTGCGAAGAAACCGGATGTCGTTAACACCGACAATTATGTTTTTGAAGATGAAGTTGTAAAGCAAAATCAACCTACAGAATCATTCCTTTCACGCTACAAGAAAGCGCGTGACAAGAGCAGAATTACTGGGCCCTTCCCGTATGAATCGAAGTTCAGTGCTGATAACCTGGTTACATCCTTGGTGTGGGATCCGCTGCGAAGCCTCGGGCTGTTGATCGAAACCCAGATGAACGATATGTTGGAGAACTATAGATTCATTGGTGGTTTAATGATTCCAGTCGATCTGCAAGGCGGTGATGTATATGCAGAGTTTCAGTATCTCCCTTCGTTTATCGACTTTGGTATTCGCTTTGACAGAAAGGCAATTCGCTGGCAGACGATTGAGACAAGCGATAACCTGAGAAGCCGTGACTATAAATATACTTTGAATCGTCTGGAGGTTAGTGCTGCGCTCCCTATATCTGACCGGATCCGCTTTACTATAAAACCATTTGGTGCAGCAGCACGCTCTATCGATTTGGGTGAATCGGATTTCCCTTCAAGCCCTCCCACGGCGGTGCCTGTAACTAATTATTATGCAGGTGTTAAATCTGAACTGGTATATGACAACTCTGTAACCACGGGATTGAACTTGATAGAAGGAAGTCGTGGTAAGATCACTTTCCAACATCAACAAGGGTTGAACAATAAAGACCTCAGCTTTACACAACTCTCTGCTGACTTGCGTCACTATCAGCAGATCTATAAAGAAATTGTTCTGGCAGTAAGAGGATATGCGGGAACATTCTTCGGCAACTCTCCCAAGGTATATATGTTGGGTGGTATGGATAACTGGATCGCCAATAAAACACGCTATAGCGGAACCACAAGCAAAGGGCAACCTAATCCATTGGGTGTAGCCACTGCAAACCAGGATATATTATTCATGGAGTATGCTACAAACCTTCGCGGTTTCAATTATGGTACGCTCTTTGGAAACAGTGTTATGATGCTGAATGCTGAACTTCGTGTTCCTCTCATTCGCGCATTGGTAAGCAGCCCCATCACTTCTAACTTTTTCCGGAATATGCAGTTCACTGCTTTCTATGATATAGGAACAAGTTGGTCAGGTAAGCCACCGTTCTCATCTAACAATAGTGTAAGCTATAATGTGATTACACAAGGACCTTTTCAGGCGGAGATCAAAAATTACTTGAATCCTTGGTTATATAGCTATGGTGTAGGGCTCCGCACGATGTTACTGGGCTACTATATAAAAGCGGATCTTGCATGGCCTGTTGAGAACTATGAAGTGGGAGATCCGAAGTTGCACGTGACACTCGGTTTTGATTTCTGATACAGACTACAGATATTGTTTGCGTCTGCTATCTTGCAGACATTCAGGGAACGGATTTTTTCCGTTCCTTTATTTTATAATTTCAATCTATGATAAAATCAATGACAGGTTTTGGCCAGTCAGCTTACGATGATGGCCGGCTGCAAATCAATGTCGAAATCAAAAGCCTGAATTCGAAATTTCTAGATTTAAACTTACGGCTCCCGAAAACTTTCGCAGACCGCGAAATAGAAATACGGAATCTGATCAGCGAAAAACTAGAGCGTGGCAAAGTATCAATCGCTATAGAATATCAACGCTATGGTGATGCTTCCATGAAGCAATCGTATAACGAAACCTTGTTCATGTCGTATTACCAGGAGTTAAAGAAACTTGCTGACCGAGTAATCGCTCCGCATGACAATCTTTTTCAATTAGCATTGAACTCACCGGATGTTATACAAAGCAATATCAAGGAAGAATCGAATGATGACGAGTGGGAGAAAATAAAATCTGCGTTATTAGATGCCATCCAAAAATGCGAGCAATTCAGGAAGGCGGAAGGAAGTGTACTTGAGAAAATGCTGAAGGAGTGTGGCCAGGTAATCGCACAGGAATTAAAGAAGGTTGAAGAACTCGATCCGAAACGTGTGCAGCGAATTCGCGATCGGCTAAAGGGAAATATAGTTTCTTTCTTTGGGGAAGAAGGCTTTGATACGAATCGTCTTGAACAGGAAATAATTTTTTATATCGAGAAGCTGGATATAAATGAGGAGAAGGTTCGTCTTAAATCTCACCTCGATTACTTTACTCAGATCATCTCCGAGAAACAATCGAATGGTAAAAAGCTTGGATTCATCTCTCAGGAGATTGGACGCGAGATCAATACGATAGGTTCAAAGGCTAACGATGCGGATATTCAAAAGCACGTTGTGATTATGAAAGAAGAGCTTGAAAAGATCAAAGAGCAATTAAACAACGTCTTGTAATTGATTGCTATAGTATTATAAAAAAGCCCATCGTATACGGTGGGCTTTCTATTTGGTATATAGTATAATACTGAGCTTACTCGTTTACTTCCAGTTCACCCTCCGGATCAATAATTACATAATCTGAAAGATCCTGCTTAGCCGTAAGCCCCTGGCCATAGATCACATCACCCTGCTGACGAATGGTAACAAATTTCTCTGTGAATATCCTTTGGTCTGCAGGCTTCCAGAAAAGTTCTTCAGTATTTAGTTGTTCGTTCTTTGCTATATTTTTTACTTCTACTTTTTCGCGTCCACGCCATTGATCCTGGTCTTTAAAATAATACGCGTGATTGGCAGTTAACGTGGATTCAAGTTTTCCGAACTCATCGAAAAACTCCAGATATATACCTTTCGGGAATTCACGGTCGCCATTTTGGAATTCATATACCAGGTCTGCCAGCATCTTTACTTTTACGCGGTCGTTTTCCGTATAGAACATTTCCATGTTCTCCACTTCACGCAACGGACCTTTATACTCAAGAGGCTCTTTGATCTCTTGTTTGCCGCAGGCAAAAGCAACGAAGGGAAGTAATAGCAGTAAATATCGTTTCATAATGAAATTGAAAAGGCCACAGCATTCACTATGGCCTTTTAAGTTATCAGTTCGTGTCAGCGATCAATCAAATTTACGCTTGATAAACCACTGATCGTTAAAGGTTATTCCAAAGTATACTTTAAAGTAGTTCTCCTCTAAAATGTTCTCGTCCTTGTTTCCACGCTTACCCACTTTAAAAGCCATATTCAAATTGGAACGACCGGCCGGCAATGAAAGCCCAAAATTAATGCCATAGTCTTTCACAGTATTCGTATTCGCTAAAAAAGGGTATTGCTCCATGCTTACACCGAGTCTATACGTTAAGCGTTTCAAGTAACTGCCAAGCGCCACCGGGTCTGGGGTTATTTCTCCGCCTAATGCAGCACGCCAGGATTCCTGTAAACCGTTATCGTCATTGTTTACACTGTTGAAGTTGGACCAGTTCTGATAAGAGAGTTCAGTAGACACAGACCATTTCAGTCCGCGGCTCAACGATACACCAACCGTCAGAGCAGCAGGAATTTTTATTTGTCCATATACATTGTTCAGTTCGTTGGAATCAATTGTGTCTCCAGCAACCGTTGTACGGTAAAATTTATCATTTCTCTTGGCGTCAAGATTTGTTTTGAAATTATAGACAGCGCCTGCACTGAAACGATAATTTTTTCCCCACAGTGAATCGCGGCTGAATGAAAACCCAAGACCAAAACTAAAATCAGAGACCGATGTTTTTTCTTCTACAGCAACGATATAGGGAACCTGATCAGTTTTAAGCAACTCGTTGGAGTATACATTTTCGATCGGCCCAAATAAATAGGTAGCCTTTAAGCCAACGCTGATCTCTCTTGATAAGCGCACACCATTTGACCAATATAGTTGTGTCAATCCGCCAGATCCGGATTCACGAAATTCTGCAGTGGTGTTGTCTCCATCAGGCAAAGTCTTTGTTTGGATATACTCATAGTCAACATTGGTATAGGGCATCAATCCCAGTGAGGTAGTCCACTTCGTTACCTTGATTGGAAATGCCGTTACCAGGTATGCCATATTGCCACCTGTATTTTTTTCGCGGCTGCTACTGCTTCGAAGCGTTCTTTGTTCTCCCACCATACCGGCTTCAAATACAGTAAGCGTATTGAACACCAGCAATGCTGGGTTTTGATTGTTGAGATACCAGAATTGTGGTTGACTGACACCCGTGCCAGCCATGCCTTGATTATGCGTCAATGCATTCCCGTAAGGTTCGCCTATCCCGAACGTTGTGAAAGGTGAGCGTGCCTGGCCCCGAACTTCTGCTGATGCAATGACAACAAGACACAGTAATAAAAACTTTTTAACGACTGACATTATATAATAAAATGCTGTTTAACCCGCTGAGAACCAGTTCAGGGCTCGCAAATATGAACGCTTTAAGTTTGTTTTCAAAAAATCCTGTATCCCCTCCGCACAAAATCACCTTTAAACCGTCAAATTTCTCTGAATACTTGCGAATTATCCCATCTATTTCTTCTATCAAACCATGAATCACTCCGCTCTGCATACACGTTTCGGTACTGTTCCCTATCAATAAGGGATTCTCTGTTACAGAAACTAACGGCAAGCGCGCAGTGAACGTATGCATTGCCTGAAAACGCATCGTTAATCCTGGAGAAATACCGCCACCATGGTAGCGTCCTTCTTTGTCCAGGAAATCATACGTGATGCACGTACCGGCATCAATCACCAGGCAGTTCGTTGCCTGAAAAAAATCTTGCGCTCCACAGACTCCCGCAATTCTGTCAACACCCAATGTCTGTGGTGTAGCGTATAAATTCTTTACAGGTAAAGGCAATGTGTGATGAAGAATAAATTTATTCTTCGCGGTAGTCCATGACGCGATCGTCTGAGCTTCCGTGTTCACTGAACTTACGATGCAATGATCGGCCGAAAAGTTTTGAAGGAAATCTTTCAATTGATTTTCTTCCCGGAAGACATGTTTATCAACCAGCGCACGCTGATTAAAAATCCCTACCTTGGCTGACGAGTTACCGTAATCGACAATTATATTCATGGATCGTTTTGTTATCCGCTAATTGTTTGTCGGTTAAAGTCACTCGCATGCTTGCACACACACACACACAGTTAACAATTAATCCGTAAACGGATAACGGCTCTCAAAAATATGGATTCAAAGAACAACTATAAAGTTATAGGCTTGATGTCAGGCACATCGCTCGATGGACTTGATATAGCGTATTGTAAATTCAGTAAAACCGAAAAGGGGTGGAAATATGATATTGAAAAAGCTGTAACCATAAAATATCCAGCTTCCTGGATTGATAAATTGTCGTCTGCACAAAATCTTTCTGGTGAAGAACTGATTTCACTGGATATAGCCTATGGTAAATTTTTAGGGAAGGCTTGTGCTGATTTTATCGCGAAGCATAAGTTGAAGTGTGATTTTATTGCATCGCATGGGCATACTATATTTCATCAACCTGCGCGTGGTTTCACCTTTCAGATCGGGAATGGACAGGCGTTGCATGCTGCGTGTGGTGTTCCCGTGGTATATGATTTCAGAAGCCTGGATGTAGTGCTGGGTGGTGAGGGCGCTCCGTTGGTTCCTGCAGGAGATAAATTTCTTTTTAGTGAGTATGATGTATGTCTGAACCTCGGAGGTATAGCAAACCTGTCGATGGATGTAAAAGGAAAGCGCATTGCATACGATGTATGCTTTATGAATATGGGACTGAATTACCTGGCATCGAAGGCAGGAAAAAAATATGATGCGCAAGGTGCCATGGCGGGTGAGGGGGAAGTCGATACTGCGTTGTGGAAAGCACTGGCAAAGGTATATACCGGTCTCCGGAAAAAACGGCCATCGCTTGGCCGGGAGATTTTTGAAAAGCAGATTAAGCCTTTGCTGGACAACGAAAAGATTTCGTTGAATGACAGGTTGCGCACCTTGACTGAATCAGCAGCTGCCGAAATTGCCAGCGTTGTGTTATCGACTAATGAAAACGCAAAAATATTTTGCACGGGAGGAGGAGCGTTTAACTCTTTCTTTATTTTGAGATTGCTCGAATTATGTGGCGATCATGCAACGCTTATTATACCTGAAGATGATATTATCAAATTCAAAGAAGCATTGGTGTTTGCGTTTCTGGGTATACTTCGTGTACGAAATGAAGTTAACTGCTTAAGCAGTGTTACACATGCGTCCAGAAATAGTTCTTCGGGTTTAGTGGTTGGTTTTTAATTTTTATTATTCTTGCAGCCCCGATCACTATATATATAATTTTTGCATGAAAGAGCTTCTACATAAGTTTGAAAACAAGCGTCCCGAAATTGTATTTGAATGGAAAGATAGCGAGACCGAAGCGGAAGGTTGGGTTGTCATAAATTCCTTGCGCGGTGGTGCTGCAGGCGGAGGAACGCGCATGCGTAAAGGACTTGATAAACGTGAAGTTGAATCCCTTGCTAAAACCATGGAGGTAAAGTTTACAGTGTCGGGGCCTCCTATAGGTGGAGCAAAGTCGGGGATTAATTTTGATCCAGCAGATCCGCGCAAGCAGGGTGTGCTTCAACGTTGGTATACAGCTGTAATGCCATTGTTGAAATATTACTATGGTACCGGTGGTGATCTGAATGTAGATGAAATTCATGAAGTGATTCCAATTACAGAAGATGTTGGTATATGGCACCCGCAGGAAGGTGTATTCACAGGACACTATAAACCTACTGAAGCACAAAAAGTAAATCGTATAGGACAGCTTCGTCAAGGCGTTGTTAAAGTAATTGAAGACGAGCAATTCTCTCCATCCCTGAAAAAGAAATATACAGTTGCCGATATGTGTACAGGCTACGGTGTAGCACAAGCTGTAAAACATTACTATGAATTGTGGGGAGGAAATATAGCGGGTAAGCGTGCTGTTGTACAAGGTTGGGGAAATGTAGGAGCCGCTGCCGGATTTTATTTGTCACAACTTGGTGTAAAGATCGTGGGTGTGATAAGTCACGATGGAGGTGTAATCAACCAGAGCGGGTTTACGCAAGATGAGATCACACAATTGGTTGTGAATCGCCAGGGTAATAAATTAATTGCCCCAGAGATACTTTCCTTTGATACGGTGAACCAGAAAATATGGGATTTGGATTTTGAGATCTTTATACCTGCTGCTGCTTCACGATTAATTACCAAGGAACAGGTTGACAGAATGTCTTCTTCATTGGAAGTTATATCCAGCGGGGCCAATGTGCCGTTTGCCGATCCGGAAATATTCTTTGGCTCAACCGGCCTGCATGCAGATCAGAAGTTTTCTGTCATTCCTGATTTTATAGCGAACTGCGGAATGGCCCGTGTGTTTGCATACTTTATGGAGAATGAAGTAAAGATGGATGATGCGTCTATTTTTGAAGATATATCTCAGACTATACGGAAGGCACTCGCAAGAACGCATAGCGTAAATAGTCAAAAGACTGGTATAGCACGCGCTTCGTTTGAAACGGCCTTAAAAGAACTTGTAAAATAGTTGTTGAGGTATATGTTTGAGGACAATCGCTAATCGACTGCAGTATTGTCTTCATCCGGAAGCAACTTGAGATCTACTAACTCAGGGAGTGTTTGATTCATTTTGATGATACGGATCTCATACCCTCCAAGATTAAACTCAGCGCCTTCACGCATTTCAAGTGGTTTGTGAAGCAAGAGTAAACCTGCCAGCGTATCGTATTCTTCTGATTCAGGGAAAGGCTTGTCGAGCTCTTTATTGATATCATGAATCGAGGAGGTAGCGATGACGTGATATGTATCTTCCGTCTGTGTTACGATCTGTGCTTCATGATCGTGTTCATCCTGAATTTCACCAACGAGTTCTTCGAGTATATCTTCAAGCGTAACGATTCCTATTGTTCCTCCGTACTCACTGATCACGATAGCTATCTGTACTTTCTTTTTTTGAAAATCGCGAAGCAGATGATCGATAGCTTTATTTTCGGTAACAAAATATGGTGGAGAGATAATCTCACTCAGTGTTTTATTAGTCTTGTTGATATAGTGATGTACTATATCTTTCGAGTGCACAACACCTTTGATCTCGTCCAGATTATTTTCATATACCGGGTAACGGGAGTATCCCTCTTTCATTACCAGCTGTATAGCATTATCGAGCGAAGCGGTTACATTGATGCCGGAAATTTTTATTCTAGGCACCATCACTTGCTTTACGATACGATCATCGAAGTCAAATACATTTTGAATAAGCTCGCGCTCATTACTTTCAATCGCTCCACCTTCTTCACTTTCAGCAATGATCAATTTCAATTCCTCTTCGGAGTGAATTTCTTCATGTTCGCCCACAGGTTTTATTCCCAACAACTTGAGGATAAAGTTTGCAAACCCATTTAATAAGGAAATGAAAGGTTTAAAAACGAAGTGAAAAATCTGCAGTGGAACAGAAACGGTTAATGTAGTAGGGGTAGGATAGCGGATCGCAATAGACTTCGGTGCAAGTTCACCAAAAACAATGTGAAGGATCGTTAACGTAGCAAACGCGACAGGTACTGCTATACGATGTGCCAATGCTTCTGTTATAGTAAAGCCGAGACCATGAATAACACTCAGTATAATTTGAGAGACTACATCTTCACCCACCCAACCAAGTCCGAGACTGGCAAGTGTGATACCAAGTTGAGTAGCTGCGAGGTATCCATCCAGGTTATCAATAATTTTTTGCGCTGCTCTTTTGCGAGCGTTGCCTTCTTGCAAAGCAATTTGAGATGACCGGACTTTCACGATGGCAAATTCTGCTGCCACGAAAAAGCCATTCAGAAAAACCAGAAATAGAGTTAGAAAAATATCGAAAACCATTTAACGCAGTGCTGCTAAAAACCCAAAGTTAACGGATTGCGCAATTTCTATCTGAACTATTTTAAAAACTTCGAATTTTGAACGCTAAAGCGGTTTTTTTCACGAACAACGATGTGAAAGAGGACTTGAGTAAGGAATTTAATAAGAACCCTGCCCTTTACTCATAACGGTAAGGGCAGGGAATATTTATTGGCTATTTAAGCCCGAAGAGACCTTCATTTAAAAGATTGAGTGCTTTGTCTTTGTATTGTTTGTGTACCAACACCGTTACGTTATTCGGACTGCCTCCGCTGCATATCATGCGCAATGGAATTTCCGCCAGTGCATCAAAGATTTTGTTAAGCATTCCTTTTTGTTCAGTGATCTTGTTTCCAACAATACAAATGATCGCCTGGTCTTTATCTACTTCAATGTTCCCGAATTTTTTCAACTCATTCTCGATAGAAGTGAGATGCGTGTTGTTATCGATGGTTAATGATACAGCAACTTCTGAAGTTGTTACCATATCGATAGAGGTCTTATGATTTTCGAACACCTCAAATACTCTGCGTAGAAAACCATACGCCATCAGCATACGTGATGACTTTATATTTATAGCCGTGATGCCATCTTTTGCAGCGATTGCTTTGAATGAACCTTCAGTTCCTTTACTGGTAATGATTGTGCCGAAAGCTTTTTCATCCATTGTGTTTTTCAGGCGCACCGGTACATTATACTTCTGGGCAGGAACAATCGTAGAAGGGTGAAGGATCTTCGCTCCGAAGTATGCAAGCTCGGAAGCTTCATCGAAGGTAAGCTCAGATATAGGGATAGTCTTCTTAACGATGCGCGGATCGTTATTGTGCATGCCATCTATATCTGTCCAGATCTGAATTTCTTCAGCGCGTATAGCCGAACCGATAAGTGAAGCGGTATAGTCACTGCCACCACGTTTCAGGTTATCAATTTCATTCCGGTGGTTGCGACATATATAGCCTTGCGTGATAATTACCTCTATGTTGTTCAGTGAACTCAACAAAGGCTTGAGGCGCTCGGATATCTTTTCTAATTCAGGCTCTTCGTTTTCATCGATCGACATGAAGTAAAGGGCCGGCAGTAAACGTGCACTGATCTTGCGTTCCTGTACATGTTGATAGAATAATTCTGTTGAGATCAATTCGCCTTGGGCCAATAACTCGCGATAACTCTTATTATCGAACTGACCCGCAGCCAGCAATCTTATGAAAATAAAATAACGGCTTACAATCTCCTGTCCAATGGCGAGGAACGCTTCACTTCCATATAATTCTTTAATGAAAGCTTCGTAATGTTTTTCCAGGTCTACAATTACTTCTTCGGCTTTAGCCTTTTGTCCGGCCAGCAAATGTTCACCGATAGAAACCAATGCATTGGTTGTACCAGATAATGCAGAAAGAACAACAATCTTTTTACCGGGCGTACTTAATACAAGCTCGGCAATTTTTTTCATGCGTTCAGGCTTTCCTACTGAGGTGCCTCCGAATTTCATTATAAGCATAAGCGATGCGTTTTTAAAGCGGGCAAATATATAAAGCGATTAAAAATAATCAGCGATAACATCTCAACCTTTTACAAACAAATGCTTCTTTTTCAGGGGATTGCAAACTAATGTTAGTAGATCAGCGCACGGATCATTGGTGTTTGATCCGTCTATGCCTTATGTTCTGGATATATAGTATATAAAAAAAGAAAACCCTCTGGAGAACCAGAGGGTTTTAAATCTATCATGATAATGAATAACAATTATTTCTTGTCGTTCACTTCTTCGTACTCAACATCCGATACATTGTTGGAAGCACCACCGCCTGCATTTGCTTCAGCACCAGGGGCACCTGCGCCAGCTCCATCAGGAGCGCCACCGGTTGCCTGATACATTTCAGATGCGGCAGCCTGCCATGCAGCGTTCAATGTAGCAAGTGCTGTTTCGATACCTGCGAGGTCTTGTGCCTGATGTGCTTTCTTCAGATTTTCAAGCGCTCCGGTAATCGCAGTCTTGTTGCCTTCAGAAAGTTTATCACCATATTCTTTCAGTTGCTTTTCAGTCTGGAAGATTAATGAATCGGCCTGATTTATTTTCTCAGCACGTTCTTTTACTTTCTTATCGGAATCAGCATTCGCTTGTGCTTCCTGCTTCATCTTTTGGATTTCAGCATCGGTTAAGCCGGAGGATGCTTCAATGCGAATCTTCTGTTCTTTACCTGTGCCTTTATCTTTTGCCGATACGTGAAGTATACCGTTCGCATCTATATCGAAGGTTACTTCAACCTGAGGTATACCACGTGGTGCTGGTGGAATTCCATCCAGGTGGAAGCGACCGATGGTACGGTTATCTTTCGCCATTGGACGTTCACCTTGCAATACGTGTATCTCCACAGATGGCTGATTGTCGGCAGCAGTAGAGAATGTCTCTGATTTCTTTGAAGGTATAGTAGTATTCGATTCGATCAGTTTGGTCATTACACCACCCAATGTTTCGATACCCAGTGACAAAGGTGTTACATCTAACAAGAGTACATCTTTCACTTCACCAGTTAATACACCACCCTGTATCGCTGCACCTACTGCAACAACTTCATCCGGGTTTACACCTTTCGAAGGCTTCTTGCCGAAGAACTTTTCAACTTCTTCAACGATACGAGGTATACGTGTTGAACCTCCTACCAGAATTACTTCATCAATTTCAGATACAGAAACACCTGCATCTTCAACCGCCTTGCGACAAGGTTCCAATGTTCTGCGAACCAGGTCATCAACCAGTTGTTCAAACTTCGCGCGAGTTAATTTTTTAACAAGGTGTTTTGGTACACCGTCTACAGAAGTTACGTATGGCAAGTTTACTTCTGTTTCCATAGAGCTTGACAATTCGATCTTAGCTTTTTCAGCAGCTTCTTTCAAACGCTGAAGAGCCATAGGATCTTTACGCAGATCAACACCTTCTTCTTTGTTGAACTCGTCTGCAAGCCAGTTCATAACTCTGATGTCAAAGTCATCACCGCCAAGGTGTACATCACCATTGGTAGATTTAACTTCGAATACACCATCGCCTAATTCAAGAACAGAAATATCAAATGTACCACCACCTAAGTCGTACACTGCGATTTTCATGTCGCTGTTCTTTTTATCAAGACCGTAAGCCAACGCAGCAGCAGTAGGTTCGTTGATAATACGCTTCACATCAAGACCTGCAATTTGTCCTGCTTCTTTCGTAGCCTGACGTTCAGCATCGTTGAAGTAAGCGGGTACTGTAATAACAGCTTCTGATACCGTTGTGCCCAGGTAATCTTCAGCAGTGCTCTTCATTTTCTGAAGGATCATAGCAGAAATTTCCTGAGGGGTATATAAACGATCACCAATACGAACACGTACGGTATTGTTGTTTCCGGATTCAGCCTGGTAAGACACCATTTTCTTTTCATCCGAAACTTCATCAAACTTTTTACCCATAAAGCGTTTGATGGATTGTACTGTATTCTTTGGATTGGTAATGGCTTGACGCTTGGCAGGATCTCCTACTTTGCGCTCACCTTTTCCATTGTCAAGAAAGGCAACGATGGAAGGCGTTGTTCTGCGGCCTTCGCTATTTGCAATCACCACCGGCTCGTTACCTTCCATTACGGCTACACACGAGTTGGTAGTTCCTAAGTCTATTCCAATAATTTTTCCCATAATATTTTTCGGTGTTTTAGTTTCAGCTTTCTTCTTCGATAAACCCGATCTTCAATGGTTATGCCAATGAGTTTTTTAATGAAAAAATATGACACATTGACATAATTATTCTGTCGTATACTTTAATTGCAGTCGCCTGATGCTCTTTATCATTGAAGCAATGACTGAAGGATCGTCTCTGAGTCAGCATATCCCATTTGTTTTAGTCTTTTGAAATCGCTGATGGCGCGTTTTTTCTCGCCCATGCCAATGTATGCTTTACCCCTATAGTACAATGCTTCTAAATTGGTGGGATTTGTGTCTAGAGCTTTGTTGAATTCTTGTATGGATATACTATAATTCTTGAGGTGATAGTTGAGTTGTCCTTTCAGGAAAATTACTCGGGAATATATTTGCTTGTCAAAATATTCCGGATGAAATCTTTTGAGGGCTTGGTCAATCATTTGTTGAGCATCGTCCCACTTTCGCTGGCCCAAAAATAATTCAGTTTTGTACATAAAAGGAGCAATGCGCTCGGGCATAGCTTCTGAATACTCAGATAGTGTCTCAAGGGCACTTGCCGTATCTTTTAACGTTACATAGCTCTTTGCTACATATTCATAAAGTCGCCAATTAAAACGATCATATTTCAGTGATTTTCTGAAATCGTCATTGGCCCCTCTCTCATCACCAATCTGCGATCTGCACACGCCTCGTTGATTTAAAATTTCGAAGTCAGCAGTGTCAGATTTGAGATATCTCGAAAGGTCAATGATGGCACCGTAGTAATCTTTCTGAGCTGCCTTGATTAAGCCTCTTAACCTATATGTAAGCATAAGTTGAGGTTGTAAACGCGCCATCTCGTTAAGATCCGCATAAGCGCCTTTCCAATCTTTTAATTCATATCTATAGATCGCTCGTTTCTTATGAGCATCCACTATTTCATTATCTAATGCAAGTGCTTTGTCATAGTATATAAGTGCTGAGTCATGTTTTTCCTGGTGCTCAAATGCTAATGCCTCCAAAAAATAAACTGTGGCTGACGGCTGAATTTTCTCAGCGGCTTTAAAATTTTCAATTGCTTTTTTGTTCTCCTCAGCGAGTAAAAAACAAAAACCCTTTCTAAAAAAGCGCATTGCCTTTTCATCAAGTCCATAACTAAACCGTACTGCATACGAAGTGGCATATTGAATATCAATCCGCTTGTCTAACAGCGTTTCTCCTCTTCTGAAATGCTCTTCGTTTTCAGGATTAGCCATTATAGCTTTTCGTAAATCATTAAAGGCTTGGTCAAAATTCTCAAGCTCGATATTTAAGAATCCCCGTAAGGTGACGAAAAAAGAATTTTCAGGGTTATAGAGTACAAGTTTATCCCAGTCACCAATGGCCTTCGCTGGTTGTTCAAGGTATAAATATGACAGGCCTCGCCAGAAGAGTGCTTCTCTATAGAGGGAGTCGCATTTGATTGCCTGATCAAAATATACTATAGCACTCTTGTTCTTATTTTTACTGAGTTCGTTAAACTTAATAAGGCCTTCCATTAAGTAAGCATTGGGAAACTTTGGGTCAAGTTCATGGCATTTTTCAATGTATTTTATCGACTTACGTGTATTGCCGCGGGTGAACTCTACCATGCTCAAGTTGAAGTATCCACGGATGAAAGTTGGGTTTATACCGATGGCTTTGTCATAGCAGGATTCTGCTTTTTCGAGCTTAGAACGTTGCTGGTATATTTCCCCTAACAGTATCCAGGTTTCGCTGCTTTTCGGATCTATAGCGATAGCCGCTTCAAAATCCTTCTGTGCTTTATCAAAGTCTTCGAGCAATTTATAGCAGACACCTCTGTAGTAAAACGCGGGTAAAAAAGTTGGCAGTTGCTGAATGACTTCATCAAAATTATGAATGGCAACATCGGGATTATCTTCTCCCAGCTCAGCAAGTCCATTGTTCATGGCAGCCTGAGTTTTTCCTGCCATACTCCATGCGAACTTCACTTCAGGGTATGATTTGTTATCTATTGCAGGTAACAGGTTTTCCTGAAAGTATCTTGCAAATCTAACCTGACAAATGGCAAGGTCACCGATAAGCAAAACGATTATTAAAACGGACAAAGATTTTGCCATGACCTGGATTCGACTTGACAATCTATTGTGACCACTGCGTTGGTGTTCGATCCCAACGATGGTCTTTCAATTTTTTACGAAGTGATTCCTCCAGTTTCTTTCCGTCACTTGTGCCAGTGTTTGCTTCTACATTGCGCACTTTGCGCATGCCTGGAATAATGGTGTGAACATCATCGTTACAAAGGATAAAACGAAGCGCCATTTCAGCCATCGTCATGCCTGCAGGTATATATGGACGCAATGCGTCTGCGTGGTCTACGCTTGAATTTAAATTCTCCGGTACGAAGTACGTTGAACGCCAGTCATCTTTTGGAAACACGGTATCTTTCGTGAGCGTACCTGTCAGTGTTCCTTCATCAAATGGCACACGCGCAATGACACCTATATCCAGCTTGCGGCAGAGTGGGAAAAGGTTGTCTTCCGGAGCTTGATCGAAAATATTATAGATCACTTGGACAGCATCAATCAATCCTGTTTTTAGGGTATCCAGTACGTTGTCTGGCTCCCAGCGATTAACGCTAACTCCAAAGTGTTGTACTTTTCCTTCGGCTTTTAATTTTTCAATCGCTCGTTTCCACTCATCATTGTTTGCCCATCCATCTTCCCACACGTGAAACTGTTGCAGATCAATGCTGTCAACATTCAGGTTCTTCAAGCTCTTTTCGGTATACTCGATGATATGAGATGCCGGGAAACAATCTTGTAAAGTAAACTCAGGCCTCGATGGCCATGTGAAATTTTTAGGAGGAATCTTCGTAGCGATATATAGCTTCTTCCCGGCATTCTGCTTCACCACTTTACCAAGAATCTCTTCACTTTTGCCATTGCCATAACCCCAGGCTGTATCAAAAAAATTACAACCTAATTCAATAGAGCGTGCCAGCGCCTGGTCCACTTCCTGATTGTCAGCACCCGTCCAGCCAGCCAATCCCCACATACCATAGCCGATTTCACTTACATTCCAGTTTGTTCTTCCAAAGCGTCTGTACTGCATTCCAGTGATATTTTACGTGTTTTGAAAATGATGTCTGTAAAGATTTCCCGATTTTCTTTACAAAGCAAAATCGTTGTGATAAGGAAAACGCTATTTTCTTACTTTTGCGCCTCCATTCGTTAATCCCGAGCCGTGGCACTTTTAATCATGGCAGGTACAGTTAACGGATAATGATTATCTCTTATGAGCTTAGAACACGAAATATCAAAACGAAGAACCTTCGGAATTATAAGTCACCCCGATGCTGGTAAAACAACGCTGACAGAAAAGCTGCTACTGTTTGGTGGTGCGATACAAAAAGCAGGCGCTGTAAAGTCTAGTAAAATAAAAGATCACGCTCGCTCCGACTGGATGGAGATCGAAAAGCAAAGAGGTATTTCGGTTGCTACATCTGTGATGGGTTTTAACTATAAAGATGTAAAGATCAATTTGCTGGATACACCAGGTCACCAGGATTTTGCTGAAGATACATACCGTACACTCACTGCCGTTGATAGCGTTATCATGGTGATCGACTGTGTGAAGGGCGTTGAGATTCAAACTGAAAAACTGATGGAGGTTTGCCGTATGCGAAACACTCCGGTGATTTGTTTTATCAACAAGCTTGATCGTGAAGGCCGTGATCCATTTGAGTTGCTCGATGAAGTAGAAGAAAAACTGAACATCAAAGTTCGTCCGTTAAGCTGGCCGATCAGCATGGGAAAAACCTTTAAAGGTGTTTATAGTCTATATGAAAAGAGTCTTCATCTTTTTACACCAAGCAAGACTAAAGTTGAAGAAGGTATAGAAGTAAAAGATATCAATGATACAGTTGTTGATGATTATGTAGGTGAGAACAACGCGAAGCAATTGCGTGCTGATGTTGAGTTGATAGAAGGTGTATATCCTGATTTTAATGTAGAGGATTATCTTTCCGGAAAGGTCGCCCCGGTATTTTTTGGTAGTGCTGTTAATAACTTCGGTGTACAGGAATTACTCGATACTTTTATTCGTATTGCACCACCGCCAATTCCTCGTGAGACAACGTTAAGGCTGGTGAAACCTATTGAAAGTAAATTCTCAGGATTCATTTTCAAGATTCACGCGAACATGGATCCGAAGCACAGAAACCGTATAGCGTTCTTACGCATTTGCTCAGGGAAATTTGAGCGAGGTAGTAATTATCTTCATGTTCGTCAGTCAAAAGGAATTCGTTTTTCGAATGCTACAGCCTTCATGGCGCAAGATCGCGAAACCGTAGATGAGGCATGGCCTGGAGATATAGTGGGTCTTTACGATACAGGCAATCTTAAAATAGGAGATACCCTGACGGAAGGAGAAAAAATGATATATACCGGTATACCAAGTTTCTCTCCTGAAATTTTTAAGGAAGTAGTAAACATGGATGCCATGAAAACCAAGCAGCTTGAAAAAGGTTTGCTTCAGTTGATGGAGGAGGGTGTAGCGCAGTTATTTACCTATGAGCTTGGAAAGAAAAAAGCGGTTGGCGTTGTAGGTGCACTCCAGTTTGAGGTAATTCAGTTCAGATTGAAGAACGAGTATGGTGCATCGTGTCAATTTGTTCCGCAGAATATATATAAGGCTTGCTGGATTAGCAGTAAAAATCCTCAAAAGCTAAATGAGTTTATCGACTCCAAACAACGACATATAGCACGTGATAAAGATGACAAGCTTGTGTTTATGGCAGAGTCGCGTGCATGGTTAAAAATGGTTCAGGATAATTTTCCTGACATTGAATTCCATTTTACATCAGAGTTTTAATCTAGGAAGGTAAAGATTTCCTTCAGATTAAATTTGAGATTGGTGAGAACGGTGGAGGAAACTTCACCTTCTTTCGCTACATGTAAATGAGGGATGTCGGCATCTGCCTGATCATGCCTATATATTTCAAGAGTATGGTTGGCAGGATCTACAATCCAATATTCGCGAACGCCAATTTGCTGGTATACTCTTTTCTTCCGGTTGCGATCTGTAAAAATGTTGGAAGGCGAGATGATCTCAACCACCAGATCAGGAATGCCTTCGATGCCACGCTCTGTAATAATATTTTTCTTCTCTGCAGAGATAAATATAAGGTCTGGTTGAAATACATTTTTACGATCGATATAAAGATCGATCGGGGCGAAGAAAACGAAACCTCCACTTTTTCTGGCTTCTGCTTTTAAAAAATCATTGAGGTTACTGGATACATTTTGATGAAACGGTGTAGGTGCGGGCGACATAACGAGTTCTCCATTTATTAGCTCACAAGGAGTATTCGATTCTTCCAGTTGCAGAAAGTCGTCAACAGTCCATTCTTTGCTGCGATCTATCGTTAATGTTTTCATATCATTTGGAAAAAACCTTTATAAATATACCAACTTTTTCAGAAGTTTGACCCTAGCCAAATCTCATGACAGCATCGAAGCCTTTTCATGTACTCTACGAAGACAATCATTTACTTGTTGTCAATAAGTCCAGTGGCGTGCTTGTGCAAGGCGATGCAACGGGTGATATACCACTTGTCGAACTTTGTAAGGACTATATTAAAGCGAAGTATAATAAACCGGGTGCTGTGTTTTTGGGAGTTGTTCATCGGCTCGATCGTCCTGTTAGCGGTGTCGTTGTATTGGCGCGTACTTCCAAATCGCTGGAGCGGATGAATGCATTATTCCGCGAGAAAGAAACAACAAAAACGTATTGGGCTATCGTTGCCAATAAACCTCTCAAGAGCGAGGACACTTTATTGCACTGGCTTTTAAAAGATGAAAAGAAGAACAAGACAACGGCCTTTAAAAAAGAAACAGTAGGAGCGTTGCGTTCTGAATTAAGCTATAAAGTTCTTGCGTCCGCTTCAGGGCATTGGCTACTGCAGGTAAATCCGGTTACAGGTCGCCCGCACCAGATACGTGTGCAGTTGGCGAGTATCGGTTGTGTTATCAAAGGGGATTTAAAATACGGCGATGATCAACCAACCGATAATGGAAGTATTTATCTTCATGCCAGAAGACTTTCTTTTGTTCATCCTGTGAAGAAAGAAACGATGACTTTTGAAGCTCCGGTACCGACTATAGGGTTGTGGAATTATTTCCCTGAAATAGAATAAATATGGCGAATACTTCTTGGATGGAAAGACTTAAACAGCGCTGGAAATTAGAAAGTATTTCTCAGGTTGTAATTGTTCTCACTGTATTTGCATGCACAGGGTTTACAGTTTTAGGTATCAAAAAACCTATCCTGCAGTTTCTTGCCGGGGAAAACGGCAACACAACGTTAGCTTCTATACTTTACTATATATTTATCCTCCCCCTCTATAATGTGATTTTATTAGGGTATGGTTTTCTGTTAGGTCAATTCACTTTTTTTTGGGAATTCGAAAAGCGCTCCGTTGGCAGGATTATTTCTGCTTTTCGAAAAACAAAAAAGTAGTGGTTTATGAGAAATATTTTATTCATGGTAGGGGCTATCCTGATAGTCACTGCATGCTCGTCTCCGAGATATACCTATAATTTCGATTACTACGATTATAACAGCGGAAGAAAGCATCATACGAAAACACCAGCGCATAACACTGCAGATGAACATCCTCTTTTATTGGAAGAGAGAACCCTGGTAGCGAGTGCGGCTCCTATTATACTTGCCAAGGAAGAAGAAACACCTTCAGAGAAAACAAGGTCAACCACTATAAAATCAAAAGCATCGAAGGTTACAGAAGTAAAAAACACCAAGGCATCGGAAGCTGCCGCAAAAGAAAATGCAGCAATTCTTGCAAAGCGGTATAAAGAGCTTTCTAAAAGTCAGCGCAAGGAGTTTAAGGCAGAGCTTAGAAAACAATTTAAAAGATATATGAACGCCAAGCGAACAGGAGATACCGTTGCTGCCAACAATGCCACCAGCACCATGGATAGTGATTTGAAAATGGCTATCATTTTCGGAGCGGTAGGATTAACCCTAACTTTATTTGGAGGGATTAACGAGGCTTTCTGGGTATTGGGTGTAATTGCGATTGTAGTAGGTGTAGTGTTTCTCGTGAAGTGGTTGGTGCGACAATAGTTATAGGCTAAGGATAGATATAGTATGTATAAAAAAAGAACCTCCGAAGACTATTCTCCGGAGGTTCTTTTTTATGTAAATGTATAGGGGCTTAAGCAGCGATGCCGTCAGCCAATAAAATTACTTTATTCTTCAGAACTTCTACCACGCCTCCGGTAACAGCAATCTGATGAGCGCCATCTTTACCTTTATACTCAACAACACCTTCTTTTAACAAACTAATAAGTGGTGCATGGTTATCCATTACCTGAAAAGAACCATCAGCACCTGGGAAAGTTGCTATGGTAACATTGCCTTCAAATATTTTTTTCTCCGGAGTTAGTATTTCAAGATGCATAGAATCTGTGTGAAAAATTGGAGGATTAAACTAAAAGATTGAAAGGAGAAATTTGATTTCTTAACCTTCCAATCTTTCTAAGTATATAGAATTAGCCTTTTGCTTCAGCCAAAATCTTCTCACCTTTTTCAACAGCCTGGTCGATGCTACCTACAAGGTTGAAAGCCATCTCTGGCAGGTGATCGTATTGACCATCCATGATTGCGTTAAAGCCTTTGATAGTATCTTTAATATCTACCAACACACCTTTTAAACCAGTGAAAGCTTCTGCCACGTGGAATGGCTGAGACAGGAAGCGTTGAACGCGTCTTGCACGGTGTACAACTTGCTTATCTTCATCAGACAATTCATCCATACCAAGAATGGCGATGATGTCTTGTAATTCTTTATAGCGTTGCAGAATGTTTTTAACACGCTGAGCACAATCGTAATGTTCGTCACCAACAATTTCAGGGCGAAGGATACGGGATGTAGAATCCAAAGGATCCACAGCAGGATATATACCAAGCTCGGAAATTTTACGACTCAATACAGTTGTTGCATCCAAGTGAGCAAATGTTGTTGCAGGAGCAGGGTCAGTCAAGTCATCTGCAGGAACATAAACAGCCTGTACAGATGTGATCGAACCATTTTTAGTGGAGGTAATACGCTCTTGCATCGCACCCATTTCAGTTGCCAGTGTTGGCTGGTAACCCACAGCTGAAGGCATACGACCTAAAAGAGCCGATACTTCAGAACCTGCTTGCGTGAAACGGAAAATGTTATCAACGAAGAACAGGATGTCGCGACCTTTTCCTTGTCCATCACCATCACGGAAATATTCTGCAACGGTAAGGCCAGACAACGCCACACGAGCACGTGCTCCAGGAGGCTCATTCATTTGTCCGAACACGAAGGTTGCTTTTGAATCTGCTAATTTCTCCTGATCTACTTTCGAAAGATCCCATCCTCCACCATGCAGTGATTTCAAGAAATCATCACCATAGTTCACGATACCGGCTTCAATCATCTCGCGAAGCAAGTCATTTCCTTCACGCGTTCTTTCACCCACACCGGCAAACACAGAAAGACCTGAGTAAGCTTTCGCGATGTTGTTGATCAACTCCTGGATCAATACAGTTTTACCCACACCAGCACCACCGAACAATCCGATCTTACCACCTTTTGCATAAGGCTCGATCAAGTCGATTACTTTAATACCAGTAAAAAGAACTTCAGTAGAAGTAGAAAGATCTTCGAAAAGAGGGGCACTACGGTGAATTGGAAGTTTTTTATCACCCTTAGGTTGTTTGATACCATCGATAGCTTCACCTACTACATTGAAAAGACGCCCTTTGATATCTTCACCGATCGGCATCTGAATAGGAGATCCGGTATCCGTTACTTTCATCCCCCGAACCAAGCCTTCAGTACCTTCCATAGAGATGGTACGTACTCGGTCTTCGCCAAGGTGTCGCTGACATTCCAAAACTACTTTGGTGCCATCAGCTTTTGTTACTTCAAGGGAATCAAGGATGTTCGGTAATTTAGCTCCTTCGCCATCAAAGGCTACATCTACTACAGGGCCGATTACCTGGGTGATCTTTCCAATATTTGCCATTGTCTGTTGTTTTATAAATCAGGGTTCTGAAATCGACCGCAAAAGTATGCAGTTAAGTACGAAGTACAAAGGCATCGTGACTAATTATTAAGTAATTAAAACAGCCTTTTTGATAGATGTTTGCGCAGTAAAAAAATGTGCAGCAGGCACACTTTCAGGCTGCATTTAATATGATCCGGAATGTTGTTCCCTGATTCTCTTCGGAAGATTTTACGAAAATTTTGCCGTTGTGGTACGTTTCGATAATTCGTTTGGCCAACGTTAAGCCCAAACCCCAGCCTCGCTTCTTTGTTGTAAAACCTGCACGGAAAACGGAGTCTATTTTAGAACGCGGAATGCCCTTCCCAGTATCGGAAACATCGATGAATACTTTTCCTTCATTCCCCCGAAGTATTTTAATGGCGATGGTGCCGGAATTACCCATGGCATCAACCGAATTTTTGCTCAAGTTTTCAATCACCCATTCAAATAACGGAGCGTGTACATTAGCCGAGATATTATCGGAGAGGGTAAAGACTTCCATTCTGATTTTTGAAGAAACACGAGGGCGCAGGTAATTCACCACGTTGTTAATCAGTGTAACAACGTTTTCTTTTTTCAACGTAGGTGTTGAGCCAATGCTTGAAAAACGTTCTGTAACGATGCGTAGCTTTTGGATGTCTTTCTCCAATTCTTCAACAACACCTTTTTCCTGCATGTCAGAATCCTCGCGAATCACTTCTACCCAGGCCATCAACGAAGATATAGGTGTACCCAACTGATGCGCTGTTTCTTTTGCAAGGCCAACCCATACCCGGTTTTGTTCGGCCATCTTCGAATAGTTAAAAGCGAGGAATGAAATAAATCCAAACAGGGCAATGACTGATAATTGTATATATGGATAGGCAATGAGTTGTTTTAACAGAAACGAATTTTTGTAAAATATATACTGTGTGCCGAACACTTCGCTTGTCTGGGGATCCCGTAAGGTTACTGTAATGGGCTCATAGATTTCTTTCATGATGCTCATTTCATTTTGAAGGTAGCTGTCTTTTCTTTTCTGTGACCACGACTCTTCAACGTCCAGATTTCTGTATGATAACACGGCCCCCTTTTCATCCGCCTGTATAATTGGAATCGAGTTGTTTTGAAAAAGAATTTCCTGGGCGATGAAATTCACATCACCATAAGTATCTTCTTCATTGGCGGTATACTCAATTGCTTTGGCGTATAGTTGTACCTGTTGCCGTTCGCGTCCTTTTAATTGATCAACCAGAATTTTAGTATAGTAAATAGAGCCTGCGCTGATAAGGACAGAGACCGCCAGCACAACCCACTTGACAGCGGTATTGTTTTGATAAAAGCCGAGGCCAGGTATGGAGGAGAGCTTGCTCATTCGTAACGTGAAAAGTAAATAAAAAAACCAGATGTACACTACACCTGGCTTTATAATCAATTACGATTTATAGCGACTTCCGGAAGTCAGTTCTTCATCATGAACCATTTCATTAACACTTTATAATTTACTCTGGTGCCGTGCATCAGGATGCCTACGCGATAAATTCTTCCAGCCACCCAGGTCGTGAATATAAATCCGCCAATCAGCAATAAAATAGAAAGGCCAAGTTGCCAGAGCGGAACTCCAAATCCAATCCGCCCCATCATAGCAATCGGGGATGTTATAGGTATTATGGAAAGCCAAACACTGATAGGGCCGTGTGGATCTTTTAGTATAAACATGAACAAGCTCATATAGGATATCAACATCGGGATGGTGATCGGGAACATGAACTGTTGTGCTTCTGCCGGACTATCTACAGCTGAGCCAACAGCAGCGAACAAGGCTCCATATAGTAAGTACCCTCCAAGGAAGTAGAATATAAAACAAGAGCCAATGTATACCCATGGTAAAGACATGAACTGCTCCATGTTTTTGGACATCTCAGACGTAGCAGCAGCCTGTTGTGCGGCCGCTTCCGCGGAAATTTGTTGCATGGCTTGCTGTTGAGGAGGATCTATACCCAAAGCCCCTAGTACACCAACGGTTAGGGTGACCATCAGGATAATCCAGATTAAAAATTGCAATAGCCCTACCGATGCAAGCCCGAGGATCTTACCCATCATCAGTTGAAAAGGTTTTACAGAAGAGACAATCACTTCTACCACTTTGCTGGTCTTCTCTTCAATAATGCCCTGCATGATCTGCGCACCGTAAATGAAGATGAACATATACATAAGTATACCTGCGGCCATGCCGATGCCTGCGAGAATCATGGAGTTGCTGGATTTCTCCTCCTCACCACTTATCGTGATAATGTTTACATCTGTCTTCAGACTATCCAGAAGTTTCTGATCTATTTTCATCTGCAGCATTTTTAAATCTCTGAGTTGTGACTCAAATAGATTTTCAATAGCAGAGATGTCGTCAATGCTTGGTGAGATTTTCGTGTATAGCGTTATGCCTTTTGGTTTGGATGGAGATATAGCGGGTATATACAGGAAACCAAAATCACCGTTGGATTTATAGGCTGTCTTCCCTTCATTCACTGAGCCATGGAATTCTTTGAATATATACTTGGATGAATCTGGCTTGAATAATTTGGATTCATCTATATACTGAATAACTTCTTTTCGTTTGTTCTTATCCTGTTCCTTGCCGATGAACACCAGCAACCCGATAATCGCAGGGAAAACTAATGGTATAAGGATCGTGGCAATTAAAAATGATTTCTTCTGAACACGATTCAGGAATTCACGCTGAACAATTAACCATATCTTATTCATCGGAACCTCCTTTCACTAACGTGATAAATATTTCACTCATGGTGGGGACTTTTTCAATAAAGTTGTGTACTTCGGTAATATCGGTTAAGTCGCGGATCAGTTGATTGGGACTCTCATTTCCATTCACTTTAATGAGTGATCTGAAATATATATCTTCTAAATTTTTCTGTTCGATCAATTCATACTTGGCAGGTAAACTGAAAGCTCCTTTATGCTCCACTGAAAATGTGCTGGTTCTATACATTTCCTTCACCTGCTTTTTAGAACCTTCGAGTATCTTTTTTGACTTGTTGATCAAGGCTATATGGTCGCAAAGATCTTCTACAGTCTCCATGCGGTGGGTAGAGAAAATGATAGTACATCCTTTCTCTTTCAGTTCCAAAATTTCATTTGTGATGAGCTGTGCGTTTACCGGATCGAACCCGGAGAATGGTTCATCTAAAATGATTAGGCGAGGTTCATGCATCACGGTGCTGATGAACTGAATTTTCTGAGCCATCCCTTTACTCAGATCTTCAACTTTTTTATTCCACCAATCTGTGATTTCGAATTTCTTTATCCAGGCTTTACTTTTATCAACGGCTTCTTTTTTACTGAGGCCTTTGAGTTGAGCAAAATACGTGAGCTGTTCACCCACCTTAAGTTTTTTATAGAGACCTCTTTCTTCCGGCAGATAACCGATGGTGCCGATGTGCTTGTTCTGAAGCTTCTCTCCGAAAATCGAAATGTCTCCGCTATCCGCGTTGATGATCTGATTGATGATTCGGATGAGTGTAGTTTTACCTGCACCATTAGGACCGAGCAATCCGAAGATTGTTTTTTGAGGAATGGTGAGGCTCACCGAGTCAAGCGCTGTGTGATTGGTATAGCGCTTGGTTACATTGTTGGCAATTAATGCTTCCACGTAGGTTGATTTTGATACGTTCAGTTAGTATCAATACTCGTGAAAGAATTACTGGAAGAGAATTAAAAGTTTTAAAATCTTGAAATAGATCAAGATGGAATTGCAATGACGAAGATTACTGTTGGCTCTCTTTGAATATGATGTTACCCATAGAAACATCAAGGTCAAACGTCAAAGCGTTTTTAGGATCCTTGCTATAGGCAGCATTCGTAAATGTATTATCGTTGATCTTTGTGAGGCTGGAAGGGACCTTTACGCTGCAAAGCCAGGAGTCATGAATCTTTACGATAACAGCAGTCTCTTTATTTGGAAGAATGATAGTCAAGTTGCCAGCACCAACGCTGCCCTTTACTTTATTTTTTACCAATGGCTTATTGCTGAAATCCAATGTCATATTGCCAAAACCCACATCAGCCATCACAAAACGTGTGCGTGAAAGGTTAAGATTTTTGACATTGACAGAACCTAAATCCACCTTGATGAAAAAAGTGTCCATGTCAATTTGATTTTCAAGCGATGACGTATAGCCGACATTGACATTGGCGCTGCCGGAACTGATCTTAAGTTTACGAATAGCAAGACCCGACAAATCTACATTTGCATTTCCTACGCCGTAGTTGAGTTCAAGGAAATACGGTTTCATATCGGTGAGGTACATCTTCCAAAGCTTGTCGCCAGAAGTTTTTTCCGCCACGCCAAAAAAGTTCGCAGATATAGATTGCCCTAAACTTTCAGTTTGAGTCTCTTCGAGATTAAGAAGCACTTCACAAGTTTTGCCTTTTACTTCTTTTCTGAAATTATGAGCATAGTCTGTTTCAGTCTGATTGCTGAAAACATTTAAAATTTCCGGATTCTGGCTCGGTTTGATATAGCAATTGCCACTATTAGTTCTTAGGCTAAGCTTGATATTTTCACATGCCTGGGCATCTTCTACCGTGAATTGCTTCTTGATCTGCCCGCACACTATCCCCGTTATTGCAATTCCGAAACATGTTAACCAAATCTTCTTATGCATGCTGAATAATTACGGCCTCACCGTCCGTAGGTTACATAGTGTAAGGTTAAACTCCAAATTAAAGAAAAACCCCGTCTTAATTTCTAGTTAAAACGGGGTCTGCTTAAAAAGGGTTGGCTAAAATCCTAATTAAAATATTCTTTCATGCGCTCAAAAAAGCCTTTTTCACTTCCATCAGGCTGTGGCTGGAAGTTTGGCGAGTCGCGCAGACTTTCAAGCTTGGCTCTTTCTTCTGATGTTAGTTTTTTTGGAGTCCAAACGTTTACATAAATCAATTGGTCTCCAACTTCGTAGCCGTTCACATCTTTTAGCCCTTTGCCGCGTAAACGGAGGATTTTTCCGCTTTGCGTGCCGGGTTCAATCTTGATTTTAACCTTGCCATTAACTGACGGAACTTCTACCGAAGTACCAACTGCGGCATCAATCACACTGATATACAGTTCGTATATCAGATTATTTCCATCGCGCTTCAGGTGCTTGTCCTCTTGCTCTTCAATCAGGATCAGCAAATCTCCGGCAACACCGCCAGGAGCTTCGTTACCTTTGCCCGACATTGCGAGTTGCATTCCATCACCAACGCCTGCAGGTATCTTTACACTCAGGATTTCTTCTTTCGAAACCAAACCTGAATTGTCAACTCCGGCTGGACGCTTATCTATAATTTGACCCGAGCCATCACATGAAGAACATGTAGAGGCTGACACCATCTGGCCAAGCATCGTGTTAACAACTTTTTTGATTTGCCCGCTACCATGACAGGTAGGACAAGTTTTGAACGTGACGCCTTCGGCGCGTACCAGACGATTTACTTTTATTTTTTTCTCTACACCATTCGCAATTTCGTCAAGTGATAACTTGAGCTTGATCCGAAGGTTGGTTCCTTTTCTCTGACGTCTTCCGGTATTTCCGCCTCCTCCAAAGAAACTATCGAAGGGACTTCCTCCTCCGCCTCCGAAGATATCTCCGAACTGGCTGAAGATGTCTTCCATGTTCATATTATGGCCGCTATATCCACCGCCACTACCTGGCATAGAGTGTCCAAAGCGATCATACTTAGCACGCTTGTCCGCATCGCTTAATACTTCGTACGCCTCTGCAGCTTCTTTAAATTTTTCTTCAGCTTCCTTGTTCCCTTGATTTTTATCAGGGTGAAACTGGATCGCTACTTTCCTGTACGCCTTCTTAATCTCTTCCTGAGTAGCCCCCTTGCTTACGCCCAGTATTTCGTAAAAATCTCTTTTGGTAGACATGTGTTAGTGTGTTAAGTGTTTTGATTATACCAACGGATTGAGGATTAGCTTCCCACAACCACTTTAGCAAACCGTATCACTTTATCATTCAATAAATATCCTTTTTCTACTACATCCACGACCTTGCCTTTCAGCTTTTCATCTGGAGTTGGTATTTGTGTAATGGCTTCGTGAAGATCTGGATTGAACTCAGAGCCTGCACCGGCATCCATTATTTTTACACCATACTGGTCAAGTGTCTTTTTGAATTTATTATAGATCAGAAAAAATCCTTCGAGCTCTTTGGACTCTTTGTCTTTAAAAGATTTTTCCGCTCTTTCAAAATCATCTGCTACTGGTAATAATGCTTTAATCAATTGCTCATTCGCAGATTGCACCATCTCCAATTTTTCCTTTGCAGTTCTCCGTCTGAAATTATCAAACTCAGAATACAGGCGAAGGTATTTGTCTTTCTGTTCAGCCAATTCTGCCTGAAGCTTCGAAGAGTCAACTTGTCCTTCTTCTTTCACGGCTTTGTTTTCCTCGGCCGGAGTTTCAGGCAGATTGTCAGCCACCTCTTCGGTGTTTTCAGAAAGTATCTCTTCGTTTTGATTCATATCTTTTTCTTGTGCTTGATTTCCCATGATAACGGCTTTTTTGTAAATTAATTAAAGCGCAAATGTCAACAATTTTGCCAAAGGTGTTTTAATGTCAAACTGGCACTTTGACTTTGATGTAAAAGACATCACATAAAAAAAGAATAGAGCTGTAAGGTCTATTCTTCATGTTATTGTTTCTATGATGATGGCTGATTAATGGAGATGTTTCCAGATCAGATCCTTCAACTCGGTAATACCTTGATTTGTGATGGATGAAATGAAAATAGTAGGAAGATCCGTAGGGAGTTCTTTTTTAATCTCTGTCTTCAATTCATCATCGAGCATATCGGATTTCGAAATGGCAAGCAATCTTTTCTTATCCAAAAGTTCAGGATTGTATTTACGCAGTTCGTTTAACAAAATGTCATACTCGGTTTTAATGTCACGAGAATCTGCCGGTACTAAAAATAGCAGCAATGAATTTCGTTCGATGTGGCGGAGAAAGCGGATTCCTAATCCACGGCCTTCAGCAGCACCTTCTATGATTCCGGGTATATCTGCAATTACAAAAGAACGATCATTACGATACGGCACAACGCCCAGGTTAGGCGTCAATGTTGTAAAAGGATAATCACCGATCTTAGGCTTCGCTGCAGAAACAACAGAGAGTAATGTTGACTTGCCGGCATTTGGGAAACCAACGAGACCTACATCTGCCAGAAGTTTTAATTCCAGAACAATCCACTCTTCAATACCGGACTCACCTGGCTGAGCATTCTGTGGAGCCTGATGTGTAGCAGTAGCAAAAAAAGCATTGCCCTTTCCTCCACGGCCTCCCGGAGTAAGTATAAATTCTTGTCCGTCTTCCGTGATCTCACAGCGAATCTCACCAGTCTCGGCATCACGCGCTACTGTTCCGAGCGGAACCGGAATAATTTCGTCTTTGCCATCGGCACCTGTCCTATCTTGTTCTTCACCAGGATTACCACTCGTGGCAATCACGTGCTTGCGATATTTCAAGTGAAGCAACGTCCAGTGCTGAGCGTCTCCTCGTAAAATTATACTGCCACCACGTCCGCCATTGCCACCATCCGGACCGCCCTTCTGAATAAACTTTTCGCGATGAAAATGTAAACATCCTGCACCACCATGTCCGGAGCGTGAACAAAACTTAACGTAATCAATAAAATTGGGAGAAGACACCGTTGTGTATATTTATACTAGTAAACTTTTATCTATTTCAGTGCAGATGTTTTTGAATATAGCTTCAATCTCACCAACACCAATTACCGAAGCATATTTGTTGTGTTCTTTATAGTACTGCGCTACCGCTACAGTCTCAGCCTTGTAAACAGCAATTCGGTTTTCTATTACTTCAGGCTTCGCATCATCAGGGCGATTTTCCTTTACGGCACGCTCTGCTAATCGCTTCTTCAACTCTTCTTCAGGAACAACAAGTTCGATCAGAATCGTTATAGGAGCTTTCTTGGACTCCAGCAATTTATCCAACGCTTCAGCTTGAGGAATGGTGCGCGGAAAACCATCGAAAATAATTCCGCTAATGGAACCACTGCCTTTGATCTTGTCATCAACCATATCAATCACAACCTGATCTGGAACAAGATTACCTTTATCCATGTAACCTTTTGCAAGTTGACCGAGCGGTGTTCCTTCTTTCAAATGTTTTCGGAAAAGATCTCCGGTTGAAATGTGTGTGAGCGAATACTTCTCAATGATCTTGGTACTCTGGGTTCCTTTACCTGCGCCCGGAGGGCCAAAGAGAATAATGTTAATCATTTCTGCTTACGGTTATAGTGATTGAGATGGGTTTTGGATTTATTTTAAGCTGACGAAGATAAGGAATGAAATTTCGATTTTCGATTCAGGATGTACGATTTTTTATGCCTCTTCAGAGGGTGTTTCACCGTTTTTAAGAGGCACAGCCTTGTAAATTTCCTTCAGGTTTCTGCCAAGCCCATCGTAGTCGAGTCCATACCCTACTACAAATTCATGGTCGATGTCGAAACCAATATATTTCACATTGATCATTTTTTCACGCGCTGCATGCTTACGAAGCAAGCTTACCACTTCTACTGATTTCGTTCCGAGTCCTTTCAGCTCTTCAATAATTTTCTGCAGCGTAAGGCCGGTGTCAACAATATCTTCTACAAGAATAACGTCCTGGTTAAACAAACTTGCCTCAAGGCCTATAAGTGTTTTCAATTGCCCGGAGGAACTTACAGCACCTCCGTAGGATGAAACTTTAACAAACGATACTTTACAAGGCACTTCAATTTGCTTGATAAGATCGGCAGCGAAAATGAATGATCCATTCAGAATAGGTAAAAACACAGGCGTTTTTTCTTTATAGTCTGTGTTTATCTCTAAGGCCAGTGCTCTGATTTTTTCCTGGATTTTTGATTTGTTAATGAACTGCTTAAACTGTAAATCTTTGATCTGCATACACATCCCTTTGGTTAAGGGAGCGCAAAGATAAAAGAATTTGGGAGTAGAATTTCAGAATTTATAATTCCGCTAATTCATCGCGTATAGCGATGATGTCCTATGATTTTATACTGGAACAGGCAATCGGATACTTCCTGGCCGCGCCCTATATTGTGAACAACCAGGTATCGTAAAGTATCGGATGACTTTTGATCAATCACAATTCCAATGTGTGTGATGCCACCGCCCAAGTCCCACGATACAATATCTCCCGGAATATAATCGGCAGGTTCTTTGGAGATTTTTAAAGCATTACCATGACGTGAGAAGAATGTCATGAGATTCGGTACTCTTCGATGATCAATATTTTTATCAGTAGTCTTTAAACCCCACTTTGCAGGATATACTTTAAAATTTTTGACCATGTCTTCATGTACTTCTTTCTGCAGATCTATGCCCAGCTTTCTATAAGCGCGAATTACCACATCCGTGCATACACCTTTATCCGCAGGAACATCTCCATTCGGATATGGAATTGAAAAGTAGGTTGGGTCGTATGTGACTTTTGTTTTTGTTAATTCAATTGCAGCTGCCGATAAACGTTTCGAAAATATTTGTTGCGCTATACCGGCAGAGTTGATCCCAATAAAAAGCAGCAGGATCAGAAGTTTAAGAAAACCTTTCGAGTTAGTATACATCGTTCAATGCAAATTCGTTTTTACGATACATCCATTTACCTTGTGTGAAGTCAGGAAATTCTACCGTTTCACCTCCTAATCGTATTGATGTTTCAGACAAAGGTGTGATGGCGCTCCACGTCACAGCATCATATATATCTTGTGGTGTATTTACTTTTCTCTTCACCGCCTCTACAAAAGCATTTAACACAAACCAATCCATACCGCCATGGCCAGCACCCGCTGCATCATTGCCAAATTTTTTCCAGAGTGGATGATCATATTTATCCAGCCACTCCTGTGCACTTTCCCATTGATGTGCTTCTTTACTTTGTCCTTCTATATAGATTGATTTGTTTACATCCATCCATATACCATTGGTGCCTTGCACTCGGAAGCCAAGCGAGTACGGTCTGGGTAAATTAGTGTCATGCTCCAATAAAATCGTTTCACCATTTGCGCATTTGATCATCGTGGTAACGATGTCCCCCAACTTGAACTTTACTTTTGTATTCGGATGATTTTCTCCACCTACTTTTTTAATATAGTTATGCAATCCTCTCGCCTTCGATGAATATGAAACGAGTTCAGTGAGACGATTACCACGATTAATATCAATCATCATCGCCACCGGCCCTATACCATGCGTAGGGTATAGATCTCCGTTTCTATTTACGGAATGTAGCGTCCGCCAGCTTGCTTCTGAAAAGCCTTTTTCGCCAAATTCGGCACCACCGCCATACGGCTTTTTACCATCATTGAATTTTACTTCACGTAAATCATGCTGATAGCCACCTTGCAGATGGATGATCTCACCAAATATATTCTGGCGCACCATGTTTAGTATAGCCATGACGTCACGCCTATAGCAAACATTCTCCAGCATCATGAGTGGCATGCCCGTGCGTTCTGATGTATGTACAAGTTGCCAGCACTCTTCTATTGTCATGCCGGTAATCACTTCGCAGCCTACATACTTTTTTGCATTCATCGCATCGATGCACATGGTAGTATGCAACTCCCACGGAGTAGCGATGATCACGGCATCTATATCTTTATTCTCCAGTAATTTTTTATAACCGTATGGGCCGTCCATGATAATTTGTGGCATCGGCTTGCCCGCTTGCTTTACGAGTTCTTTACTCATATCAATCATACGTTGTTGAACATCGCATAGCGCAATTACTTCAACATCGTTTCTTCGTAAGGCAAGGTCGAGATGATTTTGTCCACGGAGGCCAACACCTATAAATCCCAGTCTGACTTTTGGATCTTTATCTTTAGAAAAAGCAATAGAGTCGGGAAGCATAGCCAGTCCAACACCGGTAAGCGCTGCCGTTCTGATAAAATCTCTGCGCGTAGAATTCATGATGGTTAGTTTTTGTTTATAAATTCACGAAACAAAATAACCTTTGCAATACATTTTTATATAAATGAAAGTATAAAGACACGGAAGGGAGCGTGTGAAATATAGCGAGATATTATAATGCTATAGATCTTTCATCAGCCAGCTATACAGATCAATCATACTTTTTATATCACGCTTGTGTACTTTTTCATCTGGCGTGTGTGCGTTGTGTTCTGGCGCACCAACAAAGCACCAATCGAATGGATAAGGAGAAACCTGGAGTTCGCGTCCATCGCTCGATCCCATTCCTTCTACTTCTAATTGATAAGGCACTTTGCGTTTCTTTGCTACATCGATAATTTTATTTACAAAAGCTCTACGTGGAATGTTACGATCACGCATCGAAATTGCTACGCCTTTGCCATGATCTACACCATCGGAAACCCACGTTATATCAGATATCAATGCCTGCTTTACATTCCATTGCTCATAAATAAATTTAGCAAGATAAGGCACTGCGCCACCACCATGTTCTTCCCACGTACTGAAAACTATAACACCGTCTTTTAATGTTTCAGCAACTTTAAGTGCATTATAAATTCCAAGTCTGTTGTCGAGATAAGCGGACTCTATATAGTCTTTGGTATCGCGAAAATTTATTTTATAGGTAAGCTCTGTTCCACGGTCAATCTGTCTTCCGAATTTATAGAATGCGTGGTTGTCTTTGTCGAATTCAAGTTCACATTCTATAGGGCCAAAACTGTCTTCACCAACAAGCTTGGTTCCCATCTCTGCATCAGGACTTCCGATAGGCAACAACTGATTATAGTATCGTACTGTGAAACCGATACTATCCATGTGTGCGAAAATTGCAGTGCGAGGTTTTCCGAATTTTAAAATAATGTTATCCTGAAATTCGTCACCATGATAAACGGTTGGTTTGCCTTTCCAATTCTTTTTTTCTTTGGTGATATATTTTAATAAAAATTCCTTCATGCGGATTTCGTTTCCGGAAGGCGCATGTATTTCGCAGAGTTGTTGAAGTAGTTTCATTGTTTGTTAAAGGAAGTCTGAAAATTAAAAGTCTGGAAGTTGAAAAGAAAGGGAATATATAATCCGGATCTTTCGGACTTTCAGAGTTCTTGTGCAACTTTATCCTAAATTTTGATTAGAAAAAAGTGACATCTATGGTTTTTAACCTCAGCGAACAAAACTCGATAGCAAATCAATTTATTCTTGAGTTGAGAGATAAAAAAATTCAGCAAGACAGGATGCGATTCCGTAAGAACATGGAACGCCTTGGTGAAATTATGGCGTACGAGGTTTCGAAAAAACTTTCGTATACCACCTGTATTGTTGAAACACCATTGGGAAAATCACGCATTAATGTACTAAAGCAAAACCCGATCCTGATTACCATTCTCAGAGCCGGTCTTCCATATTTTCAGGGATTCATTAATTTCTTTGATCAAGCTGAAAGCGGTTTTGTTGGTGCTTATCGAAGAGAAAGTCTTCACGAGGTAAATATAAAACTCGATTATATTTCAACACCCTATGTGGACGCTCGTGAAGTTATCATGGTCGATCCGATGCTGGCAACGGGAAAATCGTTAATGGATTCTATCAAACAGCTTTTGAAAAGAGGCACTCCCAGTCATTTACATATAGTTTCGCTGGTAGCAGCACCCGAGGGAATAAAATTTTTAGCACAACACATCAGTGTGCCGTACTCGCTCTGGACCTGCGCGATCGATGAACATCTCAATGAACAGTTCTATATTGTACCCGGTCTCGGTGATGCCGGAGATTTGAGCTATGGCCCAAAAGTATAGATCACAGAAACTAAAAATTCGTAAACACCAATTGTACAACCAGTAAAACCATGTTGGAAGAAATCATCAAGGCAATACCGGTTTATCTTTCAAGCATGCTCAAATTTATTTTTGGGCCTATAGGAGGTTATGCTGCAGGGTTAACATTGATCACAACGATACTCGTTACCGTGGCGGGTATGATGACCGTTGTATTTGCATTTGCCTTCTTTGGTCATTTTATGCGCACGCAAATCATGGATCGTTTCTTTCTGAAGAAGAAAAAATTTTCGGAGCGTAACAGGAGGTTCGTTACGATCTGGAAGAAATATGGATTACCTGGTGTGGCTGCATTAACGCCCGTAGTGCTAACACCCATTGGCGGCACGTTACTAGCCATCAGCTTTGGTGCACCACGTAATAAACTGATTCTATATATGTTTATAAGTGCTGCTATATGGTCAGTTATTTTTAGCGGTACAATTTATTTCTTTGGCAACGAAGTGCTGCCCGAGGTTATTAAGTAACAGTACGGTTATATATACAGGCATAATATTTACAATACTGCATTGTGAAATAAAGCCGATACCGAAATGAAAATTCTGTTTGTAGTAAACCCTGTTTCAGGAGCTACCAGTAATGACAAAGCCATTTTATTTATTCATGAGAAAGCAAGAGAGACCCGTACGGATTTCAAGTTTTGCTACACCACCGGAGAAAATGACGAGGATGTTATACTCACACAACTAAAAGACTACAAACCTGATCGGGTTGTAGCCTGTGGGGGAGATGGTACTGTTCAATTGGTGGCGCGCGTGCTTATGGGGAAAAATGTTCCCATCGCTATACTTCCACTCGGCTCCGCAAATGGACTTGCAACAGCGCTGGGTCTTCCGCAGGGATTAGAGGATGCCGTAATGTTGAGCATGACTGGTAAAAAAGTTAAACCACTAGATATACTCCGTTTTGATAACAAGCATTACTGTACACACCTTGCAGATATAGGGATCAATGCGCGCATGGTGAAACGATATACAGAGGAGGGAGGCAGCGGCATGATAGGCTATGCGAAACATCTTGTTCAATCTATAAAAGAAAGTCCTCTATTGAAATATACTATAAAAACTCCGGAACGCACATATCACAAAGAGGGGTATATGATGGCGTTTGCGAATGCGCACATGTATGGTACCGGAATTCACATTTCGCAAGGCTCTGTTTCAGATGGCAAATTTGAAATCTGTAACGTAGAACGTGTGGCGCTGGATGACGCTATTAAAGCAGGGCTTACTAAATTTAATGTCTTCATCGATAAAAATATGTTCTCGGATGTGATCAGTTGTGCCAAGGCAGAAATAACAATCGATCAGAAAACTGATTTCCAGATTGATGGCGAGTATATGGGCCAGATAGATCATCTCCATATAGATATACTCCCATCGTATCTGCACATCGTAACGCAGGAGGACAATCGTGAGTAAGGCATCTCCGATATTGTTGAGTTTCTATGCTTTGTCCAATGGAAAATCGGTAATGGCGATTGGACAGCTTACGTATTCTTCATTACGTGATTTTAGTTTTCAGGATTATAGCCGAAGAAAAACATTTCGCTCTATACTTGCCTTATATCGCACGCGTTTCTTTGACCATAAAGAAATAGAACTTGTTTTCAATACAGGTAGTTATAAAACTGTAACAGATGCCTCAGGTTCGTTTTTCCTTACGATTGAAAACATGCCTATAGAAAGTGAATTGATTTCTGTTTTGCTGGAAGACGGACAGCCGGTAAATATAGTAGAGGGGTTGTATAGCCGTGTTATGCATACTGTGGAGTCTGCGGAGATTATGGTGTCGGATATAGACGACACCCTTTTACATTCCTATATACCGAATAAGTTGTTGAAATTCCGCACGCTTATGTTCACTGCTGTGGAGGATCGTAAAGCGGTTGTTGAAATGATGGAGGTTGTTCAGGATTTTTTTGCAGCAGGAGTGGTTCCTTTTTATCTCTCCAACAGCGAGCAGAATCTATACCCTGTTATCTATCGGTTTCTAAGAAACAATGATTTCCCGCGCGGGCCACTGTTCTTAAAACAGATGCGACATCTGCGTGACATCTTCAGACGAAAAGACCTGTTAAAACGCGATGTACATAAACTCACTACACTTGAGAAATTGTTGCTCTTTTTCCCAGATAAGAAATTTATACTCATTGGCGACAACACACAGAATGATCTGAAGATATACTTGAGCACCGCTCAGAAGTTTCCTCAGAACATCCGCTCCGTTATTATTCGGAAGGCTATAGCAAGGCCGTTGGATACTATACTCTTCAATGAAGCAGAACAAAAGCTCCAATCGCTGGGCATTGGCTTCTATTATGATAAATCTTTTCCAAAGGGATTTGAAGTGAAGAAGGTGATGTAGCGGTAAAGTTGGGAGACGGAAAAACGGAAAGATGGGAAGTCAGGGAAGACCGAAAGTCAGGAAAGCCTGATGTTTTGATTTTTTTATGTGCCTGCTCTCTATATATATAACATATTAGAGTTTACTTGTATCCTCATCGGGCAACATCTCGATGGTGTGGATCAATACTTTTTTGGCAATGGCTTGTCCTGTTTTTGTGGCGGCTAATCCGCCAAGGGCGGTTTCTTTATAACGCGTCTCCATGCTCGAACCAATTTCACCCATCGCTTCGATCACTTCATCTACCGGTATAACACTGCTTACATTGGCTAAAGCAATTTGCGCAGAACTGTTTGCAATCGCTGCGGCACTGGCGTTACGAACAACGCATGGTATCTCTACTAATCCGGCTACCGGATCGCATACCAAACCCAACATGCATTGCACTGTAATAGCAACACCATTAAAGATCTGATCTATATCTCCACCCAGGCAGTATATAATTGCTCCAGCACCCATCGCGGCTGCCGTTCCGGTTTCTGCCTGACATCCACCAACGGCTCCGGCAATCGAAGCGCGTTGCTCCATGATCAGTGCTATACCTGCTGCGATCAGCATAGCCTCCAGAATTTTTTGGTCTTCTATTTTATGAATGTCTTGTAGAGTATACAGTACACCTGGCATAATTCCGCTGGCACCGGCAGTAGGGGCTGCAACAATTCTACCCATGCAGGAGTTTACTTCCTTTGCGGCGAGCGCACGTGCAATGAGTTGCTGAAATTCTCTGGATAGAACCGGGGTAGGGTAATTATATACTTTCTTCGCTCCGTTATTAATCATACCCGAGCGCGATGTCATATCTTCTTCCAATCCGGTATGGACTGCTTCTTTCATCACTTGCCATGCGTTGGCAAGGCCTTCCATCGTGTCCTTTTCACTTCTTCCTTTTTGTAAGTGTTCGTACTCCAATACAATCTGGTGAAGCGACATGGAATGCTCTACACTGTATTGTTTCCAACTTTCAAATGATTCAAAAAGAAAAGCCATAAAATGCCGGTTTAGATTTTCGAAGTACGAGGTTTAGAATTGCATCAGCAAGTTGTGTTATAATTTGAGAACGATTTGAGAGAATAATGAGTTCAAAAAATACGACCGGTATACGGCCGATCAAAACTTATGATTATACTTGAAGCTAAATGAAAAAGAGCCTTTTTATTTGTCTGTTATGGATCGTGCCTTCTGTGTTTGCACAGGAACAGAATTTCTGGCAAGTGCTGGCACAGGTGGGGTTCGAAAATAAAAAAGATAAGAACGGGTACGATGTTGAAGTTCCTGTATTCAGTAAACATCTTAAAACTTTTCAGGGAAAGAAAGTAAAGTTGAAGGGATATATCATTCCGCTCGAAGAGATTGGCGGACAGGGTAAATTTATGCTGTCATCCTTGCCCTTCAATCTTTGTTATTTCTGTGGAGCAGCCGGCCCGGAGACGGTGGTGGAAGTGGAGGCTGTTGAGAAAATCAAATTCACTACGAAACAGATTGTGATGGAAGGTATACTTATCCTGAATGATAAGGACCCGAATCATCACTTATATATATTGAAATCTGCAACCTTGATCTAAACCTATATGCGCGTATTTTTAGTATTACTTTTTGGGATGGCCTGCATCCCTGCATTTTCTCAATCCGCAGATGATTCTGCTATCCGGCAGATTTATAGCGAGGAACTTTCCCGCGGGAGAAGTTACCAGATGCTGGAATATCTTACTACAGAAATTGGTGCACGATTGAGTGGTTCTCCTTCGGCAGCTGCTGCTGTTGAATGGGGACGTCATGAAATGCAGAATTTTTCTGACTCTGTTTTTCTTCAGCCGGTCATGGTACCACATTGGATTCGCGGACAAAAAGAAGTTGCTCGTGTTATCAATTCAAAGAAACGCGGTGTCGTTGAAATGAATGTTTGTGCTCTGGGTATGTCTGTAGGAACTGGACATGCCGGAGTAACAGGCAATATCGTTGAAGTAAAAACTTTCGATGAACTTAAACAGCTCGGTGAGAAACATATCAAGGGCAAGATTGTATTCTTCAATCGTCCGATGGATCCTACCAAGATCAATACATTTGAGGCGTATGGTGGTGCCGTTGAGCAACGCGCGCTTGGTCCATCCGAAGCTGCTAAGTATGGTGCTACCGGTGTGATTGTTCGTTCCATGGGATTGAATCAGGAAGATTACCCGCACACAGGCGGACTACGCTATACGCTTAATATTCCAAAACTCCCTGCTATAGCAATCAGTACAAAGCATGCCGACTTGCTAAGCAAGATTCTGAAGGAAGAAAAAGATATACAGTTTTATTTCGAAACTCATTGTGAGACACTACCCGATGCTCCATCGTTTAATGTTGTTGCTGAAATAAAGGGTACAGAATTTCCAAATGAAATTATAGTGGTTGGGGGGCATCTTGATTCATGGGATCTCGCGCAAGGCGCACATGATGATGGTGCTGGCTGTGTGCAGTCCATGGAAGTGTTAAGGCTCTTTAGAGCTATAGGCTATAAACCAAAGCGTACAATTCGCGCTGTACTTTTTATGAATGAAGAAAATGGTTTGCGTGGCGGACTTGAATATGCGCGTCTGGCAGAGCTTAAGAAAGAAAAACATATAGCGGCTATAGAATCAGATGATGGAGGGTTTACTCCACGCGGTTTTACAATGACGGCTACTGAGCCTGTGCGCACTAAAATAAAAAGCTGGAAGCCACTATTCGAACCTTATGGCTTGTCTGATTTTTCCAATGAAGGTGGAGGCGCAGATATAGGCCCGTTACAACCACAAGGTGTGCCGATCATCGGATTTTTACCAGACTCACAACGTTACTTCGATTACCATCACACCAAAGAAGACACACTGGATAAAGTAAGTAAGCGCGAACTTGAACTCGGTGCTGCATCGATGGCCGCACTGGTATATTTGATTGATAAATACGGTTTGTGATCATTTGATTGTAAAGAAAAAATCTCCCGTAAGGGAATTGTTCTCCCACGGAATTTGCCGTCCGCCAGATTCCGTGGAAACTTCAATCCTTACTTTCTTAAAAACTTCTTCCAACGTCAACTCAGGCGTATTCATATACTTTAACAGCTTGGAAGTATATAATCCGTTTCTGCCTTCGCCATCCGAAGCAACGTCTCCCGGAGCAGTGGCAAACGCAATGATAGAACCTTGCTTCGCTCCCTTGGGAGGATCCATTTTTGTAATACCTTTTTCTTCGGAACGTGAAAAACTTCGGAAAGGGTTATTGCGACAAGCATCCAGTATAATCACATTGATCCGGTTGTTCGAATATTCCATCACACGAAGAACCGTGGATGCGTTGATACACTCTTCCGCTATTTCAGCTTTCATTTCTACGTTGGCATCTATAGGTACCAGGTAATTTACACCATCTACTTGTATACCGTGGCCGGAATAATAAAACAATCCAACGCCACCTTCATTGATCTCCGTTCCAAACTCGCGGATTGCTTCCCGCATATCTGCACGGCTGGCATTCTGTTTTAAAATTACTTTGAATCCTTTGCCGCTCAATGTAGCAGCCATGTCCAAAGCGTCATTCACTGCATTTTTAAGAGGCCCATTGGTATAATTACCGTTACCAATTACCAGGGCCGTCTTTTTTTCATTCGCATAAAATTGAACGTTTGTAGTAATGGAAATGCCAGTGGAGGTAGCGGTATCTTTAACTGAGACTATATTAAAATGAGCGGATTTACTTTGTGCCTTTATAATTTGCTGACCGGTAACAGGACGTACCAGTGCCATCAATAAGAGTATAAAAACGAGGCGTAGCATGTCGGGTAGGGCTTTTGATAATCTTCATGTGAAATTTACTAAATCATTTTTTGCAAACAGTCAAATACGTTAACTTTAATAATCTGTCCTGTTGGTAATATGAAATCTATTACTGTGTCTGCCTGTGTAATGCTCATGTCCTTTCAAGGGATATATGCGCAGCGCATTGTCAACATCACGCCACAATCCGTGGGTTCCAAGATCATAATTCATTATGGTATTGAAGATTCAAAAGACGATCAGCTTTTTGAAGTGGCTCTATATTGCTCAAAGGATAAATATGCTCAGGAGCTTCGTCACGTTAGTGGTAACGGAGTTGGAAATACAGTTTATCCAGGAACGGAAAGAGTTATTATATGGGACGTACTGAAAGACGTAGATACGTTTGTGGGTGAATATACTTTTGAAGTCCGTGCAATCGTCAAATCAAAAATCTCGGAATTGAATTCTACGCTGGTATTAACCAATCGAAGTGTAGCCGTTACAAGTAAAGATGAAGCTTACCCCGAAATGGCGAACTCGTTGACAGACTATATTAATGAAGCAAAAGATTTAAAGGATGCTTTTCAGTTTTTAATTCCGCAGGCTATGGAAAGCAGGCAGGCGCTTGCCAAACTTACGGATGCTATGGAACAATATAATCGCGCTTTTGAAAAGCTGAACAGAGAAAGACTTACCTATGAAAAGTATGTAGGTATATTCTGGAAACGTGATATACTCACACTTGAATTCAAAAGTTTGATGGATTATGCGTTGGGCGAAACACATAGTGTAAACATTCTAACACTAAATCAAAAAGTTACGACTATAAATGATGTCGTCAATAACCGGGTAAAGCGTCCGGGGGAAGTGAAGAAGGAATTGACGAAAGATATAGGCGAGGAAGTTATCCGGTTGGATAAGCGATTGCAGGAACTGGAGCGAAGGACTAATCGAATCCTCTACGATTTGAGTCAGGAATAATCTATAGTGTCATGAAATACTGCAAAACCCTCTCGCTGATAGCAGCAATGCTATCAATCATTATCGGTTTGTCTACCTGTAGCGAACCGGAAAAGCCCAAACCCGAAATCACGCAATTAATTCCTTTAGAAGGAACCGTAGGGACTCCGGTTACGGTGGTGGGAAAAAACTTTGCATCGGCAACCAAAGTAAATTTCGGTATAGTAGAATCTTCTATAGCCGCTAAGACTGATACTGAAATTGTAACCGTTGTTCCTGCAGGATTAACACCCGGTATAGTTACGGTAACGGTGATATCTGATGGCGGAACTTCGCAAGGAGTAAATTTTCAGGTACTCGCCAGTCAGCCAGAGATAGTGTCCATCGAGCCAGAAAAAGGTTCATCGGGTATGGAGATTACGTTAAAGGGTAAATATTTATCAACAGCTTCTTCCGTTACATTCGGAAGCATTAGCGTATCCGACGTTCTTTCGAAAACCGAGACTGAAGTAAACGTAAATGTTCCGGATGGTCTTGAACCAGGTGCTATAGATGTAACCATAACATCAGAAGGGGGAACGTCAGAGGCGGCAACATTCACGGTGGTAGGTAAGCCAGCTATATCTTCCATCACGCCTGCTATAGGACCTGCAGGAAAAAAAGTGACGATAGCCGGTATATATTTTGAAGAGACCAGCCAGGTATTCTTTGGAAACGGTGAAGCCGATTTCACTATAATAAATGCCACACAACTTGAAGCTGTAGTGCCGGCAACGGCTTCTACCGGGAAAGTAAAAGTAGTTACACCCGGAGGTATAGCGCTCAGCAATGTTGACTTTATTGTAAAAGATGGCCCCATGATAACAACCTTTACACCCGCCAGTGGCATTGTGAATGCAGTGGTCACTATCAACGGGACAAATTTTGATGCCGGAGGTATAGAAGTAAAGTTTGGTACGGGTAAGGCAACTACGGTAACCGTAGTAAACGCAACGCAGTTAACAGCCAAGGTTCCTGCCACCGCAGTGACAGGTAAAATAACGGTAACAACCTTGGCCGGCTCTGCTGTAAGTGCTACTAACTTTACCGTAATCGGTTCTCCTGCCGTTACAGGTTTTGCTCCTGCCAGCGGTAATATAGGTGCAGAAGTAACGATAACAGGGTCTAATTTTGTCAACGTCAGTGCTATAAAATTCAATGCAACAACCGTAGCAGCAGGTAGCTATACTATAGTATCGCCAACGCAGATCAAAGCGAAAGTTCCATCATCAGCAACAACAGGAAAGATATCCGTTACCAGCACAGCAGGAACCGGTAGCAGCACCAGTAACTTCACCGTAGTAGTTCCTCCTGCAATAACATCATTTAGTCCCGCCAATGGTGCGCAGGGAAGTTCAGTTGTAATTGCGGGTACTAATTTTTCAAATATCACAGCTGTACGATTCAATGGTATAGATGTAGGGAATGCAAACTTTACTGTTAACTCAGCCACCCAGATCACCGCTAAAGTTCCGGCCACAGCAACGTGGGGTAAAATAACGGTGGTAAATGCATTGGGAACTGCCACCAGCGCAAGCGATTTTTATGTGACACCTTTTATTACTTCAATCAATCCTATATCAGGGCCGACCGGCACAACGGTAACGGTAACAGGGACAAATTTGAATTCGGCGAAAGTAAAATTCAACACCACACAAGTCTCGCCACTTACCAACACAGCTACATCAATTACAGTAAATGTTCCCTCTGGTGTAACCGGTGCTTTAAATGTTACAGTGGTTAATTCAGGAGGAACATCTAACGCGAAAACATTTACCGTGGCAGCGGGTCCCGAGATTGAAGAAATTATAGCGGTGCAAAATATTACCGAACAGCTCTTGTTGATCAAGGGTAAAAACCTGACAGGTGCAACGAAAGTTTTATTTGGAAGCACAGAGGCAAGTATAGCGACCAGTACTTCGAAGGTGGTGACTACATTTATACCGGCTTCACTATCATTGGGCTCGTATAGTGTTAAGGTTGTTACTGCAAAAGGAACTTCCAATGGAAAGTCTTTTGAACTTGTCGCTACACAACCGCCTGCAACGGGTGGGGTATCGCTTGTTAATGGCGCTTCAGCTTCGTCACTTCCTGCGGGCTATGTTCCGCCTGTTTCCAATGCATGGGACAATCTCTTTGTGATCAGTGAACCCGAACGATTCCTCATCAGTGAATCGCAAGGTGGCACTTTAACCGTTACGCTGCAGAAAGGAGATAGTTTTGTTGACGGAACAGGTTCCTTTGATAAAACAGTAGTAGATGGTGTTGTGAATAATTATGTAGAGTTTACAATTTCAGGTATACGGTATGTTGGTGTCTGGACACCGCCCAGTGGTTATGATGCTGGTCTTGGAAAATATTGCTACCACCACATGACGTTGATCTCATCGGAGTCTGGTAAACAATTAACACTCGAAGTAAAAGATTTTGAATGCGAATGATAAAATTACGTCCTAACTCTGTTCTTATACTGGTTACGCTTGTGGTCATCGCAACGAGTAATACTTTGCATGCACAAATGCGAAGTAGAAGAGAAGTATATGATTCTCTTCTTGTGGGCGATCGTATCACTCCTGCGGTGTCTTCTGTTATGATGCCGAAGAGTTATACTGAAGTTATACTGTCTAATACACTGCTTACTACGAATTCATATTTTACAGTTGATCGTGTTTTGCTGGATATAAACCAGCGCTATAGTTATTTGTTCAATACCCTTCAGGTAACGCATGGTATATCTTCTTCCGGCCGTTTCAACGTAGGGATGGATTTGTCGTATAGAACTGGCAGGCAGGATATAGATCCCGAAAGTTCACCTTTAAAAGTTATAGGGAATAGTGGTGAAGGATTAGTTCAATACGAGCGTGCGCTTACGTCTATTGGTATTCGTGCACGCTATATTCCGTTTGGAGGCAATGCTAATTTTGTGATTCAGAATACATTTACGATTCCCTTCAGCACGTCCAGCGCCGATAATATATTCCTGGGGGATAATCGGTATGCGTTCAATACGCAACTGTTATATAATCACTTGCTGGGGCGAAAAGTGTTTTTATTTGGACAGCTTGATGTACTGGTAAGATTCAAGAATGATTACGCGAACACCGACATAACGAGTCCTATAAATGTGTATGCCTCGTATTTATTGAATAAACATTTATTTCCTTTTGCTTTGATTGGAATGTCGAATAACTGGAGCCGGGATTTCGATCACATGTCACAATCATTCACCTATGGAGTGGGGCTGCAGTATCAATTCACATCCATGCTTACTATAAATGCTTTCTATAACGATATCTTTGCGGGTGAAAATAGTAATCGATGGAAGGGATTTAATCTCGGAATTCGGGCGGTGTTATAGAAATATATATACACAACGAAAGCATCATGTGATTAAGTCAATCACGATTTTCCAGACACCATTTTCTTTTTTCCAGATGCGCAGATAATTGGCATTGTTCGTTTTCTGCATTCCGGTAGCGTCATGCTTTACTATATTTACGATCCCATAGGTAAAACCCATATCACCGGAAGACGCCACAATAGTTTTCTCCGGTGTAAAGGTGATAACATCCGATGTTTTGCAAACTTCCTCAACTGCGGAGGATGGAAATTTATTCTGTCGGTAAAGTTTTATTTCTTTTGATGCATAATGCGTATAAGCTTTTAAACCATCGCCCGGTACTTCTTTTGTAAAACCTTCTTCAACGGCTGTTAATTCATCTTTAAAATTTTGGCTGCTATACTTGCCGGGTTGTAGTGCGAGCGTTGATGTATGTATAGTGTGTCCATCAACATCATAAGAATCATGGTTGATTCCTGCATCGATCAATACCTTCCATTTCCCATCGGCTTGTTTTCTCCACACGGTTATATACTCACCAAAAGCGGTTGGTGCTGTAGTTCTTGTTTTGCTATAGCTCCAGGGGCCGGTAGTATAACCAAAGTCTCCGGAAGCAGCGATATCAGCATATACAGGTTGCCAGTAAAGCCAGTCATTTGTAATCGGTAGTTTTTCCCAGAAGGGTTTGGCGTTTGTAATGCCGGGTGAGAATGATATAGATTCATCTATAAGATTTGCAAGAAAAGCCTCGCGTGTGTTTTTATCTTTCGCCATGCGACTAAAGGCGCGCTCAGCATCTACAAGTGATTGCAGGTCTTTGTTTGCAAACTGCTGTGCTTGTACAAGAAGCATTGCAAAGAATAATAGCAAAAACAACGAGAGTTTTTTTATAGCCATAAATTTTGAATTTATAGTCCCGCTTCTCCGAGTATTTCAGCGTTCTCAAGTATATAGATCATTTGATCAGGATTCCGGTCATTCAGCATCAGCTTGCCTTGTATCTCTATAGGCTTCTCGGTATAGGCCACAGGTTTAGTGCTGAATACTTCCACTACGGTTTCAGGTCCGCCAACACCACAGAAGAAGCAAGCATTCAGCGGCAGCGATGATAACATAAAGTGATTGCCCTTGAGTCCATTTTCAAAAGGAACCATATAGCCTGGCAGTGTAATCTTCTTCCCATTCAATGCTTTCACGGCATCCGTAAATATAGGTTTGTCAACATCGCCTAGTCTGTCCTGTGTTTTTACGAACGTGATGTTGTAAAGCTTCGGCCATACCAGGGAAGGGAACCCTTTATAGGCACTCTTCTGACTAAAGCCTTGCGTCACCATCATACAGATGATCAACGTAGCTATTAATGTATGTACCGTTTTAATTTTTCTCATAGTAGCGTTCACTTAAACTTAAATTTTTCCTGCGTAGAAATCTGCCTTGAATATTCGATCGAACGGATGTATAAATATACAATGATAAAATTATGCCACCTTTAAGGATCTCCGATCAATCCCTGTAAAAAGAAAAAGTCCCTTTTGTAAAGCTACAAAAGGGACTTCATGATTATTACTATTTAAGCTGTAACCGATTCCTCTGTTGAAGTATATTCTTCAATTGGCAAACAGCTGCAAACGAGATTACGGTCACCATACGCATTGTCAATACGACTTACGGCTGGCCAGAATTTTGCTTCTTTTACATAGGGCAGCGGATATGCCGCTTTACTTCTGCTATAAGGAAGCGTCCAGTTGTCGGCTGTAATAACGGCAGCCGTATGAGGAGCATTCTTCAATACGTTTTGTTCTTTATCTGCTTTGCCTTCTTCCACTTCACGTATTTCATTTCTGATCTCTACAAGAGCATCTACAAAGCGATCGAGTTCTTCTTTCGGCTCGCTTTCGGTAGGCTCGATCATCAGTGTTCCTGCTACTGGGAAAGAAACCGTTGGCGCATGGAAGCCATAGTCCATTAAACGCTTCGCTATATCTTCTACTTCTATACCTGCTTTCTTGAAATCGCGGCAGTCCACAATCATCTCGTGTGCGCAGCGTCCTTTGGATCCGGTATATAGAATTTTAAAATGACCTTCGAGACGGTCCTTAATATAGTTTGCATTCAGAATCGCATACTTCGTTGCATTGGTCAATCCATCGCCACCCATCATGGCTATATAGGCATACGAGATTGTAAGAATGCTGGCGCTTCCCCAGGGAGCTGCTGATACAGCATGTATAGCTTTGTCACCACCTGTTTTTACAACGGCATGGCCAGGCAAATACGGCTTGAGTTTATCGTTGCAGCAAATAGGGCCCATACCAGGGCCACCACCACCGTGTGGTATACAGAATGTTTTATGCAGGTTCAAGTGACAAACATCGGCACCGATGGTTGCCGGAGATGTGAGTCCTACCTGTGCGTTCATGTTTGCACCATCCATATATACCAGACCACCATTTTTATGAATGGTCTCGCAGATCTCGATGATCGATTCTTCAAACACGCCGTGTGTAGAAGGGTACGTAACCATCAGGCAGGAGAGTTTATCTTTATACTGTTCTGCTTTAGCTTTCAGATCAGCTACATCAATCTTTCCATCTTCGTCTGACTTCACTACAACGACATCCATACCCGCCATTACTGCGCTCGCAGGATTTGTTCCGTGTGCAGAAGCGGGAATCAATGAAATTGTTCTATGTCCTTCTTTACGATCTTCATGATACGCACGAATTACCATAAGTCCTGCGTACTCACCTTGTGCTCCGCTATTCGGTTGTAGCGATACACCAGTAAATCCGGTGATCTCTTTTAACCAGTTCTCAAGGTTTGTTGTGAGTTCAGCATAACCTTGTGTTTGATCTGCGGGAGCAAAGGGATGTATATTTCCAATCTCTGGCCATGTTACGGGAATCATCTCAGCCGTAGCATTTAATTTCATCGTACATGATCCCAGCGAGATCATAGAATGTACCATGGAGAGATCTTTATTCTCAAGGCGTTTGATATAGCGCAACATCTCATGTTCTGAATGATGCGTATTAAAAACAGGATGCGTCAGGTATGCAGATTTTCTGACCAGCGTGGAAGGCCAGTTCAGTGTATGTCCGTTAGAAGAAGCACTTGCTGCTTTTTTATTTTCCGCGGCAGCGAATATTTCAAGAATAGTTTTAACGTCTTCCGATGTCGATGTTTCATCGAATGAAATTCCAACGTGATTGTCCTGGAAGTAGCGGAAGTTAAATTCACGTTTCACAGCTTCGCGCTCGATGTTCTTTTTATCCGCGACAGCGATCTTTAACGTATCGAAGTAATGCTCGTTTACTTGTTTTATACCAAGAGCTTTGAGGCCACCATCAAGTGATTTGGCAAGAGCATGAATGCGACCTGCAATCTTCTTCAATCCTTCAGCACCGTGATATACTGTATACATTCCAGCCATTACCGAGAGTAATACCTGTGCTGTACAAATGTTGGAAGTTGCTTTCTCTCTGCGGATATGTTGCTCGCGTGTTTGCAAGGCCATTCTATAGCCTGGATTACCCGATGCATCTATAGATGCACCTATAATTCTTCCAGGCATCTGACGCTTGAAGTCATCTTTTGTTGCAAAGAATGCAGCGTGTGGTCCGCCAAATCCCATTGGTACACCAAAGCGTTGTGAAGAGCCTACAACTACGTCAGCTCCCATTTCACCAGGTGATTTCAATAGTATCAAACTCATCAGGTCAGCAGCCATCACTACGAATACATCTTTATCATGGGCCGATGCATTGAAGGAAGTATAGTCTTTGATCTCGCCGTTTCCATTTGGATTCTGAACAAAAACAGCAAACAGATTTTCATCGGTGATATCAAGTGTGTTTATATCGCCAACGACTAACTCTACACCGATAGGAGTAGCACGTGTTTTTAAAACATCGATCGTCTGCGGAAAAGAATTTTGATCAACGAAAAACTTATGTGCATTCTTCTTCGAAGATTTGCGCGAAGCATATAGCAAATGCATAGCTTCTGCAGCAGCAGTTCCTTCATCAAGCAATGAAGCGTTTGCAATTTGCATTCCGGTAAGATCAATCACCATCGTCTGATAGTTGATCAGCGCTTCCAATCTTCCTTGTGCTATCTCTGCCTGGTAAGGAGTATAGGCAGTATACCATCCTGGGTTTTCCAAAATATTTCGTAGGATAACGCCTGGAGTGATGGTGTTGTAATATCCAGTTCCGATAAAGGATTTATAGATTTTGTTTTTTGAAGCCAGCTTTTTGAAGTTCTGCAGAAAGAGATATTCAGACTGTGCTGCAGGGAGGTTCAACGGGCTTTTAAGACGAATCGAGGAAGGCACTGTCTGATCGATGAGTTCATCAATCGATTTAGCCTTAACGACCTTCAACATTTCTTCTACCTGATGCGCATCCGGACCAATGTGTCTGCTTTCAAATTTTTCGGAGTACTGGGAGTCAATATTCATTTACGTGTTGATTTTCAGTGTATTAGGTTAATGAGCAAAATGTCATGAGTTATGGGCGCACAAAGGTAATAGATAGCTTTGTAGTCCGAAAGACGGAAAGTCCCGAAGACTGAAAGTAAAGCATCAATATTTTGAACGGTAAAAAAATCGGAACAATTCCTGGCTTCCCTTTCTTTATCAATTTCCGATTTTAAACTTCCGTCTCCTCCGACTTCCGGACTTCCTCAAAAACACATCTCCTATAAAATCAATTCTTGAATTCCGAAAATCCTCTACATATTGCCGGGAAAATTCAAACTCATTGATCATGAAGAAACTTGTTTGCATAGCACTGGCTATTTCAACAGCTGGTAGCTTGCTTGCGCAGGATCCGATCGCTAAAAAATATGGTGATCAGATTACTCCTGCTGATTTAAAAGAAAATTTATCCATACTGGCATCCGATGCCATGGAAGGTCGCGAGACCGGAAAGCGTGGCCAGAAAATGGCAGCCGCTTTTGTAAAAGCTAACTTCGAAGACTTCGGTCTTGCCGCTCCTGTGGAAGGAAATTATTATCAACCGGTCGAACTGTTTACCAGCGTTCCAGGTGATATATATGTAAAGGCAGGTCAAACAAAATTTTTAAATTTTCAGGATATAGCTTTCTATGGCTCTTCGGATTCTGGAGGAGAAGTATCAGTGCCTGTAGTATTTGCAGGGAAGGGACGTAAGGAAGATTTCGACCAGGTGAATGTAGAAGGTAAAGCTGTAGTGATACAGCAAGGTGCTGAAGAAAATTTTCGCGGCCCGTTGTCGCTGGCACGTGAGCGTAAAGCTAAAGTTGTATTGATCTACAATACAGATGCAAATGCTTTCAAAGAACTTGTAGGTCAGCTAAAAGAATATTTAGGTGGTGGTGTATTGTCTCTTAAAAAACCTGAGGCTGCTTCACAAAATGCAGGTGTATTTTTTGTTTCTCAGGATGTAGCCGCTAAAGTATTGAATACAACCAGTGAAAAACTTACAAAGGCCGCAAATGAAAATACGCTGAAGAAAGTTAAAGCAGGTTCGGTGTCCTATAAAACTTCTGTAGATGTAAAAGTCTTGAAGAGTGATAATGTACTGGGATACCTGGAAGGAACCGATAAGAAAGATGAACTGGTTGTGATCTCTGCGCACTACGATCACATCGGTAAAATAAATGGTACGGAAGGAGACTTGATCAACAACGGTGCAGATGACGATGGCTCCGGAACGGTATCGGTTTTACAGTTGGCAAAAGTATTTGCACAAGCCAAGAAAGAAGGTAAAGGTCCACGCAGAAGTATATTATTCCTGCTGGTAACCGGTGAAGAAAAAGGTTTGCTGGGATCGGACTACTATACACAGCATCCGGTATTCCCGTTGAGCAGTACGGTTGTTGATTTGAATATAGATATGGTGGGAAGAAGAGATCCACAGCATAAGGAAAGTGCTCCCTATGTATATGTTATCGGCTCTGACAAATTATCGACCGAGTTGCATAATCTGAACGAGAGCAACAACAAGACGTATACGAACCTCATCTTCGATTATACCTATAACGATCAGAATCATCCTGACAGACTATATTATCGTTCTGATCATTGGAACTTTGCTAAGAATAATATACCGATTGTATTCTATTTTGATGGTATACATGAGGATTACCACAAGCCCAGCGATGAAGTAAGCAAGATTGAATTCGATCTGCTCGCTAAACGTGCTCAGTGTGTTTTCTATACAGCATGGGATATTGCTAACAGAGAACAACGCATTCAGTCGGATAAAAAGTAAGGCAGTATATACTGAAACAAAAAGCGGGCGATGAGCCCGCTTTTTTTTATTCCATACATTTATACTTTATAATCTTTATCTTTGAATATGTCAGTGTCGCAGGCAGAACAGAAGAAAAGGCTCGACTTGTTTTCGAAGGTAAACAGGCTGGCAGCGTCTTTTCATAATGCGAACGTTAAGCTTGATAAGATGGTACCCATTGACTTAGGTAATGAAGAAGTAATTGGTTTCTTGAAAAGCCTAGCCGATCATGACGTTAAATATATACTTGTTGGCGGATTTGCCGTGGCATTTCATGGATACGTACGGGCAACCCATGATCTCGATCTCTGGATCAAAGATGAGCCCGGCAATATTGAGAATCTAAAGCGGGTGTTAACGATACATGGTGTCGCAGGCTTGGATTCGGTACGATCATTCGAATTAATTCCCGGCTTCACGGAATTTGCTATAGGCGATTCAGGGTTTATAGTGGAGCCTATAAAAAATCTTAAAGCTTTCAGTGCATTTGATTTTGATGCATGTTATGACCGGGCTGACACCGGCTCATTGCTTGACATTACGTTTAAAGTAATACATCCCAAAGATTTACTTCAGGAAAAGAAAGCCACCAATCAGCCCAAAGATCAGGGAGATATAGAATACTTGAAAAATCTTTCCGAATAAAGGATAATGAAAATAGAAGATGATATATACTTAGAAGGCAGTATATATCATTTTAATTCGAGTGCTAATCCAAAGGAACATTAACATGTCGTTCAGCATGATAGCTTGAACGTACTAATGGTCCTGACTCTACATATTTCAATCCGCGTTTCAATCCTTCTTCCTTATACATCTCGAAAGTATCAGGGTGAATAAACTCCGCTACTTCCAAATGCATTTTGGTAGGCTGCAAATATTGGCCAAGCGTAAGAATCATCAAGCCGTTAGCAGCAAGATCATCCATCGCTTTGAATACTTCTTCTTTTGTTTCACCAATGCCAAGCATGATACCAGTCTTGGTACGCATACCGGCTTCACGAATTCTTTTTATTTGTTCGAGGCTTCGCTCATATTTCGCCTGCGGACGAACCATACGGTATAGTCTGCCCACCGTTTCCATATTGTGTGATACAACTTCCTGCTTGCCTTCGATCATTCGATAGAGTGCATCCCAGTTTCCCTTTGTATCCGGAATTAATGTTTCGATGGTTGTTTCAGGACTCACTTTTTTGGTTTCGACAACGGTCTGATACCAGACTTCAGCACCACGATCTTTTAATTCATCACGATTTACAGAAGTGATTACAGCATGTTTCACACCCATCAACTTGATTGCCTCGGCAACGCGCTTGGGTTCATCCATATCATATTCCGTTGGTCGGCCTGTAGCAACCGCACAAAACGTACAGCTTCGGGTGCAGACATTTCCAAGAATCATGAACGTTGCTGTTCCTGCTCCCCAACACTCGCCCATGTTAGGACAATTACCACTCTCACAAATTGTGTGAAGTTTATAATTGTCAACCAGCTTACGCACTTTAGCATACTCTGGTCCAACCGGAAGTTTTACACGTAACCAATCTGGCTTACGCTTGCGGGTCTCTTCCTGCGATATGACGGGTAATTCTATCATGGTGAATAGTTAATCGTTATCAGCTATCCATTATCCACAAACTGAATGCGCGGATAACTGATAACGTTTAACGGATATTACTTTCCAATAAGTTCCTTGTATTGTGCTGCTGAGAGAAGTTCGTCAGTAGAACCACTGATTTGTACTTTGATCATCCAGCCATCTCCGTAAGGATCTTCATTTACTTTTTCAGGGCTGCCATCCAATATCGGATTCAATTCCAGCACCTTACCTGCAACGGGCATATAAAGATCCGATACTGTTTTAACAGCTTCTACGGTTCCAAAAATATCATGTGCAGCAACATCCTGACCTACGGTAGCGATATCTACATACACGATGTCACCAAGCTCACTTTGTGCAAATTCGGTAATGCCGATTGTTGCTGTGGTGCCTTCGATTTTAATCCATTCGTGGTCTTTGGTGTACTTCAGTCCTTCCGGGATGTTCATGAGTTATTACGTTTTTAGGTGCCGGCAAAAATAAGCAAAGTTTATAGGTTCCAAAACGTATTCAGGATGCAAGATTCATGCATTGCCGAATCCTGCATCCTGATAAGGTTTTACTGTGCGAGGCTGAATCGAACCTGCGCCCCAAATCGTGTGGTGGCTCTGCGGTACGAGTTGGATACCAACGGCTCGTTGATGGTGCGTTCAAAGTATAACTGAATGTTGAGCTTTTGATTTACAACATAGCTTACATTCGGACGAAGCTGGAAGTTAATGTTACCGTTGGTTACGATGTTCAATTCATCAATTTTCCGCTGGATAGTTTTTGTATTGGCAACGGTAAGGTTCATGCGGAACGTAACATCGTTCTTTAATACAACGGTACGGCCCTGCGTTTTGAACGGAAGCCTCATGTTGTTTTTAGTATATCCCAATTCGAATGAGAAATCTTTACTGTTTAGTTCAGTTATCTGCGCGTTCGAAATGTTCAAGGAAAGATCACGCTTCGTTTTATACTGGAAGTTAGCAGAGAGCCTGCCCTTCGTACGCATATTTATACCGATCAGCGGTGAGAATTGTTCGGAGATCAATACTTGACTAATTACATATACCGGCACCAGTTTACCTCCCACGGTATTCGGAAAATATCGGGTGTTATAATCGGTGATCGGACGGTCGAGCGTTAATTTATCTGTTTCTGAAAACTCAAGTGAGTTGTTATAATTCAATACCGAATAAGACGATTGATACGCGTGAGAAAGTGTTATAGACTGAAATATATCTTTGAAGGCACTGAGTTTATTAAGCCCCGCATAATCTATACGCCAGTTTGGTAGTGGTGTTTTTGGGAAGGGAGATAAACTCATGGTGTTTACATCACTGCCGGTATATGCAGCGATGAATGCAGGAATGAGTACATCCTGTGAAGTTGTATCGTTCTCACTTCCACTCGCGAAATCCAATCTTCTTTTCATTTGAAGAAGATTGTTTTCGAAATCTTTAAATACAGAGGACTCTACAGCGCTGTTGCTTGAGTTGAAAGCCGTCTTAATGCTGATGGTGGAAATTCTATAGCTACCACTGCGGTTAGGACTCAGATCTCCAAAAGATATATCGTTGCCAACCGTAATTGTGTCACGGTATATAGATTGGAACATGCTGGTAACTTCTTTCTTGATATCAAGTTGTATTTTTAAATCGGTAGCTGGTTCGACATTGGCGCGAATCGAAATGTTTTCGTTCCTGATCTGACTAAAAGGAATTGATAATTCTCTGTTTGTTGTCAGCCATCCATTGTCAGATGCCTTTTTTCTGATGTCAGGATCCTGGCTTCCCAGCACAAAGCCCCAACCGGGTGCATTCCAGTCTCCGTCCATTCCCATGAATTTTGGTTTCGGAGCAAAGCCCGGAAGTATAGTGCCTTCCGTTAAGGTATAGGTACCATTGATCGTGCGTACAGACATAAGCATTCTAAAGAAGCCTTTCACAAGACCCGGTATTTCTGCAGGAGCTTTTACCGTATCTGCTTTTGCCTGTGGTCGCGCTTGCTGAGCACGTTGTGCTGCCGTTAAAGGTTTCTTCGGTGTGTTAAGTTCTTTTAAGAACTTGATCTTATTATATAGTCTGACGAGATCAATCTTTCCGGAGAAATTCTGATCGCGACTATTCTGAATTGTGTTTTTGAAATCGTAAGCGTCATCAAGGTCGACAATGGTGGAGTCCGCTCTGTCAGGACGATTTATAGGTCCCGCCTTCCAGTTGTAATTAACCTGGTAACGATAGTCGGCCCCAAGCCAGTCCGTTGCAGGAATCTTATCAAGAGGCAAAGTATAGTTCAATGTTATACTCTGATCAAAATTTTTCATCCGCCCAAACCGCTTCAGGTTAGTCCACACACTATCTTTCTTTTCCTGTGTATCCAACTCTCCATCTGGTTCATCAATAATTGCATTGGCCCGCGAGTTATACTCCAGCGATAAGTTCTTCGATAAATTCCACCGCACATTGTATTGACGATCGAAAGTGAAATACTTCATGAAGTTTTCAGGAGATGAAATAAAGCCTCCCTGTCCATCCGGATTTCTATATACATTTTTCGTGAATGAACGATTCAGATCAGCCCGTACTCCTATACTACTTGGCATCAAACTAAAGTTGAAGTCTTTGATAAGTTTCAACCACGGTGATGATAATCCTTTGGAGTCTTTGAATGGTTCTATACCAGTAGCTTTAGGGCTATAGGTATATGCTAAAGATCCCTTCTGTTGCTTTTGAAGTGCTTCCTGTGTATTAAAGTTTTTGCGTACGCGATCGCTATAGGAATAACTGAATGCAAAGTTTTCAATATCCCATATATGGGAAGGAGCATCAGGTTTTACTTTAGTCTTCCGCACGTTCACAAAATTTATACTTCGCCCTACGGTCTGGTCGCGCACAATGTTGAGGTAGTTTGCGCGCTGCTCCTCATTAAAGGACTGCAGCGCAGCATCCAGTTTTAAGTCAGGGTTGGCAGGGTCATATAAAGGCGTTATTGTATTCTTCTCATAACTGAGGAACATCGGTATCTTAATACCGGTATTACCGGGTAATAGTTTATCCACATTTACATTTGCAGATATATCATACCCTGTGGCCTCTTCACGCGTACGTTCAAAAATCTTGGAGCTTACACCACCAAATCCAAAACTTGTGTGACGAACGGCTCCCGTTATAGTAGCGAAGTCAGCAAGCTTTGCATTGATCGTAGCGTTGGCAGCCCATCCGGGAGTTCGGTTGAAATCGGTTACGCGCATTTCGTTTGCCCAGATACAGACCGGGAAAGAACGCTTGTCATCCGATCGCGGATTACGCACACCGATCATGAGTGATTGTACACTTGTTAAATCGGGTCTTCCGAAAATCCGGATCTTATGTCGTCCAACTTCTCTTCCCTGAATCGGATAAAACTGATTCATAGAAACATTGTTCCGGTCGCGATCAGCTTTTAATCTATATAGTTCATCTAATGCAAGATCGATTTCATTTTCTTCCGGCCATATAGAGCGCTCAAGATCACCCGTGACTGGAGTGGATGTAATTTTGAGCGGAATTTCAATTTCATAAAAGTTTGAATCCAGATCTTTACCGAGACGAAGGAACACTCGAAGGTTATCATCTGTAGCAACTTCACTATGTCCATGGAAATACATTTTGATTCGGCCGTAGTTGAATAAGTCTACAGACATATTCTTATACATAGCGCGTGCATCACCATCTTTAATATCATCTGCACAGAGCTGTGAAGATTGTTCGTTGAGTTGACGAGGTACTGAAGATGTAGCATCACGATCACGTACAACCCCCGGAGGAATAACATACGGCGGTTTGTTTTCATTTCCTGCACCATTCTCCTCCAGATTCACAACCGATACCATGAAGTCATCTTGTGTTTCTTCATAGTCAGGTACAAGTCCACCTTCCTGCAGGTTGCTGGTATATCTTCTCCAGCGACTGCCGACCATGCGGAAGTTTGCCATACGCAATACGATAGGATCTTTAAATCCTGTGAGCAACATACGGACATACTTAATAGACTTGAATCCTTCAATGCCACCGTATTGACGCTCGGGTACACGTACCGGAATCCGGAATAAATACCAGGTAACACTTTCATCGGAATTGTTATCCTTCGTGGTGATTTCATCTACTATATATTCACGACCTGTTCGCAGTTGTCCTGGTAACAAGTTCATGTCATACTCATAGTATTCTTCCAGTTCGCTTAGTGTATTGTCAGCGTTCAGATCTTCATTGTCAGGAATCGTAGTAGCAGCTTGTGCGATCAAGTCATTTCCCGAAATGATAGGAGAATTACCATCCAGGCCATTGAAGTCTTTATATCGTTGCAGAATTTTTGCGTTCACATTGTCGAATTGTGTATCGAAGTAATACCGGAAATTATCTGCTGATGGGTCACTTAAAATTCTCTCACGCTCGCCAGCAGGAACACCAGGGCTGTTGATGAAGTTGTCAAACTTGGCAACTTCTTCGGTTGCAGAAAGACCATCCAGACCTACATCTTGATTAACGCGGGCGTTAGGATCGTTGTCGAAAGAATTTGTCAGGTACTGCTGCGAAGTTACATAGCCCCATTGGGTTGGAGTAACAGCTCCCGTTGCTTTATCTCCGTTCGGCGGTAATCCATTTTCGAAAGCATGTTTACCATCCAGCATGAGATCTTCGGACATGCTCCCCAGTTGGAATACGAGTTTACCTCCCGTTGCACGCTTCGGAACTCCAGTGCCATCTTCGATTACACCATTATTGGTTTGAATAAATGGATCGAGCATCCAGAACTCTATATATTCAATATTCGCTTTGTCGAAATCTACTTCAGTACGAATGGCTGTCGTTATACCAGCCCAGTTGTTTATAGGATTGTTAAGGAAACCATTTAAGTCAGGATTGTAATTATAGGGGCCGCGTTCTTTAGGATAGTACGCGAGATCAAAAATCTGCTCGTAAAAAATACCTTGATTCAATTGGCGGTTAGGGAATATTTCTTTTGGACCAACCGCTCTTACATAGTGATTTTTTAAATCGTCTTCAGTGATGTTATCAGGTTTGAATCTTCCACCGGTACGGTAGAACTGATTGTCGACTGAGTACCATGCAAGCTTGGCGCGTTTGTATCCGGATTCAACACTTTTAAGATCGCCTGTCAATCCATATAGTCCATTGGTAGTCTCCGGTGTAGCTGCAAGCTTCCAACTTTGTGGATTCATTAATGTATAGGGCGTTGCGGCATTTTCAAAATCATCTATATAGGCAGTACCTTCGCCATCGATAACGTTGGAAGTTCCTGGTATTAACTGCGCAAACTCCCCTGTGATGTTTACAGTAGATTGCTCTTTTGTTTGAAGAAAAGGAAGTGCATCTACAATTTTGGTGAGCATGCGGCTTTTCTTATTCACATTAAAGTCGAAGCCGTATTGCATATTTCGTGCGGGCTCTGTGCCGATCTGGTTACGACTAATGATAGGCCGCTCGTTATAGTATAGGAAGGTAGAACCTAAATTTACATCTTCATTTAATTTATAGTCGAGTCGCGTTCCTAACAAGCTTCGCGTTTGAAATGCAAACGGATCGGATTGCTCATACTGTACTTCAATGTTTTTGCCGGAGCTAAGAATGGCATCGTTCAGTATTGTGACTTTACCAAAGGTATAGTCAACGACATAATCAGTTCCTTCATTCAGAGGTATACCACCTGCGAATAATTTAACGGAGCCTTGCGATACACCGAACCCTGGAATAAGAATTTCTTTTGATGAACCTGCGCTATAGGTTCCCATTAAATAGAATTTGTTTTTCGTGGCAAACAATTCTGCATCTGCCTTGGTCGTATTATAAAGCGTATCGTATGAGTATTTCTGAATCAGATAATCCTCAGTCGGCTCATTTTTGAAAGATTTACGAAGTCCGGCTCCGAAGGGCTCCAGGAATGGAAAGATGATAGCCCCCGTCTGCGTATTGATTGTAATGTTTTCTACAAAGTCGAAATTACCATCACGCCCCGGGTCGTTCACAGGATTGAGTCGATCGAGTCCTAATATTTCAACCAGTTGTTTGTCCTTAAGTGTTGAAGAACCATCTTGTAACTGCGGGTTGTTTACACCACTTCGTGCATCCCTATACACGATGCGCAGTTGAAATCCATCCCGCGAAAGCTGGCTTACATTCAGGTTGTAAATATTTTTCATCATCAGATTCCATGTCGGAATGATGCGTCTGCGTTCATCGCGAATAGCAATCTTGCGTGGTCGTAACAGTTTCAGGAAAATTACCTCTTCATCTTTTCTGCTTGCATAATCTTCTGTTAACTCCCCAACTTTATAGGGCTTCCCTATATAGGTGTACTGATACGCGACCGCCAACACTTCGTCATTCTGAAGCTTACGCGTGAGCGTGATATAGCCTAATTGAGGATGGAATGTGAATTCCGTTGAATTAAGTTTTCGGGCTCCGGTTATTTTTTCAAAATCAGTACCGTTGTTGTTTTCTCCATCAAAAAAAGTTTCTAGTGTTCCGTTGATATTGTCAGCCGACCGGTCTTGTGCGGCTACAAAATCAAAAAGATTGTTGGCCTCATTTGAATTGGCAGGTACAGGTCTGTTGTTACTTTTAACAGCGGCGTTATATATGGTTCTGCCTTCCCCTAAATCCATAAGGGCAACCGCATTACGAAGCGTTTGGGTATCGTTATTTCTGTTGAGGACATATACCTCAACACGCGTAACGTTTACATTCGAGATGATCTGTGGAAGATTGGCGATTGATCTTTCATAATTGTCACGAAAGAATTGCCCCAGGAAAAAGTGACGGTTATCATCATAGTTTGAAGCTATAATTTCAAAAGGTCTTCCTTGTCCGCTGGTGCCGGCACCACCCCCTATATCTATAGACGATGCTTTACCGCGCTGGGTAGTAGCAATGGTAGTTACGTTAAGTTTACCAAATTGCATCTGCGCTTTTATACCAAACAGGTTCTGCGCACCTTGTATCAACGTGTTGTTTAAAGGCAAGCTTACGTTACCGATCTCAAGCTTTTGAAGTATATCTTCTTTGAAGCCGGTATATTCAACCTTCATGTTATTTTGAAAGTCGAAAGAGTTGTTGTTGTCAAAGTTAGCGGTAACAGCAAGCTTTTCTCCAATCTTACCCACTACGCTCATGTTGATCTGCTGATCGAACTCAAAGCCACCGTTTCGTTGCTGGCGTATAGGCAGCGTAGGATTATACATGCGTTGGAATGATGCTCCAAAGTCAAGGGTAACAAAACCACGCGGTACCAACTCTATATAACTTCCTCCGAAAATTCTGTCGAGCACGGGGCTCAAAAATATTTTAGGTACAAAGCCGCGTCCACTTACCGGACTTTCTCCGTCCTGCGCCTTCGCTCGCCCTTTCCAATAACTCTTTAGTATTTGTCTGTCCTGATATTGTTTGAATTCTTCAAACGACATACTTGAAGCAGGACGATAATTGAGATCACCAATTTTTTCGTAGATGGTATAATTCTGTGCTGTATCGATCTCTACATCCAGCTTCATCTGATTAGGATCTTTCAGATAAAGCGGTGATTCACTTTGGCGATTTGAAAACGGATCTCCATACCGATCTGCAGGTCGGTAAGTCGGGCGCTTATCCGGACGATAAGGTGCATTCTTTGTAGTGTCGGAATTTACGTGCGTGGTGTCTTGCCGTTGAGCAAGAGCTTCATCGGTAAGCGTGAAGAAGCTGAGCCATGCAATAACGAGGCGGCCAAGCTTAAGGGCAACGTGGGGTTGTCGAGTAAAGACTCTCAAACGTCTAGGCGTTTTTTAGGGCTTGTTTAACTAAATCTTCTAATGTAATGGTATTTCCTGATTTTTTCAGGGCGGCATCAACACTTTTCTCTGCTACTAATTTAGGTAGTCCTAACGTAAGCAAAGCAGATAACGCCTCTTTACGTAAAGTATTGTGAGGGCTGGCAGAAACAGAAGTCTGAGTCTCTTCCCAACTTTCTTTCTTAAGCTTATCTTTTAATTCTATAATTACGCGCTGTGCAGTTTTTCCACCAATGCCTTTTATACTTTGGAGTGCTGCTGCATCTTCTTTTACTATAGAAGACTTTAGCTCGTTACTGTTCATATAGGAAAGCATAACTATTGCTGTACTCGGGCCAACACCGTTTACAGAAATGAGTTGCTGGAAAAGTCTCTTCTCCGATTCACTGCTGAATCCAAACAATACGTGGGCGTCTTCGCGAATGGAGAGGTGCGTGAAGAGCATTATATTCTCCTGCTCTTTAATATCTGAAAATGTCTGTAACGAAATATGCACCAGGTAGCCTACGCCATTTACATCGATCACAACATGTGTTGGATCTCGATGCACGAGTCTTCCTTTTAGGAATGCGATCATAGTTTAAAAAATAGAGGTTGTTTTGGGTTTACAAAGATTGCAAAAGAATCGAAACCAAAAAGTTCTGTGATTCGGTAGTGAATTGCGTCTGGCAAATGCGATGCACATCTCATAAAGGTGGTAAGGATAATTTGAAAAGGAGTAAGGTAAATAGGGTGACGAATACCTATAGCCAATTGAAGAGCTGAAGCGCTAAGAGGAAACTCAAATGGTTTTTAGCAGAGAAATTAAAGTGACAATCAACGAATTCATAAAAGTATTTTCCGCTAATCGTGGTATGCAAACGATGTAAGAAAAATTCCTCAAAATAAACTCTGAGGCCATCAGACCAATAGAAATTATTTCTTTAACATTAGCCTAAATAATTATTTGTCAAAAGGTTAACTGGAGTATGGTGTATGCTGACAAGAGGGTTTGTTAACTTATTGTAAACAATTTGTGGAAAGATTTAAACGTGCTTTAAAGTTTAATTCTTGACGTTCGGGTATTTTTACGCGCTCTAAAAACCATTAATCTAAATCCAATAAAGTATGAGGAGAATTCTACCATTAACCTTAGCCCTGATGCTAACGGCTGTGACAAGCTTGTTTGCGCAGGTTACAACATCTTCTATGGCGGGGGTCATTACCGATGCCAAAGGAGAGCCGCTGCCCGGAGCCACAGTTCTGGCAGTTCACACACCTTCAGGAACAACTTACGGAACAACAACTTTGGCAGATGGTCGCTATACTTTGCCAGGTATGCGCGTTGGCGGACCTTATTCTGTTAAAGTAACCTTCGTTGGATACAAAGAACAGGCTTACGATAATATATATCTTAATCTTGGTACAAAGGCTGACTTGAATGTAAAACTTGCTGACGAGAGTACAGAATTACAAGAAGTTACTGTAGTAGGTAACCGAAATGATATATTCAGCTCAGATCGTACGGGTGCTGATATTTCTTACGGAAATTCAGCTATTAACAGTTTACCTACCATCGGCAGAACAGTTAACGACATTGTAAAGTATAACCCATACAGCAACGGACGTTCTTTTGCCGGACAGGATAGCCGCTTCAATAACTTTACCATTGACGGTTCAGTATTTAACAATGGTTTTGGTTTGGGAAGCTCTGCTCAGGCAGGTGGTCGTACAGGTACTGCAGCTGTATCGCTGGATGCACTTGATGAAATTCAATTGAACATAGCACCTTTCGACGTTCGTCAATCAGGTTTTACCGGTGCTGGTATAAATGCCGTAACAAGATCAGGTACAAATGATGTAAATGGTTCTGTTTACTATCTCTTTAGAAATAATGACCTCACGGGTACAAAAGCTGATGGAAGAAAACTCAATAATGTTAACATCGATGAAAAAACATTCGGTGTTCGCATCGGCGGTCCAATCATTCCTAATAAATTGTTCTTCTTTATTAATGCTGAGCAATTTGAAAGTAGCACACCTGCACTTACATGGCAAGCTAATCGCGGAACCACGGGTGGTAACATTTCACGCGTGCTTGCTTCAGACCTGGTAGATCTTGGTAACTTCATGAGCACCAACTTTAACTACGACATCGGTGCTATTGATAACTTCAATAACGAACTTACCAGTAAGAAGGCCATTATTCGTTTGGATTATAACATCAATAATCATCACAAACTTTCTGTACGCTACTCACATCACAATTCTGAATCAGGTCAGCGTATCAGCGATAGTAACAGTAGTAACACTGCTGGTTTCGGAAATCGTACAAACAGTGCTCTGGCTATCTCTCCTGAGAACACAGGTTATATAATTCAGGATAATACCCGTTCAGTTGCGGCTGAGCTGAACTCAACCTTTGGTAGCAAAATCGCCAACAACCTTGTTGTTACCTATAACAAGCAGATTGAAGACCGTAAGTATAAAACAGGTATGTTCCCTACCATCGAAATATTGGATGGTGATCTGGATGTACCACAGGGAAGTGTTTATACTACCCTCGGCTTCGATCCGTTCACGCCAAGTAACAAGTTGAATTACTCTACATTCAACATTACCGATAACTTCACTTACTTCTTAGGTAAACATACTTTCACACTCGGTCTTTCGTATGAGTTCTTTACATCAAACAATTTGTTCTTCCCTGTATCAAACGGTTTGTATGTATATAACTCGATCTCTGATTTCAAAGAAGCTGCTTTAGCGTATAAGAATAATACGGATGGCGGGGTTTCTCCTGTAAACGTAGAGAAGTATAACCTGCGCTATTCATTGTTGCCAGGTGGTGCAGAGCCGTGGCAGAAACTAAATGTATCTACCTATAGCTTCTATATACAAGATGAGTTCCAGATCAACGAACAGTTTAAATTAACCGGTGGTATCCGTGGTGATGTGTTTGCATACGACAACGGTACGGCTGCTGATTTCTACAACCCGATTGTAGGAGCAATGACTTTCAAGGATGAAGATGGTAAAGACTATAGAGTAAATACAGGTGCTTTTCCGAAAGCGCGTTTACTGATATCGCCAAGAATTGGTTTCAACTATGACTTGAAAGGTGACAGAAACACACAGTTGCGCGGAGGTAGCGGATTGTTTGTATCACGTATACCACAAGTACTTGTGTCTAACCAGCTCGGAAACAACGGTGTGAATACCGCTGTAATAAACGTAACCGATGTTACTTATCCTTTCAGACTTAGTCCAACGGAACTGCCTTCCGGTATAATACCAACCAGTACAGACATCAGTACACTTGCTCCGTATGCTGTTAATGCAACGGATCCTGACTTGAAATACCCGATGATCTGGAAGAGCGACATCGCGGTTGATCAAAGATTACCATGGGGCTTGGTGGCAACTGCAGAATTTATCTATAACAAAAATGTGCAAGGTCTGCGTTATATAGATGCTAACCTCAAGGCTGCCGATCGTAATTTCACAGGACCTGATGATCGTGATCGATTCCCTGCATCTGGTGTGGCCAGCTCAGGTACAGGTGCTAACAATACTGTTGCTCAGGCACGTTTCTATAATCCTCAGGTTTCTAACGTGTTTGTGTTGAAGAATACAAAAAAGGGAAGCTCTTATACTGCTACTTTCAAATTAGAGAAAACAGTTACAAAAGGCTTTGGTGGAATGGTTGCCTATACCTATGGAATGGCGAAAGACATTCAATCTGTTGGAAGTACTGTACAGGCAAATATACCTACCGTTGCAGGTCAGAACTACTTGACTACATCCTATGCTGATAATGATCTCCGTCATCGTATCAGCGGTTACGCAAGCTATAGACTTGAGTATGGAAATAAGATTGGCGGTTCTACCACAATCTCTCTTGGTATGGTATCTACCAGCGGTTCTAAAATTTCTTATACTTATCCAACCAGCGGTGGTGGTAACGACTTGAATGGCGATGGTCAGAACAACGATCTGCTTTATGTTCCTAACCAGGCTTCAGAACTTCTGTTTGCTCCTATAGCAGCTTCAAGTTCATTTGCAGGTGCATCACCAGCAGATCAACAAGCGGCATTCGATGCATACATTGAAGGAAACGATTACCTGAAGACACGCAGAGGCGAGTATGCTGAAAGAAATGGCGGTTACTTCCCCTGGTTAACAAGATTTGACTTGACTATCGTTCAGGAGTTCAGTGTTAAAATCGGAACGAAAGAAAAAAGAAATACAATTCAACTTCGCGCAGATATACTCAACGTTGGTAACCTTATCAACGATAAGTGGGGTGTAAGCTATCAGGCAACAACAACCAGTCCGTTAACTGTGGCAAGCATTAATGCACAAGGTCAGCCTCTATACCGTTTAGCAACACAAACACAATCGGATGGTACAACTACATTGCTGAAAGATTCTTTCATCAAAGGTGCTACCATTGATAACGTTTGGCAGATGCAAGTAGGTGTTCGCTATATCTTTGGAAACTAGTTTTTTCGTAAATGTTCAATATGGAAAAGGGCTCTTCGGAGCCTTTTTCTTTTTTGTGGTCTTGTATATAGTAGCGCTATAGTATTTGAAGTGATTAACGTGATGAAAAGTAAAGCAATTGTTTTGGTTCTGTGTGTGCTCAACTATTTAGCGATGGCACAGCAGCATGATTTTTTATCCAAGGGAAGGGACACGGTGTTAATTTGTGGGCATAGAGGTGGTTTCTATAGCCAGTTACCTGAGAACTCGTTGACGGCTATTAAATATACCGTATCCCATTGTAAAATAAAGCCGGTAATAGTAGAAGTGGATATCCGGAAAAGCAAAGAGGGTACGCTATATATCATGCACGATGAAACTGTGGATAGAACCACCAATGGTGTTGGCAAGATTGCCGATCTTAGTGATGCCTATCTGAATGCACTATACCTGCGAACTTCATCTGGTGAATTAACGAATGAACCTATACCCACGTTCGAGAAAGTATTAGCCTATGCAAAGTCAAATGATGTTGTATTGATGCTGGATATAAAGGATGATGTATGGAAAGAAACTATTGAATTGGCAACGCGATATGATTTGATTAAAAAATGTATTGTGCTTACGTTCGATCCCGCAATAACCTCAAAAGTATATAGTTTATCCCACGCGGTTGCGATTTCTTTTCTCGCTAAAGACGAAGCATCGTGGAGGAGTGTTCAGAAATCAGGAATATCGAATCACAGTTTAATAGCATATATAACAATATCTACAAAGGAAGCATTGATAAAGGAGTTTCATCAGTTGAAAATTGCTATGATGACCGATGCAAGTGAATCTACTAGAAATAATGCAGCTATATATCCGGTTGAATTCTATCAGGAAATGATTACTAAAAAGCAAATTGACATACTCATTACAGATTTTCCGGTAGATGTATCACAAAAGTTGAAGTGAGAAATATATAGTGTTATTATAAAGTATATTTAGCATGATTATTTGCGTATAGATATACCGTTGTATAGCGGTTTTTTGTTTTCAAATGAAAGCCGTAACTTTGATTTTACTATGTTGGTTTTAGTACGATCCTGGTCGAGAGTTTGTCTCCTCTCAATCGTGGCAATTTCCTGCAATCCGCCTCAAAAAGAAGCTTTTCCTTCTGAACCGGCGGTTAGACTGGACCTCCATGCCATTCGCGAACGCGGTTATATAAATGCGCTCGTAGATAATAACTCCATTAGCTACTTTATATATAAGGGCAAGCCGATGGGATATGAATATGAATTGCTGCAAGATCTTGCAAAACACCTGAAAGTTGGGTTAAAAATTAAAGTCACCAGCGGTGTAGAGTCCGCAATAGATCAATTAAATAAAGGTGAAGGTGATATTATAGCTTTTCCGCTTACGATTAATAAGCCTCGAAAAGAATTAGTTGCATTTACACGGCCGCATTTTAATACATACCAGGTTCTTGTTCAACGCAAGCCTGTGAACTGGCGCAAGTTGAACGAAGATCAGATTAATGCATCGCTCATCCGAACCCCATCCGCATTGGGAGGTAAAGAAATACATGTCATTAAAGGTACCAGTCATGCGATGCGGATTAAAAATCTGTCTGAAGAGATCGGTACAGATATACTTGTAAAAGAAGATACACTGAATTCTGAAAGTGAATCGTTGATCAGAAAAGTTTCTGTTGGTGAAATAGACTATACCATTGCCGATCACACCATGGCACAGGTGAACGCTGCATACTATCCTAATCTGGATGTAAGCACAGTGCTAAGTATACCACAACAGATCGCCTGGGCTGTACGCAAAAATTCTCCGGAGTTGGTAACTGAAATTGATGACTGGTTGCTTCAGATAAAAAAGCGGCCAACCTTCATGGTGATCTATAATCGTTACTTTAAAAGCCCGCGTACATCGTTGATACGCATGAAGAGTGACTACTTCTCTTATGGTAGTAACCGTCTTTCACCGTATGATGATCTCATTAAAGAAGGCGCAAAAAAATTGCAATGGGATTGGCGTTTACTCGCTGCCGTTGTATATCAGGAATCTAAATTTAATCCAACCGAAGAGTCGTGGGCGGGTGCACGCGGATTGATGCAGTTGATGCCTGAAACCGCCAAGCGCTTCGGAGCAAAAAATGTTAATGACCCGAAGCAAAGTATGAATGCCGGTGTTAGCTATTTAAAATACCTGGATCGATACTGGAGAAAATCTGTACCGGATTCTGTGCAACGTTTGAAGTTTATTTTAGCATCCTATAACGCAGGACTCTCACATATACTGGATGCGAAAAAATTATTGCGCAAGTATGGTAAAGATAAAAGCGTTGCGGTGTGGGATGATAATGTACAATACTACCTGCTAAAAAAATCTGATCCGGGATTTTATCGCGACCCTGTTGTGGCTGCGGGATATTGCAAATGCGAAGAACCTGTAAACTATATACAGGATGTCTTCGAACGTTATGAGGAGTATAAAATTCACATCAAAGACGATCTTTTTGATGAAAGTGCTATTCAAAGTGTAGTAACTTCAAATTGACAGGATATATACTGTATATATAGTAAGCGTTGGAACGTATTTAAAAGTTGTTGCATAATCAACTTTACCTTGATAACTTTTCTTAGTTAAATTTTAAAAACCCTCTTTTTATGAAAACCATCAAAATGATGATGGGGTCAATGCTATTGCTTTGCCTCATCCTGATCTCGTCATGCGATCCATCGCATCCTTGTCGCACATGTCGTATCGATAAAGTTTATTGGGAAGATGAGTGGCATAAAGCCTACTACAGTAGCTCCGGAAGACTGGTAAAGCTCGAAGCTGCAGGAAGTAAAATTCTTTTTCAGTACAACGGATCGGATCAGTTGATAAGTGCAGAAATATATACTGGTGATCCTGCACCAGAGTATAGCTTCGATTTTACACACGGCCCTTTGGGTATCGTAGAGTCGGATGTTTATGATTCTTATGGACATCGAAGGCATTTTGATTTTCACTACGCTTCTCCAACGGTTGTAGACTACCTTGTTGAAAGCGAATATGGTGGAGGTGCTGGTGATCCTCCTACATTTGTAATACAGAAGGATATGACATATAGCAGTGGAAATGTGACGTTTGTAAGCGGGACTGTAAATGGTAATCCGTTCACAGGCTATACCGGCTCTGCTTACGACAAGAAGACAAATCCATTTAAGTTACTGGCACAAGCCGTGGGTAATCCTGTGTTCTTTCCGGTGTGTAATATCGTGTCTTATCCGGTAGTTCAGTATGATATATCGTTCCTGAATATTTTCTCAAAGAACAATCCTGGCAAAGGTATATATGAAGTGCCGGTGGGCGGTGGTCCAGAAGTGCAGCAGCCGCAGGATTTTACGTATGTATATACATCATCGTATGTTGAGTCACTTGTGTGGAATGATGATCTGGCAGGTGCCAATAAATATGCTTTCTCCTATAATTGTGGCTTCTCTTCAACAGAAGATTGACATGTAGATATGTTGGACTATAGCTCTTGCTGAAGTGATTCAGCTATAGCTTTGAAGTCCAATGACTCCCATTGATCCTGTATTCCGGGCCTGCTCATCACCTCGTTCATGATCTTTGCTTGTAAGCGACTGATGGTGTAGGCTTCGGAGTATCGGATGTGGTCATGGAATGTAACCATCGCGTATAGCGGAATCCATTTTTCGGGATATAGCGTGTGAAGTCTTGCTTCAATTTTCTTCCGTAATAAAAAATCTGCGTCTGCCACAAGGTCACGCATCTCTACAAAATTATCAAGCGCCAGTTTTGCTATAGCGTCAGCGTCAGGTTTGCGTTGCTTTTGGAATTCAGATAATGCAATATCCCAGTGGTCATGATGCTTGTCCAGTAGTGCATTTAGAATTCTGCAATCTTCAAAACCAGCATTCATACCTTGTCCATAAAACGGAACGATCGCGTGTGCAGCATCACCAATAAGAAAAGTTTTGCTGCGTACCCAAGGGGAACATTTTATAGTAACCAGTGAAGAGGCAGGATTCCTGTTAAAGTCATCCAGAAGAGAAGGCATCAACTTCGTGGCATCCGGAAAAGTTGTCTTAAAGAAAGCTTCTATAGCACTGTCCGATGTCAATGTTGCAAAGGAAGGACCGCCTTCAAAGGGAAAGAATAACGTACACGTAAAGCTTCCGTCCGGATTGGGAAGAGCAATCATCATAAAGCTTTGTCGCGGCCAGATGTGCAGTGCATTTTTTTCAAGATGAAACGCACCCGCTATACCGGCTGGTATATGAAGCTCTTTGTAACCATGATCTATATACTCTTGTGAAAAATTGAATCGTTCCGAGAATTGCATGGTTTGCCGTACAGCAGAAAAAGCTCCATCAGCACCAATCACAACATCAAATGTATGCGTTGACATATGATTTTCCGGAGACACTATCGTGATGGAAGTCTTGTCAGTATCAATATGCGTGATGCGTTGATTGAAGTGAAAAGAAACACCGGATGCTTCGGCCTTGTTGATCAATACTATATTAAGATCACTTCGCGATATAGAATTAATGAACTGCCCTTCTTTGCCATACGGTTGAAAGGTAAGATTGCCTTGCAGGTCGTGCATCATACGGCCATGCATAGGGATCGCTACTTTTTTTATAGCATCTGCTAATCCCACCTCCTCAAGAGCTTTGAGGCCGCGTGTACTGAGCGCCAGATTAATGGAGCGTCCTGCTTGTAATGTATTCTTTCGCATGTCGGCCCTGCGCTCAAATACTGAAACCTTATAACCACGTTTACTCAAATATAGGGCGAGCAAAGAACCGACTAACCCTGCGCCTGCTATAGCGATAGCTTTCTTCGCGGTTGCCATCAGATCAGGCTGTTCAGAATTTCACCCACCCGATATATATCTTCAAATGAATTGTAGAGCGGAACAGGCGCTATGCGGATTACATTTGGTTCACGCCAATCGGCAATGATCCCTGCTTTATTTAATTGCTGAAATATTTTTTTGCCATTTTGTTTCATGAAGATCGAGAGCTGGCCCCCGCGCTCTTCGGGATTTGCAGGTGTAATGATTTTTAATGTGTTCTCAAGCGGATCGATGTCCTTTAGAATATATTCGAGGTAGGAGGTAAGTGCTACGCTTTTCTTACGCAATGCTTTTATACCTGCCTCCTGAAATATTTCCAGTGATGCCAGCAAAGCTGCATTTTGAAATATAGGTACATTTGAAAGTTGCCATCCATCTACACCTTTCATTGGTTTGAATCCTTTTTTCATTCCAAAGCGCTCCTTCTCATCATATCCCCACCAGCCTGCAAAACGTGGCAACTCCGTATTGCTTTCATACTTCTCGTGTATATAGGCACCGGCAATTGCCCCCGGTCCTGCGTTTAAATATTTATAGCTACACCATACTGCAAAATCGACCTGATCTTTGTGAAGACTTAGCGGAACATTACCTACTGCGTGTGCCAGGTCAAAGCCTGCTATAGCGCCCACACTGTGAGCCGCGGCTGTAATTTTAGGTATATTGAAAAATTGACCGGTATAGTATTGAACACCTCCTAAAATTACCAGTGCAACTTCGCGTCCATGCTCTTCAATCGCACTAACGATATCTTCTGTTCGCAATGTGAATTCTTCTTCACGGGGTTTAAGCTCTATTAATACTTTTTCAGGATTTAATCCGTGGAATTTTATTTGTGTTTCATATGCATATTGATCCGATGAAAACGCTCCCGCCTCAACAATAATTTTATAACGCTCAGTGGTCGGTATATAAAATGATACCATCATCAAATGTAAATTAACCGTGAGCTGATTCATGGCGATTACCTCGGAAGGTTTAGCGCCTACAATACCTGCCAGTGCTTTCTTGGTAAGTTGATGGTGGTATATCCACGGCCGCCTCGAATGAACATGTCCTTCTCCGCCAAGTTTTGCCCAGTCCTCCAACTCCTCGTTGATAAACTGTTTTGTTGTTTTAGGCTGAAGTCCAAGCGAGTTCCCGATGAGGTAAATGGCCTGCTTGTTATTTACTTTCGGAATCAGAAACTTATTCCGGTAATTGCGAAGTGTATCTTCCTTGTCAGATTGTTTGGCGAACTGAAGTGTATTCTTAAATTTCATACTTAAAGTGTAGTCTTTTAATAGATGGATATTTAAGGGGTATAGATGAAAATTAAGTTTTAATATATAGTGAATGCATGCTGGTGAATTAAAATAATGAGAGTTGTCTTAATATCGCGCCTTCATGATATAGCAGCCATTCTTTATTTTCGAGTCCGCCTCCATATCCTACCAGGTCACCGCTTTTGCCAATCACGCGATGGCAGGGTGCTATAATAGCAATAGGATTTTGTCCATTTGCTAAACCAACAGCACGTATAGATTTGATGTCTCCTACGCGAAGCGCGATCTCTTCATACGAAACCGTTTTTCCGTAGGGAATAGTCATCAACGCGTTCCATACTTTTACCTGAAAAGCTGATCCGCGGAAATCAAGTTCAACGGTGAAGAATTTTCGTCCCTTAAAAAAATACTCATCCAGCTCGTTGATGCACTGATCGATTACGGCTGTCCGGACTTCTTCCTCTCGGGAGTTTTTTAAAAAATTCATTGTGATAATCTTGTCGTTCTCCGACTCAATTATAAAATCGCCAACAGGCGAGCTATAGTATCCAATTCCTTTCATGTGGTGTATATATACTCACAATGCATGGTGCAACATTGGGCAGTATAATGTTATGCTAAATTGTTGTTCCAGAATAGCGGTTATATTTTGCTTATACAAATCGTGGGTCCGCCTCCATCACTGTTCCGCATTTCTTGCAGGTCCGTAGTTCCTTTGATCCATAGAATTCGCGGAAGCGTGGAATGAAATCCTTTTCAATATTATCTAAATGAAAACGATATTCATGCAGCTTGGTATTGCAATGGTCGCAATACCAAATCAATCCATCTTCTATATCTTTCTCGGGACGTTTACATTCAATTACAAGCCCTATAGAATTAGCAGGACGCTCCGGACGATGTGGGACTCTTGAAGGAAGCAAAAACATTTCTCCGGCTTTTATCGGAATATCGACCGGCTTGCCATCCTCTTGTATACGCACATTGATATCACCCTCCAGTTGATAGAATAATTCTTCTGTCTCATTAAAGTGATAATCCTTTCGCGCATTCGGTCCACCGACAATCATAACGATATAGTCACCAGCATCAGTATAGAGATTTTTATTTCCAACCGGAGGTTTCAACAGGTCGCGATTTTCTTTGATCCATTGATTTAGATTAAACGGTCTGCGAATAGCCATATAAATAAATGTATAATGTTGTATGCGGTTATGTCAACCAATCTATTCCTTTCTTAAATTTAACAACAATTCAGTTACATACTTTAATAATGAATCTTGATTTAAAAGGTAAACGTGCAGTGGTATGCGGCAGCACGCAAGGTATAGGCAAGGCGTCTGCTATAGAGCTTGCGTTATTGGGAGCAAATGTGACCTTAATTGCCCGGAATGAGGAAAAGCTAAAAGACGTTTTGCAAATGCTATCAATGCAAGGTGATCAACAGCACACGTATATAGTTGCCGATTTTGATTCACCGGAAACGCTCGAAAGCAAAGTGAAAAAGTATGCCGCTGAACGTGCCGTACACATTCTCGTAAATAACACGGGTGGGCCACCGGCCGGGCAAGCTATCGATGCACAGATACAGGATTTTGTAAAAGCTTTTTCAAACCATCTTCTCTGCAATCAGATTTTGGTTCAGGCATTTGTAGATGGAATGAAGCGCGAAAAATATGGACGAATCATTAATGTTATTTCTACTTCCGTGAAGGTTCCTATTCGCGGGTTAGGTGTTTCCAATACGATTCGAGGAGCCGTTGCTAATTGGTCAAAGACATTGTCACTAGAGCTGGCACCGTTTGGCATTACCGTCAATAACGTATTGCCGGGTTCTACCATGACAGGGCGACTCGAGTCTCTCATTGCATCAAAGGCAGAGAAGGGCGGAAAGACTTTTGATGAAGCGAAGCAAGACATGATCAATGAAATTCCGGCAGCACGTATAGGGGATGCACATGAAGTGGCAGCTGCCATTGCATTCCTCGCGACTCCGGCAGCAGGCTATATAAATGGGATCAATGTTCCGGTAGATGGAGGCCGCACGGGCAGTTTATAACGCATGGAGAAGATTTATAACTATATCAATGGCGAATTGGTCGAGCCTATATCCGGAAGTTTCCTCGACAACTATAATCCTGCCGAGGGAAAGATATATAGTGTGATTCCGGATTCAGATCAACACGATGTAGCGAATGCTGTTGCTGCTGCGAAAGCCGCATTTATCCAGTGGTCGGCTATGGCTGTTGAAAAGCGGTCTGCTGTATTAACACGCATTGCCGATTTGATTGATCGTGACCTTGATAAGCTTGCCCTGGCAGAAAGTATAGATAACGGCAAACCTGTAAAACTGGCAAAAGTTGTTGATATACCACGCGCTTCTGCCAATATGCGTTTCTTTGCCAGTGGTGCTATTCACTTTGCCAGCGAAGCGCACGTTACAGGTACAGATGCCATTAATTATACGGTAAGAAATCCGATTGGTATTGCCGGGTGTATATCTCCGTGGAACCTGCCGCTATATTTATTCACCTGGAAAATTGCACCTGCACTGGCGTCTGGCTGTACCGTTGTTGCCAAACCTTCTGAGCTCACACCGATGACTGCCTTTTTATTTTCTAAGCTTTGTATAGAGGCAGGGTTGCCCAAAGGTGTCCTAAATATAGTACATGGTCTCGGGCCTAAAGCCGGGCAGGCTATTATCGAGCATCCCGAAATTCCCGCTATATCTTTTACAGGAGGCACAGTAACCGGAAAGAAAATTGCCGCTACGGCTGCACCCCTGTTTAAAAAGCTTTCGCTTGAACTCGGCGGTAAAAATCCCAATATCATATTTGCTGATTGTGATTTTGAACAGGCCGTAAGCACATCTATACAATCCTCTTTTTCAAATCAAGGTGAGATCTGTTTATGTGGATCGCGAATTTTTGTAGAGCAAAGTATATATAAGAAGTTTGTAGACGAATTTGTGAAGCGCACAAAAGCATTGGTGACAGGCGATCCGCTAATAGATGTTACCAATACAGGTGCATTGGTATCGGAGGTACACATGAATAAAGTTTTGGCCTATATAGATATCGCGCAGCAAGAAGGAGGAATGATAGAAACTGGTGGCAGCCGTGTTACTATATCGGGCCGATGTGCGCAGGGATATTTTGTTGAGCCCACCGTGATCACCGGATTGGATTGTGCGTGCCGTACCAATCAGGAGGAGATCTTCGGACCGGTCGTTACCATTACACCCTTCGTGAAAGAAGAAGAAGTGATTGAGTATGCCAATAGTACACCGTATGGGCTATCCGCCACAATCTGGACGGAAAACCTGAAGCGTGCTCATCGTGTAGCAGCTGAGGTAAAGAGTGGAATCGTGTGGGTGAATTGCTGGCTCTTCCGTGATCTGCGCACACCTTTCGGAGGCATGAAGCAATCCGGTATTGGCCGTGAAGGTGGCTGGGAAGCGTTACGATTTTTTACCGAAGCAAAAAATGTTTGTATTAAATTGTAATATAGTATAGATGCTATTCCTTCCGGAGGCTATCATAATAGGCAACGATCTTCATAAAATCCTCTTTCCTTTTAAACTTCAGGTTGTTCTCTTTCGCATACCGTTGAAGGTCATCATATACCGGCCCTGTTACATACTCGGCAAGCAAATCTTCATCGAACATCCTGGTCTTTGTTTTAGTGTCCTTTTGTGTAATAAGATTTTTTGTGCCATCCTCTATGTTCATTATGCGAAAGTATGGTTTTATAGTGCCATCCTTATGCATTAGAAAAATCGTTTCAGTTTGAGAAATTTCCAGTGTGGACGTCCTTGTGTAGGTTGGCATTCCATTAAGACCACCACTGGGCGAAGTTTGTGTTTTCTGTTTCGTCTCTAAGGGTTCATACCTGGATAGGATAGCAAAAGTTTTATACTCCCGTATCACTTCGAAGTACAGCGGCCTTTTTACACCGGTTTGAGAATCTTCATACGGTATCGTGTAGAATACGCGTTGTCGCTGAATACTTTCATCGAAGAACTCAAATCCCAGAACACTTCGCTGGCTAAATGCTTTTGTGTTCTCTCCATCGAGATAGGAGAGGACACTGTTTCGGTCGTTATATTTAACGAGTCCCTTCAATTCCGTACCATCGGAAAGCAGGATACTGCCATCATACCATTCTTGGTTATTGGTTAAAAGTTTGGCCTCTTGCGAAAAACAAAACAAACTGACGCACGTCAGGATAAGCGTGAATAGAGTGTTCATGAATATAGACTGAGGTATAGCGGTTAGGGATTATTAATTTTGATAGTTCGATGCGCTTTTATAGTATTACCTGCGCGAATCGGTGCTCAAAATAAGAGTAAATTTTTAAAAGGATGCAGGATTTTTTTAGGATTGATAATATTTTATTTGAAGTTCTCGGCTACAAAATGAGCCACCTGGAATTTTATGGCTTTGTTTCCGGAGCTATAGCGGTATGGCTATCCGCGAAAGCCAATATATGGAGCTGGCCTATCGGGATTGTAAATGTGGTTCTATCTTTTTTCCTATACTATCAGATTCAGTTATATCCGGATATGTTTCTGCAGATCTTTTTCTTTGTAACAAATGCACTCGGCTGGTGGCGCTGGACGCACCCCAAGGCGGGAGAAGAAGATCGTAATAAAGAACTTCGCGTCAGCTTCATGGGTATATATACTTTTATTGGTATATGTTTGTCGGGGTTGGCAGGTACAGCCGTACTGGGGGCATTTGCAAGTCAGCTACACCATTGGTTTCCTGATTTCTTTCCGATGCCCAGTGCATTTCCCTATGCGGATTCCTTTATTACGGTGATGAGCATCATTACAACATTTTTCATGATCAAGAAAAAAGTGGAGTGCTGGATCATCTGGATTATTGTAGATATTGTTGCCACCTATTTATACTATGTAAAAGGGATCATGTTGTATAGTGTGCTATATTTCATGTTTACGGTGATTGCTGCGTTTGGTCTGTGGCACTGGTGGAAGGAATATCGCGCCTATCAGCCACAAAGTATATGAAGCGTGGACTCGTAATTGGTAAATTTCTTCCGATCCATGCGGGGCACATTGCATTGATAAAATTTGCAGCTCAACAATGTGATGAGCTTATCGTTTCCATGAGCTATACTCCTCACGATGCGATTGATCCTTCACTTCGTTTTTCCTGGATTATAGAATTATTCAAGGAGTATACATCCATCAAGCCGGCAATGGTGTTGGATAATTTTGACGATGAATCATTGCCTTTATCTGAACGCACAAAACTGTGGGCTGATTTTATCAAGCGCACATATCCGCCCATTGATATACTCTTTAGTTCGGAAGAATATGGCGATCCCTTTTCGCAGCATTTGGGAGCTTTGCATCAATCGTTCGACCCTGAACGAAAAAACTTACCGGTTTCTGCATCGCGCATCAGGCAGAATCCATTTCAGTATTGGGATTTTATTCCTCCTGTTGTACGTCCTTATTTTGTGAAGAAGATTTGTTTCTACGGGCCGGAGAGTACAGGTAAATCTACGATGGCGAAAAAGATGGCGGCTATATACCAAACTGAATTTGTGCCGGAAGTTGCGCGTGAATTAATTACTTCGAACGTTTTTTCGTTGGAGGACATCGTGAAGATAGGACATGCACACGCAGAGCGGATCGAAGAGAAAGCCAAGCCTGCCAACCGGATTTTATTTTGCGATACCGATGCTATCACTACACAGATTTATTCGCAGCATTATCTGCATGCTGTGCCGGAAGTGCTATATACCTTAGAGAAGGCTGTGCACTACGACTTGTATTTTTTGTTTGATATAGATGTAGCCTGGGTTGCAGATGATTTGCGTGATCTCGTGCATCAGCGCGAAGCGATGTTGGCGGTATTCAGAGAAGCACTTGAACAACGAAATATACCTTATGTTTTTGTTTCGGGTACCTATGAAGCGCGCGAAGCAATCATCAGAGCGGTTATTGATCAAATATTACGTTGATCTTCTGATAGGGCCAGCATTTTCTTTTTCAGTAAAGCTTGCTCAGCCTTTGAAGACGTAAGTTTCCAGGCGCGCTCATACGCTTGAATAGCAAATTCATTTTTGCGGAGTGTTGCGTAAAAATCAGCGCGGGCAGCATGGTATAGATAGTGATCGTCAAGTCCATCGATTTTTGTCAGCGCTTCCAAGCCTGCTTCGCTGGATTGCGCGTAGCCCAAAGCAATTGCTTTGTTCATTTCTATGATGGGGCTCCGTTTCAGGTTAGCAAGTATAGTATAAAGTTGAAATATTCTGTTCCAATCGGTTTCATCGAATGTATTTGATTCCGCATGGCACGATGCAATCATCGCTTCAATATGATATTCCGAAAATTCATCTCCTTCTGCGGAAGCTTCTAAAAAAAATCTACCACGTTCTATCAATGCCTTATTCCAAAGTTTTCGGTCTTGATCTTTTAACAACACGATGGCTCCCGCTGCCGTGATGCGTGCCTCTGCGCGCGAGGCCTGAAAGCACATCAATGCAAGCAATGCTTTAACAGATGGTATAGCGGTAATGGGATTTTTTGTGAGCAGCAGACAAAGTCGTATAGCTTCTTCACAAAGATCATGACGGATGAGTTCATCCGGATGCGATGAATTATACCCTTCATTGAATAGTAAATATAGCGTATGCAATACCGCGTCAAGTCGTGAGGGAAGTATAGCAGGAGGTGGAACTTCCAGGTTAATTTTCTCGTCCCTGAGCTTTTCGCGTGCACGATAAATGCGTTTTCCGATCGTTTCTTCATTGGTGAAAAATGCATTTGCAATTTCTGCCGTGCTGAGTCCGCAGAGTGTTTTGAGCGTGAGCGCCAGTTGTGATTCATAGGGGACGGCAGGATGGCAACAGGCGAAGATCATTCGTAATTGACTGTCCTCAATTTCATTCTCCAGAAATAACTGGTTCACGGCAGGAGACAGTGTCCACTCAGATTGAAGGGCTTTTCCAATAGCCGCTTCGTGATGTTCATGAAGCCGTTGTTGCCGGATAACATCAATAGCCTTACGCTTGGCGACAGTATATAGCCAGGCCGATGGATTATCAGGAATACCTTTAAAGCCCCAAACCGACATCGCCTTGAGTAACGTCTCCTGAACTATATCTTGTGCTATATCAAATGAACCGAAGCCCAGCAGTCGTGTCAGTACAGCGGTCATCTTTCCGGCCTCGTGTCGGAAGAGGTGACTGACTAACTGATTTACGTTTTGTTGGGGCATCCATAAAATTATGGATTTTCCTGATCGTAATACGTAGCATCTCTGATGATCTTTCCATCTTTTAAAGTAAACACGGTAACGATCGGAAGTTTAAAAGAAATGCTGTCGTTTAATGTGCCGGTGGAAATGAACTCTGCGGTAACTATATCTCCGGAAGGATAAAGTGCTATTACTTCATCGTGAATGTCGGGGAAAAGCTCTTGCATTTCAGCATACTTATCGGCTGTCTCTTTCCTCGTTTTAATCACATAATCTTTTCCAAAGGATGGATCGAGAAACGATGCACGCTCTATATAGTATTCGGACATGGTTTGCCATTGATGTTTGTTAAAGGCATCGAACATATTTTGGACCGTGGCTATATTTTGTTGTTGGATATCATTGGATGATGTGCAAGCGGTGATTGCTAAGAACAAGATAAATGTATAGGTAGGCTTCATACTGATCAGTTGAAGGTGATATATATATAGTAAAACAGAGGAGTCAGTTTTGTAGCTGACTCCTCTCAAAGAACTCCTGGTGCTGCCAGAATTCTCTTACATATCAAATTTCATGACTTCGCGTACCTCTACGCTTCCATTCAAATCAAAATCAGGGAAATCTTTCGCAAGCTGTGTGGCTTCATCCAGATCTTTTGCCTGGATTACAAAAAAGCCAGCGGCTAATTCTTTTCCTTCTGCGAACGGACCGTCCGTAACGGTTTTCTTTGATCCTGAAAGTGTTTTACCTCCGGGTATCAAAGCTTCTCCGGCTACATAACGATTGTCTTTCGTAAGTTTCTCTACCCAGGCAAACCACTTTTGCATTTGGGCTTGCTGCTCTTCAGGAGATAAATGGCTTAGATCGCCACCACGAAATAAAAACATGTACTTTTCCATGATTGTAAAATGGTTTTGGTTGAACAAAATTTACATAATGACGGGTCAACTTTATGGTTCCGGACAAAGAATCTTAAATTTATTTTTAAAAAGATTCTGCGGCTTCTCATTCGTGCAGTTGGCAGAGAAATTTAACCAGAGTCTGTTGAATTTATTTTTGATAGCATGCAAAAGCATATTTCTTTAAAAGTTACGGGTCGTGTGCAAGGTGTACATTACAGGGTTTCAGCACGCGCAGAAGCCGAACGACTGGGTATAAAAGGTTTTGTGCGCAATGAGCCCGATAGTTCTGTCTATATAGAAGCAGAGGCCGATGAGGGTTTGCTTGCCAACCTGATCACGTGGTGTAAGGAGGGGCCTCCGTTAGCACGCGTGGATGATGTTGAAATTAACGATGGCATCTGGAAAGGTTTTACAGAATTCGTTGTGAAACGATAATGATTGCCATGCCTGAAAGTATATTTGCGCATTGAATATTTATTGAGAATGCCGTACCGGATCGATCTCTTTGCAGTCTTTATTCTCCTCGGCATTGTGCAGGCTGTGTTTTTATCTTTTGTTTTTTTATCGAAAGAGAACCGGCAGGATCATGCTAACTTTTTTCAGGGACTTATGCTGCTTTCGATGGCGGCTTGTATCCTGGAGATCTTTTTGATGTATACCGGATATATAGCAGATTGCCTTTTCCTGGTAGATTTCTCAGAGCCTTTTGCATTCGCGATAGGACCGTCTTTTTACCTGATGATAAAAAGCCTGATCAACGGCTCTGTTTCACGGAAGGAAAAATGGCTGCACTATATTTTCCCGGTAGTCTATTTTTTTCTGTTGATTCCCTTTCTGATCCAGTCAGAAGACTATAAATATAATTCGTGGGTATATGCATACCACCCGGGTTTACCTTTCCGGGAGGTCCCATTAGACTATGACCCGCGATGGCTTTGGGTCACCCATCATCATACCATCATGTCGTTGTTTAGTCTGTTGATATACTTTGTATTAGGAGTATGGGAAGTAATTCGGGCGTTTAGGAGCAGACGTGAATCGTTGTTAGCACCGGTTCATCCTGTGCTCAAAAAGTTGCGGGCAGGGGTATGGCAAATGACTATAGCAACGCTGATAATTTTTATTGTCAAGTATTTTAATATCGATGATACAGGCGATCATTTATTTGCAGCCTATATTTCATTCATGATATACCTGACCAGCTTTCGGGTAGTCAGAGACTCGGGTTTCTTTCGGCAGACAACCCTGGTGGAGCCGCAGAAGTATAAAAGCTCAAGTCTTACAAGCGATACACAAAAAGAGTTGCTGATAAAGCTGGATGTCATTATGGCGCGGGATAAACCTTTTCTGCAGCCTGGTTTCTCGTTGCCGGATCTCGCCAAATTACTGAACACAACAGTACATATAGTATCACAAGCCATTAATGAAGGACTCGGAAGAAGTTTCTTCGAGATGGTGGCTGCCTATAGAATAGAGGAAGCAAAGCGCTTGTTAAAAGAGCAACCCAATATAAAGGTTGAAGAGATCGCTGAACAAGTCGGGTATAATTCGAAATCATCGTTTAACACGGCATTCAAAAAAATCTCCGGAAAAACACCCTCGGAATGGCGCTCAGCCTAACCGTTGCTACATCATCACAGAAGGCTTCTCTTCCACTTCATGCTTGCGTGCACGATAGCGCACTGTTCCTTTACCAATGCCCAGTATAAATAACCCCACCAGACTACATAATGCCATCATGGCCACCATGGGTACAGGCGTATTGTTGTGAAGTGCACTTACGGCAGCCGAGGTTAATCCACCAACACCCATGCGTATACTTCCCTGTATAGCAGCAGCGCTTCCCGTCAATTTCGTGAAGGGCGCCAACGCAAGGGCTGTCCCGTTCGGGCCTGTTAATCCCTGGCCGATCAGGAACAAGAACATCATGCCCACCAATTCGTATTTATCATACCACCCATACGCCGTGCCTACTACCAGTACTATACCCACCAGGTTCTGCACAACGAGGGTAACTTTAATAATCTGTTGACTTGTATATCTCTTTAAGAGTATATGATTTAATTGTGTTGAGCCTATAATCGCAGACGCTACAATGGTAAAGATCCATCCATACTCTTGTTCACTGGTATGGTATAGATTGATAAATACATCCGATGATCCGGCAATAAAAGCAAACGGTGCTGCTGTAGCTATACCTCCTGCGAAAGCATAGATAAGAAATTGTTGTTGTTTAAGAACCGTAAGGAAGTTGGTAAGCACCGCCTGTGGACGCAGTGACATGGAAGCATCTGCTGTTCTTCCTTCCGGTAAGAAGAAATATATACATCCCATGATGATCGCCATGACAGAAGCCAGGATCAGAAATACAACATGCCATCCAAACCCAGCGGTAACATAACCACCGATTGTAGGCGCGATCAAAGGTGATACCGCGATCACTAATGTGAGCGATGAAAATGCCTGTGCTGTTTTATTTATAGGGAACAAGTCGCGTACCAGTGCCTGTGATGCTACCATGCCGGCACATCCGCCAATAGCTTGCAGAAAGCGCATAGCGATCAGTGCGTCAATGGAGTTGGTCATGGCACATCCCAGCGATGCAATAATATATACCACTAACCCTGCATAGAGCGGCATGCGTCTCCCGAAGCGATCGAGCAACGGGCCGTAGAGTAACTGGCCAAGGGCAATACCAATCAGGTAACTCGTTAATGATAATTGTACCTGGTCGATTGTGGTGTTGAGATCTTTGGCTATAGCCGGAAATCCAGGCAGGTACATATCAATCGAAAAAGGACTGATTGTTGAAAGGGCTCCGAGGATCAGGATAACAACGAAGTGTTGCTTGCGGGTCATAATTATAAATCGGTGCAAGATACGATGCCACCTACAGAGCAAAAGACTTTTCAGAGATAAATGGTTCAAGAGAAATTATTTCAACCGGTTTCGGAGGAAATAAAAAAAGCAGCCTGTAGTTTCGTCTACAGGCTGCTTTGCATGAGTATATTATTCCCTAATTCTTGGTTTTCAATTCCGGTAAAACAAAATCATCGAGCGCACTGGGTTGTTTCATCAATGCTTCAATGTCCTCTACCTTGCGAGGTGCGGCAGTTGATAAATGTTCGTAACCATCTTTCGTGATCAGGTAGTCATCTTCAATACGAACGGCAATGCCCCACCAGCGTTTATCGCACGCAGCATTATCGGGAATATAGATACCTGGTTCAATAGTGATCACCATGCTCTCCTGTAACTTATCATACGGACCGCGGTCGTGCACATCAAGACCGATGTGATGGCAGCATCCATGCGGATAATACTTGTGGTCGTCATTTTCGTTTTTAATGATACCGAGCTCTTTCAACCCTTTGTTAATGACCACGCGCGTAGCCATTGTCAGCTCCCCAAAAGTTGCACCAGGCTTACAAACTTTCATGCCTTCCTCCTGAGCTTTCAACACCAACTCATAGATCTGTTTTTGTTCAGGAGAAAATTTTCCGGAGATCGGAATGGTACGCGTAATGTCTGCAGTATAGCCGTGGAACTCCGCACCAAGATCCATCAAGATTAATTCTTTACTCGTGATGTTTGGTTTATAGTTATCGATATAGTGAAGTATACATCCGTTATGTCCTGCACCTACAATAGAAGGATATCCTAAATCTTCTGCCTGGTATTTTTTGAATACAAACTCATGTATACCCTGTATCTCGCGTTCCGACATTCCCGGCTTCATCGCCTTCATAACTTCACGTTGTCCCATACACGAAATGCTGACAGCCTTGCGAATCATGTCAAGTTCTTCTTTCGTCTTGAAGCCACGAAGGTCGCCCATGATCGTCTCCAGGTCTTTTGTGTTGAGATTGTTTTTCTCCGGCTCGCGTGCAAGCGTCAGTCCTTTCTCTTTAGAAGGATAATTTACTTTCACCTTGAATTGTTCGATCATACTATATAGATCAGAGGAATCACTCGGATCATCACGTACGTCATTTTGAAAGTCGAAGAACAAGATCTCATCGAACTTTGAAAAATCAACATTATACTTTTTGAATTCTTTATTGTTGAATGCCTGCTCTAAGCCAAGTTGCGTTTTAACACCAGCATCACCCAGTCTGCGGCCTGTCCACATTTCAGCCTGTACATTTCGGGGTTGCACAAATATGATTTCATCGTATTGCGTTTTGTTAGCAGCAGTTTGCTTGTCTTTAAAGATGAACAAAACAGCATCTGGTTCTTTATACCCTGTGAGGTAAAAAAAGTCAGGGTCCTGATGGTAAACATAGTCCACATCATTGGAACGGTTGCGCACTGCGTTCGCGAAGAAAACAGCAACCGAGTTGGTGGGTAATTTTTCGCGAAGCTTGGCCCTGCGATCTTTGTGAAATTCTTTCGTTAGAAAGTCGGTTGGCATATCCGGATTTTGTGCGAATCCCGGTATGGCAATCAACAGAGCAATGATGAAAATTAAATTTTTCATGGGTAGGTATTATGAGTTACTAAATTTCGGGAAAACATCTTGTCTGTAATGGCAAGACTTTATATCCGGCAATGAACGATGGCGAGTGGTCTTCCCGTTCGTTATTCGATTTCTTCGAGTATAAAATCCTCTCCACGACCATACTCTACAAGCTCTTTCAGATTATAGCGTTCGAGTGTCAACAAGTCTTTTACTTTGAAGTCGCCATCTACCAGAATGTTCTCAATGACGAATTCATGTTGCTCGCCAAAATTTATGAGGCGGTATTTTTTACCAGCGCGGAGTACATCAAATGAAAGGCCTGCCATTATATATTATTTAGATTAAAAGAGTGCTGAAAAAAATATGCCTGTGGGTCTTTCAAATATATTCTATAAATCCTCCTCACGTTCCAGCATCAGTATAGATGCCTGAGGGACAATGAAATATTTTTCTTCTTCGTAGATTACCTCGATGGCGCCCTTCTGAAGAAAGATAGCAAGGTCACCTTCTTGTGCTTGCAGGGGTAAATATTTTACAAGGTCTTCTTTTCCTTTCCATACATCATCTTCATCGGCCGGAAGAGGCAGCGGATATCCGGGGCCGACCTTGATTACAAAGCCGCTCTGGATTTTTTCTTTCTCCTGTACTCCAGGCGGTAAATATAGTCCGCTGGCGGTCTTATCAGTTTGCTTGGTAGGTTTTATCAATACACGGTCGCCAACAACAATTAATTTTTTCAGCTTGTTATCCGGTGTAATCTTCATGTTGTCTGTTACATTTATTCTTTCGGCAGCAAATATCCTAAACATTAGGAATTCCGTAAATGCATTTATTTAAATTCCCATGCTAATTAAAATTTCATGAAAAAAATCTGCTCATTAACCTTGTTGTTTAGCTTGTTGGTGCATGTGCTGTCTGCACAGATCGATGCCGGCTTGCTACGTTACCCCGATGTTTCACAAACGCACATTGCGTTTACGTATGCCAATGATCTTTGGGTCGTGCCCAAAACCGGTGGTCTTGCTTATCGCCTCAGTTCTCCGGCAGGCGTAGAAATTTTTCCGAAATTTTCTCCTGATGGAAAAACAATTGCTTTCACCGGTAATTATGATGGCAACGATGATGTATATGTTATACCAAGTCTGGGAGGTATACCCAATCGCTTGACGTATCATGGTTTAGGCGATCGCATTGTTGACTGGTATCCCGATGGCAAACAAATACTTTTTGCTTCACCCCGTGAAAGCGGAAGAGAACGATTCAACCAGTTTTTTAAAACGACAGTAGCCGGTGGGTTGCCCGAGAAACTTCCGTTGCCCTATGCAGAGTTCGGATCAATATCACCGGATGGAAAGCAACTCGCTGTTACTTTTCGCACACAGGTATTCCGTACATGGAAACGATATAGGGGAGGTTGGAATGCCGAGATCCATTTGTTCAACTTGGAGACCATGGCCTCACAAAATATTTCTGTCGATACCGATGCTGCTGATGAACTACCAATGTGGCATGGCAACAGTATATTCTTTTTGTCAGACCGAGGTGCCGAGAAACGAATGAATCTTTGGGAATATAATATAGCCTCGAAAGCATTTGTACAGCTCACCAACTTTAAAGATTACGATGTACATTTTCCATCCCTCGGACCAGAAGATATAGTGTTCGAAACCGGTGGCAAGCTATATCTTTTCAATTTAGCATCACGTAAACACCAAGAGGTAAAAATAGAAGTAGTAACAGATGGTGCAAGTCTGAAGCCCACTATAGAAACTGCGAAAAATATAGAACACGCTTCCGTTTCTCCGGATGCAAACAGAGTGCTGGTGGAAGCGCGTGGTGAAGTGTTTACTATACCTGCTGAAAATGGTTTTGTTAAAAATGTAACGCAGTCTTCCGGTGTGGCAGAGCGTTATCCTTCCTGGTCGCCTGATGGTAAATCTATAGCCTATTGGAGTGATCGCTCAGGTGAATATGAATTGACTATACGTGATACGAAGAATGAAGGAAACGAGCGGAAGCTGACCACGTATGGTGCAGGGTTTCGCTATAATCTTTTTTGGTCGCCCGATAGTAAGAAGATTGCCTTTATCGATAAAGCTATGCGGATAAAAATCTATGATCTTGCTTCGAACCAGACTATAGATGTAGATCGTGGATTACGGCTCATGCATTTTGGGCTTGAGAACTTTTCTGCAAGCTGGTCACCAGATAGTCGTTGGCTGGCATATGATCGCGATCTTGACAATGGACATCAGGCTGTTTTTCTATTCGATTACACTACCAAAAAACTCACGCAAGTAACGAGTGGTTACTATACTTGTCTTGATCCAGTATTCGATGCTGAAGGAAAGCATATTTTTGTATTAACGAATCAGTTTTTTCAACCATCATATAGTGATATAGATAATACATTTATATATCCGAACTCGACTAAGATTGCGGCGATATCCTTGAAGAAAAGTACTGCTTCTATATTGGCTCCCAAGAATGATGCTGTAAATGTGAAGGATGATAAGAAAGAAGATTCAGCGAAGTCATCTGATAAAAATAAAAAAGATGGTGATGATAAATCGGATGATAAGAAAGATGAAAAGGTAAAGCCGGTGGAGATCGATCTGGATGGATTAGAATCACGGTTGGTGATGTTACCTATAGATCCAGGTAATTATGGAAGTCTTCAAACAGTGAAAGGAAAATTGCTATACCATCATTTGCCAAATACGGGTTCTGATGGAAAGACCAGACCTGTGAAGTTTTTTGATTTCGAGAAGCGTGAATCAAAAACTATAGTTGACAATGCTGATGGTTATGAAGTTTCCGCGGATGGTAAAAAGATTCTTGTTCGAAAAGATGGAAGCTTCTACATCACGAAAGTGGAAGAGAATCAGAAAGCTGATAAGAGACTTCGCACAGATGAAATGCAATTGCTTGTTAATCCACGTGAAGAATGGAAACAGATTTTAACAGACGCATGGCGATTGGAGCGTGATTACTTCTATGATCCGGGTATGCATGGTGTGAATTGGAACGCTGTAAAAGATCAGTATCTGAAAATGCTGGCGGGTGCTTTGACGCGTGAAGAAGTAAATTTCGTGTTGGGTGAAATGATCGGAGAGCTGAATGCATCGCATACATACCGTGGTGGTGGTGATGAAGAGAATAGTCGCCAGTTAGCCGTGGGATATCTCGGTATAGATTGGCAGGCAGAAGGTCAGTTTTATAAGGTGAAAAAAATAATTCGTGGCGCAGCGTGGGATGCCGAAGCACGTTCACCACTTGATCAGCCAGGTATAGATATAAAAGAAGGTAATTATATACTTGCCATCAACGGCGTGGCACTTACTACCGGACTGGAGCCACATGCAGCTATGCAAGGACTGGCAGGAAGAACGGTTGAGATTACTTATAATACTTCTGCATCATGGACCGGATCCAAAACAGCAGTAGTGGAAGCATTGCGTGATGAATCGCGTTTGCGCCACTTGGCGTGGATTGAGCAAAATCGTAAGCGTGTTGAAGATGCTACAGGTGGAAAGGCAGGCTATATATATGTGCGTAGCACGGGTATAGATGGACAGAACGAATTGATCCGTCAGTTCAATGCGCAACTTGATAAGAAATCACTGGTAATTGACGAGCGCTTTAACAGTGGTGGACAAATTCCGGATCGCTTTATTGAATTGTTGAATAGGCCTCCCGTTGTATTCTGGGCTATACGCGATGGAGCGACCTGGCCATGGCCGCCTGCTGGTCACTTCGGACCGAAGGTGATGTTGATCAACGGTTGGAGTGGTAGTGGTGGCGATGCTTTCCCGGATTATTTCCGCAAGGCTGGATTAGGTCCGCTGATTGGTTCAAGAACGTGGGGCGGTTTGATTGGTATCAGTGGTGTGCCTTCGTTAATTGATGGAGGTGGTGTAACGGTGCCAACGTTCCGTATGTATAATCTGGATGGAACATGGTTTAAGGAGGGTTACGGTGTAGATCCGGATATAGCGGTTGCTGAAGATCTCTCGCAAGGTGCTAAAGGAGTTGATACTCAACTTGAACGTGCCATTGTTGAGATACAAAATCAATTGAAAACGAAAGGGTTTACGGTGCCTAAGGCACCGGCATATGAAGTGAGATGATTTATAGATATAGCCTGTAGCAGTGTTGTTACAGGCTATATATGCATCTCGAACTGCTAAAGTTCTATTTGTATTGTGCTGGATGCGCGGGGTGGAGTGAGTGCCTCGATGAGTTTGTAGGCGCGCATTGAGCGATTGAAAGCCTTTCTCATTTTGTTTCTCATCTCGCAAAGCGAGATGATGTGTTATTGGATGTATACTTTGATAATGTGTGATAATGTTTTTGTTTGCTTTATATCACATGCGTAAAGCAGTTGTACATTAATTGTTGTGATCCCTGTATTTAGTTTAAGCTATAGTAATGAACTATAGCAATGAACTATAGCAATGTTATAGCTTAACTGGATTTTGCTTCCATCATGGTTTGTTCTCTGCGGTAAGTCCATGGTGGGGTGGGGGTGGGTTCTTTCCAGAGGCCTTTTCCTTTTTCTTGCGCGCGGATGCGCAGGTTTTCTAATTCAGGATCAGGATTTCTTTCGGAAGTCCAGGCAAGTCCTTCTTTTAAAAGATCAGTGCGTGGGTCTGTTTCTCCTTTGATCAATACAATCGCCAAGCGATTTCCCCACATGTCTTTGCCTTTAAATTTTACGACAACTTTTTTATTGAGCATCATCTTTTCAAGATGGCGTTTTGCGTTTTCTCCGAATGCTTGCGTGAGCTCGGGGCAATCTATACCGGTAAGTATTACTTTATGTTTTTCATTATCATCGCCCAGAACTTCTACTGTATTGCCATCAATCACTGTAGTTACTTTTCCGGTGATGTCATCATTCGCCAGCACAGATATAGCTGCTGCGAAAAAAATCAGGAGTGACAGGTTAAGTTTTTTCATTTTCTCTACTCTTAAAATGCTTGCCGAAAGTTGAAGAATCTTCTTCCGTGATAAAGAAGATTTACATTGGATTCGTACCGTGTGTAAGATTTTGAAGAGAGTAAAGCAAAAACTCTACCAGTGTGATAGAACATCGTTTCTGCTTTAAAAACGAAGAGCTGCCTCGATGAAGCAGCTCTTTAATTTTACTTTGGGAGTATGAAATGATCAGATCGGGATCACTTGCAATATGTATCAATTTGGAAGCGGGCTTTTGCATCACCGAACTCAACAGCCTTACGCCAATCGAAACATGCTTTATCTTTTTCTTTCATTTGATAGTATAGATTACCACGCTGTTTATAGTACGAAGAATTTTTAGGCTCGATACGAATGGCTTCATCCATATCAGATATACCCGCACCATAATCTTCAAGTTCTGATTTACAGGTAGCGCGGTTATAGAAAGCTATACCATCATTCGGATTAAGCTGAACTACTTTGTTATAGTCAAGGATTGCACCCTCGTAATCCTGTATAGATTCTTTTACATACGCGCGATTGAAAAGTGCATCTACATTTTTAGGATCAATCTCTATCGCTTTATTCAATTCTATAATCGCTGACTTCGTGTTCTCCAACGCCAGGTATGCACGTCCTTTATTTACAAACAATGTAACCGAACTTTCCCCTGCCTTTTGCGCATTGTCAAAATCACTCAACGCTGCCTGGTACTCGGTTGCTTCCAGTTGCATGAGGCCGCGTCTCAAGTATGCATCTTTATCTTTTACTCCGGCTTCAATAAGTTTATCGTAATAGTCGCGGGCAGGAGTAAACCGTTTCGTGTTATAGTATCCATCTCCTAATAATTTATATAGTCCTGGTTCAGGCTTTTCTGAAAGCTTTTCAATCTCACGGAAGTCTTTAACACCTTCATCATATTTTTTAAGACTATAGTATGCTTGCCCACGATTTTCGTAAGCCTTGATATAGTCTGATTTGCGGTCGATGGCTTCAGTGAAATCAGCAATAGCAGCCTGGAGATTTTCCTGTTTCAAATACGCTTTGCCGCGGTTGTTATAGATCACGGCATCTTTCAGGCCAAGCGTTATAGCTTGTGTATAGTCTTTTATAGCATCGGGTAAATTATTGGTGCTGAACTTTGCATCACCACGGTGATAGTATGCTGTAGCAAGCTTGGGATCTTTTTCAATAGCCAGGTTAAAGTCCGTGATGGCCGCGTCAAAACTTTTGCTGTCATAGCGGCAATGTCCACGCATGTCATATACCAAAGCATTGGTTGCTCCGGAGGTGATTGCTTTCTCAAGATCGGGGAGTGCACCTTTGAAATCGCGCTGATAATATTTAGAAGCACCACGCTTGTAAAAAAGATTTGCATCGGTAGACCCGCTGGCAATAGCCTTGTCGAAATCGGGAATAGCTTTTTCGTATTCTTTCAATTCGAATAATGAATTGCCGCGGGCTGCATATATATTTATATCTTTACTGCCACCATCAATCGCTTTGGTGAGGTCTGTAGCTGCTCCTTGATAATCTTTGATACTATATTTCGAGTTGCCAAGTACTGCAAAATCTTCGGGCCCCGCTTCATTCCGTGCAACGATTATAGCAAGGTCGGTAATGACGCTTGCATATTCTTTGAGTTGGTAGCGTGCCGCTGCACGATTCTTTAATGCTTGTGTATAGTCTTTCTTGATACCCAGTGCACGATCGAAATCAGATATTGATTCCCGTGCATTGCCTGCATTGAGTTTTGCCTTGCCGCGATTGTTATAGATCGTTTCGTCATTGGCGCCTAATGTTATAGCCTTGTCGTAACCCGTAATCGCTCCGCTGAAATTATTCTGCTTAAAGCGCGCATTTCCCAATTGATAGTATATCTCTTTGTTCTTGCTGTCTAGGGATGCAGCTTTTTCGAGATGAGGAAGTGCTTCTTTATCTTTTTGTGACGCAAGGTAGGAGAGTGCCAATGCTTCATATACACTCATATCAGCCTTCCCTTTCTGAACGACTTTTTCAAGGTCGATGATGGCAGAAGTATATTCGCGTTGCTGATACGAAGATTTACCACGCTTCATCGGTATATCATCTTCTTTCTCACCCGCCATCTCAGCAGCGGTTAGTGCTTCGATCGTTCCTTTATAGTCGCTTGCATCGTAGCGCAGGTACCCGGCATAAAGCGCAATCTTGCTGTCCTTGACACCGGCTTGCAATGCTTTGTCGAGATACGGTTTTGCTGCATCTTTTTTACCGAGTATATAATTTCCGATGCCGAGCATCTTTAACACGTCAGGAGTTTCTCCTTCAGTAGCCTTAGCTTTTTCGAGATCCGCGACAGCGCCTGCATAATCTTTCAATCCGTATTTCGCAGTGCCACGATTTAACTGTGCTTTGGTATAGTTTGGATTCAGTTGAATAGCTTTATCGAAATCCGCGACAGCGCCCGCCAGATCATTTATATTCATTTTAGCTTTACCGCGATTGTTATATACTATCGCATCGCTGGTGCCTAACTTTATAGCGTTATCATAATTGCGGATTGCTCCGGCAAAATCACTTTTCAGGAATTTTATATCTCCGAGATTTTTAAAAGCTTCAGCATCACTCGCTCCAAGGGTTACGGCCTTCTCCAAATCGATGACGGCTTTATCAAAATCCTTTTGTGCAAACTCTGCATTGCCTTTGTATAGATATACTTCTTTGGTATTTGTGCCTGCGGCGATAGCACGACTTAATGACTCAATTGCTGAAGTATACTCTTTGTTTTTATACTGACACGTTCCCAGCTGTGTGAATACTTCTTTATCGGTAAGCCCCAGTGATACTGCTGCAGATAATGCTTTTATAGCCTCTGTGCAATTACCAGTGATAGCCATACTCAAACCAAGCATCTTGAATACATCTTTATCCTTTACGCCCTTCTGCACAACTTTGTCAAGCGCTTCTGCGGCTCCTTTGTAATCCTGTAAAGTATATTTAGCGGTTCCGATTTTTTGATACAACTCTGAATCAGAACGTCCGCTCGCAATCAGCTTTTCAAAGTCGGCAATGCTTCCTTTCCAATCCTGTATCATGTAACGCGCTTCCGCGCGATTCTCAATAGCTTTATCATAACCTGCACGCAGTTCAAGTGCTTTATCAAAATCAGCAATCGAACCTTTATAGTCTTTTAAAACAAATTTCGCTTTACCGCGATTGTTATAGAGTATAGCATCGCCCTTTCCTGTAGCGATAGCTTTATCGTAGTTGGTGACGGCTTCTTTATAGTTATCCATTCTGAACTTGCCGTTGCCAAGATTGACAAACGTATCGAAACTGTTTGCACCCATCGTAACAGCTTTCTCCAGATCAGTAACAGCACCCTGGTAATCATTTAAATTATACCGCGCGTTTCCGCGATGTTCAAAAAGCTCTGCCGTATTGATGCGGGCTTTAACGGCTTCATCAAAATCTGCTTTGGCTTTGTCGTACTCTTTGAGATTATAGTATGCAACACCACGCTTTGCATATACTTCTTTGTTTGCAAAGTTTGAATTGATGAGTTGTGTGAATTGCACAGACGCATCGTTATAGTCACCCGCTTTCAGTTTTTTTAAAGCCGTTTCCCACTGCACCTGGAGCAGGGAATCAGTTTTTTGTGCAAAAGAAAAAGTGGTGAAAAATAAAAAGGCAACAGCCAAACAGGGTACTCTCATGGATTCAATTATTGTCCTGAACAAATTTATTAAATCTGAGCGTGATTCGTGAAATTACCTGATCAGGCTGTTTTTTGATCCGGTAAACGTGTTAAAAAGAGCAGAATGGGTTTTGGATTTTAGCTCTTCACCACGTTTCCAGCCACTTGCATGGTTTCTAACGTAGGCGAAGGTTTGCCACCACGTGGTTCGATGGTTACGGCGAATGTTGCTGCACCCGAGCCAATCTCTTTCATTTTCAGAAGTCCTGCGGCAGTTTTCTGATCAAACACGCCGGCATCCACAGGCTTGCCATCAATGATCGCCCACAATTGGTATTGGTTATTTTCGGAGAGCTGCTTCATGTTCTGCACGCTGAGGTATACTTCTTTTGTATTCTCATTCCAGTATACATATGCAGAAGAAGCCGGAGCGTTTGGTGTACCATTCATGATCACACGTTTAAACGCTGGGTTATCGATAACCTTCAGGTCATCTTCAATTTTATTGAGGCGTTGATTTACCTGGTTGTAATCGCTGGCTACACGTTCGCTTTGAGCGATCAGATTGCTGAGATCGTTCTGCGTGTTCTGCCATTTAGTATGATAATTATAGGCCAGATAAGAAGTAATGAGCGCGATGGAAACAGAAGCTGCCGCTGCAAATTTCCAGAGACGTGTATCGCTTGGGGAGGCGTTGATCGATACAATTTTTGCTTCAGGGTTTGGCTGGTCGATTGTTGCAAAGAGCTTCGTCTTTACAGCGTCCCGTGGTTTAACAGCAGCCTGCATTAAAAGTTCTTCCTGTGTTGCTTCGATCAGGGCGAGCTCTTCTCTGAGTTCAGGATATAGGGCAAGGTTGTTCTCCACCTCGCTCCGTTCCTTCTCAGAGAGTTCCCCTAAAGCGTATGCTTCCAGGATTCCGGACGATATATATTCGTGTATGTTCACGTTACTTTTAAAGTCGTTCGTAGTTGCTGCATGGCCAGGCGCAAGCGTGTCTTTACAGTCCCTAATGGAATGTTAAATTCTTCTGCCAGTTCCGATTGGGTATATCCTTTCAAGTATAAATATTCCACCACAAACCGTTGCTCCTCCGGAAGGTCATTTAGAATTTCCTTCACACCAATATCTTCAATACGTTGTTCGCTGTATTCTTCGTTTTCAATTCTACTTACGACATTTTCGATGTCGCTGGTTTTCCGGTCTTTACTTATTTCTTTAGAACGTGTTTTATCGATAGCCTGGTTGCGTGCAATATTTACAAGCCATGTAAAGAGCTTTCCTTTGGAGGCATCGTAGGCATCGAACTTATCCCAGATCTTGAGAAAAACATCATGCAGTACTTCTTCAGCTATTTCTTCTTTTTTAAGGATTCGGAAAATCACTCCGTAGAGTGCACCGGAATAGTGGTCATATAAGTATTCCAGCGCTGACCGGTCCCTAGCCTGTAAACGAGCTACTAATTCTTTTTCTTCGATATATACTTTGGCCGGTTTGATCGCGGTGATGTTTCCATGAAAGAAAAAGAAAAGAAGGCAGATTAAAAAGCTATGCTTTGTTACGAGCTTTGATTTTTAAATTTTGTTTAAGTGTTCTGCTGTAAAATCGATGATCCGAATCAAACTCTTAAACAATTTCTTTTATTTTCTTACGATAAGTAACAAGTCGAGTGCGTTGGTTGCATCATCCACAACGATATAGTCGTCATGATGTATATCGGTAACAAGTTTATTGTCGGATGACTGAAGCTTGTTACGGTTCCAGCGATTCAATACTTCGTATGGAAGGCGCAGTATAGATGCGGGTAATCTATACTGAAGATTAAGTATATCGAAGCGCGTGATGCGTTCTACTGATTTTTTATTCTGCTCATAGTACGACATCACTTTCGGATTTCCCGTAATGCCTTTCATATCAGCATGACTGAAAATCTTTTGAGCGAGTGTCTTTAATTCTTCGGGAAGATATTCGCGCACGTGCCATGGATTCCGCGTAAGCGACATTTTTCTGTTGGGCGTTGTGAGCAATGCTATACCTCCGGGTTTTAAAACACGGTGAATCTCTTTCAGAAAAAGAAAATCGTTGTCAATATGTTCAATCACCTGAAAGCTTATGATGGAGTCGTATGTATTGTCATGGAGACCCGACAATGGAGGAATGTTCATGCTAATGAACTTACCGGTAGGAAATTTAAGTTGGAGCTCATCAATAACGGGCTTGATCTTGTCGACCGCTGTAAAACTTTTTGAAAGAGGCAGGATGGTTTCTATTCCTCTGCCTTCGCCACAGCCTACCTCCAGCACATCTCCCTGAATGTAATCTTTCGCCACAACATAAGCTTTGAATAAACGTTGATGGATAGGATTATCGGAAGCAATCTGCTCGCTGGTAATTTCGGTCGTATATACTTTAGCCATATCGGCCGTAAAGATAAGGACGATTTGCGAGGTACAACCTACGAATTTTAAACAGATTTAGATGGTTGTTGAATTCGTTATCTGCACTTCGTTCCTCGTACTTTTATATTTATTTTCATCCAATGAATCGATTTGTTTTACTGTTTGTAGCTATGAGTTCTGTTGCCATCGGGCAACCTCTTCGGGATATCAACTATAATTTCCTGTATGATCCCGGCCAGCCGGTTTCCCTGGAAATTAAATCTGTGCGATCGGGCACTACGTGGAATATCTTTTATAAACTCCATAGACGTGACACCACCGTTGCCGATTTTTCTATTGAATGGAGTACGCGTAACGGACTCGGTGATAAGGAAGGCGCTGTTGTAAATACTGTAACGGGAGATGCCGTTGCTGGTAAAGTGGCGCTTCCGGTATCAGCTTCTGCACAGGTTCTGGTTGCGAAAATTATAAATACAACGGCCAAGCAAGCCTGGTTTTTTTATAGAGTATTGGATCCAAAGTATCCCGTCAACGGATGGCTATCCACACCAGACGGAGCAGTGACTTCGCCTTATGTTAAAGGCGGTTCCTATACTTTGCATGGTGGCGCGTCCACTAAGATTGTGTCACATTACCACGATACATTTCCGGCAGCCACGCCTGCTTTTTCGGAAGCACTCGGCCGGGTAGCACCCGCTTTGAAAGTTGATTCTACCTTTACAGTGCAAGGTGATCAAGCGGTTACGCTTTCATCACAGGGACTTTACCTGGTACAGACGGACACCAATGCTGCGGAAGGCTTTGCGTTTCGGGTGCAGCATGACTATCCACGATTAACCAAACTTGAAAGCCTGGCAGATCCATTTATATATGTATGCACACGTCAGGAGTTTGATAGACTAAAGATCGCGCGTGGCGATAAAAAGGCTTTCGATAAAGTAATACTGGGTATAACGGGAGACGCTGATCGCGCCAAGAAGTTTATGCGCAGTTATTTTAAACGCGTGGAGTTGTCCAATCAGTTTTTTACATCGTATAAAGAAGGATGGAAAACAGATCGCGGAATGATATATATAGTTTTTGGCCTGCCGGATGAAGTATATAAATTCTCGGATCGGGAGGTGTGGAGTTACAAGAACAGTTTGTTCAAGGCTACTTTTGACTTTGTGAAATCACCAACGCTATTCGATCCTGATAATTATGTATTGATCCGCGAACGCAAATACCAGGAGACCTGGTATGAAGTAATTGACCTTTGGCGGAACGCACGCTTTTGATGAAATCGTGATTTGACAGAATCGTAAAAGCAGGTAATAAAAAAAGCAGCCAGATTTTCTGGCTGCTTTTTTATGTATTGTATATCAAGTCGAGTAACTATATACCGATTATAAGTTTCTGACCAGGCTGTAATTTCGTGTTATCAAGCTTATTCAATGACTTGATCTTTTCAATGGTCAGGCCTTCGAACTTTCTGGAAATGTTCCAGAGTGTATCACCAGGCTGTACCGTGTAAGTCTTTGAATTTGGTACAGGTATAGGATTGGAATTTGTCTTTGCAGAAGCCACTACCGATGTTGACGAAGCTGCGCTTTGTCTCAGCCAGATGTTTAACCGCTGGCCTACACGAATCGTATTGCTGCGCATATTATTCCATTTCTTCAGGTCGTTCACGCGTACACCGTGGCGCATCGCGATAGAACCCAATACGTCACCGCTTCGTACTTTATATACCATTCGGTCACGCCCATATATACTTCCTTCGCTTTTCTTCGCCAGTACCTGTAGCTCGTTTCTTCCAACTTTAGAAGCTGAATCCAGAATAGCCAGGCGGTTTAAAGCCAACAGGTCTTTAGATTCTTTCGGTACATATAGTATATAATGTTTATTGCTCTGAGGCAATGCATTATGCTGTATAGAAGGATTCAGACGTTGCAGGTCTTCGAGACACGCGTTGGTAAGATTCGCGAATGTCTCGAAGTGAAGGTAATTCTTAACGTGTAGTGTATCCGATGTTACCAGCATTTCTTCTCCTTCGTTGTAGAAGTTATGCTCATCGAGATAGTTCATGGTATAGGTGATGGCTACAAACTGCGGCACATACGAGCGTGTTTCTCTTGGCAGGTTTGGATAGATCTCCCAAAAAGAACGCTTATATCCTGACTTACGGATTGCACGCTTTACGTTGCCTGGACCAGTGTTGTAAGCTGCCAACGCAAGTTCCCAGTCGTTGAACATGTTATATAGGTCGCGCAGGTAACGGCAAGCAGACTCTGTAGATTTCTCAGGGTCCATACGCTCGTCAATAAACCAATCATTATTTAGTTTATAGTATTTACCGGTTGCAGACATAAACTGCCAAAGACCAACAGCACGTGCACGTGAAATGGCGCGCGGGTTCAATCCGGATTCAATAATTGAAAGATATTTTAACTCATCGGGCAAACCGTATTTCGCCAGATACTTTTCGAAGATGGGGAAGTAAAGATTCTTCCTGCGCATGATCATCTTGGTATACTCACGGTCTTTCACCGTAAAGTAATTGATGAAGGCATGGATGCGGTCGTTGTAGTGCAACGGGATTTTCTTCTGGATACAAACCAGGCGGTCCTGTATAATAGCAGGATCATCATCACCTGGTATATATTCAAGTTCGGTTGGCAGGGCAAAGTAAACGAAGTCTACTGTATCTTCTTTGTACAGCATTTCTTCTTCTGCCGCTGCTACTTCAAGAGAATCCACCACTACTGAATCAGGTTGCTGTGCTGCAATCTGACCATACGATAAAGTTGAAAAAGTGATGAAAGCTGCTAAGAGAAATTGTTTTCTCATTTCAGTTCATGGGTTAATAATGCGTTTGAAAAATGTAAAAGTTTTGATTCTTCAAAATCATCCGCAATAATTTGCAGTCCGATGGGCAATCCTTGTTTGTCGTTTCCGCAGGGTATAGCAATCGCTGGTACACCTGCTACATTAGCTTGAACGGAAAATAAATCCGCCAAGTACATTTCCAGTGGATTATCGGTATGCTCCCCAAGCTTGAAAGCTGTTGTTGGGGTAATGGGCATCACGATAAAATCATATTTATTCAGAATCTCTTTTGTCTTCTCGCGAATGATGCGTCTCACCTTTTGAGCCTTTGTATAATACGCATCGTAGTAACTAGCGCTTAACACAAATGTTCCCAACAAAATTCTTTTCTGTACTTCTTTTCCAAAACCTTCCGAACGACTCTTTTTATATAGAGAGTTCAGATCCGTAACGTCAGAACTTCTGTATCCATAGCGAACACCATCGTAACGAGAAAGATTCGAGCTGGCTTCCGCAGTTGCCAATATATAGTATGTTGGCAATACATATTCCTGTAATGGAAAATCGATAACGTCTACCGAGTGTCCTGCTGCTCTGATCTCATCGAGCTTTGCTTTTATAGCATCGCGAATTTCAGGTTGTAATCCTTCGGATGCATCGATCTCACGTACATACGCTACCTTGTACGTCTTGTTAGTTGACTGAGATAATTCTTTAGTATAGGAGAGAACGGGTTGCTGCGATACAGTACTATCTGCATCATCGGCTCCGGCAATTACCTCCAGTACCAGGGCTACATCTTCAACAGACTTCCCAAAAATTCCTATACAATCAAATGATGATCCGTAAGCCACTAATCCAAATCTGGAGATACGTGAATATGTAGGTTTCAATCCCACCAATCCGCAGAACGCAGCGGGCTGACGAACTGAACCTCCGGTATCCGAACCAAGTGAAACCTGGCACATATCTGCCTGAACGGCTACGGCAGAACCTCCCGAAGATCCTCCGGGTACACGCGTATTATCGGCATCGTTTAGAACCGGACCAAATGCTGAATTTTCATTGGAAGAACCCATTGCAAATTCATCACAATTCTGGCGGCCGATAATGATCGCATCTTCGTCCAGCAAACGCTGAACAGCGGTAGCATTAAATTGAGAAATGAAACCATCCAGCACGCGACTACTCGCTTGCAAGGGATGATCTTTGTAAGCTAAAACATCCTTTAACCCGACGATGAGTCCGGCTAATTTTCCTGCTTTACCTTCTTTTATTTTTTTGTCGATTGCAAGAGCACGTTCGAGCGCTTCTTTCTCATACACACTTAAAAATGCGTTGAGATGCGCCTTCTTCTTGATGTTGCTGAGGTGATGTTGAACCAATGCCTCGCAAGAAATAGTGCCTTGCTGCAGATCGTTCTGTATTTCGCGAAATGTAGCGTACGTTTTCAACACTATTTACCGTCTTCAATTTTACTGGTTGTACCAGCGTCCTCAACTTCTTTCTTTACGTCTTTAACAGCGTCTTTAAATTCTTTAACGCCTTTACCTAAACCTTTCATGAATTCAGGAATTTTTTTAGCACCAAAGAATACGAGGACGAAAAGACCAATGAGTAGAATTTCTTGGAAACCAACCCCACTGAGAAACAATAATGTAGCGTTCATTGCTTTATGATTTAATCGAATACAAAAGTAGGGCAAAAAACGGTACGATCAAACGAACGTGTACAGGGGATAAGGGAGCATTCCCATTGAAGTGTTGCTATAGAAACTCGTATGCGAGTTTTGTCTTGAATTTTTTGAATTTTAACCCGGATTACTACATGGACGATTTGAAAATCTAACATCCATCTAATGGGTATAAAAAATCATTCCTGATGCTAAAAAGGTGTTTTTTGAAGGTTTCACATCAAGGGTGTGATTATTATAATTGCACGATCAATCAATACTACAGCGTTGCTAAATGTATATAGATCACATGTTTTTTAACCACGTCTGAGGGTCGAGTGCTGTTGTGTTTTTGAAAATCTGAAACCGTAATTCCGATACACCTTCTGAGTTAGAGAATATTCTGCCTATATCTTGATTGGTATTTACTTTTTGACCGGAGCGGACAAAAACTTCTTTGAGTCCTGCATATACTGTGAGGTAATCACCGTGTTTTATAATTACAGTGTTGCCCATTGTTTGTATAAAAGCGATACGACTTACCTCTCCTTCGAAAATGCATTTTACTTTTTCATCTTCTTTGGTCTGGATGTTAACGCCATTGTTGTTGATAATAATACCTTTTAATACAGGGTGATTTTGTCTGCCAAATTTCTGCGAAACAAAACCTGAAGACACCGGCCATGGAAATTTATTTTTGTTCTGCTCGAATGAAGAAGACAATGCGACAACGGCTTCTGTTGTTTTCTTTGAAGAACGTGAAGCGCGCTCCATCTCTTCGCGAATAATGTCTTCGATAAGTTTGTCAAGTTGGGCTACTGCTTTCTTGGTAACCTCCAGATCTTTCTTCAACTTCTTTTCTTCTTTCTCGAGCGACTTAACAATTGTGTTTTGCTTCTTACGGAGGTTGTCAAGGTTTTCGTTTTCCTTCTCTTCTTCCGAGAGAAGTGTATTCTTTTCTGTTCTTCGAACTTCAATCTCACGAACATGTCCGCCCAGCGTTTCGGCTACTTTTTCGATCTGCTCACCCTGAAGTTTTCGTGTTTCAGAATATTGCTCCATATAGCGCAGGCGCATGATCAACTGATCAAACGATTCTGCCGAAAATAAAAATGTTAAACGTGTTGTGCTGTTGTTTGCTTTCTGTGCTGCGAAAACCATGGCTGCATATTCTTTTTTCAGCTTCCGCAGATCATCTTCCAGGGCGCGGATGATATCGTTGTTTTCTCCGATCTCCGAATCAAGAATTCGTACTTCGCCTTTAATAGAATTTACTAACTGTTCCTGTTCGTGAATTCGTTGTTTAACAGCATTCAATTCTCCAAGAGAGTTCTTCTTTTTGGTGGAAGTCTCCGAAAGGATCTTTTCAGTCTCTTTTATTTTTTCAAGATTCTGTTGCTTCTCTTTTTGAAGCTGATTTTTAGATTTCTGTGCGGAAGCCTGAAAGCAACATATAGTGACAAGAATATATACTACAGCAAGCTTACCTGCGCTCATAACGTTTCGGAATGTTGAACGGGAACTTGAGTTCTTTGTCACCTACTTCAGCTTTGTTGTACTCAAAGATAATGGTTGTATTCAGTAAGCCGCTTACTGCTTTATAAAACAGGTTGATTGTTCCGTTGTATGGAAATACTTTTTCGCCAACAGGTTGGAAGTTGGAGTAATTTATAGTGAGCGAGTTGCTGGTATTCGATTCCTTCATCTCCACTTTCTCAATCTTCATGCTGGCAGCGTTTATGAAATTGGCAACGCTCACAGTACCGGATTGCTGTTTTAAAACAAAGACTGATGATTCCTGTATTATACTGTCTTCATCTTTTTTGTCGTGAATAAGATTGCCGAGTAATGCATCCTGAATCACGTTGTAGTCGATCGGGAAATTATACCGCTTCGAGAGTTCAGCGTATTCAAACACATAGTACTCCTTATCGACATTGCTCACCACGGTAATAGAATCTTTATTGATCAACGCCTTGCCACCCTGCACACCGATAACGGAAAAAGTCATCCAGATCACGCTGTCTTTTCTCACGCGGATGTTGGCTTTTACTTCGCGCTCTTTTTTAGCATCGCGTAACACCATCCGTGCTTTCCCTTGAAAATATTCAAAATCAATTTCTTCTATAGCCAACGTTGGCCGTGATGGAGTTGTCGTTGGGGTAGTAGTGGTGGTAATTTTTTTGCTGCACGCCATCGTCAGGATGGATAAACCGATTAGCAAAAACCTTAGACTTTTATTCATAGATTTTTCGGTTCGCGATTTTCTTGTTTAAGACTTCACTGTTAGCATTCAGGCCGCGTGCTTTTTCCCATTGCTGCACGGCTCCATTTACATCACCCAGCTTAAAAAGAATATCGCCATAATGTTCAAAATGAGTTGCTGTTGCCTTGCCCGTACTGATAGCGCGTTCGATAGTCTTGCGCGCTTCTTTGTATTTTTCACGTGTGAATAACACCCAGGCATAAGTATCAAGGAACGTTGGATTGTCAGGATTATTTTTGACTAAGTGCGCTGACATTTTCTCTGCCTTCTCAAGATTAGCCTTGCGTAAGGCGAGGTAATAGCTATAATTATTCAGCACTGCACTGTTATCAGGGTTGATTAAAAGTGCTTCGTCATACGCCTTGTCAGATTTGTCGTAATCTTTATTCGCGTTGTAAGCATCACCCAGCATGCTGTTGATCTCACCAACGATAGATGAATTGGAAGATGATAACCGCTTTGCCTGGTCGAGCGAAACAATTGCTTCGGCATAGTTCCGTTTACGGAAATGTGCATAGCCATTAAAGTAATGAAGCATGCCCTGGTTGGGAAAATACTCCAGTGCTTCATCGGCATGTCTTATAACATTGTCCCATTGGCCAGCTTGCGTTTCAAGGTATAGAAGATTCTTCCATACTTCGAAGTTTACATCACCGAGATCGATAGCCTTTTCATATTCTTGTTGAGCTTCACGATTTTTTTCAACGGAGAGGTATAGATCACCACCTACAATGTGAACACGTGGGTCGTTGCCGTGATTTTTTTCAAGCTTTTGATATAGCGAGAGAACGAAATCCTGCAGGTTTTGATCCGTTGTATTCTTTGCTTTGCGTTGTGCGAGTTCAGTATTGTAAGTGCCCAGCATAATCAGTTTGCTGGTAAGTTCTACTGAAGGATCATCAAACAATTCCAATAATAAAGGTCTGCTTTTTTCTTCCTGCTGTGTTTCTCTATATAAACCGGCCAAGAGCATTTTTGCATTGCCCGCTTCCGGGTTTTGCTGTACAAATTTATCGAGGTACCGAACAGCGTCATTGCGAAATCCATTCTGCGAAAGCACTTCAGCAAAGCCCATAACATAACGCTCTTCGTCCGGAAATGCGTTGATCAGTTTTTCACCTTCTGCTATAGCTTCTTTGCTCTTGCCTTGCTCCAGGTATAACCGCTGCTTTTGTATAGAAGATATATCGTTGATGCCCAATATACTTTCTGCACGGTTGTAGGTCTTTATAGCGTCATCTGGTTTACCGGCATATTGATATACCGCAGCAAGCTCGTACAAATATTCCTCACTGCCTTTTACTTCCCTGATAAGGGTTTCATAAATCTCTGCAGCCTTATCGAATTTTGTAAGGCTATTATAAATGTTGGCGGCCAGTAAATAAAAATATTTGTTCTGTCTCTCCAGCTTTAATGCATTCTCTATACTAAGAGCAGCCTTCTGTAAATCTTCTTGTCGATTGCTGCGTGCTAATACTTCGGCAATCTTGTAATGCACGGTTGCATTCTCTGGAGTAATCTCCAATGTGCGCTGATAGTATAGCAATGCTTTTGCATAGTCTTCCAGGATGAAAAACTTCTCGCCTTCAGTAAAATAAAACTCTGCTTCACGGAGCTTGATGCCCGAAGCCTGAGGTTCATCCTGAGGTTTCTTTTTTCGCTGGCCATGCCCGGTCATTGGTACAAGCAGTATCAATAACAGGATGATGTGAATGGTAATATTCGTTTTCCTTGAGCTCACGCTATAGAATTGAAGTCGCCCACACTTAAATCCAGTGTTGAGCCTTCAAAAATAGCGAAATTCCCTAACATGCTGTTATCAAGCAAGGCTCTTGTAACCGTTGCATCTTTCTGTATGATGGAGCTTGTAATCCGGCTGTCGGTAATGCGAGAATTTTCGCCAACGGACACATGCGGGCCAACCACTGAATTTTCAATCACAACTCCTGCTCCAATAAAACAAGGAGGAATTACAACGGAGTTAATGATCTTCGCTTTATCGGATATAAGTTTCTGGTCTTTTATAAATTCCAGGTAGCGTCCATTGGTTTGGACTGTCACGTTTTTATTGCCGCAGTCAAGCCATTCTGTTACTTGACCTGTCATAAGTTTAGCCCCCTTCTTCTGCAGACCTTGTAATGCTGAAGTGAACTGATACTCTCCTTTTTCTTTGATATCATTATCGATGAGATGTTGCATCTCACCAGCAAGTGATTCGCCTTCTTTAAAGAAATAAATACCGATGATGGCGAGATCAGAAACAAATGATGAAGGCTTTTCAACGAGGTCTATAATTTCCTTATTCTCATTGAGCTTCACCACGCCAAATTGAGAAGGATCTTCTACACGTTGCACCCAAATGATTCCGTCTTTTGTGGTGTCGAGTTTAAACTCCGCTTTAAATAATGTATCCGCGAATGCGACAATAATTTTTCCTTTGAAAAGTTCTTTGGCGAAAAGTAGTGCGTGTGAAATTCCAAGTGCACTTTCCTGATAGTAGATCTTACCAACAGCACCAACTTCTTTTGCTATTGCTTTCAGGTTTTCTTCTACTTCTTTTCCAAAGCTTGGATGAATGATGAAACCGATATTATCAATTTTCTCCGGACAAACTTTAGCGATGTCTTCTACCAATCGATGAACAATGGGTTTGCCTGCTATCGGTAATAATGGTTTTGGAACTGTGAGTGTATGCGGACGCAGACGTTTGCCTAAGCCCGCCATAGGTATAATGATGTTCATAACAGATTGATTGGGTTACAGTTTATTAGCGAGAAATTGTTTCGGCAAATAATCTTGTGGCAAAATAATGAAAAATCAACGTAAGGCTTGTCTGAATGATTTTCTTTCCACTAAAAAAATGATGATTATATAAAGTACGATAACAAATGCGTGAAAGCTTGTAGCGATCCATTGGTTCTCTATAGTTATTGATCTTACTAAATAGACTATCGCGATCGTAATAAAAATGTATGCCAGCCCACTGATAACTTTATAGGGTATAGGATAGAATTTTTGTCCGAGTATATAACACATCGCCATCATCCAGAAGTAACAGATAAAGGTAGCCCAGCTGCTTCCCATGTATCCGGCAATAGGAATGAGAATATAATTGGCCGCAATCGTAATAACTGCTCCTGTAATAGTTATGAGTGTTCCATAATACGTCTTATCTGTAAGCTTGAACCAAGCCGATAAATTATAGTATACTCCCAGAAATAAATATCCAAGCAGAAGGACCGGTACAATGTTAAGTCCTTCCCAATATTCAGGACGTTTTAGGAAGTGTTTCAGGATATCGAGATTGATGCTGACCGTTAATAGTAGTAAACAGCAAACAATTATGAAGTAATGATTTACTCGGGCAAAAAGCTGTGGCGAATTTTTATCGGAAGCATTCGAGAAGAAGAAAGGTTCTGCTGCATACCGGAATGCTTGTATGGCAAGATTCATAAGAATGGCAAACTTGTAGCAGGCACCAAATATACCGAGTGCATACTCGGAGCTTTGTCCCGGATAAAAATTCTTAGGGAGCCACCACTCCAGGGTAAGGCGTGAAAACATTTCATTCGTCATGCCCGCAAGCCCCATGAGCATGATCGGGTAGGAGTATTGAATCATTGTCCTGAACATGGATCGATCAAACTCCGGCCTCCATTGTAGCAGTGTACGTGAGAAGAACACCAGGTAAAAAGCATTCGCAATCAGGTTTGCCAACACGACAAAGCCAACACCACGCGCGGGGTCGAATGCTATATATAGAAAGTATATATTTAGCCCGACAAGAATAAGGATGTTTGCAAGCTTACCAATAACAAATTTGATAGCTCGTTTCTGAAGGCGAAGACGTGCAAACGGTATGGCAACCAGCGAGTCAATAAAAAGTATAAATGCTAGCCAGATCACGTAGTCTGACTTGCCGGGAATGGAAAGCATATCTGCTATAGGTGCTGCAAATACAATGAAGATCAGTGTAAGTGCAGCACTGATAGAGATGATTATCGTTTGTGCAATGTTGAAAATTTTCTTCTCGTCAGTTCCTTCTTTGTTGGCGAATCGGAAGTAAGCGGTTTCCATTCCAAACATGAAGATTATATTGATCACCGCTGAGTAAGCGAAGAGTTTGGTGATAACTCCGTATGCGTCTGGTGCAAACACCCCTGTATGAAGACGAACCAATAAAAAATTAAGGAAACGTGGTAATATGCTTCCCAACCCATAAAGAACAGTCTCGCCTGCTAAACGCTTTATCTTACTCATGCTTTCTCTGAATAGTTTCCGTTATTCGCTGGTAGTAGTATATCGAATAACGAGCTTTCGCTAACGATCAACGTCCTGTAAAGTTTGGTTTTCTTTTTTCAATAAAGGCAGATGTGCCTTCTCTAAAATCACTCGTAGTAGTACAGTCGGCAAAAAGTTCGGCTTCCGCTGTGTAGCCAGTTGTCTCGAAGCTATATCCTGCGTTCACACTTTTAATAACATTGGCGACAGCAATAGCTCCTTTTGTGGCAATTTTTGACATGATCCTTAAGGCCAACTCCATTAATTCTTCTTTTGTGGAAACAACGTGATTAACCAATCCAATGGATTTTGCCTCTTGGGCCGTAATCATGTCTCCGGTCAAAATGAGCTCGAGGGCCTTGCCTCTACCCACTAATTGCGGTAGTCTCTGAGTACCTCCATATCCCGGGATTATTCCCAGGTTGATTTCTGGTTGTCCAAATTTGGAATTTTCCGTTGCCAAACGCATATGGCATGCCATGGCAAGTTCACATCCTCCACCTAGAGCGAAACCGTTTACGGCAGCAAGCACCGGCTTTGGGGAATCTTCAATTAACTTGAATAATTGTTGGCCTTTTCGGGATAATTCCAACGATTCTACTCTATTTAGAGTGGAAAGTTGTTTTATATCTGCCCCTGCAATGAAGGCCTTGTCTCCATCTCCCGTAATTATAATTCCTGTTGCGCCATCATTGTGGTAGGTTTCTTGTATAACTTCGTGCAGCCCATCAATTACTTCGACATTTAGTGCATTCATTGCATCTGGTCGTGACACCGTTACGATCAGTGTTCCAGAAGTATTTTGTGTTTTAATGGGTGACATAAGATGTGAATAAGTTGAGTGCAACTTATTGAGGTTTTACAAAGAGACAAAGATATTATGAATAAGAGTTTTGGATTGCTTCTTCTTTTGCTGGTTACGCATACTATTTATGCGGCTACCTTCAACACGACCACTACGGGTGGTAATTGGGCAACTGGATCTACTTGGGTAGGATCATCTGTACCTGGTGATTGGGCTTCGAACGTGGCGAATATTTATGGTAATGTAACACTTACCAGCTCCACTACTTCGATCAATGGTTTCTCGCTTATCACATTGAATAACGCGAAATCTTTTACCAGCGGTACGTCTTCAAATTCCAACAATTTAACACTCACACAAACCACCTTCAATGTTCCGAGTGGTAACATTGTTATCTATGGTGACCTTACGCTGAATGATACAGATCTTAATATGACTTCAGGAAGTTTGATTGTTACCGGTAAGCTTACCATAAACTATAGCAGTACTGTTACTTTTCAATCAGGCGTAAACGTAACAGTAGGTACGCTGAACATTAATGATAACAGTGATGCAATTCTGAACAACAGCGGTTCTATAACGGTTGCCGGAAATCTAACGGAAGCTGGATCCCTGAATAATTTAAGTACAGGAACAATTCAGGTAAATGGCAATTTTGTTTCTACCGGATCAGGAAATTCTATAACAAAGAACAGCGGAAGACTTAACGTGAAGGGTACAATGGACTTGCCATCTTCGGGCAAACTATATGTAAATCCAGGAGGCCAAACCTATGTTGATGGTACTGTGACTGTGGGAAGTAACGAAAACTTAATAATTGGTACGAATGTGAATCCTCCTCCTTATGCGGACATGGTAATCAAGCAGGATTTGAGATCGCAGGGAAGTGGTGATATCACAATAAATAAAAACGGACGTCTGGCAGTATTTGGTGATGTGAGAGCAACCGGTGGAGGAACACTCTTTACGATTAATAGTGGCGGACAAGTATTTATTGATGGCGATATAACTTTTAATGGTGGTGGCAGTACGATCAGTAACGGTAACACGACTATACCCTACGGATTCTATGGTAATGGCGATATAACATTGAACGGTGGGAGTACTACTGTTCAGGGTCAGACGAAGCAAAGCGTGGACATTATGAAAGCGCAAGACAAGCCGTTTTATGATTGGGTAGCTGCGTTGGCAGGCAGCCCGTTGGCTCCTCTTCCTGTAACGTTGCTATATTTCAAGGTTGATGGTGTTGCCTTTAATGGTATAAGCCTGAAGTGGGCTACTACAACAGAAGAGAACTTTGATTACTTCCAATTGGAACGTGCAGGAAGCGATCTCAATTTTCAAGCTGTTGCTGAAATAGAAGGTAAAGGTGGTTTGAATGTAAATTCATACTATACATATTTCGATGGTGCTGCAAAGGCTGGTAAAAATTACTATCGTCTGAAAAGTGTAGACCTTGATGGATATGTCGAATACTCCGGAGTAATTGTAGCAGAAGGAATTGGAACAGAAGAAGATATTAAGTTGTATCCGACCATCGTTGATGATTCATTCACAGTAGAATTCAATGATGAAGTTTCTATACCAGTGAGAATGGCTTTGGTAGACGCTTCCGGAAATACTATATATCAGGAAAATCTGAGTGCGATGACTTCAACAGTAACGGTACCTCAGAGCATGAAGTCTGGTACTTACCTGGTGCGTTTGTTCACTTCTTCAGGACAGAAGGCGATACGGGTTCTAAAGAAATAAGTATAAGAGTACTGAATAAAAAAAGATGGCGATCCGAAAGGTCGCCATCTTTTTTGTTCAAGTCTATATATACTGGTCTATAAAAGCGCAGGGAGATTCTTTAATATATCCTGCGTCATCGTTGATAAATCAAATTTCGGTTCCCATCCCCAGTCGATGCGTGCAGCCGAGTCGTTAATGGAGCGAGGCCATGAATCAGCAATCGCTTGCCTGAAATCCGGATTATAGGTTATCTCAAATTCCGGAATATGCTTTCTGATTTCCGTTGCAATTTCAGAAGGACAAAAACTCATCGCTGAAATATTATAGCTCGCTCGTTCATTAATTTTTTCGGCGGGCGCTTCCATCAGGTCGATTGTAGCCTTTACGGCATCATCCATATACATCATTGGTAAATATGTATCGGGCTTCAGGAAGCATTCAAATTTTTTATCCGTTAAGGCTTTGAAAAAAATATCAACCGCATAGTCTGTAGTGCCACCACCGGGTTTTGTTTTATAGCCAATCAGTCCTGGGTATCGTAAGCTTCTTACATCGAGTCCACGATTTTTATAGTACCATTCGCACCAACGCTCTCCGGCTTGCTTGCTGATCCCGTAAATTGTTGTGGGGTCCATCACAGTATCCTGCGGAGTTTTAATTTTTGGAGTCGTAGGACCAAATGCAGCAATGGAACTGGGCCAATATACTTTCTCTATTTTATACTCAACAGCAATGTCAAGTATCTGGATGAGGCTATTCATGTTGAGGTTCCAGGCGAACTTCGGATTTTTCTCACCGGTTGCCGAGAGCACAGCGGCAAGATGATATATCTGTGTGAATTTGTTCTTCCGGATAAACTCTGAAAACGCTTCCTCTTTTAATACATCAAGAATTTCGAAATTGCCAGTTGCCAGAATTCCCTGAGGAGCTTTGATGTCTGTTGCAATTACGTTTTCCTTTCCATGTAAATTCCAAAGACCTTGCGTCAATTCAGATCCTAATTGTCCTCCCGCTCCAATAACAAGAATTTGCTGTTTGCCCATTGTTAATTGTGTAATGTATCACTCCTTTCCATGCGCATTATAACTGACCTGGATTCATCGAGTATCCTGAACCAGCTTTCGATGTGCGGGGCGAAATTACCAAAATTTAGCAATCGCCTATCTTACGTTAGGAATGGTTTTACATTAACTTAGCACCCGTGAATTTTGAGGCGTATTTATCTTCTAAAAAAATTGATTCCGATGCTTTTAAAAAAGCAGAGCCTTTACTTTGGGATTCGTGGAGGAAAGAGTTTGAACAGGTTCATCCGAACAGCTTCACGGCGCAAAAGCTTTATCTGATAAATCCACTCCGGAGAAAATATCTGCAGGCTATCGTTGCTCTACCCGAAGTACTAAAATCTGTGGAGGCAAAACTACCAGAGCCGAAAGATATACCTATAGCAAATGAAAACACGGACACGGAAATCGCGAAGCCTAAACCTGTGGTTGCTCGCCCGGTAGTAAAACCAAAATTGCCATCCGCTTCTCCATCTATAGCCTCCAATACATCAGCGGCTGAACAAACTCCTCCTATAGGAGAGCCGACACCCGCGAAGCCAACGGCTAAGCCGGTTATCGCGCGACCCGTTATCAAGCCTAAACCAGTGTCGGATAATCCAGTTAAAGCAGATGAATCATCATCTGAAAAAACTTCGGATGTAAACACCACCGAAGTAAAACAAGAGGAAGCATTACCAGCACCGAAACCAACACCCGCTAAACCAGTGATGGCTCGCCCGGTAATAAAGCCGAAGCCAATTTCTGCAGAACCAGCTACCCCGGCTGACGAAACAACGGTACCCCTATCCGACAACCCCAAGTCACCAGATATAAATCAAGCTGAAACTACACCTCCCGCGAAGGCTTCGAAGCCTGCTATACCGCGGCCGGTCATTAAACCCCCAAAACCAAAAATCGATTAAGCATGTATAAAAAAATTCAACCTGTTTTAGAACAAGAGTTACAGAGCATCCGTGAGGCAGGACTTTTTAAAAGAGAGCGAATCATTACTACTCCACAGGGAGCCGATATAAAAACAAGCGACAATAAAGAAGTTATTAATTTTTGTGCAAACAATTATCTCGGCTTGTCTTCACACCCACGCGTTATTGAAGCTGCCAAGCGGGCTATAGATACGCATGGTTTTGGAATGTCGTCTGTGAGGTTTATTTGTGGAACACAGGATATACATAAAGAGCTTGAGAAAAAGATCTCTGATTTTTTGGGTACAGAAGATACTATTTTATATGCTGCTGCCTTCGATGCTAACGGTGGTGTATTTGAACCACTGCTTGGTGCAGAAGATGCAATCATCTCGGATGAATTAAATCATGCCTCCATTATCGATGGCGTTCGCCTGTGTAAAGCCATGCGCTACCGCTATAAACACAACGATATGGCTGACCTCGAAAAACAATTGCAGGATGCCAGAGCAGCTGGTGCAAAACAAATTGTTGTTGTCACCGATGGTGTATTTTCGATGGATGGAACCATCGCGCAGCTTGATAAGATCTGCGACCTGACTGATAAATATGAAGCACTCGTAATGACCGATGAGTGTCACTCCTCCGGATTTATAGGGAAAACGGGAAGAGGAGTACCCGAGTATCGTGGAGTAACGGGCAGAGTTGATATCATTACCGGTACACTAGGCAAGGCGTTGGGTGGAGCATCGGGTGGATTTACTTCCGGAAGAAAAGAAATTATAGAGTTGCTGCGTCAACGCTCACGTCCATATTTATTCTCCAATACATTAGCGCCGTCTATTGTAGGGGCATCTATAGAAGTGTTCAACATGCTTTCGGAGACTACTGCTTTACGCGATAAGCTGGAGCAGAATACAAAGTATTTCAGAACTGAGATGACCAAGGCAGGTTTCGATATAAAACCTGGCGAGCATCCTATAGTTCCTATCATGCTATATGAGGCACCTTTGGCGCAAAAGTTTGCCGACAGATTATTGGAGAAAGGAATTTATGTCATTGGATTTTTTTATCCGGTAGTAGCAAAAGGACAGGCACGTATTCGCGTACAAATTTCCGCAGCACACGATCAACATCACCTCGATAAAGCAATCAAGGCATTTACTGAAGTTGGAAAAGAGCTTGGTGTGTTGAAGTAATTAGAATAACCTTATAATGAAAAACCGCGAGTGACTGATCGGCCATCTCGCGGTTTTTTTCCTTCCTGGTAAGTATATATCTGCTACTTGATTCCAAATTCCTTCTTCCGCTTCTCTACAATCTCACCCATCTTTGAAGTGTCTTTGCTCAGCAATCCAAAAGCAGGATCGATGTTGCTGGATGGAAAGAAATAGATGCTTCCTTTTTTTCCCTTCACGCGGAGTTTATACAGATTGAGATAGGGAACGATCTTCAGTGATTTAACTTCAGGCCACTCGAAGCGTACATTGCGATGCCCTTCTAAAATGACAATCTTATTTTTCCCAATGGCTACGCGTCTGATCTTATCATTGATGAAGGAGAATATAAAAAGAGAGATCAACCCGATCGTAAAAAAGATCATCGCCACAAAAAAGCTCTTGGCATTAAATTCCTGGTTGATGATAATCATACCGCCAACGGTCCACTGGATAAGTGTAAGTGCCAGGAAGAAATACTTGGCTAAGTAAAATTTAACGGGACTAGCTTCTACCATCGTTACTACAATTAATAAGGACTGAACTAGACAAAATTACGACAGAAGTTAAACAAAAGTTTCCGAATAGAAAATTTTCCTTACGCCCATACTTTTTCTACTCCTCAATTACCACCGGAAAATCCTGACCTCGACTAAAGGTATAGGGATACTGCGGCTTCCCTTTCAACTGTCGTGTCATCTCTGGGACCTGATCATCTATATATGATTTCAATTCATATATAGTAACCTTGCCATCCTTTGGTGCACCATCGGCTTCACCCCGAAGTGCTTTGAGCAGCACATATGTAAATAAACCGTGCCCGAGTTCTGCGAACTCTGTGGCAAACTGTTCGCTTCCGGCAGACGCCATCACATGTATACCTGCGCTTCGCGAAAGTTGGGCAATAGCTTTCTCTTCGCCCGCGCCTCGTGTCGCCAGTAACTCCACAGAGCCGCCTGACTGACATGCATCCATTATAATGAGTTGCTTCAATGCTTTAATCTGCTTCAGCCTGTCCTGGAGAATACTTGCTTCAATCGCTTCTTTTTGCAGAGACGATTGATCATATAGTCGCAGGTTTTCAGTGGGTATAAAATAAAACTTATCGTCAACCATGCTGCCGTGGCCCGCATAGTAGAATATAAAGACATCTTCCTGGTGAATCTTGGTGCTCAACTCATCAAGTTTGTCAAGTATATGCTGGCGGGTAGCATTGTTGTCGTATAGTGTATGAAGCTCAATGTTCTTAAAAAGTTGTGTACTTTTTTCATCTACGATTTTACTGAATGATTCAGCGTCAGGCTTTGCGTAGTTCAGGTTCAGCTTCGTGTTTTTATATTCATTGATTCCCACAGATAAAATATAGCATGTGCTGCTTTTCGAAGGATGTTCTGAAAAAATCTCTGTAGTATGTTGATCTGATTCTACATTGTCTTTATTGCTTGCTACTACTGAGAATGTATTGGGGCCGCCCACGAGATCGATCACTTGTTTATAGGTTGTCGATTGTCCTTTTGCGGACGGGAATTTTAAATCACCACGATTGATACTGATACTTTTTCCGTTGTGAAGAAGGCGCAGGTTCTCGGCACCGGCTCCATTGTCAGTGATCTTGATATATAGCTCCGCTTTACCTTGCGTAGCGGGGAGCACCGCTACTTTTACGGTTGGAGGAGGAGAGTTATTTAATTTTCCCTGGATACCTTTCTTCTCTTCACTGCCACGATTCCGAAAAATTTTAGGGAGCAGATCGGGGCGATAAAACTCGTTGAAGAACTGATCAACAGAATAGGTCTTCAGGCCACTCACGAAGTGTATATATTTCCGGGCATTATCAGTACCATTGAAATAGCCATCCGGGTTTTTCACCATCCAGTCTTTTTCTCCAATATGAATGTGTTCGAAAAATTCTTTGCCACTATTCAGGTCCCAGAATTTGGTAACGCCATCAACACTATGGCTGATGAGCATTTTGTTGTCTGGGCTAAACAGCAACGCAGTTATTTCTGCACGGTGACCTTCAAAGGTTTTTATAGTGTGGGAAGATGCAACGTCCCACACGCGAATAATGCGGTCTGCTCCGGCAGAGTATATCTGCTTACTATCCGGGCTATAGATCGCAATGTGCACAGCTCCGCGATGTCCTTTCAGTTTTTTCGTCATCAACCCTGTGCCAACATCCCAGAGGCGAATGCTCCCATCCCAACTCGAACTCATCAACGTCTTTTGGTCACTGCTCAAGTGTATAGATGAGATCACATCGGTGTGGCCTATGAAGTTTCGTACTTCCTTTCGTGTATCGATCTCCCACATTTGCAAAGAATTATCCAGACGCGCTGAAATTATATACAAGTCTGTGGGGTGAAACAAAATGTTATAGGCTGAGTAACTTTGAAAGTCAAAATAGGTGAGCATCTTTCCGGTTTCCAGATCGTGAACCTTCATGGAAGCATCCCAACTTGAAGTCACCACTTTGGTTTCATCACTATTGAAGTGTATATCAAAAATGGGCTCGCGATAACTTTCAATTACCTTGAGTGAATCTCCGGTTTGCAGATCCCATAACATAATTTTTCCATCGCCACCACCGGTAAGAAGTTTGCGCCCATCTTTTGAAAGATCATAACACAACACCCCTTTCTTATGTCCTACATATTCCATCACAGCTTTACCCGTGGCTATGTCCCAACGCTTTACCTTGGTGCCGAACTTACCTTTAATCAACGTCTTCCCGTCCTTTGAAATCAGTATGGAGTTTTTGAAACGAACAAACTTCGCGATAGCCGACTCCCAGTAAAAATTAGGATCGTAATTCAACCCTCCCCGGTCTCTCGAATTCAGAAAACCGGTAAGTACTATATCTTTTTTCTGTTTTGAGAAATCCCATGCAAATGCGGTGTTGTTGTCACAGGTAACAAGAACGTGTTTGCTGTTGTTGGTAAAAGCAATTTCATGAAACTCACCTTCGCTTGCAGGAAGCGTTGCTATAGATTTACCCGTCTCGTCCCACACGGAAACATTTTTTTCAGTGGCGAATGCGAGCCTCTTTCCATCCGCACTAATCGCTATACCTTTCAGGTCTTCATCGTCCTTTATATATTCACGTTCCAGTGAAAAATTAGCGAGGGTATATTTCCTGCCTTTGCCGTTCTGTGGTATAACATAGATAGCTTTGCTGTCCGGGCTAAACGTTACGCGGGTTCCGCATCCACCACAGAAACCATCTTTTTCGTATTCAAAGTCTTTTGCGAGTTTCCATCCGTTAACCTCATATAGACTTGCTTTTCGATTGTCTTCTCCAAATGCAATCCACTTGCCATCTGCGCTAATCGCAATGTCAACACCGCTTCCCAGACCTTTATCGGCATCGATCGAAAACCGGGCAATTGCTTTACGCGTTTTGAAATCATATACAGTAGCGGAATCGCCATAACCGGAGTCGCTATAGCCTGCGTGAACGAAGAAGCGCATCAATGGATCGATCGCTATATCTGTAATATAGTCGGGTGTTGTAATAGAGTATAGCTCTTTTCCTGTAAGAACGTCCCATAGCCGTACCGTTTTATCGGAGCTCCCGGAAATTAAAGTCTTGCCATCGCGGGTAAACTCAAGGCTTGTAACAGATGCTTCGTGGCCGAGGAAACTTCGTACTTCCCTTCCAGTGCTCAGGTCCCACAGCTTGGCAGATTTATCCTTGCTTGCGGTCGCTACATAATTACTGTCCGGACTTGTTGCTATAGCAAAAACCGCGAGTTCATGACCTTTCTGAACGATGGTCTCCAGCGATTGTGAAAATGAAAAAAATGATACAAGTAAAAGAAGGGTGGTGATAAGGGTCGGTCGCATGCCTGGTATATTGTGGGCATGAAGGTATGAAGATTTATGCTTTCGCTGCTGATGTTTCCGTAGACTCGTGCTCTTCTTCCTCTTTCATTTCTTCCCAGTTGCCAGGTTCATCGTTGCGCAAGTATTCCAATACCTTTTGTTCTACCTGTTTAAGTTTTAGCGCACGTAAATATTTACCGTTACGCGCGAGTATCAATCTGCCGGTCTCTTCTGAAATAGCGAGCACCAGCGTATCTGTACTTTCCGACATTCCTACCGCTGCCCGATGACGCAACCCGAAGTTAGGAGGGAGGTGATCATTCTCGCTTACCGGCAACACACAACGTGCAGCACGTATGCGTCCTTTGTGAATAATAACGGCACCATCGTGCAATGGAGAATTTTTATTGAAGATGGAAATGAGTAACCGTTTATTCACTTCAGAATCCAACGCATCACCGGTTTGAGCGTAGAACTTTAATTCTGTATCGCGCGAAAAAACAATCAACGCACCAGTCTTCGTAGCCTTTAAAGTTTTAACAGCCTCTACTACCTGTAGAATATCAAAGTCATCATGATATTGATGACGCCAGTTTGATACCGTCTTGAATATATTCTCGCGGAATTCTGTACTCCGTCCTATCACCAATAAAAATTTCCGGATCTCCGGTTGAAAAAGAATAATCATCGCCAGTACACCAACACCCATAAATTGTCCGAGGATGGTGGAGAGTAATTCCATTTGTGCTGCACGCACAATCAGATATACCAGGTATAGGGCGAGTATCCCCAGGAATATATTTACTGCGATACTGCCTCGGATGAGTTTATAGATTTGATACAACAGAACACTCACGAGTGCTATATCGATCAAATCAACCCAGCTGACTTCCAGAAATCCTATTTTAAACAGAAAGATCATTCCATAACAAAAGTAAGTAAAACAAATTGGCCTGGGCTATATACTGGTGGTTTTAGTGATATGTTAACGGAGCGGAAACGGATTTATGATCCAGCACCTTGTTCGTCAGGGTAACAGCTTCCATCGCTTCTTTCACATCATGTACGCGCAGTATGCTGGCTCCTTTTAATAATGCAATGGTATTGAGCGATGTCGTTCCGTTGAGTGCTTCGTCAGGTGTAACGGAAAGTGATCGCCAGATCATCGACTTCCGTGAGAGACCTGCGAGGATAGGCTTGCCGAGTATTTTGAAATGCTCAAGGTGGTTCAGTATTTCAAAATTCTGATCAACCGTTTTTGCAAAGCCAAACCCCGGATCCATCACTATATCTTTAACACCCAACTGGTGAAGTATGTTAATTTTTTGATGGAAGAAATCGATGATGTCTTTTAAGAGATTCTCATAGTTAGTTTGTTGCGTCATGGTTGCCGGGGTTCCACGCATGTGCATTAATATATAGGGTACACGCAAGCTCGCAACGGTTTCAAACATTTTTTCATCCAACGATCCTCCGGAGACATCATTAATGAGATGCGCGCCTTCTTCAATGGCAGCACGCGCCACCTCACTACGAAATGTATCGATCGAGATAAACGTTTCCGGAAAATTTCTACAGATGCCTTTGATTACGCTCAGCACTCGTTTCAGTTCTTCTGCGATTGGAATTTCTTCAGCTCCGGGTCGTGTGGAATAGCCGCCAACATCAATAAACGTAGCGCCTTCCTGCACCATTTTTTCAGCGTGTGCTAAAATAGCGGACTCAGAAGAATGCTGGTTTCCATCATAAAAGCTGTCCGGGGTAACATTCAGAATCCCCATAACCTTAGGCGTGCGCAGGTCTACAAGCCGTCCGTGGAGGTTCAGTGTTTTGTTTGTGGAAAATAAATTATTTTCGAAAGTTGATTTCATGCTCGTCATGATGGAATTGTCGTTCAAATTAAGAAGTTTGCGAGCTAAATTATTATACCCTTGATTGAAAAAACATCCCAGGAATACAAAGCGGTAATTGCAAGTTGCAAATCGCTGTTTGAAAAGAAGACGCGCGACTATGGCACGGCCTGGAGAATTCTGAGGCTGTCATCGATTACCGACCAGATCTATATTAAAGCACAACGGATTCGCAGCATACAAGAAAAAGGAGTGCAGAAAGTGGATGATCCTATTCGCGATGAATTTGTAGGCATCATCAACTATTGCATCATTGCATTGATACAAATCAAGCTTGAAAAATCTTCTGCGCTGGATGTGAAATTTGAAGACCTTGAGCCGCTCTACGATGAAGCTGCAACTGAAACGTTTGATCTGCTTCAGAATAAAAATCACGACTATGGGGAAGCGTGGCGCGAGATGCGTGTAACGTCTATCACCGATATAATTTTAATGAAGCTGTTGCGTGTAAAGCAAATTGAAGACAACCAGGGAAAGACGTTGGTGAGTGAAGGTGTAAAAGCGAATTACCAGGATATGATTAACTACTCGGTGTTCGCACTGATTAAATTGTCAGCGTAAAATATATATCGTAAAACTACTTTGTAAAGATTGACAGAAGAGAGGGCTTAAAGAATATATCATGAGAAAGTATATAGATCAGTTTTCGCGATTTTTTGTAGGGGCATTATTTATTTTTTCAGGATTGATCAAGCTGAACGATCCGATTGGTACTGAAATAAAGATGGAGGAGTACTTCGAAGTATTCGCCGAAGACTTCGGTTCTTTCTTCCTTTTCTTCAAGTCATACGCCATGGAGATTGGTTTTATTATGATCGTTCTCGAAGTAGTGCTGGGCATTGCTTTACTGATCAACTATAGGGTGAGAATAACCTCTGTCATTTTGTTAGCGCTCATCATCTTCTTTACGTTCCTGACATTCTACTCTGCATACTTTAACAAAGTAACAGACTGCGGTTGCTTTGGTGATGCTATTAAACTTACTCCCTGGCAATCGTTTACCAAAGACGTCATTCTTATCGTATTCATCTTGCATATATTTTGGTTTCGCGATAAGTATAAACCTGTGCTTCATACGAAGGAAGGACACGCTGTTATATTGGCCTCAACCATTATATGTATAGTATTGGGGATCTACGCGATCAAACATTTACCTTTTATCGACTTCAGGCCCTATAGAATTGGAAATAACATTCCACAACAGATGCAGCCGCAAGAGCAGCCTGTATTTGAATATGTATTTCAACGGAAGGATAACGGAGAAGAGGTTCATTCTGAAAAGTACCTTACCGATACACTGGCCTATAAGTATATAAGTGTTCGCCAGACCAATGAAGATAAAACAAAGGCGAAGATCACCGATTATTCTGTTTCAAGTCTGGAAGGTGAAGATGTGACACAAAGTACATTCGAAGGAAAGAAACTATTCTTTGTGATCTATGATGCCACCAAAGCATCGGGAGAAAATATGGATAAGATTCGCCAGCTTGTAAAAGACCTTGATGGTAAAGTTGAAATGATGGTGCTGACCGCTTCAAGCTCGGAGCAATTCGAAAGTTTCCGTCACGAATATCAATTGGCGGTGCCGTATTATTTTGTTGATGCTACCGTACTTAAAACCATCGTGCGCTCTAATCCGGGCATAACGTTGTGGCAAGACGGAACAGTAAAAGGCATGTGGCACCATAATGATACACCAACCGCTTCGGAGGTGTTAGATTTATTGAAGTAGTCCCAAAGAACAGGAACTGGAGTATATATGTGTTTCTATACATATACTTTCCAGTGCTCATAATAGAATGAAGATATATCTTATAGGAATGCCGGGTTCTGGTAAATCAACGCTGGGTAAACCACTGGCAAGTGAATTGGGTATTCCTTTCGTTGACCAGGATAAAGAGATTGAAGACCGCGAAGGCAAGACTGTAAAGGAAATTTTTGCCTCGTTAGGAGAAGATCATTTCAGACAAACTGAGGCTCAGGTATTGCGCGAGTGGTCCGGATCTGAAAAGAGTTTTGTAATGGCAACTGGTGGTGGATCGCCATGTTTTTATAATGGTATAGAGATAATCCGACAATCGGGGTTGAGTATATTTATAGATGTGTCCGTTGCAGAACTTTTAAAACGGGTAGGAGCAAATAAAGATCGCCCGTTGTTACATGCCAATGATTTAAAAGAGAAAGAAGAGCGCCTTGCAGGCCTATATGAAAAACGCCTGCCGATCTATCGGCAGGCGCATATTATACTTCATCATCCAACACTAAAACATATGTTGGAAGCTATTCAGCTTAGAAAGTAAAACCGAATGTGATCATAGACGTAAGCGCCTTGTTTTCAATCTTCACGATCGGTTCAGTGAAGTTATTTAATGTATAGGGACTATAAAAATTATCTGCAGAGCGACTGATGAGTGCAAAGTCTGCAGAGAATTTTTTCAGTCTTACACCCACGCCTCCACTTACGGTTGTTATTTTATTGTCAAGGTTGTCGTTTTTAAACGTGCTGCCTTGAACGTTATACCCTCCACGCAAACGGAATATATTATATCTGAATTCGGCACCGATACGATAATTATACACTGCACTATAGACCGACTTGATCTCATCGTTCTCACTGGTGAATGAAATTCCGGATATATCTGAACTATAGCGTGCTTTGGCAGGATTCGTCCGCTCTACATCAGCAGTAATAAATCCATACTTTGATATAAACGCAACACCTGCACTCAGCTTTAATGGTGTGGTAAGGTTGTATTCAGATGTTACGATATCAGTAGAAGCACTCTCATCGTTGAGGTTCGTATACTTTTGTCCATCCCAATAATCATAATCATTCCAACTCGTGCTCATGGAAGCATCATAATTTTCAGTAATCTGATAGTACGTTGGAGAAGTGAATGACAAGCCGATTTGCAGGAAATCGAAAGGCCGTGCAATAGCACCTATAGTCACGTTAACTCCAGATCCGCGAATATTCAAATTTTCGGAAAGCTGCATACTTTGAATAGTATCGGAGTCAAGGTATGACTCGCTAAAAGTCTTTTGTGATTTATAGCGAAGCGTTGATATACCCAAGCCCCCACCAAAAAAGATCTTGTCTTTAAAGTTTGCTCCATACGAAAAATTCCATTGATAGGAAGTTCCCTTTGTTAAGATTTCCTCCTGTTGATCCGATGCGATGGGTGCATCCGTGAAGTATTCATCTTCGGGTCTATTAGGGTCAAGAATCGAAGTGGGCCCGATAAGGTAATTATAGTATGCTAATCCGGTTGGTGTATTATATTGATAGTCACCTTCGTTGAATTGATCGGGCGTGTCGCCATTCGCTTGCTCGATAAAATAGTCGATAATAGAATTTTGTTCATTTCGGCCTCGATATATAGTTGAGCGATTAAAATCATTCACGCGCGAAAAGCTTATCCCCAATGATCCGCCACGGAAATCCCTGCTATCATCATCACGGCCCATGTGCATCACATAGCTTATTCCAGGAATGTTAAATTTCGAAGTGCTTTCGTTCGTTGGTGTATTATTGAATTGAGCTTTCGTATCATAAAACGTAAGCGCAGGTGTAAATGTGAATTCTGAACGGTTATACATTCCTAATCCCGCAGGATTTGATAATGCAGAACTATAGTCGCCACCCAACGCAGTTTGTGTTCCGCCAAGGCCGAGTATACGCGCACTTCCGGCAGGTTGTGTCCTACTAAAAAGCAGCGCAGACTCCGAATAGCTCTGCGCCCAGGCAAAATTTATGGACAAAAGAATAACACTCAGGATTATCCCAATATTTTTTTTCATTACAAAAAAGGATTCAGTTTTTACAAATCAGTTTCTGGTTCTGCCGCGTGATCCACCAGAAGATGAACCACCAGATGAAGAGCCACTGCTTCTACCACCACCATCGAAAGAAGAACTGCTTCTGGATGGAGGAGTATAGGTGTTGTTAGAGCGATTGTTATCAAACGAATTGCTGCTGCTTCTTGATGGAGTACTCCAGTTCGTATTGTTGTTAGAACTGTTCTGCGTTGTGCCAGAGCCTGATGAAGAGCTTCTGCTTCTCCATGATCTGTTATAGTACTCGTTGTTATTTGAAGAGTTGCTGTTGTTTGTTGATAACGATGGAGTTCTTCCGCTTGTGCTCGTTGTAGTATTAGTGGTGCTACGTCCTGCTTCTGTCGAGCGCGTACGGGATGTGTTATAGCGCTCGCTGGATACCATGGTATTGCTACGTCCTGCACCTCCACGTTTGCCATACGATACATTGCGGCCACTACCCTCTCCGTTGTTAACGATCACGACTGTTGAAGGATATCCTCCATAATAACCGGAACCGTAATAAGAAGGTCCCCAAGCTGAAGCCCATGAGCCACCACAATAAGGTCTGTTCCAGTAATTATAGTTTCCTCCCCATCCGTAGTTCCATGAACTTCCCCAGTAGTAACTGAAGGATGTAGACCAACCACTGTTATTCCAGTATGGATCATACCATGGGCTGTAGGCAGCATTGTTATATCCGTAATACGGGCTGTTCCAGTTATTGATGGAAGGACCAAAATATGCTGAGTTATACCATGGGTTAGAATACCAGGAATTGAAATTATTATTCCAGTTGTTCAGATTGCTGGTAGTCTGGTATTGATAATCATTCAGATAATAATCCTGATTATCTTCTTGTGCTACTTCTGCATTGGAACGTGCCGCAAATTCCGGATTCACGTTGCGTGCAGAATAGCTGTCAGTAGGATTGACATAACTGTCATTCGCATCCGACACTTCTTCCATTTTTTTAGTTTTCTTCTCAGTAGCGGCGTAGGCTTGTTGCTCTGCTGCTTGTTGTTCTTTCAGCTTCGCGCGATCCTTGCTGTTAAAGTACATATCGTCATTTTCGACCTGCGCAAAAGCTGCGGAGGCGAAAACTACTAATCCTAAGCTTAATAATATCTTGGTTTTCATAGCGCCTTTTGAGTTTGTGTCTACAATCCTAACAATCATTAAACGGAAAACAGTTCGGATTTGTGTTGATAAAGCTACAAAAATTAGCCAGTATTTAATCCGGTAAAATTATATTTGCCGTTCGATACAAAAATAAACAATAATTATACCAGCATGGCGAAAGAACTCACAAGCCGAAATGAAGATTACTCCACATGGTACAACGAACTCGTGAAGAAGGCCGACCTGGCTGAACACTCGGATGTTCGCGGATGCATGGTAATCAAACCCTATGGCTATTCCATCTGGGAAAAGATGCAGCAGGCGCTTGACAAAATGTTCAAGGACACCGGACATTCTAACGCTTACTTTCCGCTGTTCGTACCAAAACATTTGTTTGAGGCAGAGGAACAAAATGCTGAAGGCTTTGCGAAAGAATGTGCCATCGTAACGCATTATCGCCTGAAAGCTGACCCACAGAATAAAGGAAAATTGATTGTTGATCCGGATGCTCAGCTCGATGAAGAATTGGTAGTTCGCCCTACGAGTGAAGCGATCATCTGGAGTACTTATAAAAAATGGATTCAATCCTATCGTGATCTTCCTATACTTGTCAATCAGTGGGCGAACGTTGTTCGCTGGGAAATGCGTACACGTCTTTTCCTTCGTACAGCAGAATTTCTGTGGCAGGAAGGTCATACGGCACATGCTACAGCAAACGAAGCTGTAAAAGAAACAACGCAGATGCTGGATGTTTATGCAGAATTTGCTGAAAACTTTATGGCGTTGCCTGTGGTGAAAGGAAGAAAATCAGAAGGTGAAAAATTTCCGGGAGCTATAGATACATATTGCATCGAAGCGATGATGCAGGATGGTAAAGCATTGCAAGCGGGTACATCACATTTTCTCGGACAGAACTTCGCGAAAGCATTCAACGTGCAGTTTACAAATCGTGATGGCAAACTCGATTACGTGTGGGGAACTTCATGGGGTGTAAGTACACGTCTGATGGGTGCACTGATCATGGCGCACTCCGATGATGATGGCCTCGTGTTGCCTCCTAAGCTCGCTCCTATACATGTCGTGATTGTTCCAATCTTCAAAACTGAAGATGAGCTGAATAAAATTTCTGACAAGGTTCAGGAAATTTCCTCAGAGCTTCGTAAGCAAGGTTACACGGTGAAGTTTGATAATCGGGATACACATAAGCCTGGTTTCAAGTTTGCCGAATGGGAATTGAAAGGCGTACCGGTTCGTCTGGCTATCGGGCCACGCGATATGGAAAATGGTACAGTGGAGGTAGCACGCAGAGATACAAAAGAAAAGCAAGTAATGAAGCTTGACGAAGTGGCTGCACAAATTCCGAAACTGCTGGATGATATTCAAAGCAACATATACCAGCGCGCCCTTAAATTTAAAGGTGAAGTAACAACGCAGGTTGATACATACGCAGATTTCAAAAAAGTGCTGGACGAAAAAGGTGGGTTTATATCTGCTCATTGGGACGGCACAAAGGAGACAGAGGCAGCTATAAAAGAAGAAACAAAAGCCACCATTCGCTGCATTCCATTGGATGCCAAAGAAGAGGCTGGCGTATGCATGTATTCTGGTAAGCCTTCTACCAGACGTGTGTTGTTTGCGCGCGCTTATTGATTGAAAGACTAAATACTCAGGTGTTGATGTGCAATTGTTTGCTAAATAATCCGCACATTAGCATCTGAGATTATACTCAGACTCTCCCGCTTTATGTTAATGTGGATTATTATACTGGCGCTCCTCCTGATAGGGCTCGGTCTTATTATTGTTGAGCTCGTATTCATTCCCGGAACGACTGTGGTGGGATTACTCGGATTAATTTTCACCGGAACCGGAGTTATCATTACCTATAATCACTTTGGAAGTGACGTTGGTTTCTATGTGCTGATAAGTACATTGGTCACCACATTGGTTGCACTGTTCTATAGTTTTCGAACGGGAGCGTGGACAAGATTTTCTTTGAAGTCATCGAGTGATAGTAAAGTAAACGAAGGAATACTGAACGGTCTTCACATCGGTGATGAAGGTGTCACCATTTCAACACTTCGTCCGATTGGAAAAGCCGAGTTTGGCACTGAAACTTTCGAAGTAAAAACGTTGGGAAATTATGTTGAACAAGGTCAACGCGTAAAGATCACGCAGATATATTCCAACCAAATTGTTGTAGAACCTATTAATTAATATATACCCTATGGAAGCAGCTGCTTTACTCATTTTAGTTTTTGGCGGGATTATCCTGTTCTTTTTGTTTCTGTATTTTGTGCCGGTAAATCTTTGGATCACAGCAATATTTTCGAATGTTAAAGTCGGTTTGCTTGAACTCGTCTTTATGCGCATCCGGAAAGTGCCACCAAGAATCATCGTTGAGTCTATGATCACATCAACAAAAGCCGGACTTCAACTCACAACCTCTGAACTTGAAACACACTTTCTGGCAGGTGGAAATGTACCCAATGTAATTCGTGCGTTAATCTCTGCAGACAAAGCAAATATTAGTCTGAGCTTTAAACAAGCTACGGCAATTGATCTTGCAGGTCGCGATGTTTTTCAGGCTGTGCAGATCTCAGTAAATCCGAAAGTAATCACAACACCAAAGGTAGCGGCAGTGGCATCCGATGGTATACAATTGATCGCAGTGGCGCGGGTAACGGTTCGTGCGAGTATAGCGCAGTTGGTAGGTGGTGCTGGTGAAGATACAATTCTGGCACGTGTCGGTGAAGGTATAGTTTCATCTATAGGTTCTGCAAAATCCCATAAGGAAGTATTGGAGAGTCCTGATAAAATTTCAAAGCTCGTTTTGTCACGTGGACTGGATGCAGGTACTGCATTTGAAATTCTCTCTATCGATATAGCAGATGTAGATGTAGGCGCTAACATTGGTGCTAAACTTCAGATCGATCAGGCAACAGCCGATTTAAAAGTTGCCGAAGCAAAAGCAGAAGAACGCAGAGCGATGGCCGTAGCCCTTGAGCAGGAAATGAAAGCAAAAGGACAGGAAGCACGTGCAAAAGTTATTGAAGCAGAAGCTGAAATTCCAAAAGCAATAGCAGAAGCTTTTGTGAGAGGTAATCTTGGTGTTATGGATTATTACAAAATGCAAAACGTACAATCTGATACTGAAATGCGCCAGGCTATATCTGGTTCAGGTAAAGGCACTCAACCTTCAGGTGCTGGTACAGGTGGTCCGAAGAAAGAGTAATCTTATATATACTTCTTATAAAAAATCCCTGGCTATATTTTATAGTCAGGGATTTTTTGTGTGGATTGAAATTTAATTTTTGAAGTCTGTCCAGAGTGATTTTTTCTGTGCAATGAAAAAGTCATTGAACGAGTCGTATTGGATATAGTCATACATCAATGGAATCGTGCTGATACCCTGCACGGTGATTACGCCATATTTACCATCACGTTCTACAATGGCGAATCCCTTTCCTGCATCTTGCAGCGTCCTATATTTAGGTTGAATAAGTATTCTTCCTGTGCTTTCGGCCAACCCCTGTAAACCATTCGTCTGGATAAGGAAATTTTTAGTAGGCAATAATTCAACATGCTGATATCGGATGGGGAGTAAAACTTTGCCAGTCTTATCAATTATACCCCAGGCTTGTTGTTGCCGTACGAGCGCGATGCCATCCTTAAAAGAAGTTACTTCATCATATACGGGCTGAATGGCAATTTGATCCTGGCGATTAATATAGCCCCACCGACCGCGAATCATGGCAGGCGCCAATCCCTCACTATATTTAGCAACACCTTCATACCGGTTTGCAATCCGAAGCCTTCCCTGTGAGTCGATAAAACCATACTTGCCATTTTTGCGGATCGCACGAAATCCTTCACTCTCTTCGTAGATCTTTTCAATATCATCAGGGTATATCTGACGATCTACAATTCTTCCATCCAGACCAATTTTCCAAATAGTGCCGGAAGGAAGGTATTCAAGTATATGGTCTGGAAATACTTCAATTCGATTTTCTGTAAAGTAGATTGTATTGCCGGTTATTGATCGAAGTGATTTTCGTTGTGGAGATGCTTCAACGAATTTGTCAGGAGTTATAACGGTAAGTCTACTGGGGCGTGGAGATACAATCCATTCTTCCTTCATGTTAATAATGCCCTGTTGTCCGTGAAATTTAACCACGGCGAGATCATATTTGATCTGAAGCAAAGAGTCATATACACATGAAATTATCTCCTTGCCTTTAGCATCTATAGCACCTGCAGATCCTTTACTGCGAACAGCGAAATACTGTTCATGAAGAGGCTTTAGGTCTTCATATACTTTAGTGGTGAGTCGTGTACCGGTGCTGTCCAGCAATGTCCAATTGTTTTTAAACCCTTGACGTTGGTTTGCTAAAATGAATTTGCCATCGAACAATACCGTATCGTAAGCGGGTTGCACAAGAAGTTTACCTTGCCTGTTAATTACGCCCGATTTTCGATTGAGCGTAACGATAGCTTTGTCGCGTATAAAATTTCCAATACTTGAAAATGCAGTGGAGGCAATGGGTTTTAGTTGTTGATCGGTAAGCTCTACCAGTTCTCCCTTTGTGATTTTTAAAAGATCTTTGTCAACAGGTGCTATAGAATCTGCGAGATGTTTTTGGAGTAGCTTGTTCTTCCCGTCCAGAAATTCCCATACATGTGGTTCTCGAACCTTTACCTTGCCATCTTCAAGTATAGCTATAGATTGATATTTAAGCGGGACACTGATATTACCATCCCGATCAATCACACCTTGTTGCGTTCCCTGATAAATGACAGCGTGATTTTTTGTGAAGGGAGAAATTTTGTCAATCGTAAATCCTAAAACCTGTTTGCCTCCATCTGTAAAGAGGGCGAGTTTATTTTCAAAATTCTCAACAGCAAAACGCAGGTTCCCGATAGGGTATATATTTTGATATTGTTGTGGAATAATGGTGCGATTATCAAAGTCGATCAATCCATATTTATACTGGTTGCCAATCTTGGTGAACACTACGGCACGGAGAGGATATACCCTGATGCCATCATATTCAAATGGAATTACTTCTCTGCCGGAAAGACTCACGCATCCCGTAAGGACGCGAAGCGAATACGAAGAGTTTTTCTTCGCGATGAACAGCGATCCGTTGCCTGGTATAAGTTCATCATAATCATTTTTAGTGATCCGGTGATTGTTCGTACTGATCAGGCCCCAGTGTCCGTTGAGTTTATAGCCCGTTGCATTTTCTACTACCGAAAAATTGCCGTCACTCCATCCCAATGCATCATACTGAGCGGGAATAACAATTTTTCCTTGACTGTCCTTTAAGCCTGCTTTACCATTCTCTGTAAATACACTGAAATTATTGGCTGCTGAAAAAAATGCTATCAGCAAAAACCAAAGAGTACAACTCGCTGCCTTCATCACATGCAAAGTTAGAAAGCATAAATGGAAACAGGCGTTTTTTTTCTCGTATTATTCGAGCTTCTTATGAAAATATAAAGTGTGATCGGGTAGCAACTCGGGGTGTGCTATTTTCAGCAAGTCGCGTAAAATAATATCGGGGCGTAAATATCCCAGTTCCATAAATTCACTTCCACCTTTGGCTCCCTTGCGTGCATCATAGGTGTATACTTGCTTTTGTTGAAAAGGCTTGAAGCGGCTATAGCGTTCATCGGCAGTTTTTATTTCAGCGAGGTTGGTATAGGATCCTGTGCCAATCCACAGGTCGGCCTGATTTGCTTTTTCATATACCGCTTCAAAACTTAGCTCGAGATATCCGTTGGAAGCATCTTCGCTCCAGAGGTATTTGCAGTGTGCGTCATTTAATATTTTCGAAGCATAATTTTGCCCCCCAGGTAAAAACCAGGCATCGCCGTATACTACACCACAAAGAACGGAAGGCTGACTCTGTGCTTTATCAGCGATAGCCTTTGCCTCTAAATAACTTTTCTTAACGAACTGAAAAATTGAATCTGCTTCTTTCTCTTTGTTGAAAAATACAGCCACAAATTTGATCCACTCCGCGCGACCCAGTGGATGCTTTTCGAGGTATTCCGAATTGATTACGACCGGAACTCCAAGTTCTTCTATCTTTTTAAACTGTCCATAATCACTACTCATGGTATAGCCCATAAGCATATCTGGTTTTAACATGGCCAAACGTTCCAGGTTTATACCCTTGTCGATACCAAGCTCTGTTACTTTTCCGGAATCAACACGAGCCCTCATTTTTTCAGAGCTTATAAAATCTGTAGTGGAAAAACCGGTAAGCTTGTCGGTTTCTCCAATATAATCCAGCAATGGTATATGGGTTGTTGATGTGCAAGCGATCGAAGCGATCGGGGTTCGTATAATTTTCATGCCTTGCGCATACGCAGGTATATCTTCTCCTTTAGGAACTAATAAATATGTATACCCTGTAGTAGCCCCTTGAAAAGGATGAAGCACTTCTATGATTTTTAAGTTACCATCGTAATGTACTTTGAATCCTTCAGCGTATTCGAGGTGCAGTGAATCTTGCTCACGTGTAGTTTGTTTTTTGGTCGCTTTTTTCTGTGTACAAGCCCAGCCCGTAAGCAGTACAAAGGCTATATATGAAATTTTTTTCATGAGATGGATGTTCGAATCACGAAGCAAGGTAACGACTTCATTCCGTATGCTACCGCGAAAGTTTCAGGAGAATAAATTTTAAGTTTTCTTTGTCGGGAATATTATGGACAACATAGATAAGGGAGAAAGGGAAGATGATTTTAAAGACTCTATATATCACTATATGGAGAATGGATTGATTGTCTTTACCGAAGCTTTTCATCTCAAGCGCGGCTATTGCTGCAAAAGTGGTTGCCGGCATTGCCCCTATGGATTTAAAAAAGGGAAGGACAATAGAGCAGCGAAGGAGTAAGTCATTTATTCCTGATCGCTTCATGATAAGCCGCTAAATATTGAAGGGCAGCCTGCCGGGACGAAAGTGTACGATTGCCTACTGATTTTATTAAGTCTTTATTTATACTCTGCAGCGAATCAAGTTTTTGGAGATCATCTTTTAAGAGTTGATCAAAGTATTCCTGAAACCACGCTATATTTTGCTGGCTGCGATTAGCATCAAAAAAACCGGACGCCATGGTTTGATCTCTATATTTCAAAATCATTTTCCAGGTTTCTTCTATACCCTCACCCGTAACAGCGGAGGACGTTAACACGCGGGGAGTCCATCCTGATTCAGCTGCAGCAAAGAGATGAAAGGCATGCTGGTATTCAGCCATAGCTTCGGTTGCTTTTTTTGTATTGTCGCCATCCGCTTTGGTAATCACCAGGCCATCGGCCATTTCCATGATTCCTTTTTTTATACCCTGAAGTTCATCACCGGCCCCGGCCAGCATCAGTAGTAAAAAAAAGTCAACCATATTTTTAACGGATACTTCAGACTGACCAACGCCCACAGTTTCAACGATGATCACATCATACCCAGCGGCTTCGCATAATAACATCACCTCTCTCGTTTTATGCGCAACGCCTCCCAATGTATTTCCGGAAGCGGTAGGACGAATAAACGCGCTTGGATTTTTAGAGAGTTCCTCCATTCGCGTTTTGTCTCCAAGTATACTTCCTTTCGTGAGCTGACTGCTGGGATCAATTGTAAGAACAGCAAGTTTTTTTTCCTGACTGATTATATGCTTGCCGAACGTTTCAATAAAAGTACTTTTTCCTACACCGGGCACACCTGTAATACCAATGCGAATTGCATTGCCTGTTTTCGAAATAATTCTCTCCAATAATGCTGCACCTGTTATCTGGTCTGCAGTACGCGTGCTTTCAATAAGCGTTATAGCCTGACCTAGGATTACGCGATCGCCCCGCAGAATGCCCGCTGCGAACTGATCGATGGTAAGTTTTGATTTAAGAGAGCCTTTCAACGTAGTATAGAATTGACCGTTTAAATTTCTAAATTTACTAGATACTACGGCTACCTGTATGTGGAAATTCCTGATTAACAGTTTGCTTGCAACCTTTTTTGTATTTGGAGTCATGTGGGGTATTTCGAAAATAACCAAACTTGAACTCTTCAATGCTTTTGACCCGATTGCTCAAGCACTTTCTGATTTTGAACTTACCGACTATGCTTTTTCAAACCTTCGTCCTGATCCACTTGTGGACGAACGAATTGTATTGGTAAATATAGGAGGACTATCACGCGGGCAGATCGCACAGCAAATCTCAATTATAGCGCAGCATAAACCGAGAGTAATAGGAGTCGATAGTTTTTTTGATTGTGAAGGAGGTCTTCGCGATACTGTAAACTGCCCACAGCTGTTGGATACATTGGGAAACCTGATGTTAAGCAACGCTATACAACAAGCCGGAAATGTTGTACTCGTTTCAAAGTTACTTCAGTCAGATTCATTGACTCAAGCGCAGGGGCTTGATGTATATGATTCTATAGAAATATCGGATCCGGCTTTTCAGGATTTTGCCGCCCATGGTTATGCAAGTTTGCCCACGGGAGCGCGATACCAGGAAGACGTGAAGATATGCCGTTCATTTTTTCCGAAGGTTGAGGTAAATGGAAAAGATGAATATGCTTTTGCTGTGCGCATGGCAATGAAGTACGATTCGGCAAAGGCTGTGAAATTATTAAAGCGCGATAAGTTTGAAGAGATCGTTAACTATAGAGGCAATATTGATATTCAAGATGTACGAATACAATCGCTTCGGAAAAAAGATTTAGGCACAACGAAGTATCCGGTGATGTTCTATGCGCTGGATGTACATCAGCCTTTTACAGGAGAATTTCTTCCGGAGATGATCAAGGATAAAATTGTAATCTTCGGTTTCTTAGGAAATTATTTTGGTGATCCTTCCTGGAACGATAAGTTCTTTACGCCCCTCAATAATAAAGTTGCAGGCCGCGCTAATCCGGATATGTTTGGATTGGTAGTACATGCAAATATTCTCGCTACCATTTTAAATGAAGACTATATTGACGAATTGCCTGACTGGGCTACATATTTAACCGCTTTCATTTTATGTTTTCTAAACGTGGCATTGTTTTATGTGCTTAACCAGCGGTATCCATTGTGGTTTGATAGCGTGTCGCTGCTTATCCAGGTATTGCAGATCGGGCTGCTAATGGGTTTTACAATTTGGTTGTTCGCGGAATCGAACTTCAAACTCGATCTTACGTTAACACTGGCGACTATCGCGGCTGTAGGGCCTTCTTTCGAATTTTATTTCAACGTTTTAAGGCCTGCGATGGCACGGCTTAGGCTATAACATAATAAGAAAGATTACCTAAAACCAGCCAGGAGTATTAACAGTCAAATTGATTTTACGTGAATGCAAAAATATGAAAACTAAATCCCTACCCATTTTATTATTCGCTCTCCTTTTAGCTTTCTCTACCGTTGCCCAGGATTATGCTTTTAAAGTACTGGTAATAAAAGGAACCAATGAATTAAAAACAGGCGATGCCTGGCAACCTATAAAAACAGGTGCGTCTTTAAAGTCTGGCGATGAACTGAAATTATCCGACAACTCCTATATAGGGCTTATGCATATAACAGGTAAGCCTATTGAATTGAAACAAGCTGGTAGTTATAAGGTGGCGGATCTCTCATCGAAAATTAGTGGAGGTTCCAGTGTCCTGAATAAATATACCGACTTCATACTCAGCAGTAATTCAACAGAAGCTAAGAAAAACAGATTGAGTGCAACCGGAGCGGTACACCGCGGTGAAGCAACGGCTATCCAAATTCTATTACCAGAAAATCAACATGCAGATATATATAACTCGGCGGTTGCTATTTCCTGGGAAGCAAGTAAAGTTGAGGGGCCCTATATTGTTGTGATTAATAATATGTTTGGCGAAGAACTCGCTAAAATAGAAACTCCTGAATCATCGATTCGTGTAGATCTTAGCGAAGCAAAATATGCGACTGAAAATGCAGTGCTTGTGCAAGTTGCTGCCAAGGCGGATCCTAATAAAAAGTCTGCAGAAAGGCTGATCAAGAAAATGACACAACCTCAGAAGGATAAAATTAAAATCTCACTTGGTGAAATTCAGAATAATGTATCTGAACAAACGGCATTGAATAAACTTTTGCTGGCAGGCTTTTATGAAGAACATCATCTATATATCGATGCTGTTGCAGCATACGAAGATGCCATTCGGTTAGCGCCTGACGTAGCTTTTTATAAAGAATCATACGATGATTTTTTAATCAGAAACGGCATGAAACGTTAATTTTTTTGAAAAAAATATAAGAAGAAGCCGCTGTGGAAGCGGCTTCTTCGTTTCAGGAAAGAAATATCAGGAAGATGTTCTAATTTTGAATCGATAAAAACCCTTAATCATAATTTGTCATGAAAACGAAGTTGGCGCTAGTAGTATTTATTCTAATTGGATTTGCACAGGCAATGGCCCAGAACTATACGTTTAAGGTTCTGGTAAACAAAGGAAAGAACGAAGTAAAGGCAGGCAAGGATTGGCAGACTATAAAAGTCGGCTCAAGTCTTAACTCGGCAGATGAACTGAAGGTCGCTGAAAACTCATATATAGGGTTGGTTCACGTCAGCGGCAAACCCCTGGAAGTAAAGCAAGCAGGCAAGTATAAAGTTGCTGACCTGGCTGCGAAGGTGAGTGGAGGAGCCAATGTATTGAACAAGTATGCAGATTTTATATTGAGTTCGAATACACAAAAGGCAAATGGCCTCCAGGCAACCGGAGCGGTTCATCGCGGTTCAATCATTCCGCTATACTTACCGTCAGCTACGCAAAATTCTGCGATCTATAATGATGTCGTGATCATTAACTGGGATGTTGAAAAGATTCCTGGGCCCTATACGGTGAAATTCAAGAGCCTGTTTGATGAAGAGCTCGCGAAGCTTGACGCGAACGAGAGCAGTCTTCGCATAGATCTTTCTGATCCGAGCTTTACAAATGAAGATAACATTCTGGTCACTGTTGAATCTAAAACAGACAAGAACAAAGTATCCGAAAAGTATACATTGAAGCGGTTATCGAAAGCGGATAAGGCCAGAATAAAAAATGCGTTAAGTGAGATCTCCGCTCAAACGGAAGATAACACAGCGATTAATAAACTTATCCTGGCAGGTTTCTTCGAGCAGAATTCTTTGCTGATTGATGCAGCAACAGCACTTCAGGAAGCCATAAAACTTGCTCCGGATGTGCAGATGTACAAAGATTTATATAACGACTTTTTAATACGTAATAAGCTAAAAGACAAGCCGTTAAATTCTAAATAACCAACACAAAAGGCTGTCGCGAGGCAGCCTTTTGTATTTCATGTTGGTTTGGTTGATAGCTTTATTATCCTATTTTTGTGCTGCTTAAAAATCAACGTTCATGAGTGTACTGGTTAATAAAAATTCAAGAATAATTGTTCAAGGTTTCACTGGCTCGGAAGGTACTTTCCATGCCGGGCAAATGATTGAGTACGGAACCAATGTGGTAGGAGGAGTTACTCCGGCAAAAGGCGGAACTGAACATTTGGGACGACCAGTATTTAACACAGTGAAAGAAGCTGTTGATAAAACCGGTGCAGATGTGTCTATCATTTTTGTTCCTCCTGCTTTTGCAGCAGATGCGATTATGGAAGCAGCAGATGCTGGTATCAAAGTAATTATCGCGATCACAGAAGGTATCCCTGTAAAGGATATGATGGTTGCTAAGAGCTATATAGATAACAAAGGTGCAACGCTGATCGGTCCTAATTGCCCAGGCGTTATTACACCTGGAGAAGCGAAAGTTGGTATTATGCCAGGCTTCGTTTTCAAAAAAGGAAGAATCGGTATTGTATCAAAATCAGGAACGCTTACGTATGAAGCCGCTGACCAAATTGTAAAAGCTGGTCTGGGTATATCAACTGCTATAGGTATAGGTGGAGATCCTATCATCGGAACGCCTACAAAAGATGCGGTAGAGTTATTGATGAATGATCCTGAAACGGATGCGATCGTAATGATTGGTGAGATCGGTGGAAACTACGAGCCTGTTGCTGCGCGCTGGATCAAAGAAAACGGAAACAAGAAACCTGTTGTAGGGTTCATCGCTGGTCAGACAGCCCCTGCCGGAAGAAGAATGGGACATGCCGGTGCTATCATTGGTGGTGCTGAAGATACTGCAGCTGCTAAAATGAGTGTATTACAAGAGTGTGGAATTCACGTAGTAGAATCGCCAGCAGAAATTGGCGAAACGATGTTGAAAGTTCTTGGCAAGAAATAATATAAAAGGCCAGTTTTTAAAACCTTTAGAAGCTGGCCTTAAATTCTCTCTCGAGATAGTCGTTCAGATTATTCAATCCGCGAAGCATGTTCAAATGCTCAGCTTCTTCATTCACATTATCATTCTTATATAGCACCTCAATGAAGAGGTCACGGAGCATATAGATGTGAATTCTACGTCCGTTCTTAAGGCGTGTTCCAAGCATGATACCTTTCTTCTTCAAATAGTTTGCTTGCTTTTGAAGTGACATCTGCTTGAAAATAAAACTAAGTATCATAAAACGTTTTCCAGTTTGCATAGCTGTGGCTAATAATGGGCCAAAACTATAAACCCTTGAAATTGCTGGAATTTCAAGGGTTTATTCTGTGTGAGTCTTAGAATGGGATGGAAAATTTCTGAATTTGAAAATCCCCAGAAGTTATTCTTTTATAGAAGCTCGTTTGCCAGGTTTGCCAGCTCTGATCGCTCACCTTTCTCCAGTGTAATGTGGGCATACAATTCGTGATCCTGTAACCGGTCTATCAGCGTAGATAAACCATTACTTTGTGAATCAAGATAGGGTGTATCGATCTGGTATATATCTCCTGTAAAAATGATCTTGGTGTTTTCTCCAGCACGGGTAATAATTGTCTTCACCTCATGAGGTGTCAGGTTCTGTGCTTCATCTACAATAAAACAGATGTTTGATAAACTCCGCCCGCGGATATAGGCCAGCGGTGTGATCACAAGTTTTTCCTGACTCACCATTTCCGTGATCTTGGAATATTCCTTATCTGTTTCACTATACTGATTCTGTATAAACTTCAGGTTGTCCCACAGTGGTTCCATATAGGGATTTACCTTCGATTTAATATCTCCGGGCAGATAGCCTATATCTTTATTGCTGAGAGGAACAATCGGACGGGCAAGGTATATCTGTTTATATTCCCGTTTTTGTTCAAGTGCCGCGGCCAGTGCGAGTAAAGTTTTGCCGGTACCTGCCACTCCTTGAATAGAAACCAATTTAATGTCAGGCTTCAAAGCCGCATGTATAGCAAAGGTCTGCTCCGCATTTCTAGGCTTCACGCCATATACCGAGCGCTTCTCCACATGCTCAAGCATTCCATTGAAGGGATTATAGTATGCTAGCGCTGATTTTTTTCCGCTCTTTAATATATAGTAATGATTCTTAAGCGGATTGAGTTTGCCCAAGAGCTCCTGAGGTTGGCAGTATCCTTTTTCGTAAAGCAGATTGATCAGGTTAGCATCTATATCTTCCACAACGGTGCGGCCGGTATATAGTGAAGATATATTCTGAACTTTACCTGTGGTATAGTCTTCGGCCTGCAGGCCTAATGATTTCGCTTTTAACCGAAGGTTAACGTCTTTGGAGACAAGGATAACACGTTTCCCTTTTTCGTCTTTTTGTAATTGAAGGGCAGCGTTTAATATCCGGTGATCAGCCTTCACTTCATTGAATACTTTATTCGCATCGACAGCGCTATGCATGTCCATCAATACCTTAAAGTTACCCTTACCCTTTCCGTTGATAGGGTTCCATTCCTGAAGCATGCGATCTTTCGCGAGCTTGTCGATCAGTCGAATGAATTCGCGAGCTTCAAAATTTTTAGTGTCGTTGCCCTTTTTAAAATTATCAAGTTCCTCTAAAACCGTTATCGGTATACCGACATCATGTTCATCGAAGTTAAGAATGGAATTGTGTTCATAAATAATTACGGATGTGTCGAGTACGAAGATCTTCTTCTCCTTCTTGAGTTTAGTCATGCTTCACAAAGAACTTAGGGTGAGACTTGAGTAGATCACATGTGAATTTTTCGGAATCAAAAACCTTCATGCGATATCGTTATTAAACCTTCAATGTTTTAAATGAAAGCTAAAAAAAAGGTTATGATTTGCGAGCATGTGGAGAAGAAAACTTTTTTTATAACTTTACGACCCGTTTGAGAATGTTATGTTATCAATGTTAACAATTCTCTGTTAACCATTAACGATTGCCCGATCGAAACGCTAACGAGAAAACATCGCCTCGTTCATTCGGAGACACACGAAGTACATCTGCCAACACCAGTAAGATTAGCTTTTTAGAAGCATAAAATTTTTTCAGTCCGCTGATCTCCATGAATTTTTTTAATGTGATCGTATTGTTCACATCGAGATATTGCATGAGAAGATGTTCATATTCTCCATAGCTGAACTTGATGTCTTTTTTATACTGAGAACGCTTGGCGATTTCTCTTACTTCACGACTTGCCTTAATACTTTTGTCATCAACGCGAACAAAGAACTCTTTCGACTGATCAGCGTGAAGTATATAGTGCGGCTTTTTGTTGCTCTCCATAATCTCATACTGAATAACCGTTCGTCCGTTGCTTACCTGGATATATATCTCCTCGTATGCAAGAGGAGGCTTGCACATCTTTAGCGCCTGCTTGATAACATGCGATTCGTCTTCAGGATGTTTCAAGCCTGGAATGCTTAGATCATCGCCAATACCGATTAACAAAATTCCACCTTTTGTATTCGCGAAGGCAATCATCTCACGAATGATTTTTTCAGGGAACGCAGCCTTGCGCTTGAATTCAAGTGTCAGTCCTTCGCCATTTGCAACAAGCTTCTTGAGCTTCTGTACTTGTTGTAAATTAAAGGTAACTGATTCCTGAGGTTTCATAGTAGAAGAGGATACTTAAAGCCCGGTGCTTAAAGTTTGAAATTTCAAATGAAAAGCTATGATGATATCGGTAAAATGTATGCCAGCAGGCAGAACGGTTTGTTATGATTTGCAGTGTGGCCAAATTACGTTAGGTCAGATATACATATACCTGCCGTCATTCCTCATGCAATAACGACAGGTATATAGGATGCTTATTCTTAGCAAACTAACTTTGAGCTTATCTAAAATTTTCCGCCTGCGATCTCATCATCGTCATCCTCTTCTTCTCCAGGACGCGGCAGTGTAAACATACTGCTGAGCAAATCTTTGAATTGCAGACCCGCTGTTAGATTATGTTTACTGATCAAACTATATTCTGCGAGACCATGTAGTGCGAATTCCATCATGAACAGTTTCGTTGCCTGGTCTTTGTTCTTGTGGAATTCGTTAATGAGTTCACTCAAGCCCGGTATAGCTTTCAATGCTTTTTCAAATTCTGCCTGCGGCATAGTATGAAGCAGGTCAACGGTATTCCCTTCTCCAAACCAGTCGGATACTTTTTTATACGGACTCTTCTCTTTTTGTTTCCTGAATTTATCAGGATCCGGAAAGTAATGTATAAACTGCGTACGCAGTGCTTTACCGATCAGGTTCTGTGCTACGATGCCTGGACCTTCCTGTTCACCTTCATATACCAGTTCGACTTTTCCGGTTATAGCTGGCACTACACCAATAAAATCAGCGATCCGTATATCGGTATTTTTCTCCCCATTAATAATACTCCTTCGTTCAGCAGCAGCGACTAAATTTTCATATGCTGAAATGGTAAGACGCGCTGATACACCGCTCTTCGCATCTACATATTCACTTTTGCGTGCCTCGAATGCAATTTGCTCAACCAGGTCTTTTGCAATTTCATTTACAGATACTGCAGCACGCTGTGCTTGTTTAAGACGCGCTTCTTGTTGCGTAATGCGTTTACCTATATCTAATGTCTTCGGATAGTGCGTAATGATCTGGCTGTCGATTCTGTCTTTCAATGGCGTAACTATACTTCCGCGATTGGTATAGTCTTCCGGATTTGCTGTAAAGACAAATTGTATATCCAGTGGCATTCTGATTTTGAAACCACGAATTTGAATGTCACCCTCTTGTAATATGTTAAAAAGTGCAACCTGTATTCTGGCTTGCAGATCGGGTAATTCATTGATTACAAAAATGCTTCTGTTAGAACGGGGAATTAACCCGAAGTGAATCACGCGCTCATCGGAATATGGGAGCTTTAGCGTTGCTGCTTTTATAGGATCTACATCACCGATAAGATCTGCTATAGATACATCGGGTGTTGCCAGCTTTTCAGAGTAGCGTTCATCGCGATGCAACCATGCAATGGGTGTAGCATCTCCCAATTCCTGTACTGTATCTTTTCCGTAACGGGATATAGGATTGAATGGATCATCGTTTAACTCCGAGCCTGCAATGAAAGGTATATATTCATCGAGTAACTTTACCATCAGTCGCGCCAACCTTGTTTTGGCTTGCCCACGTAAACCCAGCAGGTTTACATCGTGGCCCGCGAGTACAGCTCTTTCAAGATCTGGTATTACGGTTTCTTCGTAGCCCCATATACCTTCAAATACAGTTTCCTTGCGACTAAGTCGTTGTATCAGATTTTCGCGAAGCTCTTCTTTTATTGATCGCGGTGTATATCCTGCCGTTTTTAATTCTCCTAGGGTTTTAATAGATGTATGATGCATAGCTATAACTATATATATTAGTTCTGAAAGTATGAGCCGAAAAAGATCGGCAGTGATTATAAATTCTTGGTTCTGTTTCTTTTGAAATCTTCAAATACAAGATTTCCTAGTCCCTCGAGACTGCTATAATAAGCGTTGCCATTATTGGCTTTTGTAAAATCGCGCACAAATGATTTCAGGTATGGATCAGTAGCGATCATAAAAGTAGTAACGGGGATTTTTAATTTTCGTAACTGTCCTGCAAGATTTAAGGTAGTACTTAAAATTTTCTGATCAAGTCCAAATGCATTTTTATAATACTTGATTCCTTGTTTAATGCAGGTCGGTTTACCATCCGTGATCATGAACACCTGTTTGTTGGCATTTTTCCGTCTGCGTAAAATATCCATTGCCAACTCAAGGCCGGCAACCGTATTGGTGTGATACGGCCCTACTTGAAGATAGGGTAAATCTTTAATTTCTATTTGCCATGCATCATCACCAAACACTAAAATGTCGAGCGTATCTTTTGGATATTTCTTCGTGATAAGTTCTGCGAGCGCCATAGCTACTTTTTTGGCTGGAGTAATACGATCTTCTCCATATAGTATCATGGAGTGAGATATATCAATCATGAGTACAGTGGAGGTCTGTGTTTTATATTCACTCTCCATTACCTCAAGATCTTCTTCTGTCATGAAGAAATTATCGAGACCATGATTGATTTGTGCATTACGAAGGGAGTCCGTTACAGAAATCTGTTCGACCGTATCACCAAACTGATAATCACGTTTCTCTGTGGTCTGTTCATCTCCACGACCGCTATGCGATGTATTATGTTCGCCCTGTTTTGTCTTTTTTAGTTTGCCGAAGATCTCTTCGAGAGCCGACTGCCGTAAACTCTGCTCACTTTTGGCTTTGAGCTTAAACTCGCCTTTGGGGCCTTCATCGGTGATATATCCGTCACGTTTCAGGTCATCAATAAAATCTCCGATACCATATTTATCATTCGTCAGACCATATTGACGGTCTACTTCCGTGAGCCACTGTAATGCCTCAGAAACGTTTCCTGCCGTGATTAAGATTAGTTGCATGAATATTTTGAGCAACTTTTCGAAATCGCTTTTCGCTTTGTCCTGAAGTGGTGTGAATTTAGAAAATCTGTATCCGAGCATAGAAATCACTTGTATAACTCTCTAACCATTAATTTCGACTTTCTGTTTCGGCTTCAAAATTTAATTTCCGAAAAGATTCTGAGCATGTGTAAGAATTCTGTCAGAATCGGAAAGTGCCGATAAAACGACTATTATATCTTTGAATAACAGTTAATCACTAACCTTATGAAAAAATCTGTAATTGTTATTGCCCTGTTAGCCGTTATTCTTTCTTCCTGCGGATTTCATACCTGCGCTACCTACGCAAAAAATCCTCAGAAAAAAGAGGTAGTGAAGAAAAACCGAATTTAGTTCACATAGTCTCATTTACCTAAACAAATAAGCCATCCCATTTGGGATGGCTACCTATTTTGTACCTGTGCCTCAAGATCAGGAAGTCTTTTTCTCCCGCATCGTACCATATATATAATCCCAAAGCGGAGAGGACACTCCGAAGATAAACTCTCCATCTTTATAGTGGTGTACACTGTGGTTAACCCAGAGAACTTTAAAGAAATTCTTGGGAGGTTGAAACGCGTGCACCATATAGTGAACCGATAAGTATCCCGCGTACCCAACCAGGAATCCTGGTAAGAATGCAAATACAAGATCTCCCATTACCAGTCTGAAAAGCAAAAGAAGAATAGTAGCAATCGTTATACTTAACAGTGGCGGCATGGCGAGTCTGTCTTTATCCTTTGGAAATTCATGATGTACACCATGCATAGTATATTGAAGTTTAACCCTCAACTGCGTGTAGGTGCGCATGTGAAAAATGTGACGGTGCGTCATATACTCCACCCACGTGAAAGCAATGAGTCCTATAAAAAAGACTCCGGTTGTTGTCATAGGATGAAGTGATGTATGCGTGATACTCCAGTACAGAAGTATAGATGCATACAAAAAGAAAATAGTCAATGGAATAGAAATGTGTGTTCGTGACAGCTTTTCGAGTATTGGATTTTCAAAAAGCTGTTTGGTTCCCTTGTTTTTAGGTAGTACGTCTGCCTCCATACCGTAAATCAAACTTTGTGTGAATAAAAAATAATATCCTCATACAAAATTTATTAACGATCACACTGCGGTTTTTGCTGCCGATTTTACCAGTATTTTTTGATAATAGTTTTCGTACAAGGGCAATATTTTTGTGATATCAAATTCTTGTGCCCGCTTCAAAGCGCTCTCTTTGAAACGTGGAAGGTTGTTAGGGTCCAATACAAATAGCGATTTTCGTGTCATATCTTCCACATCTCCAACAGCACTCATAAATCCGGTGACACCTTGAACATTCAATTCAGGTAGCCCTCCCGTGTTGGTAGAAATAACAGGAACTTCACATGCCATGGCTTCAAGAGCGGCCAAGCCGAAGCTTTCTTTTTCAGAAGGCATGATGAAAAGATCGGCTACCGAAAGCACTTCTTCTACTGCTTCAAGCTTTCCAAGGAAACGTATATCATCGCAGATGCCAAGTTCACGACACATTTTTTCCGCGTGGTTCCGTTCAGGCCCATCACCAATCATTAACAACTTCGCAGGAATCTCTCTGCGAACATTCGCGAAGACCTGTATAACATCGGGTATACGTTTCACTTTCCGGAAGTTAGAAGTGTGAACGATAAGCGATTCTCCATTCGGACAAATTGCTTTTTTGAAATGATCTTTCTTTTGCTTCTTGAATTTTTCAAGATCAATAAAGTTAGGGATCACCTCTATATCATTCAGTATTTTGAAATAATCAAAGGTCTCCCGCTTTAAATCTTCCGACACAGCCGTAACTCCATCAGATTGATTTATACTAAAGGTAACAACTGGTTCATACGATGGATCTCTACCCACAAGCGTAATGTCTGTACCGTGCAGCGTTGTTACTACTGGAATATAAATTCCCTGTGAACGCAAAATCTGTTTTGCCATATAGGCAGCCGAAGCATGTGGTATAGCATAGTGTACATGGAGCAGATCCAGCTTTTCATTTTTTACTACGCTCACCATTTTACTGGCGAGTGCTAATTCGTAGGGTTGAAATTCAAACAGTGGATACGACCGGAAGTCAACTTCGTGATAGTAAAGGTTTTCATTCAGGAAATCCAACCGTGTTGGCTGAGAGTATGTTATGAAGTGAACTTTGTGACCTTCCTGGGCAAGCGCTTTTCCAAGTTCCGTAGCGACTACACCGCTTCCTCCGAAGGTAGGGTAGCATACAATGCCAATTTTAATTTGTTCCACTGGTGGTTGGTTTTGTTACATGCATAAACCCGATTCACATTCCGTAAGTTTCGTTACGTTTTGTTAATTTATTGTGAATGGGTACAATAATCAAAGATGGACTGATAAATGACATCTTGTATGCGTGAACGGATGTTGGCGCTATTTAGCCGGGTGCTCCGGTCGGGATATACTCTATTGGATAAGAAGATATATACAAGGTTGAATTCCGGATCAATCCACATACACGTTCCCGTGAATCCGGTATGACCGAAGGTAAGGGGTGATGCCATCAAAGATGTTGGGCTGTTCCATTCACTTTGTACAGGCCTGTCCCAACCGATGGCTCTTCTACCTTTATATATTTTAGTAGAAAAAAACCGTACGGTTTCGGGTTTGTAGTATTGATAGCCACCATAATACCCTTCTTGCAAAAGCATTTGTCCGAGCTTGGCGAGATCTATAGCATTGCTGAACAACCCGGCATGTCCGCTTACACCGCCCATCATAGCGGCTCGTTCATCGTGCACCGTTCCGATGATCATTTTTTTCCTATATATCTTATCGAACTCTGTAGGCGCAATAGTTTGCGTTGAAAAATTATCCAGCGGATTAAATCGGGTGGTATAGGCTCCTAACGGCTCATAGAAATTTTGTGCGAGGAAATCATCCAGCGGTTGATTCAATACTTTCTCAGCTATATGCTGCATGATCATTAATCCAAGGTCGCTATAACGGTACGGGTATGGGGTACGAGGAGGTTTGTCGGCCATCTTCGATTGAATTATCCACGACCATACCGAATCTTTCATAGCTTGAGAACCATATAGACCAGGTGCCACAGGAAACGGATGTATAGCATCGCGTTTACGACTATAAAACTGCGGAAGGAACGTGGTGTCTTTCATCGTTTGTGGCCAGAGCGGAATGAAAGGTGCCAGCCCCGACTGGTGCGTAAGCATATCGATGATGGTTATATCTTTCTTATTGCTGTTACGAAGTTCAGGTAAATAGACGGATGCTTTTTTGTTGATGTCGATTAAGCCTTTCTCATACATAAACATCGTGGCCTGTAAGGTGGCTGATACTTTTGTGAGCGAGGCGAGGTCATATATAGTCTGCTCTGTTACCGGTGAGCGTTTATCATACGTGAGGTATCCAAACGATTTATCGTAGACCACTTTTCCGTTGCGTGCCACCAGCACCTGACATCCGGGTGTCGCCATATTTTTAATCGCTTCTTTTGCTATACTATCTATCTTGCAGAGCAGGCGGCTGTCCATACCTGCGTCTTCTGGTATAGAATACGTCAATCTGCTAATTTGTGGTGTAGCGCTACCTGCTCCGGTCTGCAACTGATCACTAATCTTCATAGGCAAAATAGCATCTGCCGGAAGCGCCCCGAAAACAATCTGTGGCATTGCCTCCAGCATTTCCGGAGTATTGGTATAGGCTGTAACAACCGTAGGGTATTGTGCCGCTATTCTTAAAAATTCTTCATTGCCAAAATCACACAAAACCACTTCGTGCTTTTTCAAGAGCTCCAATAATTTTTGTAATACGGTGAGCCTTTCAAGTGTAGCCTGTGGATATATACCAATAATGAAAGTAAGGCGTTGTGATGTCGCGGCAAGTCTGGTGAGTTCGTTCAAATCGTGTAATGTAAAACGATCTGCATGTGTATACCGCGAGAGGTAATGAAGGAATACATCCGGCTTCTGTGTAGTGTCACTGGTTATATAGACGAATCGCTTGTTGTCAAGTATAGATACCGGCAATACGTTGTTGCTATTCTTAAGAACGGTAATGGCAGCTTCCTGAAGTTTTTTGTTTAATAACTGTGCCTGAGGAGAATTCAATCGCAGTAAAAGATTGTCTGTGTCAATCGTTGCCTTTTGGGATAACCCGGCATCATACTTCGCGGCCAGAATTTTCTTTACGCTATTGTCGAGCTGCGCTTCCAGCTGTTTATCTCTACGCACTTGTCTTCTGATCTTACGAATGGCAATGTTGATGTCTTCCGGATATAGTATAATATCGTTGCCCGCTTGCAGTGCATATACGGAAGGGAGACCTTCGCTGTTTTTTTCGTTGATAGGAGGGATGTTTCGCAGATCAGCAAAAGCAAGCCCCTGATAATTCATGTTCTGCTTCACCCACTTGCCAATAAAAAGCGATGAAAGCATTTGCGATGAGAAATTATTTTTACGCGCCAGGTTCATGTTGGTATAGAACAAAGGCAGTTCTTTATTGCCGGGTATAAATCCCGTAAGGCCATTCTCAAAAAGTCTTCTGAAAGTATATACCTGTGCAGTATCAATGGTAGGTACAATAACCGGCCAGTCTTTTTGAACATCCGATACAGTTATACTTTGAACCGGAAAATTCTTCACGCAGGTCAGCACATGCTGGTCGGTCATACCCTTCATGAAGGCAATAGCTTTTCCGGTGATCCGATATTTATTTTCTCCAAAAGATTGATACCGAAGCGTTGGTGATGAATTCAGTTCTACCGTAGATGCAAAGTTCAGATTTACACCCACCATCTTAAGTTGAAGCGCTATACTTTTACCAAGCTCATAGAGTAATGAGTCGTTACGAATAGCTCCCAATACCAGTGGTGATGGATAGGCAACTGTACTATCAATACTCATCCCTAAACCACCCTCGGCATCATGGGAAACCAGCAACGGAATATCAGAGTCATCCTGGAATTCACGAACAAGTTTTGCGAGACCTATAGGATTACCACCTGTTAAAATCAAACCACCGACTTGTTCATTTTTTATTTTTGCACGGATCGCGCTCATCGATGCCGCGTCATTCTGCACAGGCACCTGTATCATAAACAACTGACCAATTTTTCGATTGGTATTCAATGAATTAAAGACACTATCCACCCATGCTTCTTTTTTAAGCTGAGCGAATACAGGAACCATACAACATATAAAAACAAACAGACTGAAGGTCTTCTTAATCATCCGGTAATTAAAGTTTAAAAAATGAACGATTGCGCCAACTTTAATGAGCGAAGTTAACGGTTAAATTTTTAACGGTAAATTTCATATAACATTTCACCTGCCGGATTTAAAAATCTGGCGAATCCTTCTGTAAAATTTGCCACCTTTGTACTTCCATTAATTTGCAAGTTTGCATTCATGCCCGACATCATCCAGCTCTTACCCGATTCGATTGCTAACCAGATTGCTGCTGGTGAGGTTGTGCAGCGTCCGGCTTCTGCTGCAAAGGAGCTGATGGAAAATTCCATTGATGCCGGAGCAAAAAATATAAAGCTGATCGTTAAGGAAGCCGGAAAAACATTACTGCAGATTATTGATGATGGCATCGGTATGTCCGAAACGGATGCCCGCATGAGTTTGGAGCGTCATGCTACTTCGAAGATCCGGAAGGCGGAAGATCTCTTCTCACTTTTCACAATGGGTTTTCGCGGTGAAGCACTTGCTTCCATCGCTGCCGTAGCGCAGGTAGAATTGAAAACACGCCCCGCTGACCAAGAGTTGGGAACGTGTATCGTAGTGGAAGGATCAGACATAAAAAAACAAGAGCCCGTTGCCTGCGAAAAAGGAACCAACATCTGTGTTAAAAATTTATTCTTTAATATACCGGCTCGCAGAAATTTCTTAAAGTCAAATCCTGTCGAGCTGAAACATATCATCGATGAGTTTCAGCGCCTCGCACTGGCTCATCCGGAAATATCATTTTCATTTATACAGGGCGATGAGCTGGTATATGATTTGCCTGCAACAAAATTAAGTCAGCGTATCGTTGGTCTTTTTGGTAAGTCGTATAAAGAACAACTTGCCACGTGTCAGGAAGAAACAGAAAATGTAAAAGTATCAGGTTATGTTGGCAAGCCGGATTTCGCTCGGAAAACAAGAGGCGAGCAATTCTTGTTTGTTAACCGCAGATTTATTCGCAGCAACTATTTGAATCATGCTGTGATGAATGCCTTCGAAGGATTGATTACCGAAAATAGTTTTCCTTTTTATGTACTCTTCATCGAGATCGATCCGAAGCATATAGATGTTAACGTTCATCCTACAAAAACAGAAATTAAGTTTGATGACGAGCGCGCAGTATATGCTGTTGTTCGCGCGGCAGTGCGGCAGGCAATTGGCTCCCATAATTTAACACCGGCTATAGATTTTAATGCCGATGTTAATTTTATCACAAAGCTTAATAATGCGAGCAACCAATCGAACCAGGTTTATTTTGAAGAACGTTTTAGTACAGCACTTCACCGCTCCAATGGAGACAACTGGGAAAAGCTTTTCGAAGCACGTGAAGTAAAGCCCGATGTTAGCCAACAGGACGAAATGCCTGCAGTGCATACGTTGCGTTTTGAAAGTGCAATAAATCAACCTGCTCAAACGACTTCAACCGAGGAGAAGACCTTGTTCCAACTTCATGCCCGCTATATCGTTAAACAGGTGCGGTCGGGCATGATGATTATAGATCAGCAAGCTGCACATGAACGAATACTTTTTGAGAAGTTTTTGAACCAACTTAAAAATAAATCAGGCCAAAGCCAGCAAAGTTTATTTCCGCAGGCGATTACGTTTAGTGCAGCAGATTTTGCATTAGCCCTTGAGATGCAACAGGAGATAGAAGCGCTGGGATTTCGCTTTGATGTGTTCGGCAAGAATACATTGGTTGTAAATGGTGTACCGGCTTCTGTAAATGTGGGGAACGAAAAAGAACTGTTCGAAGGTTTAATTGAACAGTTTAAAGCAAACCAGTCGGAGCTTGCATTACCGTTGCAGGAAAACCTGTCGCGGGCACTTGCAAGGCGGGCTTCTCTGAAAGCAGGGCAGCCGCTGGTGCGGGAAGAAATGCAGGCGCTGGTTGATAGTTTGTTTGCGTGTTCAACATCCAACTATTCACCAGACGGCAAGCCGACATTTTTTATTTTTGAATTGAATAAAATAGAAAGTTATTTTCGATAACCTCTGGCGAAAGCCAGCGTAACAAAGATTAATTTACTGTACTATGTTTAGACTCACACCGGTTGTTAGGAGTATCATTATTATAAATGTAATTGTTTTTGTTGCTCAAATGATTGCGCCCAGAATGGATTTTAGCGCATGCTTCGGAGGTCTTGAATATGCATATCAAAATGATGTAATCACTGGTTTTTTATCCATGTGGAATACACGCACGGATTGTTTTAAACCTTATCAGCTCTTCACCTATATGTTTGTGCATGGCGGGTTTACGCACATATTCTTCAATATGCTAAGTCTTGCGTTTATGGGGCCGATGCTTGAATCACATTGGGGAACAAAGCGTTTTACGATGTTTTATATGGTAACGGGTATTGGAGCCGGAGTCTTCAACATTATAGTAGATCTGTTTTTTGGAGTAGGTACTTTCGGTATAATGATGGGAGCATCAGGAGCTATATATGGTATTTTGATGGGCTTTGGAATGATATTTCCGAACATGGAAATTATGTTGTTAATTCCTCCTATGCCGATCAAGGCAAAGTACCTTGTACTCATACTCGGAGGCTTAAACTTTTTTATGGATAGAAGCGGAAATGTTGCCCATTTTGCTCATTTAGGAGGGGTGATTTTTGCTTTTCTTTTAATTTCCGCATGGAAGAAACAAGGTGGTAACGACTGGAGTTAAAAAAAATAGTTTGTAAAGGACTGTTATAGGATTGAACTATGTTTGACGAATTCAAGAACGCATTTAACCGGTATAACAACGCTCATGTACAGTTGATCATCATCAACGTGGTGGTGTTTTTGGCTTTGGGGATTTTATATGTAGTTGCAAAAATTTCTCAGACTCAACCAATTTTTCAGATAGTATATGATCAATTTACATTACCATCTGTACTTTCAGAATTTGTTACGAAGCCGTGGACGTTAATAACATATGCATTCGCTCACCATTTTAGTTACGAGTTTAATGAAGTGGGCATTTCCCATATATTCTTTAACCTGCTGGTATTTTATTGGTTTGCCAAGTTGTTTGTGGAGTACTTGGGGAGTGATAAGCTAATTGCAGTTTATATATTAGGCGGATTAAGCGGCGGTGCATTGTACTTGCTGCTATATAATACTGTCCCATTTTTTATACAGCAGCCAAGTTTACTGGTAGGTTCATCAGCAGCGGTCTATGCTGTTGTTACAGCAGCAGCAACCTTACTTCCGGAGTACACTTTCTTCCTTTTGTTTATCGGGCCAATTCGTATAAAGTATATAGCGGCTTTTTATATAGCAATTTCTTTTCTTTTGTCGGTAGGTTCAAATGCCGGTGGCAACATTGCCCATCTTGGTGGAGCACTGATTGGTTTTATATACATCAAGCAATTACAGGCAGGTTCGAACTGGGGAAGCTGGATCACCGCTACGCTGGATTGGATCAAAGGACTTTTCAAGCCTCGATTGAAAGTAAAAGTATCGTATCGCAATGAGGACACTTCTTCTTTCAAAAACGCCAAGCCGAAAGGCTCCTCCATATCGCAAGCAGAGATTGATGCCATCCTGGATAAAATTTCAGATGGCGGCTATGAGAGTTTAACCAAAGAGGAAAAGGATAAACTCTTCAACGCCAGCAAAAAGCAATAATCTTAATTCTTTATCGTACAACCAGAGCGTTGGCTACCCATTGGTAGATCAGCACTCCGAATATGAATACATTCGAGAGCATTCCTATTTCTCCTGTGTTCATAAACTCGTACATCGCGCCAATGCCTGTCAATGCCAGGAAGCCCGTATATACCATGAGTATAGTTCGTGAGCTTTTCTTAACAGGGTTATACATGGATGACAACGGGATCATCATGGCGATACCGAAAATACCGAGCATCATAAACAGGAAACTACCTGTAAGTAATAATCCTGCAAATCCGGCAATACTCACGAGTAGAGATATACCCACCAGGTTGGAAGAATTGATCTCCTCCTCTCTAAGCGCATAGCGACCATAAACATTGAGACGGAGAAATAAATTGGAAAGCGGAGTGATTACCCAGGTAGATATAGCAAAAGCCATATATAGATATACAATTGGGTAAAGAAGAGGTGCTAATGCAGGATTATTCTCTGCAACGTTTCGCAGTACCCGTACACCTATATATAGTCCGATGATAATAATCCACTGTTGCTGTCCCTTAAAATTTGATATCCAGAAGGAATATTTTAGGAAAATCCTGTAGAACCAATATCGTGCTTTCAGTCCTTCTACCAATCCCGCTTTTGCATATGTATAGTTCGGATTGATCTTTAAGGCTTCACGGAAATGCTCCAATGCTTTTTTGTGTTCACCTTTCTCAAGCAAGCTCCAGCCAAGATTCGTATGCGTTAATTCATTCTCAGGATTTTTATTGAGAGCCTCCTGAATAGTCGAATATGCTTCTTCTTTTTTGTCAAGCTTATAGAGTGCTGTGGAGCGTGCGTTAAGACACTGCAAATTGTCGGGATCATTTTCTAATCCGTTGTTGGCATACTCAAGTGCTTCCTTCCATTCCTTTTGGTTGAGCTTGATGGCGGCAAGCAAGCCCAGGTAATCCGCATTGTGAGGATCATACGCGATGGCATTCCTGATAAATTTCTCGGAATCTTTCAGTTTATCAGCCTTGAAGTAAAACAGAGACTGCAGGTATAGCAAATAATCGTTGTCGGGTTCCTGGCCGATCGCACCCTGAATTATCTGGATCGCTTCAGGCTGTCTGTCCAGTTCAGAAAGACAGATAGCAAACAATGCCAATGCCTGCGTGTTGTTGGGATCTTGTGCAAGTATAGAACGTAGCTCTGTCTCGGCATCCTTGTAACGTTGTTGAGTTACCAGCTGCTGCGCTCTTTCCAATTGTGATTGAATCATTTCTTGATTTTTAAATACTCCAGAATTTCATCGTATAGTCCCGAGTCGTTTGCATACAACGCATAGTTACGGGCCGTATTAAACCATTCTTTTGTTGACGGCTTAACTTGTTTAAGAGAAGCTAGCAGATCCTTGGTACGTATAGGTTGAGGTATACCTTTCTCAAACGACTCTCTTAATTTTTCTTCAATGGTAACATCAATCACAGCACGAAGATCGGCTCCTGAGAAATCAGAAGTCTGCTTGGCCAGTGTGTTGTAATCAATGTTATCAACCGGCTTCTCCTTTAATAATATTTTCAGAATAGAATTTCTTCCATCTACATCCGGAGGTTGAACGAATACGATACGGTCGAATCTTCCGGGTCTTCGAAATGCAGCGTCAAGATGCCATGGAGCATTGGTCGCGCCTAAGATCAATACACCATCATTGGAAGAATCCAGTCCATCCATCTCCGTAAGGAATTGATTGATCAAGGTCTTGCTCGAAGAATGCCGCATGTCCGAGCGACTCGCTCCCAACGCATCGATCTCATCGAAGAACAAAACACAAGGCGTTCTTCTGCGTGCAAGTTCAAAAAGCTCGTGGAGCTTTCGTTCACTTTGTCCACTCCACATATCGAGTACATCATGTATACCTACCGATATAAAACTTGCATTGATTTGTCCGGCAGTAGCACGTGCTAAATGAGTCTTGCCACATCCGGGAGGGCCGTATAGTAAAATACCTCCGCCTACTTTTTTTCCATATGCTTTATATAGCTCAGGGTGAAGCAGCGGTTGTATAATTTTTATTCTTATCTCTTCTTTAACTTTCGTCATTCCCCCTACATCATCAAAGTTGATAGTAGGTCGTTCCATATCACGAACTTCCTGTTCTATGGAATTCAATAATTCCTCTACTTCACCTTGCGGCATGGAAGGCTTGCGTAAGTATTGATCGAGCTCGTCATCCAGTAGAGAAGGATTCAGTTGCAGCGCTTGCTTGTAATAATCAATCGCCTTACCACTTTCTTCATTTCGCAGGAGCGCTTTACTTAAAAGCATAAGTAGACTTACGTCATTTGGCTTTAGCTCGATGAGGTCTTCCAGGATAACAATTGCCGTAGAGTATTTTTCCTGTGCAAAGTAAATTTTAGCAAGACCAGCTTTGGCCTGTATATTTTGAGGCTCAGCTTCCAGTACAACTTTATACTCTGCTTCTGCTTCCTGAATCAGTTTGTTGTTAAGCAACGCTTCCGCCAGTGTTAATCGTAATGGAATATTCTGGGGAGAGAGCTTGAGCGCCTCGCGTAAATTCTGGATGAGTTCGTCCTGCATAATGACACAATTTGACTGAAAGATGCAAAGATTGATTAGCTCTCGCAATACGATTTACACGATATCCTTACAGACTTAGCAACTTTCAGTATTGGGATATAGTCTTTTTTTTGTTTCGTGTTTATAAACTTTAATGACTGTTTCTTATAAGATCCTGGCAATTCTCGCAAAACGTTTTTTTTATGAAGTTATCGTCTAGTAGTTGAAATGAAATACCACCCTTTCCAATTGGATCAAACAAGTGACAGAAGCGATCTTTGTTTTGGTCTATAGCATTAAGCATGATAGTTCTGTAGGATGGCCCTGAAGTGTAGCGCTTATCATAGATGGTAAGTGATAAATAATAAAAGACCAGATCTTCAGAAACATTCAACGATTTTATTCGGGGCTCAAGAGTTTTTCGAGCCCAATCAAACTTGCTGTAATAAGAAAAATATTTGGCCAGGTTAACTAAGTCGTGATCTTTGAGTTGCAATGGTTTGTATGATTCATAGTTGAATTGAACAGCCTTATCTTTTTCGACATAATGGCGATTTCGGATATGCGACTCCGAAAGAATAATATGATAATTGATGAGTAATCTTCTGACCAGATTATCATGTATACCTATTTTTCGTAACGATTCAATTTCTTTTTTTAGCACCGGAGGATCAACCAGAATTTTTGATTGAAGCCAGGACTGAAGCTTCAATGCGCAGAGGTTGTATTTTATTTTTGGATTCTTGGCAATGATGCGGTCCAGTTCTTCAAACGTTTTGATTGCTTCGAATACTTCATAAGAATTGTTCTCATATAGAAATGAAGCATTATTGATTAGCAAACTTCCATATTCCAGTGAAGATGGTATTTCCAGCTCCTGAATAAAATGGTCTGGAATTTCCTGCCGTTGAATTTTATAAAATATGATTTGCTGCAGGTAGAGTGCTTCATCAATATTTTTTTGTGCTATAGTCTGCTGAAAATATTTTCTTAATTCTTCCTGATTGCTTTCCCTATACGACAGTCGTTTTTCAAGTGTAATCTGAATCAGTGCTTTTCTGTGCTTACGCAAAACAGGTTCCAGTGTTGATAGCAGGGTAGGTGACTTAAGTTTCTCTTTGATCTCATCTTTACTTAACGTCATCCAACTGGTATATCCGGTTGCGGCAATATCATTCAGAAATTCCACCCAGTTCTCTGAAGCTTCAATGCTTGATTCTATTGTTTCAGATTGGAAAGATTGCAATGCTGCAACAATACTCTGGGCGCGTTGATTCTGGAGTTTAAGATTTCTTTCATACGATCCTTCCACAGATGTATAGGCCTTTATTGAAATAGTCTTTATGGCATAGTCAGTGATTTGCAGCGAGTCGTATAAAGGTTTTATGTCCTCTGGTTTATACTCTGATTTGTTCCTTTCAAAAGGTATAGTAAAATGAAGAGTTTTACTGAGCTCTTTATATTTCTCCTGAATTTTTTCGGGCGTAAGTGTATCGTAATACATTCCCATCTCCAATAGCTTCCATCCGTTAACATCCAGGTTGATGATGCTGGATGAATAACATAGATTTTTATTGTTCAACAGGATGTAGTTAACTTCTACATTTTCTTTGTTTATAGTGGAAGGTATCATCCCTGCAAAGATTTTAACATTGCCTGAAGGGGTTGTCATTCGTTTCTTGATGCCCTCCCGATAAAGAGGAGGAAGGAGTAAGCCCCGGTGCGACCAGCTTCCTGCAAACCGACTTATATTATCACATTGGTATTGGCTACTCTGCATGATATCAACGGCAATGCCATCATTTTTTGATTCAATGATTTTAGAAAACCATTCGAAGTCATTATAGATCAGAAATATACTATCACCGGAAAAGGCAGTACCAAAACGAACATCTTCAGGAGCTTCCTTCAATACATCATAAAGTTTTTTGCAATCTTTATTGATATTCTTCGGACGTTTGATGTCGTAATTTTCACGATTGGTAATCTGGGCATAGCCAATCATAGTGGCCAGTGCGAGAGAGAAGGCCAGTGTAAATTTCTTCATACGACTTTAAAAGTATAATAGCCGGAATGCTATTTAGTAACAGTAAACCAAATGTAATCTTTACGATTTGTTCGCCAGTTGGCCACAGGCGGCATCTATATCTTTACCACGGCTTTTACGGATGCGTGTAGTCACGCCATGGCTTTCCAGCAGATGCATATACATTTCAAGTGCCTCTGTCGAAGCTTGCTGAAACTCTCCGTCATCGATTGGATTATATTCAATAAGATTTACTTTGGAGGGAATGACTTTACTGAATTTTAACAGCGCCCGTGCATGTTCTTCCGTATCGTTAATGCCTCTCCACACAACGTACTCGTAGGTTACTTTGCGTTTTGTTTTATCATACCAATAGCGAAGTGCATCGGCTAATTCATCCAGCGGGTTTGTATCATTTATAGGCATGATAGACGAACGTGTTTTATCAAGGGCCGAGTGAAGTGATACAGCCAGGTTAAATTTCACACCATCGTCTGCCATCTTCATAATCATCTTTGCTATACCCACAGTAGAAACTGTGATTCGCTTCGATGCCATGTTCAAGCCTTTCTGCGAAGTGATTTTTTCAATAGCAGAAATTACGTTCGAGTAATTGAGCAACGGTTCGCCCATACCCATGAAAACTATATTTGTAAGCGGACGACCAAAAAACAATTCTGCTTGTTCCTTAATAGCCACTACCTGGTCGTATATTTCGTCGGGAGTTAAATTACGTTGACGCTTTAATCTTGCCGTAGCGCAGAATTTGCAAGCGAGACTACATCCCACCTGAGAGGAAACGCAGGCAGTGATTCTTTTTTCAGTGGGAATCAGAACCGACTCCACCACCATGCCGTCAAAGAGTGTAACGGCATTCTTGATTGTTCCATCCGAGCTACGCTGCATGTTGTCAACCTTGATGTGGTTGATCGTGAAATGTTCCTTCAGCATATCGCGTAAGCCAATGGAAAGATTCGTCATCTGGTCAAAGCTCTTGGCAGATTTATTCCAGAGCCATTCATAGACCTGCTGAGCCCTGAATGCTTTCTCCCCATGCTGCACGAAAAATTCCTTTAATTCGTCCAGTTTAAGCTTCCGTATATCGCGTTTTGAAACCGTCTCCACCATAACAAGAGCAAAGGTACGGAAGAAAGTTTTAACCTTTCATGCCCGAAGGGTGCTGTCGTGAATCAAAAATATCGGTTATGTAAACCGACTCGTTTTCAATATAATAAATGATTTTATAGGGACCTTCGATCAATCTGCGATGATGTTTTGAGAGATGGGCGAGATAGTCTTCCGCCTGCCCTAAAAATTGCCGCGTCTTAAGTGAATCTATCTTCGCTAGAAGACCTTCCGCTATCTCTTCTATCTTTTCTTCGGGAACTCCCTGAAATTTGAGGAAGTCAATTGAACGTTTAAAATTTTCTCTTGCCTGTAACGTAAAAACAATCTTCACCTAACGTTTTTGTTTTATATAACCTTTTATAAAGTCTCGAAATTCATCCATCGTATATACTCTGCCTTCTTTAATGTCTTCTTCTGCCTTTAATGCACGCGCAATCATGGCCGCTTTCATCTCCGCTTCCTTTTGTGCTTTTTCCAGAATCTCATACACATTGTTCAGGATATCTGGATCATTCTGTACCTCCACCAATTTCTGAATCTCACTTTTAATTTCTGCGACTTTCATAGTATAAAGGTATTACTTAATTCGAACAAAAATTTTCGTTTCGCATACGCGCGATGCATTTGAAATGATCAGTGAATCAGCACTGAATTTTTCTACCGTAAAGCTCTCCAGTATAGTATGCGATTTTTTATCCAGGAAATGTAAAGCATCGCTATTGAACTTATACATAAACGATTTTGAGTTATAGGATTTGCGCCTGCTCACAATCTTGGTACTCTCTTCCGCCATATTCTTTTCCTTGAACTGAATTACCTGCGGTATAGCACCCGACATACTTTTCATTTCATCTGCCACCTCCTGCATGCCGGTATTGTCGTCACTGGCATCAACATCATCCTCCAGGCAACTGGTTTGTTTTACTAATTGCCATTTACCAACAATGGATTGCGCCCGCCCCATACCATGAATGGAACACAGTGCGAACATCAGCATAAAAAAAACTATGGGCGATTTCATAAGCGTCAGGTTTATATCAAAAATACTCAAAATTCAAGCCACTAACTTTCATCATTCAACAGCTTTTGAAAACTCACTTTATTGCGCGAAATTCCGCCCCTTCAGAAAGCAAATATCAATATGGCAAAAAGTAATGCAATTGTAATTACCGGTGGATTCCTCGACACGGGTAGCACAAAAACTGCTCACGGGCTCATCCGTGGCACAGATCGATTTAATATTGTTGGCGTCATTGACAGTAAACATCCGGGTAAAGATGCGGGTGAAGTGCTGGACGGGCGAAAACGAAATATTCCGATCTATGCTTCACTCACCGATTTTATGACGACAGCACCTGTGAAAGCTACACATTGCGTAGTGGGCGTTGCTACGAAAGGTGGTGTTATTCCAGATTCACTTCGTGTCGTACTGAAAGAGGCATTGGAGAGTGGATATAATCTTGTGAATGGTTTGCATGAATATATATCAGATATACCGGAGCTGGCAGAACTTGCCCGACAAAAAGGTTTAGAGATAATTGATGTGCGCAAGCCTAAGAAATTTAAAGACCTGCATTTCTGGACTGGCAAAATTAAAGAAGTGAAGTGTCCGAAAATTGCCGTGCTCGGAACAGACTGTGCTTTGGGTAAACGTACTACTACGCGCTTCCTGGTAGAAGCAATGCGTAAGGCGGGGTATAAAGCAGAGATGATTTATACCGGCCAAACAGGCTGGATGCAAGGTGCCAAATATGGTTTTGTTTTCGATTCAACATTAAATGATTTTATCTCCGGTGAAATGGAACACGCTGTTGTTACCTGTTACCAGGAAGAAAAACCAGATATCATTTTTATTGAAGGACAATCTTCTCTTCGTAATCCAAGCGGACCAGCAGGAGCGGAGTGGATTGTATCGGCCAATGCCGATGCCGTTGTATTGCAACATAATCCGGCTCGCAAACAATATAAAGATATGGAGTATTACCCTGCCTATATTGCTGATCCGAAAGATGAAATTGCATTGATCCGAATTTACGGAGCACCTACTGTTGCACTCACAATCAATACCGCGAAGATGAGCGAACAGGAAGCTCGTGCATATGCCCGCGAGTATGAAACACAACTGGGTATACCAGCGGTGCTTCCGCTCGAAGATGGAGTAGAAAGTTTAGTGCCTGTATTTGAAGAACTGATCAAGAAAAATCTTGCGCAGGTTTAATAACAACGATCCATTCAAAAATAATTATAATGACGAAGATTAAAGATGTAAAAGTTTGGAGCGTAGATCTGGGCAACACCAAGCCCTATACCATTGCTTTTAAAACAGTAGATGAAGTGCGAAATGCATTTGTTGAGATTACGCTTGACAATGGCTTAACAGGCATTGGCTCGGGTAACCCCAGTGAATACGTGGTAGGCGAAACACTGGATCAATGTCTGGAAGCATTGGAAGAAAAAAACCTGGAGTTCCTCATCGGTCGTGATATCCGTGAATTCAATCAGCTGACGTTTGAGGTATGGAAGAAATTTCCGGAGAATCCTTCTGCGCGTGCTGCACTGGATATAGCCCTGCACGATGCTTTTACAAAATACCTCGATATACCACTCGTTAAATTCTTAGGACAAAAAATAAAGAAGCTTCCTACATCCAATACCATTGGTATCAAGAATGTAGAGGAGACTTTAAAGGAAGCGCAAGACTATATCAAGCGTGGTTTTAAAGTATTGAAAGTAAAACTCGGACATAGCCTGGATGAAGATGTAGAGCGATTGATGAAGCTTCGTGAGCAACTTGGCAATGCTGTAGTTATTCGTGTGGACGCGAACCAGGGATATACTGTACATCAAACTATAGAGCTATACGGACGTGCTTACGATTTGAACATTGAATTGATCGAGCAACCTTTGCCTGCACACGACATTGCTGAAATGAAAGGTCTGCCGAAAGAAGTAAGAAATGTACTGGCAGCAGATGAATCGTTAATCACACCGGCAGATGCTATTGAACTGGTAAAGCCTCCCAAGGCAGCTGCCATTTTTAATATTAAGTTGATGAAGTGTGGAGGCATAAGTCAGGCATTAAAAATTGCAGATATAGGGCTTCACGAAAACATCGATCTCTTCTGGGGATGTAACGATGAAAGTATCGTGAGTATAACTGCTGCATTACACGCTGCTTATTCGTGCTCAAACACCAAGTATATAGATCTGGATGGAAGCCTTGATCTGGCGCGCGATGTTGTGAAGGGCGGCTTTGTATTGAAAGACGGGTATATGTATTGCTCGGATAAACCAGGCCTCGGAGTCGAGAGAATTTAGGAAGAACTATAGCCGATGATTGATATATAAATTATCGGCTATAGTTTTAATGATTACTTCACGTAGTGAACGTTGCCGTCCTCTTTAAAATATTTCTTGTGAAGCTTCTGATATTTTTCCTTATCGGCTGACTTTATTTCTTTGCCGTTAATCTCGATTGTACCATCATCATTCCAATTCAAGTTCTTGATCTTATCACCTTTCTTGAGATAGCCATCTTTTATTAATTGCTGTTGAAGTTCTTCTTCAAATTGCTTCATGTTCTTTTCAAGAACTTTCATGTTCGCTTCAAGTTCCTTCATTTGTTTTGCATGAACCTCTTCCCAACGCTGCATATCTTCATTCCAGCGTTTCATATTTTTTTCTTGCATGGCTAAAGCCTGATCCATTTCACGAAGCGCGTGCTGTTTAGCAACGTGTGCTTGTTGTTGTTCAAGAAGCGCTTGTTGACTTTCTATTACACTTTTTTCCATCTCGTGTTGCATCCGTTCTGCTTCGGCACGAAACTCTGCTTCGTTTTCAAATTCATATTTTACTTTGATGTCCTTCATCATCTTCTCAAAATCCTTCTCATGGGATTTATAAAAATCACCGAAGTTTTCTTTGAAAGAGTTTTCGAACTCTTTAGCAAATTGATCCCAGTTATTATCTCCCCAGGTAACTACCGGTACCGGTATACTATCCATGTGAAAAGTGAAATCAAATGGTGCTACAACAGGATCAGGAAAAGCAGCAAATGCTGGAAAATCCGGGAAGTCAGGAAAATCGGGAACGGCTGGTACAGTAAGCGTAACATCAACAGGTTCAACTACAGGACGAAGCTCTTCATCTCCTTCGAAAATCTCTTCGACTTCTTCATGTGGTTCTCCGTTCTCATCAACGGTAGTAATTGTTTTTTTGGAATAGCGGGCTGTCTTATTCTTGTTCTTGATCGTTGTGTCAGCCTGTGCAATTTTTTCATTCAGAGCATCCTGAGTAGTTTCATCTCTATAGGCACGCGTCATCGTAATCCATGATGCGCATACAAGTCCGATGACTACTAATGCGATCGGAATAACGCGATCGCGGCCTGAATAATTTTTTACTGATTTTTCCATAAGTCTTTTGATTCGGTTCAATAACTGAGTTTTATTTTCAGCAAGTGATAGAGCTACACCTGCCTGGTTAAGTCTGGCTTCTTCCAATTGTACCAAGGCCGAAGTATAGGCGCGCACGTTACCTGTTCTGGTTACTACAGCATCATCGCAGCAATGCTCGCGCTCATCGCGAATGATTGAAGAGATCATCCATACAAATGGATTGAAGAAGAGAAGTGCTTCAATAAACATCTGTATAAGATTCACGATATAATCATGTCTTTTTATGTGAATGAGCTCATGCAGAAAGATTGTTTCAAGTTGTTCTGTAGTTAGGCCTGTTAACATTCCGGTTGGCAGAATGATGAGTGGTTTAATATAGCCTAGCACAACCGGTGCATGTACACGTGCAGATTCAGAGAGTGCTATGGTATATCGGATGTTTAATGCACGGGCCATTTCTTGCAAGCGAACATTCCAATCGGTGTGTAACGGTAAAGATTCTTTCCTTAACACAGATACATATATACTGCCGCCAACAACACGCATCATAAAGAACAACGCACCGGCAATCCAGGCGGCAACAAACCATTTCATGTTCGCTTCCATGAAATATAGCGTGGTGCCTATAAAACTATCCGGTGATTCACTTACACTGTTTTGAAAGGAAGTGAACGAGAAGGTATACGGTGCCACGATGGGTGCATCAGCAGTATATACATATAACTTCGTGAAAGTTACAGCCGTTGCCAATACAATGCATAAAAGCCCCGTGAGCGCAATCCCATATCTATAGCCTGATAATTTTGAAGGGACTATCTTTAGTGAAAGCACCACTATACCCGTAATAATCAGCCCTTGCCAGAGCGAATGTACCAGTGTCCACCCTAGAGCTTCTATAAGTGAAGACGAAAGAAAGTCAGATAGATTCATACATCACCTCCTTCTAATTTTTCAAGGTATTTTTTGATCTCGCGTAGTTCCTCTTTGGAAGATTTTTTATTACCCAGGGCACTCATCACAAGTTGTGCAGCAGAACCCTGAAAGACAGTACTGATCATTTTGTCAAGAATCTGCTGCCGCGTATTCTCAAGTGATGGCACTGCCCTATATAGATGCAGCTTGCCATTCTTTTGGCGTGTCACCAGGCCTTTTTCGTGCATGATCTGCATAAGCTTCAAAATGGTAGTATATCCATTTGAATCTTCGCCACCCATGGCTTCATGAACGTCTCGTACCGAAACAACAGAGCCCTTTTCCCACATGATCTGCAGTATTTCAAGCTCTTTTTCGGTTGGTTTAATGTTTTTCTTTGACATGATACGAATCTTTTCGTAGACAAGTTTAGGAATGATTATTCACTCCCGCAAGTGTTTTACGAAAAAATTCGTAGATAGGTTCGGAATTTTTTTCGGAACGCTTAACGCGCCAAAGGATAATCACGAAAGACGCGAGCCGTTGTCTATATAGTATAGATAACGAATCGTACTAATAGATCAAGTTGTTGATTAAATCCCTGCTTCGATTTGAAAACGCAATTGCCAGTTATTATGATCTGCATTGGTGCCAGATAGCCAGGTGTTGGTTTCATAGGTAAGATCACTTTGCAGTTTCAGGCGATGACCACGTATATATTTACTTAACCCCATGGTATACTGCTGTATCTTTTCTTCCAGCGATTGTATATCAGCATCGGGTCGCACCTGTGAGTAACGTCCAACGAGTTCGAAATTATTCTTGAATAAATAACTTCCCTGAAAGTTTTGTCCGTGCCCCACGTATACAAAGCGCTGATCACCATCTTCATTTGTAGTGATGGGATTCGGTGTTGTACGTCTTAAATATTCTGCTGCAAAAGCCCATCCATTATACTTGATCAGAAAGTCAAACATACTGGTTTGAATATCACGCGACTCATATAAAAATTTTCCAAGTTGTCCGCCTGTACGGATGGCGTTTTGATTGTTGGAGTATGTAAGGCCAAACGATACTTTTGGTTTTGGTTCACGTGCAAGGTCACCTTCAAAGTAGTCGCCACCATTGGTGAATTTACCAAACGGAAGAAGCTCAAGCCTGCCGGTATAGGCAAGCCCGCGATCTGAAGAGGTTATATTTCTACCATCACCGGAAGATATAGCACCACGCACAACATACGCGAGTCCATTGATTGTATTGTTATAGTATAGCTGAAGGCCAAAATCACGATCAATGTTAAACGTTGAGTTTACTATAGAGCGATCCGGAAGTTGTAAATCTCCTGATGAATTAACACGCTGGCGATTTCCCGGAAGTTTGGTTTGACCCAGGCCTATCGAAAAATGTTCGTTCACACTATATTGAATCATGGCATCACGAATCACATTTGGAAAGCCGGTGTCATCGTAATCCATATCTGAGCGCGTAAACGCAAGTTGAATCAGATAGGTAAGCCTGGTGGTATATATAAATCCATCCAGACGAAGACGAAGTCTCCGTGTTCTTGCTTCCACACTGGCAATGTCCAGATCACTTTCACTTTCAGAAACAAGCGCGAGCCTGTTCTGCATTCTGAAACGGATGTTCAGCATGAAGAGACTATCCGGTGAGGTTATGCCAAGTCCTTTACCATATGTAAAATAAGGTGATGGAGAAATTACCGGAGGATTAGTCTGGCTGAAGCAGGATGTGGAAACAGTAAAAAATATGATCGTGACCAGCAGCGCACTTGCTCTTAGTTGTTTCATGAGAGTAAACTTTGGCGCGAAGATAATAGAAAAGAAAATAACTACTTTTTCTCTGTGTAGAGATGATCGTATCTTCTCTTTAGAAGAGGATATAGGGCTACGGCCGCAAGAATAATCAATGTGCCCAGGTAAAAATTGATGCCCATCTTTTCCTTGTCTTTAAAAATGATCATCGCCATCGCGATGCCGTACAGGGGCTCAAGATTTAGTGACAGTTGCATCATGAACACGCTGATTTTTTTCATCAGCTCAACAGCAACGGAATATGCATACACCGAGCATACCCCTGCGAGTATGGCTATATACAGAAAGTCAGTTAGCGAAGGAGCGAGATGTAGGGTGTGATCGGGAGCCCATGTATTCTTATACACAGGAAGGAATAGTGCCAGGGTGAGGAACACTCCGAGCATTTCATAAAGTGTAATTGTGAAAGCAGGAATACTGCGTACAAATTTAGCGTTGAAAACAGAGAACAACGCTGAGGTAAAGCCAGCGAGTATACCGAGCAGCAATCCGAACTTATAGTGAAAATCGAATGAGAATATAATATATAGTCCGGCGATGACGACAAGGCCAAGCAGCAGTTCAAATTTTTTAATGCGTGTGCGATTGAACAAGGGCTCAAGTAAGGCGGCCCATAGCGAGTTCGTTGCAAACCCGACAAGACTCACCGATACATTCGAAACACGAGCCGAGCCAAAGAACGCAACCCAATGGATGGCTACTATAGCTCCGATCAACAAAAGTCTTATCAATTCAACACGTGTTACTGCAAAAGTTCCCTTCGTGACAGCGATAACGATGCACATGCCGATCGCTGCGAGCAACGCTCGGTATAGAATCATTTCCACCGCAGGAATTGTAACGAGCTTACCGAGTATAGCAGTGAAGCCCCAAAGAAAAACTATAAAGTGAAGTTTGAAATAGTCGTTACGGGAAGCCATTAACGCGGAACGTATTTATACATTATAAGCGATATTATACCGAAGATGATATTCGGTATCCACACAGAGATCTGAGGAGGTAGTGAACCATTTTCTGCAAAAGTGCGGAAGAGTGTAAAGAACAAAATGAAGATAAAGGACAGTAGAAATCCCAGTGCAATTTGTAGTCCTGTTCCACCACGGCTTTTACGCGAGGACACAATTACGCCCATGAATACCAGTATAAAAATAGTGAAGGGCGAAGTATAGCGCGTGTAGCGTTCAACTTCATATACTTCAATTCCGGTTGAGCCACGGGAGCGGAGTGTCTTGATATATTTATTCAGTTCATTCAATGTCATGCCATCGTATTTACGATAGTCACTCTCAAATTCTTTGGGATGAATCACTAACGCCGTATCCATGGTCGCACCGCTTTTTGTTGAGTCAGCGACTGTTACGCGCTTCGATGTCTCTAATCCCGGAGTTGATTCCGGTCCACTGGTCTTTTCGAATATACTCTGTATTTTGTGAAGCCTCCAATCACGCAACGTCCATTTCTTTTTTGTAGTGTCCCACTCCACACGATTCGCGGTAAGCTTCTCGATCATCTTATTGTCTTCAAACCGCTCTAATGTAAACTGATAGCCTGTGTTGTTTGTGTTGTTGTAGCTCTTCATATAGAGGTATACATCCGGGCCAACCTGTATATGGATATTCTGTTTGTCGTAGTAATATTTATTCTTCAGGTACTGTACTTCAAAAGCGAGTTTCGACTTGTTGGAGTTTGGTATAATCCATCCGTTCAACACAAAACTCAAAATTGCAATCACGAATGATCCCATGAAATACGGAAGCATCATTCTTCGGAAACTTATACCGGCACTTAAAATGGCAATTACTTCCGTACGCCCCGCCATGCGCGAGCATACATATACCGTGGCAATGAAAATGGTGATCGGTGTTACAAGACTTCCGATCCACGGAATAAAATCAAGATAGTATCCAAAAATTTGTCCGGACGTAAGTTGCGCTTTTGCAAACTTATCCATCTTGTCGGTCATATCGATAACCGAAATAACGGCAAGCAAAATCAACACCACGAAGAAGAACGTGCTTAAGAATTGCTTGAGAATATATTTGTCGAGTAACTTCATGTATAATGATAATCGATAGTCTGCAGTCAGTAGCTATATAATAAACGTCATGTTAACTCCAGACTATAGATTTTACTATAGTCGTTGAGAAACCGTTTTAACCATTTTATTCTTCCATGCAGCAAAGGTTCCTGCCTCAATTTGTTTTCTCGCTTCCTTTACCAGCCAAAGGTAGAATGTAAGATTGTGGATAGAAGCAATTTGTGCGCCCAAAATTTCTTTATTGATAATTAAGTGGCGTAAATATGCTTTTGAATGGAACGTGCTCACATAACCACCCAGGCCTGCATCAATAGGTGAAAGATCATCCTTCCACTTTTCATTCCGGATATTTATAATGCCTTCCGTTGTAAAAAGCATGCCATTGCGTGCATTGCGTGTGGGCATTACACAGTCAAACATATCAATGCCTAAGGCTATACATTCAAGAATATTTTCAGGTGTGCCGACACCCATCAGGTAACGTGGTTTTTCTTTTGGGAGAATACTGCACACCAAACTCGTCATGGCATACATGTCTTCATGAGGTTCACCAACCGACAATCCTCCTATAGCATTGCCTTGTTGATTTTGTGATGCTATAAATTCGGCCGACTGTTCACGTAAATCTTTGTATACACTTCCTTGTACAATAGGGAATAGCGCCTGTTCATAACCATATTTTGGCTCTGTAGATTGAATACGATCTACGCAACGTTTCAACCACTGATGGGTTAACTGCATCGAACTTTTTGCGTAAGCATATTCACATGGATACGGAGTACATTCATCAAACGCCATGATGATGTCAGCTCCTATAGTCCGTTGAATGTCCATCACATTTTCAGGTGTGAAGTGATGCTTTGATCCGTCAATGTGTGATTTGAATGTAACGCCCTCATCAACAATTTTTCGATTCGCTGCAAGTGAGTATACCTGGTATCCACCGCTATCGGTAAGTATAGGTCTCGACCATCCATTGAATTTATGAAGGCCACCTGCTTTTTCGAGCACACCAAGACCTGGTCTTAAATAAAGATGATATGTATTTCCTAAAATGATCTGTGCTTGTATATCCAGTTCAAGCTCGCGTTGGTGGACTGCCTTAACAGATCCTGCTGTGCCAACGGGCATGAAAATAGGTGTTTGGATTTCACCATGATCGGTTTGGAGAACGCCTGCCCGTGCAGATGACTTGGGGTCGGTTGCTGTAAGTTGAAATTTCATAGCGCAATTGCGCTGCAAAAATAGAATAATCAGTCCGACTAGCTACACAAGTTTCAGGTTTACGGTTTTGATTTCGGCCGTGAACCTGAAACCTTCAGTTAATGAATGCCTGATCCAAGATAAGAATCAACGTTTTGCTGTGTAATAACTTCCAGCGGAAAAAGATCTGTACCTGGAGTTCCCTTCTTGAACATCAGGTGGTTTACAAGGTGACTGATCCCCAACGATGCCTGGCGTTTAGGATTCTGGTTGATCAGAAAATCAATGATGCCACTTTTTAAGTACTTCATGTTCTCTTCCAGAATATCATATCCCACCAATCGAATATCTCTCTTGCCCTGCTTCTCTAAAAACGAAGCAGTCACGGCAGTGCCTTTCGATGTGCTTACAAAAATTCCACGCAGTGAATTGTCTTGCAATAATTGCTCAAGCTGATTGTTGAAGGAAGGATCTTTTGGATTCAGAATAAAGTCGATGATCGTAAAATTGATCTTGCCTTTATCCTGAAAATATTCGCGGAACCCTTTTTCTTTCTCTAACAAATGGACAGAGTCATGTATATCTTCATCAATATGAAGTACTGCTAATGTGCCCGGTTCATGTTGACCGAAGTGCAGTAGTTCAGCGCCTACACGTCCGCTCTGGTATAAATTCTGGCCGATAAAACTTAGCGGGGCAGCCTCTGCTATATTGGTGTTAAAAAGAACGTATGGTATATCTGTCTCGCGGAAGAGTTCAAATATAGGGAGCGCCTCATGATAGAATATAGGAGCGATCAGTATTCCATCAGGCTTTGCTAAATATACCTGGTGAGCCGTTTTTTGAAATGAGCTTTTATCAAGAAGGTCAAATAAAAATAATTCTACTTGTATACCATATTGTGCCCACTCGGTTTGTGCTTGCGTGATACCCAGGTTTGATTGCGCCCAATATGGATCTTGTTTGGGGTCCGGAAGCAATGCCGCAATTCTATAATTTTTATTAGAGCCGAGCGTACGTGCAATCAGGTTAGGTTTGTAATCGATTTGCTCCATCACCTCAGTGACCTTTTTCAAAGCCTCAGGTGAAACCCTGCCACGGTTATGCAATACACGATCTACCGTACCTACGGAGACACCCGCCAGCTTGGCAATGTCTTTAATGCGGATATTTTTGTCGACCATATTCAAAAAACTCTCATTTTAAGTTTTACTCGAAAACGTTACCAAAATACGCTTTTTCTATGTTTTCGAACACAAATTAAATGTGTGCGCACACATTTTAAAAATTTTCTTGCTTTTATTTCTTTCATATTATACTTTGGATGTACGAATTCACTGTTGGAATATTCTGAAGACATGAATTCCGGCAGAAGAAAGTTTTTTTACCCAAACCAAAACCAAAATGAAAAACGTTTACAAACTCCGTTATGCTGTCTTTCCAGGCAGTATGACCAATAACCTCGCAGGCATCGCCTTCATAGGGGTATCAGATTCTCCATAGCGACCTGTTTTTTTTTCCAAATGAATGAGGTTCAACGGTACTTCATCGAGATCGATTCACAAGCTTTTTACATCCTAATAATAATTGAAACGAAGGCCAGCAAGAGTCTTGCAGGTTTAAAGAAATACTCGATGTACTTTATAGGTTAGAGTACATTTGGTTTGGTTGAGTCAGTAGGGTAGGGTGGTTCCTGCCCTACTTTTTAAAGTCGCTCAACCTGTTTTATGTTCGGGATTTGAATCGCTGTGATCTATTCTACAGAAGTAGTGACACCGCAAGGGTGTTATCGATGAAGGCAACAGGAAATTTATTTGTGTTATGATGGTATAGATGACGTATCGCAATATTGCTATTGCAGTACTATTATATAATGCATTGTATCGCTATAATTTTTCTCTCTGGTTTTCTTTTCTTTAATAGTCAATTATATATAAAGGCGTTTGTCTGATTGTGATATACATAGTCAACTGATGCCTTGATGTGAAATTGAGTGAATCCAAGAACTGTGCTTGCGCATCTTCCACCATATCAAGAAAATAGTGTGCTACACCAACTGGCACTCGGGAGTGAGTCTGCTTTTAAACAGCTATACGATCGTTACTGGCAGAGTATATATAAAGTAACGAAGCGCTATACGAAGTCGTCTGCATTGGCGGAAGATATAGTTCAGGAGATCTTTTCCACGTTGTGGAACAAACGATCTGAATTTACCGAAGTGCTGCATCTGGAATATTACCTGATGACCATGGCACGAAACCTGACCTATAAAACACTTCGTAAGCTGGCTTTTGAAGAACTCGCGAAAAGTAAATTTACTGAGGAGAGCGTTCTCGTTGATAATACGATGGACGATCTGTTACTCGAAAAACAATATGAACAACTCTTGCAGCAAGCTGTAGGACTATTGCCTTCACAGCAAAAGCAGGTTTTTCAACTTGCCAAGGTTGAAGGACTGAGTCATGAAGCGATTGCCAAGCAGTTGAATATTTCAAGACTGACTGTGAAAACTCACATGGCAAAGGCATTGCAATTTATCCGCCATTACTTGCAGCCACACGTGGGTACATATGTATTACAGTTTGTTTTGTTCCGGATTTTAATTTCATAGCAGTAGATTACTTTCAAGCACGCTTGTAAGTAGCTACTAAAGGTATAGTATACAGCGGATGACTTTTTTTCATCTGACTGCACCCTTGTGATCTGTTACATAAGGGATATATACCTCTGTGCTATCCATAAAACTTTCGGTCAGGCATCCTTTTTTTGAAATTTCTTAAAAATATTTTCTTCCTCACTACACCTTCGTCCATCCTCAAGTACTCTTTAGTAATGTAGGCACAGTCAACTTGATTTGAACCTATAGATGTCCCGAAGGGAAACTTTATTATGAATCGCCCATGAGCAACCTAGACGACCTGATACAACGTTACCTCAATAATACCGCGTCTGATGAAGACCGTGCTGCACTGATGGCGATGATTCAGTCAGAAGAATTTGAAGTGCAAATAAAGAATACTATATCTGAAGATCTGCGGGCAGAAATGCAGCAAAAGCGATTGCCAGATTTGGAATCACAAATCAGATCAGAAGCAATATACCAGCGAATTCTGGCGACCCGCACGCAAAGTGAAGTTGAAAAAATGTGGGTGGAGCGCGAGAGTCAGATAGAAGCACCCTCAACAGGTAAATATCTAAAACGTGTTTGGTATGCAGCGGCATCTTTCGTGGTGCTCACCACGGCAAGCGTGCTGCTCTATACACAGTATAGACAAACCCAACAGCCTACAGCGTTTATTGATCAGCCTTCCGAGCAATGGATAAAGATTTCGAATTCAGGCACCGCATTGCAAAAAATAGCTTTGAATGATGGAAGCGTCATCTCTCTCGAGCCGGGAAGCGAAGTGCGTTATCCGGAAAAGTTTGATGCAAAGCGCGAAGTATATCTTTCAGGTGAAGCGTTTTTTGAAATAGCAAAAGATGCTGCACATCCGTTCCTGGTATATACCAATGAAGTCACCACAAAAGTATTGGGTACCAGTTTTAGAATAAAGGCGCTACAACAATCAAAAGAGATTGTTGTAGCAGTAACCACTGGCAAGGTTTCAGTATATGCGAAGCCTGCCAGCGCTGGATTCCTGAGTAAAAGTGTACAGGAAGTAACACTCACACCAAACCTTCAGGCTATTTATAGTCGCAGTGATCAATGTGTAGTAAAGCAAATAGTAGAAAGCCCTAAAGTTATAGCACCACAATCTTTACCTAAAGATTACTATACCAATACGCAGGTAGTACAGATCCTGAGTGAATTGGGAAAAAGCTATGGTGTTGAGATTAAATACGATAAAGAAGCACTGGCGAATTGTACGCTGGTATCCGATGTAATGGATGGAGAAGGTCTTTATGACCAACTCGAAGTTATATGCCATGCACTCGGTGGCAGGTACTCGATAGAAGGTACCGCCATTGTAATTGAAGCGGGTGGTTGCAACCAAATTGATGTTAAACCTTAACCTGAGAAGCCTATGAGATAAAGCTTACAGATATACCTATAAAAAAACAGGCCGATGATGTTACGAGCATCACCAGCCTTTCAGGTAAGCATGATAAAATCATGCACCATAGTTTTTGCCCTTTTCAAAACAAAAACATTTCAATTTATGAATAAACCTAAACCGGTTCAAGAAACATTACTGTTTCTTATGAGAGTTACATTAATCCATATTCTCCTGACGACCTTTTCAATGGCATTTGCCTATGCGGTAGATACCATGGGGCAGGAGGTACTTAACAGAAAGATCACCCTGGATGTTGAAGGTGAAGATTTTCAACAGGCATTGATCAAGATCAGCGAGCAGGCTAAAGTAAAATTTGCCTATAGCCCCGAGCTGGTTCAAGATCAGAAACGCGTAACGCTGCATGTTAAAGATGCAAAGCTTACGGAAGTACTGGCCACATTGCTTGGCCCTGAAGTAAACTATAAAGTCGTAGGAAAACGTATAGTGCTTCGTCCTGTAAGTCAGGAAGGCGAAAACGAAAATGGAAAAGATTCCGCACCACGTTCCACTCCCATTCCCGTGGCTGTGTCTGGTACGGTTAAGGATGCCACGGGCCAACCGCTCCCGGGAGTATCCATATTACTGAAGGGTACATCTATCGGCACATCTACAGATACCGAAGGTAAATTTACAATCAATGTAAATTCAGAGAGTGATGTATTGGTAATTTCATTTATTGGTTATGCTACACAGGAAGTTTCTGTTCAAAACAGAACTACTATAGATATAGTATTGCAGGAAGATGTTACTGAATTAAATGAGGTTGTTGTTACTGCATTGGGTATTGAGAAAGAAAGAAAATCACTTGGATATTCTGTTACAGAAGTAAAAGGTGAGCAACTTACACAAGCTCGTGAAGTAAACGTAGCAAACTCGCTGGTTGGTAAAATCGCAGGTGTAAATGTTAGCTCCGTTGCCGGTGGTCCTGGTGCTTCTACAAGTGTAGTAATTCGTGGCGCTTCAACGCTAACAGGAAGTAATCAACCACTCTATGTTATAAACGGTGTACCGATGAGTAATGAGAGTGCACAGTTGGTTGGACGCTGGGTAAATGAAGCTGACCGTGGTGATGGTATAGGAAATATAAACCCGGATGACATTGAGACGATTTCTGTTTTGAAAGGTGCTGCCGCTGCTGCCCTATACGGATCGCGTGCAAAAGCCGGAGTTATTCTAATTACTACGAAGAGTGGTAAGGGTGCTGGTAGTATAGAACTGAATTCAAACTATGTAGCAGAGTCGGTAATGGATATGACTGACTGGCAATATGTATATGGTTTAGGTTCAAACGGAACTAAACCCACAACGCAAACTGCCGCGCTTGACGCAGGTAACAGCAGTTGGGGAGCGAAACTTGATGGCACCCCTGTAATTAATTTTGACGGAGTGTCTCGTCCGTATACTGCACACAAAAATAACCTGGAAGATTTCTATCGTACAGGAAGTACATTTACCAATACACTATCTTTTAGTAAAGGATTTGATAACGGAGGAATTCGTTTATCTGCAAGTGATCTTCGTAACACTTCTATCTTGCCAAATGCCGGACTGAAAAGAAATTCTTTTAACGTATCGGTAAATTACTCTCCGATTAAAAGATTTACTGTAGATGCGCGCGCAAACTATGTTATCGATGATGTGGAAAACAGACCATTACTTTCGGATGGTGCGGGCAATGCTAATTTCCAGGCGATGTTCCTTCCTACCAGTATGGATATCAATGATCTGAAGCCCGGAACAAAGGCTGATGGTACAGAGCTGGTCTTCTCGAATAACACCTATGCAACGAACCCATGGTTTGCAGCAGAGAAATTTGTAAATGATACCAAGCGTGAACGATTCATCGGTTCAATGACGATGCGCTATACATTTGATAACGGCTTCTTTATTCAAGGCCGCGCAGGACGTGATTCTTATACCGATCGTATAACGAATATTTTACCTTCCGGAACAGCGTACCTCCCTATAGGAAGAATAACAGAGACTACAACAAAGTTCTATGAATTGAACGCTGATGTTTTAATCGGTAAACAATTTAAGGTAAACGAAGATTTAACGATCACACCTAATATAGGAGCGAACTTGCGTAAACAGGATGCTGAGACATCAACATTGATTGGTAATGATCTTGCCGTTCCGTTTACCTATAGTATAACCAATGCAAAAAATAAAACTATAAACTATACCGACTTCAATCAGGAAATACAATCGGTATATGGAACATTGGAATTAGCCTATAAGAATTATCTGTATCTAACCGTAACCGGACGTAACGACTGGTTCTCTACATTGGCAGTGCCGGGTGTAAATTTATCGGCTTCTGCATTGGATATTTTCTATCCGTCAGTAAGTGGATCATTTGTGTTCTCTGAGTTAATGAACTTTGGACAAACATTTACTTTCGGTAAAATTCGTGCAGGGTATGCTAAAGTAGGACAAGCCACAGATCCATATCAGACCGTGTTGAACTATGGAATTGATGGACGTACTGTAAATGGTTATCCGATTGGTACCATAATCAATACAGCGATTCCGAACAGCGAACTGAAACCTTCACAGGCAAGTGAAGTTGAAATAGGAACCGAGTTAGGCTTTTTGGCTAATCGTGTACGGTTAGACCTCACCTGGTATAATAAAAAATCTACCGATGAAATTGTAAAAGCTCCTGCATCCATTACATCAGGCTATACTTCTGTTGTACTGAATATAGGTGAATTGAAAAATACCGGACTTGAAATGTTGTTAACAACAGTGCCTGTTCAAAAAACAGATTTCAAATGGATTACATCACTGAATGGATCTGTTAATAAAAATGAAGTTGTTAAGCTTGCAGACGGACAAGAGTCGTTGGCAGTAGGTGAATCGCGCAGTGGTAATGGTTTCACTCAGCACATTGTAGGAAAAGCAGCGCATCAGATTATGGCGTTCGATTATCTGCGTGATGCCGATGGAGAAATTGTAGTAAATGCCAATGGTGTACCACAAAGAGGAGAGTTGCAATCTTACGGTTCAGCGTATCACAAATGGACAGCAGGCTGGAACAACGAATTTTCATACAAGCAATTTTCAATGTCGTTTCTGATCGATGGTAAATTCGGTGGTAAATTATTCTCTGCCACAGACTACTATGGCTACCAATTCGGATTACATAAAGCTACGCTTGTAGGAAGAGAAGAAACTTTCGGTGAGAACAATGCTTCATCACAACGTTACTATGGCGATCTGTCCAATAACGTGTCTTCTATTTTTGTGAACGATGCAAGCTTCATCAAATTCCGCCAGTTTACTTTAGGATATACTATACCCGGGCAGGTACTTAACAACGTAGTAAAGAGCGCTACAATAAGTTTTGTTGCCCGCAATTTATTCATCCTGATGAAGAAGACAGATAATATAGATCCAGAATCTAACTTCTCAAATTATGCTCCCGGTCTTGAGTTAGGTGGTGTACCTCCTGTGCGCACCTATGGTTTCAACCTGAATGTGAAGTTTTAAGAAGTAAAAATTATTATCGATCAACTATGAAAAGAAAAATTCTTACTTATATATCGCTGGTCTTTGCAGGTGCTTTGATCACAACAAGCTGTACAGACGATTTCGCAGATACAAATACAGACCCTACGGCATATAGCCCTGCGAATTATGAACCAAACTATCTTTTAACTGCATCGCAGTTAATGTATACCGGTAGTTCTGATAACGCTTATGAAACATGGAGGGGGAACTTGATTTATTCTTCTACCATGATGCAGCAATTGGCAACCGGAATCGGCTATTGGGCTGGTGATAAATATATACTTAATCCAGATTACGCAGCAGCGTATTGGGATAAAGCATATCCCGATCAGGTGAAGCCAGCTGTAGAGCTCGTTCAATTCACCAAGGACAATGAGAAGTATAAAAATCTTCATCAGATAGGGCGAATTATGCGCGCAATGATTTTGGCACGTATTACCGATCTCTATGGTGACGTTCCTTATTTTGATGCCGGTATGGGATACTACAGTAAAAATTATTTTCCGGTGTACGATAAACAGGAAGATATATATGCTGATTTGCTGAAGGAAATAGAGGAAGCTACAAATCTGTTGGATGTAAATGCAGATGCTCCTATAGGTGATATAATTTACGAAGGCGATATAGAAAAGTGGAAGCGCTTCGGAAATACATTGCTTTTGAGAACCGCTATGCGCTTGACAAAAGTTGCTCCTGAAACTGCGAAACAATACGTTACAAAAGTGTTGGGCAAAACAATGCAAAGCAATGACGACAACGCTATCGTTCGACATGATGCTACAGGTTCATGGACAACACAAAACAGAAACAGTATTGTTTTACTGAAGGGGCCTGAAAATCAAAATGTGAAACTCTCTCAGTCGTATATCAATTTTCTGAAGAACAATGATGATCCACGTCTTGAAGTTATAGCAGTAACGAATCCTACATTTGATCCATCCGGAAACGCTATAGGTGGAAATGCAGATCCTGCGGCTCAAAAGGGAATGCCAAACGGATATGATTTAGGTGGCGTGCGACCTATATCTGGTGCTCCAGGCTATACCAGTATAGCAGATTATTCAAGCTTAAGTCCAAGTCTCTTAAGTCTTGATGGCCCCACGTTCATTCTTACCTATGCAGAGTCAGAGCTTTTGCTTGCCGATGCTGCACAACGCTGGGGTGTAGGTGGTGATGCTGAAGAGCACTATAACAACGGCGTGAAAGCTGGTATTACTTATTTCAGTCAGTATCCAAACGTTGGTAGTTTAGAAGCTGCCGCTGATGAATACCTGGCCGATCATCCATACGTTGCAGCGAATGGACTCGAAATGATCAATACACAATTTTGGGCAGCAACACTTTTAAATGGATATGAAGCTTGGTTCAACTGGAGAAGAACAGGATTCCCGAATCTTACACCTGTAAACTATCCTGGCAATGCCACAGGTGGAAATATACCGCGTAGATTTCCGTATCCTATATCAGAGGCAAATAACAATCCTATCAACTATAAAGCAGCGCATGACGCTGTTTCCGGTGGAGACAATCTCTCTGGTCGTGTTTGGTGGGATAAAGAGTAAGACATGATTTGTTAACGGTATTTTAAAATTTGTTAACCGTACTTAAAAGAGAGCTCTTTGCTATTAGCAGGAGCTCTCTTCTTTTAATAGAATGATGTTCGATACCGGACTAATCAAATCAATAATACAATCAATGTTGTATCGTATACCGAAAGCTAATTGCTTAATTTCTTACGTCCCCTTTTATCCTAAAACTGGCCTTTTATCTTTGTGACTTTCTAAATCAGAAGTCGCTTGCAGATCATACTCATTATTTTTTTAGCCATCGTAGGGATACAAGTCATTTATCTTCTTGTATTCCTGATTGCATTTTCAAAAAAGCGCAGTGCAACGCAGACTCTACAGTTGCCCATCTCTATTATTATATGTGCTCACGATGAAGAACAGAACCTCAAAGAGCTGGTTCCTCATCTGCTGGCGCAGGATTATCCTGAATTCGAAGTGATCATCATCGATGATCGTTCCAACGATAATACATTCGATTGGCTTTTGGATGAAACCAAAAAAGACCACCGCCTGCGAATGGTACATGTTAATCGTACGCCACCACACGTGAATGGTAAAAAGTATGGAATCACGCTCGGTATAAAAGCTGCCAAGTACGAATGGATTTTATTGTCTGATGCCGACTGCCGCCCGAAAGGAAATCAATGGCTCAACATGGTAAGTGCTCACCTCGGCGAGTCAACAAGCTTCGTGTTGGGAGCATCACCTTATGAAAAAGCTCCAGGCCTTCTCAATGTGTTTGTCAGGTTTGAGACACTGCTAACCGCTATACAATATTTTTCTTTTGCGTTATTAGGGAATCCTTATATGGGCATTGGCCGTAATATGGCTTATAGAAAGTCCATGTTTTTAGAGAAGAAAGGATTTAATAACTTTTTAAATGTTACAGGTGGCGATGATGATCTGTTTGTCAATCAGCATGCTACCGGTAAAAACACACAAGTTGTTATAGGACTTGAGTCGCTGGTGTATTCCCTTCCTAAAACAACCTGGTCATCGTTCTTCAATCAGAAGGTCAGGCATTTATCCGTTGGCAAGCTCTATAAATTCCAACATCGTTTCTTGTTGGGACTTTTTGTTTTCACCTGGTTATTAACCTGGTTCATTGGTATTCCACTGGCGTTTGTGCCAGAACTAACCTATATCGTATTGGGGGCGCTTGCTTTCCGTACAATTTTCCTTGCGCTGATTGTAAATTTTACCGCTAAAAAGATGGGACAGCGGTTTGAAGCATGGCTGGTGCCCTTTTTAGATTTTATTTACGTCTTTTATTATCTTGTCACCGGCCTCACAGCGTTAGTGTCCAAAAAAGTACGATGGAAGAATTAGAAGAAGAAGAAAGTAGATTTTCGTCAAAAGCACTGGAAGATTTCCGTTTGATCGACATGGCCGTGGAAGGCGATGACGCTTCATACGCGAAACTGATGCAACGGTATAAGCGTCCGGTATATCACATGATCCTGAAAATGGTTCGTAATGTTGATGATGCCGAAGATCTTACTATCGAGTCTTTCGCGAAAGCTTTCAGAAGTCTTCATCGCTTTAAAAAAGATTTCACATTCAGTACATGGCTGTTTCGTATTGCGACTAACAATACCATTGACTTTATCCGTAAGAAAAAACTGAATACACTCAGTATAGAAAATACATTTACAGACGATGATGGTCAATCCGTTTCAATCGATGTTGAAGATGAAAACCTCGATCCGCAGGAAGAAACCATCAAGGCACAAAAGGCTGAACTCATCCAGGTATTTGTAGATAAACTTCCGGCTAAATATCAGAAGCTGGTGCGCCTCCGTTACTTTCATGAATTATCGTACGAAGAGATTGCTGTAGAACTGGATGCTCCGCTGGGAACTGTAAAGGCGCAACTTCACCGCGCACGCGAACTCATGTTTGAAATGGTGAAGAACAAGCGCGATCATATTTAATACATTCTTTCATCTTCGATTTTGTGGATACGCCATTGCAAGGAGCCGAGATTATATTCCATTATTTCCCTGACCTTTCGGAAAAACAAAGAGACCAGTTTTCGCAGCTCTTCGATCTGTATAAAGACTGGAACGAGAAGATCAATGTGATATCCCGCAAGGATGTTGATAATCTATATACCAATCATATACTACATTCCCTGGGTATAGCAAAAGTGATGGCGTTTAAGCCGGGTGCTTCCATCCTGGATGTAGGTACCGGTGGCGGATTTCCAGGTATACCTTTAGCTATACTTTTCCCCGAAACAAATTTTCATCTGGTTGATTCCATCGGAAAAAAAATCACCGTTGTAAAAGGTGTGGCAGAAGGTATAGGACTAAAAAATGTGAAGGCCGACCAGATCCGTGCCGAGCAAATAAAAGGTGAATATGATTTTATTGTAAGCCGTGCCGTTACCCGATTAAAAGAATTCTATGGTTGGATCCATCGCAAGACCAAGCCTCAATCGGTGCATCCCCTCGACAATGGCATACTATATTTAAAAGGTGGCGATCTGGATGAAGAGTTAGCCGAATTAAGAAGAATCCACCAGGTATACGATCTTCCTGATTATTTCCGGGAAGAATTTTTTGAGACAAAAAAAGTGGTCTACGTTCCACTGTAAGCGATTTTTTGAAGGTCAATCTCCGCCAAGTCTTATAGAAAACGGTTTCGGACGTTGGTTAATTAAACTAATTTTTATAACTATGTAGTCACCCGAGACCCAACGCGTGAAAAAATTAGTATCCATAGCCTTCATCCTGCTCTTGCTCTTTAACGTGCTGGGCTACTATGGTTTATTCTTCGGGCTTCATTATCAGAACAAACAGCAACTTATTCAGCAATTCGATACCGAGGATTATAGCGACCTTGAAACCGTTACTATAAAAATGCCACTCGCGGTTCCGTATGCCAATGATGCACAAGAGTATCAACGTGTGGATGGAGAATTCGTGCACAACGGAGAATTCTACCGCATGGTAAAGCAGCGCCTCTCGCAGGATACACTATATATAGTGTGCATCAAGGATCAGCAGAGCAAGCGGATCAACCAGGCGTTAACGGATTATGTAAAAACATTCAGTGATAAACCCGTGGATGGAAAAAGTCATTCCCTCACGCTCCCTACTTTTACAAAAGAATATCTTGTTAGTACCTATACGATCAAGTCCTCATCAGAGGGCTGGTCATTCGATGTAAGCAGTAATCATACTCCCGTTGTGTTGATCCATACATATTGCTCTTCCATCATTCATCCTCCTGAAAGGGCCTGATCGGCACCTGTTATCCCTGCGTTACATTTGAATTTATTCTTTCGCTATAGAACATGGACAGTATACACTGTCGATGGATATATAGGCCGCTTGTATAGATTCAATATATACCCAGGGATAGGAATTGCTCTATGTGATCGTTTTGATCGCAGCCAAACTGGAAATCCATCTACCCAAATAAATTCTATGAAGAAAATTTACCTGCTACTGCTGGGATTTATTCCCACACTCTCTTTCGCACAAACCTTAACGGATGGGCTTATGATGCCCAAGAAAAACATTTGTACCGGATTCATGTATATGCATGATCGCTGGACGGATTATTGGGAAGGAGAGTTGAAACGTGACAACGGCAACATTGGCCATGTAACAACACAAAGTCTGATGTGGATGGGCAACTATGGTATCACCAACAAGATCAACGTGATTGCCACGGTGCCCTATGTAAAAACAAGAGCCAGCGCAGGAACACTGCACGGCATGGAAGGTCTGCAAGATCTTTCGGTAGGCGTTAAGTATAATTTCTTCCGGAAAAAATTTGAGAAGAGTGCCTTCAGTACATTTGCAGTGTTCAACTTCACTACACCATTAAGTGATTATACGCCTGATTTCTTCCCGCTCGCATTGGGAACGCACACTACAAATCTTACCTATAGATTAACCGCGCATTTTAAAATTGAACAAGGCTGGTTTGTAAATGCTTCCGGTGGTTATACCTGGCGAAGCAACACGACACTCGATCGTCCTTCTTATCACGATGGAAATGAATTCGTAAACAGTGATGAAGTAAAGATGCCAAACATGTTTGATGTATTTGTAAGCATGGGCTATCACAAAGGTCAGCTGCAGGCAGAATTAAACTATATTCAGCAAAATACATTGGGCGGAGGAGACATCCGCAGACAGGATATGCCTTTCGTTTCGAATCGCATGAACATGATAAAGACTGGTGCGCTGGTGATGTTCTATTTACCTAAACCTCAAGGGCTGGCGTTACGCGGTTCAGCACACTATACTTTGGCGGGCCGCAATGCAGGCCAGGCTACAACCCTCATGGCAGGCGTGCTCTATACATTTAAGTTTTATAAGAACCAGTAATCTTTGTATATATATGAAGAACAAGAATTTTTACGCAATCACATTTCTGACATTCGCTTGTATATTCGGTATAGTCGTGAGCTGTGATAAAGAAGTTGAGTTAAGCGAAAACCTCACACCGCTACAGCCGACAAGCCTCGATGAAGATGCAGCTTCCTGGACTTCCATTGATCCCAGTGTAATCACAACCGAGAAGATTGTAAATATAGTAGAGAACTCTACACCTAAAGTTTTCAATCCACCGGCAGATATAGCATCCGATGCTTACAAGGCAGAACTTGCTGCCATCAAGGATGCACAGAGCAAACTTACCAAAGAACAAAAGGACATTATCGAATACTGGAGTGGTGGCGGTGTACTACGCTGGAACCAGATTCTGCGTGGATTAGTAGCGCAATTTAATTTACCACCAGCGCCAAAAGCGGATGGAACCTATCCTGCTCCGGATGCCGAAAATCCGTTTGCTGATCCCAACTTTCCATTTGCAAATCCTCCGTATGCTGCGCGTGCCTATAGCTATGTAAGTGCAGCACAGTATGAAGCATTAAAAGCCGCATGGCACTATATATACCAGTATAACAGACTATCACCCTATAAGAACGACCCAGGTATACAGTCGCTTATGCCAGAAACAAACCTGCCATCTTATCCATCCTCCGATGCGGTGCTGTCGGGTGTATCTGCAGAAATGTTAAAGTTACTTTTCCCTGCTGCAGTAGAAGAGATCACCATGAAAGCAGCAGAGCAACGCAATGCTGCATTGTGGTCTGGTAAAGCTTCGTCCAGTGATATAGCAGCAGGACTTGCCTTGGGCAAATCGGTAGCCGCTTTATTTGTAACGCGCGCACGAGGCGATGGTATGGGCGCTTCTATAGGTAACAAAGCACTCTGGCAATCGCTGGAAGACGGTGCAAAAGCAAAAGGTGAAACGCCATGGATCAGCCTGGAAACACCGAAGCGTCCTCCGATGCTGCCTGTTTTTGGTAAAGTAAAAGCATGGTGCATGACTCCCGACCAGATTACTGCGGGCCGTCCACTACCCCCACCGTTGACATCCTCTGCTGAAATGCAAAAAGAAGTAGACGAAGTAAAATGGTATTCTGATAACATGACACGCGAACGTCTCGCGATCATACATAAGTGGGCAGACGGTGCGGGCACCTATACTCCACCCGGGCACTGGAATGATATAGCAGCAGAGTATATACGCGATGCAAACTATAGTGAAGTACGTGCAGCCAGAGCATTTGCTTTGCTAAACATGGCGTTGCATGACGCCGCTGTTTGTTGCTGGGAAACGAAGTTCTATTACTTCAATCCTCGTCCATCGCAAATGAACGCTTCCATTAAAACAGGTACAGGCGTACCGAATTTTCCTGCGTTTACTTCTGGCCATTCAACGTTCTCCGGTTCGGGGTCAACGGTGCTTTCGTATTTGTTTCCGGAGGCTACCGATTACTTCGAGGCTGAAGCGAATGAAGCTTCTGCGTCTCGTCTATATGCAGGTATTCATTACCGGTCGGATGTGGAGGTTGGACTTGAACAAGGTAAAAATGTGGGCGGATTCACAGTCGCATTTGCACAGACAGACGGTGCCGATTAATCTATAGTATAGATAAAGAAATTTGATTTGGGTATATCCGGGGGGTGTTCGCTCCACCTACCCGGATTTTTTTTAAACAAAAATGACAGAGTTTAAGAACTTGGGTTAGGCACACGCACACGTACTTCGCTCCATTCAAAGTGATCCGGATAAGGTAAATGTCATAGCCTTTCCGGATTTACTTTTTATAGTGCGTTGTTCGTATTGGTATGTATTACTTTTCAGATTCTGCTATAACTGCACTTGGAGTATCGAGTAGTGCACGCTCCTGAGGTGTTAAGCGCAGATCTTCAGAAACGGAGGCTGATGTAGGGCGTAGCAGCAGAAATCCAACTGCAGCTAAAATCGGGATGATCAGTAAATATATATTTCCAGTCAGGAAAAACACAACGCTGGCAAACAATCCCGGTAACTCAAGACAAGCCGATCGCATCAATAAAATGCCAAGATACTTGGGCATCTTCTTTTGTAAGGATAACGAGCGGTCAATGTTGGAGAGCTGAAAGTTATAGAGAAAATGAGCTCCGGAAAATCCCAGGATCACCAGTCCAATCAATATATAGGTATATAACTGCGCGGTTTCTGCATCGTGGGCAACGGCAACTTTCCCGGAGTATACGAGTGCAAAAACAACACCTGTAAAAATCAGCATGATACCCGCTTGCGCGAAATATACCAGGTTCAGTTGTGTAAAGTATTCTTTGGAAGTAAATGTCTTTCCCATATACAGGTAGTGTTATAAATTTCGTTTAATCAAGTCTTCCATAGCTTTAAAAGTCTTTTCTTTCAAAGCCTGAACCTCAGTTCCTGTTAGTCCTTCTGTGCTGATCTCATCGCCTACGTAAATGCGTATTTTCCCTGGGCGCAGATTTATAGTACTCGGAGGCATTAACTTTCCGGCACCAATTACTACCAAGGGAAGAATCGGTCGCTGCGTATCGATAGCAATTCGAAACGCACCGTCATGAAAAGGCTGTAACAATTCCTTCGAACGATTTTGTGTTCCTTCCGCAAAGATCAATATAGAGATCCCTTGTTTTAGAAATTGTTTCAGGCGATCAATACTTTTCTTGCGGCTTTCCGGGCTCGAACGATCTACAATAATAGTAGCTGCTTTGGCGATCCATCCAAATACAGGAATTTTAAGAAGTTCTTTTTTTGCCAGAGGTCTGAACTGCCCCGGTATAATCATTCGGATTCCAGGAATATCCAGAAATGAAGTGTGGTTGCTTATATAAATATAGGACTTGCCTTTTTTGAAATTTTCAGTGCCGTGAAATTCATAGCGGATGAAGGTAAGGATGCTGAACGTCCACGACCACAGCCACAAAAAGAAGTACCCGATATTGCCAAAGCGTTGTCCCAATAAAAAGGGCCCTATAATGCCTGGCAAGTATAAAATCATAAAAACGGAAAACACCAGGAATACCCACACTTTGTAGAAGGTGAGAAGAATGGTCTGTACTATTTTCAAGATAATAATTTTAAACTTCCGCGAAAGTTCTGAAAGTTTAGGGAAGATGCAAGAATAAAAAAAGCCAGCGGTGAGGCTGGCTTTAAAATATTCAGGAATCAATTATTTAAGAGATAAAATACTTCGTCACACCAGGTGCTGCAACCGGATAGAATCCATTAGCATCGGGCTTAACCGGAGGCTCTGCATCCCATGCATAAGTCGATGGCATAATGTTAAGGCCCGAGGTTATAGCCTTATCCCAGTCGATCACTTCACCGGTATAGGTTGCGAGGCGACCCATAATTGCTGTCATCGTAGACTTCGCACCATTCTCTGCGTCAGCAAATTTATATTCACCTTTTGCAATGGCGGCAAACAACTCATCGTGCTCAGTTTGATACGGATTGTTCTCGTCTTTTTTATCATACTTATACCGTACTTTTCCTTTGCTATAGATTTCGGCAGCACCACATTTTACATGACCCTTCGTGCCCACGAGGTACTCATCTACTTTTGCATATGTACCTTTAATGTGACGGCACTGACTGTTGAGTATAGAACCATCCGCATATTGAAACTCTACATAGTGGTGATCGAAGATCTCACCATATTCTTTACCGGTACGAACCTGGCGTCCGCCCATGCCCTGAGCCTTTACAGGATATCCTCCCTTGAACCAGTTCATCACATCGATGTTGTGAATATGTTGTTCGTTAATGTGATCACCACACAGCCAGTTGAAATAATACCAGTTGCGCATCTGGTACTCCATTTCAGTTTGTCCGGGCTGGCGCATCTTTACCCATACACCGTCATTGTTCCACCATGCTTGTCCGGATGTGATCTCTCCGATCATTCCATCCTGCACACGCTTATATAGTTCGCGATATGAATTCTGATAATGACGTTGCAGACCCACTACTACATTTAGTTTTTTAGCTTTTGCTTCTGCGGCAGCAGCCAATACAGTTTGAACACCTGCAGGATCTGTTGCTACAGGCTTCTCCATGAATACATGTTTATTTTGCTTTACAGCTTCCGTAAAATGTATAGGACGGAATCCCGGAGGTGTTGTCAATATCACAACATCTGCCAAGGGAATTGCTTTTTTATACGCATCAAAACCAACAAACTTGGTCTCTTCTGTTACGGTAACTTTTGCTCGTACATTTCCTTCTTCAGAGTTCTCATCGGTAAGCGCATTATAGCATTCATCGAGGCGATCGCGAAAAGCATCCGCCATCGCTACGAGTTTTACATTTTGCTTGGTGAGCAACGCTTGCATCGCAGCACCAGTACCACGTCCTCCGCAGCCAATCAAGGCTACTTTAATAGTATCATCAGTGGAAGTAAAGTATCCTGCATTTGATAAAAATGGCATAGCCATTAATCCTCCGGTAACCAGCGCAGAATTCTTTACAAAGTTTCTGCGGCTGATCGTTGAGTCGTCTTTTGCTTTCATAGGCGATGGTTTGTGTTTTGTTTGAGCTGTATTCGTATTGGTTCTAATAGTATAGACAGTTTACAGGGGCCTTTCCCTGAACCGCTTATCACTATTTTAAATAAGAAGCATAGAATTTTTCAATCTCTTCCTTGGATGGTTGTTGCAACGGCCGTGCAATCCGGAATCCCATATACATTCCATCCGTAAGCCACCAGCGACTTTTAGGAATTTGTGGATCGCGCTTGTTCCATTCTGCACTGGAAGGTATACGATTTGTGCAACGTAATGCGTCAGGCTCATCGAGGTACGATCCTCCGCGCGACACACGCGGATACTTACCGGCTGGTGGTGTGGACGGATCTTTCGCTCCATCGGAAAGTTTTTCATAGATGGTAGCATCGTATTGATCAAGCGTCCACTCGGTTAAGTTGCCCAGCATATCATATAGTCCCCACGCATTGGGCTTCAATTGCATTACCTTATGATACTTGCCAGCACTGTTACTTTTAAAGAAGCCATACTCTTGCAAACTTTTCGGATCGTTGCTGATGGTTGAGCTTCCTGCGCGACATGCATATTCCCATTCAGCTTCTGTGGGTAGACGATAAAATATACCGGTCTGCTCATATAGCCATTTGCAATACATGATACCAGCTTGCTGACTCATACTGTTGGCGGGTTGCTTCGGGTCGCGTCCCATGCCCCAGGTAAGATCTATATATTGCGCCGTGGGCCGCGATACTGCATCTACTGCTATAGCTTTTGTTTGTGGCACAGCCATGTTTTTAAAGAAAGCATCCCACTCTGCAAAAGTTACTTCGTGTTCTTCCATCCAGAATGCTGAGAGCTCTACTTTTTTCTGCGGTGTTTCATCCTGCTCTTTTTTGCTGTCATTCGGAGCACTGCCAATTGTAAAAGATCCTGCAGGTATAGCAACCATTTTGAATTTTACTTCCGTGCCCGGGATGGCTTGCTCGTATGTTTCAAAAGTTTGTGCCGATAGATTAAATGTAAATGCTGAGAGCAGAAAGCTGAAAGCCAAAAATTTATGATGGCGCATAGTATATGATGTCTTCTTCAAAGTTTTATTTTTTATGGGCGTTGAAGATAGAAAATGGAAAGGGGATAGGCAAAATTAATTATACAGTAGGGAATGCAAGTATATTTTGTTGAATGACAGCGTCAAATGATGGCCGTGCGTTTTCTTAAATGACAGAATAGATCAGGAGGATCAGCATTTATACTATTTTTTTTACACAGAATTAGCATCATCTGTTCTTACGAATGATTTGTTTCAGGGCAGGCTCTACTGCAATTCGATGAGAGCCACCAAATACAACGAATACCCTATCGTATTTATTTAGTGCTTCATCAATCTTTTTCAGCAATGCATGATCCCTTACTTCTTTCGTAGCACGCCCCACGTTGCCAAATATACCCTCATCGATCAGGTAATACTCATGTACCTCCAGTAAGCTGTCCAAAACTAGTTCCTGGTTTAGGTGATGCTTGTAAAGTTTCTGCAGGTATGGAAAAGACTTTTCCTCATCGGTAAGTATAAATTTTGAACGATCCAGGTATGCTATAAATTTTTTCTGATAGGCTTCTTCCAGCGTCATCTCGTTGTAGCGTCCATGCTTGTATGGATTCAGAAATCTCTCGACAGCCATGTATAGGTGTATCTGATCTTTCGGGATAGTCTTTTGTAATGCCGCGAATTCTTCCTGATCATCCATATCGCCATTGAGCATTTTTATATGGGCCTCATCACATAAATATTTCAGGCACCCCGTCTCACCATCGTGGCGAACGGCAGAATCAAGAGAAGGGTATATTCGGTCTTCCGGTATTTGCCCGCCTTCATTAAAAGCTATTTCAGGGTTTGCCTCTTTAAATACCTTCTCTATTAATGTGAACTGCGGATCTCCAACACTGCGGCCGTGGGAAGCCCCAATGAACACAAGTCTTTTCTTGCCATTGGTAAGATCGGTATAGGGTATAGTATATGCCCCGGTAGAATCAAGTTCTCCTTGCATTTTTGCATTCAAGGTATCCAGGTATTTTCGTACGGTAAGATAGTCTCGAGTTATATAGGTTGTGTCGGAAATGCCAGACTCCAGATTTTTTTGCTTGCACGATGCGATTGCTATACATAGAATAAGGAGCGTGAGAGAGGTTTTCATACTCCAAGATATAAAAATTAGCACATGAGGCAATAGCGCGCGATATGGAGGAAGGCGTTAGGGTAAATATACCCTAACGCTAAGTTCTATTTCTTTACGCAAATGACTATGCCGGTAGACCACATTTGCTTGGTTAGCAATAAGTCATCTCTGGTTCCAAGATAGTCAACAAGGTTGATAGCTTTTTCGTGATGCCCCTCCGGCCAGTTGGGTTGTGGGAGCATGTCATCAATAATATATAGACCGCCTTTGTTTAGCATCGCGAGTACTTCATCCAGCAGAAGATACTTGCCATGCCATGTATCTGCGAATATATAGTCGAACTTTTGTTCTCTGTTCGAATTAACCCAGTGATCTCCATCGGCAGAGACGAGATTTAAACGACTGTCATTTCCGAGAAATTTGTTCGCGACTTCCAGAAGCTTATCGTCATTGTCGAGTGAGATCAGTGATGACGCATCATCCATGCCGTCCAGTATCCATGCCGTTGACAGCCCTGTTCCGGTACCAAGCTCAAGAAATTTACCCGCTGGCTTAGATGCTGCCAGTGTGCGCAGCAGTGAACATGTAAGTACATCAGAAGCCATTGTAAAGCCCAGCGCTTTAGTGGCCTGATCGATGCTTGTGTAAGCCCTCGGTAATTGCTGATTAATTTCTGAAGTCATGGGAGTATGTGTGTTGTGGGTTGGGTTGATGTTTTAGCTAACCTTTAAATATACATACTGTGCTATATATACCTATACCTGGCACCGTTTTGTTTAAGAATTTGTTGACGAGCCTTACAAACGTTTTGGAGGGTGTGAGGGCGCTTATCATACTTCTAATCACTTAAGACCATCATCGAAAGAGCGAGCATTTATAGCGTCATGATGTTTTTTGTGTCCCAAGCTTAAAATATACTTTAGTTTACCTTTAAAATAATCAAAGGATAATTGTAGATGATAAAACACAAAAAATTATCAGCGCTCCACAAAAATGCTATAGCAGGAATACATGTTTGTCCAAATTGTACCATCCCCCCGGAAGTGTGACGTTGGCATAAACATTAGTCAAGGGAAGAAAATCTAAGTTGCTTGTATGAGGAGAATCAAAAAGAGAGTATTGATTGTGGACAATAGCTCGCTCTTAAAGGAAAGTATTCTGGAAGCGAAAGATCAAATCACAGACTATAATATTGTTGGCTTTTTCAAGGATGTAAACAGTGCTTACCTGTCATTCCCAAAAACATGTCCTGAGATTGTCGTTATCAGCATTCATGAGCAAGACGATGTACTGCTGCCTTCAATTGCTAAAATTAAAAATCAATATCCTTCCATTAAAATATTAATTCAATCTGATCTGGATGACGATAATTTTATTTTTGAACTACTTACAATTGGTCTTGCAGGATTCGTGAATCAGAATCATACCTGGTCGGAAGTTAAAAAGTGCCTTGATGAAGTTGTCGCAGGATTTTGCCCTACCAGTCCGATGATTACAAAAATTATTTTTGAAGCCTTCCAGCTGAATCGGTATTCTGAATTGTCACACCGGCAGAATGAGATCCTCAAGCTAATGGTTTTGGGAGGCACCAGTAATAGTATAGCCGGGAAACTGCACATCTCTAAAGAAACAGCTAAAACACACATGAAGAATATATATCGTAAACTTCATGTACACTCCAAGGAACAAGCTTTATCAAAAGCGATTGAAGACAAGCTTATACTCTTAATTTAACGTGTGCTAATTCAATGTGTGCGAGTCATGATCCTTTGACTCGTTTAATGTCCTTTGTTTTTTAAAGCATAGGATATCCTTGTTATATATGCAGAAAGGGTATTCTATGTTAAATAAAGGTTGTTCTTTCAAACAGCTAAGACTTCCATATGCAGTTGACTAACCCCATTTAAATTCGAGTCTCAACAAGTATAATGTAAATCAAAAAATACCCTGCGGAGTGGTAGTGTTTGATATTATCACTACCAAGCCAGGTATGAAATTGCAACCTGCTGCTTTTTATATCTCCTGTTTTTTTAAAGCTTTATATACATTAATCTAAACGAGTATGAAGAGACTTATACTATTGTGTATGGCCTCGCTAATGCTTCAGGGGAGTATTGCGTGGGCGCAGGGAAGAACAGTAACAGGTACAATTACATCAGTAGAAGATGGGAGCCCTATACCGGGAGTCAACATCCTGCAGGAGGGAACTACCAATGGTACTGTTTCAGATGTGAACGGAGTCTACTCAATCACTTTGTCACCCGGGAGTGAGACTTTGGTTTTTAGTTTTATAGGGTATCAAACAGTAACCGAGAGTATAGGCGATCGGTCGGAAGTAAATGTGAAGCTCCCTATAGATGCAAAACAATTAACAGAAGTAGTGGTAACGGCACTCGGTATAGAGCGCGAAACGAAAGCGTTGGGATACTCTGTGCAGGAAGTGAAAGGGGAGAGCCTGACCCGTGTAAAAGAGACTAACGTTGTCAATAGTTTACAAGGCAAAGTTGCAGGTGTACAGGTGCAAGGAAACCAAGGTGCACTCGGGGGTTCTTCGCGCATTCTGATACGCGGCTCACGCTCTATCGCAAATGAAAATCAACCGCTCTTCGTTGTCGATGGTGTTCCATTGGACAATTCAAATTTTAACTCTACGGATGTACAACGCGGAGCAGGCGGATACGATTATGGTAACGCTGCGCAGGATATAAATCCAGAAGATATAGAATCGCTAACGGTTTTGAAAGGTCCCAGTGCTGCTGCCCTCTATGGAAACAGAGCTGCTAATGGTGTTATCATCATCACCACTAAAAAAGGAACAACACGCAAGGGTGTTGGCATTGATGTAAGCTCAGATATACAGCTACAGGATATACTTGTATTGCCCGACTATCAAAATTCTTATGGTGGTGGAGCCGGACCTTTTCAGCAGAATGCACAAGGTGAAGATATAGTAGCCTTTGGTGTGGATGAGAGCTGGGGCCCCGCGTTGGATGGAAGGCCGGTAAGACAGTACTATAGCTACTATCCTGAATTTCCGGAGTTCTATAATAAAACAACTCCGTGGGAAGCGCATCCGGATAACGTAAAAGATTTTTACCAGCTTGGAATCCAGAATAGTAATTCTATAGCACTCACCGGTGGAAATGAGAAAGGAACGTTTCGCCTTGCCTATACGAACTTAAATGCTCGTGGTATAATGCCTAACAGCGAGCTTGATCGCAATACTATAAATTTTAACGGCTCATTAAACCTTACCAGTAAACTGAGTGCTTCGGTAGGCGTTAACTATATAAATTCAGAAGCAACGGGAAGGCCAGAGCAAGGATACTCGGATGTCATTGTACAATTCAATAGCTTCGGTCAGCGTCAGGTTGATATGGATATACTGGACCGTTACTGGATTACGCCAACCGGTGAACAGGTGTCCTGGAACAGACGGAACGAAACGATAGCAAGACCCCTATATTCTGATAACCCATACTGGATCAGAAGAAAGAATTATCAGAACGATGGACGCGAACGCTTTTATGGTAACGTAGGTGTCACCTATAAATTTACAGACTGGCTTAGTCTGACAGGTCGCGTATTGAATGATTATTATGTAGATCGGAGAGAGGAGCGAACTGCGAATGGTTCCGTGTCGCAATCCTTTTATTCAACAGCGGTGCGCGAAGTACGTGAAACAAATGCGGATCTTATCCTTACGTTTAACCGGGATATAACAGAAGATATATCGCTTACTGCTTTTGTCGGTGGGAACACCCGCGTAAACCAGTATAATCTTGATGCAGGACAAACCGTTGGTGGATTAAGTGTTCCTGATTTTTTTAACCTGCAGAATTCAATGCAGCGTCCTACCATTACAGACAATACAAGTAAACGAAGAATCAACAGTGTATTCGGAAGTGTTTCCGTAGGTATAAACGACCTGGTATATATCGATGGTACATTGCGTAACGACTGGTCATCTACATTGCCATCCGGCAATAATTCATTCTTGTATCCTTCAATCAGCACAAGCTTCGTGTTCAGCTCACTGCCGCTTTTTGAAAGTTCAGAAGCTATATCTCTTGGTAAAATAAGAGCCAGCTATGCAGAAGCGGGTAATGATACAGATCCATATCGTACAGGACTTACTTATGAGCCGCAATCAAATTTTGGAGCGAATCCTAGTTTCAGAGTTCCTGTAACACGTAACAACCTTAATCTGCAGCCAGAGAAAACCAAATCGTACGAGCTCGGATTTGACTTGCGTTTTTTTGATAATCGTCTGAATGCAGATGTTACATACTATAACACAACATCAACCGATCAGATCTTCCAGGTTCCGGTGAGCGGTGCCTCCGGGTATACATCGCAGATTGTAAATGCCGGAAAGGTAACGAACAAAGGTATAGAAGTAGCTTTGTCCGGAGCGCCTGTTGTTAGTGATGATTTCCGGTGGGATATATCTGTTAACTGGTCAAGGAACAGAAATAAACTGGTAGAGCTTACTCCGGGTATTGAAAATTACCGCATCGCGACCGGACCGTTTGCTGCTACCATTGACGCACGTGTAGGCCAGCCGTTGGGTGTTATTACCGGAGTAGACTATGTTTATGATGATAACGGAAATAAAGTAGTAGACGAAAACGGTGTATATGAATTCTCATCATCCCTGGTGCCACTCGGTACTGTGCTCGCGGACTGGACTGGCGGATTAAACAATTCCTTTACTTACAAGGGCATCAACCTAAGCGCATTGATTAGTGCGCAATGGGGAGGCAGCCTTTACTCTCTTACCAGCACCTTCGGTAAATATAGCGGCATGATGGAAGAAACCGTTGAGGGAAACATTCGTCAGCAGTATATGATTGTTAATGGAGTGAAGGAAGATGATGAAGGTAATTATGTTCCGAACGATATTGAAATCAGTCCCGTAGATTTCTTCGCCTCTATGTTTGGCCATGGCAAAGCCTTCGTTTACGATGCAAGTTTTATAAAACTCAGGGAGGTTTCGCTCGGGTATACTTTGCCGACTTCCGTAACGGGCAAGACACCGTTTACGAAAATTTCATTTTCCCTTGTAGGCAGAAACCTGGCAATCTTATACAAGAAAGTACCGCATGTAGATCCTGAGGCAGCCGTAACCGGCTCCGGAAACATCCAGGGATATGAAGGTGGCGCTATACCAAGTCTCCGGTCATACGGTTTCAGTGTCGCGTTAGGACTTTAATAAGTTGTATACCTTAATGATTCACAAATGAAATATATACATAAAAATATACTCGCTATAGGTGTGGCGTTTTCGATGGTCATCGCCTGTACAAATGATTTTGAAGAAACCAATGTTAATCCCAATCAGCCTGGTGAAGTTCCGACTGCTTATCTTTTTACCTATGCAGTGGAAACAATCCTGGATCAACTATACGGAGGATTTGACAATTCGCGCGTAGGCATGACGTTGGCGCAGTATTGGTCACAAAACCAATATACTGAAGAAAGCCGCTATCAGTACAGGCCCGCTACCAACAATACAACATGGAACACATTCTATACCGGGTTGTATAATCTTCAGGAAATTATACGGATCAACGAAGCAAGCGAGCTGGAGCGTAGCGACAATGAGATCGCTGTGGCGCGTATTATGAAAGTATGGGCCTTCCAGTTTTTAACGGATGTATATGGAGATATACCCTACGAACAAGCGTTGCTTGCAGCCGATCAGAATGTGTCTCCGGCATATTCAAAGCAGGAAGAAATTTACCCTGATTTACTTCAGGAGCTACGGGAAGCGCGTGATCAGATTAATGAATCGGAAGCTGGCTTCGGCGATGCCGATATCATCTATAGTGGTGATATGTCCAAATGGAAAAAGTTTGCAAACTCCCTTATACTTCGTGTAGCCATCCGCATGGTTGACCGCTTGGAAACAGAATCTTTGCAGGCTATAGAGGAAGCCTATGCAGGCGCATTCAAAAGTAATGAAGATAATGCATTGATCAATTACCTCGAGGCACAGCCTAGTACAAACCCGCTATATGTAGATGTTGTTGTCGGTAATCGCATCGATTTTTCAAGCAGTGATGTATTGGTAAATGAACTGCTGGAAAGAGATGACCCGCGTGTTGCGGCATATTTCGAGCCGTCTGTTACCAGTGAGAATTTTGTAGGCAGACCTTTTGGACAAAACGCAGCGGCTGCCAATGCACTTAATCCCAATGACGTTTCTCAATTGAGTAGCGAGGTGCTTGAACCTGATTTTCCGGGTATGCTGATGGATTATGCGGAAGTAAATTTCATACTGGCCGAAGCGGCACAACGCGGTGCAAATGTTGGTATGGCAGCTTCAGAATTTTATGAAGAAGGAATCCGCGCATCGATGGAGTACTGGAATGTAGGGACACCGACATCAATCGAAGAGTATATTTCAAATAATCCGTATGATCCTGCTAACTGGAGACAATCAATCGGTATTCAAAAATGGATTGCCTTGTACATGCAGGGATTTCAGGGATGGATTGAATGGAGGAGACTTGATTTTACAGGCGTTTTAAAAATGCCGGTAAGCGGTCCGCTTATCGATATAAACCAGGTGCCGGTAAGAAGAACCTATCCTGCCGACGAACAAACTCTCAATAAGATAAATTATACCAACGCTGTACAAAATATGGGTGCAGATACCTTTACAACAAAAGTATGGTGGGATGTTAATTGATGCTTTAAAATGTATGACTATGAAAAAGGACAGTAGACTATATTATTACCTGATTATACTATTTATGACCGGCAGCATGCTTGTGGCTTGTGATACTGAAGGCGAGGAGAGTATGTCTTGGCGACCTGGTAACAGCTTACACATTGTTGGTCCTGATGAAATTGAAGCAGGCTCTGAGGAGTCTTATTATGTAGATGGCTTTACGATAAAGGAAACCTATACATGGCAATTGGATGGCGCCCCTATAACGCCTACGCGAAACGGAGAGTTTGTAGCGCTTGAATTTGAAGATGAAGGCGAACATACCCTCACGGTTACCAACGGTAAATATACCGGTACATTGAATGTTACGGTCGTAGAGGAATAGATTGAAATTATTTGATGGAGTATAATTAGGAATTAACATCCATCAGAATTAGGGTGTGGCTTAATAGCATGTTTAAAAAAAAATGCTTCTAGGCCACACCTTTAACTTTTAATATTAAACAACTTCTTTTATCAAAGGAGTGCGAACCAATAATGCTCCGATCAAAAAAGATATAGCAATGGTTAGTATACCGGTGATGATGAACTTTAAGATGCCTGCCAAGTGGAGATCTTTCAGTAATACTGCAATGGATACCAGGACGAGCGGATGTATAATGTAAACAACGTAAGCATAACGTGATAATGCTTTTAGCAACGGACCTTGATTATTCCATTTATACTTTCCGATGGCGAGCAAGGCAATAATGATCGATATCCCCAACAGTTGCTCCCATATAGCATTCACAAATGACTGGATTGTAAATCCTCCCAAAAACGCATCGACTTCGGTGTGCGTAATAACCTTTAGTATATAAATGCACGGAAAGCCAATGAATACAAGTCCTACAGCAAGCCATAGCCATAGCTTACCTCGTGTAGATGGCAATGCAGGTAACCATTGGTTGCGATACGCTATAATACCAACTGTAAATAAAGCAATGTATTGCGGGAAATGTGCAAGCTGAAAACCAAAGGGCGGTAAGGTCACTCCGATTGGAAATACGATGCGCACGAGAAACGAAATAATACCCAGTGCTATAGCAAATAGAAAAACTGATTTGTTGCCGGGAAGAGGTAGTGGCGAGAAATCTTTTCTGTCACGGAATCGTTGCGTCAGCCAGAATATACATGTAAAGAGAAGTAATGCAGCTGTAAACCAGAGTACACCAACTTCGATCCAATGCTCACGATTCAGGTAGTAATCTTTGAAGGATAGCCCAGGATACTGATGTGCTATAGCTATATAGATCGTAAAAGGCGCTATAACAAGTGAGTAAAATACAAGCGGAATTCCCAGTCGTTTAAAGCGATCGAGTATAAATTTACTTTCGCCCTTCCGATCATAGGAAGCTGGTATAAAATAGGACGATAAGAAAAAGAACAACCCCATGAAGAAAGCCTGATTCGTGGATACAAACACAGTAAACAATAATCCAGCAGCGAACCCATCAGCTTCTTCTTTATAGTACCATCCACCGGGGGCGCCATACGTAATGGCTGCATGATGAAGAATGACCAACATAGTAAGAAATACCCGGATGTTGTCAATGTAACTTTCTCTATCTTTCAAAATATAGGGTTTTTATAGTGACCAGGCCTAAACGTAAAGGTTGCCTGAAGAATGCGAAATGTTTAATCTGCAGCGATCGCTTCAACTTCAAGTTTCCATTTTGTTTCCAACAACTGACAGCAGATAACCGTAAGTGTGGGCTCATGATCACCGAGAAACTTTTTTCTTAACGCCATATTTTCAGCATCATACTCCGGACTCGATAGATAGGTCCTCACCGAGATCAGGTTGTTGTACGACATGTTTGCCGATTTTAAGATCTCTCCTATATACTTCCAGATCAACTCACCTTGTTCTGTAAACGATTCTGGCATTGACTGTCCATCTTTTTCATAGCCATTCAATCCACTTATAAACAAGTGTCGTGAACCGCTGGAGGTTTCTATAGCGTGGCTATAATTTTTGTATTGGGGAAACAGCGAAGTAGGGTTGTGTTTAAGGATAGCCATATATTTGTGTGAAGATGTAAGGATTAATCTGTATCAGATCGATTATTTTAAAGGTAAAATTCTTTGCTACCGCTCAAACATTCCTAAAAATTGCTGCTTCTTGTCGGCAGACATTTCGAGTTCTTTATTATTCTTCATCGTTACCGATCCTCCTTTGCCTTTCGTATAGCGGATAACATAGTCAGGGTTGATCAGATAGGAGCGATGAATACGAAGGAAACGATGTTCCTTTAAAATCTCCTCAAAATATTTTAAAGTTTTGCAGATCAGAAGTGATGTGTTGCTGCTGTCCATATAAAAACGTGTGAAGTTATCAGCCGCTTCGCAGTATAGGATGGTGTTGATGGCAATAATCTCAAAGCCCTCCATGGTAGGCAGCATGATTTTTTGATTGACAGGCGTTCGTATATTATCAATCAACACGTTGGTGTGTCGTGTATAGTTTACTTCTTCACGCTCGCTTTTTATTTTCTCTACAGCTTTTACCAACTCATCTATATTTATAGGCTTTAGTAAATAATATGACGCACTTTTATTTAGCGCTTGTATAGCGTAATTGTCGAAGGCCGTAACAAAAACGGTTTCGAACGTAATGTTGTCTATACTGTCAAGCAGATCAAAACCGTTACCATAAGGCATCTCTATATCCAGAAATACTATATCCGGATTGTGTTTCAGAATGGCTTCTTTGCCGGTAGAAACAGATTCACCAAAGCCACACACTTGCACATCCGGACAATACTTCGTCAGGTAGTTTGCCAGAATTTTGCGGCTATCTTCTTCATCATCTATAATTACAGCCTTCATCATGCTATTTTATTTTGTTTACCGATCGGCAGGAATAGGCGCACATGCGTTCCATGATCGATACCATCTTCAATTTGTACCCGGTAATGTACATTATATACCTTGTTGATAATTGCCAATCGTTCCTCAATATTTTTTAACCCGGTGGAATTGTGCTTTTTTTGATTCTCTGTTTTTAGTTCTGCCGATCGCTTGCGCCCGATACCGTCATCTGTAATCTCCGCTACCAGGTTTCCATTTTGCTTATAGAAATGAAGCAGTAATTTGCCCTTCTCATTTTTATACCGGAGTCCATGCCATACAGCATTCTCAATATAGGGCTGGATTAACATGGGCGGTACCTGTATGGATTCGGTGTTAATCGTCTCATCAACTTTTATTTCATAGTCAAATTTGTCGCGGAATCTATAGTGCTCCAGCTTCAGATATAGCGCGAGTATTTCTTGCTCTTTCTGCAGAGGAATGAAGTCTTCTTGTGAATGTTCCAGGACAAGCCGCATCAGTAATGCAAATTCAGAAAGAAAGCGGTTGGCAGTTCGTTCATCTTGCTGTGAAATAAATTGATTAACGGAATTCAAAGCATTAAAAATAAAATGCGGATTCATTTGACCGCGTAGGGATTTAAGCGCCAGTAATCGATTTGCCAATTTACTGGCTTGCGCATTTTTGAAAATAAAGAATGACGTAACAGCGATAATCAGAATGATCACTAATAAACCGTAAATAACAAGTTGTTGTCTGAATACAGTTTCCTGTTCGATAGTCTGCCCTATATATACGTCTTTTGTGTATTCTTCAATATCTTTTTGCTTTCGGATTAGTTCAGACTTTTCGGTTAGCCGGCTCTCATTCAGCTTTTCGTTCTTCTTCATTGCGTCACTATATCTTTTATAAGCATATAGTGCTTTAGTATCCTGTCCGTTTTTTTCGTAGAGGTTGGCAAGCGACAAAAACGCGTTCGCCTGTTCTTTAGGATTGTTCAGTGTGTCCGCAATGTGAGCAGCTTCTTCTGCTTCTTTTATCGCAGCCGATGTTTCGCCTTTGGCATCCAGACTCTTGCTGATCGCTACCTTATCTTTGGTGACTTCCGTCAGGTTGTTTGACTCAAGGTTGTACTCTATAGACTGCTTGCGCAAATCGATTTCCTCATCATACATTTTCTTTTGCTGTAGTACATCTGCGATCTCGTCTTTTGTTTCCTGTACTGCTATTTCTTCCCGCGGACTTACGCTCTTGCCACTGCGAATCGTATTCAACGAGTTGTCGTATAGCTTGGGAGATTTATTAGATTCATTCAGCTGCACATTCACTTTTGCTATTTGATTTGCCACTTGCGGATTTATGCCCTTTTTTGACTGCGGTATACTCTCCAATACCTTTAACGCTTCCGCGTAATTGTTCATCTGGTAGTATACTTCTGATATAGCAATTTTAATTTCTGTTTGCTGCGTATTTCTTAATGGGAGTGATAAACCTTGTTGATAGTATTGTAAGGCTGCATTGTAATCTTCGAGTTTAAGACTCATATCACCCAGGCCTTTTAATGTTGTTATATATTGTGGTGAGGTGGTATAATCAGAAAGCTTCTCATAAGCACGCAAGTAATTTTCGTGCGCCAGCTTCCATTCTAAAATGCCTTCATTGATCTCGGCCAGTAATATATAGCACTTCGCTTCATTGAAGTCATCATGCTGTGCAACACTCATTGCCAAGGCTTCCCGTACTTTGTCGAGGGCCTCATCGGGATTTTTATTTTTCGCGGACTCCGCTTCTTTTAACAACTGCTCTGCATCCCTTTGATTAGATCGTTGCTTCAGACTTTTGTATGACTCTTTCTGCGCAAAGCAATCTTTCGCCATCAACAGAGCAGCAGTAATGAAACCGTATACCAATAACTTTTGAATCATGTCAGGACTTAATATCGGAAAGTTAACATTATAATTTTTATCGATTTTCAGGCTTCATGGCAAGTTTTACGGGTTCACTCAGTCAATTGTTCACTTCCCTCGGTGAAGGTGTGGCTTTACGGAGTTTAGGTATCGTCTCACGTTTTTTCGCGTAAAATTTACTCAAACAAACACTGAATTTTATGAAGCCATTATCGTACTCCAGCATCATTCCCAAAGCGGTTGTATTCTCTATTGCTATACTCTTGATGGGATTTAGGTCAGGTGATTCGTCCGATAGAGACGATCGCGAACCTGCCAGTCAACAGACCATTATGCTCGCGCTCCTGCTCGATACCAGCAATAGCATGGACGGTCTCATCGATCAGGCTAAATCGCAGTTATGGAAAATAGTAAATGAATTGGCGGCCGCTAAATGTGGTGACGGCACGCAGCCGAATATTAAGATTGCGCTATATGAATATGGCAATGATGGTTTACCTTCATCAGAAGGGTATATACGACAAGTAAGCCCGCTGTCGCAAGACCTTGATGTTATTTCAGAGAAACTATTCTCGTTGCGTACAAATGGTGGAAGTGAATTTTGTGGGCACGTAATAAAAACGTCCTTGAATCAATTAGCGTGGTCTGCATCCAATGCAGACTTAAAAATGATTTTCATTGCAGGGAATGAGCCCTTTACGCAAGGAAGTGTATCGTATCAATTGGCGTGTGCTGCTGCGAAAGAAAAAGGCGTTGTAGTGAACACTATATTTTGTGGTGACTTCAATGAAGGAATCACTACGAACTGGAAGGATGGCGCTGACCTCACAGGTGGTACTTTTATGAGCATCGAACAAAACAGTAAGACAGTATATATTACTACGCCGTACGATGATCAGATTGCTGCACTGAATGATAAGCTGAATACTACCTATGTATATTATGGAAGTACAGGTTCCTACAAGAAAGAACAACAGGTTGTTCAGGATAATAATGCAAGTAGTTATGGACAAGCAAACAAGGCAGAACGTGCTGTTTCGAAGAGCTCGCATGCCTATAAGAATTCAAGCTGGGATTTGGTAGATGCCGCAAAGGATAACGAGAAAGTGATTACTGAAACAAAAGCGGACGACCTTCCTAAAGAAATGCGTTCGATGACGGTCGAGCAACGCAAAGTATATGTAAAACAAAAATCGGAAGAACGTAAGAAAATCCAGGCTGAGATTTTAACCTTAAACAAGCAACGCCAACAGTATATTACCAAAAATACATCGCAGCAAAATAAAGATGCTATGCTGGATGCAACGATGATCAAGTCTATAAAGACCAAAGGTAATGCTAAAAATTTAAAGTGGGAGTAGTTGGTGAATAGATCAAAGGCAACGTATTTATTTTGATGCGTTGCCTTTTTGTTCTTGTATATAATGATTGTATTTTTCTATAGGGTTTTATGAACTATATCTTACTTCTCGTTACAGTTTTATTAATTCAATTAAATGTTATCGCTCAAACAAGCGATAAAAGGGTATTTCTGGAGACTTCAAAAAAAGCGAATCACTACTATGTGAATTTACATGAAACAGATGCGCTGGTGTTTGAGATGGAAACATTTTTACATGGCCCTGAAATGGGATATGCTATAAGAAACATAGATACCCTTATACGGCAATCCGATGGCGCTTACACTGGCAGGCAGATGAAAATTATTAAGAAGAAAGATGCACTATATCTGATTCGTGAGTCAAAGAAAAAGAAAGAAATGCCTTTAGTAAATGTAGCGGATAGCGCTTCCGCAAATGCTCATTTAAACAATTCGTATTACCTCGAACGGTATTTGGAAATGAGTAAGGAAATAAATAACGCCTTCCCGCTTTGGAATGGTTCGTGGGATAGATTCAGTACATGGCAGAGCCTTGATAATAAAGAAATAAATTATAGGGCGTTCCGAACATTTGCTGACGAAAGGATAAAGTTGATGAAGGATAGTATTGTTGAAGAACAGAATCGTTGTGCAGTATTAATGAATTATTTGATTCAGAATATAACAACTATAAACTATACGGCGTTAAGGGACAGTGTAGCAAAGTTGTTAGTCAATGATTCGAGTACTTACAAATTGGTATACCAACTGCAGCCAAGCGCTTACTTTCAGAAAGTGATATACCAGGTGGCAAAGGAGCATCCCGAATTTTTCTTCCGGCTTGCAGAGGAATACACTTCCAAGGACCAATACTATATTTTTAATTCAATAGGCGCCCATGATAAAGACGTATTAGCAAAGCTTAAATTAGTTGAGGGGCACGATAAAATTAAAAAGGCTTTCTTTAAAGATATTAAATTCCGAAAGCGTATGCCTTTTGTCGCAGTAGGTTTGGCACTTGCAGAGTGTGTTGGTTTGGTGCTTCTTTTTGTGGCTATATTTTAGAAAAAGAAAACTCTATTTATACCCTAGCGTCAATATGCAGAGTGTGGCGATGTTAGTTACTTTTTCATTGTTTACAGACTCAATGCCTTTGGTAGCTTCATTGATACATGCTCTTAATTCTATCGACCTTTGAAGTAGAATTTCCATAGACACTGTCTTGTCTATATAAGCAATAAAGTCTGAACATGTAGCAAGCTTATTTTCTTCGGTTGAGTTTTTCCATTCTAAAATTCGGGAATTATGAAGATCACCCCCTACATACCATTTCTTCTCAGAAGTAGATGTTGTTGTGCTACGATTGTCTCCACAGTTAACAACTAGCAGGCTAATTATAGCGATGATTAATGTTTTTCTCATAAATACAATTGTAGAATTGTTCTTGAATTTATATGTCGTGAATGTAAATTGATAATTTTCTTTCCGAATACATCTATATTTCTTCCGGGATGGCTAAATCATTTCCGACGGTAGGAATACTTATTTCTTCTACATCAGAGTCCTCGGAGACTGGTGACCTTATATGTTTTCTTAATATTGTCACTTATCATAATCAGAGTCCCCGCGGCGGTGACTCTGATTGGGTGGAATATGTTGTATTACAAACTAGATTTACTCAATCGTCAACTTACTATATGACAACCTTCCCGAACAGCGCTTGTATGTTTGTTATATAAATAGCGCTACATGCAAACCGAACAACTAATCATCTCCTTAATCAAAGATGATCTCATCAATAACAAACTTGTAAACGGCCTTAATCAATTAGGTTTATGTGCAAGTGATTATCATTTACACTTGAGTGAAACAATCTTCAGTCTGATGGGTATAGATAGCTCTGCCGATGATGATAAGCTGCTGGATTACTATATCCAATTAAGCTCTGCAATCCAAAGTGTTAATCTTTCTGATATTACAGGCCGGGATGCTATAGTAGAGAAATTAGCACGTGCTATTTATAGTGAACTACTTCAATGGAAAGTATAGCTCATTATAAAGTATACAAAGGAGGGATGAAGTTTTTAAAATACAAGCTAGCAGCCAAAAGAACACTCGGTTCCTCGTAGCTACTAGCTTGTAACTTGAGATTATTTTCTCTTTAGCAATGCCATATAAAATCCATCAAACCCATCGCTTGGCCACACGTGGTTGTCTTCGAGTAATTCGTATTTGTCAGGATTTTTTTCGAGGAATGTTTTTACTTGGTGTTGGTTTTCGGAAGGAAGTATACTACAAGTAGAATATACTATAAGTCCGCCGGGTTTTACCATCTCGCAATAATCTTGAAGTATATGTTGTTGTAATTCTTTTACGTTCGTGATAAACTCTTCAGAGAGTTTCCACTTGGCGTCCGGGTTACGTTTCAGTACACCAAGTCCAGAGCAGGGAACATCGAGTAACAGGCGATCTGCAGAGTTCGCTAATCGCTTTACTACTTTAGAGGAGTCTATCACACGAGTTTCGAGGTTTGTAACGCCACCCCTACGGGCACGTTTCTGCAATTCATCGAGCTTCCACTTTTCAGTATCCATACCGATGATGCGTCCTTTGTTTTTCATAAGCGCTGCTATATGTAGCGTCTTTCCACCAGCACCTGCGCAGGCATCGATAACACGTTGCCCTGGTTCTACTTTTAAAAACGGAGCGATCATCTGCGAAGCAGCATCCTGTACTTCAAACAGTCCTCCTTTAAAAGATGGAGCAGTAAAAACATTCTGACGTTCCTTTAATAGAAGTGCATCCGGGAAACCGTCAATAGAATATGTTTCTATATCTTCTTCTTCCAGTCGCTCGCGCAGCTCTTTCTTGGAAGTCTTTAGTGTGTTAACGCGCAGTACAACCTGTGCTTCTTCATTAAGGGCGCTGAGCTCTTTATCCCACAGCTTGCCTATTTCTTTTTCACCGAGTGCATCCAGCCAGTCAGGTATAGATTCGCGGATCTTCCGCACCTTGTCGGCATTTCGTTTACGCTTGGCAATTTCATTGGGATATACACCATTAAATTCTTCCCATGCCGGTAGCGGTATATCTTGCAATACCAGAATAGCCCCAAGCAGTTTCCAATATTCATGTTCACCAGCCTGCGATATTTCGCGCAGCATCCTATACCAGCGTACGATGTCGTATGTAGTTTCGGCAATAAAACGTCTGTCGCGCGCACCCCACTTGGAATTTTGCTTCAATACTTTTTCAATGACTTTGTCGGCATAACGTTGCTCTCCAAAAATCTGGTCGAGAGCCTGTACTACTGCGTTGGTTGTGTTATTATATAGCTTCATGTTAAAAATAGCCGCGAGTTTTTGGTTGCGAGCTGCGAGTTTTTTTGTAGCGTGTATGTTCCAATGTGCAAAGGTGCATTAAAAAGCTTGGAGGAGAAAATGTTGGAATGCTATAAGACTGTTGGACTTCCTGTTGCTTAGAGGAAACCCATTTCTTTAAGGTGAATGCGTAGTTTGTTCTGCAAAGGGAAGATTGTCCGTATTCCTGATTTGTGACTTTTAACCCGAAATAAATATATAATGATTTGAAAAGGTACACCAATTTGTGGTAAAAGGGCCGGTCGTATACTTTTACGGTTCTATTTTTAACCCTAAAAAATTATGCAAAAATTATTATCTCTTTCCGCTGTCGTTGTTTGTTTGGTAATGTTGTCGTCTTGCAGTGATGATGATGACGCAAGCAGAGCCGATTTATTGACGGCCAAAAGCTGGAGCATTACAAAGTATGAGGTTGAGTTTTCAGGCCAATCAATAGATATCACAGAAGACTATATGGACTGCGAAGGTGATAATGTCATGACATTTTCCAAGGATGGTAAGTATAATGAGACGCCAGGAGCAAATACTTGTGGATATGAAGAGGCTGTAACCGGCACATGGAGCTTGACGAATGGAGACAAAACCATTTCGACTACTATTGATGGAGATACCGATCAAGTTGAAATTCACACGCTTACATCAACAACGCTTAAAGTAAACGGCGGGACAATAGACTTTGATACGAATGGCGATGGTGTAGATGATGCTGAAGTACAGCTGTATATTGTTTTAACAGGCAAATAGTATATCTGAAGTATATGTATTAAAAGCTGCTCTCACAGAGAGCAGCTTTTTGTTTTTTAGATTCTTAACAAAGAGATTGTACGGGTAGCTATCTTTATAGCCCATTTTAAAACTAAGTATGAATAGAACATTGTCTCATTATTTCTCATTGGCTGTAATGGTTGTGATGTTGTCTTGTAGTGATGATGACGATGATGCCAGCAGAACTGATCTTTTAACTGCTCGCGCCTGGATTGCAACAAAGTATGAAATTGGTGGTACGGTTGCCGATATTGTAGAATGCTCGGCTGATGATATTTTAGATTTTTCAAAGGATGGTAAGTTTACGATCACAGTAGGCGCTCTTGCATGTGACGATGATGAGAAAGATCTGCAGGGTACATGGTCTTTGAAAGACAACGATCAGGTACTCTCGATGACGATAGATGGAGTTACAAATGAAGGAACGATCGTAACTCTTACTTCAACGACTCTGAAATTGAAATCAACAAGCATCCTGACAGAGGACGGAGAGGTAATAGGAGTGTTCGATGATTTGCATGTGATATACACTGCAAAGTAACTTGTTGATTTCCCTGAAGTCAAAGGCAGCAACTAACAGCGCCTCTCCTCGGCTCTCAATTTTCTATCTTTCGCAAAAAAAGAATTGTCTTGAACGCTACAGAATACGCTATCATCGTTGCCGGAGGAAAAGGCACACGCATAAAGAGTAAACTTCCAAAACAGTTTCTGGAGTTGAAGGGCTTACCTATACTCATGCATACCCTGCAGGCATTTTACAGATACTCTTCTTCTATAAAAATTATACTGGTATTACCGGAAGACGACTTCGAAACATGGGAGGCGCTTTGTAAAAAACATAACTTCTCACAGCCGCTGATACTTCAAAAAGGTGGCGACTCTCGTTTTCAATCTGTGAAAAATGGTCTTGATAAAATCGATGGCGATGGATTGGTAGCGATACACGATGGCGTGCGTCCTTTGGTAAGTGAAGATATCATTGGTGCATCCTTCCGGCTTGCCGCAGTGCATCAATGTGCTGTTGCCTCGGTTCGCCTCAAAGATTCCATCCGCATGACGGATCAGGATAATACCAAAGCTGTAGACCGCTCCAAGTTTAGGCTCATTCAAACACCACAAACATTCCAGGTTGATCTGATCAAGAAGGCATACCGGGTAAAAGAAGATGCAAGCTTTACAGACGATGCCAGCGTAGCGGAATATTCCGGGCACATCATTTCACTTTTTGAAGGAAGCTACGAAAATATCAAGATCACCACTCCGGAAGATTTGATTGTAGCAGAGGCACTCATGCGAAAATAGCCGCGAGTTTTTAGTCCTAACTAAATTATGCGTTTGCTTTACAGCATTGCTTTTAGACTTATAGCATAGTTGAAAAATAAAAAGAGGTAGCTGTTAACTACCTCTTCCATTGTAACCGCTATACCTGCGACTATATCTCGCCTTTCTCAGCTTTCTTTTTCAGTTTTTCATTCGCAAAGATCGCCACTTCTACACGTCTGTTTTCTTTACGGCCTGCCGCTGTACCGTTATCAGCTATTGGTTGATCCGGGCCATAGCCTACCGTTGTAATGCGGGCATTCGTTACCCCCAATGTCTTCAGGTAAGTGGATACGGATGCTGCGCGTTTTTCAGACAACGTTAAGTTATACTCCGGCTTGCCGGTTGAATCAGTATGTCCTTCAATCAGGATATTGGTGTCGTCATACTTATTCAATACACGAGCCAGGTCTTGCAAGTTTGTTTTCGATGTAGCCGTCACTTCAGATGAATTCGTAGCAAACTGAATTCCCTGGTGGAAAGTTATTTTTATCCCTTCCCCTACACGTTCAACTTCAGCGCCTTCAAGATCTTTCTTCAATTCAGCAGCTTGCTTATCCATATACCTTCCAATCAGGTAGCCTGCAGTTCCACCAACGGCAGCACCTACAATGGCACCTACGGCAGTGTTACCGGCAGCCTTGCCAATAAGCGCACCTGCAGCGGCACCACCGGCAGTACCGATAATAGCTCCTTTGGTGGCTTTGTTCATACTCTTGCAAGAGCCTAACAGAATACAGATTGTGAGCAGAAAGGATATTAAATGCTTGCCCTTTAAAAAATTTACCATACTTCTTTTAACAGTTTAGAATAGATTAGTTTATGTAGAGAATAAGGGTCTTCATTTAAGAGTCGAAAGAAAAGCAGAAATGCATTCAGTAAGATGAATGAATCGCTTGATGACAGGAATTGCCCGCGAGGTAATCGCTTGTAACGCTAAATCGATTTATACCGCTACGCGAAAAAACATGAAGCCGACTTTGAAGGTCGGCTTCAGATAGAATGTGTGTAGTAATAATGTCGATGTCTTCGTTAGTACTCGTCTTCGTTAAAGAAGAAGTCTTCTTTGGTTGGGTAGTCCGGCCAGATTTCCTCTATACTTTCGTAAGGCTGTCCGTCATCTTCCAGTTCCTGGAGGTTTTCTACTACTTCCAGGGGAGCACCTGAACGGATAGAATAATCAATCAACTCATCTTTGGTTGCCGGCCAGGGAGCATCCTCTAAGTAAGAGGCAAGTTCAAGAGTCCAATACATAGTTTACGTCCTCCTTTTAATTTTTCGCAAAAATAGAATTAATTAGGGCATAGTCAATAGTTAGCAGTCGATAGTCTTAAAAACGAAAAAGTAACCGATCTCAAATCAACTTCAGAAAGAACCATCTACTATGCACTATGGACTAAAAAAGCCATATTTGCGGCCATAAAACTCAACGGCTAACTTTCTGAATTATTGAATGAAGCAGAAACTTCATCTCATAAAATTTACAGGGGCCAACCATCATCAATACATTACTCATGGCTGACGAAAAAATTATTTTCTCGATGGCGGGCGTAAATAAGATTTACCCGCCAAGCAAACAGGTTCTTAAAAATATCTATCTCTCTTTTTTCTATGGCGCCAAAATTGGCGTGCTCGGGTTAAACGGCTCGGGTAAATCTTCGTTGCTACGCATCATCGCGGGCATCGATAAAGAATTCCAGGGGGAAGTGGTGTCTGATCTGAGTTTCTCGGTAGGCTTGCTGGAGCAGGAGCCTCAACTCGACAAGTCAAAAACTGTAAAAGAGATCGTTGAAGAAGGTGTTCAGGATGTTGTAACCCTCCTGAAAGAATTCGAGGCGATCAATGAAAAATTTGCTGATCCGGCAGTCATGGAAGATCCCGATGCCATGGATAAGCTCATCACCAAGCAGGGACAAATCCAGGAAAAGCTGGATGCTGTTAATGCCTGGGAACTCGACAGTAAACTTGATCGCGCCATGGACGCTTTGCGTTGTCCTCCGCCCGATGCATCCATCGAACATCTTTCGGGTGGTGAGAAAAGACGTGTAGCCCTCTGCCGACTTCTGCTGCAAGAACCCGATGTACTCTTGCTGGATGAACCTACCAACCACTTAGATGCTGAATCGGTATACTGGCTTGAACAACACTTGAAACAATATAAAGGAACTGTGATCGCGGTAACCCACGATCGTTACTTCCTCGATAATGTAGCGGGATGGATTCTTGAACTTGATCGCGGTGAAGGTATACCCTGGAAGGGAAATTATTCTTCATGGCTTGAGCAAAAACAAAAACGCTTAGCACAAGAAGAGAAGAGTGAATCGAAGAGACAGAAAGCACTGGAGCGTGAGTTGGAATGGGTGCGCATGAATCCGAAAGGAAGACAAGCAAAAGGTAAAGCACGTTTAAGTGCATACGAGAAATTATTAAGTCAGGAGACCAAAGAACGTGAAGAAAAACTTGAGCTCTTTATACCACCAGGGCCGCGTTTAGGAAATAAAGTAATTGAAGCGACTGGTGTAGCAAAAGGCTATGGCGATAAGTTGCTCTATGAAAATCTGACGTTCTCTCTTCCTCCTGCAGGTATAGTCGGGATCATTGGACCGAACGGTGCTGGTAAGACTACCTTGTTTAAAATGATCATCGGTAAAGAAAAACCCGATGCCGGTAACTTTGAAGTAGGGGAGACGGTAAAGATCGCTTACGTAGATCAGGAACACGATGACCTCACACCAGAAGATACTGTATGGCAAGCTATAACAGGTGGTAATGAGTTGATCGAACTGGGAGGTAAAACTCAGAATTCGCGCGCGTATGTTGGCAAGTTCAACTTCAACGGTACGGATCAGCAGAAAAAAATCAAAGAACTTTCCGGTGGTATGCGTAATCGCGTACACTTAGCCATTGCGTTGAAACAAGGTGGTAACTTGTTGTTACTCGATGAGCCTACCAACGATCTGGATGTAAATACACTGCGCGCTCTCGAAGAGGCGTTGGACAACTTTGCTGGTTGCGCTGTAATTATATCTCACGACCGTTGGTTCCTTGATCGTGTATGTACACATATACTTGCTTTTGAAGGCGACTCTCAGATCACCTGGTTCGAAGGAAGCTTCAGTGAATATGAAGAGAATAAGCGCAAGCGCTTAGGTGATGATCAGCCGCACCGGATCAAGTATAAAAAATTAGTAAAATAATTGAAGTATATATGCAGGATGCTGATTGCAGAATGGAATCTTTCAGAAAGCAATCAGCATCGCTGCAATGATGTATATACCATGAGAGTATTCTATACCATTCTTCTGCTTACACTCTCCAACACCTTTATGACCATCGCATGGTATGGTCATTTGAAATTCAAGGATATGAAGTGGAGCCAAAGCTTACCACTCCTTGTCATCGTCCTGATTAGTTGGGGTATAGCGTTGTTCGAATATCTTCTTCAAGTACCCGCCAATCGTTTAGGGTATAAAGAATATGGAGGTCCGTTTTCGTTGGTGCAGCTAAAGGTCCTCCAGGAGGTAATTACACTGGTGGTGTTTATGATCTTCTCATTCCTTTTCTTTAAGACAGAAACTTTCAAGGTGAATCACCTGATCGGTTTTGCGTTTCTGGTGTTAGCAGTATATTTTATTTTTAAAAAATAAAGCAATGGCGAAACTGCAGAATAAAGTGGTGTGGATTACGGGTGCATCTTCCGGTATAGGGGAAGCGCTTGCGTATGAATTGGCAAAGCAGGGAGCGAGATTAATTCTATCGGCCAGAAGAAAAGAAGAGCTTGAGCGCGTGAAAGGAAATTGTACACCTTCAGCGCAACCCGGTATACATATACTGCCGCTGGACCTTACACAAACCGAAACGCTGAAGCTTTCGACTCATGCTGCCATTCAGATTTTTGGTCATGTAGATATACTTGTAAACAACGGAGGTATAAGTCAACGGGGTTTTGCAAAAGATACATTGCTGGAAGTTGATCGCAAGATCATGGAAGTAAATTACTTTGGCGCAGTGGCGCTTACTAAAAATATACTTCCTCATTTTTTAAGCCGTAAGAGTGGGCACCTTGTTACCGTGTCGAGTGTGACAGGGATTTTTGGTACACCGTATCGTTCGGGTTATGCTGCTTCGAAACATGCACTTCACGGATTCTTCGATTCACTGCGCGCTGAACTCTGGAAAGAAGTTGGTGATGGTATAACGGTGACGATGATTTGTCCGGGATTTATTCATACACCTATAACACTTTCGGCTATAACAGGCGATGGGACTCCACTCGGCAAAATGGACGATGCTCAATATAAAGGTAAACCTGCCGAATGGTGTGCCGAACGAATTGTAAAAGCTATAGAAAAGAAAAAGAACGAAGTATATATAGGTGGAAAAGAGACGTTGGGGGTTCCTTTCAAAAGATTGTTTCCGAATTGGTTTGCGAGGTATATACGTGGTGCGAAGGTGAGGTGATGAAAAATTTCGAAAGTCGGAGATAGAAAGTCGGGAAGACCGGAAGTCAGGAAGTCCGAAAGATGGAGAGTGTGAAGTATATAATGACGGCCAATACAGGAAAAATACTCTTCTGCATTTTTTATACAGACTTTATTAGGCTTTTAATTTTTTAACTTTTTGGTTTTGATCTTTCGAACTTACGGATTACTTGATTTCTGGTCTTCTTCCAACTAAATCGCGATAAATATAGATGGCCCGCTTTCTTTTTTTATGCTATCACGGAAAAGGACATTTCAATCCTTGTTTTCATCTAGCCCGCACGTTGCAGCAGTCACATGAAGTTCTTTTCGCCGGTGTTGAATTCTTTCATAATCACATTGCCGCACAGGGATTTCTATACTATCCGTTGAAGACGGTTCCATTTGGATTGGGATTGGAGGAATGGGTGTGCGAGACACAAAAGCGTACTCCTATCTATTGGAATACACTTGTGGATCGGTGGAGTGATCATCTCTATACAGTTCGCGAAAAGGAATTAACAAAGCTTGTAGATATATATAAGCCTGATGTGATCTTATTGGATACCCATCAGACTACCGATTTTATAGTGCTATATCCGTTGCTCAAAAAACGGAAGATCAGGTTAGCATTAGTTCATGCTATGTTGACCTCTGTGCTTACAGAAAATTTTCCACCGGTAAATAGTCTTGTATTTCCAAATGACAAGGCCGGCATTATAGAGGAGATTGATCAGTTGAAATTTAAAAAGAGAAAGCGACTGCGATCACAGAAGCTGAAGTTTTTTGGAATGGATGATGAAACCATTATTCAGCGAAGGATTCGGAAAAATGGCATACCTGCTAAATACTTATCCGAACAGGAACGCTTTTACGGGCTCGTGCTGAAGGGGCTTCATGAGTTTATTTTTCTGCCCCGCGAATTTGATTTTAAGGAAGCCACTATATATATGCAGCAACATCATGTGGGCTTCCAGGTAGATTATGCTCGAACAGAAGGGGGCGGCAATGAATACCCACAGATTAAAGCGATCATTCAGCAGAAGATAAATTCGCGTCAGGCGAAGCTGGTGTATTGCGCATTCGGGACGGTGCCTATTGAAGACAAGCAAACTTTCTTAAACTTCATAACAAAGCTGATCACGGCACTGGCAGATCAAAACGTTGTTCTCTTGTTGGCAACTTCGCTGGCTACAAATGATCTCAGGAGCATACATGGTGATGTATATATCGTAAACTATGTTCCGCAGCTCGATGTATTAACCTATACGGATGTCTTTATAAATCACGGTGGACTGAATTCGATCAAAGAGGCGATTGACCAGGGAGTTCCCATGCTGGTATATCCGGGCGAATCGGTGATGGATCCTCCCGGTAATTCAACGCGTGTGGTTTATCATGGACTGGGTTTACGTGGAGATATGAAGCTCGATTCAGTGGATGATATCCGTGATAAGATCAGCATGCTCTTACACGAAGAGCAGTTTAGAAAGAATGTTCAGGCGTTGAAACAAATTAATCGTGCATACTCGATTGATAACGCTATAAAACTTTTGACAGAACTCCCGGTTATTGAATAGTCACCAAAGCTGTGTATCTTTCTTTAACGCTCTAAAGTATAATGTATGCTGAAGTATCTTCTGTTTTCTAATATTCTTTTTATTGTTTGCGCCTGCACAACAAAGCCTCCGGTAGAGTCGCCCGGAAGTGTTACAACGGATACAGTGATAGCCAGATATAGCGAACCATACAGGCCTGCCTTTCATTTCTCACCGGATCACAACTGGATGAACGACCCCAATGGTTTGCTGTTTTATGAAGGTGAATATCATTTGTTCTATCAGTATAATCCTTTCGGGAATAAATGGGGACACATGAGTTGGGGGCATGCCGTGAGTAACGACCTGTTGCATTGGGAACATTTGCCTGTAGCTATAGCCGAGTATATAGATAAAGCATCGGGCGACAGTACAATGATCTTCTCCGGAAGCGCGGTTGCAGATGTAAACAATACCAGTGGTTTCTTTACCAAAGACTCCGTAGGTATAGTGGCGATCTATACTTCGCATATACACAAAAACAATCAGCAACTTACGCAACATCAAAGTATCGCCTATAGTGCTGATCGCGGCAGAACGTTTACGCGTTACCAAAACAATCCTGTGCTTGATAAAAAGTTGAAAGACTTCCGTGATCCCAAAGTATTCTGGTATGCACCAGAGAAAAAGTGGGTTATGAGTGTAGTGATTCCCAATAAATTCAAAGCGCAATTCTACACGTCTAAAAATCTGAAAGAATGGGCATTGCTAAGTGAATTTGGTCCGCTAGGTGATACAGCTAAAATATGGGAATGTCCGGATCTGGTAGAGGTACCGTTGCTTGATGATTCTTCTAAAAAGAAATGGGTGTTGTTTATCTCGAATTCTCATTCGCAAGGCCCAACGTATGTAGGTATGCAATACTTTGTCGGGAATTTTGATGGAAAGAAATTTGCTCCCGAGAACCCCGCGCAATACCCGCTATACCTGGAGTATGGAAAAGATTTTTATGCTGCCGTAACATTCAATAACATTCCTCAGAAAGATGGGCGCACAATTTTGTTGGGATGGGCCAATAACTGGGCATACGGACAGGATATACCAACATCGTCATGGCGAAGCGCAATGACTTTGCCGCGCGAAGTATATTTGAAGAATACACCGCAGGGATATCGTATCATTCAAAAGCCCGTGAAAGAAACAGTAGCACTGCGCGAGGATAGCGTACACTATACTCCACCGGGAAAAGTATTTCCCGGACAAGCGTTTGAAGCAGAGTATGTATATACTTCTGGTACCGCTGCTAAATTTGGAATAAAAATAGTCACCGGTGAAAATGAACAAACGATTATAGGTTACGATAAAAAGAAAGAAGAGGTCTTCCTTGATCGCACGAAGTCTGGTAACGTAGCCTTTCACCAAACCTTCCCAAGTGTTGAACGTGCGCCAGTAAAACTGCAAAACGGAAAATTAAAGCTGCATGTCTTTGTAGATAACTCCATCATCGAAGTATTCATCAATGATGGAGAAAGTGTTATTACGGACCAGATTTTTCCTTCATCGACAGAATATAGCCTGGAGCAGTTTAAGGAAGGAGGCGAAGCTGTAACGAATCTGCGTGTCTGGAAACTTAAATCGGTATGGCTTGGACAATAGCTTCTTGTGGTAAGCAAAGAGCTACGAGAAGCTATAGTATATAGTATTGTTTTCTTCTCGTAGCTCGAACTTGTTAGGCTTGTACCGGTTCGCGATGCCCTACCCATGTAAAGCGCTTTGTTACATACTCCGGGTTGGTGAATGATGCGTTGCCTGCCGGATTACCACCGGTTACGTGGAAATCGGAGAATGCTGCGTGCTGATTTACATATATACCTCCCGTAAGGTTAAACGATACGGGTGTAGCTGCCAGCGACATCTCGTCCGCTATCTTTTCTTTTATACTTTCGTCTGTTGTGTATGCTCCGCAAGATATAGCGCCATGATTCATCGCCATCTCTTGTGCAAGTGATATACTTTGATCAGTGTCCTTGGTTTTAATCAAAAGCACAATGGGGCCGAATAGCTCTTTGCTGAATATATCTTTTTGCGATGCATCTACTTCCACTACGATGGGAGTTGCCACACGTGCATTTTTAAACATCGGATGCACAAACGTGCGCGACTTGAGCCACACTTTGCCAGATAAATTCTCTGCATCGGTTACGCGCTCGCATGTTTTTTTGTTTTGTACAGCGCCCAATACAAACGGACCCGCCTTCGGGTTATCTACTATACCGTTTATATTCTCAATAAATTTTTGTGAGAATTCGTCAAACGATACTATACCGGTGGATGTCTTGATGCCACCTGCAGGTATATAAAAGTTCTGTGGCGCGGTACACATTTGTCCGCTATAGAGTGCAACTGAAAACGCAAGGTTGGCTGCAACCTTATCGACATCTTCTACAGAGTCTAGTATAACTGAGTTTACTCCCGTTTTTTCTGTGAAAACATTTTTGCCAGCTAAAGATTCAAGGTAACTTCCAAAGACAGCATTGCCCGTGAAGTCAATAACTTTTACCGCGGGGTGTTCCGCAAGTTGTTTCGTAATAGGCTTATCTATAGTATCAACAGCAAGCTGACATATATTCGGATCAAGATTGTTTTCTTCTAACACTTTCTGAATCTCTGCCACAACAATCGCTATTGGTAAAATCGCCCCGGGGTGTGGCTTTACAATCACAGCATTGCCCGTAATAAGACTCCCATATATACCGGTCACAGAATTCCAGGTAGGGAATGTGGAGCACCCGATAACAGCAGCTATACCTTTGGGTACGGCACGCCATTCTTTGTTGAGTTTTATATTGAATTTGCCCATCGGTTTATCCCATATAGTTTTTGAGGGAAACCGGTGCAACTCTTCGTAGCCGGCAGCAATCGCTTCGAGTGCACGATCTGCAGCATGAGGACCCGATGCTTGAAATGCCATCATATACCCTTGGCCGGTAGTGTGCATGGTGGCATACGCGATTTCAAAAAATCGTTTCTTCACCTGCTCCAAAGTTTCTACCAGAATTCCGGCACGATCGTTAACCGGTACTTTCCTCCAGACATGGAATGCTTTTTTTGCATTGTCAGTAAGTATATCTATAGGTGATACCGGGTATTGAATGCTTAACGGTTCTTGCAGATAAGGCGATTCTTCTTCGCCCAGCCAACCTTGAACATTCGTCTGTTTTAATTCCTCGAATTTTTTTCCGAGGCTTGATTTGAATTTTACCTGTGCATCCGCATCGGCTGTTTCACCATATATAGCGGGAGCAGGCTGTTCCGGATAATGTGCGAAAAATGTTCTGTCATGCAAAGCCTTTACAGCTTCACTGATGGTGATCTTATGTTTTTCAAAGAGGGACATAAATCTGGTTGTTTAGTTTTTTTATTGCTGGCTACCGAAAACTCGTTTTAGTAATTCCGTAGTACGCGCCAAAGGATTCTCTCTGATCTTTTTTTCTTCATCTGCAATCAGCATGAATAATCCATCCATAGCCTTGGTGGTAGCGTAATCGTTCAGGTCAGGATTAACTTTTTCAACAAACGGAATTTTGTTATAGCGTGTAACAATATCGCTATAATATTTGGTTGCGTTTACTTTGCTTAATGAACTGGCCATGACGGGCTGAAATTTTTCGCGGAGTTGTGCCGATGTAGTGCGTCTCAAATATTCGGTTGCTGCATTATCAGTTCCTTTTAAAATTCCCCATGCATCCTGAATCGTCATTTGTTTGATAGCGCTGATAAATATAGGCTTCGCCTCTTTTGCAGCATCTTCTGCTCCACGATTCAATGTCAATATAAATTTATCCACTTCACTACCCAATCCGATCTGACGAAGTTTGTCTTCTACTTTTTTTACATCCGGAGGAAATGGAATTTTAATTTTCGGATTTTTGAAGTAGCCATCCAGTTGTGACGCCAGGTCTGATCCGTTGGAGATTCCGTTGATGAGTGCTTCTTTTAATCCTTCTGCTACTTCTCCGGTGGTTAAAGGTTGTTCTGTTTTAAGCGCTTTGTTTACTTCGCTCATGGTTTGATTGAGCTGTGCGGTGGTACAAGCGGTAACTACTACAAGGGATGTTAAAATTGCGAATGTCGATCGTTTCATAGACTTTTAAATTCCCTGGTAAGGTAAAGAAAAGTCCACGTCAATGATCAACGCTTTGCAGTTTTATCGCGCGGTCTGTCGCGGGAGATTTACATTCGTTGTTTAACCAGATCTGCACTCGCATCAGAGGAATGCTACAAATCGCTGAGAGCAAGATTCCTTTGCCGATGAGATATTTTTTTAACACGCAATATAATTCCTGCCATAGTATACGGCTGGATTGTTGATGCATAGTACAGCGCTGCTTAGAATCGATAAATCATACCAATGCCTATAGCAGCCCGATACGGTTTTAATGTGAACGGCTCTTGCAAGGATTCCTTTGAATGAATAGCATGTGTGAAGCTTGGCTGTATATAAAAGTTTGTTCTTCGGTTTATGGCGAGCTCCAGGCGATACAAAATCTGGTAGTTAAAATAACTGGACTGGTTATTTTGATACGTCTCACCTTCCTGTGCTTTCATAAATCCCTTTTGATATTGAAGGCCAGCGCCAACTTTATGCATCAGCTTTTCTGTTTTAAGTCGATAGAAAAATCCGGCTGAAACACCCACATTACGCATGGCATATGAAAATTCTTTTTGCTGTGAATTTGGCTTGATGATATAGTCTTCGTCCGGGTTGCCTTCTATTTCGATTACGCCTCCTGTCTCGTATGTATATACCATCGTTTGGTTCTGCTGATAGTATGATGCCCCTATATATGCTTCCAGGTTTTTTGTTACCGGCACCTGAAACCCTCCGTCAAGAGCAAAGCCCATGCGGTTAGATGAAAAAATTCCATCGGATTTTACTTCAGAAATGTTCACGGCATCATTCCGGACCGGCACTATTTTTTGGTAGGCAAGGGAAGGAGATACTGTGAAATATACTGTTGGGCGGAATTTCTTCGCTTTACTTTTCTTTTTCTGCGCTTCACCTGTTTTTGATGCAACACTGTCAGTTTTCTTCTGAATGACTTCAGTAGAATCTTTAGTTACGATCGCTCCGATGCTGTCATTTGTTGTGGTTTGAGGGTATATATGCTGAGACGACAATGTTTCCTGCTCAGCATTTATTTGATACGTGCCGGTTGCTGATGTTGAATTACTCTCCTGCATTGCTTGCTGATATAGTATAGTATTTGTCGGGCTGGTGTGTTGGCGATTCTCGGAGGAACGAGCTGTCTTCCCTGCTACTTCATTGTTATTACGCGAAGTATATCCTTTTGTGTAATCACCTATAGATTTCAGGGATGAAGCGTCATCATCGTTATTTGTCGGTGATATTGATGTCGCGGATTCATCGCTATCTCCATCGACGTGTTCACCTTGTGCCGATAATGCTTTTGATGCAGTATTACTATTTATGCCTTCTGATTTTGATATAGTATTGCTATTTACACCTTCCGATTTTTTCTGTACAAGGTTTTCGTCTGATGATGGTTCGGTAACAAACACCAGTAACAAAATCAAAACGACCGCCGAAGCAACATCTTGTGAGAACTCCATCCATTTTCTATAGTCGTAGCGCGATGGAGAAATGAGCGCGGCAATATCATCCCAGCCATCTTCTGGTTCTTCGGTGTAATTATTTAACCGTGTTTTGATGTTGTTCCAAAAATCTTTCTCAGGCAAGCTTTTCATAACGCTTTATTCCAATACGGTTTAATTTTCCTTTCAGTAAATACTTGGCGTGATGGAGCTGCGAACGCGATGTGCCTTCCGTTACTCCCAGCAATGCAGCGATCTCTGCATGACTATATCCTTCCACTTCAAAAAGATTGAAGATGATGCGGCAGCCTTCCGGTAATTCATTAATGACAGAGATCAGGAATTCATCCGACAGGTTCCCCAATATACCTTCGGTATCAATTCCCGCTATATCATAATCGGCAGAAGAATATAGCTGTTGATCAGATTTTTTTGATTTGTGATAATGATCTATAGCAGTATGTACTGCGATTGATTTCATCCAGCTTTCAAGTTTATCGGCAGTCGCCACCTGTTGTATTTTTAAAAATATCTTAATGAATGTTTCCTGTAGCATATCCTGCGCGTCTTCCCGGCTTTTGGAGTAGCGCCTGCACAAGCCCATGAGCCTCGCTTTAAATAAGTCGTATAGGATGCGTTGAGCTGATGCATCCTTTTGTTTGCATCGCTCCAGCAAGTGTTGATATTGCATAAACAGTGTAGGTCTCCACTTTTCAGTGAAGACCTGGGTAATGGGTCGTTTTACTTTATTACTCTCAAACTCTCAATGGATCGTTATGGCCACACTTGCCTCTTTGCACTGCGATCCGTTGCAAACCTTATAGAATAGACTGTCAGTAAACGTTGCTGTTGAATCCGGAACGATATAGTCGATTGCGAATCTTCTGCGCATATAGGCTTTGCCATATAGAGGCGCCTTCGATATAGTATAGCTGTAGTTTACAGAATCTCCACAGAGCACATCATTATCGAATACGAAGAGTTGGAGCGTGTCTGATTGAAGTGTATCTCTGTTTATGGTGAAGTAATCGTTCTGAAGTTGTAATACGCAAGCCTGTTCCTTTACTATATATACTATGCCGAATCCAATTTTGGTGGTGTCAGTAGGAGAATATACTTTGTATATGATTTTATCTGTTCCTGAGAAACCGCTACCCGGTGTATATTGGATTTTATTGTCAGCGGTTACACTGGCCGTTCCTGCGTATGGGGGAAAAGCCGCTGAAGGTTTATACACTTCAACGATTACATCCGATGAATCGCCACAGATGATGTCATTGCTCAATACATTGATAATGGTAGGACCGGTGACATTATAAACAGAGTCGTTGCGCGGGTAAATGCCACACGGTAATTGTGTAGTATCATCTTCTATAATAATAACTACACTGTCAAATTTTATAAATTCATTATTGGCAGAATATATAGAGAATGAAATAGCATCATGTCCTTTTTTGAAATTGTGGTCGGGCGAGTATTGCAGAAAGCCGCTGCCGAGGTCAGCTAAATCACCATGACGTGGCTGGCCTGCGATGTTAAGTTTAACAGTACCCAGTGTTTTTACTTTGGAGTAAAGATCGATATAGGCAGAACCATTTGGCAATACATATACCTTGTCATCACTGATCTCAACTTGAGGACTATTGGTTGAGTCATCTTGTTCAAGTACATCGCATGCGTAGCATAGCAAGGAGAGCGCTCCTAACACAAATGCCCGCGAAAAGTTTTTGATTTTAATAGGTTTCAGATTCATGGGGATGTTTGTTTATTAGGTAAGACTGGTTTCCTTTGCAGAACGTTGGAAGACTATACAAAAAATCTGAAAGTAATTTATGAAGACAATTCTGGCAGAGCTCTTAACAATCGGTGATGAAATTCTATATGGACAGATCGTTGATACGAATTCACAATGGATGAGTGTTGAACTCAGCAATGCCGGAATTAAAGTGATTAGAAAGACAACGGTAGGCGACCAGGAAAATGAAATCCTTGCCGCGCTTGCGGAGGCAGAAAGTAGAGTAGATATAGTTTTGATCACGGGTGGGTTAGGTCCGACCAATGATGACTTAACGAAACCTTGTCTGGCAAAGTATTTTAATTGCGAAGTAAAGATTCATGAAGAAGCGTTGGCAGAAGTAACAGATTTTTTTAAAAGCAGAGGACGCGAGCTAACAGAAATAAATCGCCAGCAGGCAGCCTTGCCGGTATGCTGTGAAAAAGTTACCAACGTGCTGGGTACTGCGCCTGGTATGTGGTTCGAACGTAATGGAAAAGTTTTCGTGTCTATGCCCGGTGTACCCCATGAGATGAAACGAATGATGACCGATCTGGTAGTTCCTAAACTAAAGAAGACTTTCAATACACCGGCTATTTACCATAAGGTGATTCGTACGGTTGGCTTGGGAGAATCTTTTCTGGCGGAAAAAATTGCTGATTGGGAAAATGCATTACCATCTCATATCAAGCTTGCATATCTGCCCAGCCTGGGAGAAGTAAAATTACGATTGACCAGTATTGGAGACGCAACGGACAGACTGGAGAACGAGACCAATGCGCTCATTGAAAAATTAAAAGAACGTGTAGGACAATTTATATATGGCTACGGAGAGGATCCGTTGGAAGTAGCGATTGGAAAAACTTTGTCGGAGAAGAAACTTACACTCGCTGTTGCTGAAAGTTGTACCGGCGGATATCTCTCGCACCTGATTACAAGTGTACCGGGAAGCTCTTCTTATTTTCTCGGAAGCATTATACCGTACGACTACGCTATAAAGATGCGTCAGTTAGGAGTGAAGCCTGAGACACTGGAGCAATATGGTGCTGTAAGCGAAGAGACCATTCGTGAAATGGCAAACCTGGTGCGCGCAAAATTTAATACAGATATAGGGGTAGCCACCAGTGGTATAGCAGGACCCGGCGGTGAGACACCGGAGAAGCCTGTGGGTACAGTATGGATTGCTTATTCGGATAAACACCACACCGTAACGCGCAAACTACAATTATCGAAAGAACGGATTTTAAATATAAAGATGGCATCAGTCGCGGTGTTGAATCTGATTCGATTGAGTCTGCCGAAATGATTTCATAGATTATAAATTACGATCAATACAGTCTTCCTTTTTGGGTCTCATTCGGTGTGGCATTAAATAGTGCGGTATACTAATGTTTGTTTTTCTTCGGTATAGATACGGGTTGCCGAAATTCTCTTAGTTCAAAACATCTTCTTAAAACGTTTTATTCCAAAGACCCGGAAGATCATGTAAATAATCTAAAACCTGATTAACTTGCCACATCAAACAACCGATTGAATCATGGGGCAGGTAGAACTGATCATGCCAAAGATGGGCGAAAGTATATTCGAGGCTACGATTTTAACCTGGCTTAAAAAGCCTGGCGATAAAATCGAGCAAGACGAATCTGTGCTCGAAGTGGCTACGGATAAAGTAGATACAGAAGTTCCTTCCACACATGGTGGTATACTAAAAGAAATTTTAGCGAAGGAAGGTGATGTAGTAAAAGTTGGTGCACCCATTGCCATCATCACTACCGATGTTGCCAATGGTAAGGCTTCTCCTTCGGTTACACCTGCTGATGGAATGAAAACTTCCGGACAGGTTGCTGCAAAAGAAGAGGTTGCTGTAGCACATGTTAACGGTACAACACATGTTGCCGATTTTAAATCAAGCTCACGTTTCTATTCTCCGTTAGTAAAAAATATAGCACGCGAAGAAAATATTCCGGTTGCTGAACTGGAAACTATTTCGGGAAGCGGACTTGAAGGACGCGTTACTAAAAAAGATATCCTTGACTATGTGCAGTCGCGCAAGTTGGGCGCTACTCCTCAAACGGTAGTGAAGCATGCTGTTGCTTCAACGGCATCAGCGTCTCCCAAAGTGCAGGCTTCTATCAGCGCAGGCGATGAGATCATTGAGATGGATCGCATGCGCAAGATGATAGCGGAGCGCATGGTAGATTCAAAACGCATCGCCCCTCACGTAACATCTTTTGTTGAAGCAGATGTGACGAACATCGTGCAGTGGCGCAATAAAGTAAAGAATGAATTTCAGAAACGCGATGGCGATGTACTCACCTTTACTCCGCTGTTCATTGAAGCGGTAGTATTGGCGATCAAAGATTTTCCAATGATCAACGTGCAGGTAGACGGTGATCGGATTATCCGCAAGCGGGATATTAATATAGGTATGGCTGTAGCATTGCCTTCCGGTAATCTCATTGTACCCGTCATTAAAAATGCCGATCAGTATAATCTTGCCGGTCTTGCTAAACTTGTAAATGATCTGGCCAAACGTGCCCGCGATAACAAATTGAAACCAGACGAACTTTCCGGTGGAACGTTTACCATTTCGAATGTCGGTTCATTTGGTAATGTGATGGGTACACCCATTATTATGCAGCCTCAGGTAGGTATCATTGCGTTGGGTGCTATTCAAAAGAAACCGGCTGTTATGGAGATGCCGTATGGAGATGTGATTGCCATCCGCCACAAAATGTTCCTCTCGCATTCATACGACCACCGCGTGGTTGATGGTGCTTTAGGGGGAAGTGTTGTGCGCAGAGTGGCTGATTACCTCGAGAAATTTGACATAAACAGAAGTATTTAATACACGAGACACTTGAATTAACCCGGATGATTTCTAAAACCGTCCGGGTTTACTATTTTTAGGCATGTCCAAAATTATCTCTTTCATCAGCAGGAAAGGCGGCACGGGCAAAACAACCAACGCTATAAACCTGGCTACTACCCTCGCGAAACTTGGAAAGCGTGTTTTATTGGTAGAGACTGATACCAACTATACTTTAAACACACTTCGTAAGATGGAGTTGTTTAAGGTGAAAGATGGTCTTGCAAATTTTGAAATACTCGGATCGCAGGATCATCAGGTTGCCGATGAACTCGCAAAACTGAAAGAAGGCAAGAAGCATGATTATATAGTTGTTGACAGCGCTGGCAAGACAACCGATGAAGGCATTAAAAAACTTTGTCTCGTAAGCGATGCTGTTGTAGTACCTACAAGTCTGACGCAAAATGATTTACTCGTAACCTACCAGACGGTAACAGATCTTTCGCCTGCGCGTGAACTTAATCCGAAGTTGAAGATCATCATTCTTCCCAATCGCATTCATAGTTCCACGAATGTGTTTACAGTTCGGGAAAATCTGAAGAACCTCGATGCGATTATTTTACCCGTGATCGTTCCGCAGAAAAATCTTTTCGTAAATTTCAGTACACTCGATGCTGAAAAAGAGTATCAACCGGTGGCCCAAGCCATTCTGAATTATCTCGCATGAGCAAGAAAAAAAACACACTGAAAGATCTCAACGATTTCTTAAAGCAACAGGCTGCTACATTGGTATCGCCTGCTCAACTCAGCGAGCAGATTGAAACACCACCACCACCCGCGGCAGAAGCTATACCTGTGGTAACTCCACAGCCCACCGTTGAGCCCGCGTCCGTTGTTGTTGAAGAAGTAACGGCTGCTAAAGTTATCGATGCTATAAAAACACTGGCACAGAAAGAAGGTACCACTACGCAGCATAAATTATATGATATAATACTTCATGCAGCCGAATCAAAAGTAATTTCTACTGCCGAAGATAAAATGCTCATCAATACAGTGCTCTTCTTGAAGAGCGGTGATAATTGGAAGGACGTTATTCGTGATTATTGGAAAAATCGATAACAGAGTACATATTGTAAATAAAGTGTAGTCTGTGGCATATATACCTTTCCTCTAACAAAAAGCAATAGACACGTTCAATGATTTTTTCTGCCCGGTACACTTTCGTGATGCCGGGTTTTTTATTTTTTACCAGGTAACAATTCTGTCTACTCTTCTTTCCAAATATATATAATTGAAAACGTGTACCTGTTTTGTATGATTTCTCGGTATTTATTGTTGCCTCTTCATAAAAATTAACTTCTCTTCTTTTTTTGCAGTTCGATATTTAATCGGTGAATAGTTGCCTTCCACCACCGCCATAAGCAAGTTAAAGGGAGTATACTCTTTTGTCACTATACGAATGTGTGTCATGGATAAAAAGAAAACTTGTTTTGCATGCGGTTGTGCTATCCTTCTTGAAGGAGGCCGCATGATTTTTTTTATACTTAAAACGTAGAGTGCATGCAAGGACTTGAGAAGAAAGGAACAATTATGTCGCTGCCTTTCTGTTGTTTGAGATTTATTCAAACATATTTCTTTATTGGTTTGATGTTGACATCGGTCGCTGTTCAGGCACAGTCAACATGCTATGAAATTGTTACACTTCCCAGTGATGGAAAATTTGGGGGAGGAGATGTGCCCGGTTCAAAGCTGATTGGTACTACATACGGAGCCGGAGAAGGGCCAGGTATATATATAGTGGCGGATGGTGGTTATCGCCTATATCTCAATGACGAACTGCTGTCATACGATAATGCAGCAGGTCGTGTTCGATTTATACCCATGACATTTCTGCCTGGTAAAAATGCAATTTCCATTGTAGGTGTAAATGGTCAGGGTGCTCCCGGTGTATTGATGCATTTGGAAGAACTGGAGAAATCTCATGTTACCAGTACTGGCTGGAAAGTACTCAGCAATCCCGTTGACAATAACTGGAAGAGCCGATCCTATAGTGATAGTGCGTGGCCTGCTGCAACGGTATCTACAAGTGGTACACTAACAACTTTGCCCAGCGGAGGTTCGCTGTCGGCACCAGCTTTTCCAACAAGATCAAATGCAAAATGGATTTGGTCGGGCAGTACAAGGGATAAGAATGTTGTGCTTCGCTATACGTTCGAAATCAAGGCTGTTGGATTTGGTGCTGCTACCACGGGTGGTGATAATAGCAACATTGTTATTATAAAAAGCGAAGCGGATTTTCTTAAGTATATAAAAGATCCGGCCAGTATGGTGATGTTGATACCGGAAGGCACACTTGATTTTCGCAATATGCGAATCGAAAAGAACTTGCAAGTATGCGAGTCAGCGTGTGGAGCAATGGGAACTTACTGTGGTAATACACCTGCTCTTCCTGGTCTTACTTATAAAAGAGCTCTGATGAGTGAGGCCGACTGCAATAAAGTGAGCGGTAAATATATATTTCCGTATTGGTGGGAACAGCTCGTCTGGGTAGGATCAAATAAATCAATTATAGGGATGGGGCGTGGCGCTTCCCTGCGTGGCGCTTCTTTTTATAGTAACCAAACCGTACCGGTAAAGAATCTGATTTTCAGAAATCTGAAGATATGGGATGTCAACCCGCATATTGTTGAAGCGCAAGGAGGCATTACGTTGGATTATGCAACGAAGCTTTGGGTAGACCATTGTTCATTTAAATGGATAAGCGATGGTAATGATGTGAGCAATGCCAAAGAAGTTACCTACTCGTGGAATCACTGGAATGGATATAATGAGTTTCAATGTAACGGTCGTGATTTCTATGCAGCATTGGTTAGTAATTCAGACGTTACATATGATCATATATTTTGGAATGGCGGAAGTGGACGAAATCCGAAAGCGAATGTAAATGCCCGGGTACACGTCCTTAATAACTATCACAAGGATAATGTCTATTATGCGGTAGCATCCAATGCTCCAACAGCAGAGGTACTTGTTGAGGGTAATTATTTCGATGGTGTATGTTTTCCTACTTATAAATTCTCTGCGAACGCACGCATCAACTGTAAAAATAATATATATATAAAGACTGGCGGATTTCTTGTTCACAATGATCTTGAGAAGACCGAACCGGTAGATGCTGTTTTTACACCTCCATATGATTATCATGCGGATCTGGCAGACAGTGTGCGTTCCCTGGTAACAGCAAGAGCAGGCGCTGGAGCCTTATGGGCAACCATGCCTCTGTACACAGATGCAGCCGGATGGAAGAATACTGCACCAGACGTTACTATATCAGCGCCTTCTTCAACGGAAGTGGTTGTAACCGCTACGGATGGTAATGGCATTGGTAAAGTTGAATTCTATAGTGGTATAACGAAAATAGGTGAAGTTCAGAATGCTCCTTACAAATTGAACGTAGGCGCTGATACCTGTACACGTTCTATAGTAGCAAAGGTATATGATACTAAAGGTCTTGCGACAATGTCCTTGCCTGTTACATTGTGCAGGTCACTGATTATTCATAAGTATAAAGTAAATAAAGGACCATGGGTAACGGGAGCAAGTGCGACTGTACATGAAGGTGATACTATAAGGTTTAGTCCAAGACCATCAACTGTACTATCCGCATGGTCATGGAAAGGACCCGGTAATTATACTGCTTCAACACGCGAGATACAGCTAGCCAAGGTGTCGTCAGCGCAGGCAGGCGTTTATACTGTAACATTATCAGATGGCGTTGGATGTTCTTCAAGCGAGATCTTTACCCTAACGGTAACAAGTCCTGCTAAATATACTCTTACTACTATTGCAACGCCATCTGCCGGAGGTACTGTGAGTGGAGCCGGAAGTTATAATTCAGGTGATGTTGTGACGGTTAAGGCGACACCAGCAGCCGGATATACCTTTACTGGTTGGAGTGGTGATGCTACCGGAACTTCTTCTTCGATATCAGTAACGATGAGTGGTAATAAAACCGTTACAGCGAATTTTCAATTAATTAAATATACCCTTACTGCAACGGCTACACCATCTGCCGGAGGTACCGTGAGTGGAGCAGGAAGTTATAATTCAGGTGATGTTGTGACGGTTAAGGCGACACCAGCAGCCGGATATACTTTTACAGGTTGGAGCGGTGATGCCACCGGAACTTCTTCTTCGATCGAAATAACGATGAATGGTAATAAGTCAGTCGTTGCTAACTTTCAGGTGAAGGCCCCGGATAAATATACTCTTACTACCATTGGATCGCCCGTTGCTGGCGGGACATTGAGTGGTGGTGGAAGTTATACCTCAGGCGATGTTGTTACGGTTAAAGCGACACCCGCAGCAGGATATACCTTTACGGGATGGAGTGGTGATGCAACTGGAACTTCTCCCTCAGTATCAGTAACGATGAGTGGTAACAAAACCGTTACGGCCAATTTTCAATTAATCAAATATTCCCTTACAGTAACGGCTACACCGGCTGCCGGAGGCACAGTAAGCGGAGCCGGAAGCTACAATTCAGGCGATGTTGTCACGGTTAAGGCTACACCGGCAACCGGCTATATCTTTACAGGTTGGAGTGGCGATGCTACCGGAACTTCTTCTTCAGTATCAGTAACGATGGATGGCAATAAAACCGTTACGGCAAACTTCCAGCTAATCAAATATACTCTTACAGCAACGGCTACACCATCAGCCGGCGGTACTGTGAGCGGATCGGGAAGCTATAATTCAGGTGATGTTGTTACGGTTAAGGCTACACCAGCAGCCGGATATACCTTTACTGGTTGGAGTGGCGATGCTGCCGGAACTTCGCCTTCTGTCGCCATAACGATGAATGGTAATAAGTCGGTCGTTGCTAACTTTCAGGTGAAGGCTCCGGATAAATATACTCTTACTACCATCGGCTCGCCCGCTGCAGGCGGAACATTGAGTGGTGGTGGAAGTTATAATTCAGGCGATGTTGTTACGGTTAAGGCTATACCAGCAGCCGGCTATACTTTTACCGGTTGGAGTGGCGATGCCACCGGAACTTCTTCTTCGATATCAATAACGATGGATGGTAACAAAACCGTTACAGCGATTTTCCAATTAATCAAATATACCCTTACAATAACGGCTACACCAGCGGTCGGAGGTACCGTGAGCGGAGCTGGAAGTTATAATTCAGGTGATGCTGTTACGGTTAAGGCTACACCAGCAGCTGGATATACTTTTGCTGGTTGGAGTGGTGATGCGACAGGAACTTCTCCTTCGATCGCAGTGACGATGAATGGTAATAAGTCGGTCGTTGCTAACTTTCAGGTGAAGGCCCCGGATAAATATACTCTTACTACCATCGGCTCGCCCGCTGCAGGCGGAACATTGAGTGGTGGTGGAAGCTATAACTCAGGTGATGTTGTTACTGTTAAGGCTACACCAGCAACAGGGTATACTTTTACAGGTTGGAGCGGTGATGCCACCGGAACTTCTCCTTCGATCACAATAACGATGAGTAGTAACAAAACCGTCACTGCAAATTTTCAGCTAATCAAATATACCCTTACAGTAACGGCTACGCCATCTGCTGGCGGTACCGTAGGCGGAGCCGGAAGTTATAACTCTGGTGATGTTGTAACGGTCAAGGCTACACCTGCGGCAGGATATATCTTTACAGGTTGGAGTGGTGACGCGGCAGGAACTTCTTCTACCGTTGCAATAACAATGAATGGCAACAAATCCATTGCGGCCAATTTCCAATTAAAATCTCCGGATAAATATACTCTTACTACTACCGCCTCGCCCGCTGCTGGTGGGGTAGTGAACGGATCGGGAAGTTATAATTCGGGCGATGTTGTTACGGTTAAGGCTACACCGGCAACCGGATATACCTTCACTGGCTGGAGTGGTGATGCCAACGGAACTTCTTCCTCGATTCCAATAACGATGAATGGCAACAAATCCGTTACAGCCGATTTCCAATTAAAATCTCTGGATAAATATACTCTTACTACTACCGCCTCGCCCACTGCTGGTGGAGCAGTAAGCGGAGCAGGAAGTTATAATGCAGGTGATGTTGTTACGGTAAAAGCGATCCCTGAAACTGGCTACATCTTCACTGGTTGGAGCGGTGATGCCTCCGGTATATCTCCTTCTATAACAATGAAGATGGATGGCAATAAATCTGTTGTAGCAAATTTTCAATTAGAATCTCCGGATAAATATATTCTTGTTACCACCGGTTCACCTGTTGAGGGCGGTTCAGTAAGTGGAGCCGGAAACTATGATGCAGGTACAGTCGTAACGTTAATGGTTACACCAGCAACGGGATATATTTTTAAGGGTTGGAGCGGAGATGTAGTGGACACTTCTCCTGCCATGACTATAACCATGAACAGCGATAAATCTGTCACGGCAAATTTCGAGGAGCAAAGCAAAGAGAGCGTTACCGTGAAGCCACCGAAATTATTTTCACCTGACAGCCATGGTGATGCAAGTACAGAAACCTGGCAAATTGAAAATGCCTACCTGCTGGACGGAGCTGAAATTGTTGTCTACAACCGACAAGGTCAGAAGGTATACTCTTCCATCGGATATAGTTCTCCATGGGACGGAACGTCTGCGGGAAGCCCTCTGCCGGATGGTGCGTACTTTTATATCATTGTATATCCGGATCATAAGAAACAAACCGGTAGTGTTACTATCGCGAGGTTGAATTAAGAACTAAGAAATAAAGAATATGATATGAAGAGTAAGACGAGTTTCTTACTCTTCACTACGTGAAGGCTTAGCGTTCGCAGCTCAAACCTGTTTTGTATATTAGCGCCTCAACTACAAAACAACGGATCATGAAATTCGGAACGAAAGCAGTACATGCAGGCGTAGAGCCTGATCCATCCACCGGGGCAATCATGACCCCGATCTATCAAACATCAACGTATGTGCAGGAGTCACCTGCCAAACATAAAGGATATGCTTACGCACGCGGAGCCAATCCTACTCGTAATTCATTGCAAAAAAGTCTGGCCGCATTAGAAAATGGAAAGCATGCTATCTGCTTTTCATCCGGTATGGGGGCTACCGATGCTGTTATAAAATTATTGAACCCGGGCGATGAGGTGATCACCAGCAATGATTTGTACGGTGGTTCCTATCGTATGTTCAAGCGCGTGTTCGAGAAATACGGAATAAAATTTCACTTCATCGATCTCACCAACGCGGCCAATATTCAGTCTGTTATCAATGCGAAAACAAAATTGCTATGGATTGAGACACCTACCAATCCGCTAATGAATATTGTTGACATTGAAGCCTGTGTTGCTATCGCGAAGAAGAACAATGCTATAGTAGCGGTCGATAATACATTTGCTTCACCGTATCTGCAGAATCCGTTGGAGCTCGGTGCAGATATAGTAATGCATTCGGTCACCAAGTATTTAGGCGGACACTCGGACGTAGTAATGGGAGCTTTGATCGTGAACGATGAAAAGTTATACCAGGAGCTACATTTTCTTATGAACTCATGTGGCGCTGTACCGGGTCCGCAGGATTCTTTCCTGGTGTTGCGTGGTATAAAAACGTTGCACCTTCGTATGGAACGCCATTGTATCAACGGTAAAAAGATAGCCGAGTATCTCAAGAACCATCCGAAGATTGGTAAAGTATATTGGCCTGGTTTTGCGGATCATCCGAATCATGCTATTGCTAAAAAGCAGATGAAGGATTTTGGCGGTATGCTTTCGTTTACCTTAAAAGATGATAGCATGGATAAAGCAACTAAACTGATGGAGAGTGTTGAACTCTTTGCGCTGGCAGAATCGCTGGGCGGTGTGGAGTCGCTTATCAATCACCCTGCATCGATGACACACGCGAGTATACCCAAAGAGGAGCGCTTGAAGAGCGGCCTCGTAGATTCGCTCATCCGCCTTAGCATTGGTGTTGAAGATGCTGAAGATTTGTTGGCCGATCTGGAGCAGGCCTTGAGCAAAGTATAAACGCGATCCTTAATGTGATAGTATAATAACAAAGGGCTCACACGAGCCCTTTGTTATCTATAGTTCAAGCAACTATAGTATATAATATACTATTCGCTTTTTAGCGCGCACATCGTCTGGCTTGCGCGTCATGTTTATTTTTGCGCAAAGAGCGACTCGCCTGGTTCTGTTCATGGTGAATGCGGGCACGTTCACGTTTTGTTACTTTCCCATCCGCTTTTGCCCTGCGTTCTATATGTCTGATGTGTCGCTGATCCTGCACGGCATGCACAGTTTCTTTGCGTGTGAGCTCGCCACTGGCAACACCATCTTTGATTCGGTTACGCTGATTTCTTTGCCTGTCATTGATACCGGGTGCTGAGGTTTGTGCCTCTGCTATACCGGCAAAGGTGATTAACAAGAGTACGAAGATTACCTGTTTCATATCGTTTGTTTTTAAATCTAATGCTTGGACAATCCTCGGAAGAGAAGGTTTAATCCGGTCCTAAAAAAATTATAGGGTTGTCATTTACACGAGAGCCTCTTATCTTGAGCCTTAATTTATACTTAAGGTTGTAAGCGCGTGAAGAGACTTCCTCTGTTAATTACCATCGGAATAGTACTTGTAACGGTCGGGGGCTATTTTCTCTACCAACAGTTACTCGTAACCAAGAACACTTCTCCCTGGGAGCTCGTCCCCGAGTCTACCATTTTTGTATACGAGGCCAACGACTGCCAGCCCTGCGTACAGGAGATGCAGCAGACATCGCTCTGGTCCGTTTTCAGAAAGGCTGCATTTTATCAGAAGCCATCAGCTGATTCACTGAAGATGCTCTTCGATTTTATCGAAGCTCAACCTCGCGGGCTCCTGGTATCGACACATCAAACACGTAAAGACGATTTTGACTTCGTCTTTTATATTCCGCTATATCAATCCAAGATCAAAAACCTGTTGCTCGAACAATGGAGTAAATTGAAAACTGCCGAGCGTGAATTTAATGGAGTGAAGATTAATGAACTGAATTCTAAAGGACAAATGTTCTCATGGGCGGAGGTTGATGATATCTGGGTAGGAAGCTTTACTCCCTTTCTGCTGGAAGATGTGATCCGTACCTATACCGGTGATGGATCTACTTTCAAGAAACAAATCTCATCGGTATACCAAATGCCGCATGTAAAGGAAGATGCCGGCAATCTATATGTGAATATTAAAAACTTTGGCAACTGGGTTGGTTCCTTCGCCAATGCCCCAACGGATTTTGTACAGCAGGTTGGTCACTCTGCGCTTCTTGATATTAAAGCGGATGGACAAACGCTTACGTTCAATGGTTTTAGTATGGACAGTGCAAGCCAGGGATATATACTTTCTGTGTTTAATAACCAGGTGCCGGTTCCTTTTAACATGAAGAACCTGATATCATCGCGTTCGGTAATGGTAACGAGTTATGGAATCAGCGATGGGCCTAAGTTAGGAGAGTCCCTTAAAACATACGCTGCCAAAAAGAAATCATCACTTCAGGACTCTATTGCCCGGCTGGAAACTACGGCCGGAGTGCAATTCAAAAATCTATACCAGAGCCTGGGCAAAGAAGTAACGGTATGTTATCTCGAAGGAAGGGAAAATAATCTGTCCAAGATTGTATTGATCGAGACTACCAAGCCAGAAGAATGGATTAATACGCTAAACACCGTTGCGCAGAAAACGAGTCTCGATACCGTCTTTTATGAACGCTTCTCTGATTACGAACTTCGTGAAATACCATTGCGCTCATTTCCTGAAAAATTATTCTGGCCACTGCTCTCCGGTTTCTCTTCAAGCTACTATACATCGTTGGGCAACACTATTATAATAGGTGAAGATGTAGATGAACTGAAAAGTTTTCTGGATGATATAGATAAGGAAGAGACGTGGGGTAAATCTGTGGCGCAGAATCAGTTTCTGGAAACAACGCTACTCGAAGCAAACCTGAGTGTATATATCAATACGCCACTGGCGTGGAACATGATGGCGGGGGCATTGTATCCCAAATGGCAACAGTTCATTGAAGAGAACCAAAGTTCTTTACAGGCTATAGAAATGGGTGCAATCCAGATGAGCCACCTTAATAATAGTTACTATACCAACATCACATGGTCTGCCTCAGGCGAAACAAAACGCGGTACAATTGCGAAAGAAGAAAAGCGCGATAAGCTCATCACCAACTTCAGTCAGGGTATATATAAATTTTTTGTGATCCGAAATCACTTTACCAAACAGGAAGATGTACTGGTGCAGGATTCAACTCGCGCAATCAGTCTGGTATCAGCCGATGGCAAAGTTCAATGGAAAGTGGAGCTTGATAATTTTATTACAGGCGATGTAGCACAGATCGATTACCTCAAGAACGGAAAACTCCAGTTCTTCTTTGCTACTGCAGGACAGCTGCACGTGATCGATCGTTTAGGGAATTATGTGAAGCCCTATCCGATCACCATTGAAGAGAAGGACATTGAATATACCAGCGTAGTGGATTATGATCACAGCAAGAACTATCGCTTCCTGGTAGCCAGCAAAACCGGCAAGCTCTGGATGTACGATAAGGAAGGTAGCAACCTCGATGGCTGGAAACCGAAGGCAACAGACGGAAGTTTATTTACACCCGCGCAGCATCACCGCCTTCGAGGCAAAGACTATATCATTGCCATTCGTAAAGATGGTATTGTTAATCTGATGAATCGCAGGGGAGAGACACTGAAGAACTTCCCGCTGAATCTTGATGCCCGTCCGGTAGGAAGTTATGCAGTAGAAGCCGGTAGTGATGCTGCGTCAACAAGTTTTATAATCGTATCGCGTGATGGGTTCAGAATCAAATTTAATCTGGATGGAAAGATTATCAGTCGCGAGTCTCTTATTAAAACTGTACCGGAAGCACGCTTTAGTCTAGTGCGCGAAGAGAACGAAAAGTCATACCTCGTGATCCGCCAGGAACCTCGGCAACTGACCGTGATGAACCAGGAGTTGAAGGAAATATTCGCTAGCGATTTCGTAGGTAACAATCCGGCAGAAGTTCGTTACTATGATTTTGGAAATGGTAAAGTATATATCAGCATTACGGATCGAAGTCAGGACCTGTCTTTTATTTATGATGGACAGGGCAAGTTAATTACAACACTTCCTTTGGAAAGCAATGCGTTGATCGTTCGCCGTACCAATCAAGGCAGCCTGAAAGCCTATAGCGGCTTGGGTCGCTCGCTTACACTGCAGCCATTGTAAACGCGCTGTTTGATTTTCTTTTAAGTAAAGGGAATGATGGAGAAGACTTAACTGATTTGTTCGTATCTTCATAAAGTTTAATCCTTGCCATGGAAGAGCGGAACGAGATTGTTGTCTTTCAGCAGTTTGATAATACTATACATGCTAATATCATTAAGACGAAGTTGGACGCCTATGGCATTCCTTGTTTTTTAACGGAAGAGAACCTGGCGAATCTATACCCCGGCCAACAGCATGCATTCTTCCAGGTGCGGCTTCATTTATTTGAAAGTGACGTGTCGCAGGCCCGCCATATTTTGAGTGAGGCAAATCTCATAATTGAAGATGACTCAGCTCCTGCCTGTCCGCAATGCCAATCAAAAAAGATAGAACGCGATTTTCCGCGCAGGCTCAGCGAACAATTTTTGGCTGGTCTTAATATACTCTTCTTCGGAATTTTCTTTCCCAAGCGAAAAGTGAACCGCTGTCTGGAATGCGAGCATGAATTTTAAAATTCGTGTAAATGTTACGCTTGTAAATCGTTCGATCCGTGAGTACTTTAGTGGCAGAATTTCACTGAAATATGTCTGTTAAAACGATTGTAGGAATTATGGGGCCTGGCGAGAACGCAACCCCGGATGATAACGAAATTGCATTCGAGCTTGGGCGAGCTATCGCCAAGCATGGCTGGATCGTTTTGACTGGCGGTCGCAGTTTCGGAGTAATGGATGCTGCTATGAAAGGTGCACGTGACGTTGGTGGATTAACCATCGGTGTGCTGCCCGATAGCAATGATCGTAACTCTTCTGAAAACGCTCAGATCAAAATTGTAACGGGTATGGGAAGTGCCCGAAATCTGATCAGCGTGTTATCAAGCAATATCATTGTAGTGTTGGGTATGGCCGCTGGTACAGCGTCTGAAGTAGCACTGGCAATCAAATCGAATAAAAAAGTTATCCTCTTGAACCAGGATGAAATAACCATACGGTTTTTCAAGAACATCGGTACATACCGTGTGATGGTTGCCAAAAACGTTGACGAAGTGGTCTTCCAGATCAAAGATTATCTTGCCGTACACCAGGCCGGATTAACTACACATGAATAATAGTTAATCGTTCTCGAAAACAGTTTCCCTTAAATATAGTCACCTATAAATAAAGAAGGAGGCTCCGTGAGGAGCCTCCCAAGATTCTTTCTTCTTTACCTTCGCCAGTATTACCTGGAATCAGGCTATATAGAGTATATTCTCAGCTTTTTATCCAAGATTCACATCTCAGTTAAAGGAAGCACCCCTAAAGATGAAAGAAATCTGTTATGTCTATATATTAAAATACGGTGCCAGTCTCTGAAGCGTGCTTAAAGCTATATTTAAATACAAGCGCGAAATTGATTTCACAAAATGTGTATTCTTCTGGATATAGTTCCACATCTGGTTAATCAATCCTCAAGAGGGGTAATCTACGTCTAACCAATAATGTGCAACCAATAATGTGCAACCAATTATGTACAACCAAATATGTAAAGTAGTATATAAAGACGCATAAGTATATATAAAAAAGAAAGGACTCTCACTGAGAGTCCTTTCGATCTTTTCTTGCTTATTCAAATTCCAGTATCAGTGAAAAATGAAAAAGACTTACAAAAGATCATTTTTTATTGTTTTCTTCTTCCAAGATTCTCTTTTAATCCATTAATACCTTGTGATGCTTCTGAAGTAGCATCTTCAACTTCTTCAGATGCGCGGTCTTTCATTTCGGAGAGAAAGCTTTTTCCTTTACCCATCCATTGGGCAACGTCATCCAGCCAGTCATCAGTAGTTTTCTTAATGTTTTTGCGGAGGTCTTCTCCCTTTTCTGGTGCGATGAGCATTCCTACAATTACGCCCGCAGCGGCAGCACCCAGGATGCCGACAATTACTTTAGATGTTGAGTTCATGATGATTAAAATTTAAAGTGGAAAATTATATACTTTGTTCACACGCTTTTACCTTATCAAGGTGTGCTCTTAAGTCTGGTAACTTTTGGTCGATCAATATTTTTAAATCTGCATCTTCTGTCTTCTCAAGACGTGATTCAAATTCTTTTATATTCTTTTCATGTTGATCAACCATGGTCTTGCACCATTTCTTATTGAAGTCCTTTACATTCTCTTCCTTCGTCAGATCTTCAATTTTCCGCTTCGCTTCGTCTTTCTCCTCACTTGGAACAGTAATAGCCTTTAGACTTGCAAAGGTCTGCAGATCTTCCAGCAATTTACCATGTTCTTTTTCCAGCAATTGTGCTATCTCCTTGATCTGTGCGTTATCCGATTTTTGTGTAGCAAGTTTAGCTAAGCTAATCTCGGCATAATTTGCAGCAACTGTTTCTGCAACAAAGTCTGCATCTTTCTCTTCTTTACGTTCATCAAATTTTTCTTCATTTGATTCTTCCGCGATTTCATTTGTATTTGTATCCTCTTTTTTACCACAGGATATCACAACGAATCCTGCAAATAGAAAAGGAATAAATTTATGAACGAGTCTCATTTTTTTGTTTTTGAGTTAGTGGCTAATGTGCATGTGCATACTGATCACGATAAGTCTTTATAGTATCGTGCGATGCCTTGATAGATTTACGTTGATTCTCAACTATATTCTTTACACCTACTGGCCATTCGAAGTTTTCGCTTAAGGCATCTTTATAAGATTCCAACGCTCTGTCTTCTCCGAATTCGCAAAGTTGTAAAGCCGCCAATACATCATCTGAAGAAAATGTACTTTTTACATCCATCCACGCGCGGTATATATCTCCGGCAGCAGATGTATCTTTAGCGGGTTCACCGCCCAGACGTATCACTGCGTCTGTTAAAGCGCTTTTATAGTTCCGGCTATCTTCTGCCATTTGAATAAAGATAGTTTTGATTTCAAAGTCGGTTGTATCTTTAATCTCTTCAGCAGCTTTTTGATATCCTTTAATACGATCGAGATTAGTACGGATCAGGTCATTCAGAATACTGACGACTCTTTCATTCGTTTTCATAGCATATATATTTAAGTAGTTTTCGAGCCAGTACTTACTGACTTAAACGTATATTCAAAAAAACATGCCATTTAACAGGCTAAATAATGTTGTAGTGAATGGCATATTTTGAGTATACACTGCCCCAAGCAGAGTATCTACGTTTAAACATGTGGTGCAAAACATTAAACGTTATAAAAAATCTTAACGTATTGAGGAAAATAACCACATACTGTAGATATAGGGGAAGGTATTTACTGCTGTCCTTTTGAAAGAAAATTGTTTGCGAAAAGACGAATGCTTCCAACGTGGGCCATTTTGCCTGTATGAGGTGGATTTTTCTCACCTCAATCCATATTATATATAGTGTATTTTGTTTTCGGTACAAAGGCATAAATATTTCTGGATAACTGGTATATCACAAATTGATTAGGACAACAAAAAAAATTATAATGTTATGATACCAGATAAGATTTTGTATACCGATGGACACGATGTAACTGTAACAGATTCTACTTTTCAGGTAAAGAATACATCGTATAGTTTGAAAGGAATTATCAAACACGGTTTGCTTATTGTAAGACCTCAGCGCTTGCCAGGAATTCTGTTGATGCTGGCTGGACTCATTCTCGGTCTTTGCGGATTCATGAATGTATTTCCTATTAATGCATTTGGTGAAATGCGCACAGACTCAGGAGAATTTATAAATGCAAACACGATCATCATGTGGATCGGGGTGGCATTTTTCGTAATTGGAATAATAGTCATCGCTTTGATCCGCGAAAAATATGCGGTGCGAATTGCTACTGCCGAAGGTGAGAAAAATGCAGTAGTAAGTTATCGTAAAGAATATGTAGCACAAATTGTAAACGCATTGAATGAAGCATTGAGATTTGCCCGGCCAGGTTCTGGTCATTCATTCATCGCTGTAAAAGAGTAAGCTAAACTATAGGAGTCTGTCCCGGCAACGGGACAGATTTTTTTTGACTATATATTTATACTTGCGTTCGTATGGTAAAATTCATTACCGCTTCACTGATTGTTATCATGGGTATACATTCAGCCTGGTGCCAGGTTGAACCTAAAGAGCCTAAGGAACCTTTAGGACTCGCATTGGAGAATTTCAAATATCCGTTTCCTGTACAGTATATAAAACTTCATATTCAGGGTCAGGATGTGTCCATGGCCTATATGGACATAAAGCCTGTTGCAAACGAGAATGGTAAAACTGTTCTGTTTTTGCATGGCAAAAATTTTTTCGGAGCGTATTGGGAGAAATCGATTCGATTCATGGCGGCTTTAGGGTATCGTGTTATAGTGCCTGATCAGGTTGGTTTCGGAAAATCGTCTAAGGCATCTATTGTTTATTCTTTTCAACTTCTGGCTGAGCAAACAAAGAATTTACTGGATTCACTTTCTATCCAAACTGTAGCAGTGGTGGGGCACTCGATGGGAGGGATGTTGGCAACACGCTTTACACTGATGTATCCTGCAAGAGTAAGTCATTTGATATTAGAGAATCCCATCGGCCTTGAAGATTATAAGGTAAAGGTTCCCTATAGTTCTATTGAAAAGGAATATCAGAAGGAACTCGCCAGGACAGAAGCAAGCATTCGAAAATATCATGAAACGTATTACGTTGTATGGAAGCAGGAATATGAACCGTATGTTCAGGTTCAATACCGCTGGACGTTGAGTGCAGAGTATAATCGGCTTGCCTGGGTAAATGCATTAACCAGTCACATGATCTATACGCAACCCGTGGTTTATGAATTTGCAAACATAAAGCGTCCTACCTTGTTGATTATAGGACAGGCCGACAGAACATCTATAGGGAAAGATGCGCTGTCTGAAGAGGAAAGAAAAACCGTAGGACAATATCCGACACTCGGTAGGAAAATAGCGGAGTCTATAACCGGGGCACATCTGATAGAGTTTGAGAATGTTGGCCATATACCTCATCTGGAAAATACCGAAAGATTTAACCAGGCATTAAAAGATTTTATAGCGCAATAATATAGCATGTACGATCTCAAGGAAATCAATGTCATTAAAGACTATATGTTACGAAGCAACCAGACAGTGTCGGTTGCCGAGAGTGTTACCTCCGGGCATATACAGGCTGCTTTGTCAAGGGCAGAGTTTGCAATGAAATTTTTTCAAGGCGGAATCACCGCTTATAATTTAGGACAGAAGTACAGACACTTGCAGGTCGAGCCTATACATGCGCAATTTACAAATTGCGTGTCGGAAAGAGTGGCGATGGAAATGGCGGATAATGTTTGTAGCCTTTTCAGAAGTGATTGGGGTATAGGAATTACCGGATATGCTATGCCAGCACCTGAGGTGTCTGTGGAGGAACCGTTCGCCTTCTTCTCTTTTTCCTTCCGTGGAAAAAATCTTGAAGTGAAGAAGATACATACCTCTATGAAAGATGCATGGGAAGTCCAGAGATTTTTTACTGAAGAAGTAATTAAAGAGTTTGCGTCTTTAATAGTCTGACCTGAATATTTGAGTCTAGCCAATACAGCCGAATAAACTTCAAGTTGTACTTATAAAATAAAAGCATCGCCCTGATTTGGGCGATGCTTTTATTTTAGTGTATATATTTAAATACTATGCTTCTGCAGGACTTGTCTTGCGAGATGTATTGGTGGCAGAAGTCGCACTTCCAACCGGAGTGGACATGCTCGAATTATCTTTTGAAGATTGTCCTGATTTCGGAGATAAATCTGCACCGCTCATACCACTGCTGGATCGTACGCGGATTCTGTTTTCAACATTCAGCACGCCAGATATATTCTCAACTATATCTTCGGCTCTGCGTTTTTCAGAACGATTATCCACGGAGCCGATTAAAGTCACCTCACCATTGCTTACACTGATCTCTATTTCCGAAGCATCGATATAGGGATCATCGCCAAGTCTGTCACTGATGTCTTCTTTGATACGCTCATCGGAACGTCTGTAGCCTTTAGGACCTTTACCTTTGTGCTGACCACTTCTTTGCCTGTCTTGTTCGCGTCTGCGTTCAGCATCATCATCACCGAACCACGATGACACCTCGTCACGACTGCGATCCCACCAGCTGCGTTCATCGTCTTGACCGTAGCCTGAGCGATTATAGTTTGAGCTATAGGCGCCATAATTACCGGAGCCATAGGTGGAGCCGCCGTAGCCACCATCGCTTATACGGCCTTGACTATAGCCGCCGCGATAGTCGGAATCATAGCCAAGGTCATCGTTCCATTGTTCACGGTTTTGGCTTGAACGAGAATTGGTATCGTAACCTCTGTTGCCGTATCCACCTTCGTAACTTCCACCGCTATATGTATTTTGATTTCCATAGTATCGTGAATCGAAATCACGGTCGTAGGAACGCGCGTTACCATACCCAGATCTTCCGGATTGTCCCTGATTACGATAATCATTTTCACGATCATCATAGCGTCTTGAGTTATACTGATTTTCATTGCCGCGATATCCCGACTTGTCATCATAGGAAGAACCTTGGCCATGGCGACTTTCATTCCAGTCAGAATTTTCCAAATGGTGACCATTGGTATAGCGGTCTCCATAATTAGAACCACGTGAACTGCTTTCTTTATTAGGCCAGTAGGAACGCGATCCGCGTTGCGCACGATTGTAGTTAGCCATAATTGAAAAATTTTAAGTGTTTAACAATTGAATATGCTATAGCAAATCGACAAAACCGTGCCTTTTTGTATTAGGAAATATTGAGCATGCAGTTACTCGATACATCCGGAGATGTTACTTGATTTACACAACTGCCGTAATCTTTACTCGAAGATCCTGTTAAGTTCTTCCATGACAAGCGGCTTTTCTAAAATGCGAAATGACGAAGCAGAAGTTTTAGGTACATGATAAGCGCTAATGAGATTTAGCTGTGCCTTGGGATAGTTCACCAGTATATATTCAGTTTTACCCCAACCCAATCCATCCGGCAGGTTGTTGTCCAGAAAAATATAGTCCGGTTCAATCTCATCCAGAATTTTCATTCCTTCTGCTAACGTAACAGCATGATAGACCTCGAAATTCTTTCGAGTAAAGAAGCTTTTCATCAGGACACCAAAATCCCGTTCATCATCGATCAGCAAAATCTTTTTGGCCTTCATAGCTTTGTTTATTAAAATCTCCTACCAACGTTGTTACTTATTTATATAGTGTCAGGTAAGGGATCGTTGAATTTAAATGTGTATCAAATTACTCATCTCAGTTTCTTTTACTTTAATGGTGACATAATGCTCACGTCTGTCATCTTCCAGGTGGATACTGTTCTCAGCCTTGCGAACGGAATCAATAATGAGCTCCGTTTCATCTCCCGAAGTATGGTCGATCGTGATATAGTAAACCGTTTCCTTGAAACGATAGTGTATTTTAATGGCAGGCCATTCCTTCGGAAGACATGGTTCAAAGAACAACTGGTCGCCTTCCCGTCTTAACCCTATAAATGATTCGATGATGAGCTGGTACATCCATCCGGCTGAGCCGGTATACCATGTCCAGCCACCACGACTTTCATGCGGAGCCACTCCGTATACATCGGCAGCCATTACATACGGCTCTGTCTTATATACCTGGATCTCGGTAGCATCTTTACCGTGGTTTACCGGGTTGATCATGTTCAGCAACTCCCACGTACGTTGCCGGTCGTGGAGTTTAGCAAACGCCATTACCATCCATACCGCTGCGTGTGTATACTGCCCGCCATTTTCACGTACACCCGGAACATAACCCTTTATATACCCTGGATCCTTTTCAGAATTGTTGAACGGAGGGTCGAGTAGTTGTATAAGCTTATGGTTTCTTCTTACGAGATATTGATCTACCGAATTCATAGCGCTGACAATGCGTTCAGGCTCACCGGCTCCGGAAAGCACAGCCCAGCTTTGAGATATAGAGTCAATGCGGCATTCATCATTTGCCGATGAACCGAGCGGTGTACCATCGTCATAATAAGCGCGCACATACCAGTTGCCGTCCCATGTATGCTGGTTGATGTTTTTGCTGAGTTGTCGCGCGTTCGATGCGCATTCTTCAGCAAATGCTACATCGTTATGCACGTGTGCTATAGATTCAAAACGTTTCAGGACATCATGAAAGAAAAACGCAAGCCAGGTGCTTTCGCCCTTGCCATGTATACCAACCATATTCATACCATCGTTCCAGTCACCTGAGCCAATGAGAGGTAGTCCATGTTCACCATATAGCATGAGTCCACGGTGGATGGCGCGCTTGCAGTGATCATATATACTGACACGTTGCTCGGATATACCAGGAAGGTCATAATACGATTCTTCATTGGCATTTAGCGGACGGCCTTCGAGGAACGGTACGACTTCATTCAGAATCTGTACGTCACCGGTAGCGATAACGTAACGGCTGGTAACAAATGGAAGCCACATGAAATCGTCAGAGCATTGCGTGCGTACACCGCGGCCTATAGGAGGATGCCACCAATGTTGCACATCACCATCTTTGAATTGACGTGACGCTGCGAGTATAATCTGCTCGCGTGCGAGTTCAGGTTTTGCATGCAGTAATGCCATTACATCCTGAAGCTGATCACGGAATCCAAAGGCACCACCACTTTGATAAAAGCCGCTTCTTCCCCACAGTCGTGAAGACAGTACCTGGTATACCAGCCATCCGTTGGTTAACATATTCAATGCAGCATCGGGCGTTTCTATATATATAGTGCCGAGTGTTTTATTCCAGAAGCGGTGAATATTTTGCAACGCTTCCTGCGCAACTTTCCTTCCACGATGTTTGCGTATAGTCTCTTTTACTTCTGGTATAGTTCTTCCTGCACCCATCCGGAAAACTATTTCGCGCTCTTTACCATTTTCAAGCTCAATCGGAACTTGCATAGCGGTACACGCATCCAAACCAGCTCCATATTTACCGGAGAGTTGCACCCGCTTTAATGCGTCCGGTGCTTCGAGTGTACCGTTGCGTCCTATAAATTCAGTGCGATCGCAGGTGAAAGTATATTCTTCGGCATCGACATCAAAGAAGGCTGCACGACTATTGAATTCAGCGTTATAGGGATTTGTAGCCACAATCGCCCGCGTAGCGGCATCAACCTCTGTTACAAGATGTAATACCGACTTCTCGCGTAAATCTGACAGCACCCATTCTATATACCCGGTCGCAGTTAACTGACGGGTTCTTCCGGAATTGTTTTTGATTTTGATAACGGTAAATTTTACAGATGCCTCCAGGTCTACATATACCCACACTTCTGTAAATATACCATCTTCCAAATGTTCATATACAGTGTAGCCGAATCCATGCCGCGTAATATAGGGTGTTTTCCCTTGGGCAGGGAAAGGCATAGGTGACCAGCTATAGCCACTTTCTTCATCACGGATGTAGAATGCCTCTCCACTTAACCCGGTAACCGGATCGTTGTGCCAGGGTGACAAGCGATACTCATGTGCGTTCTCTGCCCAGGTATAGGAGGGACCACTTTCTGTAGCAATGGTGCCAAAGTTTTTATTTGCAATAACATTGATCCATGGAAGTGGCGTTGGTTTATCCTTCGTAGTGTAGATGACGTACTCTTTTCCATCTTTTGTAAAACCACCATGGCCATTGAAGAATACAAGATCGGTACGCAAGGATAATCCTGTATTGGAAGTTCCAATCTGTATCGGTATAGCAACACTTGTTGGATCGAGATACGCTATATTTGTTTTGATCGCACCACGTTTATTCACCTGGTCGATCAGACTTCCGCGGGTATCTGATAGAATTACACGCGCTACAGTTTGCAATAATACCCAGTCTTCATTCGGGATCTGATCAGATGATCGCACAAAAATTCCGCCTTGTTTGCCAGGCCCGTTTACACCTATACCTGCGGCAATCAAGCCGTGAATCTGATCTTGTAAAACTTGTCTGTAGCCCGTATGATCTTCATTTATAATTACAAGATCAACAGCAAGCCCTTTCAGTTTCCAGTAAGCATGCGCCTGCACGAGTTGCCGCGCCAGTGTCATGTTGGATGAATCGGATACACGCACCAACACAATCGGTAGATCTCCGGATATAGAATAACTCCACAATGCAGATTGTCCACGTTGATTTCGTACAAGTATATTTTGCTTCGCGCGAAGTACAGGATTGCTATAGATCACTGAACTGGCGAGTCTTCCGAATAATTGTTCATCACCTTCCGCTGCATTGATCTGTCGCAATACCACCTGGCTATGTGTCCATGATAATTCGAACGCGCGATCACGCAAGTGCGGATCCTGATAACGATCAATCAACCCCTGGCATTCACTTTTCGTTTTGGCAATGCCGGTAACTATATCTATAGCAATAGCGTCGTCCGGTTCGAGCGTCATACGATATTGTACAGCGACAATAGGATCCAGCACAGAACCCTGTGAGTTACCAAGCGGTTCCTTTACTTTCATCGCTTTCGGGTCTGCTATACTGTTGCCACGTCCTATAAATTTATCGCGATCGGTTTCATAGGAGATGTCCGTTGTATGCGTGCTGTTGAACTTCATCATGTGTAGCATCCACGGTGGTTGCTCATCATGTGAACGCGGCCTGCGTGTAGCCATGATCGCATGTTGCTGAGAGAGTATCTCCGTTTGTACAAACAAGTTGCTGAACGCGGGGTGTGCCGTGTCAGCATTTTGTGCATTGAGTACGACTTCTGCAAAACTGGTAATGTCTATCTTTCTTTTCTTGCGCGAGCGATTGATGATATGTATACGCCTGATCTCTATATCATCTTCTGGCGATACAATAATCTCCGTATGAGTTTCTATAGCATTATCAACTCTTCTGAATTCAACTCTGCCTTGTGAAAAAACAGCTGCATACTGATCTGCCAGTTTTAAGGTTGGCTGATGTGATGTTGACCAGAAACTGCCAGCGTCAAGGTCGCGTATATAGCAGAAGGAACCCCAGTTGTCGCAGGTACTGTCTTCACGCCAGCGTGTGATCGCTATATCTTTCCACCGGCTATAGCCGCCACCAGCGTTGGTGAGCATAACATGATAACTTCCATTGGACAGCAGTTGTACTTCAGGTGAAGGTGTATCCGAAGTGTTGATCACGCGCATTTCTGTTGGTGTCAGCACGGTGGTAACATCCTGCATATCGGTTGCTGCAGAATAGAAACCTGTAGTTTGTGGGACACGTTCCTGCAATAGAAGCAATGCAGTTTGAACCGCAGGGTCAGCTTCAAATCTTTTCTGCATCGGCTGATCAAGCAACGTATAGGCTAGAGATAGAAATCCCATACCCTGGTGATGTGCCATAAACGTTTGAATCAATACGTGCCGTTGTCCACGCGGAGAACGCGAGGGAGTATAGTCTATAGATTCGTAAAATCCATAACGTCCTTCAAAATCTTCTTTGCGTAATCGTTCAAGATTTTCATGTGCAGCTTGTGGATGTACCATCAATGCCATTACAGTTGCATAGGGTGCTATAACAAGATCTTCACCGAGTCCTCTTTTAAATCCTAATCCCGGAACACCGAATGCACGGTACTGGTATATCAAATGCGTATCCACTACGTTGTAGCATGATTCAGAAACTCCCCAAGGTATATTTCGTTGCCGGCCGTATTCAATTTGTTTTTTTACGGTGCCCAACATGGTTTCATCCAACAAGGTGTTGGGATAACTTGGCATAACCAGCATCGGCATGAGATACTCGAACATGGATCCACTCCATGAGAGCAACACCGGAGTACTACCCGCTGTAGTGAGACGTCTTCCCAATGCAAACCAATTGTCTTGTGGAATTTTTCCTTGCGCGATCGCTACAAAAGAACTTAGTCGCGCTTCGGATGCCAGTAGATCGTAGAAACTCGAATCGCGTTGATGAATCTCTGCATTATACCCTATAGCAAGCAAGTGCTGTGCTTTATCATATAGGAAATCATACTCCATCGCTGCAAAGCCCGAGCATTCATTCACCAGGTTTTCAATGATGAGCAATTGTTCCTGTGCATACCGCGCGGCAGTTTTTAATGCGCTATCAAATTTTTCGAGCCACAGTTCTTCTTCTTCGGTTCGCTTTTGAAGTGGAAGTGTTGGCAATTCTGCCAGTGTTGTTTGATCGATCTCCGCGAGCTGTGCCAGCGTAGGAATCTCATTGAATATTTTTAACGGTGTAAATTTTTCAGGTACTGGCAGTAATGTATGCCATGGCGCTATAAAATTAAATTCTTCGAGGAAAGTGTTTGCTTGTTTGGCAAGCGCCACTGCCCAATAGTATCCTTCACCTTTTTGATCAAGTTGATTTATAGTCAGATTGCTATGCGCTACTATATTTTTAAGTGTACTTATTATATCCTGAAATGTGATGCGCTTCAGCATCAATAGCTCAGCTATATCTTTTTGAATGGATTCGTATAGGGTACCTTGTGTTGCAGAAAGGTTGCGGATCACTAAACGCAATGTATCATAAAGTCCTTCTACCACTGCACGATCCGTTACAGTCTTATTGGGCAGTTGCTGAAGGCCCTGACTTAATGTGATCAGGTGCCCGGCCAAATTACCGCTATCAACCGTTGATATATATCTTGGATGTAAAGTCAGGAGCGTAGTGGTGTCATACCAATTGTAAAAATGGCCTTGATACCGCTCGAGCTTTTTCATGGTATTGAATGTGTTCGCAGTGCGGTTGATGAATTGTATACCCGAGGCGTATCCAAAATCAAGGGCCGTCAGATTCGCAAGCAACGCCAATCCTATATTTGTTGGTGACGTCCGATGTGCTACTACAGGTATAGGATATTCCTGGAGGTTATCTGGCGGAAGCCAATGATCGGCAGGGCCTACAAGGTCTTCGAAAAATGCCCATGTTTTACGCGACAGTTCCCGTAATGTACTTCGCTGGTCAATGCTCAACTCTCCGATTAATGCTGGTACCGGACTATTGAGCCACGCCACGATAGCAGGCGACAGAACCCATAATACCAGGAAGGGTATAGCGACCAACACTGCTTCCGGACGAAGTTTAATTAATGCCACCAGAATACCCAGCGCCAACACCGGGGCGGTGAACATGCGTGTATATATTTCAAGTATATTTTCCCGGTGACCTGGTTGAACGGAACCGGAAGGATTCCATTCCAGCAACTTCTTGTGCGATATAAACATTCTCCATACTGTGCGTACGATAGCATCTGCGCTGATATAGGCCTCGTATGGTAAACAGACTATTGTAAACGAAGCCTGCAAAATTGTTTTATAAGTATTGCGGAGTGAATTCAGGATGTGATGCTGGAATAAAACTTCTTTCGGTTTGTGAAGCATACTCCAGAGGGAGATCAGAATAGAAGGAAGTATAATTAGTCCGGTTATACAGATAGTCCAGAACCACGTGGCTGGTAAAAAAAGCCAGGTGAGTATATATAGCATGGTCAAGGCAATCGGAACAACACTGCGTCTTAGGTTGTCAAAGATCTTCCAGCGAGATAATGTTGAAATAGGATTTTTCTGCAGGTTTTTGTTCTTGTCTGGTACAACCGGTAGAATCCAATTCCAGATTTGCCAGTCGCCACGAACCCAGCGATGGCGCCTGCCAATATCAACACCATAGTTGGAAGGATAGTCTTCGTAGAACTGTATATCGCTGGCATAGCCACAGCGAACATACGCACCTTCAATCAAATCGTGGCTGAGAATCCGGTTTTCCGGGAAACGATCATCCAATACTTTCTCAAAGGCATCAATGTCATATATACCTTTGCCTATAAACGAACCTTCTGAAAATACGTCCTGGTATACATCTGACACAGCATTGGTGTACGGATCAATGCCGGAGTCATTCTCATGGAGATGTGTATAGCGTGTGCGTTCGGCACCATGCAAGCTTACAGCAATGCGCGGTTGCACAATGCCATATCCTTCGGTTATACGTTTCTTTTCTTCGCTATATACCGGTTGATTCAACGGATGCGCCATGATGCCAACAAGTTTCCAGGCAGCATCGCGCGGCAGTTGCGTATCGGTATCCAACGTGATAATATAGCGTACCGATTTATAGACCGTTTCTTCTCCTGTAATCAAGGCGAATGCCTGCTTTACATTGTCGCGTATTAACCGATTTAAAGCGCTGAGCTTTCCGCGCTTGCGTTCGTAGCCCATCCACTTTCCTTCGCGTGCATTCCATAATCTTGGACGATGAAATAGAAAGAAGGTATCGTTTATTGCTCTTCCATACTTTGCATTGAGTTGCTGAACGCCTTGTTGTAATGTATTGACCAATGCCTGGTCTTCCGGCAATGTTTCCTGTGATGCATCTTTCAAATCAGTCAGCAAGCCGAAGATAAGATTCGGATCCCGGTTTGCCAGAAAACGTACCTCTATATCTTCCAATAATTTTTCTGCTTGCTTTTGACTCCCTACCAAAGTAGGGACGACCACCAGTGTGCGACACTCATTGGGTATACCCGTAGAGAAGTTCATTTTGGGTAAGCGTGCAGGACTCGTTGCAATGGTAGCAATCCAGTTTACTATAGCAATTGCAAATTGACTGGCTCCTAGTATTACCAGGAGCATAAGGAGTATAAATAGTCCATCTCGGACACCGTTATTATAGGCGTTGGTTAACAACCCGAAAGTGACAGCGATAGTCAAAAATACTACACCAATACTATATATACTACCGGCATTGCGTCTGCAAAAGTGCATGATAGCCATGCCGTTGTACGATACAGCTTTTGCGCGTTGCGCGGTTTCTTTTACTCCGGGGCCAATGAGGTAATACCCTACGTGTGCTTTACGATGATCACCATTTTCAATTTTCTTTTCCTGCGAAAGTGTCAGAACAATTTCCGATAGTGCATGCTCCGATAAATCACTCTTCTTCGCCATTTTTTCAATCACATGTCGGTAGCGATCACGTGTAGCAAAATCCATCTTGGGATATATACCGGCAGCGTCCAATCGAAGCGTTTGTTCTACTACACTCACGGCTTCCACAAACTCACGCCAGTCCATCTTGGAAAGAAAGCGCAGGCTGTTTATACTGTTGCTCATTGATACCTGGTTTGCTGCCTTCTTCTGATTCTCGGCAAGCACCATGGCATTAATAGTAATGCCGGTTTCAGAGAGATGTTGTTCAATCCAATTTATTGGAAGTGTGAGATCAGGACCTTTCCATTGAAGTTTGCGCGTGAAGGCTGCAATGAATGAGCTGACCATAGGGGGATTGGATCGCGACATATCGGCTATCACCAGTACCAGATTTTTAGGATCTTTTTCGGCTGTCTCCAGAATGCGCTCAGCCCAACCGTTGGCGAGATCTTCATCCAGCAGATCAATAGCAATGCGTGATGCAACACGACTTAAATTTTCTAGCAATGCCAAACGTAGCGTAATGGGTACAGCCCACAGTTCACCCAGCGTAAGGTAATTTACTTTTTGATAGGCCGTAATAAAATTACTGAGACTATAGATGTCAACATGACCATCACTATGCGAAATGATTTCTATTGCTATATCATATACTCTGGGAAGGCCAGCAGATTTACCGCTGGCAATTCTTGGTAGTCCCTTGCTATATCCTTTTGGCAAGTGGCGTTTTGCGATGCGAATCTGTTCTTCAACGAGGTAAAAGTTATCCAGAAGCCACTCGCCAGCGGGTGTAATAATTTTTTTCTCTTTCACAGCGGTCTGTAAAAGAGTTGCTACACGAAACAGTATTTCTTCATTTTGTGCGAGACGATTTAGCAATAGCTCAGGAGTCTCTCCGGAAGCAAGGGTATGTGCCGTAGCCAGCTCGTGTGCATGCAAATCCATCTGGTCTGCACTGTATAGCTCTGATCGTAACGGTGGTTTTTCATTAACATCTTCACGGGTTAAATAATCCTTTTGAAAATGCTGACGAAGCTGATCAAAAAGGTCCTCTATGGTTGCTGAGTTTACCTTCATTGTGGAAGCAATAATTTTTTATGTGGAGTGCTGGACAGTAAAGTCTTTAAATGATCCTACCAATAGGGACAGTGGGGAAAACAACGGACTTCATGTAAATGTACTTAACATTAGCGGTAACTTGGGGAATTATATTCCCGATCTCAAACAAGCCATACGGGAACAGCATTTGCGTGAGTCGCCTTATGGATAGTCTAAAACAGAAAGTCAAGGCTTTCTTCCAGGATTATGAAGATCGTTTTGCGAGAGCGTTGGAGGGCGACAATAAAATTGAAGGAGCGGTAGACGATATCGAGGGGACTGTTAATGCTTTCGCGGAAAATTTTATTGAAGCTAATCCTGCGGGAGTCATTGTTGGTAAGAACTATGAATCATTTCGTAAAATGATTCCAAAGGGTAACGAATTTTACAGAAGTATCGGAACTCGTTCCATGAAAATCAGAGACATTGAAATAACAATGCTCAATGATTACCACGTACTGGCTACTGTTGATTGGGATTCGCGCTATGAGCGCACCGATGGTAAATCCATCGCCATTGAATTTCAGGTAATTTACTTATTGCAGTACCGGGACGATGCCCTAAAGATTTTTGCCTATATAACGGGTGATGAACAGAAAGCCTTAAAAGAGGCCGGACTGATTTAAATATATCAATTGCTTTGGGATTAATCCCGAAGCAATTGATATATACTATATTATTTTTTCACTACTGTGAATTCAACTCTGCGGTTGTTGGCGCGGCCGGCATCTGTATCGTTGGTATCGATAGGTTTGCTTTCTCCATAGCCGTGCGCTGTAAGACGGAAAGCTTCTATACCTTGGCTGATCAGGTAGTCCACTACAGATTGTGATCTTCCTTGCGACAAGTTTGCATTGTAATCATCAGAGCCTTTGTTGTCTGTATGCCCTGCAATTTCAATTTCAACGGTGCTGTTCTGCTTCAGGAATTCAACTACTTTGTTCAACTCTGTGAAAGATTCCTTCTTTAAGGTAGTCTTGTCGAAATCGAAGTATATATTTTTAAGACGAACGGTCACACCAATCTCGATTGGCAGCAAATATAGATCGCGTATCGCAGGTGAAAGTTCTTCGCTTTCAAGCTGAACGCTGTCGGTTGAATTCAAATATCCTTCCGCGGAAGCGGTGATCATATACCAACCTAATTTTGGTACTTCTTTTTCATAGCTGCCACGGGATGCATCTACTTTGAAGTTAGTCTTACGATCGTTTCGCAAAGCGATGTCAAGCTTGGCCGCAATTTGTTTATCCGTCTTCTTATCGTAAACATTGCCGGAGACCAGAAGTTTTTTGGCTACCGGCTTCAGCAACATCTCGATATATATAGTGGTATCTTTTGTGAGCACTGGTAATTTTAAGGATTGTTCTTTTGGAAGGAATCCTTCTGTGCTGGCCGCTATAGCGAAGCTGTTCATCTCAGGTACTTTGGTTTCAAATTTACCGGTGGCATTGGAGCGCAGCTTTACAGGTTCTTTATCTGCAATTTTTATATCTACGTTGGCTTGCAACGGCTCTTGTGTTTTTTCATTGAGCACGATACCGGTTAACTGTACTTTAAATGTTTTAGGCACCAGCTGGTAGAGGTCGAGTTGTGCGCCATCCATAGCTTTGTTTGCACGACTTGTAAACACATTGCCGGCATTATCAATGGTGAAATAATAATCAAGAGCGCTTGTGTTGATGGGTTTGCCCATGTTTATAGGTTCAGACCAGTTAGCCCATGTCTCATCCAGGCGTGTTGTCCTATAAATATCAACACCGCCTTGTCTGCCTGGCGACTGACGTGCACTCGCGAAGTATAGTGTTTTTTGATCAGGTCCGATAAACGGTCCAACATCATCTAATGTGGTGCTGAGTTTCAACTTCACTGGTTTCGACCATGAGCCGTTTGGAAGCAGATCACTTCCATAGAGATCGCTGTTTGGACTATTTTCTTTTTCGCTGAAGTATATGATCATGTGCTTCATATCAGCCGACATGCTTGCGCCATAGAAGCGGCCTTTATTCATAGACTTGAAATCTTTTACATCGAGCTCGCGAAGTGAGCTGCCTGTAACAATCGAGAACCCTTTTTCACCTTTCGTTCTTCCTCCTTTAATGAACAAGTTCCCATCCGGGAATACAGTGAACACCTGGTTTGAACGATGAATGTTGAATGGACTGCGAAGATGTTCTGCTTTTCCCCAAACGCCATTTGCATCTTTCTTCGATACCCAGATGTCTTGAGTATCATCTTTACCCTGTGTGTTTTCAGGATGATCCTGAACAAAGAAGTATAGCGTGTTGCCGTCCGGAGAAATTACAGGAGCAGCTTCATGATGAAACGTGTTAACGTTCTTGTCCATTTTAACAAGCTCGTAGCGCTCCATAGATTGTTGAGCCGATTGGCCAAGCGCACAAAAAGTTAGGAGACTAAAAAATAGTAATAGTGGGGTTTTCATGTAGGTTAAATTAACAGAGTAAAGTTAAAACAATAACAGAAATCGTAATACACAAAAAAACCGGGCTTTTGCCCGGTTGGTCGATAGCCATAGCGTTATTTGATAGCTTTATGAAAAATTACTTACATAGACTTTACATACGGGTGCTGCCGATAACTTTCAGGCCACCCATAAGGACCACAGCAATAATGATAACAAGCGCCAGGGCATTGAAGATAAACAAGCGTTTATGTTTAGCCGTTGCGTCAGTCATGCGTTTTGATGTAGAGCGTGCCACCGTGATGAGCATTACCGCGATCACCATTCCAAAGATATGTTCCACTGTCCAATAGCGTGTAACTTTATCACTCATCGTAGTGCTTCCAAACTGCACGAAAGGGCTTACGAAATAGAGTGTTAGCCCTACTATGAACTGTATATGTGTAAAGATCACCAGGAAAAGACTCAGCTTGTCGTCTGCTTTTCCAAAAGGTTTTTTGTTAACAAAGCCCAGCAATGATTTTGCGATCACTACAATAAGCAAGAGCAACAAGATGTAGCGAAGGGATGAATGGGTATGGAATAATCCGGTATACATAGCAAAGATTTAATTTGCGCACAAATTAACAAGGCAATTTCAAAGTTCCGAGCCTTTCATAACTTCTTTGGAGCGTGCAAACATTTAACTTCAGAATACTGGATCCATTGTCTCCGTTAATCTAAGTTTTCTTTGCCATCTTCAGGATATCGATGATATTTACTTGCTGGTTTTTAGAAATACTATGGAAATCATTATAGTATAGATTTGCAACTGCGAAACCACTCATCATAATTTAGCTGCATTAAAATTAAATACACTATGAACAAACAGACAACCCTCAAAAACTTTACTGCTTTACTACTGGTATTGGTAGCCTTCTGTGCGAATGCACAAACACTGACTATGAAATGGAAATCGGACACTGTATTTCGTGTTCCTGAGTCCGTATATGTCGATGCAAAAAATAACGTGCTATATGTAGCCAACATCGATGGTAAATCTGATGAGAAAGATGGAAAGGGATTTATATCCAAGGTATCTCCGGAAGGGAAAGTAATTACATTAGAATGGGTAACCGGGTTGGATGCTCCAAAAGGTATGGGTATCTATAAAAACAATTTATATGTAGCAGACCTGAGCCGCATCGTTACTATCGACATTGCTACGGGGAAACCAACCTTCACGGAAGTGGAAGGTGCCATTTTTTTAAACGATGTTACCATCGATGAAAAAGGAAATGTATATGTATCGGATTCCCGTACGGGCAAGATCCACAAATTTGCCAATGGTAAAGTCGAAGTATACTATGAAAATGCTGAAATTAAAAGTACCAATGGCGTGCTGGCGATGAAGGATGCCCTTTACTTCGTGGATTTTCAGACTGGTAATTTTTATAAACTCGACTGGAGTAAGAAACTCTCTAAAGTTGGTACCGCTGCTCCAGGGGGTGATGGTATTGTTTCTGTAGGTAAAAATGAATTTATTATTTCTTCCTGGTATGGTGAAGTATATTTACTTGATTCAACTGGCAAAGCAACACGGTTGCTCGATACGAAGGAACAAAAACTTAATAGTGCTGACGTAGACTACGATTCTAAAACGAAGACGCTTTACATTCCAACATTTTTCGCGAATAGTATAGCGGCCTATACCGTTCAGAAATAATATCGATTTTTAGTAATTTACACCTGAAAGGCTATAGCGTATCTAACCTGCGCTATAGCTTTAAAGGCGACCCCGGAACAATATGAGCAAACCTATCCTGAAAGACCTGCATGAACTTGTTGAGGCAACCCTCATCACGGAAGAGACCGCACAAAAAATCAGAGTATATTATAATCAAAAGGAAGCACAGGCACCCAACAGGCTTGTTATTGTCTTTGGTATTTTAGGAGCACTGCTCGTAGGGTTGGGTATCATCCTGATCATCGCCCACAACTGGGATACACTAGGCAAGGTTCCGAAGCTTGCTATAGCGTTGCTTCCCATGCTGGTGGGGCAGGCTGTCTGTGGTTTCGTGTTTTTGAAAAAACGCGATCACACGGCCTGGCGAGAAAGCAGCGCAGCGTTCCTGTTCCTTTCTATCGCGGCCAGTATATCTATCGTAAGCCAGGTATATAATATAGAAGGCACACTGCATGGATTTTTATTTCTGTGGATGTTGCTTGCGTTTCCGGTGATCTATGTGATGCAATCGTCCTTTGCATCTTTACTATATATCTTAGGCATCACCTGGTATGCTTGTGAGCTTAGCTATTTTAATTACCCGAACGAAACAGCCTGGTGGTATTGGGGATTATTGTTGTTGGCGCTTCCACATTATTATTTACTCTATACGAAACGATCGAATAGCAATTTCTTTGCATTCCACTCCTGGTTTATAGCGGCTTCCGTTACAACGGTGTTGGGGATGTTTGGTAACTGGCTGGAAGAAATTACAGTCATTACCTATATAAATGTTTTTTGTGTTTTCATATTGATTGGTCAGGTTGAAAAGATTTACCAGCGCAGGCTCATCACCAATGGATTTCTGATAGCAGGAAGTCTGGGATTAATTTCCATATTGCTCTTTCTGAGTTTTGAAGAATTTTGGGTTGAGCTATCAGAAGGACGCGAATATAGACCGGAGTTGATGGATGCGTATCCGTATTGGATCACTTTTGGTTTGGCTATAGCTTTACTGATCTGGTCAGGTATTAAAAAATCCTTTTTATCGCTGAATGTTAAAAGCTATGGCTTTATCATCGTATTGCTGTTAGTGTTCATCAGTTTTCAATCACCTCAGCTAGCACGGATACTGACGAATATAATCTTGTTCGCATTCGGAATATTTACCATTCGTGACGGTGCACAGCAAAATCGTTTAAGCTTGTTAAACTATGGTTTGCTGATTCTGACAGCGCTGATCATTTGCCGTTTCTTTGATGTTGATATGAGCTTCGTAGTGCGCGGCTTGTTGTTCGTAGCTGTGGGCGTAGGATTTTTCGCAGCCAACGCCTGGATGGTGCGCAAGCGTAAAACAGAGCTTAATAGCAATGTATAGATTAATACGTATAGTATATATAGTATGAAACCAAAGCAGGGCTGTAGCCGCCTTGTCTTGTAACACTGAAAACGAAATGAAAAAGATATTACTTCTGTTGTTTGCTTTGATGTGTCTGGCGCAATGGTATGTGCCTGGAATGATGATCTATGATCAGGAGCAAGTTTTAAACGAAGGCAAAGTATATAAATTTAAAACGCGTCCCATCGATCCCTCTGATCCCTTTCGGGGAAAATATATAACCCTGAATTTTGAAGAAGATCATATCAATGTTACAGACTTTAAGGAATGGGAGAATGTCTCGGATGTATATGTTTCGCTTAGAGATTCAGCCGGTTATGCACGGATCAACAGCGTTTCCATGTATGAGCCGGAAGGCATAGACTATATAAAGGCGCGGGTGCAAAGCGTTGATTCATATGATGCACCGTATACACTTTGGATCGCGTATCCTTTCGAGAGATTTTATCTAGAAGAATCGAAAGCAGCCGAAGCAGAACGGGTGTCGTGGCAGGCGCGTACAGATTCAACGCAAGTTACCTATGCCGTGGTAAGTGTAAGGGATGGTAAGGCAGGACTGAAGGATGTGATGATCAATGATCGCAGTATTGCTGATGTCGTTTCTGAGATTAATCAGGCGCAATCATCCGATTGACGGGTGATCTCTCCAGTTCGTCAAAAAGCCACACGGCCAGGTTGGGCACCTTGTTAACTTGCCCTATCTTTCCTCTTGGATAGTATATAAGCAGACATTCTACTAATATAAATATAGACTTTATGACCCTCAGAAATGGAATAGTGTATGCGTCACTTGCTTTGTCGGTATTGGCTTGTTCTGATAAAAACGGAAATGAGCAGACCAATACGGAAACGACAACGACAACAGGAGGTACTGTAATTGAATCTGAAAAATTAAAATTCACGGTCGATACATTAACCGACAAACTTGATAATCCCTGGGGTATAGCATTTCTGCCGGATGGAAGAATCCTGGTAACAGAAAAGAAAGGCGAGATCAGAATTATAAAGGATGGCAAATTACTCGAGGAGAAAATTGAAAATGTTCCTGCAGTATATGATCATGGACAAGGTGGATTACTCGATATAATTGTACATCCAGATTATGCTAATAATGGCTGGATATACCTGAGTTATGCCAAGCCTGGCGAAGGTGGTGGTGGCACAACTATCGCACGAACCAAACTGAACGGCAATGCTTTCACCGACTTCCAGGATTTATTCTCTGCTAAACCTTTTGTTGATTCTGAAGTTCACTTTGGATCACGCATCGTTTTCGATGGTCAGGGGCATATCTTTTTTTCAAGCGGAGAAAGAGGTACCAAGGAGAATGCACAGAACCTTGGTAATCATTTAGGAAAAGTACTTCGTCTCAATGAAGATGGTACAGTGCCAACAGATAATCCGTTTGTAAATACAGCAGGTGCCAAGCCGGAAATCTGGAGTTATGGACATCGTAATCCACAAGGACTGGTATATGATAAAGCAACGGGTGAGCTATGGGATGCCGAGCACGGCCCTAAAGGTGGTGATGAATTAAACAAAGTTGAGAAAGGGAAAAATTATGGATGGCCTGTAATTACCTATGGTATTAACTACGATGGTACTCCGATTACAGATATCACCGCGAAAGAAGGAATGGAACAACCTGTTTGGTATTGGGTTCCATCTATAGCAACGTGTGGCTTAACGCAGGTTACAAGTGATAAATATCCAAACTGGAAGAACAACTTTATAGTAGGGGCCCTGGCGCAAACACATATAGCACGTGTTGAAGTAAGCAATGGGAAATATGTGAAACATGAAAAACTCCTCGATAAAGTAGGGCGCGTTCGGATGGTTACGCAAGGACCTGACGGATATGTATACATCGCGACTCAAAGTCCGGGGATGTTGTTGAAGATTGTGCCCGCAAGCAATTAAATCAGCGCGAGCCTTCGCCTGTGCGCTACGAGTTGCAATTCTGTACTCGTAGCGCATAGCGAAAAACGCGAACCTATATATACTATTCTGCCAGCGTAAATTCATTCGCAGCCTGTGTAATTTTCTTGAGCTCTTCATCTGAAAGCTTAAACTCCAGGGCCTTCACGTTTTCTTTTACTTGCTGCTCGTCTCTTGCACCAACCAATACACAATCCATAGCAGGCTGCCGGGTTGTCCAGTTGATAACGAGTTGTGACAAACTTGCGTTATGATCGTCTGCGATTGGTTTTATTTTTTCAAGGAGCGTATTCGTGCGATTTATATTCTCTGTGGTATAGAATTTATTGTTCTCGCGCGTATCACCTTCACCAAATTTATGTCCTGGCTTGATTTTTCCGGAAAGAAGTCCACGTTGCAACGGACTATAAGGAACTATACTCATTCCTTTTTGCAACGCCTGCGGTACTATATCTTTTTCAATGCCGCGATTGATCATACTATACGGCACTTGATTCGAAGCGAGCTTTACAACTTTTAAGGCTTCATCAACTTGCGCTGTACTATAATTGCAAACGCCTGCTGCTCGTACTTTACCTTGTTCAATAAGTTTGGCAACGGCACGCATCGTTTCTTCAATAGGTGTAGTGGCGTCAGACCAGTGAATCTGGAGCAGATCTATATAGTCTGTTTTTAACCTGCGTAGACTATCTTCACACTCTTTGATTACTTTCGCTGCGGCAGCATAGCGATATACTTTTAGTGCCTTCCCGCTATTATCGGTAGTATCAAAGTAGAATTCACCTTCAGCGGTTTCCCAGTTCAATCCATACTTTGTAAGAATCTGGTATTGATCACGGGGGATACCTTGCAACGCGCGGCCTACCAGTTCTTCGCTACGGCCAAATCCATACACCGGTGCTGTATCAATGGTTGTCATGCCCAGATCATAGGAAGCACGGATTGCCCGTAATGCAGCACTTTCTTCAGCGCCTCCCCACATCCATCCGCCAACCGCCCAAGCTCCAAAAGCCATCGGTGTTACCTTTACGGATGAGTTTCCAATTTTCTTTAAATCCATCGTTGTGTTTCAAATTATAGGTATAAATATACTATATAGACTCTGATCACATGCCCATCATCACAAAGGCGCCCCAGTAGTAAGGCTCTTTATATTTGGCCATGAGTTGAAGTTGTGCTTGTTTAAAAGCTTTTTGTTTATTGCCAAGCTTCAACCAGTTTGTATAAAAATTACTCATGAGTTGTTGTGTTGCGGCATCATCAACTTTCCAGAGACTCATGATCAACGCATCCGCGCCTGCGACAAGAAAAGCACGCTGCAAGCCATATACACCTTCACCAGCCTTTACATCACCCAGACCTGTCTCGCATGCACTCAATACAATCAGGTCGGTTCCTTCAAGGTTAAGGTTCATTGCTTCGTATGCGGTAAGTATACCGTTGTCATTGCTTTCGAGGTTCGGCATTCGTTTACCGCTCACCGTTCCGGATGCGCCAGCGAGTAACAGTCCTGAGCGGAGTAACGGATTGTCGTTCGCATTCTCAAGATGTATACCAAAGGCAGCGCCACTGCTCTCGGTGTCTTTCAGAAAATATCCATGGGTCGCAATGTGTATAAGTGTTGGTGCCTTGATCGATTTCAAGTTTTTCTCGGTCGCTGTTTTTTCAGAGAACAAAGTCACCTGGTAGCCAGAGGTCTTTAATACTTTTGATATAGTATTCATCTCGATTTTAGTTCCGGGTAATGCAGCAATTTCACCGGCACCATAATCCGGAAAGCCAATCAACGTTGCATTTTTCCGTGGAGCTTTTGCTTTTTTACTTTTCCAGGCGATCAGGTCTTTTGAATTTCCCAGGATTACGAGGTCGTATCGGTTTATAACATAATCGGCATCCGGCTTTTTCAGAGTGTTGAGGTTGATCTGGTTGTAAGCACCATCCGGAGATATATAGATCAGTTTCTTTCCTTTGAGTTCGGGTTCTATACGTGCCCAGTATTGATCGTATGAGTATTCATCCGCGATTCGCTGCTGGACGGCATTGCGATAGAATTTTGAATACCGGGTGTCCAATTGTGATCCATTATCCAGAATTACAAGCTTGGGTATATCTATACCTTTTGTCAACACCAACGCCAGGTATTGCGCATCGTTTTCAAACTTCTGATTATACTTCTGAACGCGGATAATTTCAACCACAGCTTCAGTGTCGGTAAGCAATGCTTTAATCTGATCAGCACTCACTTTTTTGGTAGAATAACTTGACGAGAAATCGCCTGAACGCTCGGAGAGTTTTCGCTCCATTGCATTGGCGGCGCGTTCGAGTGAATCGAGATTTATATTCTGTTGTCGGAGGTCTTGTTTGGAGTAAGCATATAGCCTTGCCAACGTTTCCTTTTGATCAAGCCACGTGCGATAATCTTTGATAAGCTGCACATCTTTACTGGTAAGAATTGCCTGCTTTACCCGGTTGGTGGAATTAAGGAGCAGTGCCTTGGTGGCGATCTGGTAATCGTAAAGTGATTCGATGACATGCGGATTTTCTATACTGGCATCAATAGCAAAATTGTAGAACCGCTGAAAGCGTGGTGAAAGTATATCCCAGTACTTAGTCTTCTCCGCTTCGCTCATGGGCGGGAAGTATGTGTTGATAAAGTCAAGCGACTTATCCATAACGTTGCGATACATCATGAATGATCTATCCCATATTTTACGCTTCCAGTAGAGTATAGCAATATCTTCCTGGGATTGAACGTATAGCGGGTGGCTGGTTCCCAGTGTTGTTTCACGGATGGCCAGCGCTTTTTCAAGCAATGGATCTGCGTCGGTATATTTACCTTTATAGCGGTAGAAGTTTCCCAGATCACTGATTGCCTTGGCGTAAGCCGGATTTTCTTCGTTGAAGTTTGATTTATATATAGCAGCAGAGCGTTTTAAAAGGTCTTCCACTTTATCTTCTTTCCCCATTACTATATAAAGCGCTGCCTGGTTGTTTAACATGGAGGCATAGTCTGGATTGTTTTTTCCTAAACGTTTTTCCATGCCGAGATATATAGTTTCAGCTTCCGGGTATTTTCCCATTTGCTGATAGAGTAATGCAAGGTTGGATAAGAACTTCAGGTGATTCCTGGATTTGCTGCTTTGTAATTTTTCTCCGATCACAATTGCTTCTTTCAGAGTTTTCTCTGCCTCTTCAAACCTGCCGATCGATTGAAACAGCATCGCCTGGTTGTTGAGTATAATAGCGTACGGCATGGCTGCTTGAAGATTGTTCGACTTGATAATGGAAAGCGATGTTTCAAAATCTTTTTCGGCTTCGTTATAGCGGGCGAGACTATATTTTAAAACTCCATAATTGTTGAGCGATGCGGCTACACTTGTGTTTGTGTCTCCGAATTTTGCTTTGCGTAAATCCAACGCTTCAACTGTTAGTTCTTCGGCTTGTGTGAAGCGTCCCATCGTTGCGTAAAGCAACCCCTGGTTAGATATAGTTTTAATATATCCTATATCTTCTTTCAGGTTGGCTTTTTCATAAGCCGTTTTAGCGGCTACAAACTTTTTTTCTGCCATGGTAAATTTGCCGTTGGCATACCATACTTCACCTGCTTCGCGATGGAAGCGTGCGAGTTCGGCATCGGACAATGCATCATTTTTTAAATATGAAGATGTCAGCCCGACTGCAGAAGTAAAGCGCGCAGCGGTTTCACCCTTTTCTTTTACGTCAAAAAGTCCTGAGTTATCACTTAACAAAATAGCATAGTCGAAATCCGCGGAGTCAAACTCTGCGCGAGCCCGCTCCATATCTTTCATGGCAAGGTTGAATACTTTGTCTCGATTGTCTTTCGTGTTGAGACTCTTGCCTGCATCGGTGGCAGCTCTTTTAAGATCTTTCAGGAGTTGAGCCTGGAGAGGAAAGGTCAGGGTTAAAAGTATACCTGCGATTATAGGGATTCGCTTCATGATCGGGTTTTTACAGTTTAAATTTAACTAAAACGAAGCGGCAGGGTTTCAGAGAATGAAAAGAAATTGTACGCTTTTAAAGTATCAGTGTTATCAAGATTGGTTTTGATAACACTGATACCATCTTTCAGAATTAAAAAGTATCTACTTCGCGGTACGCTTTGATCAATGCTATTTCACCTTCTTTACCAGGCTTGGATATACCATGCTCCATTCCCCAGACACCACGATAACCTTTATCGTATACATGTTTGAAAATGTTTTTATAGTTGATCTCACCCGTTGTTGGTTCTTTTCTTCCTGGGTTATCGCCAATCTGAAAATATGCGATCTCCTCCCAGCAGCGATCTATATTTGATATAATGTTTCCTTCATTACGCTGCATGTGATAGATGTCGTATAAGATTTTGCACGAAGGGCTGTTTACTGCTTTGCATAATTCATACGTTTGGTCCGATGTGCGCATGAACAGATCAGGTACATCACTTAAGGGTTCGAGCACCATGATTAATCCATTCGGTTCAAAAATTTCTGCTCCTCTTCGCAGGGCATCTACTACATTAGCGGTTTGTATACCTATAGGAATATTGCGTTCAAAAAATCCGGGTACTACCGTCATCCACTTTGCATTCACACGCTTGGCTAGTTCAACACACGCTTTGCAAGTCTTGACAAAGTTATCTTTGAATTCCTGTTTGCCTGTGGTCAATGATACTTTCCAATTATCTCCACCATCCACAACAAATACACCCATCGTCATGCCGAGCTTTGCGAGAGTCGCGCCAATTTTATCTTGCTCTTCTTTCGTACGTTTTAATAGTCCATTATCTTCGATACTTCTGAAGCCCTGGTCGTACATGAATTTAATCTGATCTATAAAATCTTTTCCAGCATGGTTTGCAAACATTCCATCGTGCGGGCCATAATTACACTTGAACGTTTTTTCTGCTGTGCCTGCAGCGGGTGAGCTCACAACGGTTGAGGCAAACGCACTTCCGAGTGTTGCTGTAGAAGCGGCCACAGTAAAACCGTTCTTCAAAAAGTTTCTTCGTTTCATGGTGTGTTGGTTTGAGTTGTCTCTCAATATAGTATAAATAGCATTGAGGTGTGCGTGTTTTGGGACGAAGTGTTGTAGCTGGATGTAGAGTGATATAGGATTGAAAGATTTATAAAACGGTATGATTGTAATTGAATTTTTTCCAGTCACTCAATCATGACCTGCCTATAAATGAAAAAAGCCAGCCCTAAAACGGCTGGCTTTACTTTATCAGTATTTTAAGTACTAGATGATGAGCATAGCATCACCGTACGTAAGGAATTTATACTTCTCTTTTTTCGCTACTCTGTAAGCTTCCATGATCAACTCATATCCACCGAAAGCAGAAGCCATCATTAACAATGTAGACTCTGGCATGTGGAAGTTTGTGATCATCGCGTTGCAGATCTTGAAATCATAGGGAGGGAAGATAAACTTATCAGTCCATCCTTCGCGTGCTTTCAAGCGGTTCGTAGCAGATACAGCAGATTCCAGAGCACGCATCGTAGTGGTACCTATAGCACACACTCTGTTCTTGTTGTCCAATGCTTTGTTAACAATATCAACGGCTTCAGTTCCAACAATAAAGTTTTCGGAATCCATTTTATGCTTCGTAAGATCTTCAACATCTACCGGGCGGAATGTACCTAAGCCAATGTGAAGTGTAACGAAAGTCATATCGACACCTTTCAACTGAAGACGTTTCAATAACTGACGTGTAAAGTGAAGACCCGCAGTAGGAGCCGACACAGCACCTTTGTTTTTTGCAAAGATTGTCTGGAAGCGATCTTTATCTTCTGGCTTAACTTTACGCTTGATATACTTTGGAAGCGGAGTTTCTCCCAATGTCTCAACCACTTTATCAAAAGCAGCGGAGTCACCATCAAAAAGGAAACGGATCGTACGACCACGTGATGTCGTGTTGTCGATAACTTCTGCAACGAGATCGCCATTACCGAAATATAGTTTGTTGCCAACACGGATTTTCCGGGCAGGGTCAACCAACACATCCCATAAATGCATATCAGCATTCAGCTCACGCAGCAAGAACACTTCGATCTTGGCGCCAGTCTTTTCTTTCCGTCCATAAAGACGAGCAGGAAACACCATGGTATCATTGCCGACCATTACATCGCCATCATTGAAATATTCAACGACATCTTTAAATATCTTATGCTCTATTTTGCCGGTGTCTTTATGTACCACCATAAGCCGTGCTTCATCACGGTTCTCAGCTGGGTCAAGGGCAATAGAGTTGTTAGGGAGTTCGAATTTAAATTCGGATAACTTCATATTCGTTAATGCAAAGTATGCCCAATAAAGGGTAAATTTTATTTTGGGTTGCAAAAATAAGGTAACAATTGGCTTTTACGACAAAAGGTGCTCTTTTTTTCAAGCTTGTAACAAAAAAGCAAGATTTTCAGTCTTTAAAGAGTAATTTGTTAGGGAATAAGCCGACAAACTCATTTAATCTAACATTGCGTTACTGACAAAATGTATACTTTACGCCAGATTTTCGAAAGTTTCCGGTTTGCCTGGAGGGCATTAAAATCCAATATCCTGCGCACAGTGCTCTCGTTGCTGGGGGTAACGGTGGGGATTTTTGCCATCATTGCCGTGCTCACGCTGGTGGACTCTCTTGAAAAAAACATCAAAGACAGTCTTAATTTTATTGGTACCAACGTAATCTACGTTGATAAATGGCCTTGGCTAGCAGACGCTGAAGGTGAATATCGCTGGTGGGATTTCTGGAGACGCCCCAACTCTTCTTATAACGAATACAAGTTCTTACAGGAAAACCTGAAGTATGCCACGAACATTGCCATCTACGCCGATAAGGGCAGGATGACGGTGAAGCGTGATAATAATAGTATCAGTGATGTACGTCTTGTAGGAGCCAGTGAGGGATATGAAAATATTTTTACCGTAAACATCGATAACGGCCGCTATCTCACAACGGATGAAATTGTCGGAGGACGGGATGTTGTGATCATTGGATATGAAGTATCAAAGACGCTTTTTCCGAATGATGATCCGATTGGTAAAGTCGTGAAAATAAAGAACAGGAAGTTCACCGTGATCGGTACTGTAAAGAAGGAAGGTCAAAGCTTTATGGGCACTCCGAGTAATGATTATGTTACCATCGTTCCCTACACAGCGTTCCGGAAATTATATCAAACCGGCTCAGGCCGATGGGATGAGATGGAATCCAGTATAGGTATACGAGGGTTGGAATCTGATTTAGGATTGGTTGAGTTGGAAAATGAAGTGCGTGGCGTTATGCGTGCAAGGAGAGGACTTCGCCCATCCGATAAAGATAATTTTGCGATCAATCGTCCTGAGGCATTGGCGAATATCATTGGTAATTTGTTTGATGTAGTAGGTATTGCCGGATGGATCATCGGAGGGTTCTCTATACTTGTAGGAGGGTTTGGTATAGCAAACATTATGTTTGTTTCCGTAAAGGAACGAACCAGTGTAATAGGATTACAGAAGTCACTCGGTGCCAAGAATTACTTTATACTCTTCCAGTTTTTGTTCGAAGCCATTTTCTTAAGTCTTATAGGAGGACTCATGGGATTATTCCTGGTATATCTGATCACCTTTATTCCATTGGGGACACTCGTAGTTACGCTCACGGTTAAAAATATCGTACTGGGTCTGGCAGTATCTTCTGCTATAGGATTAATCTCCGGCATTGTACCAGCAGCAATGGCAGCAAGACTTGATCCGGTAATTGCTATTCGGGCAAACTAATTCTATATCGTGTAGAGTTAGTATATATGAGTATATAAAAATAGCCCGCGATTCATTCGCGGGCTATTTCATTTTATACGATCTTCGAATAGATCGGACTATCGACTTTTGTTTTATCTTATTTTTCTTTTTCCTCCAGTACTACTTTTTTATCTCCGGTTACACCTGCCAGATGATCTTTGATTTTCTTTTCAAGTTCATCCATTAACTCAGGATTGTCTTCGATCAGTTGTTTAACTGCATCACGTCCCTGACCAAGTTTGTTTCCGTTGTAAGAGAACCATGAGCCTGCTTTTTGAACCACGTTAAGTTCAACACCAAGGTCAATGATCTCACCGGACTTAGATATACCACGGCCATACATGATATCGAATTCAACTACTTTAAATGGAGGTGCTACTTTGTTCTTAACCACTTTTACTTTCACGCGGTTACCAGTAATATCATCAGCAGCTTCTTTGATCTGTCCAATTCTACGAATGTCTAAACGTACAGATGCATAGAATTTCAAAGCGTTACCACCCGTTGTTGTCTCAGGGTTACCGAACATCACACCGATCTTTTCGCGTAACTGGTTAATGAAGACACAAGAGCAACCCGTTTTGCTGATAGTACCAGTAAGCTTACGAAGAGCCTGTGACATCAAGCGCGCCTGCAAGCCCATTTTACTTTCACCCATCTCGCCTTCCAATTCGCCTTTAGGCACAAGGGCAGCAACCGAGTCAATTACAATAATGTCAATTGCTCCTGAGCGGATCAGGTGATCAGCAATTTCCAAAGCTTGTTCACCATTGTCAGGTTGAGAGATCAAAAGATTTTCAGTATCGATGCCAAGCTTCTCAGCATATGCTTTATCGAAAGCATGTTCTGCATCGATGAAGGCTGCAAGACCGCCACGCTTTTGTGCTTCGGCAATACAATGCATCGTAAGTGTAGTTTTACCAGACGATTCAGGTCCGTAGATCTCCGTGATTCTTCCACGGGGAATACCGCCAATACCAAGGGCGATGTCAAGGCCAAGCGAACCAGTAGAAATAGCAGGTACATCCACTACTTTCTCATCGCTTAGTTTCATTACGGTTCCTTTACCGTATGTTTTTTCAAGTTTGTCGATCGTTAACTGAAGTGCCTTCAGTTTTTCTTTTGCATCACTCATATTTATTATTTTATTCTCACGTTGTAGATCAGGCTAACAAAGCTTGGTTGAAAGTACAAAGATCATTCACAGCACACTTCAGAAATCTATTTTTGTTAACCTTGAAAAAACTCAATACTATTATTATTAGTTTTAATTCGGGATAAAAATACTAATTAAAATAGAAAATCAAAACGCTTAAAGTTGATTGTTTCAGTTTTTTATTCTATAGTATCATTTTCCCGAAACCTGCGATCAATTTCGGTTTAACCAGCAATGGCATTTCAATGTGTACAAAGTTGCCTGATACTTTTATCTTGCGGACTATAGATGAAGAGAATTATTTTTTAGATGTATGCTGAGGCATTCAGGTAAAATCATTAAACGCATATTGCTGGCAATCGCAGCGATCGTTGTTATACTCGTGATCATTTATTGGGAACTCGTTACCTATGGCATTCGTCAGGGCTACGGGCAGCTAAACATCGTGTGGAATGCACGCCCTGTGGAGGAATTTATGGCTGATCCATCGTTTCCTGATTCACTCAAGGCAAGATTAACGTTGATCGATGAAGTACGCCAGTATGCGATCGATTCACTTGGCTTGAAAGACACTGAGAACTATAAGACGCTATATGATCAAAAAGGCAAGGAGGTTATGTGGGTTGTTCTTGCGGCAGAACCTTTCAGACTTCAACCGAAGGAATGGAAATTTCCGGTGATCGGTTCTGTACCCTACAAAGGATTTTTCAATCAGCGCTTAGCCTTCGAGTTGAAAAAAGAATTGGAGCAACAGGGATATGACGTGATCGTACGAAACCCTGGAGGCTGGTCAACACTCGGCTGGTTTACAGATCCCATCCTCAGTAAAATGCTCAGCCGCAGCGAAGGAGATCTGGCAAACCTCATCATTCATGAAATGTCGCACGCCACTATATTTGTAAAAGATAGCGTTGACTTCAATGAAAACCTGGCCACATTTATTGGCGATCGGGGTGCAGAGAAATTTTTGATCTATAAGTACGGCAGAAATTCTCGTGAGTATATAACCTACATTGATGAAGATAAGGACTATCTCAAGTATGTAAATCATATGCTGCGAGGTGCTGCGCTGCTGGATAGTCTATATAATTCTATGCATGAAGGAGATTCCCTCGAAAAGAAAAAACAGCTGAAAGAAGGTGTCATCCGGAAGATCGTTACCAACATGGATACACTTTCGCTGGCGTTGACGAAGCACCCATCAAAGCGCTTCAAAGATAAATTACCCAACAATGCTTACTTCATGAATTTCCGTCAGTATCAGTCCAAGCAGAATATTTTTGGAGAGGAGTGGACCAATACTTTTCATGGTGATCTGCGCGGGTATATAAAATACTTGAGTGAGAAGTATCCTTTCCTTTGAGACGAGATTTCGATTGAAATCAATTTGTTCTTCTTCCTCCGAAAGGTCATCATAAACTTTCTTTCATTACCGAATTGTTATGTGTGCTTAAGGAATTGTTAAGAAACACTTCCTGGTTTTTAATGGGCTTTTTTATGTATATTTTTGGAACAAATAGTTGAACTATGGGAAACAAGCAAATGCACAAAGTGCTTGTCGTAGACGATGAAGAACCGATTTTGGAACTTCTGAAGTACAACCTTGAAAAGGGCGGATACGATGTAAAAACAGCGTCTGATGGCTCTAAGGCTGTAGATATTGCAAAGAAATTTGTGCCAGACCTGGTACTCCTCGACATCATGATGCCAAAGATGGATGGCGTGGAAACCTGCAGACTGTTGCGCGACATTCCAGAGTTGCAAAAAACATTTGTTGTTTTCCTCACCGCGCGTTCTGAAGAATACTCTGAAGTAGCAGCGTTTGATGTAGGAGCAGATGATTATATAACGAAGCCTATCAAGCCACGGGCATTGATGAGTCGTATCAGCGCCTTGTTCAGAAGAGATTCCAAGAAGTCATCTCCTTCGAGCCTCATCACCATTGGCGAACTTACCATTGACAGAACGAGCTATACCATTAAGGTGAGCGAAAAAGAAATCAATCTTCCTAAAAAAGAATTTGAATTGCTTTACTTCCTCGCGCAAAACCCCAATAAGGTTTTTAGCAGAGAAGATCTACTTCAAAATATCTGGGGCTCGGATGTATATGTACTCGCCAGAACGGTAGATGTTCACATCCGTAAAGTGCGCGAAAAAATCGGTGACGATTTTATCACCACTGTAAAAGGTGTAGGCTATAAATTCAGTCTTAATTAAAATTATACGCTATCCGTGAATCGTTATGTTATATTCTTATAACTAAAACGATTCACGGTTAACGCATCAACAGTTCACGGATAACGGCTAAACAATTATCTTCGGGCATGGTTTACAGTTCTCGCGGTCTTGCCCTGCTGTTAGCATTCTGCATAGCACTCATTACGTCTTTATTTCTTTCGCTGTTTAAAAGCATTGCAGTAAGTGCGCTGTTAGTTGCATTCGCGATCAGTTTTTCCGTTTCATATTTATTAATCTTTACTGTCCTGGAGTTTCTCATCTTCAGAGAAATCAATAAGATATATAAGTTGATGGGGAAGCTTAAAAAGAAAGAGCTTGCAAAAATTGATAAGCAGAAAACAGCTCCCCTCAATCCACTTAAAACGATCAACGAAGACATTTATTCATTTGCTGAACTGAAGCAAAAAGAGATTGATGAGCTCAAAAAACTCGAAGCATTCCGCAGAGAATTTATAGCCGATGTATCGCACGAATTGAAGACTCCTATTTTCGCGGCACAGGGATTTGTTCATACACTACTCGATGGTGCCGTGAATGATAAAACGGTGCGGACTAAATTTTTAAAAAAAGCTGCAAAGAGTTTAGATGGACTGGATATACTGGTTCAGGACCTTCTTACACTTTCGCATATTGAGACCGGTCAGATCAAAATGCATTTTGAAACGATCGATATGCATAAGTTAACCGAAGAAGTGTTTGAGCAGTTTGAAGAGAAAGGCGAAAAAAGAAATATCAAGTTACGTGTAGAGGGCGCACACCATAAAGCATTGGTATATGCCGACTGGCAACGGATCAGCCAGGTGATGACGAATTTTATCAGCAACGCCATCAAGCATTCGCACGATGGTTCCGAAGTGGTAGTAAGCTTTGACATCAGCAAGAAGAACGTTGTTACCCATGTGCGCGACTTTGGTGAAGGTATACCTGCCGAACATCAGGCCCGCATCTTCGAGCGTTTTTATCGTGTTGACAAGAGCCGAAGCAGAGAGAAAGGCGGTACGGGTTTAGGGCTTGCCATCGTCAAGCATATCCTCGATGGTCATAATACAAAAGCAGAAGTACACAGTGAACCGGGTAAAGGTTCTACTTTTAGTTTTAAATTGCCGCGTGTTAAGCCTGACGCAGATCAGGTAGATTAAACTAAAAGCATTTTTCATTGAAGAATTCCAGTATCAATTTAGAAGACCTTATTCTCTTCGAGGATGACGATTTTATCCTCATCAATAAACCTCCGTATGTTTCTACGCTGGAGGACCGCCATGAGAAAGTTAATTTGTTAGGGCTGGCGCGCGACTATATTTCTACAGCACAGGTATGTCATCGTCTCGATAAAGATACTTCCGGGGTACTCGCAATTGCGAAAAATCCGGAAGCCTATCGTCACATGAGCCTGCAGTTCGAAAAGAGAGAAGTAACAAAAGTCTACCATGCTGTGGTAGATGGGATCCATAATTTTAAAGACGACCTCGTTGACCTTCCAATCCTGAAACAGGATGACGGTGTTGTAAAGATCAGCAAGCGCGAAGGTAAATCTGCCCAAACGTATTTCACTTCGCTGAAGTCCTATAAACTTCATACCCTGGTGGAATGCAGACCCGTTACCGGAAGAATGCACCAGATCCGAATCCATTTGTCAACACTGAAAGCTTCTATTACAGGAGATGAACTATACGGAGGGAAACCATTCTTTTTATCGAGTGTAAAACGAGGTTTCAATTTGAAGAAAGAGACAGAAGAACAACCTATCATGAGACGCATGGCACTCCATGCTTATGCACTCACTTTTGCAGATTTGAAAGGCGACAAGAAAACTGTGGATGCACCATATCCCAAAGATATACAGGCATTGATCAAGCAGTTGGAAAATAACAGCTGATAAACATTAAGATGTGTATCAATTGCCTCGGGATTAATCTCAGATTTATTCAAAACATTTCTTTTAAATTCTTTGCCTCGGGATTAATCCCGAGGCAATTGATATTTATAGTGTATTTGGCTTTAGCCTAATTATGACTACTGCATATTATATTCTTCAATTCATTCATTGTTTATAATTCCAAGACTATATCTCCTTCAATAGGATAGCCAGTGCATGTAAGCACTCTTCCTTTTTCTACTTCCGCATCTACAAGCACTTCATTGTTCCACATCCATACTTTGCCTTGTGTACAAGTCGCAGCACACGTTCCACATTGTCCGGATTCACAGCTATAGGCTAAGGGTATATTCATTTTTTTAGCATGTTGAAGAATGGTTTCCGGAAACTGTGTTTCAAAAGTATATACGTTCCCGTTCATACGGATTTCAACCCGGTGGGTCTCTTTATCAGGTGGCTCGTTTTTCCGTACCGGTTTGTGTATTGCATAATGCTCTTTTCGAATGTTGTCAGAAGGAACACCCTCCGTTTGTAAAACGATGGTAGCCATCCGCATATAGTCATATGGTCCGCAGAGGTAAAAAAGAGTTTGATGGTAATCTCCAGCAGTGTACTTTTTTAACAGTACTTCAAGTAACCACTTGCTAAGTCTGGCGCGTAACAGGTTGGGAGAGGTGCTGAATAAAAACTCGATCGTGAAACGATTGCTATACCGCGTTTGCAAGATAGTAAGCTGCTTGTGAAATATAGTTTCGCTGGGCTCACGGTTGCTGTAAATAAGAATCACCTCTACGGTTGGGTGATGATGAAGTATATCTTTTAATAAAGAATAAATGGGCGTGATGCCGCTTCCCGCTGCCAGAAAAATAAAGCGTTTATAGTCCTTAATATTTTCAGGCAATGTAAAGTAGCCAGACGCACCAATGGTAAGCAAAACATCACCTGGTTTCGTGCGATCAATAAGTTTCCTGGAGTATTCGCCATTTTCAACACGCTTCAATGTAATCGCAGGAGTGTCGTCTAACCCGGGCGTTGTAGAAAACGAGTAGCTCCTTCTATCTTCTTCCTGTTGATCATGCTTTGGGAAAATAAACGTAATGAATTGTCCGGCTTCATATTTCAACGGCGTTCCGTCTTCATAAAGAAGTTGAAAAGTCTTTACGTCTTTTGTCTCTGATATAACGTCCTGGACAACAATTCTTTTATAAGCTGATGATGTATTGTTCAATCGTATAAATTTAATCTTGTAACTATAATTCTAATCTTTAGGTCAAATGCTTAAATTTAACATAATCCCCAAGCATCATGTACTATAAGGAGATTCAACCGCCCGCTATACTACAACACCTGGTCAGATTTTTCTGGGTGCTCGAATATAACGGAGAGATCGAACATCCAGTTCAGTACAAATTACTTGCTGAGAGTTTTCCCGGACTTGTATTTTTCTTTAACAATCAGTATGGTGCTATCAATGGCCAGACCACAGAGCACAAAACATTTTCAATGTCGGGCAAATTTAAAATGATGGGAGTATACTTATATCCTTATGCATTGCCGCTGTTGTTTAAAACTCCATCGAATGAACTTACACACCAGCATCTGCCTTTAGATAACTTCAATCGAAAGGAGTTTAGTGTGTTGGAAGAAAAGATACTCTCTGCACCTACCGATGATCTTCGCGTTAAGATTTTATCGGACTATCTTCTTCAGAAAACTCAAAAGCAAAATATACCAGACGATAAATTTCTTCGCGGCATTCAGTATATAATTCATACCAATAGCGATATAAAAATAGAAGCCCTGGCAAGACAGGCCGGGATTTCCAACCGTCAGTTGGAGAGAAAATTTCAGACTTCCGTAGGCTTTTCGCCTAAAGTATTTTTAAGGCTTATGCGATTTCAGAAAACGTTGCGTATAGCGCAATCACAGACTGTGAGATCTTTAACGGACATTGCTTATGCCGCTGGTTATTTTGATCAATCTCATTTCATTCGTGAGTTCAAAGAATTTGCAGGATTCTCTCCCCGTGAATATTTCAACCTCCCAGCTTCGTGTCGTGCGGATAATTTTATTCAGCTTCATACTTAAGTATATCTATACTGTATAATTTCTGATCTGGATAATGATCACAGCACCATGTCGCGTTTGTCCAATTATATACCAGCATTCCCTTCTAGCTTCGTCATTATATTTTAACAAATAGAATTATGAACGATCAGAAAAAACAGACTCCCGCTCCTGCGGGATATTCCCGGGTATGTCCTTACCTCATGGTTGCCGACATTGGGAAATCACTACTATTTCTAACGGAAGTGATGGAAGGAGAGGTCACTGAAAAACTTACAGCCGCCGATGGATCGATCCGTCATGCGGAAATTCAAATCGGTGATTGCACTATTATGTTAGGAAAAGCACAACCGGGTTATCCGACCGAAAGCATGACCTATGTTTTTGTGTGGGATGTCGATGCCGTATTTGAAAAAGCTCTTCAAAACGGAGCGGTCTCGATCATGAAACCCGACAATCGGTTTTACGGCTATCGTGAGGGCGGCTTTAAGGATCCTTCGGGCCATCAGTGGTGGATTGCGCAAGTGGTAAAAAATGTTTCAAAAGAAGAGATGGAAAGACTTGCCGTCAATGGTTTCAATTCGCAGAGTTGAACGATAATTTGGATTTTTTTGGTAAAAAAAATGAGGCATTCAGTTTGGGAGTCGGAAAAAAAGAGAACTTTGCGGGCCGAAAGAACTCTTGGTTATTGGCCAAACGACTAACGATCAGTGTTTTATCATAGATGCGAAATTGTTTTAATTGATTTTAGAGCAATTTCGAAATCATGCTTGCATTTACCAGACAGGCAGTTTACCTTTGTGTCCCTTTTTAAAAGGGGTAAGTGTTTTTAATTGAATTTCTAATAATACAATGGATCATAATAGCTATAAAACACTGAATGCCAACAAGGCTACAGTTGAAAAAAGCTGGATAGTGGTGGACGCAGAAGCACAAGTGCTTGGCCGCGTTGCTAGCGAAGTTGCCCGCATTATCCGTGGTAAGCATAAAACAAGCTACACGCCAAACGTAGATTGTGGCGATAACGTAATTGTTATCAACGCTGAAAAAGTAAGAATGACTGGTAAGAAGTGGACAGATCGTGTGATCTACACTCACTCTGGTTATCCTGGCGGTCAGCGCGAGCACACTCCTACCTTGATCCGTTCAAAACATCCTGAGCGCCTGATCGAGCACGCTGTACGTGGTATGCTCCCTAAGAACAGACTCGGACGCGAACTTTTCAGAAGCCTGCATGTTTATGCTGGTAATGAACATCCTCATACTGCTCAACAACCTAAAGAAATAAAGTTCTGATATCATGCAGATCATCAACACAATCGGTAGAAGAAAGACCTCCATTGCCAGAGTGTATGTAAAACCTGGAAAAGGAGATATCAAAGTGAATGACCGTGATCTGAAGGAATACTTCCTTTCTGAAATTCACCAAACTACAGTAAAACAACCTCTTACTACCGTTAAGGTAGAGGGTCAGTATGATGTAACAGTAAATGTTGAAGGTGGTGGCGTAAAAGGCCAGGCTGAAGCAGTTCGTCTTGGTATAGCCCGGGCATTGGTTCAGTTTAACACAGAAAACAAACCTGCTTTGAGAAAAGAAGGCCTGTTAACGCGCGACTCTAGAATGGTTGAGCGTAAGAAACCAGGTAGAAGAAAGGCGAGAAGAAAATTCCAGTTTAGCAAGCGTTAATAACAAGAGAATGGCTGAAAAATTAACATATCAGGATTTGTTGGATGCAGGTGTACACTTTGGTCACCTTACCCGCAAGTGGAACCCGAAGATGGCTGAGTACATCTTCATGGAAAATAACGGTATCCATCTTATTGACCTGAATAAAACTCTGGCGCGCTTAGACGAAGCGGCTTTCGCTCTGAAGAACATCGTTCGCTCAGGTCGTAAGATCATGTTCGTTGCTACTAAGAAGCAAGCCAAAGACATCGTATCAGAAGAAGCAAAGCGTCTTAACATGCCGTTCGTTACAGAGCGTTGGTTAGGTGGTATGCTTACAAACTTTGCTACGATCCGTAAGTCACTGAAAAAACTTGCACAAATCGAAAAGTTGATGAAGGACGAAGCTTTCACAAACTTGGCGAAACGTGAACGTTTGATGGTTACTCGCGAGAAAGCTAAACTCGAAAAATTGTTAGGTGGTATAGCTGATCTGAACAGACTTCCTGCTGCATTGTTTGTGATTGACGTAAAGCGTGAACACATCGCTGTAACAGAAGCTCAGAAATTGAATATCCCAGTGTTCGCATTGGTAGATACAAACTCTGATCCTTCAGGTGTAGACTTCCCGGTTCCTGCTAATGACGATGCATTCAAATCAATCAACATCCTTACTAAGTATATTGGTAAAGTGATCGAAGAAGGTTTGATGGAGCGTAAGAAGGATAAGGATGACGCTGCTCAGAAGAAGGAAGAAGATGAGAAAAGAAAAGTAGATACTGCGGTTGAAGAAACCAAGTAATCGAATACGCTGATGTGCCGGTGCAGCAATGCACAGGTAGTCATAATTAATGCAATGATAACGCACTAAACATCGGCCGAAAGCCGGTGTTTAGTTTTTTTAGGGAGTCCAAACGGAATAATCGTAAAATATAAAATCGTAAATACTATGTCAGCTATTTCAGCACAAGATGTAAACAAGCTCCGCCAAATGACGGGTGCAGGTATGATGGATTGTAAAAAAGCCCTCGCCGAAGCCGAAGGCGATTTTGATAAAGCTATTGAGATATTAAGAAAGAAAGGTCAAAAAGTTTCTGCTTCCCGTTCTGACAGAGAAGCAAAAGAAGGCGCTGTATTTATTAAAGTTAGCGATGACCAGAAAGAAGCTGTTCTAATTGCACTTAACTGCGAGACTGATTTCGTAGGTAAGAACGAAGAATTCCAAACGCTTGGTAAACTGATTGCTGATACTGCATTTGCAAATAAGCCTGCTACGAAAGAGGCATTGTTAAGTTTGACTGCTGGTGGTCTTACATTGAATGACAAGATTATTGAACTGGTAGGTAAGATCGGTGAGAAGATCGAAGTGAGCGAGTATGTTCACATGACTGGTGAAGCAATCGTATCATACATCCATGCCGGATCTAAATTAGGTGTGCTTGTATCACTGAAAGGTGTTAATGGTAAAGATGTAACTGAAGCTGGTAAGGATGTTGGTATGCAAATCGCAGCTATGAATCCGGTAGCGGTTGATGAATCATCTGTGGATAAAGCTATCATCGAAAAAGAACTTGAGATTGCTAAGGCGCAAATTTTAGCAGAAGGTAAGCCTGAGAACATGGTTGAGAAAATCGCTCAAGGTAAACTTCAGAAATTCTTCAAAGAAACTACTTTGTTGCACCAGGCTTTTGTGAAAGATAACTCAAAGACTGTTGCTCAATATCTTGACAGCGTAACAAAAGGATTGACGGTAGCTGAATTCAAACGTGTAACAATCGCTTAGTTCAAAGCCTGATATATACTATATAGTTAAGCCCGTTTCAGCATCAACTGGAACGGGCTTATTTTTTTATCTGGTTTTTATATGATTAGTTTTTGAGATTCAATTGATATACTATATATATCATCGTCGAATAGAAACAACGCGATTACTATTATCCCTTCGCGTCAATAATTTCAATCTCCGTTCTTCGGTTAATCGCGCGCCCTTCAGATTCATCATCGTTACTTACGATAGGACGTTCCGATCCATATCCCTTCGCTGTTAATCGTGTAGCATTGATACCATGTTCAATCAGGTATGATACCACAGCACTGGCGCGTCTTAACGAAAGCGCTTTGTTGGTTTCCGCATTCCCGGTGTTATCAGTGTGTCCGTTGATCTGAACACTTAACTGCGGGTTTATAATTAATAACTCCTTGATGTTCTCAACCTCCGCTATAGATTCCGGCTTCAGATCGGATTTACCTATATCAAAGAAGATGTTTTTCAATACTACTTTTGATCCGATCTCTGCCTTTACCATAATGATGTGCGTATCAATTTCCTGGTACTCGGCAAATTGAGGCAGGTTAAAGTTGATCGAGTTGAAAAGATATCCTTGTCGTTCTGTCGCTACACCATAGTTACCACCATGAGGAATGATGAGTTCAAAATCACCCGTCTGAGGATTTGAATTGATCTTCGTAATAACCTTGTTCGTAATGTTATCCACCAATGAAATTGTAGCGGCCAACGGTTGGGCTGTAGTTTCATCAATTACTTTTCCCTTCAGGAGGGTAACAACCTTGTTAGCTTTATGTACTTCGATGATCGGATCGACAAACTCTGTTGCCGCTGGTTCTGGTGTTTTAGTTTCTGCTACAGGTTGTGTTACCGCAGGAGGAGGTGTTACAACTACCACTTTCGGCTCTTCCTTGATCGCTACCGGAGGTTCTTCTTTCGGTTTCTCAATAACTTTAGGTTCTTCGGTTTTCGGCTGCTCAATAACTTTAGGTTCTTCAACTTTTGGTTGCTGAACTGCAGGCTCTGTACTGGCAAGCAACACGGGCTCCTTCTCTTCTTTTGCAGGCGGTAAAAATGTAATGGTATATATATCAGCACTGCCCATACCCTCTGAACGAAGTGTTGAATAATAACCTGTTTTCTTGTCTTCTGAGATGCTGAAAAATCCATCATACTCAATGGAGTTGATTGGGTAACCTAAATTAACAGGCTTCTGCCATTTGCCATCTTTAAATTCGCTTCTATAGATGTCATTGCTCCCCATACTCGGAAGTCCATCGGAGGAGAAATATAGGGTAACACCATCGGGATGAATGAACGGTGAATCTTCATTGCCAGGTGTATTTATAGCACTTCCCAGGTTAGTAGGCTTCGCCCAATTCCCTTTTGCATCCAGTGTACTCATCCATATATCGAGTTCACCTTTTCCACCCGGACGGTTGCTGGCAAAAAATAATTTCTGGCCATCGGCAGAAATGCAGGCAGAAGTTTCCCAGAACAACGGCGTGTTGATAGTCTTGCTGAGCGGCTCAGGTTTAGTCCAGTCAGAACCTTCGAGGTGTGAAGTATATATATCGCCAGCCCCATCTTCGTAGTAGAGGAATAAAGTTTTGCCATCCGGAGAAAGCGAAGCTGCAGCGTCATTAAATTTTATGTTGATGTTGGGACTGATCTTTTCAGGAGTGCCCCAACTACTGCCGGCTTTTCGTACTATATATATATCTTCGAAGTTAGTGCCACTTTTAATTTTATAGTCGTCTGTAGAACGATTGGAAGTGAAGATCATCGTCTGTCCATCGCTAGAAACCAGTGGAGAGTATTCATTGAAAGGAGAATTTACTCCCGTTCCCACATTTGTAATAACAGCTCTGATCGGTTTGCGAGTGAGAGAATCACCAATTTCGCATTCGAATATTTTCTCGGTAGCTAACTCGTATAGCTTTTTGTTTTTACTTCGAAACTCTTCGTAGTGTTCGCGTGCTTTGGAGTACTGATGATTATTTTGGTAGGCCATACCAAGATAGTAATGGATGTCCTCGCTGATATTTGACTTGGCGTTAAATGCTTTTTCGAGGTAAGGAAGCGATTTTGATTTCGTCTCCAGGTAAAGATAGCACATCCCGATTTTGAAGTTCACATCGGCATCATCAGCTGCATTTGCATCCAGTAAAGCCTTTAAAGCGTTTTCATAATCTTTCTTTTCGAATAGACGATTACCCTTATCAATAAGATTTTGTGATTGGCCGGGAATCGAAATCATCAGGCCAAAAATGAGTAGCGTCAGGTAAACTAGCTTATCCATCAGGTGGATAGAAATTGATTATAAAAAGGTGAAAAAATCACAGTAAATATAATTGAAAAAATGCCTGTAAAAACATTATCGATCAAGGACTTGGCGATATACATGCACGCTGGTCGATGATATGAAGTATACCATTCTTTGTGTGACCATTTAAATGCTATACGTCCAATCATAAGAGGCATTAGCAATTTCATGATGTTTTTTTCTTCGCCTTATATCCCGGCCCCCTTACAGTTCTTCCGGGCTTGGCCCCGGTATGCTCTCCATTTTGTAACACCTGGACGCCATTAACAAAAACATGCACCATGCCGGTGGCATATTGTTTCGGTTTTTCGAAGGTCGCGTAATCCTGAATTTTTGCAGGATTGAAAATAGCGATATCACCATAGTAACCAGTTTTCAGACTACCACGTTTTTTTATTTTCAAGTTGGATGCTGGTAATGATGTTAACCTGCGGATAGCCTCTTGTAGCGAAATCAATTTCTCATCGCGAACATACTTTGCCAGCACACGTGCAAACGTTCCGTAACTTCTTGGATGCGCACCTTCCTCCAGATTTTTGTCATCAATGGTTTCTGATCCTCCATCCGAACCAAAGCTTACATAAGGAAGTTGAATGATGCGTTTTATATTGTCTTCAGACTGCTGATAGTACAGCGCTTCAATTCTTGATTTATCACGCACGATCAGGTCGATCACCGTTTCATCTGCATTTTTTCCATGAAGACGTGCAACTTCACTCAGGCGTTTACCTTTATATAGTTTGTTAAGCGAATCCAAACGAAAGCCCATCAGTACTACATATTCAGGTTCTGAATTTTTATAGGGAATTCCCATCTCCATTTCATAAAGTACTTTTTTGCGAATGGCAGGAGTCTTCAATTTTTGCCGCATTACTTTCGCGCCACCCTCTTGCACCCAGTTCGGTAAACGTGAGGTGAGCCCCGTGGCACTGGCCGTATAGGGATACATATTCGCAGTAACTTTTAGCCCGGCTTTTTGTGCACTGTCAATTTTGGTAAGCAGTGTATCAATCTTATTCCAGTTACGGGCTATATTAATTTTCATGTGGTATATCTCCGTATGGATCTTCGCTTCCTTTGCTATACGAATCGTTTCATTAACAGCGTCAAGAATGAAATCACCCTCGCTGCGCATATGTGTAGTATATATACCTCCATATTGAGAAGCAACTTTGGATAATTCAATCAATTCTTCGGTAGATGCATAAGTAGCAGGTGCATAGATCAACGAAGTGCCGAGGCCCATCGCGCCTTCTTCCATCGCCTGTTGTACAAGCTGTTTCATTTGTACAAGCTCAGCATCCGTAGGTTTACGGTTATCGTAGCCCATCACATAATTGCGCACAGAAGTTTGTCCTACAAAAGAAGCTACATTAGGTGACGTACCTTTTTTCTGCAGCCAGTTGAAGTATCCCCCCAGCGTTGTCCAAAGGCTGTCTACAGCAACTTTACTTTTCCGTTTCATTGGTCCTGGCGACCAGCCTTCACCAAATACTTCCAGTGTCACACCTTGTTTGATGTCACTCATCGAGCGGCCATCTTTCAGTAAATTCTGATCGGCCCAACTTAACATGTTTATAAAGCCGGGAGCAACTGCAAGACCCGTAGCATCAATTTCTTTTTTGCCGGAAGCATCACTTAATTTTCCTATAGCAGCAATGGTATCTCCCTGTATCGCGATGTCTCCTGTAAAAGGCGCTGATCCGGAACCGTCATATACCGTTCCATTTCGGATGATAAGATCATACTGTTGTTTGGGCTTTTGTATGCAAGCCAGAACGATAAAAAGTCCTGCTGCAGAAAAAATAAAGTAGCGCATGCGGAAGAAAAAGAATACGATGATAGTGAGGTTTCAGGAGAAATGAAACGTGATGTAAGAAAGAAGCATGAGTTACTTTTAAATGATACCCAGTCGCGTAAAGATGGGGAATGATACCATTTTCGTTTCGCCTGTTGGCCAGTGTTTCCGTAGATTTTCCGCTACAGCGTCCACCGGATTGATTGCATTTTGTTTGATGAATTTCTGTGTGGCAGACCAGCTCTCCAGGTAGCCTGTGAGGTGCTCCAAAGTCCAATACACATCTATCGAAAACGGAGGCGCTATAATTTCCTCGAAAGGGAATGCTACAGTTTTATACTCTTGCTCCACCAGTCTTCGTGCATCATCCCAATAAGGGCCGACAGTATTGGTATAAAAATCCAGTATGATCTCATCGATCACAGGATTAATATATAGCAATGCATATCCCCAAATTGCGAGGAGCGATCCGGGTTTACCAATGTGTTTCACTTCGGTATAAAATTGATCACGGTTAAACCAATGCAACGCCTGGGCTACCGTGATAAGATCAAATTGTTGATGATCAAACGGTGTTTTTTCAGCAGGACTTACCGAGTAGTGAATGTTGTCTTCAGGGAAGGCATTGTCCAGTTGCTGCTGACTAATGTCGGTAGCATAAACATGTGCAAAATGTTTGGAAAGATATTGCGCTACCTGGCCGTTACCAGTAGCACAATCCCACGCAGTGCCTTTATTTTTTAGATATTGAAAGATAAAATGATATAGTGCTTTAGGATATGTTGGGCGGAAGGAAGCGTAGATTTTCGAATGGTTGGAAAAGTAATCTTTCATACCTTCTTATACGAAAGAGCGAAGGCCGGGTATATATAGGAACGAGATCTTTGTAAAAAAAACTGTGAGCACCCGTTAAGGATGCCCACAGCTATATATTTTATTATTTTTTAGATTATTTCTTAACAGTCAACGCCAGTTCTTTTAACTGCTCGTCTGATATAGGAGAAGGTGAATCGATCATCACATCTTTACCGGCATTATTTTTAGGGAATGCTATAAAGTCCCGGATAGAATCCACACCACCGAAGATGGAACACAAGCGGTCGAATCCAAATGCTATACCACCGTGAGGAGGTGCACCAAATTCAAAGGCATCCATCAGGAATCCAAATTGTTTTTTCGCTTCCTCTTCTGTAAAACCAAGATGATTGAACATGAGTTGTTGAGTAGGTCTGTCGTGAATACGAATTGAACCACCACCAACTTCTGTTCCGTTGATCACCATGTCATACGCATTGGCGCGTACTTTACCAGGATCCGTATCGAGTAAATGAAGATCTTCAATTTTCGGAGAAGTAAATGGATGATGCATCGCGTGATAACGCTTGGTATCTTCATTCCACTCCAGCAACGGAAAATCGATTACCCACAGCGCAGAGAATTTACTCTTATCGCGTAAGCCAAGTTTCTCACCCATCAACAAACGAAGTTCATTCAGTTGCTTGCGGGTGGTATAGCTTTCGCCTGCCAATAATAAGATCAGATCGCCTGGCTGAGCGTTGAATTTCTCTGCCCATGCTTTTAATTCTTCAGGAGTATAGAATTTATCAACGGATGATTTTAATGTACCGTCAGTTCTATACTGTAGATATACCAAACCTTTGGCGCCAACTTGTGGACGTTTTACATATTCAGTAAGCTCGTCAATTTGCTTGCGGGTATATTCAGAACATCCTTTTGCATTTATACCTACCACGAGTTCAGCGCTTTCGAATACAGGGAAATTTTTCCCTTTCGTTAGCTCTGTGATCTCGACAAACTTCATATCGAAACGAGTATCCGGTTTGTCAGATCCATATAGTTTCATGGCGTCATCATAAAACATCCGTGGTACAGAAGGAAGCTCTATACCTTTTACATTCTTGAAAAGATGGCGCACCAATCCTTCAAACGTATTGAGTATATCTTCTTGTGTAATAAAAGCCATCTCACAGTCGATCTGTGTAAATTCAGGCTGACGATCAGCACGCAGATCTTCATCGCGGAAACATTTTACAATCTGATAATACCGGTCGAAGCCGGATACCATGAGTAGTTGTTTAAAGGTTTGAGGCGACTGCGGTAAAGCATAAAACTCTCCATGATGAATGCGTGATGGTACCACGAAGTCACGCGCACCTTCCGGTGTAGACTTGATCAGTACAGGTGTTTCCACTTCTATAAATTCCTGACCATCTAAATATGCGCGCGTCTGTTGCGCCATCTTATGGCGGAGTTGAAGTTTTTCGCGTACCGGATTTCTTCTCAGGTCCAGGTAACGATATTTCATACGAAGGTCATCGCCACCGTCGGTCTCATCTTCAATGGTAAAAGGAGGAAGTTTTGCTGTATTCAGAACTGTAAGCTTCGATACTTTCACTTCAACTTCACCCGTAGCAATCTTATCATTCTTGGAAAGACGTTCAACAACAGTACCTTCCACCTGAAGTACATATTCACGGCCGGCACCACGGGCCACGCTAAACAATGCAGCATCCGTTTTTCCTTCTTCAAAAATCAACTGCGTTATTCCATACCGATCACGAAGGTCAATCCAAAGAACACTACCCTTATCGCGCTGGCGCTGCACCCAGCCAGCCAGGGTTACTTGCTTGTTAACATCTGCTAATCTCAATTCACCGCAGGTGTGGGTTCGTAACATGTTAGTTTTAATTAATTTAGCCGCGAATTTAACAATACTTTGTCTCCCTGCGCGATATGCTAAAAATTAAAAGTGCCATTCCGAATATGTTGATTGTATTGGCTTTGACCTGCCTGGCAGCCGATAAACCGAAGCTTGTGAAAACGAAGGTGAATGACCAGATAACGGTATCTATTCCACAAGGCTGGCGCCCTATGGATGCTATGGATTTCACACAACGTTATCCTTCTGTTCGTGCACCGTTGGCAGCCTATACCAATGAAGATAGAATTGTTGATTTCAGCGTAAACATTTCTGCAACACGATGGCCGGATACCAACCATGAGCTTGCAAAAGAATTTTTCAAAGCAAGTCTGATGAATACATTCGATCGGGTCGACATGATTCAGGAAGGTGTTCAGGAGGTCAACAAAAAGAAATTTATTTATTTCGAATTTGAATCAAAGATCAGCGGCAACCGACAGCAGGAAGGATTTCAGGATCCCATTATGCGCTATACCTATATTCAATATTTACTGGAGCCAGGGCGAACGCTTGTCTTCTCATTCAATTGCCCGAGGCGTGTAAAAGATCAGTGGCAGGAAACAGCGCGAACGATGATGAAAGCAATTAAGGTAAAGTAGTTCTTCAGCTTTGAGATTTGCATCTTGAGTTTAAGCGTAAAGCTTTTAGCTTTGCGTTTTGCTATGGAATTATATACCGATGAATACTTCATGCGTGAAGCAATGAAAGAAGCTGCGAAGGCTTTTGATATAGGGGAAGTGCCGGTAGGAGCGGTTGTAGTGAGCAATAATAAAATTATAGGCAGAGCACACAACCAGACTGAAAAACTTACCGATGCTACCGCGCATGCTGAAATGTTAGCCATTACGGCTGCAGCAAATTATTTAGGATCAAAATACTTAAGCGAGTGTACACTATATGTTACACTTGAACCTTGTGTAATGTGTGCCGGAGCTTTGCATTGGACACAGTTACAAAAGTTAGTATTTGGTGCTTCAGATATACAGCGCGGATATAGTCTGGTAAGTACACCTTTACTACATCCCAAAACAGAAGTAGTAAAAGGCGTGAAAGCCGAAGAGAGCAAACAAATGTTAACCGATTTTTTTAAGAGAATCAGAAATTAATTAGTCACATGGAAATAAAAGGAAAAGTAATTCAACTGTTACAGTTGCAAACCGGCCAGGGAAAAAAAGGCACGTGGAAGAAGCAGGAATTTATTATTGAAACACAAACTCAATACCCTAAAAAAGTATGTCTTTCAGCATGGGGAGATAAAGTTGATCAGTATAATTTGTCAGTTGGCGATGAAGTTTCAGTATCTGTAGATCTTGAAAGCAGGGAGTATAATGGACGTTGGTATACTGAAGCAAGAGCATGGAAGCTTGAGAAGAGTGGTGGCAGTGGCAAAGGTAGCAGCAGTACACCGCCTCCTGGCGATGAACCTTTTTATGGAGACAATAGCCCGTCAGATGATCTGCCTTTCTAGGAAGCAGATACGATCAAACGTAGCAGTAGCTTAAAATAATTAGTATAATCATAATACTTGTGAAATTTTCTCGGTGAGGTTATGGTTGTATATTTGATTTCTTACAAAATGTTCAACCTATAAATATTAAGTACTATGGCTTTTACATTGCCCGCGCTGCCGTATGCAGCCAATGCTCTTGAACCACATATCGATGCAAAGACTATGGAGATACACCATGGTAAACATCATAACACGTATGTAACGAATCTTAACAATGCTATTGCAGGTACAGATGCTGAGAAGCTTAGCATTGAAGAGATCAATAAAAATATCTCCAAGTATCCTGTGGCAGTACGTAACAATGGCGGTGGTCATTATAATCACAGCTTGTTCTGGACTATACTTGGTCCAAATGCTGGTGGTGCTCCAACCGGTGCATTGGCAGATGCTATCAATGCTACATTTGGAAACTTCGATGAGTTCAAAACTAAATTCGGAGCAGCTGGTACAGGTCGCTTCGGTTCAGGTTGGGCTTGGTTAATTGTTGATGGAAGTAAAAAACTTCAGATCACTTCAACACCTAATCAGGACAATCCGCTTATGGATGTTGCTGAAGTTAAAGGAACTCCAATCTTAGGACTGGATGTTTGGGAACATGCTTACTATTTGAACTACCAAAACCGCAGACCAGATTACATCGCTGCATTCTGGAATGTTGTAAACTGGAGTGAAGTATCAAAGCGTTTTGAAGCTGCTAAATAAGCGTTTCAACAAGACGTTATAACATACAAAGGCTTCCTTCAAGGAGGCCTTTGTTATTTAAATGTGTTAACAGTAATCGATTGATATCAGACATATCTGATATATAGGGAAATATTCTGATCCCTTCACAACGTGGTTATCCTATGAACCGCACACGGTACGTGCGTACAGCCCCTCAGTTGTTTGAAAAAGGCTTTTTCCTCTTCAAAAAATGAATAAAAAACATCTAAGGGAATGAAATTTTAAAATCAGAATAGGCTGATTTCCGTTGGTTGCTGTTTCACCATATTTGAGAACAGTTTCATGGTAAACACAAACGTTGCACCACGTAAACGACCACAAAAATGTATAGCCCTATGAATTTAATGATGAGTTCAATAACCGCGGTTTTTTTTCTTTTCAGTAACTTCTTTGGGATTTCTGTTGCACCTGAAACAGCAACGAAAACGACTATATCTTCATTCGAAGATAAAAGTAAATTCCTGATTGAAGCGGGCAGATCTGTTACTGTAAAAGAGAATTGTAACATCGGTCCGAATACAGTACTGGAAGTACGGGGCGTGTTGCTGATCGAAGGAGATCTCGTGATCCGTAAGGATCTTGAACTCATCGTTGCAGGCGAAGGTAAACTATATATCAAAGGCGATGTAATTGCGCAGTCTACTGCCATAAAAAATATTCAGGTTCTTGATCGCGGTGAACTATCTGTCGAGGGTACTTTCAATGCGAATGAGAATACAAAAATCATGACACAAGGTGGAGGATCCATAACCACCAACCGGGTAGTGGCAAGTAAGACAGTTCAGATCACGGGTACACGTCAATTCGTGGCCTCTGCCTGTGCCTGCGACAGCGGGTTGAACTGTGATTTTTGCCAGATGTTCCCGGTATCAAGACGTTCAAAATAACACAAGACTTTTCATTGGGCTACTACGGGTTATCTACCCGATCCGTTATCAGGTAAACAAATTCAATAAGGCTTCTATCCGGAAGCCTTTTTTTGTTTCTATCTTGAAACGAATATATTCTATTAATGAGAACTCTAAAGTCAGACACACTGCTGATAGCAACGTGCATAATCATGCTTTCATCCTGTCAATCTAAACTAACGAAAGAGAAACTGAGCAAGAATATAGCATCGGTGCTCGGGGAACAACCTGGCGTATTCGCTGTAGCGTTTAAAGATTTAACGACAGGCGAAGAAATATTGATTGGTGAACGCGAAAGCTTTCATGCTGCCAGCACAATGAAAACACCCGTATTGATAGAGGTATGCAAACAGGTAGTGGCTGGTAAATTTTCACTGACAGATTCAATTGTCCTAAAGAATGAATTTAAAAGTATAGCAGATAGCAGTGTGTTTACGTTAGACCCACAAGATGATAGCGAGCGGGAACTATATAATCACCTGGGTGAGAAGCGATCGATTTCTTCACTCGCATACGACATGATTATTGCCAGCAGTAATCTGGCTACGAATTTAATTATTGAACTAGTCGATGCTAAAAATGTAACACAGACGATGCGCGATCTCGGTGCCAGAGATATACAAGTGTTGCGGGGCGTGGAGGATGCTAAAGCTTTTGATCGCGGACTTATAAATACAACTACTGCTTACGACCTGATGGTGATCTTCGAAAAGATAGCGAATGGTGAAGCTGTTAATCCGGAAGCATCACAGATTATGATTGGTATACTTTCAGATCAGAAGTTTAATGAGATCATTCCTGCAAAACTCCCGAATGATGTTAAGGTTGCCCATAAGACTGGAAACATTGCCGGTGTAAATCACGATTCGGGTATCGTATTTCTTCCCGATGGACGAAAGTATATAGTGGTGCTGTTATCCAAAGAAGTGAAAGATGAAAAGGCAGCGATAGCAGCCATGGCTTCTGTTTCGGAAATGATTTATAGCTATATGATGCAGCCGTAATTTAGATGATATTCTTATTCGGTAAATTAAAGCTTTATCTTGCAGGCATAATAAGTATACTAACACATGGAAGTTAAAGACAGTAATGGCAACGTGCTGAACGATGGAGATTCAGTTACATTAATTAAAGATCTGAAAGTAAAAGGTTCTTCGCTTACCTTAAAGCGCGGTACGGTTGTTAAAAAGATTAAGCTTACAGAGGACGCAAGCGAAGTCGATTGCCGCGTGAACGGAAGTAGCATTGTGCTAAGAACAGAATTTCTGAAGAAGATGTAAGAAGGCACGAAGCCAGTTCAAGATATTCATGAAGACTAAAACATATTCAGTATATACTGAGTATGTTTTAGAATATATCGCATATATACTTTATGACATGCTATCGTTGATCGAATCAGTAATTCCTTCGGATGAGATATACAAACCCTGCACGAATAGAAAACTCTCCTTTGAAATAAAAATCACCGATAGCTTCAAATTTCCAGTTCGCATCGAGCGGTTTCATCCAACCGCCCCCGAGGGAAAGATCGTTCTCTCCAATTAATCCGCGGAAGCGTATAAAGGCCTCTTCGACCGGAAACCACCGTATACCCGTTACAAAACTAACTTCATCGGCTGTCCAGATTTCAATGCCTCCGGTAGCAGTAAAATTTCGCGTCAGAAAATAATTACCCTCTACGCCAATCTGGGCCTTGCCAGCAATATTATCATTGTCGGTTTTCATCAGGTCGGTTCCTACACCAATCATGATGTCTTTGGCGATCTGCGAAAACGTTGTAATCGAAACAAGCAGGAAGGGAACGATCAGGATTTTTTTTGCCATATACTATCAGACATGCAAATATAGCAGTTCGTAATTCACAAGACATTGTTAATCGGCTAATGGTTAACAAGCGCAGTTGAACAAGATTAAAATTACAGCTATACTTGCAGCTGTATTGGTTTTTATCACCTGTGGGTGATGAGATTAAAAGGGAATTCCGGTGTAACTCCGGAGCAGTTCCCGCTACTGTAATCCCGACTTTAGGTGTACTAAAGTCTATGCTCGTGCAAGAAAAGTCATTATTCATAAACCGATGAATGAGAAGGCAAGCAAGAGCAGGGAAAGCCAGGAGACCTGCCACTACAATAAATTCAATTCAATGCTTCGGGTAAAAAGCAATGGATGTGACCTTGACGATGATTGCCTATACTCGCGCAATCACACGCTTTGATCTCATTCAAGCCTTTTACTCTTTTTTCACAGATCCCTTAAAAAACCTAGTAATGAAAAAGGAGAGAAAAGTATGGGCAATCACGTTGATTGCCGTTTGGTTGTTGGCGCCAAATAAAACAATTGCTCAGCAGGATTCATTGGCTTTATCTAACCTCGATGAAGTCGTTATCACCGCTACAAAATTTCCAAAAAACCAAAGTGAAACCGGTAAGGTTCTAACGGTCATTGATGAAGAACAGTTAAGCCGCAGTGCGGGTAAAGACCTGGCACAAGTACTCAACGAACAAGTGGGTATAGTTATAACCGGAGCAAACAGCAATCCAGGTAAAGATAAATCGGTATACCTGCGTGGTGCCAAGAGTGAGTATACATTGGTGTTGTTGGATGGTATACCGTTGAACGACCCAAGCAGTATTGGTGGAGGTGCGTTTGATCTGCGTATGTTGCCGATCGATCAGATCGAGCGTATTGAAATTCTTAAAGGAAGTCAGTCTACGCTATACGGAACCGATGCTATAGCTGGTGTTATCAATATCATTACAAAAAAGAAAGGTGATAAACTGGTAGGTGTTTCTGGTATGGCAGGCTATGGCAGCTATAATACTCGTAAGGGTAATGTGGTAGTGGCCGGCACAACCAGTATTATAGACTATAACGTTGGCTATACGTATTTAAAGACTGATGGTATAAGCGAAGCAAAAGATACTACGGATACTGGTAACTTTGATAAGGACGGGTACAATCAGAATTCGATACAGGCAAATGTTGGCTTCAAGCCAACGGATAATATTTCAATCAGACCATTTGTGCGCTACAGCAAGTTTGATGGTAAGTATGATGCCGGTGCATTTAGTGATGACAAAAACTCCGACTATAAATCTAAATTTTTCAATGCCGGTCTTAATAGTCAGATAGCCTTTTCCAAAGGCGCTCTAAACATTCAATATGGCTACAATAAGATTGGTCGTGATTATATACAACCCGATTTTTTTGATCCTGCGATAATCGCTACAACCTCCTATACCGGTAAATTTCATAATGCAGAAGCATTTGTAAACTATAACCTGGCAGAACATTTCCAGGTATTAGGTGGTGTAAATTACCAGAATCAAAAAATGAATGTTGAAGGATCAGATGCATTAAAAGAATCTTCACTCGATATGCTCAGTCCGTATGCTTCATTTTTTATAAAAGACATACAAGGTTTTTCGGCTGAACTAGGAGGACGATCTGTTCACCATTCGCAGTTTGGTAATACATTTATCTATAGTATAAATCCATCGTATCTTATCAATCGCAAAATTAAGCTGTTTGCCAATTACTCGACCGGGTTCAAGACACCTGTAATAGATCAATTGTATAACAAGGACTACGGTAACGAAGATCTGAAACCTGAGAAAAGTAAAAACCTTGAAGCCGGAGTTGACTTTACTGTTTTTAATGATAAACTGGTTCTTCGTGCAACAGCCTTTTCAAGAAAGATTGAAAACGTAATTGTATATCTGTATCCAGGTTATGTTAATATGAATAAGCAAAATGATAAAGGAGTTGAACTGGAAGCAGAGTTTGCTGTTACTGACAAAATAAAGCTGAAAGCATTTTACGCGTTCGTAGAGGGCGATCTTACCACGAAGCTTACACCGGAACGCGATACTACTTATAATAACCTGATCAGACGGCCGAAACACTCCGTGGGTATAAATGTAGGATATGCTATAACAAGCAATCTGTTTGTAAGCGCCAACCTGAAAACCTTTGGTAAACGCAATGATCTTTTCTTTAATCCTATAACGTTTAATAATGATCTTATTGCAATGGATGCTTATCAACTGCTGGATGTTTATGCAGAGTATAAATTCCTTGCCGGGAAGTTAAAGGTGTTTGCCGATGTACGAAACATACTGGATAAAGACTACTACGAAACCTATGGCTATACTACAATGGGTATAAATGGAAATGTAGGTGTTTCCTTTAGTCTTTAATTAGGGATAATAATACTTAGTTAACCAAGTGCTATGATAATTCTCGTAACCGGAGGTGCCCGCAGTGGAAAGAGTCGCTATGCGCAGGAACGCGCAAAGCTGGCAACGGAGCAACCGGTATACGTTGCCACGGCACGGGTATGGGACGAGGATTTCAAAAGCAGGATCAGACGACATCAACAGGAGCGTGGCCCGGAGTGGACCAACTTTGAGACAGAAAAGCATATAAGTACATTGCCGCTCGACGGCAGAGTCGTAGTGGTAGACTGTGTTACGCTTTGGCTTACTAATTTTTTTGTAGATCATCAACAAGATATAGAGGCTGCATTGGCCGAATTCAAAAATGAGATTGATAAAGTCGCTGCACAGGCAGCGACTTTCATCATTATTACAAATGAGATCGGCATGGGACTTCATGCTGATACCGAAGTAGGAAGAAAGTTTGTAGACTTGCAAGGATGGGCTAATCAATATATAGCATCACAAGCCGAAGAAGTAATTTTTATGGTGTCGGGTATACCGGTCAGAATAAAACCTGCAACGCATTAATGTATGAAGAAATTTAAGATTAAGCCTGTCAATGCTTCCCTCGAACAATCGCTGAAGCGGAAGATCGATCAGAAGACAAAACCATTGGGAGCGTTAGGTCGGTTGGAGGAACTGGCATTGCAAATTGGCACCATTCAACAGACGCTTACACCAGCACTGTCCAATCCACATATACTTGTTTTCGCAGGCGATCATGGTATCGTAGAAGAAGGCGTGAGTGCTTATCCGCAGGAAGTTACCTGGCAGATGGTAATGAATTTTATACAAGGTGGCGCTGCTATCAACGTTTTCTGCAAGCAGCATGGTATAACATTGAACGTAGTGGACGCAGGGGTTAACTATGATTTTCCGGAAGGTCTCGAAGGACTCATTTATAACAAAGTGGGCAAAGGCACCCGTAATTTTTTAAAAGGACAGGCCATGACAATCGAGCAGGCACAACGGTGTATAGAGTCTTCCTCTGAAATTATAAAGAGTATACATGCCAAAGGCTGTAACATTATCGGCTTTGGAGAGATGGGTATCGGGAACACAACTTCAGCGAGCGCATTGATGAGTTTGTTTTGTGATATACCTGTGGCACAATGTGTCGGTCGTGGCACAGGATTAAATGAAACCGCACTCCAGCATAAAACAGCAGTGGTCACGGAAGCACTGAAGCAATACAACAAACACGATACACCGATTGCCATGCTCGCTACATTTGGTGGTTTCGAAATCGCCCAGATAGTAGGGGCGATGTTGCAGGCGGCAGAACTTGGAATGATTATACTCGTAGATGGTTTCATTACAACATCGGCATACCTGGTAGCGCAGGCAATAGAACCTGCCGTGCGCGACTATAGTATATTTTGCCATCAGTCGCAGGAGAAAGGACATACCCTCATGTTGCAGGCGCTTGATGTGAAGCCACTGCTTGATTTAAACATGCGCCTTGGCGAAGGCACCGGTGCAGCAGTAGCATATCCGATTGTACAATCTGCGGTAGCATTTCTAAATCAGATGGCGAGTTTTGAATCGGCTAGTGTGAGCGGGAAGAAGGCGTAAGGCGGAAAGCTAAATGAAGACTTATAATATAGTATAAATATTTTTTTGAGACGAGAGCTTCAAATATTTTTCACGGCCGTCATGTTTTACACGCGTATACCTTGTCCGCGGTGGGTAGATCATGATGCGGCAAACCTCAATGAAGCTACGCGTTACTTCCCATTGATCGGCTGGATTGTCGCAGCCTTTTCGTGGTTGATTTTTGCAGGCAGTAAATATTTATTTCCTGCTGAGATAAGTGTAGTCCTTTCTATAGTGGCGGGTATATTCATTACCGGTGCCTTTCATGAAGATGGTTTGGCTGATGTATGCGATGGCTTTGGTGGTGGCTGGACGAAAGAAAAAATCCTGACGATCATGAAAGATAGCCGGGTAGGGACGTATGGCGTTGTTGGATTGATCTTTATTCTGCTACTGAAATTTTTCTCGTTGTTACAATTCGGTTCTCTTCCAGGATTGCACTTTGCTTTGATATTGGGTATTGCGCATTCGCTCAGCAGACTGTCGGCAGTAATGATAATTTTTACCTCTGTATATGCCCGTGAAGATGCTGATAGTAAAGCTAAGCCTGTCGCGCAGCAATTGCGTTTGAAAAACCTTCTGATCGCTTCATTGTGGGCGATTATACCGCTGGCAATATTGGTATATATTAATGTGTTGATGCTAGTGGTTGTTATTCCTGTAGCGTTGGTCACTATATATCTGCGATGGTATTTTAAAAAATGGATTGGCGGATATACTGGTGACTGTCTGGGGGCAACACAACAGATAAATGAAGTTGTAATCTATTTAAGTATCCTGGCGTTATGGAGATTTATGTAATCCGTCACACTACGCCAGACGTTGCCAAGGGCGTTTGTTATGGGCATTCCAATATCCCGGTTACGCTTGCTTTTGAAGAGGAAGTTCGACCTATACTTTTAAAAATTCCGCAGCACATACAGATAATATATACCAGTCCACTACAGCGATGTGCCCGGTTGGCAACGGCTATAGCGGCTCAAAACAATGTTCACGTCATAGCAGACGATCGTTTAAAAGAATTGAATTTCGGTGATTGGGAAATGCAGCGTTGGGATGCTATAGAACAAACAGCATTGATGCGCTGGATGGACAACTATGAGGAAGAATGTTGTCCTAATGGAGAATCGTACTTGCAGCTTGTAAGCCGTGTTAAAAATTTTCTGGAAGCTATTGGCACTTCCGACCATCAGGCAATCGCGGTTGTTACCCACGGAGGCGTTATCAAATCGATGAAAGCGATTATCGACAAAATCTCACTGAAAGACGCAATGGCTTATCAGTCAGCGTACGGAGAAATCATCCGCTTCCAATTATAAATTTATTTTTCTTGCGTTGAACCAAAAGCTTTCTACATTTGTACTGTAATAAATAAGATTACAGTATGAACGGCCGATTTTCCATCTCTTTGCATATCCTGACTTTGCTGGACAGGTTTCCAAACGAGTTAGTGTCGTCCGAATTCATGGCTGGGAGTATAAATATTAACCCTGTGCTGGTGCGCAAGGAGATCAGTAATCTGAAGAAACACGGACTCGTAGCAAGCAAAGAAGGTAAAGCTGGTGGCTTTATGTTGGCAAAGCCTTCGAAGCAGATTCGTCTCTCGGATATATATAAGGCGGTTCGGCAGACACCAGTATTAGGACAAACCAAGAATACACCGAATCCAAAATGCCTCGTGGGGAAACAAATTGATAAGCATTTGAATAATCTTTTTGATGAAGCTGAAGAGGCACTGGTGAAGAAACTCGACAAAACAACTTTGTCAGAATTTACAAACCGGTTCAATTGAATTTTTTTTGAATTAAACTGTAATAAAAATTATTACAATATACATTAACCATAAAAATTTATAATCATGAAAATTGCATTGATCGGAGCCTCAGGATTTGTTGGTTCACACATTTTGAAAGAAGCATTGGATCGCGGCCATCAGGTAACAGCGATTGTGCGTAATCCTGAAAAGATTACAGAGAAACATCCCAACCTTCAGGCAAAAAAAGGTGATGTTTTCAATACAGAAGAAATTGCCAAGCTCGTAAGTGGTCATGATGCTGTTATCAGCTCCTATAATGCAGGCTGGCAAAACCCAAACCTATATGATGATTTTCTGAAAGGTTCGCAAGCTATACAGGAAGGCGTGAAAAAATCCGGAGTGAAACGTTTGATCGTAGTAGGTGGAGGTGGTAGTCTTGAGATCGCTCCCGGTGTCCAATTGGTAGATACACCACAATTCCCTGCCGAATGGAAATCAGGTGCATTGGCTGCGCGTGATTATCTAAACATCATCCGTAAGGAGGATGAATTGGATTGGACATTCTTTAGTCCTGCAATAGAAATGCACCACGGTATAAAAGATGGTCGCACGGGTAAATATCGTCTGGGAACGGACCAGCCTGTATTCGATGCAAATGGCGCCAGCAGACTTTCTCCTGAAGATCTCAGTATTGTATTGGTAGACGAATTGGATAATAAGAAATTCATCCGTAAACGCTTTACTGCTGCGTATTAAAATTAACTGCGAGTTGTCGGCTTTCACATTATAAGAAATATAGTTATACTTCTCTAATGTGTAGCTGACAACTTGCTGCTTTCATCAACCCAAATTCCTAAAAATGGCATCAGTTATTTATAAGACTATATCTGTTGATGGAGTAAAAATATTCTATCGCGAAGCAGGTTCTCCGTCCAGTTCACTGATTCTTTTACTCCACGGATTCCCCTCATCATCGCATATGTATCGCGATCTTATGCATGATCTTGCAGATGACTATCACCTCATCGCTCCCGACTACCCGGCTTTCGGCAACAGCGACATGCCCGATAAGAATATATACCCCTATACCTTTGATAATCTCTCAATAACCATAGAGAAATTCATCGATGCTTTAAAGCTTTCAAAGTTCAGTATATATATGCAAGATTATGGCGCTCCGGTGGGATATAGAATCGCTGTGAGAAAACCTGAATTGATTCAGGCGCTCATCATTCAAAATGCAAATGCGTATGAAGAAGGATTAGGACCTGCTATCGAAGATGGAAAACGCTTCTGGGAGAATCGAAATGAAGAAACTGAAAATGCCATGCGTGGTATACTTACCATAGAAGGTACTAAGATGCAATACATGGATGGAGTTGAATCTCCGGAAAAAGTAAGTCCCGATGCATACCTCTATGACCAATTATTTTTAGACCGTGAAGGCAATAAAGAAATTCAGCTTGATCTGCTTTACGACTATCGTAAAAACATTGCGCTATATCCCGTGTGGCAAAAATACCTTCGCGATCATCAACCTCCGGCATTGATAACCTGGGGAAAAAATGATGCACTGTTTACAGACAAAGGTGCCGTGGCATATAAAAAAGATTTGCCGGACGCAGAAATTCATTTACTGAATACAGGCCATTTCGCATTGGAAGAGTTTCATACAGAGATCGCAGCACACATAGATGATTTTCTGAAGAGGGTACTTCCGCGACAGTAAAACTGAATTAAGTTTTTAGATATTTCATATTGGTTCCTATTGCTTCCTGATTTACCTTGCGCCTGTGTTCAGGAAAATAATCTGCTATGTAATTCTTTTCAGCATGACACTGCATTGTGGCAGCAGGTTAGGTATTCTTTCCTATATATACCAGCAGCGCCACAATATAGCCTACACAATCGGTCTTATCTCGGAGATCCCGATTGCTTTTTGTAGCAGCGATTATGATTTTAATCAGGGGCTTCCTGTTATCCATCAGGACACCAGTGATCAAAGTATTCCTCCGGTCTTTTCAAGCGCGCACGAAATTGTATTGTTTGTTCAACAGCATGATTTCGCTTTGAATATAGAGCGTAATGCAATTAGCGATACTTCCAATATATATGTTAAAAACAGGAAGTATACTGTACCGTTGCCTGCCGTCTTTCACCCGCCTTCTTTAGCATAACCATTCTTTTCTTATTCTCACGTAAGCAGGCCTTGTGTTAACAAGCGCTGCCTGTTTCATCATTATTATTTTTTTTAACATTTTAAGAATTTTGGTTATGAAAAAGATATTATCTCTTTCTGTTCTGGCTATTGCTTTTATTTTACTGACCTCCTGTTCAGACGATGAAAACCCGCAGTCGGGTTCAATCGAAATTGAATTTGACAACGTTGTTGGAGAAGACGACCTCACACTGAATACAACCGATGAAGTATATACGAATGCTGCGGGTGAAACTTTCAAAGTGACCATGCTGAAGTACTATATCAGCAACATTATACTTACCCGTGAAGACGGCACTACGTACCAGGATGAAGTTACTGCGGATGGCTCCAAGGGATATTACCTGGTGGATGAAGCGAATACTGCATCGCAGTTAATAACATTGAACAACGTACCTGCCGGAAGTTATACCAGCATGACGTTTACCATTGGTGTAGACGCAAACCGCGTAACGGAAGGTGCGCAGACGGGCGCACTGGATGTAGCAAACGATATGTTCTGGAGCTGGAACAGCGGCTATATATTTTTAAAGTTCGAAGGTATATCTGCGGCATCCACAGAAGAGAATAAAGCTGTGATGTATCATGTCGGCGGCTATAAAACCATTGATACCAATCCGAGTTCTGCTAATAATGTAAAAACCAAAACGGTTACATTCACGGCCGCCAAAGTTGCTTCCGATAAAACTCCGGAAGTACATATGATCGTGGATGTATTGAAAATCTTTGCATCGCCCAATCAAATAAGCTTTGCAGCGGTGCCGGTGCAAATGTCACCCAAGGAAAATATACCGGTAGTAGAGAACTATCTCAACACATTTATAGCCGACCATGTGCATAACTAATGCGGCTAAGATCACAGGTATACCAGCTGGTCTTTTAATTTTTATCGCGCTGGCGCCCGTGCTGTGGGGATGCTCGGATGCAGACGCCACTGCTGATACCTCCTATACCATGGAGCAACCTGCTAATTTTCCGAAGGCCACGTATACATTTGAAAACAACCCTGTAACGAAAGAAGGATTCGAGTTGGGGAGAATGTTGTTTTATGATACGCGCCTCTCAGGCGACAGCACGATCTCCTGTAGCACCTGTCACATTCAACAGGCCGCTTTCGCGGATCCGGCTCATCGGGTTAATCATGGTGTAGCCAACCGACTGGGTACACGCAATACTCCTGCGTTAACGAATGTCGCTTTTCAGTCTTCTTTCTTTTGGGATGGCGGAAGCAATCACCTTGATTTTGTTCCGGTTAATGCCCTTACCTCACACGTTGAAATGGATAATACAATGGAAGAAGTTGTAAGAAGACTAAGGGATATTCCGGAATATCAAAAGCGTTTTAAAAATGCATTTAATAAAGAGGAGATTGACAGTCAGCAACTGCTCCATGCACTCTCGCAGTTTATGGTAATGTTTGTCTCTGCAAATGCAAAGTACGATAAAGTGATTCGCGGTGAAGGTGAGCAATTCTCAGCAGAGGAACTTGCCGGCTATGATCTGTTTATAGCCAAGTGTTCTTCGTGCCATGCCACCGATCTTTTTACAGATGGTTCGTATCGAAACAACGGACTGGATACTGATTTTAAAAAAGATAGCGGACGAAGCCGCATAACAGAGTTGCCTGACGACCTCGGTAAATTTAAAGTACCAAGCTTGCGCAATGTTACGCTTACACCTCCCTATATGCATGACGGACGATTTCAGACGCTGGAACAAGTATTGTCGCATTACGCCAGTCAGGTGAAGAACACGCCAACAGTAGACCCTGCGTTGCGATCAGGTGATTCACTTGGCATTCCCATAACCGATGACGAGCGTGTGAAAATTATAGCGTTCATCAAAACTTTAACAGATCATGAATTCGGAAAGGATAAGCGCTTCGCGGATCCTTTTTAGGAAGGTAAGATATAGTAGGTAATATATAGTATAATAGAATCAACAGGATCGTGATCGATACTGATAACATTTTAAAAATCAAATACATGAAAAGATATATTCTGCTGATGCTCCTCCTGTCATTGACATCGGTTTCGGCTATAGCATGCGATGTATGCGGATGCTCGCTGGGAGGAAATTACTATGGTATACTGCCGCAGTTTAATAAGAACTTTGTAGGGCTTCGGTGGAGTCAGGCAAAGTTCTATGCCTATATGAATCACCAAAGTGAATATACCAAGCCGGAGTATTCGCATGATACCTATAGCTTCGTAGAGCTGTGGGGAAGATTTTATGTAAACAAGAAATTCCAGGTGTTTGCTTTCGTGCCGTATGCCTATAATACAATGCGCGGGTCGGAGCAGAACGTCACCAGTCAGGGACTGAGCGATATTACCGTGGTTGCTAATTATTTACTCTTCAACACAGGTGACGACAAGACTAAAAAATTCAAGCATACCCTCATGGCAGGTGGAGGCTTGAAACTTCCAACCGGTAAATTTGAATTGCAGGATAAAGGTAAACTTGTGAATCCTAATTTTCAGATGGGAACCGGTAGTATAGATTTCCTGGTCTCTGCCGTGTATACCGTGCGTTATCAGAAAGTAGGTCTGAATACAGAGACCGGGTATAAAATCAACACGCGGAACTCAAATGATTATCTGTTTGGAAATCAGTTTCATGCTTCCTCACAATTGTTCTATTGGCAGAATGTAAAGGCTATATCATTTCTGCCCAATGCCGGTATATATTATGAGCGGGCTGCATCTCACAAAGATGGCAGAGCGATACAGACCAATACAGGTGGTTCTGCGCTGCTTGCTTCCGCAGGATTGGAAACTTACTTTAAAAGTTTTACACTCGGTGTCAACTATAAGCATCCACTTCATCAACACTATAACAGTGATGATATCGCAGACATCACCGCCAAAGACCGATGGAGCGTTTCAATGACCTATAATTTTTAGAAGTGTAAAATTAAAAATAGCGTTTCTCCGTCTATATCTTGAAAATTTTTTCTGCTGACTTCGCGCACAAGCATACTGATCGAAATGCGTGTTTTTACTTTCAGAAACATGATTCGAACCCTCAGTCATCGTGTTCGTGAAGTCAGCAGATATACCCTATAATATTATTTTTACGTTACCAATGAACTTTTTCCAAGCGATTTTCAATTATCTGTACGCGGTGGAAAGAAGGGAGAAGTTTAAATCCAAAGCCTATGCAAGCAAACTTTACAGATACCATCATTCCTATTTATAATCTCCGCGCATGTGTCGGAGCAAGCGACTTTGCAATCATCCGCATGGATCCCTTTGAAGTATTGGGTCATCTCCAGGTACCTCATCGCCAGGAAGGCTATAACATTTCACTTTTACTTCAAGGCAGTGTTACTAAGTATATTGATTTTGAGCGCCATGTAATAGAAGCACCTGCACTTATATCGGTAGGAGCGGATCAGATCCATCAATACGAACATGCCGAAAATGCAGAGATGATTTGTATATCATTCAGCCGTGATTTTCTGATACACGAAATGCGGGGCTGGATAATTTGCTGGGAGTGTATGTTTGGGCACGTTGTCATGAACATGGACGAAGCTGCCGTGCATGAACTCGAAGTATATGCAAACCTGATGCTCGAAGAGTTTCAAGGCAGCAAACCCAAGAGTGAAATCGTCATTCGCAGCTTGCTGAATGCATTTATAGTTTGCAGTGCACGTATGCGTAAGATATCACTACCGATACTGCACATGGATGCTTCTCAAAATAAACTCGTGCAGCAATTCAAGATGCATGTTGACACAAACTTCCGTGATAAGACACAGGTATCACAATATGCCGACATGCTATATATTACCCCTGGTCATCTCAACGATGTAATCAAAACAACCGTTGGAAAAACAGCGAAACAGGTTATTGATGAAAAACGCATCATGGAAGCGAAGCGTTTATTATTCTGGGGCGACCTTAGTTTAAAAGAGATAGCAGGCTATCTGAGTTTTGAAGATGACTCCTATTTTAACAGGTTCTTTAAAAAACATACCGGTCATACACCATCACTCTTTCAGCGCACGATCCGCGAAAAGTACAATTAATACCTTGATAAGGTAAATTAAAAAGGGACTTCAAAGGCTAACTTTGTTTTACCGTTCACGTTCAGAATGAACATATATAGTGATAAAAGTAAAACTTTTGTCACTACTTCTTCGTGAAAGACTTTCTTCTGGTGCTGCGGAAGAAAACTTAAATACAGATTTCAATCATGAATGTTTTTTAGAAAAAGCGAACGATGGTTAGCTAAACCTTCCTTCACTCGAAGATGATTTTTTAATTTTTAATATGAGATGTATATGAAAAGGTCAAGTCACAATTATGTAACAAAAACAGTGACGGTGCTCGGAAGCATCGGTCTCTTAATTATATTGAATAGCTGCACTACATCATCCGGCAATGCGGGTGGTGGTATGCAACCACCGCTGCCTTCACTTCCTGTAATTTCAGTAAGCAACCTCGCAGCAACAACCTATCGCGAATTCCCGGCTACGGTAGAAGGTAAAGTAAATGTTGAGATCCGCCCGCAGGTAGATGGATATCTGGAGCATATTTATGTAGACGAAGGTGCTTACGTGCGCGTAGGCCAACCGTTGTTTCGTATCAATGATCAACCGTACCGTGAGCAAAACTCCAACGCCAGTGCAGCCTTGCTTGCTTCGCAGGCAAATCTTGAAAAAGCACAGTTGGAAGTTGATCGCCTTACACCACTGGTAAAGAATAATGTAGTATCAGATATACAATTGAAATCTGCGGAAGCAAGCTTGCAATCGGCAAAGGCAAATGTAGCACAAGCCAAAGCGCAGGCGGGCAATGCACAGATCAGTCTCGGATATACATTGGTGAAAGCTCCGGTAAGTGGATATATAGGACGCATTCCGCATAAGATCGGTAGTTTGGTAGGCAGAGGCGAAGCGCAACCATTAACGGTATTGTCGGATGTAAATGAAGTATATGCATACTTCTCTATGAGCGAAATTGATTTCCTTCAGTTTAAAGAACGTATACCAGGCAATACACTGGAAGAGAAGATCAAGAATCTTCCGCCAGTAGAGCTTACGTTGGCAGACGAAAGTTTTTATTCTGAAAAAGGAAAAGTTGAAACCGTAGAAGGTCAGTTCGATAAAACTACAGGCGCTATAAGTTTCAGGGCTGTATTCCCAAATAACAAAGGACTGTTACGCTCCGGCAATACAGGACGTGTTCGTATACCTACTGTACACAACGAAGCTGTTGTTATACCACAGGACGCAACGTTCGAGCTACAAGACAAAGTACTTGTGTTCGTAGTAGGGGATAGCAATAAAGTAGTAAGCAGGCCAATTGTTGTCGACGGACAAACCAGCAACTATTACTTTGTAAAGAACGGTTTGAAGACAGGCGAGAAGATTGTCTATACCGGGTTGAGCCGTTTGCGCGATGGAGCTGTCATTGATCCACAGCCATTATCGCTTGACAGCTTGCTGAAAGCGAAGCCGCTTTAATTCCACCTTTTAAAGAAGGCCTCAAGTAAATTATATAATAAAGCCGGGTGACTGATCATCCGGTCACTAAAACTCTGTCTTATGTTAAAAGTATTTATAGAACGGCCGGTACTGGCCACCGTTGTGTCGATCATTCTTGTGCTGCTGGGGACGCTTTCATTAATGAACCTCCCGGTAACACAATTCCCGGATATAGCACCACCGAGTATACAGGTGCAGGCAGTATATCCTGGCGCGAACGCTGAAGTCGTTGCCCGTTCAGTAGCCACTCCGATAGAGGAGGCTGTGAACGGTGTGGAGAACATGACCTATATGACGTCAACCTCCAACAACGATGGATCTATGATCCTGACGGTATATTTCAAACTGGGTACGGATCCTGACCTTGCTGCTGTGAACGTGCAGAACCGTGTATCGAAAGCTACCAGCTTGTTGCCATCCGAAGTTGTGCAGGCAGGTATATCTACACAGAAGCAACAGAACAGTATGATCATGGTGACGAACCTGGTGAGTGATGAGAAAATGTATGACGAGACATTTTTGCAGAACTATGCCAAGATCAACATCATTCCGGAAATACAACGTGTGCCGGGTGTAGGACAAGCGATGGTATTCGGATCGAAAGATTACTCCATGCGCATTTGGCTGAAGCCTGATCGTTTGGCTTCGTATGGTTTAGCAGTACAAGATGTATTGGATGCTATACGCGAACAAAATGTTGAAGCTGCTCCAGGACGATTTGGTGAAAACAGTCAGGAATCATTTGAATATGTTATCAAGTATAAAGGAAAGTTAAATGAAGGAAAGCAGTATGAGGATATTATACTGAAGGCTGATGCCGATGGATCTGTACTCCGGCTCAGAGATGTAGCGCGTGTAGAACTTGGTTCCTATACCTATAACCAGAACACTACTGTAAATGGTAAATCCGGTATCGGTGTCGCGATCTTCCAGACAGCTGGTTCCAACGCCAACGATATACAGACTTCCATCAATGAACTGATGGAAAAGGCTAAAGGTAATTTTCCTCAAGGTATATCATGCTTTAACATCTATAGTACAAAAGAGTATCTGGATGAATCCATCGAACAGGTAATTAAAACGCTGATCGAAGCATTTATACTCGTATTTATAGTCGTGTTTATTTTCTTGCAGGATTTTCGTTCCACGCTTATTCCAGCTATAGCTGTACCTGTGGCGATTATCGGTACATTTTTCTTCATGCAGTTGTTCGGGTTTACCATCAACCTGCTTACACTGTTCGCACTTGTGCTCGCCATTGGTATAGTGGTGGATGATGCGATTGTGGTAGTGGAGGCAGTACATTCGAAAATGCAGCTCACGAAAATGAGTGCCAAGAAAGCTACGATTCAATCAATGAGTGAAATCTCCGGAGCGATCGTTTCCATTACATTGGTGATGTCTGCTGTATTTATACCCGTCGGATTTATGCAAGGTCCTGCCGGAGTATTCTATCGTCAGTTCGCATTTACATTAGCGATCGCGATTGTTATTTCCGCTGTCAATGCATTAACATTGAGCCCTGCACTTTGTGCGTTGTTCCTGAAATCAGATCATGTCGATGATCATGAACATAGCAATGACAAATGGAGTACACGCTTTTTCAGATCTTTTAATACAGGCTTCAGTGCCATGACTGAAAAGTATCTCGGTAGTATACATTTCCTTGTAAAACACAGGTGGCTTACAATCGGTGGACTTGCCATCGTAACAGCTGTTACAGTATGGATGTTACGCACAACGCCTACCGGATTTATACCGAATGAAGATCAGAGTTTCTTTGTATACTCTATAACATTACCGCCAGGTTCATCACTGCAACGTACGCGTGAAGTGGTAAACAAAGTGGAGAACATGATGCATGAACTCGAAGCAACGAATCATTACTTAAGTGTTTCCGGGTTGAACATCATTACTTCTTCCATCAGCTCTAACTATGCTGTTGGTTTTGTAAAGATGAAACCACATGATGAGCGAGGCGCTGTTAAAGATATAAATGCAATCATGGGGATGGTACAACAAAAACTCTCCAGTATAAATGAAGCAGATATATTTACGTTTACAATGCCTACCGTACCAGGCTTCAGTAACATGGCCGGCTTTGAATTGATCTTGCAGGATCGTACCGGTGGATCACTCGAAAAGTTAAATGAAACAACACAAGGTCTGATCGGAGCGTTGATGCAACGTCCGGAGATCGCGTATGCATTCACAACATTCAATACTGCTAACCCGCAGTTTATGTTGAATGTAGACGAGAAGAAAGCGAAGCAATTAGGTGTATCCGTAAGTGATATATTGCAGACCCTGCAGGTATATTACGGAAGTACATTTGCTTCTGACTTCAATCGCTTCGGTAAATTCTATAGAGTGATCATGCAGGCGGAAGCTCCTTTCCGTGACGATCCGAATTCTCTGAAAGGCATGTATGTGAAGAATTCGTATGACGAAATGGTGCCGCTCAGTACACTCGTGGTTTTAGAACGGGTATATGGTCCAGAGACGGTTACACGGAATAACTTATTCACCGCAGTAACCATCAACGGTGTTCCGAAACCTGGCTATAGCTCGGGTGATGCCATCAAAGCTGTTGAAGAAGTAGCAGCGCAATATCTGCCACGTGGCTATAGTTATGAATGGGCCGGTATGACAAAAGAAGAAATCGCTTCCGGTGGGCAGGCAGGTTTCATCTTTACACTCTGTCTCATATTTGTATACTTCCTGCTGGCAGCACAATATGAAAGCTATATACTTCCATTGTCGGTTATACTTTCAATACCACTGGGAATCTTTGGAGTATTTCTTTTTATAAACTTATTCGGTATCGATAATAATATATATGTACAGGTGGGATTGATCATGCTCATCGGTCTGTTGGCGAAGAACGCTATTCTGATCGTAGAGTATGCAGTGCAGAGACGAAGAGCAGGAATGGATTTGTTGGCTTCTGCTATTGAAGCTTCCAAACTTCGTTTGCGCCCGATCCTGATGACATCCTTTGCATTTATAGTAGGCTTGTTGCCATTGATGCGCGCGAACGGAGCGTCTGCTTTGGGTAACCGGTCTATCAGTACAGGTGCAGCCGGTGGCATGTTGACGGGTGTATTGCTGGGTATCTTTGTGATCCCTGTGCTCTATATCATCTTCCAGTACCTGCAGGAAAAAGTGACGGGTGCTCCCAAGCCTGAAGAAATTACCGAATAGTAATAACAGTTAATTTGTTGAATCATGTATAGTAACAGATTTATATATAGTAGCATAGGCGTGGTGTTGTTCGCGGTTGTTTTGCTGGGTTGCTCGGTAGGTAAAAATTACAAGCGCCCGGATCTGAAAGCCCCGCAACAGTTTGGTACAACGGTACCGCCATCCGACAGTAGTATAGCAACGCAATCGTGGAAAGAGTTTTTTACCGACACCACATTATTGCGATTGATTGATAAGGCTGTAGTCAATAATTTCGATTTGCAACTCGCAATCAAACGCATTGCTATAGCAGAGTCGCGCGCGAAACAAGCACGCGCAGCATGGCTTCCCACATGGAGCGTACAGGCATCGGCCTCTACAAACAATCCTTCCGGAAATAGTTTGAACGGTATAAGCCTGAGCAGTTTCCTTGGTACAAACCACATCGAGGATTATACATTAAGCTCAACCATCTCGTGGGAGATTGATGTATGGGGAAAAATAAGAAGATCGAAGCAGGCCGCATTGGCGGATTATCTGCAGACGTTCGAAGCTGGCCGCGCAATACAGACTCAACTAGTAGCACAGGTTTCCAATGCATACTATAATTTATTAATGATGGATGCACAGCTTGCTATAGCAAACCGAAATGTACTCCTAAGTGATAGTATAGTGCAGATGATGCAGTTGCAGAAAACTGCTGGTGAAGTAACTGAACTGGCCGTGCAGCAAGCAATAGGACAACAGCAAACTGCAGCGTTACTGGTGCCGCAGTTGGAGCAAGCTATAGCGATACAAGAAAACGGACTTCGTTTATTGTTAGGCGATTGGCCTGGGGCAGTAAGCAGGAATACAGAGTTGAGTACGTTGATCCTGAACGACTCGATATTTGCAACCGGTGTACCCATCGACCTGTTGAGTCATCGTCCGGATGTACGCGCAAGCGAGAAAGGTTTAGTGGCGGCCAATGCACGCGTGGGTATAGCACAAGGTAATATGTACCCTGCGCTAAACCTTACCGCTACTGGAGGACTAAATGCATACGAAGCGAGCAACTGGTTTAATATACCGGCATCTTTGTTCGGAACCGTGATGGGAAGTCTTACACAACCAATCTTTCAGAGACGTACTCTGCGAACACAACTTGAAATTGCAAAAGCAGAACGCGAGCAAAGCGTCATAGAATTCAGACAATCCGTAACGGGTGCGGTACACGAAGTTACCAATGCGTTGATTCGGTTGGATAAACTGAAAACACAACAGCAAGTCGTAACAACACGCGTGGAAACATTGCAACAAGCCGTGAAGAATGCGCGATTACTTTTCAGAAGCGGCATGGCCAACTATCTCGAAGTAATCACGGCACAGAGCAATGCGCTGCAAGCTGAACTTGATAAAGCAGACATCACACGCCAGCAATTAAGCGCACGTGTTGAGCTATACCAATCACTCGGTGGAGGTTGGAAGTAACTTAAAAAACTTTGAGGTATGAGTCGTGGGCTACGAGTTAAAAGCTCGTGGTGCATTGCTCAGAACTCGTAACTATAAATGGCCAGCGATGGCCATTTTTTATTTCGGAAGGTTTGATCTCTGAATTCAGAGGGCTGGTCTACACATCGTTGTCATCGTGCATGATCCTGTTTTATAAAGCGTTCTTTCGGAGCTGCGTATTTTTTTACCAACGTGGCAGGATAGAAACGTCTTTGAATAACAGGACCTGAGCATTGATATTGAGACCGTGTTTTTCCCTAAGCCTTCTCCGTGTAGCAGAGTATGGACTGCTGATGCTATCGCTATGCATGAGTACAACGGTATCGGTATGGGCGCAAAATACTTTTCCCGAAAAGAAAGATTCTGTTCAGTCATATCAACCGGAAACAAAACCAACTTATAAAGCAGAAGACCGATACGGTGATCCCTTCTCGAATCCAGAGACATCATCACCATTATTACTGAAAGATCCTGAACGTGTAAAAGTAGATATACAAATAGATACGTCCGGGAATTATACTATATATGAAAAAGTAGGCGGGTTGCAATATCGTCCGGTGTCGACCATGTCACTGGAAGAATTCAAGCAATACCAGGAACGTGAGCAATTAAAAAATTACTGGAAGAGCAGAACGAAAGCGAAGGATGGCGAGAGTGCCGTGAGTGGACGAAGCTTGAATCCCAAGATCTTTATCAGCCCTATACTGGATCGCATCTTTGGAGGAAGCTATATAGAACTGGTGCCGCGCGGATATGTTACGCTCGATTTTGGTGCTGCATTCCAGCGTATTAATAATCCCTCGATACCAATCCGCCAGCAACGCAGTGGCGGGTTTGAATTTGATGAGCAGATCAACCTGAGTGTTGTTGGAAAAGTAGGAGAGAAGCTTTCCGTTTCAGCAAACTTTGATAATAACAATTCATTCGACTTCCAGAATAACATGAAGGTTGAATATACCGGCTTCAAAGAAGATATACTTCAGAAACTTGAAATCGGTAATGTTAGCCTTCCGTTGAATAATACACTGATACAAGGTGCACAAAATCTGTTTGGCGTAAAAGCGCAAATGCAATTTGGTAAACTGAAGGCTACCGTAATTGCTTCGACTCAGCGCGGCAAAGCTTCATCTGTAAATGTTGATGGCAGCAGCAATGGGCAGAACCGACCGTTTGAAATTATAGCTTCCAACTATGATGAGAATCGACATTTTTTTCTTGGACATTTCTTTCGGGATAATTATACCAAGTGGATCTCCAACACACCGCAGGTTATTTCCGGTATAAATATAACCCGCGTGGAAGTATATGTATTGAATCGCAAGAGTGATACGCAAACACTTCGCAATGTCGTAGGACTTATGGATCTGGGCGAGGGTAAAAGAATTTACAATGCAGCTGTTACTTCCAATGGGACAGCGATGCCTGCATCCAACAAAGCCAATAATCTTTTCGACTTTGTGACGGCGCAGAGCCGGGCAGCAGATAATATCAACAGTACGCTGGAAACTTTTTTTGCTGCGGATAATAACAACGGTACCGACTTTGAGAAAATCACCGGTGCACGAAAACTGGCAGCTACAGAATATACCTTCCATACACAGCTTGGCTACCTTACCTTGAGCACAAAGCTGCAAAGTGATGAAGCGCTGGCCGTGTCGTATGAATATACCTATAACGGTAAGTCCTATACGGTTGGTGAATTGTCGGAGGACTATTCTAATCTCAAGGATGAGGAAGTTGTCTTTCTGAAGCTTCTTCGCCCCCGGAAGATCGCTATACATGATTCGGAAGGCGAAACGATTCCCACCTGGGACTTGATGATGAAGAATATATATACCCTCGGAGCGACACAACTTTCACAGAGTGGCTTTGAGTTGCGCGTGATCTATCGCGATGATGCCTCCGGTATAGATAATCCTCAGCTACAGGCCGGTAACATCGTGCGTGCCCGACAGCTCGTGGAAATTATGGGCCTTGATAAACTGAACACGTTAAGTGACCGACAACGCGATGGTAACTTTGATTTTGTGGAAGGCGTTACGATCAACTCGACATTGGGTCTTATCATATTCCCCTACCTGAAACCGTTCAGCGAAGCATTGCGTGAAGCCTTTGATGGTGAACCCACCGAGAATGCGCTGATTACAAAGTATGCCTATGATACACTATATGGTACCACGAAATCAGACGCTGCTTTATTTGCCTCCAAGAATAAATTCTATATCACCGGAGAATATACTGCGAGTTCCTCCAGTGAAATTGTTATACCCGGTTTTGGTGTGGCACAAGGTTCCGTGAAGGTATATGCTGGTGGCATTTTGCTTACCGAAGGAACAGACTATGTAGTAGACTATACATTTGGTAAAGTGACCATCCTCAATGAATCCATTATGAATTCGGGCAAGGATATAGAAGTGCAGTATGAACAGTCTGATGCTTTTTCTTTTCAGAATAAGAGTCTGCTGGGGACACGCATGGATTACAAACTAAACGATGATGTCAACTTTGGTTCTACGTTGCTATACTATAACGAACGCCCTGCTGTAAGTCGCAATACCGTAGGTACTGAGCCTGCGCGCAATGTTCAATACGGCCTCGACTTCAATATCAATAAGAAAAGCAGGATGCTCACCAAGTTGGTAGATGCATTGCCGTTGATCCAGACCAAGGAAGAATCAACAGTGAACCTTACCGGTGAGTTTGCTCAGCTTCTTCCCGGCACATCAAACGTAATTGATGGTGAAGGTACCGGGTATATAGACGATTTTGAGAATACAACAACCCCGTATTCACTGATGAGTCCTGCGGGATGGAAACTTTCCTCTGTACCGAAAACTGATGATTACCACTTTGATCCAAGCGGTGGTATAGCGGATGATATAGCGGCCGGGTACAAGCGCGGAAAAATTGCGTGGTATACAATCGATAATCAATTACAGCGCAGTAGTGGCTCGTTAAAGCCCGATAACATCAGCGAAGAGGATCTCTATAATCATTATGTACGGGGTGTTGGTCCGCAGGAGATTTTTCCGAACAAGCAACTCACGCAAGGTATATATTACGAGCAGGTATTTGATGTAGCTTATTTCCCGAATGAAAGAGGGCCCTATAACTATAATCCCTCGCTCGATAACAACGGCCTTCTCCCCGCACCACAAGATACCTGGGGAGCTATTACAAAAGCGGTTACATCCGAGACAGATTTTGATAAAGCAAATATAGAGTATATAGAATTCTGGATGATGGATCCGTTTATTAACCTTTCAAGCGGTACGGGAAAAGTACTGGATGGAATTTTTAATAAAGGAAATACAACTGGAGGAAGACTTATTTTCCAGCTTGGAAATATATCGGAAGATGTGATGCGCGATTCGCGCCATGCCTTTGAGAATGGCTTGCCTGCCGATGGTAACTTAACAGGAGAGGTTGCTGCCAATAGTTGGGGATACGTTACCACCGAACAATATCTCACCAGTAGTTTCGATAATACATCGACCTCTGCACGCAGTAACCAGGACGTTGGTTTTGATGGATTGCCCAATGAAAAAGAGACTGAATATTTCAGCAGTTATCTGAATACTGTAAATGTTGCTGCGCGCGAGAAAGTGCAGAACGATCCTTCGGGAGATAACTTTACATATTTCCTCGATAGTAAATACGATGCTGCCAATGCAAAAATCCTGCAACGCTATAAGGATTATAATGGACAGGATGGCAACTCGCCCATTGCGTCAAGCTCAGCGATATCATACTCCAGCTACCTCACGCCAGACAATGAAGATATAAATGCCGATAATACGCTGAATGAAACGGAAGAGTATTACCAGTATGATATTGATCTTAAGCCCGGCAAACTCGCTGTGGATAATGAATATATAGTGGACAAGATCACTACCACGAATACAAATGAACTTGAAGAATCCGTAACGTGGTATTTATTCAGAATTCCGATCCGTGAGTATGAATCAAAATTTGGAAACATTGAAGACTTTAAGTCGATCAAGTATATACGCATGCTGCTCACCGAGTTTAAAGAACCCGTGGTATTGCGTCTTGCTAATTTTCGTATGGTAGGAAGTTATTGGAGAAGATATACTGCAGATGATTTGAACGATTCCGGCTTAAGTGAAATCACAGAACCGAACCTGGATAACTTCACAGTGTCGGTGGTTAACCTGGAGGAGAATTCCGTTAAAGATATAGCAGCGAATAAATCAGGGTATATAATTCCACCAGGTGTAGTGCGCGATCGTGATAACACGTCTTCCGTATCGCGTTTGCTAAATGAACAATCTGTACAGGTATGCATCGATGATCTGGCCGATGGAACGTCGCGGGCTATATATAAAAATCTTTCTGTCGATCTTTTTAATTATGGCCGTGTTAAAATGTTCTTCCATGCCAACAGCGAAGCCGGTAACGATGGTCTGTATGCGTTTATTCGCCTGGGTACAGACTTCACGGATAATTACTATGAGATTCAGATTCCTTTAAAAATTTCCGATGCAAGTGACGAAACGGAACGCGGTGTGTGGCCGGAGGAAAACGAGATCGATCTTGCGCTGAACGAATTATATATCTTGAAGACTGCGCGCGACAAAGCTAACTTCTCACTAACAGAACGCTATCCGCTGGCCGGACCAAAAGAAGTGGGCAGACATTTACTTCGTATACTCGGGCGCCCCGATCTCAGTAGTGTGCTCGCTGTGATGATTGGTGTGCGTAATCCACGAACAAGTGATAAGCGATCATACTCCGTTTGCCTGTGGGCAAATGAATTACGGGTAACTGATTTTGATCGTACTGCTGGTTGGGCGGTAACATCTTCAGCTAATATAAAGCTTGCAGATTTCGCTACTATAAATGCTGCGCTTCGGCATACCACCTACGGATTTGGAAGCATCAGTTCGAAAATCTCCGAGCGTACACGCGATGAGACAACTTCGTATGATGTATCTGCTGCAGCTAATCTGGACAAACTATTGCCGGGAAATACAGGTATAAAGATTCCAGTCTTTGCGAGCTATGAAAATAGTGTAGCCACTCCGAACTATGATCCTGCAAATCCGGATGTAAAATTGAGTGCGGCACTTGAAGCTTTCAATACAGAAAATGAGAAACGTGAGTATCTGAAAATTATACAAGACCGAACGGTGAGGCGAAGTTTGAATTTTACCAACGTACGGAAAGTAAAAGTAAATCCCAATGCACGATCTAATATATGGGACGTAGAAAATCTGTCGCTCAGTTATTCCTATAGCGATGCGATCCAAAAAGATTTTACTACCGTGCAAAATCTGAACAAGCAGTATAAGGGTTCAGTGGTATATAATTTTAGTCCGAAGGCGACCGGTATAGAGCCCTTTAAAAATTCAGCGGGTTTGTCATCGCCCTGGCTTAAGCTTATTAAAGATTTTAATGTAAGCCTGATGCCCTCCAATATAAACGTGCGGATGGACTTGAACAGATCGTTCACGAAAACTATATATAGGAACTCGGGCAGCAGTGGCGACTTTGTGGAGTCGGATGCTTCGTATGTAAAGTATTTTGTGTTCAACCGACAGTATAATGTCAAGTGGAATTTGTCAAAGAATCTTTCTTTTGAATATGCTGCGCTCGCGAATGCCGTGATTGACGAGCCGGAGGGAGATATCAATACGCAAGAGAAGAAAGATAGTGTGATGCACAACCTGAAGAAGCTTGGCCGAATGAAGAATTTCACACAAGGCGTAACCTTGAATTATACTTTGCCATTGGATAAAATTCCAGCTACGGATTGGCTCTCGGCCGACTATCGTTTTCATGCCGACTATACATGGAAAGCAGGGACCTATAATAAAGTTGATTCACTGGTAAAGACCGGTGAACAAGATCTTGTTGATTCACTCGATTTTAAGAATACAATTCAGAATAGTCGCTCGCAAAATATAGCAGGGCGTATCGATATGGTAAGGCTCTATAACAAGATCAAATTCCTGAAAGCGTTGAACACGCCTGCACGACCAAGCGCAAAATCATCTGGTAATACCCGGGCGCAGACAAGGATTGATACTGTGAAAGCATCGTCCGCTTCAACCAACGGATTGGTAAAAGGGATTTTGAAATTGGTAATGTCTGTGCGTTCGATAAATGCTACCTATAGCCTGACGGAAGGAACTGTTTTGCCAGGATTTAATAGTACACCAAAATACTTTGGAATGAGTGAAGACTGGAGTGCTCCGGGATGGGGTTTTCTATTGGGAGATCAGGATCCTGAAATGCGCTTTAACGCGGCACGAAATAATTTACTAACCAAAAATTCAAGTCTCACGACTATGTTTACACAATCGCGAAGCGAAACGATTACGCTGAGTGCAAACCTGGAACCATCGCCAACGCTAAAGATCATCTTGAATGCGAAGAAAGAAAATATAGCTTCGTATGAAGAGATCTTTCGTTACGATCCTGACCAAGCTACCGATGCATCAGGCTTTGCTTCACTGAGTCCCAATAGAAGCGGCAGCTATGCTATATCTACGATAAGTATAAAGACAGCCTTCAATAAAACGAATGGCGATATAGATTCCGATGTGTTTAAGAAGTTTGAAGAGAACCTGATCGTGATGCAAAATCGTTTCATGGAGATCAGTGGCAACGAGTATGATACAGCTTCGCAGGATATTTTGATTCCGGCATTTATAGCCGCCTATACGGGTAGCAATGCCAGCACTGTTTCGCTTACGCCTTTTCCAAAAATACCTAAACCAAATTGGCGTGTAGATTATTCGGGCCTTAGCAATATTAAAGCACTGAAGAATATATTTCAGAATTTCACAGTCTCGCATGCGTATCAATCAACGTATGCAGTATCTGCATATTCAAATTCGCTCGAGTATACCAACGTAGAAGAATTGCGAATTGATCGATCAATCGAAGACTATAATACTTCTTATTATAGCAAAACCGTAGACGGTTCGCCAGTACCGGTATATATAATCAGCCAGGTAATTCTGTCGGAGCAGTTTTCTCCGCTCGTAGGCATCAGTGCTCGCACGAAGAGTAAAGTTACGGCAAGCCTTCAATACAAGACGAGGCGCGATTTAACACTTACGGTTTCCAATGCGCAGGTAACTGAAATATCAACGAAAGATATAGCATTTGAAATAGGGTTCACCCGCAACAACATGAAGTTGCCTTTTAAATCGCGGGGCCGTACCGTTGTGTTGAAGAACGATCTTACGTTTAGGTTAAATACAACGGTGAGCGATACACGCACGATCCAGCGTAAAATTGATGATGCTAATACATTGACGAGTGGCGCGATCAGTATTCAAATCCGGCCAACAGTAAGCTACGTGGTCAACAAGAAACTAAACCTTCAATTTTATTTTACCCGCTCCATTAATGAGCCACTCGTATCAAGTTCATATCGCAGGGCCACAACCAATGCGGGCGTGCAGGTACGGTTCAGTCTGGCAGAGTAATCTATAGTTATATAGTTGATTTGAATTGACCAGATTATACAAGAAACAGCATCTATACTATATAAAAAAAAGAAGGCTGCGATTCATGATCACAGCCTTCTTCAATTTCGGTATCTCTTACGAATACTTATTGTGCAGAGAATACTTTTTTCAAGAGCTCGGTTGTTCTGGATCCTGGATCATCACGAATACTTTTTTCTTCTTTCGCCACCATTACAAATAAACCGCTGATTGCTTTTTCAGTAGCATAATCATCGAGATTCGGATTCACCTTTTGTACCAATGGAATTTTGTTATACCGGGTAACAAGATCTTTATAGTATTTCGTAGCGTTTGTCTTTTCCAATGACGCCTGTATAACAGGTTTGAATTTTTCAGTCAAGTTAGATGTAGTGGTGCGCTTTAAATATTGAGTAGCAGCATCATCTTCGCCTTTTAAAATTGACCATGCATCCTGGATAGTCATTTGTTTGATCGCTGAAACGAAAATAGGTTTAGCTTCCTTCGCTGCATCTTCAGCGCCACGGTTTAACGCCAACACGAATTTGTCTACCTCTGCGCCCATTCCCATCTGGCGAAGTTTAGTTTCAACTTTTTGAACTTCAGGAGGAAAAGGAATTTTTATCTCTGCATTTTTGAAATATCCATCAGCTTTTGAAACCAGGTCCGATCCTTTCGATGCTCCTTTGGTTAACGCTTCCTTCAATCCTTCTGCTACTTCTTCAGTGCTCAATGCGGATTCTCCTTTTACGGCTTTCTTCAGTTTATCCAACGAGATCTGCGCTGTTCCAATTTTGCAGAGCAGCACCAGGCTTAATAAAAGGATAATTTGTTTTTTCATGTGTGAATTAGAGTTAATATGAATCGTTAGTCAATAACTATACCAGTGTTATTTTCGAGCGTAAATATAGAATCGTTTCAGAATATCACCCTCAGGATTGCCAAATCCCGGAAGGTGATGTAATAAAAAACGATAAACTAAATTTTCTCAAGGGTAACGATTCCCGGATCTCAATTTGTTAAGCCGCTCTCAAGTGAATTAACTGCGTAGTTTTTGTAAGTATGAATGAGTAGGAGCATTCCGCCAATGATAATATGTTTGTGCAGACGTTGTGTTGATTTTGGATCAAATTTTTTCAGTTCTGTACGTTGTAGTTGACTCCTCCTGGTGAAACGAATATATATAGTTGCTAGCACGTAACGGAAGCATATTTGCATACTTATGCTATAAAAGGAAACCAATCAGTCAACAACAATCATTTTCTTCTTCTCCACCATTCTTCCGTTTACCAGTAAAGCATATATATAGGTTCCTTCCGGTAGCTGATCACCATTGATCTTAACTTGCCCTATATTTTCTTTTAGGTTATTCAATACAAGGACCTGTTCTTTATTCACATCGTTGTAAACGACAATGGACGCATTGGAAACGTCAGTTGCCTGGTAACGGATTACAGTTGATTCAGATTTTGATAGCGGGTTGGGATAGTTCTGTCCAAGATCGAGCTTGCCCACATATGGAAATCGCTGCGTGCTTTCTATCAATAGAAGATCATTCCATTTTTGTCTGTCAGATACGTCCTGCGCATGCGTGCCGAAGTATGTAACAACCAACATCGCCAATAGTATAGTTTGCTTCATAGTATATTTCGTATACAACATTATGAAGGCTACACTAAATGTGAAACAAAAGTAGATGAAACGGGTTAATAACCGGACGTCTGCGAAGAGAACATCGAGCAGAACTATCTGTATAATTATTTCATTGCTTCTGATGCCAGCCAGGATTGAATGATGCTTGTTATTGAGTTTTATCCATGAACTTTTAATATTTAATGTAAGCCGGTAATATTTTTTCGTCAATAGAAATATATATCAGTTGATATGTTGCGGTAGCATCTTCTGTATTACCTGCCGCAAAAGCAGGGGTGAAGCAGGTCGGTGTCTTAATGAAAATGTAGTAGGGCAGCCGTATAACCCGGTCTATCACTATAGTGTGGCTATAGCGTCTATGCTGTTATATCTTTCGATGAAGGATATAAATTGTTGCTAACGCTTCAGATATATACTACCTTTACGGAACAGCACTTTCTTTGTGCGCGAGTTGTTACCGCGTTTCAGCGATCGATGCAGAAGGAGCAGAAGGCCCTTTGAGTGAAGCTGTGAGTAATGATAATTGTCCATATCACGAAGTGCCAAATATATTTACTCCAATGCAGACGGTTGCAATGATGTTTTCAGCGTACAAATACGAATTGGACATAACGAGTATATGTATGCTCACGAATACATTGGATGCTCGCTGTTTGTGAAATCATTTATATAACTGGTGGAGAAGATCCGTATATGAATATTGTTCCTGTAATGAGAATTCTATCAATATTCTGGAATGGCAGGGATAATGATGGGAATGACTTACGAGTGTTTAGTATTATACTGCTGATGTGAAGTTTGACGTTATGAATCCATTAGCGAGAAACCGCAAGAT
>CABHOV010000074.1 GCA_902168185.1 uncultured Bacteroides sp.
AATGGACGAACTGTTGCGCTATGACTGGCCAGGTAATATCCGCGAACTGGAGAATGTTGTGGAACGCGCTGTCATTATCCATGATGGTGAAAGCACCTTAGCATGGGGGCAACCACTCATAAACAGACTCGCTGTTGCTGTGGCAAAAGAAGAACATGCGCTACCCGCTAAAACGCTGGACGAAGTAAAGCAGAAGCAGCATGATACGGAACGTGAATATTTGATTTCAGTTTTGCGCACAGCGAACGGAAGAATTCGCGGGAGGAACGGCGCTTCAGAATTGCTTGGACTCAAGCCCACAACACTGGAGTCGAGGATGAAGAAATTAAGTATAACAAAAGAAGATATTTTTAATTAAGCTGGAATATGCGGAATTGAATATTGGAGAGGAGCCTATGCCACTGATGTGACCATCCATTCAATTGCAAGTTGTATAAGACCACTGCACTTATTGGGTAAGGGTATGATGTCTGTTAGTAGATATACTAACGTTCTGCTGTATATAGGTCTTTTATAGATGAAGGGCTATAGCAGTCCCTCACCTAAAATGAGAAGTGGTTTCATTGACAGAGTATAATATGATCGTGGACGACTACATCGCGGTAAACGGCAACCATTTTGAATTTTGCTAGTAAGCAATGCTGCAACCTCAAGATCTCATCCTAAGTACCAATCCACCGCCTACGCTCAATTGATAGATAGTTGAGTAGGCGGATAGCCCCGCGCCGCTTCCTCCTGTTCCAAAATAGAAACCTCCGCCCATTGATTGTACTGCTGAAAGAAGTTGAATCTGCAATTTTATACCTACATTTTCCTTTGCCCATACAACACCACCGGCCCGAACACCCCAGCTGAATTTCTCTGCCGAAGATGAACGACCATTGTCTGGATTTTTCAATGATGCGGCTACCAATCCACCCATCATTCCTGCAAAGCCTTCTACTTTTTTACCTGGTGAACCGAAGTAACGCAAACCGCCCAGCAAGATATAGCGAACACCTAAATCGAAGTTGGTATATTTTTTCAATGAGCCATTCCCAGCGTATTCGGTTGGTGCATTTGTGTTTTGACCAATGTAAAGCAACTCTACGCCATAGTCAGGACGCAATCTATACTCTATGCCGGCACCCCACTGATAACCTCCTTTAATTTTCCCTTTGTAATACTCACTCGCATTATAGTACGAATCAAATTTGTCATCAAAGACATAAGCGCTGTATACATCTAAATTTATGACTTGCGCACGCGCCGTTAAAAACGCGATCGAAAAGAAACACATCAAGCTTCCACACCTTATAACATTTCTTACTTTCATGTTTCTTGATATTAGGGGTGCATAAGATTAAATCAACTGGCTAAACAACTTCTCCATACCCTTCTTTATAGTGGACGGTAGCTTTGATTTATTTGAAGGCAGGGCACCCTCCACAGCACCCTTCCACATCAGTGTATTGTTGGTTGGGTCTACGAGGTGCACCGTTACTGTTCCTTCCTTATAGCGTCCAACTTCAATCTCTTCACTTTTCCAGGAATAGTTTCGTTGCCCTATATACCTTGGGGCATCCTGCAGACTGGTCTCACGTGTTTGAATTTTTTCTTGTACAACAATGCCGATGTTTATGCGCAGGCCTGGCTCGACATTACTCAGTAGAAGCCCTTTTAGCATAAGCTGTTTTTCAATTTCTTTTTTTAAAAGCTCAGCGTTAGCGGTGAAGTTTGCCGTGGTATCACCGCTTACTTGGAGTTTGTAGAAGTTGTAAGTTTTGTAGTTACTGAGTTTGAAACCCTGATTTGATTCAGAATTTAAGATGCGAATTCCGCTGCAGGAGAAAGCGATGAGCACAATGAGAATGAGTGAAAGGGTTTTCATAAAAAACTTTTGTGATTTTATTGTACTAGTTGACGCGTCGCTAACTGTTTTGCTGCGCTGGTCACCGACCTCCCACAACGGCCGATAGCCGCACCGTTTCCTGCATTTACCAGCACCTCTGACCAAGGCAAATGATCACGGCAAAATGGCAATCAATTTTAGTTGCGTTTTCATTGTCCGCGGGTAGAAGTTACGTTTTAAACGGGTTCTTACTTATCATCAAACTCGCCGATCAACGGAATATTTTCCATGATTTCCGAGCGTAGTTTGCCAAGGATATAATTTTCAAATTGATAAAATTGTGCAGCCGCCTTGACGCCAGATCCTTTCTTTATCTTAGTATAATACTGGTCGATCAACTTGTCAGTATCGCCTTGTAATTTCATTACATCTTTTATGATTTGGTCTGTGGCAGCGTCGTCAAGTGAGGTGTAGTTCGACACGTAATTGTTTAGCAACTCAATTCGTTTTTTGCTAAGCTCTTTTCTTTTTGCTTCGTAATCATCGTAAGCAATCCAAAATGCATCCTTTTGCGCGCCTTCCAGTTTGATGAATTTTGCCGCCATGGTTTTCTTTTCAATACCAAAGACAGACTGTACAAGGTCAACTTCTTCTTTATTGCTCTGTGAAAAAGCAATACAGCATAACCCAACCATCATGGTGGTAAGTAAAATTGTTTTCATGTTTTTTCTTAAATTTTTTAACGCTTGATTTTTATGCAAATCGCCGACTAATATTCCATGTGAGTAAAACTAATTGCAGTCATCAAAAAAATTTAAACGGTATCGTCTACACATGTTACAGCGTTCTAAGGCTCATCACGATGATGTGGCCATCCATTCGATTGCAAGTTCGATAGACTACTACATATCGCTGCCTAACGCTATGGAAACTATCTTTATATACTTGAACAGGCATTTGAACTCCTTAGCTCAGCAGAGAGCTTATTTCCAATAAACTAAGGCATGGCAAATGCATTCTTTAAAAATGCTGATCCCGAAAAGCGTGATATTGTTACCGAATTCATATTTGACTTTATTAAGCGATTCAGTTCATCTGCTAAGAAGATGGATATTATTTTTGACGTCATTCATCACTATGACCAATCGATCTTTAGAAAAGCATTTCAACTGTACCTGCGTAGCAATTCCAAAGTCGAGGATTTTGCAACCATTAACTGGATTGATAAACAACACGTATTCTCAGGCGATGTTATTATTGGAGATCCGAAAGCCGCCAAATGGCGTAATCTCCTTCAGCTTGTAGAGGAAACGAATTTGGGTTTAGATGGTATTTCAATTATCAAGTTTATAAAGGATCAAATAGAGGCCGAAAAGCGGTACGGTGAGAGGAAATTTCTTTCCAGAAGGTGGTGATAAAGAATCGTTAAATTCAATGATCATGATAGGTTCAGGGGTATAATTCCCATGTGAGCCATTCAAAAACTGGATCTTTTTAGAATATCGTGTTCAATAATGCATAAGCTCAATTCTTACCTAAAAATCGAGCAAAGTCTTTAAAGGTATGCCGAGGGCCTCTGATAAGGCCATTAATGATGCAATGGTCGGGTTCGTTTTTCCTGCTTCAATTTCATTCACGCTACTGTATGGAATCTCGGCGTCCGCAGCAAGCTGTTCTTGACTTATACCTTCACTCTCTCGCAGCTTACGGATATGTGCCCCCATCTTAATTAGGTGCTTCTTATATCTTATCCTGATTTGTTGCTTTGCCACACTCAAATAAAGGCGGAAAATATTTTTATGGTATAGGCTATTCCATATGGTTAAATTGCGTATTATTGTATAGGCTATTCCCTATACTGGTGTAGTCAAGCATGTGAGTTTTAAGAAGTATTGTTCATTAGCCTTTAGTATGCGGAAAAGTATAACTTCTCTTACGGAATTAGCCAATCATAAGCAGACAACTGTTTATCTGATTGAGCAGCAGCTCAAGAGCCGCAGATTCTTTGATGATCTTGAACGCATTGGTTTAGGGCAATATTGGTTCGAACCAAACCTTGATCATCTTATACTGAAGAACGTTGAACTCGACGATGGTTCTGACGAAACCTACGCGTTGTATGCTGAGATCGTAAGTAAGTATAGTCGCAAGATTAAGCCAGACTTACAAGTAATTAAGTTTCAAGCAAAAAAGATGTATCGTGAGCTTATCTCCCTTAAGAAATATAGTCACTGACAAACATTGAAGCTATGACAGAATACACAGATATCACTATTGAATTAAAGTCTGTCATTGATAAAATTATTAAAAACGATGCTGCAGTCGCGATTATATGTTTCGGTCACTACTTTAAATCCGTTAAATATGAGGGCTGCTATCAATCTACATATATAAATAATCATCACTTCGATTTGCTTGTTATATTAAAAGAATGTAATCGCTATAAGGACCATGAGATCAATGATCTGATAAACAGTTGCTGTCCTGAAAATACGTCCGTAAATGTTCTTTGTCATAGTGAGCCATCAATTCAATTAGCTATAAAAAATCATCATCAATTCTTCGGTAAAATATTATCAGAAGGTAAATGGTTATATCGAATAAAAGACTCTCAATTCGAAATAGCGGAAATAGATAAAAGTAAAAAAATTCTCGATGATATGACTGTCAAATGCAGTTACACACGGGCATTTGATTTATCGGATAGATTCTTTCAGATGGCATCAGATGCGATTCACCTAGAAATGTATGACATGTCGGTTTTTTTACTTCATCAATCGGTGGAGCAAATGTGTATAGCATCTATCAAAGCGCACCTAGGATTTAAGGCAACTACTCATAGCATTATAAAATTGATTGATCTTGTGGGATCGTATTTGATCAGCGCCAAAGATCTATTCCCTTGCAATACCTTATTCGAGAAGGAACTTTATTGTTACCTACTTAAAGCCTATACTGATGTTCGATATAAAGTGTCATACGACATTCCCTCTAATATTGCAGTATGCTTGTTTCACCGAGTTAGATACTTCCGTGATCTAATTGTAGGAAAATTTAAAAGCGAGCTTGAGACAACGAGGATTGGGGGTTAAATCAATCCCTCATCAGCAAATGAGAAGTAGCTCTCGCTGGAGAGTACGATGTGATCATGCACGAGTATATCCAGGAACGCTGCACCATTTTGATTTTATCACTCTCACTGGGCTGCAGGTTACGTGATAGCAGCAGTCATGATCAGCTTGGGGTCAACCAGTACACCGGCGCTTGATCCGGAGGAGGCTTCAAATATACCAGGCACCTTATTGGCTCTTGAACGCAGAAGTACTTTGAACTGCTCGATGAAATCCAGCTAGGCCTGATCCAGTGATAGAAGAGTATATCATAGGCATCACGACTGTAGTTGATACCCGGACATTCCGATGGTTTACGAAGATGCTTGTAGGAGAGTTCGATTTCAGCTACCTGGCTTGGATTGAAGTTTTGTGATAAGGCTTCCATAGTTATGGCGCCTCTAGGCGGAGGGTATAGCTGGTGTCAAAAGGAAAAGGAATAATTGGGGTTCCTGAAAGCACTCAAGCTGAAAGGGGGAAACCGTTTATGCCGGAAGCTTTTGACAACAAGGCTAAATACCCGAAGCATCTTTGCCAGTAATTAAATCGCATAGAACGAAGGACGCCCGCACGAAAAGACAGCCATGTAGCAAATGGAAATCCACCTGCTAAACCAGCTACCGATACGCTTCCCGCTAAGCGTATTGCAAGCCAAAAGCCGTTACATAGAATGCCTTAACCTTACAAATGCCCCATCCAGATTTTGATTAGGCTCTGTCAAGGGCAGCAGAGCGCAGGCACGCGCCTGGTGCTGTTCATATACCCTTGACAGGTTCTAATCAAAATTTATCTTGCAGTGTGAGGGTAAAAGGTTCCTAATATCGAATGCTGCTGTAAGTATATACCTATATAAGGCGCCTTCGCTTCTTTCGTCTTCTTTGGTTATTACTGCAGGTCGATACCCCAGTGCTGTCGTAATAACTATTGCCTGCGTTGGAATTTAAAGGACTGATTAACCCGTTTCCTATAGTTTGTTTTAATTCGTTTGTTGTGTCATTGGAGAGACAGACTTTTGCACTCTTGATTTTAAATGCTTGCCCGGTGTAGAGGCACTATTTTTATTCGAAGCTGCCGCTCCCAAAGTATATTCTTGGTTCAACTTTGAGTCGGTATTCTTAAAAGTAAAGCTTTTTGTCCTTGGCATTTGCCTGTGTTATACGTTCCCGATTTTTCCGAATCATGATCATTATTAATCAAGATGTCCAATAGGTGAACCAGCTGGAAATCAAAAGATTAACCTCTTAATTCGGTGCAGCTTATTGCTGCTAGGCATGTTGCACCGAATCCCCACCTTACGAATGGAAAAAAGTGACTCTTTTGGGGTGGTCTGAAAAAGAAAAAACCTCGAATCCTTTACGAATTCGAGGTTTTGATTCTCTTTGATTGATGCTCAGCAGAGGAGGAGGGATTCGAACCCCCGGACCTGTTACAGTCTCCGGTTTTCAAGACCGGTGCAATAAACCGCTCTACCACTCCTCTGTGTACCGGTTTATTTAAGGAGTGCAAATGTATAGTTTTCCTTTAAACCGGCAAATATCAGTGAAAAACTTTCTTTATTTCTGCTCGTCAGCGAAGTCTACAAATACCTTTTTGATCTCTCTGTCGTCAATTTTAGCTGCATTCTTGGCATAAGCGTCAAGTTCCAGCAATACAATTCGCTGATCATTCAGGTTAGCTCGCAATTTCTCAATGTCTTTATCGAATTCAGCGTTCCTCCGTGATGACTTCAACGCATACTTCCGGGCGAATTCGTCACCGAGAGATTGTATCTTATTACGGATGTCAATGCCTATTTTAATCTTCTCCAGGATGTTCTCTTTCGAACGCCCTACTACTTCAGTTGCCTCCAGTGTACCCAGTGTCAGTACCGTTGTACCGCCCACTGCTGATACCACTTTGGATTGATCTGAGTTGTCAACAACGGCAGGAGTGAAGCCCGTTACTGCACCAAGGGATGCATTCACAATGGAGCGGTTCTTTTTTCCCTTCTTCGCTTTCTTATAGTCTGCATTTAACTTTTTCTGATTAGCATCCAATTGCTGAATGAGGATCAACGCGTCAACCAGGTTGCTTCTATACTTCTGGTATAGATGCCCATCTTTTTTAATAAGATTCTCGGTATCTGTTATTTTGATCCGGACTTTGCGTTGAGTACGGTTGTTGGATTTATCGATAACAAAGAATACAATTTCTGTAATAACAGAATGTTGTGCATCGTCAACGAATTCATACCCGGGCGTCCAGGTAAATTCTGATTGCAACAAAGTGTTTTCTTTCAACCCTGTAGAAGGCACACGCTTATCGTTCGGAATAAAGCCAACGCTACGAACATTGTCATCACCATTTGGATCGGAGATATATATTTTAAGATTTAGAGTCTCATCTTCTTTAATGGAGAAGAGAGAATCACCAGGCACGATCAATATCTCCGGAGGAAGATCCTGTTGTGTTTGGGAAATTTTTAATCTGCCTTTGGTTTCAGCTTTGTCGGGTTGATCCTGAACAATAAATTCTACTTGCAGAGAATTATTCTTGAGGGACGAAAACTGACTGCGTGAAGGTGTCCATGTAAACTGACCAAGAGAAGACAAGCCCGAACCTTCAGGCATCTGCGACTGTATAGACTTAATTACAATCGGGTCGCCATCCGGATCATATACATAGTCGTTGGCGATTTGATATGTATTGAGGTTAGATTGCTTCACATAAAATACGGGCAAGTCCTCTACAACCGGTGGGCGGTTAACATGTTTTATGGTGAAAGTTATTGGCTTCCGTTCGCGTTTGCCATCACGCAAGGTCGCTTGAAAAATCACGGTAATATCTTTTGTCTGTGCTACGCGATCAACCAGATCATACGATGGCTTCCAGCTGAAATTACCGAGTGTATCAAAATTCATATTTAATCCTTCAGCACCTTCAATGGAGAAGAATGCAGGAATCTCAGGAGCGATCTTTACCCTGAAAGCTAGTTCTTGATTTTCATTCAAAACATTCCACCCAGCTGAGTCAGGAAAAACCAAGTGATGGTTTTGGGCTATGGTGGTTAAGCAGCTACAAAACAAAAAAATGAAAATATTTAAGTGCTTCACGATAAAAGTTTAAGTTAGTTCAAGTTGTCCAAGGAGGCGCAAAGTTAATAAGATGAAAATTTTCCAGTATGGTACGTACCAAAAAGAAGCAAACTGATAAAAATTTCTTTACCGATGTGTTTGAAGTTGCACGACTCATTCCTCCCGGCCGTGTTACAAGTTACGGTGCAATCGGCCAATATTTGGGTTTGAAATCGAGTGCGAGGATGGTTGGCTGGGCAATGCACGGCTGTCCGAAAGATGTGCCTGCACACAGAGTCGTGAACAGCAAAGGTTTGCTCTCAGGGAAACATCATTTTAAGCCACCAGAAAAAATGGAGCGACTTCTTAAAAAAGAAGGGATCGTGGTGGTCAACGATAAAATAGTACGCTTTGCCGATGTTTTCTGGAATCCTTCGATAGAATTAGCGTTAGATGTTGCCAAACCGAGAAAAAAACGTCCCAAACTTGGATAAGGTGTAATAAAAAGCCTTCTAAATAACCGTTTTTAAGGTATTCATGCCAATGGCACAGGGTTAGCAATAAGGAGTTTCAAACAACGACTTATGAAGACCCTTATCAAAGTTCTTGTTGCTGGTTGTCTCTTTATCACTTCATCTGCAATAGCGGATGACATCATACCAGCACCTGCTTATAAACAAAGAGAACTCTTTGTGATAAAAGCTCAAAAGAAATTTAAGGGAGCAAAAGTTGAAGTCTTTCAGGCTAATGGTGAACTCATGACTTCGCAGAATCTGCAAAAGCGTAAGATGATCATTGACTTTGGAAGTGTGCAGCAAGGCACTTACGTTATCCGCCTTACAAAAGGTGACGATGTCCAGGAGTTTCAATATATAAGCAAACAAAAGTGATTACATCTTTTAAGATGATCACGTAAAGATACAGTGGGGTTGGTTTTAATCGGGTCTAGGCTGCTTCGGATTGAGGTAGCCTTTTCCTTTTTATATATAGTGCTAATCTCCGCTATCTCCTTTATAGTATCGAACTAGATCGTCTTTATTTCCTCTGCCGTACTCTTTCTCGAAATGAGCCACAGCCCGATGAAAGTAATAATTCCGTTCGCCACCAGAATTTCAATTCCGAATTTATAGCCATTAAATAGTTTTTCTGAATTGAGACTAATAAGGTAAGAGATTGCCGGAGAGAGTACGCATACAATAGGAACAAGCTTGTCGCGTACTTGTCGCTTGGTAAATAATCCAAATGAGAAAAGGCCAAGCAGCGGTCCATATGTATACCCTGCTATATTTAGCACAGCATCAATGACTGACCGCTCGTTGATCTCCTTAAATACCAGAATGATGATGAGGAACAACACCGAGAAACCCAGATGTACCATAAATTTTTGTTTACGCTTCACGTCTTCATTCTTGTCTTTGAAATTTAAAAAGTCGATGCAAAATGAAGTGGTCAATCCTGCCAGAGCAGAATCGGCACTCGCATAAGATGAAGCGGTGATGCCGAGTAAAAAGAAAATGCCTACTGCCAATCCGAGTTCGTTAAAAGCAAGTCGAGGAAACAATTCATCTGAACTTGCCGGTAATGCAACGCCGTTGGTTGAACTATACATATATAGCAATGCGCCAAGTGTAATGAACAGTAAGTTGACGAATACAAGCAGTAAGCTGAACCAAAACATGTTCTTCTGAGCTTCACCAAGATTTTTACACGTGAGATTTTTCTGCATAATCTCCTGGTCCATGCCCGTCATGGTAAGCGTAATGAAGGCTCCTCCTATAAATTGCTTCCAGAAAAACTGCGTGGAGTTTATATCATCGAAGTAAAACATTTTAGAATATTTGCTGGAGCTGACAGTACTTACCATTTCAGAAAACGACATTCCTAATTGACTCGTGATCTGCCACACTGCAATGCATACTGCTGAAATCAGAAATATAGTCTGGAAGGAGTCTGTCCATACAATTGTTTTTATACCACCCTTGAAAGTATATATCCAGATCAGAATTATAGTGGTGGCTACCGTAACAAAGAATGGAACGTGCCATGCATCGAATAAAAATAACTGAAGCACCGTGGCAGCCAGAAACAAACGAAGAGATGAACCTATGGTACGAGATACGAGAAAGAAAAATGCTCCTGTTTTGTAGGTCCAGAAACTAAAGCGTTGCTCAAGATAGGTATAGATTGAAACAAGATTAAGTCGATAATAAAGCGGCATCAGGATTCCGATAATCAGCCAGTAGCCCACCAGATAACCAAGCACTACCTGGAAATAACCAAATCCAACCTTGCCGACATTACCGGGGACTGAAATAAAAGTGACGCCTGATAGTGATGAACCAATCATGCCGAATGCCACCAGGTACCAGGGCGATTGTCGGTTGCCGGTAAAAAAAGTATTGGTATCAGCGCCCCGGGAAGTGATTATCGAAATGAAAATCAACGCACCGAAGTAGATAACCATTATGGTAGCAACCAGTGTTGGAGTCATGATCGTGTAGTTTGCAGCGCAAAAAATCAGGAAATCGGATCAATTCCAAATCCATCTTGAATGAGTCAATTTCACAACGTATTTTTGCAGTTATGAAACCCGCGTATCAGGAAGAAATATTAACAGATGTAGATGTGCTGGAGGCTGTTGAAACAACCGACCTGATGGATCTGGTTGTGTTCAATGATGATGTTAATACATTTGATCATGTGATCGAAACTTTGATTCGGGTGTGCAAGCATACTCCGGAGCAGGCTGAGCAATGCACACTTCTCATTCACTATAAAGGAAAGTGTGCCGTAAAAAATGGAACATTCGATTTCCTGAAGCCTTTGCGTGAAGCGATCTGCGAAGCAGGCATCGATGCTCGTATTCTGTAGTCGTGTTGTAGTCGATCAAGATCGTCAATCAATTCAAAATCACTAACGCCAACTTGTGGAGTATCCTTCGAAATTTGTAGAAGAAGCTGTCAATCAAATTGCAAAACTTCCCGGCATCGGAAAGAAAACTGCATTGCGTTTGGTGCTGCATCTGATCAAAGCAAAGGATGAAAATACATATGCATTAACCGATGCGCTGAACAACCTGCGTGCGAATATCAAGTTCTGCAAAGTATGTCATACGATTTGTGACGCAGAGATATGCTCGATTTGTTCAAGTCACAGACGTGACCGCAGCATTGTTTGCATTGTAGAGGATGTAAAAGATGTAATGGCGATCGAGAACACGGCACAGTTTAACGGACTCTATCATGTATTGGGAGGAGTGATCTCGCCCATGAATGGTATAGGTCCTGCTGACTTGAAAATAGAATCGTTGGTAAATCGCGTTAGTGACGGTCAGTCAGAAATCAAAGAAGTAATCCTGGCACTCAGCCCTACAATGGAAGGTGATACAACATCCTTCTATATAAATAAACGAATCAGAGAGATCACGGTGAAAGTAAGCGTCATTGCGCGTGGTGTTCCGGTTGGAGGAGACCTTGAATATGCCGATGAAATCACATTGGGCAGAAGCATTACCGGCCGAACTCTTTTCAATTAACTCCTGCTATAGATTTCAATTTTTAAAATTCAGCTCCTATAGTTGAGGCTGAAATGTGAATTTTTCAAATCTGGAATCAGTCCTTCCAACTTAAAGCGAGAATGCTTTTCTTTGCTCGCTTTTTATAAAACAACCATGAACACACTTTCCAACCGAATTAACGCGATTGAAGAATCTGCAACCCTCGCCATGGCCGCGAAGGCACGTGAGTTTAAATTGAAAGGAATTGATGTTATCGGGCTAAGCCTTGGCGAACCTGATTTCAAAACTCCTCAGCATATTTGTGATGCAGCCAAGAAAGCGATTGATGATGGAAAGTATTTTGCATACCCTCCTGTAGCAGGGTATCAGGATTTGCGTGAAGCACTGGCAGCGAAGTATCAGAAAGAAAATAACGTACCCTATAAAGCTGAGAATATAGTTGTCTCCAACGGAGCGAAGCAATCTATAGCCAACGCCATGCTGGCATTGCTTAATCCCGGTGACGAAGTAATTGTATTCTCTCCATACTGGGTAAGCTACGATGCGCTCGTACGTTTAACAGAGGCGATTCCTGTTATTGTGAAAGGTGGTATTGAAAGTGATTTTAAAGTAACTGCAAAGCAACTTGAAGCAGCGATCACTCCAAAGACCAAAGCGGTGATCTTCTCTTCACCATGTAATCCTACAGGGTCTGTGTTTTCACGTAAAGAACTTCAGGATATAGCAGATGTAGTATTGAAGCATCCTGACCTTCTTGTGATTGCTGATGAGATCTATGAGCATATCAACTTTACAGGAGAGCAGGTTAGCATTGCATCTTTCCCTGGAATGTTTGAGCGCACGATAACTGTAAATGGCTTCGCGAAGGGCTTTGCTATGACGGGCTGGCGCGTAGGCTATATCGCTGCTCCCAAGTGGATTGCCGATGGCTGTAATAAGGTACAAGGACAAATCACTTCTGCAAACTGTTCTATAGCACAGCGTGCAGCATTGGCAGCTGTTACAGGTGATGTAACCTCTACGGTGAAAATGGTGGAAGAGTATCGTAAACGCAGAGATATAGTATATAACCTGTTGAAAGAAATACCCGGTATAAAAGCGAACTATCCGGAAGGAGCATTTTATTTCTTCCCGGATGTAAGTGCATTTTATGGCAAATCGGACGGGACTAAAACAATAAAGAATGGCGATGATCTTTGTTTGTTCCTGTTAGAGAAAGCACACGTATCATTAGTGCCGGGTGGTGCTTTTGGTGATGAGGCGTGTGTAAGACTTTCATACGCTGCTTCTGAAAGCGATCTGCGCGAAGCCATGAAGCGCCTGAAAGAAACGCTGGCAACTTTGAAGTAATTATCAGATAAGAATTAAAAAAACCTTGAGGAACACTCAAGGTTTTTTTGTTTTATACAGTAGTAGTCTCAGGTATATCGTATCTATATCATTATACTATTATTCTGCTTCGAATTGCTTTTCCAGTGGCGCTTCGCGTTCCAGATCTTCAATTACCTTACGATCTAATGCAGTTTCTTTAATAACATTATAGCTTGCCCAGAATTCTTTATTGTATGGATAATCCTGATACTGCAAGCCATAGTTGCGCATCTTTTCTGTGGAACGAATGCGTTCTGTAGTATTCGCGTGTACCTGGTTGATGAGGAGGTGTTGCGTAAGCTCGGTATCAAACTTTAGCGCTTTGGTATTAACGTCATTCCATTTCTCCTGTGTGATTACCGTGATATAGTTCAGATACATTTTGCCACTATATCTCCGGAAGTCAATCTTCTTTTTATAACCAATGAATGTATTTACAACATCCTTGCGTGTATCCAGATTGTCTGCAGTATAACTGATCTCAAAATCAACGTGGATGATGGAATAGTCCACTTTATCGATGAAAACCTTGAGCTTAAAATCTTTTTCATACGACAGAACAAAGATCTCACGATCGTTGTAAAAAGAGTCATCTTCACGCTGTATGTTCTCAAATACATCTTCCGCTATATCATGATGATACCGTATACTGTTATGCAAGAGCAGATCCTCCAATAAATTTTTTTGATCGAAGTATGCTGCAAATTTATTTTCATACCCGAGGCTTTTACGTATCTCCACTAGCTTAACATGTTCACGCAGTTTGGAAGGGTTTCTCGGCTTTGCATAATTATCATCGAAGATCTTTACAGCAGCTTCCAGTAATGCTATAGTAGTGCCACTCACTTTTTTGATGTCACGATAAAAACCATCCATCATAAAAGGCTCCATCGCAAAGTTCTGTTCTATTTTCGAAAGCGCCACCCGGAATATTTCTCCACCTGCTATAAGTGAATCTGTCACCACCACTTCGTCAAGCATGGTGATGGATTTATTAAGTTCAATTGTTTTCTGGCCGTTGTTAATGACAGACCACACCGGAGCCTCAAAATTTTCGTAGCCCAGCATGCTGACCACAAGAATGTCGTTTCGGTATTCGGAAGGGAAATGGAAATCGAACTCACCGGAAAGATTAGCGATTGTCCCAATAGGTTTCCCTTTAATAACAACGGAAGAGAAAGGCAGGGATTCGCCAGTCGCTTTATCAATAACTTTACCTGAAAGCGTTATTTTTTGCGCATGAATTTCAAAAAAGCCAATAAAGAGAACAAAAAGAATGATAAATCGCATTTATGCTGGAAAATAGGCGTCAAATTGGACATTATGTATTTCGTATCAAACCCAGCGTAGGATATTCCCTTAAATTGAAGATTTATCGCCAATAATCTATCCTGATCGGTTTTGAATTTCATTATGTATTTTTAATTATGAATTTGCCTGTCTTGAAGTCTATAGAAGAAATACCTCGTGTCTGGAAGAAGGCCTACCTCTTACTATGCCTTTGGTTTGCCGCCAATTACGGCGTGGGCACTTTTATAGAATGGAAGCTCGAAAACCCGAATACGTATATCTTTTGGAATGCACTTTACCTCTTCGAAGTGCTTTGTATCCTCATCATCGGTATCTTCTTCTACGCAAATTTTCTATTTCGATTCAGAATATATTTTCAGGTGGCAGGACATGCTGTTGGTGCCATGACTCACTTCCTGATTATGGGCACACTGTCCTATTATCTTGAAGATTATGTAGAAGGATATGCTGGCTGGGATTTTTGGAAAGCTCACATTGTTGGTTTATTAAAATGGGAAGGACTACATTTCCATGACCAGTATATAATTACCGTAGGGGTATACTATGTGATCGGTTATTTTCAGGGACTGCAGAAACAAGAGCAGGAAAAAAGCGAGCTTACTTTAAAGAATCGCGAGATGCAGATCTCGTTATTGAAATCGCAGATAAACCCTCACTTCTTATTCAACACATTAAATTCCATCAATACACTCATCGGCTCCAGCAAAGAGCAGGCACGTAAAGTGATCACGCAGCTGTCTGATATATTTCGCTATGCATTGGATTCGCATGGCGATCAAATGGTGAAGCTTATCCAGGAACTTGATTTTATAGATAACTATATTCGCATTCAGCAGGTACGTTTCGGTGATCGTTTGAAATTTGTAAAGCAAGTTGATTTTTCTTGCCTGAATGTTGAAATCCCTCCAATGATTCTTCAGCCGCTTGTAGAGAACTCAGTGAAGTATGGCATCGCCCCGAAAGAAGACGGAGGAACAATCATCCTTACTGTTAAGCGTTTTAACAACATGATCTTTTTTGAAGTAAAAGATGATGGACTTGGCTCCAAAGCCAAAAAAGTAATGGATGGAAGTTCGAGCGGGGTGGGTATGAAAAATACCGACCAGCGTCTGAAGAGTATATTTGGACCGGGCTCTGGATTAAGAATTCACTCCAATGAGTGGGGATATTCCGTTAGCTTCTTCATCCCGTATGAGGAGATCGTTGAAGAATTGAAAAGCAAAGCAGTGTAACTTATTAAACTTAATTATACATGAACATAACTTGCGTTATTGTCGATGATGAAAAATTAGCTCGCGACCTTCTGCAGGAGTACTTACAACAAATGCCAAACATCCAGGTGATTGGTGAGTGCTCTAAAGGGAAAGATGCAGTAGAGTTAATTGACAAGGAAAAACCTGATCTTGTTTTTCTCGATGTACAAATGCCAGGTATGACAGGCTTTGATGTACTCGATGAAATTACACATGATCCCTATGTAATATTCTGCACTGCCTACGACCAGTATGCACTGAAGGCTTTCGAGAAAAATGCCGTAGACTATATTTTGAAACCACTGGACCAGGAGCGTTTCAAACTTGCTGTAGAGCGTGCTATCGCTCGCATGAAGATGGAGCAAAACAACGTTGGCGAGTTGCTGCGTAACCTTAAGACCGAAAACAAAACTTCATACGACTCGCATATATTCGTTCAGAAGTCTGAAAAGTTATTGAACCTGCCCGTAGATGAGATTGTATACCTGGAAGCTTCCGGTGATTATACTATACTTACAACCAAGAATGATCAGTTTGTAAGCTCATCCGGTATTGGTAAACTTGAAGAGATATTGAATCCCGAGATTTTTATCAGAGTACACAGAAGTACAATCATCAATATCAACAGCCTCAAAGAAATTGAAAAACATTTCAATGGCGGCATGGTAGTAAAAATGCAAAATGGTAAAAGCTTCCCGGTAAGCAGAACCTATGCAAAACTGATCCGCAAAAAAGTAGTATAGTTAAAGTATACGTTCCCGCAGCTTTTTCCGATAGCGCACCCTTCAATGCATGGTCTGCGTCTATCTGTGAAATCTGCGGGATTTTTTCTGAATATATAGCCAAGATTGATATACTTCTATTATTCATTTGGCTTTCAGCGAATCATTGAAACAAGATCTTCTCCTGATCAGTATATTGTATCGTAACGGTTTTACCATGAAGCTTCATGATCTCCGTTATTTTCGCCTCAAATGATTGCTGCGCTTCTTTTACAAACTCAGCCTGCGCTGCATAGCGTTTGGCATCATCCGTAAAAGCATTCATAGCATCCGAACGATCCTGAGGTTTTATAGGATTCCACCATCCATTTTCATCTTCGAATTTAACATCACCCATCGGCTCCAGAGATAGTAGTTTAGGGTGAGGCATTGTTATTGTAGCATTATCTTCATGAATCGTTATTGCAAACTTCTGATTGAGATCAAAGCCAGCCTTCGCTTCAAATGTACCTACGATCGTAATCTTCTTTGTGCTTTTCAGCCAGGTATTGTTCCATATATACTGATGCTGAAATTTTTGTGACAGCGTGGCGAGCTCCAGTATAGGCACTTGTTGTTGTAATACGATGGTATTGTTCACTGTAACTTCCGGAGTAAAATGAAAGGCCTCTTTGAAGTCGCGGCCAATTTGCTTGGCTCCTTCATAACTTCGCTGGGCCACTTGTGTAGGTATATATACTACCAACACATAAGCCGTTATCATTACCATTACAAGCAACGATATAATGAGAATGATTTTTCTGTTTGAAAACATTTTTCGTTAGCGCTTAAGGATGTTAGATCGTCAATAACATTATAATACACAATATGAATTCGTTAATTCACTTGTTCTACAAGTTCTAATCGCCTCACAATGGAATTAAGGGGCAAGATTGTTCCGGGCGATAAAACCGCGTTTGCTCCGATCTTTGTGCCATCACCAACGAGGGCTCCAAATTTTGTGGCGCCCGTTTCAAATGTTTTGCCATCCAACATTATCTTAATTTCTTTATCCGTTCTTTCATTATAGTGATTGGCGATTACTGAGCCGGCCTCCATATTTACCTGCGAACCTATAATTGAATCGCCTGCAAAATTGAAATGAGCAAGAGATGCGCGCGGCATAATAAAGCTGGTCTTGATCTCACATCCGGGGCCTATACTTACGCCTTCCCCCAGATATACACCTCCACGCAAGTATGCATGAGCACCGATAAAACATTTCGCTGAAATAATAGCAGGACCTTTAATAATCACATGCTCTTCGATTCTTGCCTCTTTATGTATAGCAACATGGTCACGAATGATATAGTCGTCTGATAGCGTTTTGATTTTATCAAGTATATGTACAGAAGCAGATGCGGTTATATCCCACGGAGGAAGACCATGGAGAGAAGGAAACAGCTGTAGAAAATAATGTGTATACTGATGGAGATTGATCATAGATTATGATTCGTATAGTTCAAGCGGGAGATTGTCGGGGTCAGCAAAAAAAGTAAACCGCTTGCCGGTAAATTCGTCAATACGAATGGGCTCGGTTTTAATTCCGTGTGACGTAAGCATTTTTGCCGAGGCCTCTATATCGCTTACTTCAAAGGCAAGATGGCGGAGTCCTCGTGCCTCAGGTTGTGATACTCGTGGAGGTGGATCCGGAAAAGAAAAAAGCTCGATCACATAGCGGTTGCCCAATGCTAAATCTAATTTATAGGATTTCCGTTCAGCACGATAGTATTCACCCATAACGCGAAAGCCCAGAACCTCGGTATAGAATTTTTTAGAGACTTCGTAGTCTGAGCAGATAATAGCGATGTGATGAATATTGGAAATGTGAAGCATGATATAATTTGTCAACTTAAATTTCATTAATTTTTGTTCACGATGGATATACTCTGGATTGTTCTTGGAATAATTTTTATGCTGGCGGGTTTGGCGGGCTGTGTTTTGCCATTTCTGCCAGGCCCTCCGTTGTGCTTCATTGGCATCTTGTTGCAACAGCTTAAAGAAGCGCCACCATTCACTACAAAATTCCTTATCATCTGGGGCATCATTACTGTGGTGGTGACGCTGCTCGACTATATCATTCCGCTCTATGGCACCAAGAAATTTGGCGGAAGCACCTATGGCATGTGGGGCTGCACACTCGGATTGATCGTGGGTATATTTATTGGTCCCTGGGGAATAATAATAGGTCCGTTTATAGGTGCATTTATAGGAGAGATCATGGCCAATGCAAACTCATCGCAGGCACTGCGTGCGGCTTTCGGATCATTTGTCGGTTTTCTCTTCGGAACACTCCTGAAGCTGGTCGTATGCTTTGTGATGGGGTGGTATTTCGTGGTGAGCCTGATTGGATAAGAATAAATATATACCTTGTAGCGAGAATAAATCATATGGCAACTTTTAGTCTTCCCATTCAGATTCGTTGGGCTGATATTGATCAGAACCGTCACCTTCGTCATTCTGCATATTATGATTACGGAGCCATGGCTCGTATGATCTTCTTATCCGAACACGGTATCACTACACAGAAACTGGAGTCATTAAAGATAGGTCCTATTCTATTTCGGGAAGAAGCCGTTTTCAAACGTGAGATAACACTCGATGACAAGCTTACACTGGATGTAGAGTTGATAAAGGCCTCGAAGGATTTTTCGCGCTGGAGCCTTCGTCATAATTTTCTGAAACACGACAACACCCTGGCGGCAAACGTTACGGTAGAAGGCGCGTGGCTTGATCTTGAAAAAAGAAAACTTGTTACTCCGGATGAATTTGTTCAATCAATCTTCAGTGAATTTCCACGTGCAGCTTCTTTCGAGTGGATCATTCGCGAAGAGAAGAAAGTATAGCTAGCCGGTTATCCAACGCTCAATCACTGTAGGGTAATGTTTGTACTCTAGCTGATGAACCTTATCAGCTATCTGCTCGGGTGTATCATCAGCATGCACCGGGCACGATGCCTGGAAGATTACTTCTCCTTCATCATACTTTTCATCTACAGCATGAATCGTTATGCCTGTCTCATAATCACGTGCAAGCATTACAGCCTCATGTACTTTCATACCATACATGCCTTTGCCTCCGTGCTTTGGTAAGAGTGCTGGATGTATATTAATGATCTTGTGAGGGAAAGCCTGTACCAGGTACGTTGGTATCAGCCAAAGGAAACCTGCCAGTACAACGTGCGTTACATTTTTCTCTTGCAGCCATTCAAGTACCACGGTGCTTTCACGAAACTGTTGTCTGTCAAACGTCTTGGTAGAAATTCCAAAATTCCGAGCACGCTCCAGCACAAAAGCTTGTGGATTGTTACTGACTAAAAGAACAACTTCAATGGATGGATGATTTTTGAAATACTTAAAGATTTCTTCAGCGTTGGTCCCATTACCAGAGGCAAAAACAGCCAGACGATATTTTTCAGACATAAGCCACAAAGATAATGCAGCGCTTCAATTCGATATAAAGGATACGCTGATTGTATAAATAAATATTATATAGATGCTGCTATGATTACCCGCGAACGGGTTAACTTTAGCCATCAATCTACTCCTTGGCAGTTATGGAAACATTCGGTGAAAAAGTTAAACGTACAACTAAAAAAGTGACTCGTATTATTCTGATTGTACTGCTGATAGCAGGCGTGATTACCTTTTCGTTTTTATACTGGGGTACATATGAAGACGGTGTGTTAGCAGGCAAAGTATTACGCATCAGTCAAAAAGGAGTGATGTTCAAGACTTACGAAGGGAAAATAAATCTCGAAACATTCGGAGCGTTGAAAGGCACAAGCCCTATAGCGGAGTCTTTTGATTTCTCGGTAGAGAAAGGTGATAAAGACTTGGTGAAGGAATTACAAACCGTTGCCTTGAGTGGCGAGCGGGTAAATCTATACTTTGTAAAACGATATGCACGCTTTCCATGGCGTGGTGATACAAAATATTTCGCTACACGCGTTGAGCGCCTCAAATAAGGTCAGCACAAGTATATATATGGAGTGCCTATCTATAGGCGCTGAATTCTAGAATCAGGAATATTGTTTGTGTTCCATTTGCTGGATCAAATCTGTTTTATCTTCCATGAGTTTAATGATCCTGCGGAGATAATCAATTTCTTTGCGCGATAGCTCAAGCTGTTTTTGATATTCAGTCTCGCCAAGCATACGCTTCAAATTATTCTGCCCTGCGTGCTCCTCTGGCTGGCTTGAATAATATTGAAAGAAATCGTGATCAAGTACCTGTGAGATTCTAAGAAGTAATCCGGTATCCAGGTGGCGTTTCCGAAAAATGCGATAAACATTCTGGCGAACAGTTCCGAGCTCATCTGCGAAATCAGTAAGCTTCATGTGGCGGTTGTCAAAAACCTCTTTGATTTTAGGGCCAATCTCAACGAATGCCATGGCGGGTATTTATTTATGAGTTGAATAAAGATAACGTAAAATATTAGTTTACACTCCGTAAACTTCATGGTTATCGGTGTAACCGGCAGTTTTACATCTTCGTAAATTGTCGTTAAACTTACATAACCAAAGCAGCTTATGAGCTTTGTAGAATTTGCCCCGACCCTTAGTAGTTCTGAATGTATGGTAAAAGCTTTTTACCAAGACGAGTATGCTACCATCGAATTGGATGATTCAATTCCCTGCATTCGTCTTACGTTAAATGGAGTTCCGCGTTACAGTGAACACTATAATTTTGTTCAGAAAAAACGACTGGAGCTGATGTATCAGGAAATAAAGAACTATCCCAAGCTGCACATGCTGACGGATAGTCGTACCGCTGGCCCTGTGTTGGACGAAGATGTACTTCATTTCAGAATGCACATTATGCCAGCGATGGAGAATGCCGGTGTTCGTTACCTGGCGCTTGTTATGCCAAGCAGCAAGTTTACACAGCTAACCATTCGGGATATGACGGCAGGGGCGCGAATTATGACGGTGCAATATTTCGATTCCATGCGCGAAGCTCGTCACTGGCTTAGAAAAATGACTGCGCTATAGCGGATCCTCAAGAGAGTATATATTATTTTTTGGTGGGATTCTTTTTGCCCGCTAGAAGTTTTTCTACAGTTGCCTGAAGACGCTTCAGACGAGTCTCTTCTTTTTTTGCATCGCTGATCCAAAGCGCATATTCTTTACGGTTGGTATAGCTTAGTGAATCAAAGAACTTTTTAGCGACAGCATTTTTCGTAAGCTCTTTCTTAAGTGCAGTGGGAATTTCTACAACGCGTTCTTCCGTATCCAATTCAATTTCTACCTGAACGTGGTCTCCTACTTTTTTCCCAATGGCAGCCCGAACATCTTTTCGTACAAGAATAACGTGGCAGCCCGTGCCCATATTCGATAAAATACCACGATACGGAAAACCATCAAACCAGGCTTTTACTTTTACCATTCCCTTTGTGCCATAGACTTTTTCCACATCAAACGGGATGGAAACAAAAGCAGCATCGATAACCGATTCAGGGTTTTCAAGGATTGCTTTAAACACTTGTTTAACAGGTTTGGCCATGGGGAAAAATAGATCAGGGTAAATTTAGCCCAATACTTCTCGGAAAAACTTCGTAATCAAAACAAAATGCTTGGTTTAAAGGCAGAGGGTGGTATAAAAATTTGACAAACTATATACGAGCATTGTTTTGTTAGGTCTATAGAATTATCTTGCAAGGCTTGAACCCCAACATCCTTAGGCCTGTGACTACTTTATCAATGATTTTGCCAGTCTAATACATATGCAGGATCTTATCAGGCACCTACCAGCGGTTATTTACGAGTATACAATCTATCCAGATGGTCAGCCACGGTTCACTTACGTAAGTGAATCCAGCGAAGGCATTTTAGGGATCGCACCCGAGGTGATCTTATCCGATGCATCTGTACTGGATAATATTGTTTTCGAGGAAGACCGCGAGTTGCAGCAGCAAACTTCAGCGCTCAGTATACTGGAAGGAAGGGATTGGAATTGGGAAGGGCGAATGAGGGTAAAGGAAAATATAATCTGGGTGGAAGTAAAATCGAATCATGAACTACGGCCTGATGGAATTATCATCAGACGTGGCGTAATACAAGATATAACAGAACGTAAAGAACTGGCGAAAGAAACCGAACAACGTTACCTGTCGCTGGTTGACAGATTGCCAATCGGAATAGTTATACATAAACAAGGCAAACTTGTTTTCGCAAACACGCAGGCTTACCAGATTCTTGCTTACAAAAAAACGAATGAACTCATCGGCACAGAAGTGTTGAATTTTGTTCACCCGGATTATCATCAACGCATTGCCCGCAGAATGAAAGAAGGTGGCTTGCTCTCTCCAATGGTAGAACAAAAATATGTTCGAATGGATGGAAAGGTAATTGACGTGGAGACCATGTCATCGCCTTTTACATTTCAAGGAGAGCCTTGCGTCCAGGTAATTTTCCGCGATATAACCGAGCGCAAGCAAACGGAAGAAAGGATCAAGAAAAACGAAACGTTATTAGCGCAGCTCTTCCAAAATATACCCATGGCTGTTGTACTGCTCAACGACCAAGGCAAAGTAGAGCAGGTAAACAAAGGCTTTGAAGAAATGTTTGGCTTTTCGCTGGACGAACTCAGGGGCAAGAGTATAAATGATTTTATAGTTCCTGAAGAACTTGTTCACGAAGGTGTAGATCTTAATAACCTCATCACCGCCAATCGCATTGTAAGCATTGAAACAATTCGTAAGAACAGAAACGGTAAACTCGTAAATGTTATACTCTATGGTATGCCGGTTATGCTGGATAATCAGACTATAGGTATATATGGTGTATATGTGGATTTTACGGATCGTAAAAAGGTAGAGGAGGAATTGAAGATTCGGAATACAGAACTCGATAACTTTGTATATAAGGTTTCACACGATCTTCGTGCACCACTTTCTTCTATACTCGGTTTGGTGAACCTCGCGCGACTGCCCGGTAACACGGATAATCCAATGGACTATATAGATATCATTGGCGAGAAAGTTCAACACCTTGATCATTTCATCGGCGATGTACTAAGCCACTCGAAAAATCTGAAAATGGATGTGACCACTAGTAAAGTGGATTTCGAGCAGATCATCGACAGAACATTCGAAGACCTGAATTACCTGGAAGGCGCGAAGGAAATGGTTCGTCATGTAAAAATAGAAGGCGAAGCTTTTTATAGCGACCCCTGGCGCATTTCAGAGATCTTCCGAAATCTTATTTCCAATGCAGTAAAATATAGGCAGCTTGATGTCTCTACACCAGAGATCAATGTAAAAATTCTGGTAGACAATTACCGTGCAGAAGTAAGCTTTGCAGACAACGGTATAGGTATAGATGAAGCTAACCTGGCGAAGATTTTCGAAATGTTTTACCGTGCTACGGAACAGTCTGACGGCTCCGGTATAGGACTATATATCGTTAAAAATGCAGTGGAGAAACTGGGCGGCCAGATTTCTGTAGCCAGCAGAGTAAACCAGGGAACCCGGTTTAGTATTGTGCTTCCCAACAGGATCAATAGCTTTGTGTCGGCATCCAAATCACAAGTTGTCGAACAGTAATGAAAATTGTTGAAGTAACGACTCCCCGGCATATACAGGAATTTATCCTGCTGCCTGTAAAGCTTTATAAAAACGAACCCAACTGGATTCGCCCACTCGATAAAGATATAGAGAGTGTTTTCGATGTCGAAAAAAACAAAACATTCAGACACGGTAAATGTATTCGATGGATTCTTCAGAATGATTCCGGAGAAACTATTGGCAGAGTAGCCGCTTTTGTAAATGAAAAGATAGTTCACAAAGGCAACGACCAGCCTACTGGCGGAATGGGCTTCTTCGAATGTATCAACGATCGTGAAGCTGCATTTTTTCTTTTCGATCAATGCAAAACATGGCTTCAGTCAAACGGCATGGAAGCGATGGACGGGCCCATCAATTTTGGAAGTCGCGATCGCTGGTGGGGATTGTTGATCGAAGGATTTGATCGTGAACCCAACTATCAGTGCAACTACAATTTCCCTTACTATAAAGATTTTTTCGAGGCATACGGATTCCAGGTATACTTCTACCAGTTTACCTATGCGCGCTCTATACAAGGCCCGCTGGCACCGCGTCTTCATGAGAAAGCAATGCTTGCCAAAAAAGATCCTGACTATAGTTTCCGCCACCTTCAAAAGAGTGAACTTGATAAGTTGCCTGAATATTTAATGACGGTATATAACAGAGCATGGGCTAACCGATCGGAGAATCCGGAACTTAGTATAGCACAAGCCAAATTACTGGTAAAGCAAATGAAGCCTATCATGGATGAGAAGCTTTTATACTTTGGATTTTACAAAGGCGAGCCCGTTTCATTTTTCTTATCGTTACCCGAGATCAACCAGATCTTTAAATATGTAAATGGTAAACTTGACTGGATTGGAAAATTGAAATTCATCTGGCATACGCTGATGCGAACCAACAAGAAGGCCTTTGGTATTTTATTCGGCGTAGTACCCGAACATCAAGGCAAAGGTTTGGATGGCGCCATGATTATCAATGCACGCGATGTGCTGCAGCCCAACGCACGTTACGAGCATTATGAGATGAACTGGATTGGAGATTTCAATCCCAAGATGATTCTGGTTGTAGAACAAGTAGGCGGTGAAATGTCAAAACGTCACGCTACATACCGAAAGCTTTTTGATGAAGCGAAGCCATTTAAGCGCTCTCCGATCTTAAAATAAACGCGAAGGTTTTCTCGCAAGCATAAACTTCTTTTGTCGCAAAATGTTATTCGCTTACTTGCATCGCGAAGTTTTTAAGACATGAATAAAACCGGAGTTCTTCTCATTAATCTGGGCACACCCGATAGCCCCTCTGTGAGCGATGTACGCTCATATCTTTCACAATTCCTCAATGATCCGCGCGTAATAGACATACCGTGGCTGTTGCGTAAAATGTTGGTGAACCTCATCATTGTTCCGTTCCGTGCTCCTAAATCTGCCAAGATTTATCAGAAACTCTGGACGGACAAGGGCTCTCCATTGCTATACTACAGCGAGCAGGTAAAGACATTGCTGCAACGAGAGTTAAGCGAAGATTTTGATGTATACCTGGCGATGCGCTATAAGAATCCTTCGATACCGAATGTTCTGGAGGCGATGCGTAAAAAAAATTACGAGCGCATCATTGTGCTGCCTATGTTTCCTCAATATGCATCTGCTTCTACCGGCTCTGCTTTAGATGAAGTAATGCGTGTTATCAGAAAGTGGTGGGTTATACCGGAAATTAAAATGATCAGCCAATACTATGATCATCCTACATTCATTGAAGCATTTGCAGAGCGTGGCAGGAGGTATAGTATAGATGACTATGACCACGTGCTGTTCTCCTATCATGGCTTGCCCGAACGTCAGGTTGATAAAGTATATGATAACGACCTTTGTGCTAATCATGATTGCGAGCATGAAGTAACAGACGATAACAAGTATTGCTATAAAGCCACATGCTACGCAACCACACGGCTGTTGGCAGAGAAGCTTCATATTCCTGCAGAAAAATATACAGTATGCTTTCAATCACGCCTCGATCAGAAATGGCTCAAACCGTTTTCAGATGAAGTAGTGCGGGAGTGTGGCCGAAAGGGAATGAAGAAAATTCTTGTATTCTCGCCAGCGTTCACGGCCGACTGCCTCGAAACCATTATCGAAATCGGAGATGAATATCAGGAAATCTTCAAAGAGCATGGTGGCGAAAAAGTTCAGCTTGTAGAAAGTCTGAATGATCATCCGCTATGGATTAAGTGTTTGAAGGAATTGGTGCTGGCGAAGTAGATATATAGGGCTAATGATGTGTGCCCAATCTCTTTGCGATCTCATGTTTATATAGCGGCCCGACCGGAAGTTCCGTCTTGCCGATGAAGACAGCATTTAGATTATAAGAGTCGATCTTGTTAACAGAGACTATAAATGAACGATGGATTCGCATGAAGTCCTGCTCGGGTAACATTTCTTCTATAGCCGTTATAGTTTGCTTGGTGATCACTTGTCTGTCGGGTAAAAGAATGCGCACGTAATCTTTCAGGCTCTCAATGTAGCGGATTTCATCTACCATGATCTTTACCATCTTGCGATCTGCACGTACATATAGGAAGCGGTCGTTCTCGGTAGTTAGTGTTTCTTTTATTGTCGTGGAATGTTTTTGCTCCGGATTTATAGCGCGGTGAACAGCGCGTAAAAAACGATCGAGTGAATACGGCTTGAGTAAATAATCGACAGCACCAAGTTCAAATCCATCCACTGCATAATCGCGATGCGCTGTCGTAAAGATTACTTTCGGAGGCGATGGTAAAGCTCTGAGAAAGTCTGTTCCGGTAAGCTTTGGCATATTGATATCCAGAAAAATAAGATCGACCTGGCTCTTCTGAATAAATTCAAATGCCGCCATGGCATGATGACACTCTCCTGCAATTTCAAGCATGGGTGTAGCATCTATATACGTTCGCAGAATGTCGAGAGCCGGAGGTTCATCATCCACCAGCAGGCAACGAAGTTTCGGGGTCATGCTTCAATCAATTTGATAGAGTCGAGTGAAATTACCAGAGACACAACAAAGGTCTCCGCGTCTTCTGTAATACGTAGATCATGCGCATTAGGATATAACAATTGCAGTCGTTTTTTTGTGTTTTGTAATCCGACATGAATCGAGTTTGGATTGTTGTTGTCAATGGATCTGCCATTGATAAGCTTGAATTTTAAAGTGTTTTCATTCACCTGCAGATCCAGACTGATCCAGGCTTGGTCAATCATTTCATTAGCACCATGCTTAAAACTATTTTCAACAAAGGGAAGCAGAAGAAGCGGTGCTATCGTATGTGAATCGAGGTCACCTTTGATGTTTACAGATATATCCAGGCGTTCGCCAAACCTGCTTTTCTCCAATTCGATATAGTGAAGAAGAATTTCTACCTCCTTGTTGAGTGCAACCGTAACCTTTGTGCATTCAGTAAGTATATATCGCATCAATTGAGATAGTTTCAGTATAGCCTCCGGTGTGGCATCTGATTTTTTAAGCGCCATAGAATATATACTGTTGAGCGTATTGAACATGAAATGCGGATGGATCTGTCCTTTCAAAACTTCAAGTTCGGCCTTCAGCCGCTCTTTCTCCAATTGCTCATTTTCAATTTTATTCTGATACCAATGCTTTATCAATTTAATGGCTACAGCAAATCCTGCCACTGTCATCGATCCGCGTAACCCTCCTATCAAGGAATAAAAAAATGTGATCTTCTTTACTGGATAGTGCAGGGACTCTCTCAGGGGGCGAATAATATTGAAATTGATTGGCGGTGAAAGTAGAGCCGTCATCAGAATTAAAAGCAGTACCAGCAGGAAGCCAACCCAATATTTTTCCTTGAAGATATAGGAGGGAAGGACATAGTATATAATGGCATAGCTAAGGAAAATATGCTGTGGCAAGAAAACCAATGACTCCATATAGGAGATGGAAAACATCTCGTACGTTCTTCCTTCTGAATAGTAGAATCCATATATAAATCCCAGAAACCCCCACCATACTATCCAGAACAGTATGTGCCTGCCTAACCTGTAGTGCGTTTCATTGGAGAGTACAAGCTTCGAGAAAAAACTATCCATATACATGCTCATACTCGATCAGGCGATGAAAGTTTAGCGACACACCTGTTTATAGACGAAAGTGACAGAATCGTAGACGAAACATTTTTATCGAGCATGTTCTTGTGCTTGTCTCTAAACCGGGTGCATCGGTAGGGTCTTCGAAAACAATATACTTTCATTCCGTTCATCATACAAAAAGACCCTTTTTATGAAACGAATCTTAACACTTTTAGCCGCGATACTCTTTGTGTCAGTATACGCGTTTGGCCAGCCGGAAAAATCACACTATTGGGTAGTGGAAACCAATGCACAAGACAAGAGTTACTCTATTGTGCGTTTTTATGACCAGGCTAATCTGCTTGTGCATGAAGTAAAGCTCGACAATATACATATAGATGTCCGCAAGCATAAGTATCAGCGAAAGCTTAATCAGCTTTTGAAAGATTATCAGGATCGTGTGACGACCACATCCAAAAAGCACAAATCGAAACGATCGATTTGATTTAGATTAAATGGTTCGCCTGGCTACGTGATGGCCGGGCTTTTTTATTCAATGTATATATTGCTGATGCTATAGCATTGCCGTTACTCTTCACCCATATCTTTCAGTTCAATCTCCAGTGCCTTGGTGCTGATATAAATCTCATTCAGCGAAAGGGCAAGTGAAAGGAGGAGGAACACCAGGCTCATTCCAAATATAGCAATCGCCCATACTTCATATTGCAAATAGAAGAATAGCATGCTGAGCACACAAAAGAAAAAGCTGGTGATGCCTGCACCTTGCATGTGCTTTACGAGCATAAGCCGAAGTCTCAGATTTTTGATTTGTGCTTTAATGATTTCATGATCTTCATGAATGGTTTTGTATTTCGCATGGAGATTCCGAATCAATGTTGCCAAGGCGAGAAAGCGATTGGTATAAGCGAGCATCAACAAGGTGATGGCTGGAAAAAGAAGTGCCGGAGTATTGATAGAAATTTGTGGCATATATACTTGGTTTATTCAACACGTTGTAACCTGCGCAAGGACTTTGAGAACCAGCTGGTAACGCCTACTACAGTAAGCGTCAGGCATCCTCCTATAATTACTGAACGTACAACACCAAACAGGCGTGCCGTAACACCAGACTCAAACATGCCGATTTCATTGGAGGAGCCGATGAAGATATGATTCACAGCGGAGACTCTTCCTTTCATGTTTTCCGGTGTTAAAGTTTGTAACAGTGTGCTGCGTATAATTACACTCACACAATCGAACACTCCACTCATCATCAGTAAAAACATCGAAATCCAGAAGCTCGTGGAGAGCCCGAAGAGAATCATACAAACACCGAAGCCTCCTACACAATAGAACAATAACTTTCCCGCATTTTTCTTGATTGGATGATGTACAAGATATAGCGCCATCAGCAATGCGCCCACGCCAGGCGCAGCACGAAGAAAGCCGAGTCCTACTTTTCCAACGTGTAATATAGTGTCAGCAAAAATGGGAAGCAGCGCTACTGCGCCACCGAAGAGTACAGCGAAAAGATCCAGTGAGATTGCACTTAATACGATCTTGTTGTTATATACGAAACGTAGTCCTTCTTTAATCTTCTCAACCATCCCTTCGTCTGATGTTGAAGGAGGCAATGGTTTATTGGTGACGGCAAACGCCAGCAACAATCCGGAAAGTACCAGTAGTACATCCGTTGTATACGCAACAGAGATTCCAAAGAATCCATATAGTAGTCCACCCAATGGCGGTCCTGATAGTGAAGCGGTTTCCCATAAGGTGCTGTTCCATGTAATGGCATTGCTAAATAATTCGCGCGGCACAAGCTGCGGCATGAAGGCAAACAATGCAGGTGTGATAAATCCACGTGCTATACCACTAATAAAAATTATAGTATAGATAGGAATCACGCCATAGCGGATAAAAAAGTGACCGGGCTCCAGTGTAAAAAAGAGGAGGCATAGCGAACAAAGCAGCAGTGTGCTCACACATAGCAAAATAATTTTTTTGCGTTGTACAACATCGGCAACATGCCCAGCATAAAGAGATACACCAATAGAGGGTATAGCTTCAGCCAGGCCGATAAGTCCGAGAGATAATGGATCCTTGGTGATTTCATATACTTGCCACGATACCACCACAGCTTGTATCTGGATGGCGAGCGTAATACAAAAGCGAGCAGAAATAAAATATCGATAGTCTCTGATCTTTAAAGCTGCATAGGGAGAAGTGATGCTCATACCGTTGCCAAAATATTATCAATCGCGTTTACAGCAAGTTGTCTTCGCTGTTCACGGTCGCCACGTATTTCAACAAAAGGCGCAGATTGATTTTTCATTTCCTTTAAATAAATATTATATAGCTCTTCACGTTGATCCGGATGCTCACGCTGCGGATCTTCCTGCCAGGGTAAATCTACATAGGTAAGGAGGTATAAATCGTATTTTCGTGTAGCAATATGGTGTAGAATTTCCTTGTGACAACTACCGTATTTAAATTCACTCCACACTTTAATGACGTATAGGTTTGTGTCGCAGATCAAAACACGATTTGCATCACGCGTCCATTCATCTTCAAGACGAAGCTGGCCATGTGCAATCGATAAAAGATCATGTTCTTCGTAAGGTCTCACAAGATGATCTATATAGCCACGCGCATACTCAGGGTTCCATACGGTGTTGTAATGTTCTGCAAGAAACTTAGAGAGATCGGATTTCCCCGTGCACTCCGGGCCGATTATCGCCACTTTCTTGATGGCTGGCAGATCGAAAGCATTCATAATGCGAAAATCGTTTATATTTCCCGGAAATTTTTTATCAATACAAATAACATTTCCCGGTGAACAGAAGAAAAGCATTACAGCAAATCGGACTTGGAGTTTCGGCCGGACTGGTACTCCCGGCATGGTTAAGTTCATGCAAGGATGATGATCCTGCTCCGAGCACCACCTACAATGGTGTAATTGGTGTAGTGGGCGCTGGTGCTGCAGGGTTGCATGCCGCTGATGTTTTGAGGAGTAAAGGAATACCGGTTCGGATCTTCGAAGCATCCGATCGAATTGGTGGAAGGGTGCGAACTATACAACGTACTACTCAGCCGGATGATGCATTACTTTTTGATCCGGCTAATGAATCGATCAGTGAGTTTCCAACAGAGTTAGGCGCACAGTTTATTTTGGGTTCGGATTCTGCATGGGGAAAAATAGTTAGTCAGCTGAATGTTCCAGTCATCGAATTCTATACGCAGGGTAATGATATATTTATAGTAGATGGTACTGTAAAATCAGCAGCCGAATTAGCAGGTGATGCTGATTTTATAGCAGCGAAAAATTTCGTTACGAATCTTTCTTCGAATGCCTCTACGGGCTCAGTGCAACAGGCCATTGCAAGTGCAGGTATAAATGCGCGTATGTTCTCAATCCTCAATTCATGGATCGGTAATACAGCAGGCACTTCAAATACATTGCTGGGTATAAAAGCGCTTGCAGAAGGAATAAGCTTACGGATACGAAATTCACAACAGCTCATTCTGAAAGCTAATCCCATGGAAGATGTTTTACTTTCACGCTATAGCAACGTATTACAGTATGTAGAACTGAATAGCGTTGTAAAGACTATTAATTATTCCGGTGATAAAATTACGATAGGCGGCGAGAAGAATGGTGCTGAAGCTTTCACAGCAGAAGTTGATCGTTTGATTATAGCCGTTCCGGTTTCAATCTTGAAATCTGCAGCGATTACATTTACACCTACACTTCCATCCAATAAATCCACAGCACTATCTCGTCTTGATATGGATGGCAGTATTCGTCTTCGCCTTGAATTCAAAAAGAATTTCTGGGGAATGAACAGCGCATATATATATGGTGGCACACAGGCACCGGAATATTTTAATGCAGGTATAGGTCGTGATCCTCTACAAAAAACACTCGACATAACCATACAGGGACCAAAAGCTGAGGAGCTCTCTGCATTGGGTAAAGATATGGTGCCGGTTATACTGTCGGAACTCGATGCAGTTTACAATGGACAAGCTACTGCCAACATCCGCAGAGACGCTCAGGACACTATACTATATACCATCATGGATTGGTCGAAGGTTCCCTATATCCAAGGGGGAGTATCATATGTTAAACCCGGTGGCAGCAACGCAGATCGCATCACTCTTTCGGAAGCCGTAAGCGAAAAATTATTTTTCGCAGGTGAGGCTACAGATATAGCGGGCGAGGCCGGTACGATCAGCGGAGCCATTCAATCAGCGGAGCGTGCTGCACTGGAAGTAGTGGATACCATTACACTTGCGTGATTATTCATTCTTTAGCGACTTCACCGGATTGACGATTGCTGCTTTGATGGATTGGTAACTTACGGTGATCCACGAGATCAACAATGCTATACCACCGGCAATGAGAAATACACCAACGCCTAATTCAATGCGATACGCAAAGTTCTGTAGCCAGTTATCCATTATATACCATGCTAAAGGAGTCGCCAGTACGAAAGCAATAGCAATAAGCTTTGTAAAATCTTTTGATAGAAGAACAATTACACTTCCTACGGAAGCACCCAATACTTTGCGTATACCGATTTCTTTCGTGCGAAGATTGGCGGTATAAGCTGCAAGCCCGAAGAGACCAACACAAGCTATAACTATAGCTAGCCCTGAAAATATACCGAATACTTTACCTGCTCTTTTTTCAGATTCATATTGCGCATTCAGGTTCTGATCCAGAAATTGATATTTAAAAGGTTGATCCGGTGCCAGTGTTTTCCAGGTTGCTTCCATGGCGCCCAGGGCAGCCGTTGCGTTCTTGCCTTTTACACGCGCATATACATATGCTGCACCACCTCCAAAGCTTTCCGCATTTTGAATAGCGAGTGGAGTAACGGGGTCGCGAAGTGATTGGAAATTAAAATCCTTGATCACGCCAATGATCGTATACTGTACCGTAACGTTACCATCTTGTCTGCGTTGAACCTGCGCTAATTTTTTTCCTATAGGGTTTTGTATATCCAGCGTCTTCACAGCCGTTTCATTCAAGATGATAGACAGGGAGTCGTTTGTTTCTTTCGAGAAACCATGTCCTTCAGCAAACTCAAATCCGATCGTTTCAGCAAAGTAATCATCTATACCCATGGTTTTCGTAGTGAGTATCTCTGATGAACCTTCCGGTGTGAATTGAGCACCAAAGAAATCGCCTTGACGGCCGAGCAATGCGAATGACCCTGCGGCCTTCTCTACATTCGCCATGCGCTTTACTTCTTCAACGAACGTTTCTGCTTTGTCATTCAGTGCAAACACACGTTCAATGATAAGGATCTGTTCTTTGTCGTAGCCGAGCGATTTATTCTGCATATACTCCATCTGTTGGCCTACTACTATAGTTCCCACAATCAATACTATAGATATAAAGAATTGAAATATAACCAAGCCGTTACGAAGCCATGTACCCTTTGCATTACTGGTAAAGTTTCCTTTCATCACAATTACAGGGTTGAAAGACGATAGTGCAAAAGCAGGATAGCTTCCAGCTAAGAAACCAACCACGATCGCTATAGCCACTAAAGCAAGCGGAAGAAAACCAGTCAGGTTTAGGACGAGCTCTTTATTGACTAAATTATTGAAGGATGGAAGTACGAGGAGTGCGATAATCAATGCCAGTATAGTTGCAAACAAACTCAATACAATTGATTCTGTTAGGAATTGAAAAACCAACTGACTCTTCAAAGACCCCATCGTTTTGCGTACGCCTACTTCGCGGGCTCGTTCTGCTGAGCGTGCTGTTGCCAGGTTCATGAAATTTATACAGGCAATAACGAGGATAAGCGCTGCCACAGAAATAAGAAAGTATACATAGTGTATATTGCCCCCTGCCTGCATCTTTGCTTCTATATTACGCGGATCAAGATGTATAGAGGTTAACGGTTGTAGAAAGTAGCGATACCCATTGCCTTCCTTTTTATAGTCTTCCCATGATTTGCCAAGGTCGCGCTCGATCTGTGCAGCAGCATATGTATCCACCATCTTTGGGAATTTCTTTTCCAATGCCTGTGCATCCGCTCCTGGCTTTAAGGCTATATATACATGTGCTGTAAACGTTGTGAAATTATTCTGGACACCACCACCAAAAAACTCATCGTCCCACTTGGCAAGAAAATCAAATTTGAAATGTGAATTGGCAGGGACATTTTCAGATACAGCACTTACGTGGAAATCCTGGTTGAACATCCGAAGCGTTTTACCAAGCGGATCTGCATTGCCAAAATACCGCTGTGCTGTTTCTTCGGTTACTACAATATCATTCTTGTTAACAAGCGCTTTCTGTGGATCGCCTTTTAAAATTTTTATACTGAAGAACGTAAAGAAGTTTGAATCAGCAGCCATAATGAAGTCTTCTTCAAATTGCTTTACATCATCATGTTCATCTTTATAATTCACGATTACCTGATTGATGGGGCCACCCATTTTTATAGTGCTGGCAATCTCGGGGAAGTCGCGAACCATTACATCGGCATAAGAATGTGGAATAATAGCGTAGTTGGTAAGATGATTCGGGTATTTCCGTTCCAGTACTACTTTGTGAATGCGATCAGCATCGGTATGAAATGTATCGTATGAAAATTCATTCGTAACAAACATTACAATCAGAATACAACTGGCAACTCCGATGGAGAGTCCCAATACATTAATGATTGTGTAAACCTTCTGTTTGATGAGGCTTCGTATGGCGATTCGCAGGTAGTTTTTCAGCATACGTTAAGTTCACCCGATAACTTGAAAAAAGCAATACCGTATGCTACGGGACCCACAAATATTACCTCAACGGATTTTTGCGGATATACCCACGATTAGAACCAATGGTATTTCTCTGGGCTAGTCTGCAAAAATCTCTGGGAACGACCTGAATATATAGGGCATAAAAAAAATCGTCTGTTGCCAGACGATTTAAATATATACTCTATGAAAGATTCGCGTTAGCTCTGAATCATCTTCAGAAGCGTAGCAATTCTGCTCTTCAGGTTTCTGCGGTCGATGATAAAATCGAGGAAGCCGTGCTCCAGTACAAACTCAGCACTCTGAAATCCTTTCGGTAAATCTTTGCCGATAGTCTCGCGAATAACGCGTGGCCCGGCAAAGCCGATTAATGATCCTGGCTCAGCAATATTGAAATCACCCAACATAGCATACGATGCTGTTACACCACCCGTTGTAGGATCTGTCAGCAAAGAGATATAGGGAACTTTAGCTTTATCAAGCAATGCGATCTTAGCCGAAGTCTTGGCCATCTGCATCAACGATAATCCTGCCTCCATCATACGTGCACCACCCGAGCGGGAGATCATGAGGAAAGGCTTTTTGTTTTTCAGACTGTGGTCCATTGCACGGGCAATTTTTTCACCCACAACGGAACCCATAGAGCCTCCGATGAAAGTGAAATCCATGCAGGCGATGGTAATATCAAGTCCGTTAATTTTTCCGTAGGCAGTACGCACAGCATCTTTAAGCTGTGACTTCTCCTGCGATTCTTTAATCCGCTTCGGATATGCTTTTGTGTCTTTGAACTTCAGGGGATCCGCTGATTCCATATCAGCGTCAAGCTCTGTAAACTTGTTCTCATCGAACAACACTTCAAAATATTCTTCAGAGCCAATACGCACATGATAATCTTCTTCAGGTACCACGTAAGCGTTGCTCTTCAATTCACGCGTGTGAATAATCTTGCCAGCCGGTGATTTAAACCAAAGTCCATCGGGCACCTCACGTTTCGACTCCGTAGGTGTTACTATACCTTTATCACTGCGTTTGAACCAAGCCATGTGTTAAAAATTTTAGTAAAAAATAAAGCCGATGTATCGGAAAGATACATCGGCTTGTTTGGGAAATCAATTATGCTACGTCAATCGACTTGTCGAGGTATACATCCTGAATTACATTCAGAACTTCTATACCTTCTTTCAACGGACGTTGGAATGCTTTTCTTCCGGAGATCAAGCCCATACCACCAGCACGTTTATTGATAACGGCTGTGCGTACTGCATCTGCCAGGTCACTTGTACCTTTAGATTCTCCACCGGAGTTGATCAGACCTGCGCGGCCCATATAGCAGTTCGCCACCTGGTAACGGCAAAGATCGATAGGGTGTTCAGAAGTCAATTCTGAATATATTTTTTCATCCAGTTTGCCATAGCTGCTTCCACCGGTGTTCAATGCCTTGAAGCCACCGTTGTTCTCAGCAAGTTTTTGCTTGATGATGTCCGCCTGGATTGTTACTCCCAAGTGGTTTGCCTGGCCTGTTAAGTCAGCCGATACGTGATAATCAATGCCACCTTGTTTGAAAGCATTGTTACGTGTATAGCACCATAAGATAGTACCCATACCAAGCTGATGCGCTTTTTCAAATGCAGCAGCTACTTCCTGAATCTGGCGAGTTGCGTTGTCAGAACCGAAATATATAGTTGCACCAACGGCAACTGCACCTAAGTTCCATGCTTCCTCTACAGAGCCGAACATGATTTCGTCAGCCTTGTTCGGATAAGTGAGTAATTCGTTATGATTAATCTTTACGATGAATGGAATGCGGTGAGCATATTTTCTAGACATCATGGCCAAAGCGCCATATGTAGTAGCCACAGCGTTGCAGCCGCCTTCGATGGCAAGCTTAACGATATTTTCAGGATCAAAATAGTCAGGATTCTTTGCAAAGGATGCACCTGCGCTATGTTCAATACCTTGGTCAATCGGAAGAATAGACAGGAACCCTGTGTTGGCCAGGCGGCCTGTTCCGAATAATTGTTGAAGGCTTCTTAAAACCTGCGGTGTACGGTTTGATTGAACGAAGATGTTGTCAACAAAACTCGGATTCGGAAGGTGAAGGCGATCTTTTGAAATAGTTTTACTCTGGTGCTTCAGCAGGTAATCTGCGTCTTTGCCCAAGAGCTCTACAATGTTTTTTGCCATAATCTCTAAATTATTGGTCTGGTTACGGTTTTTAATGAGCGGGGACAAAGTTATTAATTATTTAATTGTATGCTAACCCACTTGAATTTCGGCCTTTTAACCGCCTTGCAATCGTATTAGATTTTGAATTGAGAATAGGTCACAACAAACACTTCGATTTTTAGCCCCGTATTTTCTCTTGTCTGTATGCTTAACACGGCAGTGTTATATGCATTCATTTTGAAAATGGAATATATACTTTGGATGCGCCATGTGAACTTGGCGCCGTATAGTTGACATGTGACTACAAACAAAAAAAGCCATTCCGAATTACTCAGAATGGCTCTATGTTTTTGAAGCGATAAACGCCTAAAGTTTTTCCTTGATCCGGGCAGCCTTACCTTGACGGCCTTTCATGTAGTAAAGTTTAGCTCTGCGAACTTTACCTCTCTTCAATACTTCTATTTTATCGATAGTAGGAGACACGATCGGGAAGATACGCTCAACACCTACACCATTAGATACTTTACGCACTGTGAAAGTCTCACCGTTTGTACCTGCACCTCTGCGCTGAATTACAGTGCCCTGGAATTGCTGTACACGCTCTTTGTTACCTTCTTTTATTTTCACGTGAACGTTGATAGTATCACCAGGATTGAAGCTGGGAAGCGTTTCACGGACTTTCGCAAATTCTTGCTCAACTAGTTTAATTAAGTCTACTGCCATAACTCGATGGTTTTGAAAATTGGACTGCAAATGTATGGAAAGAATTGAGAAATTCAGAGTGGAGTATAAAGATTTAAGTCGATTAATTCTCAGAAGAACAATTTTGCCGGTTTTTATGCCTTGGCAGCGTTATTTACCGATCTAAAAACTTTTAGAAGCTCGCTGGATTTGTGAAAAAATGCTCAGTCGAGTAGTTCAGGTCTTCTCTGCTTTGTTCGTTCAAGAGACTGCTCATGCCTCCATTCTTCGATTTTTGTTGCATGACCGGAAAGTAAAACATCTGGTACCTTCCATCCTTTGTATTCCGCGGGGCGGGTATAGACTGGTGGTGCAATCAGGTCATCCTGAAAGGAATCACTTAATGCAGACGTCTCATCGGATAACACCCCGGGAATTAATCGCACCACAGCGTCTGCAACAACGGCTGCAGCCAACTCACCACCTGAAAGAACATAATCGCCAATGCTGATCTCGCGTGTTACCAGGTGTTGGCGTACGCGTTCATCAACACCTTTGTAATGACCGCATAATAAAATTAAATTTTTCTTCAGGCTCAGCTCGTTCGCTATAGATTGCGTAAGGCGCTGCCCGTCCGGACTCATGTATATAATATCGTCATACTCGCGCTTCGCTTTCAGATCGGCTATACAGTTGTCGATGGGCTCAATCATCATTACCATACCGGCACCACCACCAAAGGCATAGTCGTCCGTTGTACGATGTTTATTCGTAGCATATTGGCGAAGGTCAATAACATTCACGGTAACAATGCCCTTTGCCTGTGCACGCTTTAATATAGAGTCAGAGAACGGACTCTCTATAAGTTTTGGCAATGTGGTAATGATATCGATGTGCATATCGCTATAGTTATATATATACTTCAGAATATCAGATGTCGAGAAATCCTTCCGGAAGGTCTACACTAATTCGTTTTTTTGATTTGTTAATGCTCAGTATAAAAGGACTGTTAACCGGTATCAGAACTTCTTTTTCGCCTTGCATCAATACCAGTAAACGGTTAGCACCGGCCTGCATCACTTCGGTAACATTTCCTAAAGTGCCGGCTGTTTCATCGATCACTTCGAAGCCTGTGATTTCATCATCATAAAACTCTCCGCGGGTTGATTTTGGCCGCGCAGCCTTGGGAAGGTAAATAGCTTGCTTGGAAATTTCTTCGGCTCCTTCCGGAGAATCTACATCTTCAAATTTTACAAATGCTTTGGAGCCTCGAACGGATACTTGTTGAATAAAGTAAGGAACGAGTCGCTCATTGCTGGAAAGAAATACAGCATCGAGTGTAGCGAAATCATTTGGACAATCAGCATCGATGGAAACCGTCACTTCTCCTTTCAGTCCGTGTGGTTTCAAAACGAGTCCGATTTTATAGCAGGAATCGATATTCATTTCGTGTAATCGTAAAATAAATATGCCGGTCCCAATGAGATCGGAACCGGCACACTCTTCAATTTTCTAAAGTGATTAAGCTTGCTCTTCAGCAGCAGGAGCTTCACCTTCAGCAGGAGCAGCTTCAACCGGGGCTGGAGCAGCAGAAGCAACTTCAGCTTTCTTGCGAATAGCTTCAGCGCGAGCTTCTTTAATTTTTGTTTCAGCTTCTCTGCGAGCTTTAAGATCAGCTTGTTTAGCTTGTGATAATTTATCACGTTTAGCTTCGATCTTAGCGTCTTTGCCTTTCAGCCATTCTTCCAGTTTAGCATCTGCTTGTTCTTGCGTCAATGCACCTTTGATAACACCGATTTGAAGGTGTTTTTTCATAAGGATACCACGGTAAGAAAGCATGGCTTTAACAGTGTCGCTAGGTTGTGCACCATTCATAACCCAATGAAAAGCACGATCGTCTTTCAAGTCAATCGTAGCAGGGTTAGTAAGGGGATTATAAGTCCCGATTTTTTCAATGAAGCGTCCATCACGTGGAGCTCTGGCGTCAGCAACGACTACATCGAACATTGCCAGTTTCTTGCGGCCTCTGCGGGCCAATCTGATTTTAACCATTTCTTGTTAGTTTTTAAAATAGTGGAACTCGTCCGATTTTTAAAGGTCGCAAAGTTAAGGGAATTTTTCGGCCTGGCAATCGCGGCCGCATTCTTAATTATAGTCTGAAGGACTAATTCATGGCTTTATTAATGAGCGTCAATTTGTGAAACCACTGATTCAGCGTGCTTTCCTGGCCATCGAGCTCTACCATAATAGATATTGTATTATTTTTTTCTTTCCGTGTTACATACGGCACAAGTGCTTCCTGAACGCCTGAAGCCTGGTAAAGAGAGAAAAAATTGAAATTTAAGATCTTGCTGATCCTTTCAAGCTGGTCAGTTTTAATCTCACTTCGTTCGAAGATGTCGTAAACATTACGTGAACTTGTGTTCAGCCTTTTAGCGAATTCTGAAAGCTTAAGACCTGATTCTTTGTATCTAATTTCAATTTCCCGTCCAATATGCAATGCCATGGCGTAAAACTAGAGTGAATACTACATACACGCTCGTGAGCTGCATGTGAATTTATGTCTCGTAAAATGTGATAATTTGGCGCGTTGATTTATTATTACACATAAGTATGAAATAAAGACTCTCAATTAAATGGCGTAACATTTAATTTGAACGATAACCGCGCGAAACTAGAGAGCCCATTTCTATGCATTAAGTCGAAGCTTACTCTTTACAGGATACAGTCCCATCTCACCTGATAGCTTTATCCAGAGCGGACTAAAAAGCACTTCATTCCCGTGAAGTGCTTTTTTATTTTAACTAGATGTTAACGTATGCAAAGGTAAATAATCGTTTATGCGATTTAACGGTTTTTATATAATAAGCGGCTTCTCTACATTTGTTCACTTTCTATAAAATCATGGACAAATATTCATACATCTCCAATGCAGACGTTGGTTATCTCGACCAGCTCTATCAAAATTATAAAAATGATCCAGCGTCCGTAGACCCAACCTGGCAAAAGTTTTTTGAAGGTTACGACTTTTCACAAGTGCGTTATGGTGATAAGGGAAATGGTTCTTCGGCGACAGCGCCTGCTGTAACGGATTCTCTTTCGATAAAAGAAACGCAGGTGCGTAATCTTATTTTTCAATATCGCTCGTTCGGGCATTTGAAATCAAAAACAAACCCGGTTCGTGAAAGAAGAAATCACAATGTGAACCTCGATCACAAAAGTGTCGGCTTGACCGATGCTGATCTGGATATAGAATTTGATGTAGCAGCAGAGATCGGAATGCAACGCTCTACACTGCGCAAGATTATTGAAAAACTGAATGCAGTTTATTTAGGACCGATCGGCTTCGAACATAACTTCATCCGTAACGATGATATTCGTGCGTGGCTATATCAGAAGATTGAAAAAGAATACTATACCTATAATCCTGCTCAGGAAGAAAAGAAAAGAATTCTGAACAAGCTTAATGAAGCTGTGGTATTCGAGAATTTTCTTCATACAAAATTCCTTGGACAAAAACGCTTCTCACTCGAAGGTGGAGAGAACACGATCCCGGCATTGAACACGATTATAAATGTTGCCGCCGAACTTGATGTGAAGGAAGTTGTGATTGGAATGGCACACCGTGGCCGCTTGAATGTACTGGCAAATATACTTGGTAAAACATACGAGCAGATCTTTACCGAGTTCGAAGGAAACGTGAGCCCTGAAAACCTTACGATGGGAGATGGTGATGTGAAATATCACTTGGGATATTCAAGTCATATAAATACACCATCGGGTAAGAAGGTATATGTAAAACTTACTCCAAACCCTTCGCATCTTGAAGCGGTTGATCCGTTGGTGCTCGGGTATACCCGAGGCCAGATCGATGATGAATATAAAGGAGAATTGTCAAAAGGGATGGCGATTCTCATTCACGGAGACGCTGCCGTTGCCGGACAAGGTATAGTATACGAAGTAGTACAAATGTCTGGATTACCAGGATATACCACCGGAGGAACGATTCACTTTGTGATCAACAACCAGGTTGGTTTCACTACGGATTATGATGATGCACGTACCAGTATATATTGTACAGATATAGCGAAGATTGTAGATGCTCCGGTATTGCACGTAAATGGTGATGATGCTGAAGCTGTAAACTTCGCCTCTAAACTAGCCGTTGAGTATCGCATTAAATTCGGAAAAGATATATTCATTGACCTGCTTTGCTATAGAAGACACGGCCACAATGAAAGCGATGAACCTAAATTCACGCAGCCGAAACTATATAACATTATCGCGAAGCATCAGAATCCTCGTGAGATCTATGTTAAGAAACTGATTGAACGTGCAGATGTAGATGCTGCCCTGGCAGATGAGATGGATAAAAACTTCCGTAATCAACTTCAGGACAGACTCAACGAAGTAAAGCAAAAGCCGCTTCCCTATAAGCCACAAAAAATAGAAGAAGAGTGGGAGCAAATGAACTGGGCGAAGCCTGAAGACTTTGATAAGTCACCGGATACCGGTATCAAGGAAAGCGTTATTGAAAAAGTAGGAAAGGCACTTACCGCTATACCGGAAGGTTTCAAGCCGCTAAAACAAATTGAAAAATTACTGAAGGACAGAACAACCGCTTTCTTTGAAGAGAAAGTATTGGGCTGGGCTGAAGCAGAATTGTTAGCATACGGATCAATGTTGCTTGAGAAAACTCCGGTGCGTATGTCTGGTCAGGATGTGAAGCGTGGTACGTTCTCGCATCGCCATGCATACTTCTTTGATGCAAATACAAATGAGCCTTATTGCGGATTGGATAATCTTGACAAGAACCAGGCTAAGTTCCATATATATAACTCTTTGTTATCGGAATTTGGTGTGCTTGGTTTTGAGTATGGCTACGCGATGTCATCGCCAAGTGCGCTGGTTTTGTGGGAGGCTCAATTTGGTGATTTCGTAAATGGTGCACAGGTAATTATAGATCAGTTCCTTTCAAGTGCCGAATCGAAATGGCAGCGTATGAACGGCCTGGTAATGTTATTGCCACACGGTTATGAAGGACAAGGTCCTGAGCACTCAAGCTGTCGCCCTGAAAGATTCTTGCAATTGGCAGCGGAGTATAATATGGTAATCTCCAATCCTACAACGCCTGCTAACTTCTTCCACTTGTTGAGAAGGCAAGTTGCATGGCAATTCCGTAAGCCTTGTATAGTGTTCTCACCTAAATCATTGTTGCGTCATCCTGCTGTAATATCTCCAATCAAAGATTTTACAAGCGGATCCTTCTCGGAGGTACTTGACGATTCGAATGTATCAGCGAAAGATGTTAATCGTGTTATACTCTGCAGTGGTAAAATTTATTATGACCTTGTAGAGGTACAACAAAAGAGAAAGACGAAAGACACTGCTATAGTTCGGTTGGAGCAACTTCATCCGTTCCCGGAAAAACAACTGAAAGCCGTGCTCAAGAAGTATAAAGATGCTAAACTTGTGTGGGCGCAGGAAGAGCCAGCGAACATGGGCGCGCAATCATACATTGCTCGCATGATGCCGAAATATAATCTTGAGTTCGTATCACGTAAAGCCAGTGCTTCACCGGCAACCGGATACCTGAAGGTTCATAAAGTAGAGCAGGATAAACTTGTGAATAAAGCTTTTGAAGTATAAACCGATAGAGTGAGTTGAGATTTTGAGATGAAGGTTGTTACTCAATCTGAAAAATGTAAATCTGAAATCATCAATCCTATAATCAAAACATTAAAAATCGAATGGCATTACAGATAAAAGTACCCGCAGTAGGCGAATCAATTTCGGAAGTGACTATTGCAAACTGGTTAAAGAAAGATGGAGACACCGTTCAACTCGATGAAGTAATCGCAGAGCTTGAATCAGATAAAGCAACTTTCGAGCTTACTGCTCAGAGTGCTGGTGTTCTCAAAATTGTAAAACAACAAGGCGATACGGTGCCTATCGGAGATGTAATCGCAGAGATTGACTCCAACGGACAAGTATCAGCTCCAGCTGCAAAACCTGCTGCTACTCCAGCGCCTGCAGCAACACCTGCACCTGCTGCATCGGCTCCGCCAGCGGCACCGAAAGCAACGGGTGGAGTTAAGGAAATGAAAGTTCCTGCTGTAGGTGAATCCATCACCGAAGTAACAATCTCTACATGGTTGAAAAAAGATGGAGACTTCGTTAACCTTGATGAGGTAATTGCAGAAGTTGAATCTGATAAAGCAACGTTCGAGCTACCCGCCGAGGCGTCTGGTATATTACGCATCGTAGCAAAAGAAAAAGAAACACTTCCGATTGGCGGACTTATCTGTAAAATAGAAATAGCAGAAGGTGCATCAGCTCCTGCGAAACAAGAAACTGCACCAGCGGCAACGGCTTCAGCGAATGCTGCTGATAAAAGCTATGCTGCCGGACATCCTTCTCCTGCTGCTGCAAAAATCCTGGATGAAAAAGGAATCGCTTCTAACCAGGTGCAAGGCTCTGGTGTTGGTGGAAGAATAACAAAAGATGATGCTCAGAAGGCACAATCAGCGCCGGCGAAAACTGAATCGAAACCACAGACATCATCAACTCCTCCGGTAATTGCTGCAGGTGGCGGTCGTGGTGAGCGCAGAGAGAAAATGACTTCGCTGCGTAAGACTATAGCGAAACGTCTCGTGGCTGTGAAGAATGAGACAGCGATGCTTACAACCTTCAATGAAGTAGATATGAAGCCGGTAATGGAGCTTCGTTCAAGGTATAAAGATCAGTTTAAAGAAAAATACGGTGTAGGGCTCGGCTTCATGTCGTTCTTTACAAAAGCAGTATGTACTGCATTGAAAGATTTCCCAGCCGTAAATGCTTCGATCGATAAAGATGAAGTGATCTATCACGATTATTGTGATATATCTATAGCAGTATCAACACCTCGCGGTTTAGTCGTTCCGGTTATTCGCAATGCGGAGTCACTTTCATTCAATCAAATTGAAAGCGAAGTGATCCGGTTGGCAACACGCGGCCGTGATGGTAAACTTTCCATAGAAGAAATGACGGGTGGTACATTCTCTATTACCAATGGAGGCGTATTTGGTTCGATGCTTTCCACACCAATCATCAACCCTCCGCAGTCGGCTATATTAGGTATGCACAACATCGTTGAGCGCCCGGTGGTGAAGAATGGTGAAGTTGTTGTTCGTCCGATCATGTACCTGGCACTTTCGTACGATCACCGTATCGTGGATGGAAGAGAATCGGTAAGCTTCCTCGTACGCGTGAAAGAGCTACTCGAAGATCCGGGAAGATTGATCCTGGGAGTATAGTATAATTTAAACGAACAGAAGATATACCATTCTATAAAGACATGAAGTATAAATTAACAAGAGGCCTCCTCAGTGTGATTTTTATTTCATGTCTTTTTACATATTCAGGATGTGTGGATGAGTGCGAATTGGATAGCGAGCCAACGGTATTTATATACTTCTCCACCCAAAAATACTACAGATCTGTATATGGCTTGCATGGCAAAGAAAAACCGGATAATCAGTCTGCTGATTATCAATACAGCGTGCCTTTGTCAATTAAAGATGATTCTACTATTGTCATCTTTGAATCGGATGTCAGAAATGACACACTTACGATTCATTATAGCCGTACCGTTGAAATGCAATCTGCCCGCTGCGGTTTCAGAATTTACTTTGATGATTTCGAAATCGTAAAGCCAACAACGTTTACACAAGCCTCCGTGTCTTCTACTCTCGATTACTCACAAGAACTTTATGTTAACATTAATGAATAAAAGATCATTGACGTTTTCATGTATCTTGTTTGTACTGGTATCAGTCACACATGCTCAAACGTATGATACGCGGAGGCTATATTTCGGGGTTGATGTTCTCAGAACATTTCCGCTGACGTTTAGCAGAGGCTTTGTGTTTGAGCCTTCTCTGATCTATAAAACCAAAGATCATACAATCATCGATCTTGCTGTTGGGTTCAACGACATCCGGAAAGACGAGCTATACTCGAATGTTGCTTATGCCAACACCGGACGCTACTATCGTTTAGGTGTAGGAAAGTTCCTGCTGAAAAGCAGGAAAAAGTTTAATGAATTCAATTTGCAGGCCTGCCTTATTTACTCGGACTTCAAGGAGACAGGAACGATTACATTTGAAGGCGATAACTATGGCGATCTGGTTGAAGTACGAACTCAACGTAATAAACTTTTCATTGTAGAATTGCAGCCCAATTACTGGCTTCCGATATCCGATAGAATTTCTGTAAATTTCCAAGTCAGGATTAATTACATCGTAACCAATCCTGACGAAAAAGATTTCCCTGTTTACTATGTACCCGGAGTCGGAAATGTACAAGCCTGGGGAAACCGAGATGGAATCCCGAACAGCAGACGCGTAACAGAAGGGATCTCCATTCGATTAGTATATAAATTTTTAGAATTATAAATATTGATTTATGCAATACAACGTCATTGTTATCGGCTCCGGCCCCGGAGGATATGTAGCAGCCATCCGCGCTGCCCAGCTTGGATTTAAAACTGCTATCGTTGAAAAATATGATACGTTAGGCGGAACATGTTTGAATGTAGGATGTATACCTTCTAAAGCATTACTGGATTCTTCCGAACATTTCATCAATGCGAAAGAACACTTTGCTGAACATGGTATAGATATACCTGCTCCTAAAGTAAATATAGGACAAATGATCAAGCGGAAAAGTGACGTTGTGAAGTCCAATGTAGATGGTATAGCCTTCTTGATGAAGAAGAACAAGATCGATGTTCATACCGGTGTTGGATCATTCGTGGATAAAAATACAATCAAGGTTACTGCGAAGGACGGAAAGGAAACTACCATCTCCACCGATAAGGTAATTATAGCAACCGGTTCTAAGCCAACACCACTTCCTTTTGCTGCGTTCGACAAAAAAAGAATTATATCCAGCACGGAAGCGCTTGAACTGAAAGAAGTTCCGAAGCATCTTATTGTTATTGGTGGAGGGGTAATTGGTATGGAGCTTGGCTCGGTATACGCGCGCATCGGTGCGAAAGTGACGGTGGTAGAATTTTTGGACAGCCTGATTCCAACGATGGATGGTACTATGGGAAAAGAATTATCTCGTGTTGCTAAAAAGCTCGGTATGGATATTTTCCTGGGCCACAAAGTTACTGCTGTTGAAAATACAGGCAACGAAGTTGTTGTAAAGGCGGAACCTAAGAATGGCGGTAATGCTCTTGAACTGAAGGGTGATTATTGCCTGGTAAGTATAGGACGCAGGCCGTATACCGATGGGCTTAGTCTCGATAAAATAGGAATTGAAACGGTTAAAGGTCAGATCCCTGTTGACGATCACCTGAAAACTAAAGTTGATAATGTCTACGCTATAGGCGATGTAGTGCGCGGAGCTATGCTGGCGCACAAAGCGGAAGAAGAAGGTGTATATGTAGCCGAGCAAATGGCCGGACAAAAACCACATGTTAATTATCTGTTGATACCCGGTGTAGTATATACATGGCCAGAGGTTGCCAGCGTTGGCTATACTGAAGAACAATTGAAGCAGTCAGGGAGAGCCTATAAAACAGGAAGCTTCCCATATAAAGCTTTAGGTCGTGCACGTGCCAGCATGGATACAGATGGACTTGTAAAAGTTCTGGCCGATAAGCAGACCGATGAAATATTAGGCATTCATATTATAGGCGCGCGTGCGGCTGATATGATTGCTGCCGGAGTAACGGCGATGGAATTCCGCGCATCTGCTGAAGATGTAGCGCGTATGTCACACGCCCATCCAACCTATATGGAAGCGGTGAAAGAAGCTTGCCTCGCAGCAACCGCCAACAGACCGATACATATATAGTATCAGAATAATCAAGAGCACTGCAGGTCTATGAACAACCTGCAGTGCTTTAATAAAGCCTTAGACTTTATCGTTACACTTCCCGCTCATCTTCTGTTACTACTGGCGCTGAAGTGCAAACTTTGTGTAGCAGCCCTCTAAGAAGCTTTCCTTAATTTATATTGTATAAATCCGCGCAAGGCAATGGTGATTACGATTGGCACCAACGCTATATTTAGTTTTTGTGGAAGCACAGGCCATAAGAGCAATGTGAGTACAGCAATGACTGCCACCACTAGAAAATATTTCTTAAGCCATGCCGGCTGACGAATAAAAGCAATCGGCACAAGAAGATTTGTTGGCAAGGCCCATAAGAGGTTATAGTTATAGGCTGAGTTGTGATCTGTTCCGAACCACAAAAACGTGAGCATCACGCCAACCAAGCCGGTAACAATAAAAATTATAGCATCAAACCAGGTAGATAGTTTTTTCTTCTTCCAGTCGCGGTAAGTAAGTATACCTGCTATCAGTGCGATGAAACTGAAAATATAGAGCGGATGAGGTAATCCTTTGGGAGCATCCTCCGGGCGTTCTTCATATACAATTCGTTTTTCCTTTACCAGCGGAATAGAAATTCCATTCTGTTTTATAGTGGCATGGTCAAGTCCCGACTCAACATAATCTGGCAAAAACATATACTCATAGGGAGTTGCTTTTTTATCGATCTGCGATCCTAATCCTATATCTATACCAAGGTCGCCCCACGGTTGGTTCTCCAGGTATAAATCTGTAAGCTCACGAATGCTGTAGTCGGTTTTGATATACGACCCATCAAATACTACACTGTCGCCAAACGTAAGGCGAAGCACTCCGGGCATTTTGGTGGCACAGTTGTCGTAGAAATAATTGTAACGATAATTTTCATTTTCTGGAAGCGCGTTCCATTGCAGAAAATCATACATCTTTTGTTTTTGTTCCTGCGTAAGATTTAGTACCTGTTCGTGGATATAGCGATTGTGGTAAATATATACATCGCGGAAACGCTTGTAATCATATACACCCAACTGGTAGTACATAAAGCCACGCGTAAAGTTCAGATAAAAATTAGGCTGGTCGAAGTTGAATACACCGTAGTTATACGCATCATCTATATCCTGTGCAGGATCGTATACCCGGAAGGCACTGTGCCCGAATGCGGAATACAATTCGCCCTGCCACGGCCCACAGGTGATCACGGAAATAGTGGCCTCCTCCGAAAGCTTAACGGGCTGTGAATATCCCGCGAAGGAAATACAAAGGAGCAAAAACAGAAGTTTTTTCATAAGTACGAATGAATTTCGAAAGATAACCACATTACGATAATCCAACCGATACTTTTCGCGAGTATCTTGCGGCATGATGCGCGCGTGGAAAGATCAGCTGAATTTTGCTTCCGGGTTAACGGCACAACGCGCCTGGAATGCAGCACAGATCTTTTCAAGTTATCATCGCTCACGCATCGCGGGTACGCCTGCGATGAAAGGATTGCCCATCAGCATCTCGTTTGAGCCCACGACGTCATGTAATCTCCGTTGTCCGGAATGCCCAAGTGGTTTGCGATCTTTTACGCGTGCAACGGGCATGCTGGAGCAACCTTTATTTCAACGCGTCATCGATCAGCTGGCGCCAACCCTGAGTTACCTTACGTTTTATTTTCAGGGCGAACCTTATCTGCATCCTCAATTTTTAGACATGGTGCAGTATGCTTCGAATAAGAATATATATACCGCCACTTCCACCAACGCACATTACCTGAAAGATGAAAATGCCAGGCTTACGGTTGAGTCAGGATTGGATCGTCTGATAATTTCTATCGATGGCACCACACAAGATACCTATCAATCGTATCGCGTAGGAGGGAGTCTTGATAAAGTAATGGAGGGCGCGCGAAATATAGTGGCGTGGAAGAAAAAACTTAAGTCGAAAACACCACACGTTATCTTTCAATTTCTGGTAGTAAAACCAAATGAGCATCAGATTCCTGAAGTATATTCTCTGGCAGAACAAATTGGCGTTGATCAGGTTGTATTAAAGACAGCACAGATCTATGATTATGAAAATGGTTCTGATCTTATTCCCACGCAGGATCAATATTCGCGCTATCGCAAAATGAAAGACGGCTCCTATACTATAAAGAATAGTTTGGACAATCATTGCTGGAAGATGTGGCACAGTTGTGTGATTACATGGGACGGGAAAGTAGTGCCATGTTGCTTCGACAAAGACGCGCATTACGTGCTGGGAGATCTCACCAAAAAATCATTTAGCGAGGTTTGGAATGGAGAAGAGTATAATCAGTTCAGGGCTTCGTTGCTTCGGTCAAGAAGTGAAATTGAGATCTGTAAGAATTGTACGGAAGGAACTAAAGTGTGGGCTTAGATTAAAGTCCTTTTTCGCGAAGTTGCTTTTCAATTTTATTGAAATCCACCGTGCCACATTTTCCACATCCTGATTCACATACTGATTTGGACTGAAAATTTTTATAGATCAGCCTGCCCACGTAGACTACCGCGAGGAGAAAAATAAAACCAACGATCAGGCTCTGGATCATGCAGTAAAGTTAATATACTTTTCAAACTGCCGGCAAGCCTGGAAGGTTCCTCCTGTCTCTTTTTTTTGTCCGTAGCCGGACGCAGCCGAACACATTTGAACAAAGCAAAATTGCGTAAACCGTAATATTACAGGTGTTTTCAATGATCGCGAGTGTGGCATGATGTTGCGATAGAGGTGATCGAATCTTTTTACCTATGCTAAAAAATTATTTCAAAACCGCCTTTCGTAACCTACTCCGTTCAAAAGGTATTTCAATTATTAATCTGTCGGGTTTAACCCTTGGCATTGCATGTAGCCTGGTGCTGTTTCTCATGGTAGCATACATGAGCAGTTATGATATATTTCAATCGAAGCGTGATCGCATTTATCGCGTGGTTAACAAGTCTGTTGGAAACAACGGCACTGAATATCAAGCCGGGGTTCCAACAGTTTTACCCGAAGCATTTCGCACTGACTTTCCGGAAGCCGAAGAAGTTGTATTTATATCGGAGGGTTCAAGTAGCCTCGTAACGATACCACAGAAAAACGGAGAGTTGAAAAAATTTCAGGAGGAAAATAAGATTGCTTTTACTGAACCTGGCTACTTTAAAATTTTCGATCGTGCTATTCTTTCCGGTGATGCAATCAAAGGTATAGATGAGCCAAACGAAGCGATCATATCAACGCAGCTTGCAAAAAAATATTTTGGTAAAGAAGATGCTATAGGTGAAGTATTGAAATTCAATGACCAAGAATATCGCATTACCGCCATGATGGAAAATGCTCCGCCTAACACCGACTTTCCTTTTAACTTATTCTTGTCCTATAGCACGATAAAGAAAGAGCGTGAAGAATCTGGATGGAAAAGTATATGGAGTGGTGAGCAATGCTATATCTTGTTGAAGGAGCGTGAACAGATTGCCAAAATTGAACAAAGACTACCTGCCTTCTCTAAGAAGTATTTAGGAGCCGATGATCCTGACAAAACAGAATTCATGGTGCAGCCACTTACGGAAATGCATTTCGATGAACGATTCGATACATATTCCTATAGCACGGTTTCCCGCACTTCATTAACGGCTTTCAGTATTATAGGACTGATACTTATACTTACAGCATGTATAAATTTTGTGAACCTTTCCACAGCAGAAGCTATAAAGCGCTCGAAAGAAGTAGGTGTTCGTAAATCATTAGGAAGCACGAGGATGCAATTGGTTGGTCAGTTTTTAGGAGAGACTACGCTGGTTACAACACTCGCTATGCTGCTTTCGCTTGGGTTAACACAACTCGCGCTGGCATTCATTAATCCATTCATGGAAATGGAACTTGCACTTAATTTCACGAGTGACACCAGCCTCTGGCTATTCATTATTTGCGTTACGGTTATAGTATCATTGATGTCGGGCCTATATCCTGCATTTGTGGTGTCCGGATTTAAACCCGCACAGGCTTTAAAGAATCTCATCAGCAATAAAAATTCTTCAGGCTATATGTTGCGGAGAGGTCTTGTGGTGATGCAATTCTTTATATCACAATTACTCATTATTGGTACCATCGTTATTGTAAGCCAGATGAATTACTATCAGGATAAAGATCTTGGTTTTGCAAAAGAAGGTATACTCATTGTGCCTATACCGGAAGAGGAACAGCCAGCCGGTATGGAAGAAGGGGGCAGTAAAATGAGAACGTTACGCGATGAGATGGCAAATATACCGGGAGTAGAAATGGCCAGTCTTGCCAATGATCCTCCATCCTCTGGTCACGTGTCAGGCACGAACTTCAAGTTACAAGGAAGTGATGAATCACATGGAACACAGGTAAAACAAATTGATGGTAACTATCTGAAATTATTTGAGCTCGAATTATTAACCGGACAGAACGTACAAGACCTTGATACAGCGACCGGGTTTATAGTAAATGAAAAGCTGGCACATATAGCAGGCTTTGATAATGCAGCTGATATAGTAGGTAAAGTTATTCGTGTATGGAGTAAAGAATATCCTGTGGTAGGAGTTGTTAAAGATTTTCATACCGTGTCACTGCATTCTCCGATAGAGGCAACGGTGCTGTTCAATCGCATTCGCGGATATGAACACCTGGCGCTAAAAGTAAATGTGAAGCAAGCGCAGGGCGTGATCAGTCAGCTCAAAACAAAATGGGAGGCAGCCTATCCGGAACATTTATTTGAATATGAATTCCTTGATGAGAACATTCGTAATTTCTATGAAGGCGAACAACGCATGTCTATACTGCTGAGTATATTTACTTCCATGGCTATATTTATAGGATGCCTTGGCTTGTTTGGACTGGCAACGTTTATGGCCAATCAAAAGACGAAAGAAATCGGTGTTCGTAAAGTGTTGGGAGCTTCCGTAGAAAGCATCGTCATGATGTTCTCCAAAGAGTATGCAAAGCTCATTCTACTTGGGTTTATGCTGGCTGCCCCGGCCGGCTGGTTCCTGATGGGTAAGTTTTTAGATGAGTTTGCCTATAAAATCGAAGTAGGTCCCCAGGTTTTCCTGCTCACATTCGGCATTACACTGCTTATAGCCATTCTTACTGTAGGATATAAATCATTACGGGCAGCAACAGTTAATCCCGTAAATTCATTGCGCTCGGAATAAGTGTATGTACCGCCATGTATGAAAAGCCTTTTTATAAAGGCTTTTTTTGTTTTAGGACAGTAGATGCTGATCCACTTACTCAAAACAGTCGCCACTTGCTCATTCATGATCAGATTACTTCGTTGCGAATAGTAACCTTGTAGCGTTATACCCCATTGATCATGAAACTCAAACAACAAATTACGCTACTGATCAGCCTTTCCTTATTAGTGCCCTCGGTATTGATAAGTTCTGTGGCGATTTATAAGATCAAGTCAAAAGCTACAGCGGACATTGAATCTTACCGTTTGGAGGAAATGAATAAACTGAAGCTATACGTAAAGCACATCACCGATATAGGATATGGTATAGTTGAAGTAAACTATAAACAACTTTCTGATTCCGCTGCAAGGCTATCAAAAGACACCACCGTATCGTCAGATGCTCTGAAGAAAATCGCGCTAGATAAATCCCTTGTAATGCTCTCGCAGATCAGGTTCGATAAAGGCGAGGGATACTTTTGGGTAACTGATAATAAGGTTCCATATCCTACCATGTTGATGCATGCAGAGAAGAAAAACCTGGCCGGAGTTTCACTGAGTGACGCAAAGTATAACGTTGAGAAATATACTGGAAAGAATATATACCAGCTTCGTGCGGAGTTGTGTAATGCAAAAGGCGAAGGATATGTAGAGTATACCATGAAGAAGCCTGGGACAGAAGAAATCGAGAATAAGTTATCATACTCAAGGTTGTTTGCACCATTAGGTTGGATCATCTCAACCGGATTTTATACAGACCAGATTGATCAGTTGGTAGCGTTAAAGCAGGAAGAAGTTACTAAACAAATTGGACAGGTAGTATTAGTGATAGTCGGTATAACAATTTTCGTGTTGATCACGGGGTTGTCTATTTCATTTTATTTCAGCAACCGGCTTACACATGCCATTATAACCATCAAGGAAAAACTGAAGCAGCTTGCACGTGGGGAGCAAACTGAAGAGGCCACCACAACACGCAGGGATGAAGTAGGCGCTATGACGGAGTCACTTAACCTCCTTGTAAATGGCTTACGGTCCTATACTTCTTTCGCAAAGGAAATAGGACACGGCAATCTTACTCAATCTTTCCAGCCTTTAAGTGAATCTGATATACTTGGTAATGAGTTACTTGATATGCGTAACAACCTGAAGAAGGCAACGGATGAAAAAAATATCCGCGACTGGGCGAATGAAGGAATGGCACATATCGGTGATGTATTGCGCAGAAATACATCCGATACAAATGAACTTTGTCATGATATAATCAAGATGCTTATTAAGTATATAAAAGCGAATCAGGGTGCGCTGTTTTTGATGGTGGAAGGTGACAAGCCTGAAGATACATGGCTGGAGCAAATGGCAACGTACGCATACGACCGGAAGAAAATGATAAACCGTAAAATTGGTTTGGGCGATGGCCTTGTAGGACAATCTGTATTGGAGAAAGCGACTATACATCTGTCATCAATTCCTAAAAACTATATCACCATTACCTCTGGTTTGGGTGAAGCATTGCCGGAAACAATTCTGATCGTTCCGTTGATTCACAATGACGAAGTATTTGGTGTTATTGAAATGGCATCGTTCAACAAGCTACAAAAGCATGAAATACAGTTTGTGGAAAAAGTAGCAGAAAGTATAGCGAGCACAATTTCAACGGTGCAGGTTAATGAACGTACGAAACGTTTACTGACCCAAAGCCAGCAGATGTCCGAAGAGCTTAAAGCACAGGAAGAAGAACTTCGTCAGAACCAGGAAGAACTTCAGGCAACGCAGGAGCAGATGCGCAGACGCCAGATCGAACTGGAGCGTGAGAATGAATTGCTGAAACATGAAATGGCATTGGTGCCCGAATCAAAAAATCAGCATGCATATGTAGCGGCATCTGTCCGTAAAGCATTTTAATCAGCGACCAAATGAAGAGAATATATATACTGATTTTTATACTGGCTCCAATGTGCGTTCAGGCTCAGGAGAACTACTGGATCAAAACCGATAGTCTTTTTAAATATGTACAGCCTGTTGCCAGCCTCCAATTCTGGAGCACCTATACCATGGGTGAGAAAGACCAGTTAACGGATAACGGTCCTATGGAGTCTGTGCAGGATCGTCTGAATTTTTTAATTCGCAGAGCACGCATAGGCTTCAAGGGCAAACCCTATAAAAAACTTAGCTATGCAGTGATGATTCAGTATGACAATATGGGAAAGGATAGATTTAGCGCGGTGCGCGGATCAACCAACACCGGCACGCTGGGTATATTGGATGCGTATGCTACATGGCGCATCAGCAAGAATGAAATGGCTTCGTTAACCGTGGGATATTTTCATCCGCAGATCAGCAGAGAGTGTGTTACTGGCGATATGCTTGTAAACTCTTTTGATAAATCTCCGACACAGGCCTATATCCGTCAGCATATTACAGGGAAAGGATACGGACGGGCTACAGGTATAAATCTGGGAGGCCTTACCAGCAAGCATCTTGTTACTATCGATTATAACGTTGGTATCTTCAGCAACAATACAACCTCAGAAGAATTTACGGAGACATCCGGTAAATATTGGAGTCCGCTTTTAGTGGATAGAGTGACCTTTACAGTGGGTGACACCGAGAAGAAAAATTATTCGATTAACTACGATGCCAATAATTACTATAGCAAACGCAAAGGTATTACGGTTGGTCTGAACAGTTCGGTACAGGGTAAGACAGATATATTTACCTCAAACTATGCTGGTGGATTCGATGTGTTGTTTAACTATGGAAACTGGAATATTGATGGTGAATGGATGTATATGGAGCGACACACGGAAGCGCAGACCTATACTATGAAGGCTGGCCACATACGCGCAGGTTACAATCTGATTATCAAAGACAAAATATTTTTGGAGCCGTGTGTAATGGTAACAAATTTTGAAGGTGATCAAGGTGCCCAGTTTTCAGGTGAAGATCGGATGTTGGATGTTGGTGTGAACTGGTATCTGAATAAGAAAAACTGTAAACTCAGTCTGCACTATATAACACAGCAAGGCCATGGTGATAATAACTATACCGATGATATTACTTTTAAGAAAGGTGATTTTGCGGGCCTGGCGTTTGTTCTGCTAATGTAAATTTTTCCCGAAACATCAAGTATATATACGGTAATCCCCGTGTCAATTATACCTGACAAACGAAGGAGGATTAACGAACCTTCCGCTATATTTTAGTCGGACGTTCGTAGTGATTTTAAAACTGAAATGACTTACACCATCCACGGCTGTGGGGAAATAAAAGGCACGTAACTCGATCGTGCCAAAAATAAGATTTTCATTTCGGATGCGAACGCCACTGGTAGTTCCCCAATAAAATTCACCCAGTGATTTACTGGAAATGATATCTTTTAGAAAAGCATTTTCAAGCGACAGAAAAGGAGCGAAGCGAAAACCGGCAAGTTTCCATTTTGTAAATACGGTTGTTTCCACACGGAGCGATATACGTTGTTTTCCATATAAACTATCAGGAGAAAATCCGGTGAGTTCGTCATTCAGTGTAAGCAGTTCCCGCGTAATTGTATTATAGGCGTGTGCATATCCGCCCTGCACAAGATGACGGATCTTTACTCTTCCCGATTCATATAGCTTGCTATAGTGTGTGCCTCCTATATAATAAAAAGTATCCGAAGTTTTCTTGCTCGTAAAGAATGTACCAAAGCCACCTTCAATAGTTGTAAAGGCACCGTTCTTGTTAACAAACCCTCGTGTGAACGAAGTGCCAGCGTACATCCTTTTTGCGCCCAGTTCTTTAGACCAGCCCGTAGTAAGCGTTATTGTTTTTCCATAGGGCACGTCTTCTGTTCGCCCAAAGCCATATATATACCGGGTCTTATAGAAATTCCGATTGTAAAAAGTCATTTCACCCAATACAAATTTCTGGTCGTTATATATAGGGTTAAGTTCTTCGCCCGGTTGCGCAGGTTGCTGGGAGTAGTGCTGTCGGTAATACCGAATCGCTGCAAAGTGTCTGTCACGATTCTTGGCCATGTTCCCAATGCTGAAGTTATACCCGCCCCATACATCTTCTATATTATAGCGATACTTTCTGAAGGTACTGTCGGGATATTGAAAAACATTCCGTGACCAGTTACGACTTACTTCGAGTCCACCCGCAAGACGCGAGTATGGAGATACCAACGGACGCTCAAGACGAATGAAGTATGCATATTCATTTTCTTCACCAAGACTTCGCGCATTGTCAAGTTGGGTATAGCCACCGGAGACGTTGATCAACGTACCTCCTATACTTGTTTTCCTATAGAAAAGATCTAACCCCACAACGGGCGAACGTCCGGTTTCAAAACCTACACCGGCTTGCACGCGTTGGCCCATTCCAAAAAGATTAGCATCATATAACCCAATTCGGTAATCGCTGATACCCCCCGAAGATATGCGGGCGCCCAAACTGAATACATCTCGCGTCACGATTTCAAGATCAACAGAATCTGGCGATCCCTTTATGCGATGCACTATAATTTTGGAGTCCAGTATAAAGTCAAGATCACGAAGATAGCGTTCGTTATCAGCAACCCGATAGGGATTCAACGGACGGTTCTCTCGTACGAAAAGATTATCACGGATTACACTTTCGCGTGTAGTAGAGTGAAGTGTATTGGCGATTCGCGTTATCTCGCTTCTAAATCTGTGCGAAGAGTCATACATCGTACGTTCAAAACCAATATGATTTATAACGATGTGACGTATAATTTTCCCTTCATAGGGCAAAAAAGGAGTCTCACTTTTTACGTTGATGGAAGAATCGGAACTCGGTTTCCGTGAAATGGTTTTCATTACTTCCTTCGAGAGCCGGTTGTCGAGAATTCTTTTTTTGGTTGAATCTGTTTGCGCCAGCACCTTCGCGTGAAGGGCCAGGATCATTACAAACAGCGCGGACAACCTTATGGCAGACATTGAAAAATGGAAGATACAAAAAGGATTAAACGGTCGAAGTAATGTTGTATTGACTTACCAGGACGCTTTTATTCCTGCATCCGTGTAATATAAAAAATCATTCCAGTTGTTGACACATTTTTTTGGAATGAGATTTTTGCAATAAAGCATTACCTCGTTATTTCTTCCACCAAAATTCGCACCACACTGGTAAATGATCAGAGGGATAATAGTGGCCATTATGATCGGTTAGTACCTGGTAGTTTTGCGGAATAAATCCTTCGGTATAGAATATATAATCGATCACTTTGCAAGGCTCGGTCGTTACTGCAAAGTTGCAGAATGTACCCTGTGTGTCAGACGCTGGTCGCGAGTTCAGTAATTTCAGAATCTGACCATCGGCCATAGCCTGGTAAGAAGCATCTGTAGGCTCGCTGTTAAAATCACCAGTTAAAATAACAGGAAGATTTTTTCGGAGTGTACTGATCTTTTCTTTTATAAGAACAGCACTTTTTTCACGCGCCACTTTACCAATGTGATCGAAATGTGTATTAACAATTACGAAATCTTTTTTGGTAGAGAGGTCGTGAAGTATAGCCCAGCTTGCAACGCGCGTAATGGCAGCATCCCAGCTTTTACTCCCGGCAATGTCAGGCGTTTCAGAAAGCCAGAATGTACTCTGCTGTTTTATAGCGAACCGCTCTTTCTTGAAAAGAATCGCTGAATATTCTCCTTCCGTTTTCCCATCGTCACGGCCAACACCCACATAGGTATATTCCGGAAGATTGCTCAGAAGATCCTGCAGTTGATGATGCAACGCCTCCTGGATACCCAGAATATCAGGATTATACTTTTTGATGAGCGCATATACTTTATCACTTCGTTTGGGCCATTGATTAACACCGTCCACCGGATGGTCGAGACGAATATTGTACGACATCACTTTTAAAGATTGTGCATGCATAGCCGCGAAAGAAAACGTAAGAAGTATAGTAAAGCAAAATGTTCTAATCATCTTTAAAATATAAAAAAGGTTGCCGGGCAAGTTAACAGATATATGTCTATTTGGTTTTAAATTTTCCATAAGCTGTTGATATCTACCGAAATGTTGCGTAGTATTGATATACATTCTGTTGACTCCTTCAAGATTTGCGTTACGATATAGTGGAGTAAGTGAAGCCAGCCATACTCGTTGAATTGTTAATTTGTTTTAATAAACCCTCTGCCTCATGAAACATTATCAGCATTATACCACTGCCCATTTACGAACGTGATATCATTTTCAGCTATCGCAATACCAATCGTTACCTTGCTTTCTTTTGCAGCCCACCGCTGATGCATTCTGTTTTTAGAATTCGTTGTCTATATATACTGCTCCTCTCTTCCCAATGGATAATCTTATTAAAGTAGCTATAGCAGAACTCGGTCAAAAAGAAATTCCGGGCGCTGAAGATAATGCTGCTATAGTGCGTTATGCACACGAATCTGGTTTTAACTGGATCAACGATGATGAAACACCCTGGTGTAGCATCTTCATAAACTGGTGCGCAAAAAAAGTAAACCTGCGCGGCACCGGAAAGGCTGATGCCCGCTCCTGGCTATTTGCAGGACAACGGGTTGATAGCCCTGAGCCTGGTGATGTAGTTGTTTTCTGGCGTGAAAAACCGGATTCATGGAAAGGCCATGTTGGTTTCTTTTTCGGATTTTCAAAAGATGGCAAGCGTGTATATTCACTTGGAGGAAATCAAGGCAACCAGGTTTCCATCACCGCCTTCCCGACAGATCATGTATTGGGATTCAGGCGACTAGCTCCCTCATCAACAATGATTTTGCCGGATACTATACTTCGCATGGGTAGCACGGGCAATGCTGTAAAAGTATTACAGGACGCATTGAAAATTGCAGGCTTTGATTGTGGTACTTCCGATGGAGACTACGGAATAAAAACCGAAGCTGCCGTAAAAGCATTGCAAAGTACTCGCTTTGGTTTGCGGGTTGATGGTATATTTGACGAAGCTACACGTATATACCTGCTTGAAATTTTAAACCAATAAACGTATGTCTGCTTTTGCTATTCTCGATCTGGTGATCGGATTAATATTCATTTACTTTCTACTAAGCCTGGCATGCTCCGCTATACAGGAGATCATTTCCAGTTTTGTACGACTTCGCCCAAAAGTATTAAATCAATGGCTTTTAGATACCTTTCAAAAAGGCGGTATAGGGGAAGCCATTCTGAAGCATAAACTCATTGACGGTTTAACAGCGAAGGGACGTATGGCCGCCTATATACCCTCAGATAAATTTTCGCGTGCATTACTCGATATCATTCACCACCGACAGTTTGGTGATAAGCCGTATACTATAGATACACTGCGTCAGGCGATTGCGGCAACCGATTTACTCGATGATGATTTTAAGCGAACGATATTGCAATCTATAGCGGAAGCATCTGGTGAAGTAACGAAAGTGAGGAAAGAAATAGAAGCATGGTTCGATCAGGCCATGGAACGTGTTTCGGGTACATATAAGAAAAGGGCACAGGCCATGATCTTGCGAATTTCTATTATACTTTCATTTGCACTGAATGTAGACTCTATAGATCTGTCAAAGTACTTATATGAAAATCCAGCTGCCCGGCAGAGTCTGGCAGACCGTGCCGAAGCGATCACGCATGACTCCACCTATATAGAATTGGTGAACAAAGCACGGGAAGCGAAACAAGATTCTTTGCATCCCTGGAAAGATGCTGACGAAGCTATACAACAGGTAAAGACAAATGTACAACAACTGAAGGCATTGAAATCCGAGTTGGACGCGAGTGCTTTACCACTCGGTTGGCAATCTGCTAAACCGGTTCATAATTTCTGGGAATGGCTGGTAAAGATTCTTGGAATTTTATTTACAGCATTAGCTGTCTCGTTGGGTGCACCATTCTGGTTTGATATGCTGAACAAATTGGTAAACCTGCGGAGTGTTGGTAAGAAGCCTGAGCCTGTAACGAAACCTGAAAACACATAACATGGATCAATACCTCATCCTGAGTATAGATGGCGGTGGTACCCGTGGTATAATTCCGGCTACAATCCTCCAGTGTGTTTTTGAAGATACACGCATGCATCCTGCCGCTATATTTGATATGATGGCGGGTACATCTACCGGGGGTATTATTTGCATTGCACTCGCGGCACAGAAAACGACACAGCGTGTTGTAGAATTATACCGCGATGAAGCGGATGATATATTTCACGATACCGGCTGGGATGATTTTCGTGATGGCTTTGGAAAAAACCTGGGTGCAGACTATACGCAAGACCGGTTAAAGAAAATCCTTGATCATGAATTCGGTACACTGGACATGCGCCAGGTACACGATGCGCTGCAACAAAAATATAATCGCGAGAGAATTCTGATGGTTACATCATTCGATTTGAATCCACAGGATGATGGAAGAAGTGTAAATTTCAAACCCGCGGTTTTTAATTCAAGTTTTCAGCGCGATAAAAATGAACGCCTCGTTGATCTCGCCATGCGCACATCTGCCGGCCCCACATACTTCCCTATATATCAGAAGAAATATGTAGATGGTGGTGTAGCACTGAATCATCCCGCTATGGCTGCGGTCGCGTTTGTTCTCAATTGCTACCACGGACCTCAATTGGAATATCGTGCCGATGGCTTTCGTGGTTTGAATAAGCGACCCAATGAAATTAAAGTATTGTCACTGGGTTGTGGCACTTCGAACAACAACTATATAGATCCGCAGGATATAGGCAGTGGCGATTGGGGAAACTTAAAGTGGATCAAGTATCTGCCGGATATGCTTACCGAGTCCAATGTGCAGGCTTCCGATTATTACGTGCGGCAGGTGCTTCATCCAGACAACTATCTGCGCATTCAATTGGAGTTTAATCATGACGATGCTCCGGATGAAATCAAGAAAGCGATCCAGGCAGGCAAGGTGCTCGGCCTGGATGTGAAAGAGGCAAAGCTGTTAAAAGCCATGGAGACCTACGCACGAAATCACTATAGCAAGAATCGTGAAAGTATACTTTCGTTTTTAGAATTACCTATACCTCAAACACCCTTTGTATGAATAATTTTATTGTTGATCTGCACTGCCACCCGGCTATGAAACCATACGGCCAAAGCTTTAAGAATCCAAGTGGAACAGGAGCGAACAGCTCCGACTCATCGGACACCACCAGCATCTGGCATTACGATCAGCCTTCTTTAAAAGATAAGCTTTTGAATTACGTAACCGGTCTCACGAAATTCAGACAGGCAGATTTTTCTTCATCACTTTATGGAAGTGTAAAGGTAGTTACAGCATCGCTATATCCACTTGAAAAAGGTTTTGTAAAGAACAGACTTGGCAGTGGCCAAATCTCTGACGCTATATTAAACATAGCGACAGGTTTAGGCGATGAGCGCATTGATTTTTTGCAGAAGATGCCCGACTACTTTACAGATCTTCAGAACGAGTATAAATTTTACCGTCAGCTCCACGATACTACCGTAATGATTGATGGGAAAAAGGTTCGCTATAAATTAGTACGAAACTATGTACAACTAGAAGAAGTGCTGCAAACTGCAGATGCTGCTATACCTACCATCGCGGTTATCATGAGTATAGAAGGAGCCCACGTATTTAATTGTGGTCTCACTCCGGAACAAAAACCGGCCGATAAAAATGAGGTTTTAAAGAACGTTAATCTGATGAAGAGCAATTGGGAATTCCCCCCGTTCTTCATCACGTTTGCCCATCATTTCTATAATGAACTTTGTGGCCATGCGCGTAGTCTTACCGGTATTATGGCGCGTGTATTGGATCAGGGATATAAATTGGACACCGGCTTCACACCGCTTGGCTTTGATATAGCAAAAGCACTTTTATCAAAAACAAATGGTGCACGCATCCTGCTAGACGTTAAGCACATGAGCCCTGTATCGCGCAGGCAATATTATGATTGGATTGAGAAAGAATTTCCAAACGATCCTATTCCTATAGTGGTAAGTCATGGTGCTGCCAACGGATTGAAATCATACGATAATAATTTTATAGCCGTTCGCCCAACAGGCGCATGCATGAATCCGGGTTCTATAAATTTCTTTGATGACGAGCTCATTCGCATTGCGCGAAGTGGCGGCATTTTAGGGTTGCAAATGGATGAGCGCAGGGTAGGCAACAAGGAAGCACTCGCGCAGGCGAAAGGACATACGGATCGCAGAAAGATTCTGTTTCACCGCTCTAAACTCGTTTGGAATCAACTGGAACATATAGCGCAAGTTCTTTCGGGTGCAGGGGTATTTCCTTGGGGGCTTGCTGCAATCGGTTCGGATTATGATGGTATAATTGATCCTCTGAATGGTTATTGGACACACGAAGATCTTCAGTTTATGGATGATTACCTGCTGAAGCATGCCTATAATTTCATGCAAGGCAATGGTAAAAATCTCCGCGTAGGCAACACCACAGATCCGGAGGAGATTGTAAGCCGGGTAATGAATATCAATGCCATGGAATTTTTGAAACGCAACTTTTGAAGTGTTGATGCTATACTATAATTGCACCTGCGGAAAGGTGATTGCCGATCTAACCGGATAATGCTTCTGGATTTTTTAGTTGTTGTAATTTTTAAATGTAGTACAGATGAGACTACCTGAAGTCAATAAAAAATTTTGGGTGTCGTTGGGAACACTCCTGTTGGTTGGTGTACTGCTTGCGTATTACCTGCTGGTATATGTAAAGCATCGTGAGGAAGAAATTCTGGCAAAGAATTACCGCTCGCTACAGCGTATTGGCAATAACATTCGCGAAGTCAAACAGGTATACGACAAAAATATCTCTCAGGTAACAATAGAAATTGCCGATCTAGCGAACGACAGCGTATATATATGGTATCCTGGCCTGACCAATCTGAATATTAAAATTCTAAAATCCGGAGATAAATTCTTTTGCACTGCGCAATATATAGAAGGTGTCAGCGAAGGAGCACATGCTGTTAAATTCAGAGTCGAAGCTTCTGAATTGATACGGCGTTCGCTTGTTAAACATCGGTTTGATGATTTCTTTCTCGTTCGTCTTTCCAGAAAGGGGACGAAGGATATATGTAGTTTTTCAGATATAGCCTATCAGACTTTTGCAAACCGGATTGAGCTGCAAGACCTTAACAAGCTATTTGTGGACAGCAGCGGAATCCGCACTATACCTTTAAAGGAGATTAAGCTTTCAGGTGTTGACTATAAGCTGCTTTCTCATCGAATCACCTTCCGGGAAAATGAAGACTGGATATTATGTGGTGTACTGAAGACGTCAAATTTTGAACAAGAAGCTCGTGGTGTCGATACCTGGACGCTGGCGTTCTCAATCCTCATCGTGCTTGTGCTGGCATTAGCCATGCCGCTGTTGAAACTTAATGTGATGAACGAGATTGAAAGACTCCGCATTATCAACGTGTGGTTTACCGGATTCTCCATTGTTATAGGCACAGCAGTTATACTGTTGATACTGCTCTGCGGTAATCAATATATAGGTTTTAAATATACAGTAGACAAAAATCTGGAGGAACTCTCGGGAGATATTAAAAGCAGATTTACAGCCGAGTTGAATGCCATATATACACAACTGGATAGCTGCCGTAATATAGTACTACCTCCTGGTGGCGATTCGATTTATGATAACATTTACCAAGTTAATCCCGTAGAACAGGAAAATAGTTCACAGGCTAATGCATTGAAGATTGCTGCGCGCTTTAAAGAGCATAGATTTTTCAATGAAACAATGTGGCTTGATAACAAAGGCGACTTGAAGATGATTGTCGCCACACATTTGATTCACAAGCAACAGAGATTGTTAAACCTCCAGGATCGAAAATACTTTTCGAATGTACTGTCCGGAAATTTGTGGACTCTTCCGGATAGTACAGATGCAGGGAAAAGATCACCAAAAGAATTTTCATTTCAATCCATTCGATCATGGAGCACGGGTTCTCCCGAGGCAGGTATAGGTATAGCATTGGAGGGAAATGCATCCGGTGCTGTAGTCCTTGCCATGGCAACGCGTCTGCACTCCGTCATGAATCCTTTGTTGCCACCGGGATATACATTTAGTATTATTGACGATGCCGGTGAAGTGTGGTTTCACTCGGACACAGAAAGAAATACACAGGAGAATTTCTTAAGTGAGGTTGATTACAACGCCAAAGTCCAGGCTGCCATTACGGGAAGATCTGCCGAATGCATAGAGTCTCTTTATAATAACAGCCGCCACCACCTATATATACAGCCCATCGATAACTTGCCGCTATACCTGGTGACAACTTTGGATCTTGAATATTATACTGCCCCGATGATTGTAGTGATGACCTTCGCAGTGGGCCTGTTGTTCTTCTATTTTATTCTGCACGGAATTTTATTGCTGATACACCTGGCCTGTGTATATCAACCTTCAAAACTCAAGACCATTCGGTTTTTTCTGCATTGGCTCCGTCCACGAAAAAATGAAGTGCAGCCTGAGTTCATGGGGCCATGGCCATTGATCATGCCACTTGAAAAGTATATTCGATCCATTGTGGTTCTTGCGTTTTTAATTCTGATCATGATCGGAAGCCTGTTTGTAAAAAGCCTTACCGTTATAGCGTTTTGTTTCATGGTTGTTCCGTTATATGTTTTGGTATTTCAGTATATACTTTTTGAACGCGAAACGATCTTTAAATATCAATCACATTGGCGCACGCGTGGTGTATTACTTCATCCGTTCGTTTGGGTAAGCTTTATATTTATCGCATTGATAAACTGGTCGCTTTGTCGTGTCATCGATCAATTTTATATAGCCATCATTATACAGGCGGTATTGATCAGTCTGCTTGCAGTGGGTTATCAGGCAAAATTTATTAATGAGTTGAATGCAAATGTTTTCGTCATCAGAAATTATCATAACCTATATTATTGCATGGTGTTTCTATGGCTGATCCTCGCGTCAGTCTTACCGGTTATATCTTTTTATAATATCGCTCTACGGGAAGAGAGTACACTATGGCAACGGTATATACAATGGGAGGCCGCGCAAAATGAACTGCATCGTGAAAAGGCGCTGGAACGACTGGGTGTATTTCCGGAGGATATCGACATGCTCGCCATAAGGGGAAACTATCTGGCCAGTACTGGCCAAGTAGAACGAGACCATAAAATTGGTGCTGGTCAGATAATAAAAGACAGTACAGAACTTAGCGATCTTGAGTTTATAGCATGGCCCCCACTCGAAGGATTGATAAAAAAATCACGTGCTATAGTATCAGAGTCTTCACACGACAATCAATGGAGTTGGAGATCTCATCCTTGTTCGTCAGATGTACACCTTGCATTTAAAACAAGCGGTGGTGAAGAGCGAAACTATATATCGAAAGCGGCTGCCTACAGCAGCGTTCACAGCGAATATTTTATTTTGTTTGTAATCGTATTGCTGATCGCTGCGTTTTTGGTGGCACAGGTTTCTTTTTTTGCGATACGTACAATTTTCGGATTAGGTATTGTATTGGACAATAACCTGATATACCAGGCACAACGCCAGATCTCTAAAGATGACTTGATTCATAAAACGATCCGAGAGAATACACAACGCATTTTTTTAGTAGGGCTTCCTTATTCGGGTAAGAACGATATCCTTCAAAGCTTTAAGGATGCTGTGAGCGTAACCAATCGCGATGGTTTTAAAGAAATTAATTTTCGTAACAGCATCAGCTTGCCGGAGAAGCGGTCTTTTAATGTTATTCTTATAAAGCACTTTGAACATGGTATAAATCAACCCGGTATAAATGACGAGAAGTTGAAACTGCTTTCGTCCATTATCGATTGTCCTATACAGATCATTATTTCTTCTGCAGTATCACCGGCAGCCATCATCGATTTTTATGAAGATGCTATAAAACGATTGGTGATTAAAGATTCCGAAGATGCCAAAAAGCAATGTTCAGAGCATAGATATGCTTTGCGCAAATGGAAAAATGTACTCAGCGGATTTGTCGTGCTATATCAGCCCTTGGCTAAAACACAAGGTGTTGATCATGCAAATCCCATTGTGCAAAGCGAATTGCAATATGGGCGATACTTACCAGGGCTTGCGCCTCTGTTCAGACACGAGTCACCGGATACCTATGAGAAAGAGGAGAATTTCGTGTTGCAGGTAGAAGAAGTATCCACCGCTTATTATCATTCGTTGTGGAATTCATTTTCTAATCCTGAGAAATTTTTATTGTTCGATCTCGCCAAAGATCGCTTTGTGAATCTGCGGAATGCAAAAGTAATTCGTATGCTATTGCAGAAAGGAGTAATTATAGCAGAGGACTCTCTTCAGATCATGAACAGGAGCTTTAACAGTTTTATACTCTCCACCGTCAATGAAGCAGAAGAGCTTCGCATGGAGCGTGAGCTAAACAACAAAGGCTCGTGGAGCATTATGCATACCGTGTTAATGATCCTGCTGTTTGGCCTGATTACATTTATAGTATTGGCGCAACAACATTTGTTGGATAACATCAATGTACTGTTAGCAGTACTCGGATCGGTAATTGGTTTGCTAACAAAATTTGGCGGGCTTTTTGGTTCTTCAAAACCTAAAGAGTAGAAACAAAAATGATCACCCTAAAGGTGATCATTTTGTTCATGTAGTTGTGCGTCCACTACTGCTATAGCAGCCATATTCACAATTTCGCGAATCGAGCTTCCAAGCTGAAGTACATGCACAGGTTTTTTCATGCCGAGTAATATAGGGCCGATGGCTTCTGCGCCTCCGAGCTCCATCAATAATTTATAGGCTATATTTCCCGAAGCCAGGTTCGGGAAGATCAACGTGTTGGCACCTTCTTGTGCAAGAGCACTGAACGGGAATGTCTCTTGCTGCAGTTGCGTGTTCAAAGCAACGTTCGCTTGTATATCGCCTTCTACTACCAGGGAAGGATTTTTTGCTTTGGCTATACGTACAGCTTCGCGACTTTTCTCCGGTACTTCTCCCTGCGAAGAACCAAAATTTGAATAGGACAATACAGCGATGCGTGGATCCATATCAAAGAACTTCACACCACGAGCCGTAAGCTCAATGATACCGGCAAGCTCTTGTGCGTTCGGGTCAACATTTACAGTGGTATCGGCAAAGAAGAATGTGCCTTTTTTATTGACGATGATATACATACCGGCCACACGATTCACACCTTCGGCAGTACCGATGATTTGAAGAGACGGAAGTATAGTCTTCGGATAGTCTTTTGTAAGTCCGCTGACAAGCGCATCGGCATCACCAAACTCTACCATCATGGCGCCAAAGTAATTCCGCTCACGCATCATGCGTACACTGTCCAAATAGGTCAACCCTTTACGCTGACGTTTTTTGTATAGTACCTCGGCATAACGGTTCACCATATCATCATCCTCACGCGGATAATATATAGGACAATCGTGAAGGTCAAGATTATACTCTTCAATCAGTTTGTGAATCTCTTCGCGGTTACCAAGCAAGATCGGCTTGGCGATTCCTTCGTCTTTTAGAATCTGCGCAGCCTTTAGAATTTTATGATGATTTGCTTCCGCGAATACAACGCGTTTCGGATTCTTCTTGGCGCGGTCAATAACCCGCGACATAAGTTTTTGATCTATACCGATGCGTTGCTGTAGTTGATGATGATACGCTGTCCAATCGGTGATCGGATATTTTGCTATACCTGAATCCATAGCCGCTTTCGCGACTGCTGGCGACACCGTTGTGATCAGGCGCGGATCAAGTGGCTTCGGTATAAGATACTCGCGGCCAAATTGTATTTTATCAGTACCGTATGCTTTTACAACCATATCGGGTACAGGTTCTTTTGCAAGATTAGCGAGTGCATGTACAGCGGCCAGCTTCATAGCTTCATTAATTTCTGTGGCACGAACATCCAGTGCGCCACGGAATATATAGGGGAAGCCTAATACATTGTTTACCTGGTTAGGATGATCGGAGCGCCCTGTTGCCAGAATTGCGTCTTCTCTCGTTTTGCGCGCAAGGTTATAGTCGATCTCAGGGTTGGGATTGGAGAGCGCAAACACAATCGGATCCTTCGCCATGTTGTTCAGGTCTTCAGGAGTAATGGCATCTGCCACCGAGAGACCAATGAAAACATCGGCACCCTTCATTGCTTCCTGCAGTGTGTTGATCTTTACATCCGATACAAATTGTTTCTTGATATCATCGAGGTTCGTGCGCGAAGTATTCAGTACTCCTTTACTATCGCACATGATTATATTTTCTTTTCGTGCGCCCAGCGCTATATATAGCTTCGTGCAACTTACGGCAGCAGCTCCGGCACCGTTCACAACGATTTTTATATCCTCCATTTTCTTTTCCACGATCTCCAACGCGTTCAGCAATGCAGCGCAGGATATAATCGCTGTTCCATGCTGATCATCATGCATGATCGGGATATTCATTTTTTCACGCAGCTCGGTTTCAATCTTGAAACACTCGGGAGCTTTGATGTCTTCGAGGTTAACACCACCGAATGTAGGCTCCAGTGATTTTATAATTTTGATGAGTTCATCCGGATCTTTTTCATCGATCTCTATATCGAATACATCAATGCCGGCAAATTTTTTAAAGAGAACGCCTTTACCCTCCATCACAGGTTTGGAAGCTTCAGGTCCAATGTCACCTAATCCTAATACCGCTGTACCATTCGAGATAACAGCGACCAGGTTTCCTTTCGATGTATACTTATAAACATTTTCTTTATTCGCAGCAATTTCTTTGCACGGCTCTGCCACTCCGGGAGAATACGCTAATGCAAGATCGCGCTGTGAGCTTAATACTTTGGTTGGAACTACTTCAATTTTACCGGGCTGCCCTTGCATGTGATAATTGAGTGCATCCTCCTTTCTGATCTTAATCGACATAGTATGAAATTAGACGCCAAATATAATCAGTGAATGTTGAAAGAGAAGCTTGAATATTTTTTCAAAACTGGAATAGAATGTGGAATTTGCCGATTGTTTGAGCGTGTAGTCAGGCGTACACATCAAGCTGAAAACACTTTAAATATTAACATCTTACGATGGAAAAATCAGATATGATCTATGGCACCCGCGCGGTGATGGAGGCAATTGTAGCAGGGAAGGAAATTGAAAAGGTAATGATTCAGTCAGGTTTAAGTAACGATCTGATCAAGGAACTCATTATGACGGCAAGAAACAATAATGTGCCCGTTTCCTTTGTGCCCATGGAGAAGTTGAAGAGGATGTCATCGAAGAATCACCAGGGTGTGATCTGCTTGCTGGCTTCAATATCTTTTGCATCGCTTGACAATTTGATCGATCGCGCCTATAGCGAAGGCCGCGAACCATTTTTTCTTTTGCTGGATCGCATAACTGACGTACGGAATTTTGGAGCTATAGCACGGACAGCAGAATGTGCTGGTCTCGATGGAATTGTTATCGCAGAAAAAGGCAATGCTCCGATTACCAGCGATGCGATGAAGACTTCTGCCGGAGCCTTGAATCATTTGCCTATCTGCCGCGAAAAAGATTTGAAGAAGACGCTTCAGTTGTTGCGTGATAATGGAATACGCGTTGTGGCGTGTACCGAGAAGGCGAGTCAGAATTTATATGAAGTAAACCTCTCAGGTCCGATTGCATTAATCATGGGTTCTGAAGAAGATGGTATTGCAGATGCTCTTATTCGTGATGCCGATGAACTGGCTAAAATTCCTATGCGTGGGAAGATAGGTTCATTAAATGTATCCGTTGCAGCCGGTGTAGCTATATATGAGGTGGTGCGACAGAAGTTAAAATAATATATTGAATAGCGAATATAGTATCAGTGTATATAAAGTATAAAAGCAGTCGTAAGGACTGCTTTTATACTTTTATGGAAGGCTTTGTTTATTTCTTAAAATTCAGAATACATTTCTCTATAATATCACAGCACTCGTGAATTTGTTCTTCCGTAATTACCAAAGGTGGTGCAAGACGAATAATATTTCCATGTGTTGGTTTTGCCAGAAGTCCGTTGTTCATAAAATCAACGCAGAGATTCCAGGCAGTTTCACTCTTGGGAGAATCATTGATAACGATAGCGTTCAATAATCCTTTACCACGCACGAGCGTAATCATATCCGTCTTCTTCATCAACGCTTGCATACGCTCACGAAATACTATACCAAGCTTCATGGCATTGTCTGCAAGCTTTTCATCTTTAATTACTTCGAGTGCCGCTATACATACCGCTGCTGCTAATGGATTGCCTCCGAATGTAGAGCCGTGTTCACCGGGTTTAATCACGAGCATGATCTCATCATCCGCCAGCACGCACGATACAGGCATTGTTCCACCAGAGAGAGCTTTGCCAAGAATTAAAAGATCAGGACGGACATTTTCATAATCGGAAGCAAGCATTTTTCCGGTGCGTGCTATACCGGTTTGAATCTCATCCATCATGAGTAAAACATGATGCTTACGACAAAGTTCTTCTGCCGCTTTCAGATATCCGTCAGCAGGTACAAATACACCTGCTTCGCCTTGCATTGGCTCAATCCATAGCGCACATACATTGGGGTTAGCAAGTGCTTTTGTTAACGCATCAATGTTATCGTAGTCTATAATTTCAAATCCAGGCATAAAGGGGCCAAAGCCCTTGCGGGAATCTTCATCGGTAGAAGCAGAAATAATGGTAGTAGTGCGGCCATGAAAATTTTTCTTCACCGCTATAATTACAGCTTGGTTGTCCGGGATGCCTTTATAGGTATATCCCCATTTGCGGGCAAGCTTAATAGCCGACTCATTCGCTTCAGCACCACTGTTCATGAACAGTGCTTTTTGATAGCCAAACGTTTCACAGATATACTTCTCGGCAATGCCGAGTTTATCATTATAAAAAGCACGCGATGTAAGCGTGAGTTCTTTTGCCTGATTGATCAGTGCATTAACAATACGCGGATGGCAGTGGCCCTGGTTCACGGCACTATATGCGGAAAGAAAATCATAGTAGCGTTTCCCTTCTACATCCCAAACAAACACTCCTTCGCCTTTGCATAACACTACGGGAAGCGGATGGTAGTTATGTGCACCATACTTGTCTTCCAATAGAATTGCCTGCTGGCTGGAGTTAATTGTTTCGATCATAAAATGTAGAATTTGTATTATTGCAAATCTATCAAATAGCGGTCGTAAAGCCTACAGGATTTAGAGTATAGCATGGGGTATTTCGTTATGTGTAACTCGTTTTATAGGGTGAAGAACAGATCTTCCTCAAAATTTGTTATTCGCAATCAGAATTAAGTCCGCCCGATAATGCTTAAAAGCTCCTGCAAAGATTTTTAAGAATTTAAAGCAGCATATTAACCTGCAATTTTTAATGCGTAAAAATCAGGATGAGCGGACTTTTAAATGATTTGTTATTAAAGCTTGAAATCTATTTGTCCACCGTTAATTGTTAAAATATATTTACAGCGTATGGAAATTGTTTTTTTATTGGTAGGGGTTGGTGTCGGTGCAGTAGCGGCATGGCTCGTTTTGAAATTTAAATCTACGGCTGAAAGTCAATCCGCAACTTCATCTATAGTACTGGAACAGGAAAAAAATAAAGTACAGCAAGGTTTGATAAGCGAACTGAAACATGATCTTGAGATAGAGCGAAAAAAAGTACTGGAAGTGAATAACAGTCTTGCTTCTTCCGAAGCAGACTACAGGAATTTACAAGAGAAGCTTCAGGACCAGCGCAAGGAACTTGAAGCTATGAACGAAAAGCTCACGTTGCAATTCAAAAACCTGGCGAACGATATCTTCGAAGAGAAAAGTAAAAAGTTTACGGATCAGAATAAATCCAATCTGTATGATCTGTTAAAACCTTTGGGAGAACGAATTATAGAGTTTGAAAAGAAGGTTGAAGAAACACATAAGGACAATATATCGCGCAACTCTGCTTTACGCGAGCAGCTTGAAAACCTTCAGAAGCTTAACGTGCAAATGACGCGTGAAGCAGAAAACCTGACGCGCGCATTGCGTGGTGATACGAAGACACAAGGTGCGTGGGGTGAATTTATTCTGGAAAGTATACTTGAAAAATCGGGGCTCGAAAGAGATCGCGAGTTTTTCATTCAAGAATCGTTCACCACTGTAGAAGGCAGACTTCGCCCGGATGTGATTATCCGTTTGCCGGAAAGTAAACACGTGATTATCGATTCGAAGGTGAGTCTTACAGCCTATAACAACTTTGTAAATTCAGAATCAGAAGAAGAGAAAGTCATTCACCTAAAGAGTCACCTCACTTCTATTCGACAGCATATGAAATTGCTGGGCGATAAAAATTACCAGAAGAATATTACCGATAGCAGTCTCGATTTCGTGATTATGTTTATACCGATTGAACCTGCCTATATATTGGCGATCCAGAGTGAGAAGACGCTATATGAAGAAGCGCTCGAAAGACGGATTGTATTTGTGAGTCCTACGTTGTTGATCCCATCGCTTCAACTTATAAAAAATACGTGGAAGCAGGAATATCAGACACGTCACGTAATGGATATAGCAAACAAGGCGGGTGATCTGTATGACAAGTTTGTAGGGTTCTCCGAAGACCTGATCACCTTGGGCCGTCATCTTGATTCTTCTAAAAAGTTCTATGAAGAATCCATGAAGAAATTATCAGTGGGAAGTGGAAACCTGGTAAGAAGAGTTGAGGACTTAAAGAAACTTGGAGCGAAGGCGAGCAAGACAATCGATGCGAATCTTCTGAAGCGTTCGGAGGATCAAGCAGATTTATTCGAGAAGTAGAAATTCATTGGAGTTTACCAGAAAAGTGCGTAGCGCGGGTTTGAAGCATGCGTCTTTCTATATCTGAGCAGGCCGCGCTTATGGACATCAGGCTTTGCAGATCGCCGGCGATCTGCAAAAGCCTGATGTTTTTTAATAAGTATACAATCTTTTAGATCATACACTTAAGCACTTATACTGGATACTTATTGATGCGCATTAATTTGTACTTATCGGTGTTGGTAAATCATCACTCGGTCATCAGATATACTAAGCAACGTAAATTATACTAAGCCAATGTAAGTGGGTATCAATATATCCTTCCAATATTCTCGACAATAATCTTCTTTAGTTCATGTGGATCAATCAATCCTTGTTTGCCATAAATAATTTTACCGCCCGGAGCAATGAATAATGTATAGGGTAAAGAACCTTCCCACTTTTTATCAAGCGCTTCCATGAATGCGTATTTATCTCCCTTGAATATATAGTTCTTGGTAGAAGCTTGCTTTTTGGTAAGAAAATTAAGAGCATTCGGCTTTCTGTTTATATCATCGAGACTAATCGTGATCAATTCAAACTCTCTGTTCCTATACATCCGATTCATGTTCACAAACTCGGGAAACTCAGTAACACAAGGGCCACACCACGTAGCCCATACATTTATTAATTTATAGTTTACACCTTCATTCTTCAGCAGTTGTTTTAATGAAGCCATCTCAAGATCATCGATCGATATTTTTTCTTTAGCCCATTCTTCAACCGCTTTGTTTGCATAATCACGTTTGCCTGGCCACTTGATCGAGCAGCCAAAAGTTTTTGTCTTTTCTGTTGTTACAGGTTTACCTGCAAGCAGTGCATCCAGTGCATTACGGGTATCATGTGTTTTTGCAGTGCCCGGTTTTTCTCCATCATCAATGCGGCCAGTATAGCGAAGTGCGCGCTTTGCATCGAAAATAAAAACATGCGGTGTAGCCTGCGGTCCATATTTCATTGAGACAGAAGAAGTCTCGCCATCATATAAATAAGGAAAGTTATACTGCTTATCTTTTGCGCGGATCTTCATTTCTTCAAACGTGTCACTTAGATCAGTATAGCCCAGTTCATCCAGTCGCACAGCTTGAGGGTCGTTTGGTGAGATAGCAATTATACCAACGCCTTTACTGGTATAGTCTTGCACAAGTTGTTTGATGCGATCTTCATAAGCCTGCGCTGTAGGACAATGGTTACAGGTGAATATAATTGCCAAAATTTTATACTGCGCAAAGTCCTCCAGCGAATATGTTTTGCCGTCCGTTGCCGGCAATGAAAAGGGTGGGGCGGTTGCTCCGATTTCAAGAGGGGTTGGATCAGACGCCCTGGCTACGAGGGAAAAAAGACCCATAATGAGTAAAAACAAGGACTTCATATAGATAGGGTTATTTGATTTATGTAAATTAAAGTTAATTAAAAGTTGTTTTTGTCGAGTAGAAGACTGTCTCTTAAAAATTTACCGGTTAGGCATTTCGTTTGATCGCCTTAAAAGACCTTCAGTCGGATGTGGAATACGATTGGGTAATGATTACAGTTTATATCTTTGTAAAGCTCCTTTATGCGTATACTAATTACTCTATTATTGATCGCGATCACATGTGCAACAACGTGTGCGCAATCATCCAGGAAGAAGAAAAAAGCAGCCTCCGAGGCTCAGTCGAATTCGCCAACAACCCTGGAGCCGGGCGAGCCTTATTATCCTAAGAAAGATTATGGTCCAAAGAAATCGCGTAAGAGCAGAAAGAAGTCTTCAGGACCCACGTATGAATCACAGGATGAGTATGAAGCAAGAATGCGTGAAGGAGTTAAGACCATCCGAAGGAATGAACGAATGTTGATGAAGCCACAGTATACCAACCCGATGTACTTTGGTCATAAGCGTCCGCCAAAGAAACGCCCACCAGGAAAAATGAAATATTGTAAGGTATGCGGTATGCGCCATTGAACTTTTGATATACCTTCCTAGTTATAGCAACAAACAGCCTGCGATTTTCGCGGGCTGTTTTATTTTGGATCTATAGGTAATATCGTATTGTGAATAACTATCTGGTGAAACACGAAACAATATTTATATAGGTGAAGTGCTATACATGCACAGCACCTGGTGTCTGTTGTATAAATGTATAGTGAACTGAGCTTGTGATTTATATTTTTAAACAAGTACTTGCGTGTAATGAATCTTGCGAACTATATCGAGCATACAAACCTGAGTCCTACTCTTACGATTGGGGATATTGATAAGCTCGTTGAAGAAGCAAAGAAGTTCAATTTCCTCGGCATATGTGTTCCCCCCTTTTGGGTAAAGCGCGCGAAGCGTGAAATAGGTACCGCAAAAATTATATTGGTAACAGTAGCTGGTTTCCCGTTAGGGTATAATATGACGGAGACCAAGCTTGACGAGATCAAACGTGCAATCGATAATGGTGCAGATGAAATCGATGTAGTATGGAATGTAACTTCTTTTAAAACGAATCTTCCCTGGACCAAGATTGAAGTAGCAAAGTGTAGCAAGCTTGCACATGATCATCAGAAACTTTTGAAAGTAATCATTGAGACTGCGTATCTTTCTGATGAAGAAATAAAAAAAGCTTGTAAGATCTGTGCAGATGCAGGTGCCGATTTTGTTAAGACATCAACAGGTTTTGCACCTTCGGGCGCCAATGCCAAACATATAGCATTAATGAAAGAGAACCTGCCGCCCGCTGTAGGCATCAAAGCATCGGGTGGTATAAAAACTTTTCACGATGCGAAGAGTATGATTGAAGCAGGTGCAAGTCGTATCGGAACTTCATCAGCAGTAAGTATAATACAAACCAACCCTTAAGTATAATGAGTCAACTTTTAGCGAATGTTTTCCCAGAGGAAAGCGCCATTCCAGATGCTTTTAGAATCACAGAAGCAATCGAGCAACGTGAGTACCTGGTCAACGGTGAAATGAAAACATGGACTGGTAATCTTAATCCAGTACTCAGCCCTGTCTTTACCAAAGAAGGCGGCACCTATAAACAAAAAGTAATTGGAAGCACTCCACTGCTCACATCGAAGGAAGCACTGGAAGCCCTTGATGCTGCTGTGAAGGCTTACGATCTTGGACAAGGTTTGTGGCCAACCTTAAGCGTAACAGAACGTATCGAGCACGTTGAAAAATTTCTCGTGGCTATGCGCGCACAACGTGCAACGGTAGTAAAATTACTGATGTGGGAAATCGGCAAGAGTCTCAAAGATTCCGAGAAAGAATTTGACCGTACATGCGACTATATAGTGGATACTATAAAAGCATATAAAGATCTTGATCGTAACTCAGCAAAGCTGATTGAAGAGCAGGGTTTCATGGCGCAGATCAGGCGTGTACCATTGGGTGTGTCGCTTTGTATGGGCCCCTATAATTATCCTTTGAATGAAACATTTACCACGTTGATCCCGGCTTTGATTATGGGTAACACTGTAGTTTTTAAGCCTGCTAAATTTGGTGTGCTGCTCATTCGTCCATTGATAGAATCCTTTCGCGATAGCTTCCCTCCAGGTGTAATTAATATTATTTATGGAAAAGGTAGAGAGACGGTTGGTGCGTTGATGGAAACCGGAAAGATCGATGTCTTCGCTTTTATAGGAACAAATAAAGGAGCGAATGATTTGAAAAAGCTTCATCCGAAACCTCATCGTCTTAAAGCTATATTAGGACTGGATGCAAAGAATCCTGCTATAGTATTGCCGGATGCAGATATAGATAATGCTGTAACCGAATGTATAACGGGAAGTCTTTCTTTCAATGGTCAGCGTTGTACTGCATTGAAAATTATTTTTGTACATAAAGCTGTTGTCGATTCATTCATTGAAAAATTCAATGCACAAGTAAAGAAGCTGAAGCCTGGGATGCCATGGGACAATGGTGTTGGATTAACGCCTGTGCCTGAGCCTGGAAAAGTTGAATATTTACAAGAGCTTGTAGCAGACGCAAAGAAACACGGTGCTAATGTTGTAAATGAAAATGGTGGAGAATCATCACATTCATTTTTCTATCCTGCAGTAGTATATCCGGTAAATAAGGAAATGCGCCTTTACTATGAAGAGCAGTTTGGGCCGGTAGTTCCGATTGTACCTTTCGATGAAGATGATGAAGCTATTGAATATGTGCTGAACTCTAACTTCGGACAACAAGTGAGTATATTTGGTACAGACTCAAGGCGGATCGCCAGGTTGATCGATGCGTTCGTAAACCAAATGGGTCGAATCAATATAAATGCTCAAAGTCAACGTGGGCCTGATACATTTCCTTTCAATGGTAGAAAGGATTCTGCGGAAGGAACACTTTCAATCGCTGATGCACTTCGTGTGTTTTCAATTCGTACGTTGGTCTCGACCAAGAGCACGGATGAAAATAAGCACATCATCAGTAATATTATCCGCAATCGCGAATCTGCTTTCTTAAGCACCGACTATATTTTCTAATTTACAGAAGCTTTAATAAAACAAAAGGTTGCACGCGCGTAGCGGCAACCTTTTTTATATATAGCGATTGTGAAAAATTTCTAGAGGTGTATAAACTGCATGGCAATAATCAAAACTAACATGGATAGTGCAATTAGCATGGTGATGATTCGTCCTTTCATATGCTTTTCCTTTACAAGGGCCGCTGCCTTGGCAGCGGCCCAGACCTTCTACCTGAACTATAGACCAACTAAATTATTTGAAGCGTATATGTATATATATACGGCGTGTAAATTACTTTAGGCAAAGGTTCATTTTGGAAGTATTGCACTGATCATGGTGTGGTGTACATGAAGAGAAGCAATACCCCAAAAATGACCTTACAAACTGTTTAGCAAATCAGTAATGATATCAGATTAAATTTCTTCAATCATTTTTCTTACTTCTTCTTTTGACTTTCCGAGTTTCTGCTGAAGACGACCATATAGTTCATCTTCTTTGCCAGATGTGAAAGCTAAGTCATCATCAGTAAGTTCACCATATTTTTGTTTAAGCTTACCCTTAGCTTCATTCCATTTTCCTTTTAATTCTAGGCTTGTCATAATTGTATTATTTAAATGTATACTTATGCGTCATGACATAAGAAAAGGATGTGCCATGGATTAATCTGAATAATTATTAAAGCAAGTATCAACAATGGGGTAATCTTTGGGGATAATCATCTACATGCCTAAGCCGAATCTATATACATAGTATCTGTCAGGCACGAATTTCTAGTACTATATATATAACTAAACACAATTATTATGTTACGATGGACTATAATCTTTCTAATAATAGCTATTGTTGCAGCTATTTTTGGATTTGGTGGCGTTGCTGCCAGTGCGGCTTACGTGGCTAAAATAATTTTCTTTATCGCTATTGTGATCTTTCTGGTTTCTTTGATTGCCGGATCTTTCAGAAGAAATTAGCAGGGTATTCCATGTATGTATAATAGATGAGCCACTGGATTATATCCAGTGGCTTTTTTTTCGATCTATATAGCTTTAAGATGTATGTATAGGTTAATGTGTTCTACATCTATATAAATTGGGTAAATATTTAGTCGACTCTTTTATTCTATATAGAGTATTGCATTAAATAGTCAATTTGGTTCATCAACACTCGATGGCATAGTTATTTTTCTTACCCCGCAAACTAAAAAACACTATGAAAACAAAATTGAAACACATCTTGTTGGTTGCGGGGATATTTACAATAGCATCTACCGTTACCTCCTTCGCTCAGGAGAGAAGAGCTGGTATCAAAGGCGGATTGAATGTTAGTAACCTGTATGTTGACGACGTAGACGATGAAAATGCAAGATACGGTTTTAACGTTGGTTTGTTTGGAGAGATTATCTCCACAGAAGCATTCGGACTGCAGGCTGAATTGTTGTATTCAACCAAGGGTTCGAAATTTGTAACCGATGGAATTATCGATCAGGAAACTAAATTCAATTTAAACTATATCGATGTTCCAGTACTTGCTGTGTTTAAATTAGGTGAGTCAGTTGATTTACAACTCGGTGCCTATGGCTCTTATCTTTTAGGAGCAAATATTTCTACCGATGGTGATTTTGGAAGTGGCAGCGATGATCTTGATAAGGATAATTTCAAATCATTTGACTACGGATTAGTAGGAGGTATCGGTTTTAATTTTGGACCTGCACAAGTAGGTGCACGCTACAACTACGGTCTCGCTAAAATTGCTGACAGTGAAACAGCAAGAGATATCATTGGCGATTCTAAAAACTCATTTGCGCAGTTATACCTGGCATTTAATCTAAATCATCATCCGTAGATGATTAATTTAAAGCGGTTAAAGCCTGGGTTGATAGCCCAGGCTTTTTCTTTTTAATGCAAGCCCTATCGTAATTGACGTACGTGAAGTTGTATAGATTAAGCGATATATGTGAATGCTCCAGCAGGTGAACACTTATATGCCACATATTACTAACACTGGATTACAAGACCTGTATATCACAAGACTGTGTTGCCCAGCTAAGTCTGCATGAGATAGAATATAGGAACAGCCTAGAATATAGGTAAAGAGCTACGTGTAGAATAAAGTATACTCAGTCGTTATTTTAGTTTGCGCCTTGCCCGTTTAAGTATCCGAGGCTCTTCATGACCGTTTTTGTCTCCCATCATAATTCCCCAGGCTTTTAAGGAATCAACGTGATCAGAAATTACCTTTAGTACTGCTACTCCTGGTATAGCAAGGAACATCCCTTGAACACCACACAATGCACCTCCTACTAATATACCAATGATCGTAGCCAGGGCATTGATCTTTACTTTAGAACCAACAATCAGCGGCATCAACACATTGTTATCTACCAGCTGTACACCACTTAATATAGCAGCCACCCAAATGACATCCCCTGTGTCTTGAGAGGTGATCAGCGTAATGAGCATGCAAAATAAATTTGCTACCAGCATACCAACATACGGTATAAGATTCAGCAACGCAGAGATCAACGCGAGGAAGATTGCATACTTAATTCCAAGAATAAGAAATCCCAATGAATTCAATGCGAATACAATCGTCATCTCTATAAGGAGTCCGGTTACATAATATTGAGCAACGGACCGGCAGCCGTGCATGACAGAAATTACTTTTTCTTCACTGCCGTCTTTGAATAACTCAATCAAAAACTTTCGGATAAGATCTTTATAGTATAGGAGCAGAAAGGTATAGATCGGAATGAAAAGCAGGTATGAGCCAATCTCAGTGATGGAGAGAAATGTTTGACTCACGAGTTTGGGTCCCGAGGTGCTGATCTCCTTTGCGGTGTCCTGTAGATACTGATTTTGTTTGCGAATGCCGACATGGAAATTCTTCGATACCCATTGTTTTATGTCCAAAACTAGGTGTGTGATTTTGTCCTTAATCATTTCCGAATCATCCAGGAAGTTCAGCACTTGTGTGGTAAGGAAATAAAATATACCGAACAGAAGGACAAGCGAAACGATCAAAGAGAGTGTTATAGAAAGTACATGAGGTATTTTTCTTTTGTTAAGGAAGTTAACAACGGGGATAAGTAAGCCTGCCAGAAGCATCGAGAAGAATAAGGGCAGTAATATGTTTTGCCCTATAAATAAAAGTGTTCCGAGGATAGCGATGGTTAGCAGGTTTAAACTTAATCGCTGATAGAAGGGATGTTGATCTTTAGAAAGTGACATATATAGTTTTATATTTCTGAGTACTTGTAAAATTTATGCCCCGTTATGGCGCAGTACTTCGCAACTAATTCTGCCTTTTAATCTGTTTGTGACCTCATAGTGAGGAACCTGCTCCACAGCAGCCAAGCCTGTAGACGTGCCTATTCGGGCATAGTTCTTTTAAACTCAACGTGAGGTTTTGAACTATGAAAAACGCTGAACCTATACATCATCTTACTACACTCATTCAGTTGAACTTCGATCGCATTGCTTGTTATGATCAGGCGATCAGTTTGTTGAATCAGTTGAATGTGGATTTAAATGCAGCGCCTTTCTTTAGCATGATCACACAGGAAAGTGCCCGTAACATTCAAGAGATTGTTAAAGCAGTAATAGCACTAGGCGGATACTATACACAGCATACTTCCATTGCAGGAAAGGCATGTCTCTTATGGATGGACTTCCGTTCGATGCTAGCGGCTAAACCTGTGCACGCTATACTAAGCTGTTGTGAAGCGATGGATAAAATGGTTACAAAGGGATATGACCAGGTGATTAGCAGTGCAGCAAAAATTTCGGATAACCTTCGTCAGTGCTTGCTCGATCATAGAATAGCCCTGGAGTCATCGGAGACGTTGCGAAACACATACGAGGCTCTTCAGAATAATTATGTTCTTAGTCAAAATTAAGAGTCATGAAATATATAATAGTAATATGTATTTTGATTGGACTGGTTAGCTGTAACCAGTCTAAGGAGAGTAAAGAATTAGCAGAGGAAAAGAACCGCGCGAAGTTCGAAAATAAGCCCGATGAAAAGGATGCGCAATTTGTAGTGGAAACAACAAGTTCGCTTCATACACTCATCGCTTTAACCGATGTAGCGCTTGAGAAGAATTCTGCGCATGCAGTAGCTACTGCTAACAAAGTTAAGCCTGAATTGCAAAATCTGTTGGATGAAGTTGAAGCATATGCTTCTGCTCATGTTATTAGTATACCGACAGAGGCCACTGAAAATTCTACACGTGAGGCTCGCAGATTGCTGGATGAAAAGCCTAGCGAGTTTGATGAAAAGTGGTGCAGAAAATTACGAAATACAAACAAAGATTTTATAGGTGAACTTGAATCGTATGGCGCGAAGACAAGCGATTTAAACATTAAAACATGGTTGAATAGTGCACTTCCTCATGCCCGTACAATACAAGACAACCTCGTTGATTTCGAGAACCAGTTATCACAAAACTAAAAAAACTATTATGGCACAGACAACTCCTATACCCCAGATGAAGACGTTAAATGCTTGTCTCGATAAGATGGTAGAGCAAGGATATACAGAAAATTTTAAAGCTGCGAGCGGTGGTTTGCAATCATTGGATTCTAATAAAGTATACTCCCCGCGTGATATAAAGGTGGTTAACTTTTATCGTTTCGAAGGGATCAGTAATCCGGATGATAATTCTATACTATATGTAATTGAAACTTCCGATGGAAAAAAAGGAACGTTGATAGATGCGTATGGTGCTTATGCAGACCCTGCGGTTGCAAAACTCATTGTTGATATCGATGAGATACAGAAGCAGGAGCATTTCTCGGAAAAGCATTGATTTCAATTTTGAAATATACCGTGAAGCTCTTCTCTAAAATATGGAATGTCCTAAAAAAGGCTGGTGAAGAATTTGTGCAGGACAACGGATTGAAATTGAGTGCTTCACTTTCTTATTATACTATATTTTCATTAGGTCCGATCCTGATCATTATTATTTCGCTAGCAGGAATTTTCTGGGGCAGGGAAGCGGTACAGGGAAAGATCTATGGTGAGATCAATGGCCTCGTTGGAAATTCAGTGGCACTGCAGATCCAGGAGATCATTCAGAATATAGAGAAGTCGCAACTCGGTGCATCAGGTGCTTTGATTGGCCTTGGAATTCTGTTGATTGGCGCAACCGGAGTATTTACTGAGATGCAGGATTCTATAAACTATATATGGTCAATCAAAGCTAAACCGAAACGTGGCATCGTAAAGCTTCTCGTCAATCGGCTCATATCATTCTCATTGTTGGTCAGTCTCGGCTTTTTATTGATGGTGTCCCTGATCATTAACGCACTGCTGGACCTCATGCACGATAAGCTTCAATATTACTTCAACGATATTTCAGTATATCTTTTTCAAGGACTGAATTTCTTATCGATCCTTGCTGTGATAACCTGTTTATTTGCTATTATTTTTAAAGTGCTTCCGGATGCAACAATCCAGTGGCGTGATGCATTTATAGGTGCATCGTTTACTTCGTTGCTGTTTATCATTGGCAAATCCCTGATCAGTCTATATGTTGCAAATTCAAGTATAGGTGTAACCTATGGCGCAGCCGCTTCTATTGTGATCTTGCTGCTTTGGGTATACTATACTTCCATTATACTTTTCTTTGGCGCAGAGTTTACGAAAGTATACACCGTGAACTATGGAGCCGGTATTGTGCCCGATAAGACTGCTGTCTTTATTGTGAAACGGGAAACAAAAGAACTGCCGGAGAATCAACGAATTTTTTCACCACTTTCACATTCGTAGCAATCCGCAGGTATACTTTATGGACCTCCGCTCGCATTATCCTTTCTGGCTGTTAAAACACGGCATTGTAAAAACCTATGCATCTGTTCAGGAGTCTGTTAAAACAGATGTAGTCGTTATGGGGGCAGGTATAACCGGTGCGCTCGTTAGTTATAATTTGTGTAAAGCAGGTTTTGATGTTGTCATGGTAGACAGAAGGCATGTAGGACAAGGTAGCACTGCAGCGAGTACATGTTTGCTGCAGTATGAGATCGATACGCCGCTACATAAACTCATTTCCATTGTAGGAGAGAAAAGTGCTGTAAGAAGCTATAAGCTCTGCCTGGAGGCTGTTCACAAGTTGCAGGCGATGGCTGCTAATTTTAAATATGTAGAGTTTACACCGAAGCCAAGTTTTCAGTTTGCCTCTTTCAAGAATGATGTAAAGGAACTTGAGACAGAATATAATTTACGGAAGAAACATCGTATATCATCCGTGCAATGGCTGGAGGAGAATGATATATACAATAAGTTCTCATTCAAAGCACCAGCCGGTATACTTTCAGAGGATGCCGCACAACTGGATGCATACCGCATGACGCATTCGTTGATACATGCTTCTGTGAGAAGAGGTTTGCAGATATTTGATGGAACAGAGGTTATAAAAATAAAGCATCATAAGCGTTCCGTAGAACTGGTAACGGATACAAGCAATACGATCACCGCTCGTAAACTTGTTATTTGCTGTGGATATGAATCGCAGCGCTATATTCCTAAACAAGTCGAAGAATTATACTCAACCTATGCCGTTATAAGCGAGCCTTTCCTGCAGGATAGATTCTGGTATAAGAACAGTTTGATATGGGAAACCGCCAGGCCTTATCTTTACTTACGCACCACATCTGATAACCGGATTCTGATTGGAGGGAAAGACGATAAATTTTATAATCCTGGTAAGCGCGATGCAAAACTGCCGCTTAAATCCGCACAGCTTGTAAAAACATTTCATAAACTTTTCCCTGCAATAGAGTTCAGGCCTGACTTCGAATGGGCCGGTACATTTTGCAATACAAAAGATGGTCTTCCCTATATAGGCTCCATACCACAACGGCCGAATACATACTTTGCGCTGGGGTTTGGTGGTAACGGGATTACCTTTAGCCACATTGCTGCTGAAATTATAACCGATCTTTTAGAGGGAAAGAAGAATGAGGACGCTGCCATTTTTACTTTCGCGCGGTAAAATGTAGAGATCTTTACGCACCACCTTTCTATCATCGGATGGAAAAGCATATAGGACACAGGCACTGTAATTTATTTTATACTTGTAAATAACATGGTGTGAAAGCGTTACGTATCATATTCGTTGCCACAGCTATATGTATACATAGTTTTGCCTATAGCCAGGTGGATAATTTTCAGAATAAAGATTCTGTTGATATTGCGATGGAACGCGAGGTAATTTCAAAATCATTAATGCAACTGCGCGATTCATTGAATCAGACTATACGTGCACTCGATGAAAAGCGAATGATTGCGCCCCCTAAAGCAAAACATCCCATGGATAAAGCTACTCGCGAACTCTTACAGCATCGCGATAAGATGGAGCGTAATATGGATGAGGTCGTTCAAATATCAAAAAAGGGTTGGGACACAAATACAATGATACGCATCAAGTCTTCCATTGAAGATGCCAGGCGCGATTACAAACGAATACGCCTTGATATAAAACCCTATCTCTCAACAACCAAATCGTAGTATAAATTATAAAGATCAGTTTCTGGAGGAAATACTTCTTATTTAAACCAGGATACCCTTTCTTCGGGCTTTAATTGAATGTATACATGAAGAAAGTACTGATCGCGCTCGTTATACTAGCCAATCTTGGTTGCTCAAAAAAGGAGGCAGCCTATACTATTTCAACAGCGTTCGAACGTGGCGAACCGTTAGCCGAGTTGAAGAAATCGCCATTCCCAGAAGTTTCAGATATGGCCGCCAGTATAAATAACCCAGACAAGCTATGGGTACATAATGACAGCGGCAATAAGGCTGAAGTTTTTCTGATTGATAAGACCCTGCAACTGGCACTTACATGTAAACTCAAGGGAGTTGATAACCGTGATTGGGAAGATCTGGCTGTGGGTCCCGGACCTGATCCTGCAAAAAACTATATATATGTAGGTGATATAGGCGACAATAACGCTGTACATGCTTTTAAGTATATATACCGGTTTGAAGAGCCTGTCTGGCATGAAGGTGAGAGCAAGATAGAGATCACAGCATACGATAAGATTATTTTCCGTTTGCCGGGCAACATAAAAGATACTGAAACGCTTTTTATCGATCCGAAGACTAAAGATCTTTTTATAGTGTCGAAGCGTGAAGAGCCGGTATACTTGTATACGCTGCGATATCCATATTCAACAACCGATACCCTTACGGCTCCAGAGGTAATGAGTTTGCCATTCAGGGAAATTGTGGCTGGTGATTTTTCTGCTGATGGAAAAGAAATTCTGCTGAAGAATTACGAACATATATACCGCTGGTCTGCGGCAGCGTATACCCCCGCACCAAAACTGCTGAAAGGAACGCCCGAGGAAATTCCGTATGAAGAAGAACCTCAGGGCGAATCTATAGCATGGGATCGTAACGGATCAGGGTTCTACACACTCAGTGAGAGGAGTGGTAAGAAAAAAACCTATCTATACTTTTATAAACGCAAGTAGCCGATCATCAGATTTTCTTATTCTTCCATTTTCCGGACCGAAGGTATAGATACGCCATGGAGAGCATGGATATCCAGTAAACCCATTCTGAGGCCCATCCCCAGGTGATGGGCAACTTCAGGTATTCCAGCACGACATAGCAATAGACGCTATAGATGATAATGGTGATCAACTCGATCGTGAGATTTACTACCGTATTGCCGGTGCCTGTAACAGCGTTCAGCCATACCGTGGCAAACGACATCAGCAACAAGGCGCAGGATACAACGCGTACTACGGGTATAGCTTCGCTGATGAAATCATCGCCTTGTCCGTAGAATGACAGGAACCATTCCGGCACAATGTTCAGCCACAGAAAAATAGAGAGAGAAATCAGAAAGCTTATTCCGGAGATCCGTTTGATCAGCGGGATTACTTCATTCTGCCGTCCTTGTCCTATAATATTACTCACCATTGTATTGGTGGTGGAAGCAAATGCCCATGAGAATATTCCGAACAATCCGAATATATTTCGCATGGTATTGGATATAGCAAGCGCACGCGCGCCATGGTGTTCGATCAGTATATAAAAGTATTCCCAGCTGGCGATGCTGATCGCATATTGTATCACTAGTGGTGATGATTGAATCATGATGAGCTTCAATACCGACACATCCATTCTTGCTTGCTTGAAGAAAGCAAATTGCTTGTGCATTCCGTTGATGTGAATCACAATATAGATCACCAATAATCCGAAGCCTTCCGCGATAATGGAAGCATACGCCGCTCCGTTAAACCCAATCTCCGGGAATCCGAATTTACCATAGATAAAAGCGTAATCGAAGAATATATTTGCTAATGCTTCACTCAATGTACCCCATACCAAAAACTTAGTTTGATTCGTACCTACCAGCAAAGCATTGCGCATTACATATAGGTATAGCAACGGCAGTCCCCAGATTCTGATCGACAGGAAATCGATCGCCATCTCGGTAATCACCGGGTCGTGGATTACCATGCGCAAGATTGAAGGAGCAAGTGTATAGGTGATCAATATACCGATGGAGGACACGGCCAGGGCAACCCAAGCACCATGATAGAAAAGTCTGCCGATCTCCTGTGGTAAATCCTGTCCTGCTCTTCGTGCTATCAAAGCCTGCAACCCGTTATTCAATCCATTGCCAATCACAGCAAAGATCAGGTAGAATACACCCGTAATACCAGCGCACGCAAGTTCCTTTTCACCAAGTCCACCCAGGAAAATATTATTTGTAATAAAATTGATCTGAGGTACAAGCATAGCCAGCGTGATGGGCATTGCCATTCCTAAAATTTGCTTGTAGCCTGTCTGTAATTTTAATTCCATGATGAGAGAGCCCGTCAAAAATAGAAAATGTTTTGTCCCGAAGAGCATTCAATAAAAAGCCATGCAGGAAAAAACGTATGGACTTCCAACTAACGTAGAATGCAGGTTACCCGTTGCAGCCAGTAAAATCTTTTATTCATAGATAAGTTTATACAATCTTATGAGTATAGATCTACTGCAAGCACTATAAACATTGGCCTGCATGCCGTTTGACGAAAAGAAATTTCCTGATGACAGAAGTCTATATTCTGCCCAACATTTCTGTTAATGTATTGTTTTTAAAGAGATTACATGCAGAAACAAAGAACAGAGTGAACGAAACATTTACCTTTGTATTTGAAAAGCTCTACCTCTATGAAATTGAAATTTAGCGCATTACTTATCCTTTTTACAGGCATAATTCTCACGTCTGCGTTTGCGCAGGAGAAGGCCGTTGAAGAAGATCTTTACTCGTTATCGTTGGAAGATCTGATGAATGTACCCATCAACTCAGCATCCAAAAAAGACGAAACTCTTTTCGATGCACCACTCTCAAGCTATACCATTACACGTGCTGAAATGGACAGAGCAGGATCCACCAGTATTATGGAAGCACTGCGTCTTGCACCGGGTGTCATTGTACGCGAACAAGCGAACGGAGTATATGATATTCACATTCGTGGATTTGACAACGCTCTGCGCTATACGCAGCAGCCGTTTACTAAATCCAACTTTACTACGTTGGTCATGATTGATAATCGCCCGGTGTTCAATAACAACCTCGGTGGTACATTTTGGGAAAGCCTGCCTATTGATATCAATGATGTAGAGCGAATCGAAATTGTACGTGGTCCAGCAGCGCCATTGTTTGGACCGAACGCTGTAACCGGTGTAATCAATATCATTACGAAACGCATCACGCAAGATGGTATCTATGCCACAGCCGATGTTCAGTATGGTGCTGACACACGAATTGCGAGAGGAAGTTTTGGGAAACGCCTGAGTGATAAAGTAAGCGTTATAGTTTCCGGTAATTATCAGGATCGCGATCGCTTCGATGATCTATACTATTCAATTTCAACGGGACAGTTTGTAGATCCGGTGACGTTGTTTACTGGCAATTCACAAAACCCACAGGCATCTGCAGACAATCGCTATCCGAATTCAGAGCGCGCACTAAACAAGTGGGGTGCGAATGGTTTTATCACCTATAAACCACAGGAGAAAATTTCATTTGACCTAAGCCTTGGTTTGCAAGAAGATGAAGTGCAAAAAGTATTTCTGGGTATACAAGGTGCATCCAATCAACTAACCTATTTAAGTACAAACAAATCAGACTCCCGCTACGCGAATCTGTCAGCACAGATCTATGGCTTACACATTCGTACATCGTTTGTGGATGGATATGACAATATAAATGTAGGAAGCAACCCAAGTCAGTATGACTATACTACATTTGATGCAACGGTAGAATATGGTATTACTATCGGAGAGAAGAATACAATCACTCCGGGTATCAGTTACCAGAATGTTGACTTCACTGATAAGCCGTATGTAAATCCGGATCAGAATATATTTGGATTCCTTAATGCAAATCGTTCTATCAATACATTGGCAGGATTTATTCGTACTGATATTAATCCTTCAGAGCATTGGCGGATTATGGCAGCCATTCGTGCTGATAAATTTTCAACACCGGATAAAACTCGTGTAGCGTATGAACTCGCCACTACCTATAAATTGAATGCAAACCACCTCATCCGTGCCGCGATCACGCGATCGAACAGTGGATCGTTCATTGGTAATACATATCTGGATATAACTGCTAACACCGGAATTCCTACGGCGCCTACTGCAAAACAGATCGGTAATAAAGATCTGGCATTGTTAACCGTAGAGATGTATGAAGTTGGTTACCGCGCACAGTTAAGTAAAAATTTTCAACTGGATGTAGATATATTCCGACAGACTGTAGATAACATGTCTGCCATTGTATTGACCGAAATGCAGGCAACACAATTACCACCACCGTATCCCGCTGTTATTCCTAAAACATATCAGATGCAGAACGTGCCGACCTCGTTAACACAACATGGTATTACGCTGTCGCTAAACTATGTGCCGAACGACAAGATTCAGGTCAAGCCTTTTGTGACGGTTCAGAAAACAAAAACATATGATTTAATCTCGGCTTATACTTCGTCAGATTTTAATCCAACGTATAGCGACTCCGATCATGAAAATACTCCGTCCTGGTATGGAGGTTTTTATATGAACTTTAAAGCGTCACCAAAGTTTACTGTAAACCTGAGCAGCTATACATATGCAAGTCACAATCAATACGACTATGCCGATAAGACTGGAACCGGTACGCTTGGATCGATTGATGGTAAGTTTCTGCTGAATGCAAAAGTGAATTATAGTCCTGTGAAAGCACTTAGTATATTTCTGAACGGAAGGAATATACTCAATAGTGAAAGTCGTGAATTTTATGGAGCCGATACGATTGGAGGAATGTACATGGTAGGTGCGTCACTAAGTTTGAACTAACAATACAGTAACTTTTAAAAAGCCGTGAAGAGGTTCAGCATTCTTCACGGCTTTTTTATTGATAAAAGTCTGGGTATAATTTTTTGAGTGTACAATAAGAGTCCGTCTTTTGCGTCTTCCTGTTTATAATCTATGTAACATCAGAGCGAACCTATGCTTGTAATCTATATTCTTTTGCCAGTGGCAGCGGTTGCTCTCACGTTTATTTTAATCGGCTATAGTATATCAGCCCCCCGGTATAAAGGTCCTGTTAGCGATCACTTTGATGGGAAACAGTTTATTAACCCAAGCGGTGCGAAGGCAAACGGCCTTAGAGAAGTTTTGAAATGGATGCGCGAGCGTAAGCGCGGCCCTTGGACAGAGCAACTTGAAAATACCTTTGGAGAGAAACCCGCGGAGCGAATCGAAATTGGTTTACGTATAACGTTTGTAAATCACACCACATTTCTGATTCAGGTTGACGGAATGAATATACTTACAGATCCTGTTTGGAGTAAACGCACGAGTCCTTTTTCATGGATTGGTCCGAAAAGAATGCGTCCTCCCGGTATACGTTTTGAAGACCTGCCGAAGATCGACCTCGTACTACTCAGTCATAATCATTATGATCACTTAGATATAGATACCGTGAAGCGGCTGGTGAAAGTGTTCAATCCTCAATTTATAGTATCGTTAGGTGTTGGTGCTTTTCTCAGGCAGCATGGTATACATGCGTATCACGAACTTGACTGGTGGCAGGAGATAGCTATACCAAAGGGACTCTCCGTGCAGGCATTACCGGCCCAGCATTTTTCGGGAAGAGGAATGCTCGATCGTGATGCAACGCTGTGGTGTGGTTATCTGCTGAAGGGCACCAATGGAAATATATATTTTGCAGGCGACACCGGTTACAACGCCTATACATTTAAAGAAATAGGAGAACGCTGTGCACCTATTCGTGCGGCATTGATACCCATTGGCGCCTATAAGCCCATATGGTTTATGTCGCCCATTCACTGTTCTCCCGAAGAAGCCGTGCAGATTCACCAGGAAGTAAAATCATCGCTCACCATAGCATCACACTTCGGTACATTTCCACTTGCTGATGAAGGAGCAGAAGAACCTTTGCGCGACTTGAACGCTGCGCTGGCGAAACTTCCCAAGCCGCATCAACCTTTTCTTACACTACAAGAGGGAAAAGGAATAGATATAGCCTGATGAATAAAGCGGTAGTTTTTTACTTCTTCACATCCTGATTTTTAAGGAAGTGTAATCTCTTCTTTTGTATAATATTTTTTCCAATTCACAGACAAAAGGCATTCCTGCGGAATAGTCTGTGTGTTTTATTGCTATTGTTAAACCGTTTCGTTAATATCATATTGCAAACCATATAGCCTTCTAACTATTCTATGAATAGCCTTATCGCTTTACTAAAAAAGAATACAATCTACCTCGCGGTTGGTGTTATTCTGATATTGACGCTGATCACATCCGTCCTTGCTTTTCGCAATCAAAGAATTATGACTGAAACTGCCGAGCATGTGCGAGAGGCAGAATTGGCGCTGAGCAAAACCAATGAGCTTATTCGCTGGCTTAATCTGCTTGACTTAGGTGTACGCGGATATGCATTGGGAAAAACAGAACCGTTACTGGACCCGTTTCGCATATCCTTGCAAGGAGCGCCTTTTGACATGGACACCATTCGGGCGATTATGAAGAAACAGAAATATCCTACGCAGAATTTTGAAGAATATGTAGCGTCTGTTAATGAATATATAGCTTTCTGTCATCAGATGATTGAGATTGCCAAGGTTGATAGCATGACGCAGTTTAAACAGCTGATGGTTGAAGATCGCGGCTTTCACGTTTGGAAAACATACCTTGGTTTCTCCACGGATTTTATTCAGCATGAACGTGCGCTGAAGCATGATGCTGAAATGCGCTATGAGGCAGCAGTGCAAAGTAATCTCATCATCCAGGCATTAATGCTATTGCTCGGTATACCAAGTTTATACCTTATTTTTCATCGCATCCGCGGACAAGAGTCGCACCGGCAAGCACTGCTGCTGAATCTTGAAAAGAATAATCGTGAATTTATATTTGATCCCGGCACACCAATAGCCGATGACGCGAAAGAGATATTAAACTCTTCGATTGGCAACATCAAGAATGCTTCCAACTTCATTAAAAAAATTACCACCGGTGACTTTGCTGTGAGCTGGCCTGGTATGAGTGAGGCGAATGCAAAACTGAATACAGATAATCTTTCTTCTACCTTGATGGACATGCGCGACCAAATGAAACGTATACAGGATGAAGATCGCAAGCGTATCTGGACAACAGAGGGGCTGACAAAATTTACAGAGATCATCCGACAACACCAGGACGATGCGAAAGCCTTGGCGGATCAGGCTACGCGTTTTCTTGTTCGCTATCTCTCCGCCCAACAGGGCGGTACATTTATACTACAGGAAGACTTTGAAGAAAATAAATACCTGGAGCTTGCAGCATGCTATGCTTTCGATAAACGGAAGTTTGTTGAAAAACGTATTGAGATTGGTGAAGGACTTATCGGTCAGGTTTTTCTTGAAGGAGCGACCGTGGTAATGAGATCAGTACCCGAGGGCTATACGCAGATTACTTCCGGATTGGGAGATGCTACACCTAGTTGTATTCTGATTGTTCCGATGAAATATAGCGAACAAATCGAAGGTGTATTTGAGCTGGCTGGATTTGTAACGTGGCAGGATTATCAGCAAAGTTTTGTTGAGAAGGCAACGGAGTATATGGCAGCAGCGATCTCTACCGTGAAGTCTACACAGAAGATGCGTACACTGGTTACGCAAATGCAGGAACAGACACAGCAGCTTCACGCACAGGAAGAGGAAATGCGTCAGAATATGGAAGAGCTATCCGCTACCAACGAAGAAATGAAGCGCAAAGAAGCAGAGTATATCTATAAATTGAAGGTGGCAGGAGTGGAGTAAGCTCTACGATGTCGTTCATCAATTTAGCTTAAGCTCTGCCTTTAACCCTTTGATGTTGTTCAGCAAAGCCTGCTCCCAGGTAACATCAGCATCCCATTTGGTGCCTAGAAATACATTGCCGGACTCGATGTGCTTAAAGTATATTTTATATACCTGCGCGTTGGATGGAATATTTTTTAGTTGCTGCTGCATGTCAGGATAGGTAACGGATACCAAAGCGCTTTCAGATTTGGCTACCGGGTATCCCAGAATTTCTTTTAGTGCAGATCCTCTTCCTTTCACGATGCAGAGTACATATAGCGATCCTTGCTTGCGCAGTTCTTTGTCGGTGAGCCCGGGTTCGGTAAGTTTATACTTCAGCGGATAGTTATTCTTGAAAATTTCTTCGAGTTGCTTATCAAGTGCTTCGTCACCAAACTTGGGTACAGACAGCGGATCTACTTTCAAATCGATCGCAAAGAATTCATTTCGTTTCCCAGCAATCGGATTTATATCCGGGCCAGGTTCAGGAAGATCGTTGATCAATAAATTTTGTTTCTTCAGTTGATTGGCTGTAGTACGGTATACCGTCTTCAGTAATTCCGTAAGTATAGTATTGGATAACGACCATGCATTCTGCTTGGGGTCAATAACGTTTTCTTTGCCGTTGTACGTTGTGATAACCAACCTGTAACCTTTATCTGTTTTTTCAAGAAAGGCAATGTTGGAAATCTCACGCTTCGTTAAAAAATCTCCGAATGCACGGGTTATATCTTTACCGGCCATGAGTATATCCATCTCATAGTATGCAACAGCATCGATCCCCGAACGCTGAAAATATTCCTGTGTATCCTTGAGTTCTTTTTCGCTAAGAGTATAATCGTAGAAAACGGTTGTGCGCGTGCTGAGTAATTTTTCAGGAAGTCCACCCGCCAGGTTTAACTGATCGATCCAGTTCTCCTCGCGGAAATACGTTTGTGCGAAAACAGATTGTAAACTTATAATGAGAATGATGATCAGAAAACGAACTTGCATAAGTTTTTATTCGGTCGATTAACCACAGCGCTCCACAACTATAGGGAGCGAGTAAAAAACGAAAATAGGTATTAATCTATTTTAAATGCCAATAAAAAAACCGGAATCATCTGATTTAACCGGATAGGTTTTTAAATCCGCGGAAGAAGAATCACAGGCACGGCCGCTTTTAAGTTGAAAGCGATAGCCATGCCAGGGACAAACGATCTCGCCCAGGTAATTAACGTGTCCTTTGCTCAGCGACTCTCCATTGTGCGAGCAGGCATCTTGCACAGCCATAAAATTTTCTTCGTGAAGTACCAGGCAAATCCGTTTGCCATGAAGAACCAGGAGTTGTGGTTTATCATGGATGATTTTACTCCTCGCTTCTGTGTCGTTCGAAAAGATTTTAATCCACTCCATGCATTGTCGTTGGTTGCAAAATTGATAATCAATATATTGTCCGAATCTAAAGCCATTCCTATGATGAAATTTTTTTATAGCCTCGCGCTTATACTCTCCTGTATTGTTGCTCAGGCGCAGGTAAATTCCAAAGTACAGGCCAAGCTCGATCAGCAGGCAAAAGAAATCGAGAATAAAGTTATAGAATGGCGAAGACACCTCCATCAATATCCTGAACTATCAAATCGCGAAGTAAAGACTGCGGCATATGTAGCTGAACATTTAAAAGCACTCGGTATAGAAATTCAAACGGGTGTTGCTCATACCGGTGTTGTAGGTTTACTTAAAACCGGAAAGCCCGGACCTGTTATAGCGTTGCGTGCCGACATGGATGCATTGCCGGTAACGGAGCGAAATAGTTTGCCCTTTGCTTCCAAGGAAAAAACAACATTCAATGGACAAGAGACTGGTGTTATGCATGCTTGTGGTCATGACTCGCATGTAGCCATCTTAATGGGTGTTGCTGAAATACTTTCAAAGAATAAAAAAGACCTGAAGGGCACTATCAAATTTATATTTCAACCTGCGGAAGAAGGACCTCCTGCCGGTGAAGAAGGTGGTGCTGACCTGATGGTAAAAGAAGGTGTACTCGAGAATCCTAAAGTAGATGTTATTTTCGGAATGCACATTCAAGGCATTCGTAAGCTCGGACAGATTGCGTATAAACCTGCAGGTATGATGGCGGCCTCCGATTGGTTTACGATTAAAGTATATGGAAAGCAATCGCATGGTTCAGCACCCTGGCTCGGTATAGATCCAGTGGTTGTATCGGCGCAAATCATCAACGGTATACAAACTATTATCAGTCGTCAGACGGAGCTAACGAAAGAGCCAGCGGTAATATCAGTAGGTACTATACATGCGGGTATTCGTCAGAATATCATTCCTGAATATGCAGAGATGACCGGAACGATCCGTACGTTCGATGAGACCATGCAAAATGATATTCATGAAAAATTAAAGCGCACCGTTGTAAATATAGCGGAGAGTGCAGGCGCTCGTGCGGAGATCGAGATCACCCGTATGACTCCGGTAACCTATAACGATCCGGCTGTTACCGAGAAGATGGTAGCCAGTCTCAACAAAGCTGCCGGTGAACAAAATGTAGCGCGTATACCAGCCGTAACAGGTGCTGAGGATTTTGCTTATTACCAGAAGAAAGTGCCTGGATTCTTTTTCTTTGTAGGTGCATGTCCTCCGGAGATTCCGGTAGAGAAAGCAGCATCGCACCATACTCCTGATTTTATGATGGACGATCGCGGTATGCTTACCGGCCTGAAGGCGATGATCAATGTAACCGTAGACTATATGTATATGAAATAGCAGGTTGCTCTTAGACCATGCAGATATACTATACTATCTGCATGGTCTAAAACCGCTATTAAATATCCATCCTAATCCAACGCCTGGTTGATCATTTGCAATCGCTTTATACTTTGCTCAAGCGTTTCAGGCTTACCATCCAGCTCCAGCGTAATCATCACTTTGTTGTTATTCTTATGAGAATCGCATCGTTGCGTATCGTTCATTACCGAAAGCATATGTAAACGTTGCTCTTCGATTGGCTTCACATATAAACTGAAAAAGTTATAGTTCAGCACTTGGCAGATCATGATCAATTGGTCTGTCTTGATCTCCTTCTTTTTTAGGATTGAATAAACATTTCGCGTGCTGGTATGAATTCGCCTGGCGAATTCTTTCTTTTTAATGCCTGAATCAAGAAGCACTTTTGCTATTTCTTGTCCTACATGAATATTCATGTCGTAATTTTAGTAACGTTTTTTCACGTATCCATCCCGGAAACAGGGTTTTGTTTAACATTTATAGCGGACATTGAAAACAGCCTGTTTGTAAATGTGTGGATGTTTTGCTACATTCGATCATGAGCCCATCATTTTGCCGCAAGGCAGAGCGATGGGCTTTTTGCATTTATATAGCATACACATAGAGTGTTAATACCTGTTGGATTGTGATTGATTGATAACCTCTTTGCATCCCATGTTTCGGCCAAGTGTACACCAGGCCTAGCGTTGTGAATGAGTGTCGGAACATGATCTTCAAGCAGACATATGTTTATTAGATGGGCTCTAATAACAAAAAGCACCCTCATGCTTGTGAAATGAGGCATGCATACTCCAGCATGAATCGTTGGGGTTAAAGTTAGCCATGCAGAAGAATATCAAAAGACCTACTCAGCTAAGCGCCCGGCAGCCGGGTGCTTAGTTTATTTTAAATAAAGTATATCAATACCTGATGGTTGTGTGCGAATTTTTAATTCGCGATTTTAATCTTTTCTACTCTTCCTCTATCTTTCTTAACACTGACGTATTGTTGTGTTTACAGGAAGTTATATATTCATCTGCCTGATTTATATTTCTGCGTGTCATTATGGTGTACATGATCACTTTATATGCGAGTGTGCAGAAAGAAATCTGCTATATCCTGGAGGAATCCCTGAAGATAATTTGAGTTTATAAAATTATTAAATACCTGCTGTAAGAAGTGTCAGAATATTAGATCAAGATATAATAGTATACATTGCTGTAAGTTCATTTCAATGATCATGTGATAGGAAGAGCAGTATGTTGTTGAGTGTATTTTTTAATTTGATTCAACACATGCCCATAAAAAGAAAAGGCTAATGATAGCTATAGATAAATAAGAAAATGAAAGTTACTGTTAAAGAATATTTAGATGTCCGTATAGGGCGTCCACGTGTAAACGCTCCCAGCTATCAGCACATTGCCCCGGGCAGTCAACTGGAGGTTGAAGGTAAATTATTTGATGGTGATATTTTAAATGGTGTTAACACCTGGTTGAAAGATGCTGCGGATAATTACTATTGGAGTGGAGGCATCGAGAATATAGATGAAATTATTGCTCGTGTTGCACTAACCGAATATAGCGAATCAGATTTTTGGTGGCATAAGGATTTCAATATAGGGGAGCTGTGGAAAAAAGGATTGAGTGGCGAGAAGATAAAACTTGCCGTGTTAGATTCAGGTATAGCATTGCCACATCCTGATCTGATAGTCAATACCGCTAACCTTATTGATCTATCAGTAAGTGATACAGGCATTACAGATCAAACCGGGCACGGCACACATGTTACCGGTATAATCAAAGCTTCCAATAATGGTTTTGGTGTGAAAGGACTTGCTTTTAATACTGATTTCTATTTGGGCAAGATTACAAATGATATTCACGGTGACGATGTACAGTTTCTTGTAAAGGGAGTAGAGTGGGCGATTAAAAATTCAGTCGATATCATTTCTATTAGCAATGGAGTAAGTACAAATAATAGTGCGCTTGAAACAGCTGTAGGTAAAGCTATCGCGAAGGGAATTTTGATTGTCGCAGCGGCTGGCAATAAAGATTCAACTACAGGAAATGATATTTTGTATCCTGCCAGATATGAAAATGTATTGTCCGTAGCAGGCGTTACAAAAAGCAGATCGCCACTGGCAGATACTATACATGCGAGTAAGACAAATATTTTTGCGCCCGGTGAAGGAATTTTCTCAACCTCTCTGAATAAAGCGTATGTAAATCTTTCTGGCTCGAGCCAGGCCGCACCGTATGTAGCGGGTATAGCTGCATTATTGCTGGAGGCTGTCAGAAAAAAGAATAAGAAATATCGTGCGCATGATCTGAGAGAAGAACTGATGAGCCATGCTGATAGCATGGAATATGGTAAACTTATAAATCCCGTTAACACTTTAAATAAATTGTAAAATGAAAAGAAATATACTCTTCGGTGCCGTGTTCTTTTTGTTCGTGTTGCCGAACATGTTGCGTGCGCAGGTGGCGTATCAGGACGCGTTGCAGCTTGCAGCTTTAAATCCCGTTATAGATAGCGGTCGGGTATTATTTCCGATCGTTAATCAAAGCAATTTAAAAGCGGCAGAAATTTTAAAAAAGTATGTTGATAAAACTACCTATGGTGAAATTCAACAAGCGTTTTCTAAAAATCCCTATCTGCGATTGCCTGCTGTAAATGCTTTAAGCAGCAGCCCGATTGCAGGCGCTTCTAAAATGCTATCATCCGTTGGCGGGCTTGACGTCACCACGATTGCCGATGGAATTGCAAAGTTTCTGGTAGAGCGAACTAAAGCAGAGCTTGATGTATACTTCTTTGAGCAGTTTAATGATTTTTTAAATAACAAGGACTATGGGAAAGATGTACAGGTACTCTTCCCGAATACACATTCTGTTATGCTCGTAGCTGGCCATGAGATCTATAACTACCAGCAATACTTGCAGGCTTTTCGCGAAGCCTTTGCAAATGATTTATCGAATATTCTGTTGAATGCAAATACATGGATCAACCTTGATCCTGTAACCCGCACCAAGTTGGTAACGCGTATTCAAGGTCTTCCGTCGTATCCCTATATTCAATTGATTTTTGAGATAGCAGTAGAAATACAGCAAGGCAAACATCCCGGTGATATTTTAAATGAACTGGCCACACGAGTATATATTCGTGATACCTGGGGTGATTTCGGGCCGGTATTAAAAGTAGCTAATATATTTTCGCAGTCGTTACGTTCGGCAACAGGTGAGCGGTATTGGATTTCGGAGGAAGAGTTTAATAAATTTAGCGATCCTGTTTTTTTAAGAATATACCTTGGCCTTGTATATCAGAAATCACTATCCATTGATGTTAATGAATTCACAGTTTTTTTAACAACGCTTTCAAAAACAATCAACAACGCTGAAAGTATCATTATAAAATTTAAACCTATACTCACGCATGCCGATCAAACGTTGCTTCAATTAAAAGCAAGCAATGATCCGGGCACCACAGGTGGTTATGTTACGTTGCTAAACGATCTACCCAAGATCCTTGCACTGGCGAATAAAATTGTGATGAACTCAGATAAAACACCGCTGTTTAAAACATCTGATATTGAATTCCTTTTCACGCATGTTTCGAATCTCGTTGCAGACGTGCGCGCCAAGGCCTATAGCGCAGCGGTGATTGAGTTTTCATTGATCATTCAAAAAATAGATACAACGGATTCGAATTTTTTGAAAGGTGTTATCAAATACGGATCGTTCATGGCCAATGTAGCTACTGCAAAAACATCTGAAGAAGTGAAGCAGGCTATAGAAGTTGTAGCGTTACCGCCAGGAAGTTATCGCGTGAAGCGTGAATCGTATGGTAATGTTTCCCTCAACGGGTATGTGGGGTTGTATGGAGGTGTTGAACACATGCCTGCATCGGAAACACCCAATCGAGGTTCTGCCGGTGTTTTTGCTCCCGTAGGGTTTTCTTTCAGCCGGGGAGGATTGAAAGCGAGTGAAAAAAAAGGAGGTAAGTCAGTAAGTCTTTTTGTTTCGGTTATAGACCTCGGTGCACTGGCTTCGTTTCGTTTTAATGATGACAATACTGCGGTTGCGTCCAATGTAAAATTGAAAGATATAGTTGCACCGGGATTGTACTTCATCTATGGATTAGGAAAGAGCCCTATATCTCTGGGCTTGGGAGCACAGATGGGACCTTCGTTGCGTGATGTTGATTCTGGTGGCACAGCTTCAATAAGCGAGAATTACTATGTTCGCTATGGAGCCTTTGTTGCTGTGGATATCCCATTCTTTAATTTATATAACAGGAAGGATAGAAAATAATCATGTTGTTATAGTACCACTATCAATTTATTAACTGTATAAAATGTCCGACAGTGTAAAATTCTGGATTCAAACGCTGATAGTGCCTGTAGTACTTGCAGGAGTAGGATACTATATCAATAACACCTTGCAACAGCAGCAACGGGCGTTTGACAAAATCAAGTTTACCGAGCAGGTGATCAATGAAGCATTTGACTCCAATAATCCTGATAAGGCTATGGCGCTCACCAGAATTATACCATCACTGACAGATGATAAAAAGTTTTCGGATGAATTGGTCGCCATGATCAACAACTACTATATAAAGAAGGCGCAGCAGGCTTTGACTTCAGGAGATGAGGTAGCATATAAACAAATTTCGGATGCAGCCATTACGTTTAGTGGAGATGGGATTTCAATTTCTGATTCACTTAAAATAAACCCTGTCACAAGTAAAGCAGAGACTGCACGTCAATATGAGCACGAAGGACTGCTATATCTGCAGCAAGGAAATCTTGAAAAGGCACGCGACAATTTTAAAAAGGCTGAGTCCACTTATCCCGGATTTCACTCTTCGTATGAGATAGCAAACCTTCTGAGCAAAAAGATCAAGGATGTTCATGAAGGTGTCGATCGGTCAGATGCAAGGCAGCAGGCTATTGATACTATACAGAAGAAATATTTGTGGAAGCTTGAGCCAAGTGCCGTAAGGAAACTTAATCAATAGAGCCCTGTTGCTGTTTGTGTATATACTTCACAGGCACATGGTCTGTTAACCATACGTTGTTCTCTGAAAGAAAGAATATATAGCCATTGTCATGCATTCTTCGAGCATCGATGGAGAGAAGAACAGGCTTGCCATATCGTTTGCCAACGGACAATGCAGTTTCTATAGCTGTGCTCAGGTGTACATGGTGACGTTCTCTTTTTTCGAGACCTGTGGCTAAAATTGAATCTAACGACTTCTCTGCCGTGCCATGATAAAGTATAGTGGGTGGCTGCTGAGATTTATAGTTGAGCTCAATTTCAACAGAATGTCCCTGACTTGCCCGTATTTTTGTTCCATCCTCATTATAAGAGAATCTCTTCTTGCTATTCGTAGCAACAACATGGTCCAGTATAGCTTTCGAGATGCTATGCCCATGAATTGTCATCTGCTGAAGGAGTACATCTACGCTTATCCAGCCGTTCTCATCCAGCGTAATGCCTATTGTTTCAGGTTTGTGCCGAAGCACCAGACTGAGGAATTTACTGATATGTGTATTGTCTTTTTCGGAAAGCATGCACAAAGGTAGCGCTATGACGACATCTATACTATACGAATGAATTTAAATATAGCGTGATGATTTTGATTGGATCATTAATTCGATAATTCTTTAAAATAAAAAATGGTGCTATAGTGTCAATTTTTCATGACATTATAGCACCATCGAAATGAAACTATATTTATCTAAGAAGCTCTCTTGAAATCACCATCTTCTGAATTTCTGTTGTGCCTTCGTAAATCTGCGTGATTTTGGCATCACGCATGAGGCGCTCTACGTGAAACTCTTTTACATAGCCATAACCGCCGTGAATTTGTACCGCTTCGGTTGTTACGTCTTGAGCAATTTGGGAAGCGTATAACTTGGCCATCGCGGCAGCTTTTACAAAATCTTTCTTTTGATCTTTTAGCCAGGCAGCCTGGTGTACCAACAGACGCGCTGCATCAATCTTTGTTGCCATGTCTGCCAGTTTGAATTGTATAGCCTGGTGCTCTGATAATGTTTTGCCGAAGGCTTTGCGCTCTTTGGAATAAGCAAGTGCCAGTTCGTATGCACCCGCGGCTATACCCAGCGCCTGTGATGCTATACCAATGCGACCACCGTTCAATGTGGTCATTGCGAATGTAAATCCAAACCCATCATCACCAATGCGATTTGCTTTTGGAACTTTTACGTCTGTGAACATCAGCGAATGCGTGTCCGATCCGCGGATCCCCATTTTATCTTCTTTCTTTCCAACAACAAAGCCGGGCATTCCTTTCTCAACGATCAACGCATTAATGCCTTTGTGTTTTTTAGCAATGTCAGTTTGTGCTATAACTATATATATACTGGCAGTGTTTCCATTGGTGATCCAGTTCTTGGTACCATTCAATATATAGTGGTCGCCTTTATCCTCGGCTGTGGTCCGTTGGCTGGTGGCATCTGATCCCGCTTCCGGTTCAGAAAGACAGAAAGCACCGATCGCTTCACCAGTTGCCAATCGCTTTAAATATTTTTCTTTCTGTTCCTCCGTTCCGAATTTCTCAAGGCCCCAACAAACAAGCGAGTTATTTACGGACATACACACCGATGCAGAGGCATCAACTTTTGAGATCTCCTCCATCGCCAATACATAAGATATAGTGTCCATACCCCCACCGTTGTATTTAGGGTCTACCATCATACCGAGGAAGCCGAGTTCGCCCATTTTTTTTATTTGCTCCTTCGGAAATTTCTGTTCGGTGTCACGCTCAATTACTCCGGGAAGTAAATCATTCTTTGCAAAATCGCGTGCTGCATGTTGAACGGCTAGTTGCTCTTCAGTAAGTTGAAAATTCATATATGAGGTTCAGGTTAATAAGTCCGTATGTATTGGCAGGTAAGGTATAAAAAAACAAGCCCGGGTATATACCCAGGCTTGCAAAATAAATTTCTCATTTTAATGTTAAAACCTTTTACACGATTTTTTCAAATCATTTACAAACGTTAGTCTTCACTGTTACTACCCATGAATAACATGACGTAATAGAACAACGTGGTAAGCGCACCAATGGCTGCCACAACGTAGGTCATTGCTGCCCATTTCAATGCATCCTTTGCCATTCCATATTCCTGTGTGTTTACGATGCCTCTCGACTGCACCCAAGCCAACGCTCTTTTGCTGGCGTCAAATTCTACAGGCAATGTTATTAGTGCAAACAAAGCGAATACACCATAACAGCCTATAATTACCAGCAATGCTGTTTGCCATGGTATAATTTGTGATGCGAAGAATGCACCAAATATCATCATCATAAATAAGAAGTTAATCACTTTCGCGCTGATGCTTTGTATAGGCACCATCGCTGAGCGTAACTCCAGCATGCTATACGCTTTAGCATGCTGCACAGCATGACCACACTCGTGCGCAGCTACTGCCGTTGCTGCTGCATTTCTTCCATGATATACACCTTCACTTAGATTCACCGTTTTTGATGCAGGATTATAGTGATCTGTTAATTCACCTCCTACATGTGTAACCTGAACGTCATGTATACCATTATCAGCCAGCATCAGGCGAGCTACCTCTGCGCCTGTCAAGTCGCGTGTCAGGTGAGTTTGTGAATATTCTCTGAACTTACTCTTCAGCCTCGAACTCACCATCCATCCAATCGCCATGAAAAAAAGTCCAATTATTAAAGCTCCCATTTCTCGTTAATTTTTAATTTTTATAGGTTGTTTACAGAATCTCCTGTTTGCAAGCTTTGCGCCAAATGCCAAATACTGCCAAATCGACACTAGCAATTTCTTAAAAATCAGGAAATTCAAATGCAGTACTTTCGAAGTCTAATCCCTTTATAATAATGCCAAATGCTGGCATCAGAGTTTATGTTGTCTGAACAACATATTTAACACGGATATTGTTCGTGAATTTATATCGCGAGTGCGAGGGTAAATGATATTTCAGTGCCGTGGCCATGTTGGCTTTTGATGCTTAGTTCGCCACCGTTGTGTTTAATAAACTCTTTGCAGAGAAGCAGTCCCAAGCCTGTGCCTTTCTCTTGCTGCGTACCGCGTTTGGTAAAGTGCTCTTGTCCTAAAATCATATTTACTTCTTCTTCCGTCATTCCGATGCCGGAATCTTTTACCGTAACGCTGCAGTAATTATTTGAAGTGAATGCAAAGATCTCTACATGTCCTTCTGCTTTGGAAAATTTAACGGCATTGTGAATCAGGTTTCGAAGTATCAATTGAAGTTGATTCGGATCGGCCCAAACTTTAATAGCTTCTTCTGTCGTGTTTGCAATGCATATACTCTTTTGTTCGGCTATATCCGTTAGCAGTCTGCTCGCTTCGTCAATACAGACCTTTATATTCAAGGCTTTCTTTTCTGTTCGTATACCTTCCATCTGACTCAAAGACCAGTTCAAAAGATTGTCCAGTGTGCGCTGCGTTACATTTAAATTACCTTTCACTTTATCGGACACCGATAAAAATTCCTCCTGTGTCATAATTTTTGAAGTGACCAGGTCGAGCAGCGATTGCAACGTTGCTATAGGGCCACGTAAGTCATGACTGATTACAGAAAATAATTTTGATTTAAGCTTATTCAGATAATGAAGATATTCTGCCTGCGCCTGCATTTCTTCACGTTGTAGTTCGATCGCTCTGTTTTTTTCTTCCAGTGTCTGATTAGTCTTTGTTTGTATAGAGCGCAGTCGCGAAAGAACCATGATAAAACCCATGAGTAGAATTATACCAGCCGCTAAAAGTATAGTTAGCCATCGCTGATTGCTTATCAACTGCTGCTGTAGTGTATTTTTTTGTCCCAGCTCTTCAATGGTTTTGTCTTTCGTGCCTAGTTCGTAGAGCGATTTCATTTCTTGTATCTGAGCATTCTTTTCAGAATTATACAAGCTGTCTTTATATTGATTTGCCAGCTTTAGCTGTTGCACGGCCAGTTCAGGCTTACTCGTTTTACTATATATATCTGCCAGCAGGGTGTGTGCTTTTATCAGGCCTGATAGATTTTTGATCGAACCACTTAACTCGATCGACTTCTTTACAAAAAATATAGCGCTATCGGATTGGTGAAGTTCGTTCGCATTTTGAGCTGCATGATAGAATGATATACCAAGCGCGCGTTTATTTCCAACCACACTGTCCAGACGCAGAGCCAGGTGATTGTAGGTCATGCTCTTTTTATAGTTACGCAGTGAATAATAAATTTTCACCTTGCGGCTATAGAGTATACTTGTATTGAGCGTGTCTTGCATGCCCTTGTACAGCATTAACCCGATGTCTACAAAGTAAAGAGCAGAGTCGTATTGTTGAATTTCTGTGAGCAGCATAGACCGCTCGCGATACGTATCGGCCAGTAGTTTATTGTCATCATGAGTAATGGCGAGTTGCCGGCTGCGTTTTAAAAAATCATTAGCCTGCGTGAAGTCACGGAGTTCTAAGGATGTACGCGCAAGCGATAACAAACTCTGTCCCCATAAATGAGTATAGGAAGAGTTCTCAAATATCTTAAGCGACTTAAAACCGTACTCTATACTAAGTCTGTAATTCGCCTTTGCCCAGTTCGCTTTTGAAAGAACGAAGTAACTATGTCCAAGAAGATATTTATGATTGCCACTCATGCTTTCAGTAGCAATAGAGTTCGCGAGCGCAATGGCAGAATCAGGATAGGACAGATAAATATTAGCGGCCTGATTGAGAATGTTCGATAACCTTGTACTATCCGATTGGTCGAATGCCAATACCGGTGACGATACTGTGCATAGTGCCACCAATAAAATTCGGAAGAAGGGTTGCATTGTGCTTAAAAGTTCAAAGTAAGCTTTTTGCTGCACAAGCTTAAAGACAATTCAGGGCAAAAAAGCATGTAGGTTTAAACTGCTTTAAAAAGTCATTTTTTGCTTTTTAAAATTTAACACTCCAATACTCGTTATGTTTCATTACTTTGTTATTGCTACACCCCGAAGTGATTATGCGATGAAAATACTGGCGGTGATTTTGTTGATTTTAGGTGTCAATAGTGTAAAGGCTCAAACCGTTACACTGAAAGGCGTTGTGCGCGATCAGGCAGGAGAGCGGCTTCCGGCAGCACACATTTTTATCTACCCGGATTCAATTAATCTGGCCGCAACCAATGATGGCAAGTTCTCAAAAGCGTTATCGCGTGGAAGGAAAACGATCATTGTTTCTTTTATAGGATATGAAGTATATCAGCAAGTTTTCTTTCTGCAAAAGGATACCACTATTTCTATATCGCTTAACCCCGCGATTGGACAATTGAAAGAAGTAGAAATAATTGGGGAACGAAGTCCGCAAGAAGAAATCCTGCAAACTAATCGCACCAGTACATATTTGCTTACGCCGGAAGACATCCGGATGTTACCTGTGCTGGGAGGCGAAGCAGATGTTATTAAAGCACTGCAACTACTGCCAGGCACTGTGCGTGGTGTTGAAGGAAGCTCCGATCTTTTCGTGCGCGGTGGTGCCGCAGATCAAAACCTTGTATTACTGGATGATGTACCTATATATAACCCCAGCCACATGTTGGGTTTTCTTTCAGTGTTCAACCCGGATATATTAAATAAGGTTGAAGCTATAAATGGAGGATTCCCTGCAGAGTTTGGTGGTCGATTATCGTCAATACTAAATATTGAGACTATAGATCGTATAGCAGATAAGACTCGAGTTTCGGGAGATATAGGTATAATTGCTTCGCGGCTTTTTATTGAGCAGCCAATTGTAAAGAATAAAGCGAGCATCTGGATTGCAGGAAGAAGAACCTATATCGATCAAGTAGTAAAAGCGATCGGTAACGAAGAGCTTCCATATTACTTCTATGACCTGAATGGTAAAATTGTACTTCGGCCTTCTAACCGTGATCGTGTAGAAATAAGTTATTATGGAGGCGTTGATCAACTTGAACTTTACCGTGATCGTGATAATGATGGCGATGGTTTTTTAACAAACTATAACGCGGGCAACACAAGCTTGGCTTTGCAATGGAATCGTAGTTTACAGAACAACTGGAACAGCACGCTTTCCGTGATTCGATCAGAGTATAAATATGATATTCGCAATGCCTTTGAAGAAAATGAACTGAGAGCGTTGTCTGATATTCAAGATTATGGAGCACGTTGGCTCTTGCAAAAAGATTCAGTGTTGGGCAATGGTATATTTAAAGGTGGCGTGGATTGGGCACGGCATAACGTGAGTCCGAATATCATTAATTCGCAAGGTACTATAGCGGAGATCTTCGAGAGCAGTGCAACTTCCGGTAAGGTATCAAATGAGTTGGCCCTGCATGCCCAATACGAGTGGGCTGCTTCCGACCGCTGGCGTTTCAATGTGGGCACGCGTGCGTCTATGGCTATCGTTGCAGATAAGACTTATTTCTTTCCGGAGCCAAGGGTCTCGGCACGGTATGCACTTACAAATGATGAAGCACTGAAGTTTAGTTATTCGCGGATGGTGCAGTATATGCATCGCATATCAAACTCTGCGGTCACTTCGCCTACAGATATATGGTATCCGGTTACATCCAGCATTCGCCCGCAGACTTCCCACCAGGTAGCCCTGGCGTGGCAACGATCCTTCCCCACGAAAGATCTTTTCCTTTCGATGGAAGCATACTATAAATCAATGGACAATTTGATAGGATACGAAGAAGGCACTAATCTTTTTCTCAATAACGATTTCGAATCAAAACTAATACAAGGTAAAGGCAATGCCTATGGACTCGAAGTTTTGTTGCGTAAAGATGCCGGTAAATTTACAGGATGGATTAGTTATACCCTGTCGTGGTCGTGGAGGCAGTATAACGAAATCAATAACGGTGAGTGGTTTTACTCACGCTATGACCGAAGGCATAATGGTGCTGTCGTTATGCAGTATGCTATCAACAAGCGATGGGCCGTATCAGCGGTGTGGGAATTTATTTCAGGCTCACGCTTTACTCCAGTTATAGGACAATATGTAATTCTCGCGCCAACCTTAACAGGTGTCGACCTTGTGCCTATATATTCTGGTATCAACCAGGTAAAACTGGCGGATAGTCATAGGCTTGATCTGGGTATTAAGTTCAGGAGTAAACCAGATCGTAAATTTCAATGGCAGTGGTTTGCCGGTGTATACAATGCATACAATCGGGCGAATCCTATCGGGATTACTATAGAGCAGGACGAGGCAACAAACGCATTGCGTTATGAGCAGCCCGGGTTATTTGGACTTATACCGTTTATTAGTTACGGATTTAAATTTTAATGCATTCTGATTATATATACCAGAAAAGAGAAAGAATGATAAAGACTATAGATTACGGTGTGAGGTTTTCAAGCACAGGATTAATCGCATCTGTGTTTATTATACTGGCAGCATGTATACCAGATCCGTTGGAGGTAGAAGGTATCCCCGTTGTTCAGCCACAGATCGTGGTGTCCACACAGATTATTCCAGATCAGTCATTGGTAGTTTTATTAACCAAATCGTTTGGCGCCCTGGATGCAAACGAAGATAGTGATGCTCAGGAATTATTAGACCAGATTGCAGTGGAGGATGCGGAAGTGACGATTACGGGTCCACGGGATGTCTATACTTTGGTTGCGCTTGGAAGCGGAGTATATGGCGGTACATTTATACCCTTTGAGGCAAATGCCGAATATACTCTCCATGTGGAAAGCGAAACATTAGGCGAGATATCGGCAACGACTACAGTTAAGCCTATGATTTCTTTTGAGGACATCGAAGCAGAGCTATATTTCAATGGTTATGACGATACACTGGTTCAAGTCTCATACCGGCTTATTGACCCCGAAGAAAAGAACTGGTATATGTTGAACGTACAACAAATTGAAAGTGATGAGCTGATTGAAGATGCATTGAATCCTCGTGCGTTTACACGTTTGTTAGATGATGCCGAATTTGAAAGTAACGACTATAGCGAAACTTTCAGAGCATTTCAACGTGACTTTGAAGCGGGTGATACGGTCGCTGTTTTCTTATCAAACATCAGTGAAGAATACTATAACTTCATGAAGCTGCGACTTGATAATCGTTTTAGCTTTATAGAGTATCTTAGTGAACCGGTCAATTATCCTTCCAACGTTCAAGGAGGGAAGGGATTCTTCAATCTATATGTACCCGATATCCGCACCTTTGTTCTCGAAGAGTAGAAAATATTCTTTTGTAGAACTTTCGGGGACTAACCCAGACTTTATATGTGATACTCTCAGCGCTAATCTGCTTAAGCAATTTTTCATTTTGATTAGCAATTTTTCAAGGTGTTGTATATTTTCGAAGTGACATCCAACCCCCTTTATATGGAGAACAAAAGTAAACGTGATGAAGTAATTGAACTCGCTACCAAGCTCTTTATCTATACAGATTATCAATGGTGGGATAAGCTGCTGGAAGAAGTTCTCACAGAGAATGTCTGGTTTGATATGTCTTCACTTGGAGCAGGTGCAGGCAAGAATCTTTCAGCAAAAGAGATCTGCGACATGTGGAAAGCTGGCTTTGCCGGGATAGATGCTGTACATCACCAGGCTGGAAATTTTTTGGTAGACTTTAAGTCGGAAGCTATAGAAGCGAAAGTGCTTTGTTATGCAATAGCGTTACATTATAAAAAGGCTGCTACGCAAGGCAACACGCGCGAGTTTGTCGGCAGTTATGATTTACATTGCGTTCTTACCGACAAAGGTTGGCGCATCGATAGCTTTACCTATAATATAAAATATTCGAATGGTAACGTTGATTTCAAATAAGCTGTGGCAGACTATATATTTAAATCAACCGTATTAATACTGCCTGGACTTGGAAATTCCGGTGAAGAACATTGGCAAACGCTGTGGGAGAAAGAGTATAATTTTATCCGCGTACAACAACAAGATTGGGACACTCCGGTTTGCAGCAAGTGGATTGAAACGATTGATAAGAAGATCGAAGAACTAAATACAACGGACGTCATACTGGTCGGCCATAGCCTGGCGTGTTGTACAATTGCTTTTTGGGTACAACGGTATAATCGTAAAATAAAGGGAGCATTGCTGGTAGCTCCGAGTGATACGGAAGCAGAAACGTATCCCAGTGGTACATCTGGCTTTACACCTATGCCGTCCAACAAACTACCATTCCCATCCATTACGGTAGCAAGTACGAATGACAATCAGCGTGCAGCTTCTTTTGCTGACGCATGGGAGAGCGAGTTAATTCAAATTGGTCCGGCAGGACACATTAATGTAGCAGCGGGATTTGGAAAATGGGATGAGGGCATTGCGCTTTTAAAGCGATTGGATTCCCGTGAGATATAGTATAGCAATTACTTCTTTCCCGCGTGCTGCTCGTAAAAACTATTGAGGAGCGTTATAAGCTCACCTGCGGTGAGGTAATACATCACCGTATAGTTTTTGGCGTTGAAATCTCCCAGTAATTTATAGTACTCGTCTTCGGTGAGAGAATATTTTTTCATTAGCCCTGACTTTGTGTCGGGGTTGTTGATCACTATATCTACATACGTCTTCGCGCGGTTATTGTCTTCACGTAGCCAGGTGAGTTTTCTTTTTTGCTTTTTACCTTTTGATAAATAGAACGGCAATTTCCTTCGGGCAAGTTTGGCATTCTCATCATCAAACATACCATCATAATTGAAAGGCGTTGATTCGATCGTGACGGCTTCCAGCATAATTCCTTTTTCCGTCATACGAATCATGCTCGATTCATAATTCCATAACGGTTGTATAATCGTTTCGTATCCTACCAATGAAAAGATCAGCGTGTCACGATCAGTAGCTGTAATGCTAAATTTACCCTGCACATCAGTAGCGGTTCCATGCATCGAATTTTTTATGCGGATACTTACAAAAGGTAGTGGACTAAAGGTTGCAGAATCAACTAATATACCTGTAAACACCTGCTGCCGCTGAGCAAATGCTGCAGAGCATAGAAGTGTTAAAAAGAGCACACAAAAAATAATTCGGTTCAGCACGTAGTATCGTTTGTCAATAATTCAATGATGCTTTTACAGGCAGGAAAAGTTTTAAGTAAAGTGTTTCGATTTGCCATTTCGAAATCTGCAAAATCGAAGCCAGGAGCTACGGTACATCCTGAAAGAGCATAACTGTTTTCATCAACTACTTTCGCACCGAACCAGCAATTAGCAGGAACCACTACTTGCAGCGATTCACCTTTCTCCAGGTCCGATCCCAAAGTATAGGTTGTGAGTCCCAGGTCTGTTAGTATATAAATGTTAAGAGGTCCACCTGCATAAAAATGCCAGAGCTCGTCAGATTTAATACGATGAAACAGGGAGCGGTCGTGTGATCGAAGTAAAAAATAAATAGCCGTTGAAAAATTTCGCGCAGCAGGAAACCTCGATGGTAATCCGGGTGTAGGTATTAATTCTGCAGTGCGATAAGTTTCCTTATAAAACCCACCTTCCGGATGTGGAAGAAGTGCAAGTTGAGTAATCCAATATTCAGGCGACTTCATAGGCTCTTGTTAAAAGAAGAGAACAGTTATAAAGTTTCTAATATAAATGCTTCTGCCCAATTCACCACCCATTAAACCGGTAGCCGGTAATTCAGGAATGCTGGTATCCATTAAAAGAATTGTTAATTTCACGCCCGGCTTACGGGTAATTAGCTCAGCTGGTTTAGAGCACTACCTCGACAAGGTAGGGGTCACAGGTTCGAGCCCTGTATTACCCACTTCGTATAGTTTAAAGTATACTTAGCAACAGAACGTTGCTGCATGTGATCGATGCATCAATCGAATTTACGTTTGATACCCCAGAGGTCGCGGATCACTACATCGATCATAATCTTTTGAGAATTTTGTCTGATCAGATTATTGGTAGTGGTTCCAAGTCTGTCATAAGAATATGTTAAGTTGATAGCAGACTTACCATCAAACACCGGCAATGAAACACCGGCAGACATTCCCCACAGCGGCAGATTTGTTCCGTCAATTTTGAGCTGATAGTTCTGCACGTAAAATCCGGTACGAAGTGAGGCAAGGCCCCAATAACTTTCGGCATTCGGATTTCCTTTATATAGATAGCCAACAGCAACTTTCCAGGTATCCTGAAATGTTAACTCCTGGTCGGAGAAATTTGCGCTGCTCCAATTTTCAAATTTTAAATCGGCAGCAAGGATGGAACGTTTAGAATGAAGTCCAATTCCAAAACCTGCTGAAGCCGGAAGCTTATACTTTAGTTTATCTCCGGTATCATTGGTGAGCGTATCGGCATTCTGATCATATAATGCGCTCTTCTGAGTTCCTCTCAATGTAAGGCCATCGTCAGCAACGACTCCCAATACCAACGCACGATTTTTTATTTTGATTCTATACTGCAAACCAAGATCGATATCCATCTTACGAGCCACTATTTGATTCTCGTAGGTAAGTACACTTGACAGGTTCGATAAATCTATAGTCTCATTTTTTGTAATGCTCCCGAATAGATATGAAATGTTAACACCGAGCGATAAATTTTTTACGATCTTAAAGGAGTTACCCAGATAAAGCTGGTTGATATTACCGCTTCCATCATAAGTATAGTCTACATTTGAAGCGGCACCCAATTCCCGTGTTGTGTTAATCTTATACCCTACACTACTGAACGGAGCAAGGCCAGCAGAGGCCGACCACCAAGGGGAAAATTTAAACCAGTAATTTATATTGGATAATCCACCGGTAGATTTTGAATCTGACCGTGTACTCATCTGGTATTTATTAGATTCTACATATAGTCCAACTTCATAGATGTGTGTTATCGGTGATGAGATTGCTCCGTATGAAGCCGGGTTGAGCGGGTTGAGATTGAAGTCATCCTGTACACCTATACCCACTCCACCCATACCTCTGTTCATGGATGAAGTCCTGTTGTTTATCATGCCTATTCCATATACCGAATAAGGCGAGCTGAATATATTTTGCGCCTGCGCGCTATAGTGTAGTAGTATAAGTGTCCCAGCGATCAGAACATGTGTCAATCTCGGCATTGCAGATTTTTTAGTCTTGCAACTTCGCCACCACTTTTTGGTCCGACAATAATTAGCGACCAATCCAAAGAATACAACTGCAATCTTTGATTTTGTGCCGATCTATTTACGAGTTCATTTGAGAAATAACTTGTAATCATCATTATCAGCGTAAAAAAAGCATCTGGCGATGGTTTTTCTAACATCGCCAACCCATAGCCTACACGTTCGGTGGTGCCTGCATTGGTTTTGGTAGCTGAATTGCGCAGGGTTGTCTCATTCATTTCATGAAGCAATATGAACCAGGTTCTTTTGTCACGGAGATGTTTTTCCATGAAGCAATTTTGGTTTGTAGTCGTAGTAATTTTAATGATGGCATCGTGTGGTGTTGATTCTTCGGAGATTGGTACAGATTTCTTCAACGAAGGCGCACTGGATTTTTCTTACATTGATTCTTCTTCTGTTAAGCTTTCAACGATTCGGATCGAGGACCTGACTACGAATGGTGGTGCCCGCATGTTATTGGGCTCGCATGTAGATGAAAAACTCGGTCGCATTACAGCATCATCGTACTTTCAAGTGGTTCCTCCTTCTGGTGCAGACCTGCAGTATGAAGATGTATCCTACGACTATATAGCGATTGTATTAAAGTATGATCATTATTTCTATTATGATACTACTACCAATGTAACGTTGCGCGCACACTATGTAAAGGAAGATATGGAATTGGATGATGATGGTACATTATATAGTGACCGAACATTCGCCATCGATGAAAATCCTTTAGGTTCTCTTACATTTCTTCCGAAGCCGAATCGCTCAGACTCGCTGGAAATTATTCTTTCCGATGATCTTGGAAAAGAACTCTTTGAAAAACTTACCAGCGGCAGCGACCAGTTGAGCAGCTCAACAGAATTTCTGCGCTACTTTAAAGGCCTTGCTATATTGCCGGATACCTCAAGCTCTACTTGCCTTCTGGGTTTTACAATAACACCGGAACTTCGTGTTTACTATAAAGATAAGAGTACAATTCCTATTACGGATAAGTATATATCATTCGCAGCTTCAGCGTCAAATATAGTGCAGACGAATATTCACACCAATGTCCAGAATACAAAATTGACAACACTTAAAGATACCGATGAGCGCTTGAGTTCTGATGAAACAGACGAGCAAGCATATCTGCAGGCCGGTGCCGGATTGTTATTGCGTGTAGATATGCCGTACCTGCGTGAGTTGAAGCAGATCGAAAATTTCTATCCCACACAAGCTATACTTGATGTTTATCCGATCCGGAAATCGTATAGTAATGTTGAGCCTATACCTTCATCGTTTGTGGTATATAAAGCGGATAAGAAAAACAATTTCTATGCGCAGTACGGCATCAGTGCTACGCTGCTCAATGACACGGATCTCGATCGCTATACACGCTATACGCTTGACGTAACATCTTTTGTGAAAGAGCAAATGGAGCTTGCTGAATTCAATGAGAACGGCCTTGTCTTCTCGCTTTCTGAAAATTTTCCGGTATCGGTAGATCGTATCTATGTCGGCAATAATGGTGTCGACTATAAAACACGCTTGAGAATTTATTTTGTCACTGTAAATAATAATTAAGAATGAAACAGATAAAATTAGCAGCAATGCTTTTTGTGCTATCAGGATTAATAATGCTTAATGCCTGCTCGTCTGATGATGATGATGATACACTTGGTAACTGGACAAAGGTTACGCCTTTTAAAGGTGTGAAACGTTCCGGTGCATTTTCTTTCACCATCGGCACAAAAGTATTTGTCGGACTTGGTTATGATGGCGATGATTATTGGTCTGATATATATGGTTTCGATATCAACAACGGTTACTGGGAGTCGATGGCGCCATTCCCCGGCAAAGCGCGCGAGCGTGCTGTTGCCTTTAGTGTAAATGGTAAAGGATATGTAGGGCTCGGGTATAATCGTGATGAAGATACAGAAGAACTCAGAGATTTCTGGGAATACAATCCAGCCACCAACGCCTGGGATTCCCTCGGCCTCTTCGGTGGTTCTGCGCGCTATAATGCTATAGCTTTTGCTATCGGATCAAAAGGATATGTAGGCACCGGTTATGATGGGGATAATACAAACAGTGATTTCTGGCAATACGATCCTTCAACCAACACATGGTCGGAGATAGTAAGTTACCCCGGTGACAAAATAGAATCAGGGCTAGCCTTTGTAGTAGATGGAAAAGCATATATAGGTACAGGTCGTGATAACGGTTTATTCAATCTTGACTTCTGGGAGTTTGTACCCGGTACCGATGGTAGCAATCCTACGTGGACAAAGCGTACACCTGATGATGATGAGTCCGACTATGATGAATTCAAATTGGCTATGTATCGATACGATGCAACGGCAGTGACTGTAGGAACGAAAGCCTATATTATCGGAGGAGTAGCATCAACAGGTGCAGCAGTTAAAACAGTATATGTATTTGATGCCACTACATTTGATTGGGATGATCGCACCGGATATGAAGGATCCGCACGAAGCCTGGCTGTTGGATATGTATTGAGTGATAGAATTTTTGTAGGCACCGGACAAAACGGAACAAGTCGTTATGACGATATCTGGGAGTTCAAGCCATTGGAAGAATACGATGAGACGTATTAATTAACCTGCAGGCTATAGGGATAAGGTCGTTCAGTTAAGTACTGGAGTTAGGAGTTGAATGGAGAGGATGAAAACGATAGGCTTAACTGAACGGCAATATCTGCCTGTACGTGATATATAGTAAATTCGATGGAGCCCAAACCATAGCAAGTACCGAAGGCTTTCTGCATTTTGCAGAAGCCTTTGTGTTTGACAAAACATTAAAAAAAAAGATATTTAAAAAATGGAGTGAGCTTTCATCCGAACAGGGTGTTGTTTGGCTCAGGAGCACGTGAAAAAAAGAGTTGTCAATAAAATACTTATTATAGCACTACACGTGTTTGGCTGGGCGCTGTTGTTTATGATGCCTTTCAGATTTATTTCAAGAGGCAATGCACGCTTTGCAGAACGAATGCCACCATCTGCAGGTGGAGCCGGCCCGGCACCGCCTGAACACATGATGCAAACCATTCCGTTTGACCCCATGTGGTTTCGCATCGAAGCCTTTGCCACCAATGTATTACTGGCAATTTTCTTTTACCTCAACATGTTCATATTCGTGCCGCGGATTCTTTCGAAGAAAAGTTGGTGGCCATATACATTTATAGTAGTGCTTGCATTTAGTATATACTTGTTCGCAGGGTATGCTATTCGTTTATACTTTATGCCCGCAGGCGATATGGGCCGACCGTTTGGACCACCGCTTTTTGTGGGTGTCCCTAACTTCTTAATGGTATTTGGACTGAGCCTTGCGCTGCGTATCATGCAAGACCGTTCTTCTTTTGAAGCAGCCCTGAAGGAACAGGAGAATGAAAAACTGAAGTCAGAACTTTCATTCCTGCGATCACAGGTAAGTCCACACTTTATGTTTAACGTGTTGAACAGCCTCGCTTCACTTGCACGCAAGAAATCTGACCAGGTGGAATCTGCTATTATACAACTGTCTCAATTGATGCGGTATTCTTTATATCACACCGAGAAGAAAGTTACATTAGAACAGGAAGCAGAATATTTAAGTAATTATATAGAGTTGCAGAAACTCCGGTTCGGTTCAACCATCAATATGCACTTTCATGTGGATATAGAGCGAAAGGAAACCGTTATAGAGCCTATGCTGCTCGTTCCGTTTGTTGAAAATGCATTCAAGCATGGAGTAGGATTGATCCATGAGCCCGTTATTATTATATTACTGGAAGCAACTGCTTACCGCATCAGTTTTACGGTGCGTAATCGCTTTAATCCTTCCAGCAATGAGGTAAAGGATGAAAGCTCCGGCATCGGATTGCAGAATGTTCGAAGAAGGCTCGATTTGTTATACAAGGATTTATATACACTGGAGATATATAAGACTGATGATAACTGGTTTATCACTGAACTGAAAATTATTCCCGAATAATTATGACATGTGTTGCTGTTGATGATGAGCCGCTCGCGCTCGATTTACTGGAGGATAACATCAAGAAGATTTCGTTTTTGAAGTTGGTGAAGAAATGTTCTAACGCGTTAGAAGCAAATAATTTTTTGCAGACTCAAAATGTAGACCTTATCTTCCTCGATATACAGATGCCCGGGATAACCGGTATACAATTCTTACAAGGTCTTTCTAAAAATCCACCACTTGTAATTTTTATAACAGCATACGAGAAGTATGCGATGGAGGGCTATAATCTGGATGTTGTAGATTATCTTTTAAAGCCTGTTTCATTCGAGCGCTTTTTAAAAGCAGTAAACAAGGCCCATGATAAATTCAATGTACTGAAAACTCCGGCAGCAGCCCAGCCCAGCAATGCTACATATCTGTTTGTGAATTCGGAGTATAACCTGGTGCGAATTGATTTTAGTGATATAGCCTATATAGAAGGACTAAAAGATTATGTGAAGATCTTTCTTCTTTCGGCACAACGCCCAGTGATCACACGCATGAGTATGAAATCACTGGAGGAAAAATTACCAGTCGATCAATTTGTGCGCGTTCATAAATCATTTATAGTATCGCTTAATAAAATCGCATCTATACGCAAAGGAAGAATAAGTCTCTTGAAAGTACAGATTCCGATCAGTGAACACTATAAAGATAATCTCAACAGATTTATAGATCCAAAAAACATGCCTTAGCGAATTGATGTCTTAAATCCACATTGTGGATTTGTGAAGAAAAATTGTGCATAATTTTATTGTTCCAGTCATCCCTTTAAATCATAGTCTTATTGAAGATATAGGCTCTTCATAGTCGCTTCCTGCAGAAACGCGAACCTTGCACCGTTGTATCCGTCAAATAGCAAAACTAAACTTTCGCTTATGAGAAAAACGAATGCATGGTTATTTCTATCATTGATCATTGGGTTTACAGCCTGTAACAACGATGATGATGATAAACCGAATAACTCCATTACTTCCGATGAAGCAGCAGTAATTGTTTCTTCTTCATTTTCATCGAATACATCCGGTGTAAACTTTGTTTCTACGGAAGCAGCAGGTACATCGGAAGATCTTTTGGAAGATAACGCCAACGGCCGTGTGGCCACATGTGGTGCTTCTAAAAATATAGATCTGTCCGGTGAAAGCCCTGATGGAGGAAGTATAATCTGGAGTTATGACTTCAGCTATAAATTTCAACTTAATTGTAATGATGAAGAAAAACCGTCTAGCGTATCCGTTGACTTAAGCTATAGCGGTGATTTTAGCGGACCAAGATTGTCCACTGAACATTCTGGTACATCCGAGCTCGATCTTATTGGTCTTGAAGAATCTGTTGAGAATTTTCTACTGGAAGGTTTCTACAAACGCAGTGGTTCTTTCGAGCAAAAAGAAGGTGATAAAAAATCCGGAAGCAGCAGTATAGAAATTGACTTGGCCGACGTTGTAATAGACAAGCAGACGCATAAAATAATAAGTGGTACTGCTACGTATACATTAACAGGAACCGTTCCTGCAAAAGGTGATTATACCTACGAAGGTACAGTTACGTTTCAGGGTGAAGACACTGCTGATTTGAAAGTTGGTGATGATAATTTCTCACTCAACCTCAAGAGTGGTGATATAGTAAAGAAATAGAGTAAAGTCTCTGGTCACAGGTAGGTTAGGTAGAGGAACCGGGGCGCGAAAGCGCTCCGGTTTTTTATTTTGTGGTTAATAAGATATATATCGTCAACAACCGTCTCGTTTGCTCGAAGCAGTTAGTATACCATACGGTGTATCCAGTAGCAAATTAAAAGGAACATTCGGTAAGCCTTGCGGGCCGGTGAGTTGTTGATAGTATGGGAGTCGCAGGGTTCTTCTCCAATTGGATATTAGCAATTTGGTGCTGGAAGGAGTGAGGCGAAAAGTATATTGATAAAAAAAGGACTTAGTATCAAGCCAAGCGGCACCACGATCAGTGGACACAAAGGATTGTCCTTGATATAGTATAGCAACCAGATTGTCACCATCCGCCCCAATGGATGCCATGGCTCCGTTGCTTCCGCTGGCAGTCCAGCTTCTGCCATTGTCATCCGATCGATAAGCGCCAAGTCGTGTGGCCACGAACAGTGTTTTATTCAAAGCCGTAAAAGCGTTGATCTGTACACTACGCATAGATGCTGTCCACGAACGACCTTTGTCGTATGAATAATATATTCCATCATTTGTTCCTGCAAAAAGTGTGTTGTTAAAGATATAGAAGCATCGCACCGTCATGTTTTTTAATCCGATATTGCATGTCTGCCAGGAGTCACCGTCATTGTAAGACATATATATGCCGTTTTGAGAAGTTCCTGCCAGTAGTATATTGTCAAATGAAATAAGGGCATCGATCTTTACGTGCTGTGGCAATCCAAAGTTGGCAGCATGCCAGCTTTTAAATTTGTCATCAGATATAAATATGCCGTGCGCATCGGTGGCAATTACAACGGCATCGCGATGCATAGTCCAGTTATTGATCGCTACATCTTCCGGAAGCCCGGTGTGAATCGGTTTCCAGGAGTCTCCCTGATCATGACTGACGTAGATTTTTTCAGCGTTCACTTGAGCCTGTGCCTGTATAACACAAACGCTGTAAATGAGTAGTGAGAAATATAGTTTCATAGTATAATTATTTAGTGGCCAGTAAACTCAATTCAATTCCTATAGCATCGGAGATCGCACCATCGCCTATATCACTGAAAAACTTACCGGAATTATAGCGGATGTTCCATTTCGTGCGATCGAATTTAAATTTCGCCTTAACGTTAACAATACTCCCATCGGACGTAATGCTAGCCGGAAACTTGAGTTGATTTTTAATTCCTTTTAATGTCAATATTCCTGTTATATCATAGTTAGGTTGATTGGCAGTTGCATCTTTAACCTTCTCTACCTTGGTGATTTCAAATAGTGCGGAAGGAAATTTCGTTGTTGAAAAGAAGTCATCACCTTTTAAATGATCGGTCAGGTCATTGCCACCATCGTTCGCGGGCATGTCCGTGTCCTGCAAACTATTCATGTCGATTTGGAAGTTTCCACCCGTCAATTGATCACCCGTCATGGATAACTCCCCCTTTGTAAGATTGATGGTGCCAGTGTGTTCACCGAAGCTAAATGAATAGTAACCTGTCCAGTGCACGGAACTTCGTTTAAGATCGATCTTGTAAGAAACCGCGGGTTCTCGAAAAGTAAAGGCGCTTAGGGTAATGAATAGAAGTGTAATTATTTTCATGAGCTTGTTGTTGATTTGTTTTTCAAACCTACCGGCATTCGCTTTTCTTTTTGTAAAGCCGTTGTAAAAAGATGTTAACGAAATGTAAATTCTACGATCACCATTGAATTAAGCGCTACATTTACTTACAGAATTTAGAATGAAAGCCAGGGTATATAGAATACTGATCGTTACGACACTCACCGCGCTTGCGGGCCTGCTGGTGATGCAGATTTATTGGTTTGTGCACGCGTATAAAATAGAGGAAGCTCAGTTTGATAAAAGCGTAAACCTGGCACTGCGGAATGTTGCCGATAATTTATTGAAATCTCACAAGGATTTTTCGGGACGTATTGATCCGGTTCAACACACGGCATCCAACGCCTTTGTCGTTAAGCTGAACAGAAAGATTGAGTATGCATTACTGGATTCTTTGATTCGATCCGAATTTAAGAAGCATGGTATATATACTTCATTCGAGTTGGGTGTATATGAGCATCAGAGCAATGTGTTGCTGTATGGAAATTTGTATCAGCAGGGGGTGCTCACAGAAGGTGATGCAACCTGTCTCCATCGTGAGCCTGTCGTAGCAAAAATGGATTTCTCCATTACCTTTCCGGAGAAGCGTACCGACATTTTAGGATCATTGAATATATGGATCGTAACCGCTGCTATATTTCTGCTCGTCCTGGTTGTATTCTCTTATATGGTGATGGATTTATCAAGGCAAAAAAAACTCGCTGAAATAAAAACGGACTTCATTAATAATATGACGCACGAGTTGCAAACGCCCATTGCAAATATAGGTATGGCTAGTGAAGTGTTGCGAGCCGTTACACCGGTCGATAGTAAAAAGGCCATGCGGTATGCGAATATTATACATGAGGAAAACCAAAGACTTAAATTTCATGTAGAGCAGGTGTTGCAGACCGCCCAAATGGAACGCGGTGAAGTAAATCTGAATAAAAAGGAGATTGATATAAATCAGTTGATCAATTCGGTGATCTCTAATTTCGAGCTTCGCCTCCAATCCAGACAAGGGAAAGTTATAAAGCATCTGCTGGCATCTCCGGCACGTTTGACAGGCGATCCTTTCCATCTCACAAATCTTTTTTATAACCTGTTGGACAATGCAGATAAATATTCTCCTTTAAATCCGGAGATTACCATTACAACACGAAATCATGAAGCCGGAATTCAGATCAGTATCGCTGATAAAGGTATAGGAATCAAACACGATGTTCAGAAATTTATCTTTGATAAATTCTATCGTGCAGCAACCGGTAATCAACATGATATAAAAGGATTTGGACTTGGACTCACTTACGTGCAACAAATTGTAAAGGCACACAACGGCATCGTTACGGTAAGCAGTGAAGAGAATCAAGGAAGCCGGTTCGATTTATATTTTCAGAATTATTAACAATGCGCATAATCCCGAGAAAGATATTGTTGGCGGAGGATGATCGTAACATGGGCTTTATGTTACAGGATAATCTCGAGATGGCGGGCTATACGGTAGATATATATACAGATGGACAGTCGGCTTTGAATGCTTTTGTGAAGGTAAAGTATGATTTATGCATCCTGGATGTAATGCTTCCGCAAAAAGATGGTTTCGCCTTGGCGTATGACATCCGGAAATTAAGTCTGCAAGTCCCCATTATATTTCTTACGGCCAAGTCCATGAAGGAAGATCGTATCCAGGGATTTAAACTTGGGGCAGATGATTATATCACGAAACCCTTTAGTATAGAAGAGTTTTTGCTCCGTATAGAAACGATTCTGAAGAGAGTATATGATCAACCTACGAAGGCTGATGAACAATTTATATACCCATTGGGAACATTGATGTGTGACTTCGCTAATCAATTAATTACTTCAAGCACACGCGTACGGGAACTTACCAATAAGGAAGCGAAACTGTTGAAATTATTTTGCGTTAACAGGAATAAAGTGATCGACCGTGATATTATTCAGAAGGCCATCTGGGAGGACGAAGGATATTTTGTCGGCCGAAGTATGGATGTATTTATATCACGACTCCGAAAACTCCTGAAAGATGATCCGGATGTTTCCATTCTTAATGTTCACGGCGTTGGATATAAACTTGAAGTAAAGGAGCACTCATTGAATCAGCCAACCGCAAAATGATAGCCAATGCCTTTGATGGTAATGATCGCGATAGAAGAATCTTCCTTCAGGTAATCACGAAGCTTGGTAATGTATACATCCAGGTTTCGTGAATTGAAAAACGAATCATCGCCCCATAATTTCATAAGTATATCTTTACGCAGAACGGTAGCATTCTTGTTTTCCACCAATGCTTGTAAAAGCGTGGACTCACGATGCGAAAGTTTTTTTACAAAATCTTTATAGCGGAGCTCATAGCGCAACGGCACAAACTGATAGGCGCCAATCATTATACCATCATGTCCATTGTTGGTTTTTTGATGCTGCGTAATGTGCAATAAGTTATTAATCCTCACAATCAACTCCTCCATGCTGAAAGGCTTGCGTATATAGTCGTTCCCTCCTGACTCAAATCCTTTCAACAGATCTTCCGTCTGTGTTTTAGCGGTAACGAAAATGATTGGTATTGCGGGCGCAACTTGGTGAATTTCCTGTGCAATGGCATAACCATCTTTAGACGGAAGCATGACGTCAAGTATACATATATCAGGCAACGTTTTTTTGAACTCAGGAACAGCATCGTTGCCATCCGTCACCATAATCACTTCAAAGTCACGACTCTCCAGGCTCTCCTTCACAATCCTTCCCAGGAAAGGCTCATCTTCAACGTAAAGTATTTTTGTTTTTGCCATAGGTGATTAAAAAGTCACGAATATTTTATTGTGTGTTGTTGTGAGCGAATGGTTAAGTAGCATAACGTCTATACCGGATTCGTGCGCTACTATGTAAAGTATATCTTTCATCTTATATCTCCGACTTGTAATCTACTGCCTTCAGTATTTCGGCAATACAATTCTAAACAGACTTCCAACGCCAACTTCACTTTCTACTTCAATTTTGCCTCCATGACTTTTAATTACACTGCTTACATAATTTAGTCCGAGTCCATAGCCTTTGGCGTTGTGTACATCTCCGGTAGGAACACGAAAGAACTTCTCAAATATTTTTTTGTGATATTCTTTCGGTATACCTATACCGCGGTCTTCTACCAGTAATGTTAGTTTCTCTGACGAATCTTTTAATGTAATGAGTATAAAGGGATTTTTAAGACTATACTTCAATGCGTTGTCAATAAGGTTATGGATCACATTCGTGATATGTAAAGAACTGCCCTGCATCTCGAAATCATTTCCTTCTTTGATATAGTTAACAGCAGCACCCCGCTTTTCGAAAATCAGTTTCATAGACGCAAGCACTTGTTGTAGCGTTTCGTCAAGATTTATGGGCTCAGGCTTAAAATCTATACCATGATTCTCGAAGATCGAAGTCTTCAGGATTTTGTCTGTCATTAACGTGAGCCGATTTAACTCGCTTTGCGCTATATCTAAATATTCAGCTGCAAGTTTCGGATTACTCTTCGCCTGAAAACTCTTCAGCGCTTCTATAGCAACACTCACCGTGGCGACCGGTGTTTTTAGCTCATGCGTAACGTTGCTTATAAAATCATTTTTAAGTGCCATGAGGCGTTGCTGTGAACGTATATTCAAATACATCACGATGAAAGCAATCAATATAGTGATGGTAAGAAATACAGAGAATAAAATTTGTGGCGTGATTTCGGCCAATACTGTGCTCCGTATGCCAGTCATCGAGGCAGCATAATGATGGGCAGGATTTACCCGGACGGGCTCTGAATGTAGGGTGTCGCTAAATATAGTCTCCTGCATATCGCTCCGGCCTCGCTCACGAATAAATTCCTTATGGCCGAAATCCGGAAAGAATTCCGAGCGTTCCAGCGGTATGTGCTGGATGTGGTTTATTGTAAAAGGTATAGCGAGCGATTCACTCGCCAGTGCACGCTTAAACTGGTGCTGCAGGCTATCGCTGTTTAGAGTGTCGGCGCCAAGCCGCACAATGAAATTTTTAGCATATCCTTTAGCGCTTCGGAACCGGATATTCTGGATGCCGGCAACGACAGGCTTTAGTTCATCCTTCGATACAGAATCTCCATACTGCGTGGATATATATACCTGAACATTCTGATCTTGTGCTGCAATACTCCTTACAGAATCACGCAATCCAAATACTGCAGGGCCTCCTGGCATTGCAAGTGTCAGCTTCGGACCCAAAGAGTCTACTGAAACAGCCTGGATATTTTTTGCGAAAGCGGAATCGCGGAGCGTTAACACCGTGTTGCGAAATATAGTATTCGTTTGACGCCTCAAGTCATAAAATGCTTTCTCGTAGGAGTTTTGTAGCCAGAATACCTGGAATGTGATCAGCAACAGAATGCTGCTGATCATGAGTATAAGAATCACTATATCTTTTCGCTTCATCATTTAGAGTCTTGCTTGGCGTTATCCCGCTCAATGGTTAAACTGTTATTCTTAAACCCCAATCACAACAAGAGTAGCCATTACTCATTCATGGGAGTCGATAGCAGTTCACAAAGTTAACGTAGTTGTAACGTACGATGTACTTCTTTAACGTTAATTAACATTCCTTTCAGGACCATTAACCGTTGGCAGTTATCCCCGCCAGTACATTTACGATTGTAAAATCAATATGCAAATTTCTATTACTATGAAACGAATCCTGATAATTCTGGGCATTGTTGTGTCCATGATGGCTGCTCATTTTGTGTTTGGTCAGACAACGGAAGGTGTTATCACCTATGAGGTGAAAGTAAATATGCATCGCAGACTTCCTCCTGATCGTGAAGGGATGAAAGAGATGATGCCGGAATTCAATATCCACAGCGATCAGCTTTTCTTTAATGAGAAGGAATCATTGTATAAACCTGTGATAGAGGAAGAAGATGATTTTGCAGATGAAGGTGGTAATGTGCGCATGCGGTTCATGAGACCTGAAGCTGAGTATTATTTTAATCACAGTGCTTCCAAGTGTGTCAGGCTACAAGAGTTTATGGGTAAGAAATATCTGATCGAGGATTCCTTAAAGATAACGCCCTGGAAATTTGGATCAGAAGTAAAGACAATCAATGGATATGAATGCCGTCAGGCTACACTATATATTGAAGATCGCAAGCAAAATATAGTAGCCTGGTATACCGACAAGTTGCGTCCCTATATGGGGCCGGAGAATTTTAATACACTGCCTGGCACAGTGATTCAAATCGATATGAACAATGGTGAAAGAGTGATCACAGCACAAAAGATCGAGAAAAGAACCTTAAAGAAAGGCGAGCTTAAAATCCCTTCGGGCGGCACTAAAATTACGGAGAAGGAATTTCGCAAGATGATGGAAGCGCAAATGCAACGCATGGGTCGGGAAGGTGGAAATGTCATGATCAGGAACTGACCTGTTAAGGCCGACCAATCTATACTACATATACTTCTGAATAATTTCCATTCCTGGATTTCATAAACTCATACTATGAAGCGACTTTTAATATTTCTCCTATTCATAACGCAGCTTTCCCTGGCGCAAAAGATCACGATTACGGGACAAGTGGTTGATTCCGTTTCTCATGCTTTACAGGGCGCAACGGTTATTTTGTTAAATCCCAAAGACTCATCGTTGGTGAATTTTGGAGCCTCCAATACTTCAGGGCAATTTGAAATTAAGGACTTGGCAAAGACGGAGTATATAGTAAAGATCACTTATGTGGGATATAAAACACATTCATCGTTATTGCATGCTGCAGAAAGTGAAGTTATGGATCTGGGATTAATAAAGATGTACCCTGCACAGACAAAGCTCGATGAAGTGGTGATCCAGTCAGAGAAAATACCCGTAGTGATAAAGCGTGACACGATCGAGTATAATGCGTTGGCATTTAAGACTAACCAGAATTCCAATGTAGAAGACTTATTGAAAAAACTTCCCGGAGTTGAAGTAGATAATGATGGAACCATTCGCTCCCAAGGAGAGCAGGTAAAACGAATAACGGTTGATGGTAAAACTTTTTTTGGGACCGATCCTAAATTGGCTACACGCAATCTTCCTGCCGATGCTATCGATAAAGTACAAGTGTTTGATAAAAAATCCGATCAGGCAACATTCTCGGGTATAGATGATGGTCAGCGTGAAAAGACTATAAACCTTGAACTAAAGGAAGAAAAGCGTAACGGTATATTTGGCAATGTACAAGGTGGCGTAGGTACGGACGATCGCTTTGCGGCCAAAGCAAATCTTAATCGATTCAGAAAAGGTCAGCAACTTTCCGTTCTCGGTATGGCTAACAATACCAATGAACAAGGTTTCGCTATGGAAGAATATATGAGCTTCACAGGTGGTGCACAACAATTAATGAGTGGACGCGGTCAGGTAAGTGTTCAGCTTAATTCGAATAATCAATCTGGTATCCCGCTAAATATAGGCGGACGCAACAGCGGAATCATGACGAATTATGCTGGCGGTGTAAATTTCAATAATGAATTCAATAAAAAAACGGAGCTTAATACAAGTTACTTCTACAACTATCTCGATCATGATATAGATGCTACAACCGAGCGTACCAATTATTTATCAAACGGCAATCTTCAATTTAATCAACATAGCAGGCAGTTGAATACGAATGCCAATCATCGTGTTAATGCTACGCTGGAACATAAGCTGGATTCTATGAATTCATTGAAAATGGTTACGAGTGTTACGTATAATGAAACAGAATCCAATACAAAAAGCGAAAGCCAAAATCTGGATGCTGCCGGTATACTTCAAAATGAAAGTACCGGAAATACGTCTTCTGCTGGCAGTTCAGTAAATCTGAATACAAATCTGCTATGGCGTCATCGCTTTTCCCGGAAGGGGCGTACGCTTTCCGTCAATGGACAGTTGAGCGTTACGGATAGCGATCGTGATGGCGATCAGAACGCCACAAATATATACTATACAGAAGGGGAGACGGCAAACAACGTGTTGCAAACCAATACACAAGAGACCAGCACGCTAAGCTATAGCGGCACACTTTCCTATACGGAACCACTCGGCAATCGCAGGTACCTCGAAGCGAATTATACCTTCAGACAAAATTTGAATGATGTTGACAAGCGGGTTTATGATGTGGAGAATGAAGACTACGTATTTAATTCTTCACTCAGCAATCAGTATAAGAGCGATTATCAGTATCACCGCGCGGGACTTAATCTCAGAATGGTTCGGTCAAACTATAATCTGACTTTTGGAAGTAGCCTTCAACAAACTTACCTGGATGGTGATTTGATTTTACTGGATCAGAAGATTTCAAAGTCATACCAGAATATTTTGCCGGTTGCGCATTTCAATTATGATTTTTCTACAACGAAGCATCTTCGCTTTGATTATGAGACATCAGTACAGGAACCAACAATTCAGCAACTGCAACCTGTGGTTGATAACAGCGATCAGCTTAACTGGTATATAGGGAATCCGAATCTACGGCCTGCCTATGCGCACAATGCGCGGTTGAACTTTATGACGTTTGAGCCGGGCAAGTTTGTAAGCTTCTTCGCTTTTGTGGATGCTACCTATACGAAAAATTCAATTACTACTGCACAGAGTTATACAGAAGAACAGGTTCGTATATCGACACCGGTAAATGTATCCAGCAACACGCGCATCAATACCGATGCTACATTTAGTTTTCCGATACAGAAGTTGGGCAGCCGCTTTAGTTTATCTGCGAATCTTACAAGGCAAAGTGGTGTAAATGTTGTTGAGGAAGTTGAAAGCGGAATCCTTCAAAAGACTTATGGTGGACGGTTGCGTTATGATTACCGCTATAAGGAAGTCTTTGACGCGAGTTTAAGTGCTAACGTCAGTCGCCAGTCCACAGACTATGAGTTCAACGAATCATCCAATCAATTATATTTTAATAAGACTTACACAGCAGAAGCAAATCTTACTATTCTGAAAAATTATCAACTGAGTTCATCACTTGAGTACCTGGTATACGAAAGTAAAACGACAGATTACAAGCAGTCTATTCCGTTGGTGAACCTTTCCATCTCTCGATTCTTACTGAAAGCTAAAAGTGGCGAGCTTAAATTTTCAGTAAACAATCTTCTGGATAAAAATATGGGAGTATCACAAACAGCTGACGTTAATTACTTTCAACGCCAGACTACAAATTCTTTAGGTCGTTATTATATGGTCAGTTTTATTTATGCGATCAACAAACAGCTAAACCCAATGGGCATGCGTCCTCCCCGGGGAGGCATGATGCGCATTATCCGATAAGACTTCAGATTCTTATATAAATCACTGTTCATTTTTATTGTTCCATTATAATATATATGGAGCAATGGGATCGAGCAGTGATTTTTGTTTTTCACCTTGTGAATCAGTATTAATATCCCAGCCCCCTGTTACAAGTAATTCACCCCGGTAGAAATATATCGGTATAGTCAGTGACGCACGCTTCTTCGCTGCATCTAATTTTATCATCGCTAAGCTAGCGATGCATCAAATTTGAAAATCATTTATTGGTACAACCGTTTGAAACTCTGTTAATACGGCTTAAGAAATTAATTTTTAAACAATTGTTTAAAAATTAAACAACCGTTTAACTTTGTGTCTCGTTAAGACGACTATGACAAGCGAAAAGATACTTTCTGCGGCACGTGAGCTTTTTGAAGAAAAAGGCTTTGACCTGACCAGTGTTCGGGAAATAGCAACGAAAGCTGATGTAAATGTCGCGTTGATTAACTATCACTTTGGTTCCAAAGAAAACCTGCTGTTGGCGGTTATGGAGCAATCGGTGGATAGCACCCGACTGAAGCTTCACAATATTAATCAGTCTGCTTCCTCTTCGGAAGAGAAGTTATTGCAGGTGATCGATCTATATGTAGAAAAAATATTTTCTAACTGTAAGTATCATCAGCTTATCCATCGCGAACTGTCAACAACGCAGCGCCCTGAGTTAGTGGAAGGTATCAGTAAAATTCTGAATAGAAACAGTTCGGAGTTGCGCAAGCTTCTGGAAGAAGGTCAGAAAAGGAAGGCCTTCAAAAAGGATGTAGATATAGATATGGCCATGGCGACTTTGTTTGGTGTAATGTATCAGACTACACATTCGATTTTCAGAAAACGGTGGTTGCGCGCTAACGAGGATGACGAGAGCTATAGACTACGAGTGAAAAAATATCTCAACGATCTACTCACAGGTTATTTAGTGAAATAAGAATATATACCATGTACAGAAAAATCAGTATTCTAATAGTCGGCCTGCTTATTACATTGCAGCTGCAGGCACAATCGGTTAAGCGGCTTACGCTAAAAGAGGCCATCGATCTTGGTGTTCTCAACAGTAAGCAACTGATCGTGTCCAATGCTAAAATAAAAGAAGCACAGGCAAAGCTTCAACAGGCACAAGATAAGGTAATACCAGAAGTTGGCGTTAGCGGAACCTATTTACATCTGAATACTCCCAACGTCAGTTTTTCGCAAGAATCATCTTCGAACGGAGGAAGTTCTGATTCACCACTCGCATCGTTGGCTAATTTACAGGATGTAGCATTGCTGCAAGTCTCTGCTTCGTGGCCTGTGTTCAACGGGTTCAAAACCAGGAATACTAAAATTATGAACGAGTACCTGGAACAGGCTGCTCAATATGATGCACAGACTACAAAGAGCAACGTTGCACTTACAACAGCGAAAGCTATATATCAGTACTACGAGTTATTGGAAACCCGTAGAACCATCGAGGAAAATCTGAAGCAGGAGCAGCAACGTGTAGTTGAATTTAAGAATCAGGAGGCGCAAAATCTTTTGGCTCGTAACGATCGGTTGAAGGCTGAATTGCAGATGAATAATGTAGAGCTTGCTCTTACTGAGGTAAATAATAATGTGAAGCTTGCTGAATATAATCTTGCTATACTCTTAGGGTTGCCAGACGAGACTATCGTAGAGATTGATACTGTTGGAATGTTTGAATTGGCAAAGCTTACTACCTGGGATGAATACCTTCAGACAGGGCTGGCAAACCGCACTGAATTGAAATCTGCAACGGTACAGGTGAAGGCCGGAGAATCCGGGTATAAAATTGCAAGGGCGAATCGCCTTCCAACGGTAGCCCTAACAGCCGGATATGTAAACGCCTTTATACCGAATATAGTCAATATCACCAACGCTTTGAATGGAGGCGTATCCCTGAAATATAGTATAACCGGCGCTATACATGCTTCTCATGGTATGCAGGAAGCGCGGGCACGCGTTGAACAGGCAGAGGCTTCCAGGCAAATCATGACGGACCAGGTGAAGGTTAATATCCGCGAAAAATATCTGAATTGTCAGAAGTCACTGGAGCAACTCGCAATCACTGAAAAAGCGATCGAGCAAGCCGAAGAGAATTTTCAGATCTCTCAAAATAAATATAAACAAGGATTACTCATTCTTTCCGATTACCTGGAAGCTGATGTAGCATTACTTCAGGCACGGATCAACTACGCAACAACGCGAGCAGAAAGCATGATCGCTTACTACGAACTTCAGGAATCAGTCGGAACCCTTCAATAAAGCATTGTAAAATATAGTATGGAAACTAAAACGAATAAGAATAAAAGATTTGCTCTGGTGCTGGGCGTACTGGTGTTGGCAGGAGCAGCATTTGGTATAACAAAATATCTCCATAGCCGGCATCATGAAGAAACTGACGATGCGCAGGTTGAAAGTGATATCAGTCCAATCATTCCAAAAGTACCGGGCTTTATAGCGCGTCTGCTGGTTGATGATAACTCCGTAGTAAAAAAAGGTGATACACTGGTTGTGTTGGATGATCGTGACCTTGCGTTGCGTGTTCTGCAGGCAGAAGCTGCATTGGAAAATGCAAAAGCAAGCCTCGCTGCTGTAAGAGCAGGATATACTACATCTCAGGAAAATGTATTGAGCTCCAAATCAACGCTGCAGGCTTCGGAAGGAAATATAGAGATCGCAGAAGTAAGAGCACGAAGAGCCGAGCAGGATTTTAAACGTTATGAGGAATTGATCAAAACAAATTCGATAACGAAGCAACAATATGAGCAGGCAGAAGCTGAACGTGATGCTGCCCTTAAACAACTTGAAGTAGCCAAGCGTCAACGCGAAGCAAGTTTCCGCGAAACGTCAGCTCGTAAAGCACAAAGTACCGTGAGTGATCGAAATATAGCATTGGCCGAGACTGTCGTAAAAGAGCGCGAGGCAGATGTAGCATTTGCTAAACTTCAATTGTCGTATGCCTATATCACGGCTCCTGCCGCTGGTGTTATCTCGCGCAAGAATGCACAGGTAGGTCAATTGGTACAAGCAGGACAATCACTTTTTGCATTGGTAACAGAGAGACAAAAATGGGTTGTTGCAAACTTCAAGGAGACACAGCTTGAAAAAATGAGACCGGGACAAGAAGTAGAAATTGAAGTCGATGCTTTTCCGCATGAATCCTTCAAAGGAAAAGTTGAATCTATATCCCCGGCAACGGGCGCAAAATTCGCGCTCTTACCAGCCGATAATGCATCCGGTAACTTTGTAAAAGTAGTACAACGTATACCGGTAAAAATAGTACTGACTGAATCGCAGGAGAAAGCAAGTCTGTTGCGTGCCGGTATGAATGTGATTGTTGATGTACATATAGATTAACCGAGATCAGATGCTTCAGCAGGAATCATTAGTCGAATATGGTTTTAACCGGGTAATCATCACCATTACTGCGGTGATGTGCGCCTTGCTTGAAATCATTGATACGACTATCGTAAATGTGGCGCTCAATGAAATGAAGGGAAACCTGGGCGCTACCTTAAATGATGTAAGCTGGGTAATTACTGCATACGCTATTGCCAACGTGATCATCGTACCGCTCACAAGTTGGTTATCACAGCAGTTCGGTAGAAAAAATTACTTTGCTGTTTCCATTATCATCTTTACAGTGTCTTCCTTTTTATGTGGTAACGCTACAAATATATGGGAGCTTGTGTTCTTCCGCTTTATACAAGGACTTGGAGGCGGTGCTTTACTCGTAACGTCTCAGACAATTATCACAGAAGTATATCCGCCTGAGAAACGTGGTATGGCCCAGGCGTTGTACGGCATGGGTGTGATTGTCGGCCCTACACTAGGCCCTCCGTTGGGAGGGTATATAGTAGATAATTTTTCATGGCCCTATATCTTCTATATAAATATACCGATCGGAGTTGTTGCAACACTCTTGACATTATCGTACGTAAAGAGCCCGAATTATGGAGGTAAAAAATCATTGTCAGATGTTGACTGGTTGGGAATCCTCTTCCTGATTTTGGCTGTAGGATCTCTTCAGTTTGTATTGGAGAAAGGACAAGAGCATGATTGGTTTGAAGATATATGGATCATCACGTTCGCTGTGGTTGCTGTGTTGGGAGTATACTTGTTCATTTGGAGGGAGCTTGTCGCGAAAGATCCTGCTGTAGAGTTGAGGGTATTAAAAGACCGGAATCTTGCTATAGGAACAGTGCTCTCCTTTATTCTTGGCTTCGGTTTATACGGATCAACTTTTGTTATACCGCTGTTCACACAAAATGCTTTGGGGTGGACTGCACTACAGTCTGGGTTGATGTTGGTTCCCAGTTCCATAGCCACCGGGTTAATGATGCCTATTGTAGGGAAAGCCATCCAGAATGGTATATCCCAAAAATACTTGATAGCCTTAGGCTTCTCTGTATTCTTCGGATTTAGTTTGTGGGCCTATACCATCATCACTCCGTTTACAGGCGAAGGTGATTTCTTTTGGATGCTGATGCTGCGCGGTGTAGGACTTGGCTTTTTGTTTGTACCTACTACTACACTTGCACTCTCATCTTTAAAAGGAAAAGAGATTGGTCAGGGTGCTGCATTTACCGGTATGGTTCGTCAGTTAGGTGGATCATTTGGAATAGCGTTGATCAGTACCTATATAAGTCGCAGAAGTGTACAGCATCGCGCAGACCTTGCAAATCATATCTCACCGTATGATCTGGATGTGCAAGAACGCCTTGCAGGTATGAAAGCAAATTTCCTTGCGAATGGTGCTGGAGCAGATCAAGCTTCCATGCAGGCAAATAAACTCATGGACCTGATGGTAACGAAGCAGTCCATGTTACTTACCTATATGGATGTCTTTTTGGGTATAGGAATATTTTTTCTCGTATGTGTTCCATTCGTATTGATATTGAAACCAGCAAAAAATAAAGTCGACATGAGTAATGTAGGACACTAGGTATATATAGTGGAGTCGATAGGCATCCACATGCAGTGCGGAGTCAGGAGGGGTATAGGATTAGGGGTTTGCCTGACTCCCGCGCTGTATGTGGATGTTTTTTTATAACCGAATGCTAATGCGTACTTCATGCGTGGAGCTTGGAGGTTGTCTACCGCAGTTTTATCTTGGGGCATGATAAAATACATTGTACTGCTATTGGTAGCAACATCCGTAACATCTTTCGCCCAGGTCTATATGCCAAAATTTGAAGTACAAGGTCATCGCGGTGCACGCGGCCTGAAGCCTGAGAATACCATTCCGGCTTTTATCACAGCACTGGATTCCGGAGTGATGACCTTGGAAATGGATGTAGTTATCACGAAGGACAAACAAGTAGTACTTTCTCACGAACCATTAATGTCATCTTCCATTTGTCTGGATACAGCAGGCCATCCTATAGCGGAGAAAGATGAAAAAAAGTATAACATCTACGAGATGCTATATGCCGATGTGAGTAAATATGATTGCGGCTCAAAAGGGAATGAAAAATTTCCACAACAGGAGAAGATAGCGGTGAGCAAGCCTCTTTTGCGCGATGTGATCATTGCTGCAGAGAGTCATATTAAAACAACTACGCAATACGAAGTAGACTATAACATTGAGATCAAGAGTACACCAGACGGTGATAAAAAATATCATCCTGGTGTAGAAGAATACTCGGATCTTGTTTATAAAATCGTCAACGAATATTTGCCGCTCGAACGTGTCGTTATCCAATCGTTTGATTTCAGAGTGCTGAAGTACTGGCATAAAAAATATCCCGGAGTACGGTTGGCAGCGTTGGTAGAGAACATTAAATCCATAGATGCCAACCTGAGGGACCTTGGTTTTAATCCTTCTATATATAGTCCATACTATAAGTTGTTGTCAAAGGATAAAGTAAATACACTTCATAAAAAGAAAATCCGTGTTATTCCCTGGACTGTGAATGATGAGAAGGAAATGATTTCATTGAAAGGTATGGGAGTCGATGGGTTTATTACGGACTATCCTGATCGTGCCCGTAAGTATAAAATGACATTGAATATGAACGTTCAAAAGAAATAACAAAATAGTACAACAGGCACATATACTGTATTCTTCTATTTATTCTGTATTCTTGCGGGAAAAATCTGAAAACCGGAATGAGCAAAAAGTATAACGTCTACGGCATTGGCAATGCGATCGTTGATATTGTAACCGAAGTTGATCATGACTTCTTTGAAAAGAATGGCATAGAGAAAGGCGTTATGACGCTGGTAGATGAAAAGCGTCAGCTCGAGCTGATGAAAGTAATCGACATGCAGAAAAGCAAAATGACCGGTGGAGGTTCAGCCGGGAATACTGTTGTTGCAATCAATCAGTTTGGCGGGAAAAGTTTTTATTCATGCCTCGTAGCACATGACACGCTTGGTAAATTCTTTTTGGACGATCTGAAAAGAAATGGAGTTGATACAAATCTGAAATATGAAAATTGTCCTGAAGGACATTCCGGCCGCTGCCTGGTGATGACGTCACCGGATGCGCATCGTACCATGAATACATTTCTAGGAGTGAGTTCTTTTCTTTCGCCTGAGCAGTTAGATGAAAGCGCTATCAAAGACTCTTCATATGTATACTTGGAAGGTTATTTAGTAGCCAGTCCAAAAGGACTTGAGGCGATAAAAGAAGCGAAGCGCATTGCTGAAAAAAATAATGTGCAAGTAGCACTCACATTCTCTGATCCAAGCATGGTGAAATATTTCCCGAAGCAAATGGAAGAGATAGTAGGAGCCAGCGTTGATCTTCTTTTTTGTAATGATGAAGAGGCTATGATCTTTACAGGAACATCAACCATCCTGGAGGCACGTGAAAAACTAAGACAGGTTGCCAAGAGATTTGTGATCACACTTGGTGCCAACGGAGCATTGATTTTTGATGGCGATACATTTATTCAAATTGAACCGTACAAAGTTCAGGCGATCGATACCAATGGAGCCGGTGATATGTTCGCGGGTGCCTTTTTATTTGGTATCACCCACAATCATAGTTATGCGGAAGCTGGAAAGTTAGCGTCTCTGGCATCGTCACGGGTAGTAACACAATGGGGCCCAAGACTCGATCCGGAACAAGCGAAGAAAATATTGGCAGATTTAGTTGCCTGATTTTGTTCGAATAGAAAATTGAAATCTCAAATAACTGCGGTTTTTAACAGATTATGACCATCTTAGAAGAAATCCTTGTAGGATGGTTTGTAAAATCGGCAAATCCTGGCCATCTTTGCAGCCCTTAAAAAGTAAGGGTAAAAACGGATTACTATGAAACGTACATATCAACCTTCCCGCAGAAAGAGAAAGAACAAACACGGTTTCCGTGATAGAATGGCTTCTGCAAACGGACGCAGAGTGTTAGCTTCCCGTAGAAGAAAAGGACGCAAGAAACTTACTGTTTCTGACGAGAAGACCTTAAAGCATAAATAGATCCCTTTCGGGTAGTTCAATTCCCTGAAAGAGATTGAATTAATTTGATCTCCATGGGGAAATTTACGTTCCGTAAGGAAGAACGACTTATAAAGGAAAAACAAATACAGGAACTCTTCGACAAGGGTTCCTCTTTTTATTTGTTCCCATTCAAGGTGTTTTTTATGCCCGGTCCTGAGCCGTTGGAGCATCACCAAATTCTGATCTCTGTTTCTAAAAGAAACTTTAAACGCGCCGTTGATCGAAATTTGATCAAAAGGCGAATGAGAGAGGCTTATCGCTTGCAAAAGCAATTCTTGCCGGAAGCACCACCATTAATGATCGGGTATATCTACGCTCACAAAGAAATTTTGCTATTCGAGGAGATTAAGCGCAGAATGCTTCAGTCATTCAAAAAGATCCCCAAAGCCCCGGTTAAAAATTCTGGAAGCGTTTAATGTGAAAACTTCTGATGATATAGATATAGGGAGTAAATCGAATACTCGTTATATTTACTTAGCATCCGTTCGCATTTGCACAAGAGCCAGCAACCAGAAAGCTATTATATGTGGAGAAGAATTAAATGGCCATTGATTCTAGTACTCAGTGTAGTACTTGCATTCGCTTTTAGAAGACCTGCAGAGAAGTATTTCGACATTGCAAAGAGCCTCGACATTTTCGCCACGCTCTTTAAAGAGATCAATGCGTATTATGTAGATGAGGTTGAGCCACAGAAGCTCATCCGAAAAGGGATCGATGGAATGCTGGAATCCCTTGATCCGTACACAGACTATATACCGGAAGATGAAATTGAATCTTTTCGCATCTCAACCACTGGTCAGTATGGTGGTATAGGAGCATTGATTGGAATCATAAATAAGAAAACAGTAGTAACATTTCCCTATAAAGATTTCCCGGCATATCGCTCCGGGATTAAAGTTGGAGATGAAATCATTTCCGTAGATGGAAAAGATGTGCAGGGAAAATCAACCTCAGATGTTAGCGCATTACTTAAAGGTCAGCCGAAAACGGAAATCGAAATTAAAGTAAGGCGTTACGGACAAAAAAATGATCTGACCTTTAAAATCAAACGCGAGAAAATAAGCATAGATAACCTGGCCTACTATGGTTTGGTAGAATCGGAAATAGGGTATATCCGTCTGGATGATTTTACTTCCGGAGCGGCCAACGAGGTTTCCAGTGCGTTGATTGAATTAAAACAGAAGGGAGCAAAAAAAATCATTTTAGATCTTCGCGAAAATCCAGGAGGGCTTCTGCATGAAGCAGTGAACGTGGTAAGTTTATTTATTCCTCGTGGTGAAGTAGTAGTGTCAACAAAAGGAAAAGTTGAAGAGTGGAATAAAACATATACTACATTAAATAGTCCGGTTGATACGCAAATTCCAATGATTGTGTTGGTAAGCGAAGGAAGCGCTTCAGCTTCAGAGATCGTAGCCGGTTCTCTTCAGGACTATGATCGTGCTGTGCTGGTAGGAAAGAAAACTTTTGGAAAAGGACTTGTGCAGACAACACGTCCATTAGCCTATAATTCTCAATTAAAAGTAACAACCGCTAAATATTATGTTCCTAGCGGGAGATGTATCCAGGCGCTTGATTATACACATCGAAAAGATGATGGGACTGTAGAGCGTGTAGCCGATTCGTTAAAATCAGAATTTAAAACCAAGCAAGGAAGAAAAGTTTATGACGGGGGAGGTCTTGATCCTGACGTTACTGTTGAATATGAACCTGTCGGCACCGTCACCTCTGCATTAATAAGTTCCGGATGGGTATTTGAATTTGCATCGCGCTACTGCGCGGAAAATCCGAATCAACCTGATCTGAAATCTTTTCACCTTACCGATAATGACTATGAGAAATTTATGAAGCTCATTAAGGAAAATAAATTTTCATACTCAACAGCCCTCGAACGAAATACTAAACTGTTGATTGAGACAGCGAGGAAAGAAAAGTATTATAATGAACTAGAGGGGCAGTTGAATTTATTGAAAAATAAAATCGATGCCAGCAAGTCTACGGATATGATACGGTTCAAAAGTGAAATCAAACAGATACTTGAAGAGCAAATTGCCTTTCATTATCTGCAGAATGATGGACAAGCGGAGGTATCGCTTCCGCGCGATAAAGCAGTGGTTGAAGCCCGTAGAATTTTAAATGACGCTTCAACCTACAAGAAAATTCTTTCCTCTAACTAATGGCACTTATTTTAAGTCTCGAAACATCCACTGCGGTCTGCTCAGTTGCTCTACACGATAACGGAAAATTGATCGCAGCAGCGGAAATATATAAGGAGCAATCGCACGCATCCAAACTGGCTGTATTAATAGACCAGGTAATGAAGGTTGCCGGATTGTCTCTCGATGCTATAAATGCGATAGCCGTTGCTCAAGGGCCAGGCTCCTACACCGGGCTTCGTATTGGGGTATCTACGGCGAAAGGACTTTGTTATGCTTTAGGCATCCCGTTGATATCAATAGGCACTCTATCGGTGATGGCAACACAACTGAGAGAGCAAAATATAGCCAGGGCTTGCTTATGCCCTATGATTGATGCTCGCAGAATGGAAGTATACTGTCAGTTGTTTGATTATGAGATGAATGGACTTCAGCATGTTGAAGCCAAAATTATCGATGATCAAAGTTTTCGCGATCACTTAATGGATCATAAAATACTTTTTTTTGGAGACGGTGCATCAAAATGTAAATCCGTAATCAATCATCCGAATGCTTTTTTTATAGATAATATAGTGCCATCAGCAAAGGCATTGGGGCTTTTGGGGAATCAAAAATTTATTAAAAACGAATTTGAAGATCTCATTACGTTTGAACCATTCTATTTAAAAGATTTTTTAATTAAGAAACCCGCGAGCAAAGAACAGGTTGTCGCGAACAAATTAAGTTAGTTCTGATGTTTGAAGTACAATGGAAGCACAAGACCAAATCATAAATAAAGTTGCGAGTAGTGCGTTGATCACTTTTAATCTCGAAGAATATTATCAGAATGGAGATAGAATTCTTTTAGATATAAAAGATCAACTATATCAGGGACTTATACTTAAGGAAAAGGATTTCAGAGACTTTATTAAGGCACACGATTGGAAGCAGTACGAAAATAAATTAGTAGCAATTACTTGCTCTGCCGATGCAATTGTTCCGACTTGGGCCTATATGTTGTTAACAATTGCATTGCAGCCCTTTGCAAAAAAGATTGTTTTCGGGTCTCTTCAGGAATTAGAACAGGTTCTTTTTTTCGAAGAATTATCAAAAATCGATTGGTCGAAATTTCAAAATGCAAAAGTTGTTGTCAAAGGTTGTAGTAAAGTTGACGTTCCTGTTGCTGTTTATGTGGAGGCTACGAATAAATTAAAACCCTTCGTAACGAGCTTAATGTTCGGTGAACCTTGCAGCACAGTTCCCCTGTTTAAAAAATCAAAAACGGAAGCATAAAATTATTTTAATTCTAAAGGTTTGATTCTCAGACTTCATAACGCTTTTGTGATTGGAGTATTCAAAATATTATTGATCCTACTCGGAATTTTAAGAAATCTGTTCATACATTTGCATCCCCAATCGCAGTAGGCGGTTGGTTTAGAGGTTGAAGTGTTGAGGAGTCTTTTGGGTTTTGATTTGAGGAATAAGATTCTCGAAAAAAAAAGTTAAAAAAAGATTTGCAGAGTGAAATAAAGCTTCTACCTTTGCACTCCCAAAACGGAAGATGGTTCTGAAAGCGGGAAAGGTTGAGGGGATTGAAGGAAAGGTAAAGAGAGAAGATCTTTACGCTTGATTGAAAAAATGGTAATCGGAATGAAGCGGAAGCTTGCAGGTTTTAAAGAACTTGAGAATAGCAGAAGCGGATTTTACGGGATACTACATTTAGCGAGAAAAGCTCGAGAGAGTTACAGGAGCTAGAAAGTTCTTTGAATGGATGATAATTGATAGCGGACCCGCGGATAATTCGAAAGGATGAATCTGCGAAACGGATAGATGCGAGTCTATCTGAGAAGAAAAAAGAGAGTCCAGGTAATCAGACAATTAATTGGGGTTGGATCTAAAGGCGCAAGCGTAATACCATCACAACCCGATGGCTGATGTTAGCAATAACATTAGACTATCGAAGAACTATTACAATGGAGAGTTTGATCCTGGCTCAGGATGAACGCTAGCGGCAGGCTTAATACATGCAAGTCGAACGGTAAGTGTAGTAGCAATACTATACGAGAGTGACGTACGGGTGCGTAACACGTATGCAACCTACCTTGTACAGGAGGATAGCTCGGGGAAACTCGAATTAACCCTCCATAAGATAGTGGTGAGGCATCTCACAGCTATTAAAACTCAGGTGGTACAAGATGGGCATGCGTCTGATTAGCTAGTTGGCGGTGTAACGGACCACCAAGGCGATGATCAGTAGGGGAACTGAGAGGTTGATCCCCCACACTGGCACTGAG
>CABHOV010000075.1 GCA_902168185.1 uncultured Bacteroides sp.
GCATCATCAGCAGCGCTAGACCATTTACCTATAGCACGCTGAGCTTCTCTCCGTTGATTTGCATACTCTGCTCCATTCTGCACTTTCGGATATCCGTTGAGAGAAGATGGACCGCCATAAGCGTTGAACATCACTTTTGTTTTACCGGTAGCTCCTTTTTTAGTAGTTACCAGGATAACACCGTTTGCACCTCTGGATCCATATATAGCCGTAGAAGCGGCATCTTTTAAAACCTCCATAGATTGAATATCGTTGGGATTCAAATCCTGGATGTTACTATACTGTACTCCGTCTACTATATATAACGGCTCGCTGCTGGCGGTTAACGATCTCTGTCCTCTGACTCTTACGTTCACATTTCCTCCAGCGGATCCGCTTGTCCGTGTTATATCCATACCCGGTACATTTCCCTGGAGGGACTCCATCACGTTTGTAACCGGTACACGTTTAAGATCTTCCTCTTTTACGGAAACTATAGATCCTGTAACATTACTTTTCTTCACTTCACCGTACCCGATCACGACAACTTCTGAAAGTTCTGATACATCGGCGTTTAAAACTATATCAATAGAAGATCGGTTTCCAATAGCAGTTTCCTGGCTTGCATAGCCAATAAAAGAAAATACCAGAACAGCGTTAGCATCGGGTACATTAAGTTTATATACGCCTTCAAAGTCTGTGGTTGTACCGGTCGATGTTCCTTTAACAAGAACAGATACACCCGGCAATGCGCCCCCGTCATCTGATGATGTAACCTTTCCTGTAACGGTTAGTTGTTGTGCAGATACCTGAAAGGACATTGTTAATCCTGTCAGTAACAGTAAGCATACATTCCAGCATATATACTTCCGAAAGCGGAAGGCTGGAGGTAATTTTGTGTGTAAATAACGAATCATACTATTTGGGTTTGTTTGAATAGTTTGCGTGCTTAACTAAGTATATATGTGGTGTTTTCAATGACTGCAATCGACTCCAATGCGCAATCGATTGCATTTTAGGAAGGATTTTTTATTCCGCCAAATGATCTTTTAAATATTTTACAAAAACGTGATTATTGGTACAAAAAGAGGTGTTTAATACAACAAAAGATGGTGCGACATCGATTGCTGCCATTAATTATTAAAAAATACTTCACCTATCGAAATCGGTTTATAAATTTATTTTCTTTTATATTGCGCAACCGATTACACATTATGTTGCACACTTCCAGATACGCCATTCACCCATCGCAGTACAGAACTTTTACAACCAGTCAACTGCGCGAAAATTTTCTCATCGAAAACATTTTTGTTCAGGATGAGATCTCATTAGTATATACGCACTACGATCGTCTTATCGTCGGTGGTGCCAATCCGGTTTCAAAGCCGCTAACACTGCAAACTTTCGATTCGCTGAAAGCTGATTTCTTTCTTCAACGAAGAGAGATCGGAATTATTAATGTAGGCGGCAAGGGAACTATCTCTGTAGACGGAACCACTTATACCCTTGGCAACAAGGAAGCCCTATATATAGGACGTGGTTCGAAAGATGTAGTCTTTCACCCTGATCAAGCTACCAAACCACTATATTATTTCAACTCAGCACCTGCTCACGCAGTATATCCTACTCGTACGGTTACGTTGGAGCAAGCAGATACAGTAGAGATCGGTGCGCTTGAAACATCCAATCAACGTACCATTCGTAAGCTGTTGGTGAACAGTGTTCTTCCTACCTGCCAGGTGCAGATGGGACTCACTGAACTTAAGACCGGAAGTGTATGGAACACCATGCCCCCTCATACACATGACAGGCGCATGGAAGCGTACTTCTATTTTAATATACCCGATAATCAAACCGTGTGTCATTTCATGGGTGAGCCTCAGGAAACCAGACATATCTGGATGCAGAATCACCAGGCTGTTATATCACCACCATGGTCAATCCATAGCGGAGCCGGAACCAGCAACTATATATTCATTTGGGGAATGGCCGGAGAAAATTTAGATTACAGCGATATGGATGGAGTAAAGCCAACAGAACTACGATGAAACTTTTTGATCTAACCGGTAAACGTGCCCTCATAACAGGTGGTACGCACGGCCTTGGCATGGCGATGGCGAAAGGCCTTGGATTAGCAGGCGCTAAACTTATTATCAATGGACACTCGCCTGATAAAATGAAAGATGCGCTGGCTGCCTATGAAAAAGAAGGTATAGCTGCTACAGGATATCTTTTCGATGTAACCAGTGATCAGGCTGTAAAAGAAGGCATCGACAAGATTGAGAAAGAGCAAGGCCCTATAGATATACTTGTAAATAATGCTGGTATAATTAAACGTATACCAATCCTCGATATGGAGGTTGCCGACTTTCAACAGGTAATCAATGTTGACCTGGTAGGACCTTTCATTGTCTCAAAGCATGTAGGAAAGTATATGGTTCAAAGAAAGGCTGGCAAGATCATTAATATTTGTTCGATGATGAGCGAGCTTGGGAGAAATACTGTAACGGCTTATGCTGCTGCAAAGGGTGGATTGAAAATGCTTACCAAGAACATGGCCACCGAGTGGGCAAAGTATAACATCCAGGTAAATGGAATCGGCCCCGGATATTTCGCTACTGAACAAACTGCACCGATCCGCGTGGATGGACATCCTTTTAATGAATTTATTATAAACCGTACACCCGCGGCCCGTTGGGGTGATCCGGATGATTTGATGGGTGCTGCTATATTTCTGTCCTCTGCTGCCAGTGATTTTGTCAATGGACAAATTATTTATGTGGACGGCGGTATATTAGCAACAATAGGAAAGCCGGCTAATGAAGCATAGGCTGAACAGACGTAAACGGAGCCGAAATGAAAAAAGAAAAAGCTACTATACACGATATAGCCCGCAAGCTGAACATTACGGCTTCTACGGTTTCCCGTGCGTTGAAAGATCATCCGCGCATTAGTGCGGAAACAAAAAAAGCAGTACAAAAAGCTGCGGTGAAATTAAACTATCAGCCGAATAATATAGCGGCCGCTTTGCGAAATGGCAAGAGCAATATCATTGGTATCATTGTGCCGACAGCAGACCGAACGTTTTTCTCTTCTGTAGTGCGTGGTATAGAAGAGATCGCGAATACAGCCAAGTATAACGTTATGATCTGCCAGACCTACGACAACTTTGATAAGGAAGTGTCTACGGTAGAAGCATTGTTAAATGCTCGAGTGGATGGTATCATTGTTTCGCATGGTAAAGAGACGCAGAACTTCGAACATTTTCTGAAAGTAAAGGAACGTGGTATACCCATTATACTCTTCGACCGCTCGAACGATGAGCTTGAAGTAAGTAATGTTGTGATCGATGATTTTCTGGGAGCTTATAAAGCAACAGAACATCTTGTTCAACAAGGATGCAAACGCATTGCTCACTTTACCAATGCACGCAAGATCAGTATATTCAAAGAACGCCTTCGCGGATATCGCGAAGCATTACTTGACAATGGTTTGAAGTTTGACGAATCCTTGGTGGTGGATAGCAATCTTCAACTGGAAGATGGTCGCAGCAGTATGGAGCAACTTCTTAAACGTAAAGATATACCTGACGGTGTATTCTCTTCTAGTGCGTATGGTATATTAGGTGCCATGCAGGTATTGAAAGAAAAGGGATTTAAGGTGCCTGAAGATGTAGCGCTGGTAGGCTTCAGTAACGAGCCCTTCACTTCTTTTACGGAGCCGCCTCTATCAACGGTAGACCAACACCCCATGCGCATGGGTAACGCTGCCGCTGAAATCTTCCTGGAAGAAATGGCTGCCAAAGACAAAAAATTTATTCCTCAAAAGATAGTTTTAAAGCCTGAGTTGATCATTCGTCAATCATCCCTGCGAAAAAAGCCAAATTAATGTATATCAAGTCATTGTCCGTTCAGGGCATTGCCCCTGAATAACGTCTTGTTTATAAAGTATACGCATCGTATGAAAAATTTTATAACTGAAGATTTTCTCCTCTCAAACGATTTTGCAAAAAAACTGTATCACCAGTATGCAAAGGATCTTCCCATCATCGACTATCATTGTCACCTTTCACCACAGGATATAGCCAACAACCGGCAGTTCGAGAACATTACCAAGGCATGGCTGGAAGGCGATCACTATAAATGGCGGGCGATGCGTGCGCTGGGTATAGATGAAAAGTATATCACCGGTAACGGATCGGATGAAGATAAATTCAAACAATGGGCTTATGCCGTTCCGTATACCTTGCGTAACCCGCTATATCATTGGACGCATCTTGAACTAAAGCGATACTTTGGCGTTGATGAACTGCTAACGGAAGATTCTGCAACAAGCGTCTATAAAAAGTGCAACGATATAGTAGCGTCTCCGTCTCATAACACACGTAACCTGCTAACGAATATGAAAGTGGAGGTCGTGTGTACAACGGATGATCCGATCGATTCGCTGGAACACCATCAAAAAATCAGGAAGGATAAATTTACAACCACTATACTTCCAACATTCCGTCCGGATAAAGCATATGCTGTCGAAAACCCAACAACATATATAGCGTATCTGGAAAAACTCACAGCAGTTTCCGGTATAGAAGTTAACAGCTTCGATAAACTCATTGCTGCCCTGGAAAATCGTGTGGAGTACTTTCATGCGCAAGGATGTAAACTATCAGATCACGGACTCGAGCAATTATACTTTCCGGAAAATAAGCAAGCACACAACATTGCCACACTCTTCGGTAAGCTTCAGAAGAAAGAGAATCTTTCTACAAGTGAAATTCAGTTCTTTAAGTATTCGGTACTGATTGAACTGGGCCGCATGTATCATAAGAAAAACTGGACCCAGCAATATCACCTTGGAGCTTTGCGCAACACCAATGAACGCATGCTGCGTATACTTGGTCCTGATACGGGGTTTGACTCGATTGGAGATTTTTCACAAAGTGTTGCACTGTCCAAATTTCTAAATGAACTCGACAGCACCAATCAGCTTGCGAAAACTATACTATATAACCTCAACCCAGGCGATAACGAAGTGATGGGTACCATGATCGGTAACTTTAATGACGGATCAACCAAGGGGAAAATCCAGTTTGGCTCCGCATGGTGGTTCCTTGATCAAAAAGATGGCATGGAGAAACAAATTAATGCTCTTTCAAATTTAGGTTTGCTGAGCTGCTTCATCGGGATGCTTACGGACTCAAGAAGCTTCCTCTCCTATCCACGTCATGAATACTTCCGTAGAATTCTCTGCAACCTGATTGGTAAAGATGTATCAAATGGCGAGCTGCCGGAAGATGAAAAATGGCTCGGTAAAATTGTGTCTGATATATGTTACCATAACGCAAAGAACTACTTCAAATTTTAACTATATACTTTCAACCACATCAATCTGAAAGTATAGATGCGGGTTCACTCTTAAATGTTCATTCAGGAAATTATAACTATATGTTACAAAAATTAAATCGTACAACAGCTAATATACCACAAAACAGACCGGTAAAAGTATTACAATTCGGAGAGGGTAATTTTCTTCGCGCGTTTGTAGACTGGATCATTGATATACTGAATGAGAAAGCAGACTTTAATGGAGCTGTTGAGATTGTGCAGCCAATCAGTAAAGGTATGGCCAAGATGGTAAATGATCAGGACGGACTTTACCACGTTGTACTCAATGGGCTTCAGCATGGTAAAACAATTTCTGAGACACGCCTCATCTCAAGTGTAGCCGGTGCGTTTAATCCTTATGAAGATTTCGGGCGCTTTTTGAAAACCGCAGAAAATCCTCATTTGCAATTCATCATCTCCAACACAACGGAAGCGGGCATTACGTTCAATGCGAATGATACAAATGCTACAGTGCTTGCCGATAGCTTTCCTGCAAAAGTTACGCAGCTGCTATACCATCGCTTCAAACACTTCAACGGTGCTTCGGATAAAGGTCTCGTACTTATACCTTGCGAACTGATCGAAAAAAATGGAGACACGTTAAAACAAACTATACTTCAATATATAGCGCTCTGGAATTTATCCAACGATTTTAAAACCTGGGTTGATACCGCCAATACATTCTGCAATACATTAGTAGATCGCATTGTGCCTGGTTATCCAAAAGATACTATAGATGAAATTCAGAAGTCTGTTGGCTATGAGGATAACCTCGTGGTAACGGCAGAGCCTTTTCACCTGTGGGTAATTGAAGCTACGGATGCAGTACGTAAATCTTTCCCTGCAGAGAAAGCAGATCTCCAGGTTAAATTTGTGAATGACCTCACTCCCTACAGGACACGTAAAGTAAGAATCCTGAATGGTGCGCACACAGCACTTGTGCCTGTTGCTTACCTGCGTGGATTAAGAACCGTGCGTGAATCTGTAGATGATCAGTATACAGGAGAGTTTATCCGCAAAGCTATATTTGAAGAAATAATTCCGACTCTAGATCTTTCAAAAGAAGAGCTTACTCAATTTGCAAATGATGTGATCGAGCGTTTTCAGAATCCGTTCATTCGCCACGAGCTCATCAGTATATCATTGAATTCAGTTTCAAAATATAAGGTACGTGTGCTTCCTTCTGTTATCGAGTATACCAAACGTACCGGCAAGCTTCCTGAAAAATTACTTCATTCATTAGCAGCGTTAATCCGATTCTATAAAGGTGAAGTAAAGGGAGAAGCGATTCCATTAAATGATACTCCTGAAATATTAGATTTTTTCAAAAAGGCGTGGGCTACCAATAATCCTGTTCAGGTTGTTAAAGCAACATTATCTAATAAAACTTTTTGGGATCAAGACTTAACCCTTATCGAGGGATTAGAAAACAAAGTATTGCACTTTGTTTTGAAGTATGAGGAAGAGTTCTCACTGGCCTGAATAAATAACTCAATCGGATTACAGTAGTCTAATTAATACTTTATACTATGCTGTATCCAGTTAAACTTATTCCAACTTTTCAACATTCTTAATTGAAAGCGTTTCGCGGACAAGAGCAACACACAGTATCAGAGACAGCATTATTGCAAACAAAAATGCTATCTCTGATGCAGATGTTATCAACGCTGTATCTAATAAGAGTATCATCATTGGATAAAATAATCGACTTTTTGATTTCTTATCCTTCCCCTTTACCAAAAATGCTTTAAGCACAGAAAGAAAATCACCAGCGGGAACAGATATAAAGGAATTACCAATAAATAGAGCCCGTCATTTTTACTATTTCCCCAAGGAACGCGGTCCGATGTAAACGAAGGCAAAACGGCAGCAAATAAGACCACGGCGATCAACATCAATTGATTAAGATAAAAAAAATATAGTCGCATTTGGTAGTGGTTAATTCACGAATCAACAATTTATACCATGATTCCTGCACTAACAAATTACGTCTAACAGTTCCGACTATTGGCCTTGTCTAACATAAACAACGGCTTTAGAGGAAAAAACTTACACAGGCGGGGGCTTTAGAAATTAGGCATGAATTAGTATTATATCTATTCAGAATCCTCGTCCCTATATTTTCTTTCGAAATATCTATAGGCTATAAACCAGAATATAAAGAAGACACATCCCTGAGCAAGTAATGCAAGCCAGTATCCGTCAGACCCCGCATACATAATCGCAAAACCTACAAAAGATACTGGAGCAGTTAAAAGAAAACCAAAAATTACCCAATCCCCATAAAATAATGAACCTGGATAGACCGAAATGACACTAATGGTTCCAAGTCCGACATATAAAAAAGAAACCACTAGCGAATCATAAAAAGCTTTTTTATTCATTGAATCAATCGAGCTTAGCAGAAATAAAATTAACCCCTATAAGTTGACAATTTATACCATGATTCCTGCACTAACAAATTACTTCTAACAAAGCTTGGCACTTAAACTAACGAAGCATAAAAGCAGCCTTCTTCAAATCCCTCGAATTACCTCCTATATATACCTCAAATTTACCAGGCTCTACGCCAAATGACATATCCTTGCGGTAAAAAGATAAATCGTGTTGCGTGATGGTAAAGGTGATTTCCTTGGATTCGCCTGGTTGAAGCATGATCTTTTGGAAGTTCTTTAACTCCTTTACAGGGCGCGTTACACTTCCCACAAGATCGTGTATATATAGCTGCACGACTTCTTCACCTGCACGCTTGCCTGTGTTAGTAACTTTACAAGTCACCTTCAACTCATCCTGCTGCGTGATCTGCGGACTACTTAGTGAAATGTCTCCATACGTGAATGTAGTATAGCTCAATCCGTATCCAAATGGATAAAGTGGTTCATTGGACTCATCCAGGTACTTGGAAGTATATTTATTGTTAGCATCCATAGGGCGACCTGTATTCTTCATACTATAATGTATAGGTACTTGTCCTACCGCACGCGGGAACGTAACAGTAAGCTTGCCGGATGGATTATAGTCACCAAACAAAACATCCGCTATAGCATAGCCTGCTTGTGTTCCAAGAAACCACGTCTCAACGATGGCCGGTATATTGTCGTTGATCCAGTTAATAGTAAGTGGCCGTCCGTTTGACAATACAACAACCATCGGTTTTCCTGTCTTCTGAATTTCCTCCACTAGCTTTTGCTGCACACCGGGCAAATCCAACGCTGTGCGGCTGGCAGCTTCACCGGTCATCAATGCAGCTTCACCAACAGCAAGCACTACTACATCAGCCTGCTTCGCAGTTTGTATCGCTTGTGCGAAATACTTTGTTGTATCATCATTTATATTACAACCACGCGCATATAGTACCTGCGTAGAAGAAGTGACAGCGGCTTTTATACCTTCCAGTAACGTAACAGCTTTTGTCCAATCACCCGCTGCAGACCAGGAGCCGATCATCTCGCGTCTTGCATCCGCCAACGGACCTATTACTGCTAGACGCTTTATACTTTTGGACAATGGTAAAACTTGTTTTTCATTCTTCAGCAATACAATTGATTTACGGGCACCATCTCTGGCTGCATCCAAAAATTCTTTCTTCATAACCGTAGACTTCTCTCGTTCTACGTTGCTATATCTATAGGGATCGTCAAACAATCCCAACTCAAATTTCTTTCGCAGGATTCTGCGTACGGCCTCATCGATGAGTCCTTCTTTCAGTTTGCCTTCTTTCACTAACTTCTCCAAGGCATCATTGTAAAATCCTGCCTGCATGTCCATATCAACACCTGCTTCCAATGCAAGTGCCGCGGCTGAAGCAGTGTCTTCTGCTATACCATGCGGCAACAATTCCATAATAGAAGTATAGTCTGTAACAACAAAACCCGTAAAGTTCCACTCCTTCCGAAGTATATCTGTCATCAGGTATTTGTTACCCGTAGCGGGTATACCATCCAGTTCATTAAAGGAAGTCATAACGGTTGCAGCACCAGCATCTATAGCAGCTTTGTAAGGAGGAAGATATACCTCCCGCAATACTCTGTCAGACATATCGGTTGTATGATAATCCCGGCCGGCTTGTGCTGCACCATACGCAGCGAAATGCTTTACACAGGCAAGAACAGAATTCAATGCTCCTATACCTTCGCCTTGAAATCCCTTTACACGTGCTTCTGCAATCCGAGATCCTAAATATGTATCTTCTCCGGCACCTTCTGCCATTCGTCCCCACCGTGGATCGCGCGCTATATCACACATCGGAGCAAATGTCCAATGCAATCCTTCGGCTGATGCTTCTTCCGCTGCTATGCGTGCAGATTGCTGCATCACATTTAAATCCCAACTGCATGATTCTCCCAAAGGAATTGGGAAAATTGTACGATGACCATGAATCACATCGTATCCAAATAACAACGGTATATGTAGCCTTGTCTCCTTTACAGCAATTTCCTGAAGCTTGCGCGTATAGTCTGCACCAAATGCATTGAAGATCGCTCCTACTTTTCCTGCCTTTATATCATCTTTATAGTTCTCGCGTATCGTAGGGCCCGTAACATCATAATCGCTGGTGAATAATGTTAGTTGACCTATTTTTTCCTCCAATGTCATTAACGCCAATACCGAGTCTACACGACCATCTACCCGGCTGTTGGCAGACGATGGACTTGTATTACTATTTTTCTGACAGCCGGTAAAGATTGCTACGACTATCACTAGCAAATATATTCTGTTCATAACAGCGTGATATTTCTTCATTCTAAATTCATGTTTACTGGCACCTCAGCAAGCCTCTCAAAAATGAGAGACTTTGCTAAAGTGGGGCTCCTCCTCAAGTATATCCTTGGCTGTGGATGGATGTGGAAAGACCCCCGCGCCTTATGTTATTACTCGTTCTTTGTAAAACCAAGTTTTACTCTTGCAGCTTGTACTTCAGGAGCAGATTCAAATAAATTCCAGAGCAACTCACTCCTGTGGTTTTCAATCATGACAATGATTGGTCCCTGATCAATGGCCAAGTATGAATTAGCAGTCCAGCCATCGGATATATTAAACGCATCATAAAATCCATACTCTCCCCACAGACGATCTCCAAGTGTATAATAGAAAAACTTCAATGCCCGCATGGATTCTTCCGGTGTATATGGAAATGAAGACAGGGCTGCCGTTGGCGTTATAACACCCTTATCATTTACAGGAGAGTGTGCATCATAACCGGTAGCATTATCACTGGACGTAAGGCCCCAGCACGAATCGCTATAGCCTATATATTTTCTAGGGTTTGCAACACAGTACGAATAATTGATGCGCGATGCATTTACATTTTGCTCCCAATAATTTGCAAACTCATCCGAAAAGTGAGGATCCAATCCGAGATATGAATAATGTACCCAGAACAATGGACTTGGTGTACCCAATGGCAAAACATATCCATAGTATGTACTACCTGTTTTTATAGCGCCATTGCGTCCGTAACCATTCGTATATACAGTCTTTGGTATACTATGTGTTGGTGATGCAGCCGCCAGAAAATAAGTTATCTGCTCTTCAAAATAACCGTACATCGGAAAGTTCATGTCCCAATTATAGGTTGGCGACCAATGCCAGTATAGTACATCTTCATTATTCTTTCGGTACCAATCCCATTCAACACCTTTCCATATAGTATTGATTCGGTTTATCAAGTTGTTACCGGCCGTGTCGGATGGCTGCAGGTACTGACGAAATGTAAGAAGACCTTGCACAAGAAATGATGTTTCCACTAAATCACCACCGTTATCCTTTGTACTGAAAGGTATAGCATCTCCGTTGTTACCGTTTATCCAATGAGACCATGCACCATGAAAACGATCGGCTCCTTCCAGGAACGTTACTATTTTGTTGAGGCGTTGAACACCTTCTGAGCGGGTAATAAAATTTCTTTCTATACCAACGATGATTGACATGATTCCAAATCCTGAACCTCCACTGGTCACCGTACTACCTGAAGTGTTACGCTCGCGCGCCATGCCACTGGCAGGGTCTGCAAAATCCCAGAAATATTTGAAGGTTTGCTTTTGGACAAGTGTAAGAAGCTCTTCATCTGA
>CABHOV010000076.1 GCA_902168185.1 uncultured Bacteroides sp.
TAAATACTTTGCTTTAAATGAGTGACTACCGGTATAGACTTATACCTATAGATATACTGAATGATATATACTAGATCGAAAACAAAAAAAATACAGGGAGCATGCACATGTTCCCTGTATTTTTCTTATAACTTTTTAATAGTTGGGGCTTTGTTGAAGCTTATTTCCGGAAGACTGAATTTCAGCACGCGGAATTGGCAGCCAATAGTGCTTCTCTTCAAACTTACGTCCATCAAGAGCAACCTTTTTCTCGAATGTCAGGTTGCTTCCATCTTTAGTAATCGATATACCATACGCTGGTTCATTCTCTGTTTCCATAGCAATCATCCAACGGCGCACATCATAGAAGCGGTGTTCCTCGAAGGCAAGTTCCACCTGACGTTCTCTGCGAATCGCTTCACGCATTTCAGTCTGTGAAAGTCCTGCAGGCAGGTCTGGCATATCAGCACGCTGACGGATCAGATTGATCGCATCATATACACTTGCATCCGGGCCTGCTACTTCGTTTTGTGCTTCCGCATAGTTCAACAAGATCTCCGCGTAACGTATATATATCCAAGGCTGGATACCAGCAACATCCCATGGGTTGTTCATCGGCAGGTTCTCATCTACAAACTTACGCAGGTAGTATCCTGTTTTCGAAGCATTCCAGTTATCCTTACCATCTTTACTATCCTTGCCTCCGGGGAGGAACGTTTCGATTTCACGGCCTCTATATTCAGCGCCGTTATATAATATACTTGCATAAAAGCGTGAATCGCGATTTGCGTACGGATCAGCTACATGCGTTGTATTGCTCCAATCGAATGGCACCGCAGTATCTTCATCTTCTTTTACTTCATAAGCATCCACCAGATTTTGCAGCGGGGAATTTCCAGCCCATCCACCGTAACCGTTCGGACCATTTGATATTTCGAGACATACGTGGCGTGCACCGATTGCATATAGTCTTTCGAAAATAATTTCACTGCTAGATGAAGTATGAAACAATGACTCATAGTCAGCGTGCAATGTATAGCCCATTCCCATGACAACTTCCGCTGCATCCGCTGCTGCCTGCCATGAACCTGTATTATACAACGGGCTGGCTGCATATAGTAACAGTCTTGATTTTAAAGCCAGTGCAGCGCCTTTGGTTGCACGACCCAATGGCCAAGACGAATTATTTGACGATGGCAAACCTGCTGCTGCTTCATCCAGTTGCGCAATAGCATAACTCATACCATCCGCTATAGATGATTTCTGAAAGAGTGCATCGTCTGTCAAATCATCCGTCAAATTATATACTTTATCACCCATCAATACTACAGAGCCATAGTTACGAATAAGGTCATGATAGCGATAGGCACGGATAAATTTTACTTCAGCGATTAATTGATTTTTACGTCCTTCGCTCATTTCTACAAATGGAAGACGTTCCAATGCATAGTTACATTCGCGAATACTGCGATAACTTCTGGACCATAGCGTACCCGCTATACCTGTATTCTCAGGTGCAAGTTGTCCACGCTGTACTACCCATGTGTTATCATCATTATTATATATAGCTTCATCCGTAAGTGATGCCCATAGTGCATACTCAAATCCACGACCGAAACCTGGAGGAGTTCCTTCTGCTTCTTTATCCTGGAGACGCGCACCCATGTATCGGTTAATAATGAAATCTTCCATCAAAGAAGAGTCTGAAGCAAGGGCATCATCGGAGATCTTATCCGTTGCCTCTACATTCAGAAAATCGCTATCGCAACCCGCCATCAAACCAGCCAGTCCAATCGTACCTGCGAGTATAGTATGTGTTAATTTAAATTTCATGATCTTCATCTTTTAGAACTGAATGTTTACACCCACATTGATAATGCGCTGCTGCGGATAAAATTGTCCGCTCTCGCTGCTTCCTTCCGGATCATAATCTTTCACTTTCGTGATGGTAAACAAATTGAAAGCATTCGCATATACACGTAAGCCCGAAAGACTTAACTTGGAGATCAGTGCATTTGGCACGGTATACCCGATTGCTAAATTTTTAAGACGCATAAACGATGCATCATTCAACCAGAACGTATTTCTATAAGAGCCGTTGATGGATGCTGAAGCACGTGTATCTACACGTGGATAGCTGCCATTTACATTTGAAGGACTCCAACGATTGTCCGCCCATGTGCTATAGAAATTTCCAACCGTTCCAGATTCAGCCAATACATATTGACTCACGCGAGCTTGTCCTGCAAAGAGTATAGACAAATCAAAATTCTTCCAGCCTGCACTTACAGTAAGACCATATGTGATCTGTGGAATGTTACCGTATTTGGTTCTTACCTGGTCGTCTGCAGTAATCTCTCCATCTTTGTCATAGTCTTCATAGATCAAATCGCCAAGCTGTGCATTTCCCAGGTGAGGGTTACTGTCAAGATCGCCTGTGGTACGGAATATACCTATAGCATTGTATAGTAAATAAGTATTCATCGGGCGTCCTGTCTGACGTTGGTAATCCAACACACCAGGGGCTTCGTCAATAAACTCAACTTTACTTTTCGCGTAGGTCATGTTTGCAGAAACTCCATACCAGAAGTCGCCTTGATGTTTATACCCAACGGTTGCTTCAATACCATTGCTCTTCACTTCACCTATATTTTGTGAAGGCACTAAGGGATCACTTCCATGAGGGTTAACGATACCCGACACACCCGGTACAGAGGCGTTACGAGCTGCAAGTATTTCGGTACGATCCTGCTTGAAGTATATAAATTCAAGTGTAAAGTTCCGTAGTATAGTAGTATTCAAACCGATGTCGGTTTTCTTCGCCACTTCCCAAGTGATTTCAGGGTTAGCAATCTTTGTGAGATCTATACCAGGATGCTTATCGCCTCCTATAACATACGTATTGTTAAAAGTATAGTTATTGAAGTACTGGAACTGACCTACGTTGTCGTTCCCTAATTCACCATACGATGCTCTGATCTTTAAATCGTTAATGAACGACACGCTATTTGCAAACCAATCTTCTTCAGAGATTCTCCATCCTGCCGATATTGCAGGGAAATATCCATAGCGCTGTCCATCCGGGAAGTTTGATGTTCCGTCAATACGCATTTGAACTTCTGCGAGGTATTTCTCTCTATAGTTATAGGCAACTCTTCCAATTAAGCTTCTTCGTGTAAAGTTATAGCTTGATCCAGAGTTATCGCGATCTGTAGCAGCAGAACCACCAGTTGAAAGCTCAGGTGTTTGTACTGTTGGGAAGTTTAATCTTGATGCTCCAAAGGTTTCGCTGTGCGTTTTGCTTTGTTCGTACGCCACGAATGAATTGATGTAATGATCACCCAACTGTTTTTCATAATTCAGTTTGAGATTTTCAGTAATCAATGTATTGTTTTCCTGCGATTCCGTAAGCTTCGCTGCTCCCGATGAACCACCGGTTATAGTTCGGGTATATATATCGTCTGCACTGTTATAGGAATAAACTGCATACGGCTTGCTAAATGCTTTCGAAAAATTCCATCTCTTATCAACGGCATAGTATCCATCAATAGAAAGTCCCTGAATCTTTGGTATAGCATAACTTGCTCTCAAAATTCCATTAAATACATTGGTTGGATTAACATTTGTACCACCAGCATCGGTAGCCATCATGATCGGGTTATTCCCCTCTACACCGGTTGATGGAAATCCATTGGGATAGCGCGCTATTACCGTAGGATATGCGCGGTATATAGAGCGAAATATATCTCCGGCACCTGTTATAGGATACTTGCGATCTTCCTGACGACCTGCGAGTGATAATGTTATTTTGAAATCTTTTGTAACATTCGCATCGATGTTCGAGCGGAAGTTATACTGATTGTATTTTGTAGCTCCGTTCTTATAGAGTCCGTCCTGGTATGTCTTACCAAGCGACACAAAATACTTTACATCCGAAGATCCACCATTGATGGATAGATTGTGCTGATTTTGCAATGCTACTTTCTTCAGCGTTTCATCCGCCCAATTTGTATTGGGATAGTTGATCGGATCGGATCCATCACGGAATCTCTGAATCTCAGCTTCTGAATAGTGCTGATTCATACCACCCGCCTTGTTATTATAGTAATCGATCTCGTTTTGTATGGTAGCATACGTAGCGGCATCTGCCATATCTGGCAAACGTGTTGGCGAAGAAAAGCCTTGATTGAAGCTATAGTTTACCGTAGGCTTACCACTTTTACCACGCTTCGTTGTAACCAGAATTACACCGTTCGCAGAACGACTTCCGTATACTGCAGCGGACGCATCTTTCAGTACAGATACACTTTCAATGTCATTGGGGTTTAAACGTTCAAGACCTCCCAACTGTCCGGGTATTCCATCAATTACTACGAGTACATCATTGTTACCCGTTGTTCCCAAACCACGAATGCTGTAGGTACTGCCATCATATCCAGGCTCACCACCACGGTTGTTGGCAATTACGCCAGAGAAGCGTCCGGCCAATGAGTTGGACACGTTAGTCTGGGGGCTCTTTACTATATCTTCTCCTTTTATCTGCGATATAGAACCTGTAAGCGTTTCTCTTTTTTGCTCACCGTATCCTACCACAACTATCTCAGAGAGTGTGGCAATATCTGAAACCAACGCTACATCTATGTTTGTTTGCGATCCGACTACAGCTTCCTGTGATGTATACCCTATAAATGAAAACACCAGGATTGAATTCTGATCGGGAGCTTTAATTGAGAATTCACCATTTGCATCTGTCGTGGTGCCAATAGAAGTTCCTTTTACAATCACGTTGACACCCGGCAAAGCGGAGGCATCATCTTGTGATGTGATCTTTCCCTTTACAGTAATGTCTGACTGGGCAAACAGTGGAATCGAAGCGTGCAGGCATCCGAGCATTATCATCATGACGATGAACGGGGCCGTAATTTTTCTTGGTAAATGTTTAATGATCATAATTTCGGTTTTGTTAGGACTTGAATTTGCCGCGAAGGCGGAGGATTGACGGGGACGCTTAACCTGAATTGAGAATCGCTTTCATACCATTATGTTTAGGGTCGAATACTAGAAGTACAGGCGCACCGAAGTGGTGCAAACCTTTGCATAAAGGTGGTCGAAATCGATTGTTAGGATGAGGGGGAAACTTATACTTCGTGAGGGGTGGATGGCTTTTCTGAGTTAAAACATCGTTTTCGGAGCCATTTCGAAGAATAAAATACCAGAATATTCCCCCTCCACGAATTGTTCGCGATGAGGGGGTAGATGTCAATCAGTCTTGTCGTTGTTTTTTAGCAATTCAGAGGGTGCATAACCGAATTCTTTCACAAAACACTGGCGGAAATATTTCAAATCCGAGAATCCAACCATGTAGACAACCTCAAAGACTTTATACTTTTTGGACTTCAACAACTGTGCAGCTTCCTGCATCCGCAACGACCTAAGGTATTCAACCGGTGAAAGACCGGTAAGCATTTTTACTTTCTTATATAATAAGGAGCGGCTCATGTTGAGCGATTCGCAAAGCTCATTTACATTAAAGTCGGGGTGGTCGAGGTTAGCTTTAAAAATATCGTAAATGGAATGAAGGAATTTTTCATCTGGTGAATGAGATTCCGGAGCTGTTATCGTTGTGTTGGCGCTGAACAAGTTCCGGTAAAAACGTTTCAGGTTTTCGCGCGACTGTAACAGGTTATTCATAGTTAACGCGAGCATCTCCGGACTAAACGGTTTCGTGATATACGCATCAGCACCAATTTCAATTCCCTCTTTATGATGTGTGAGCGATGTCTTTGCGGTTAATAAAATGATGGGTATATGGCTGGTCCGAATATTACTTTTCAACTCTTTGCAAAAATCTATACCATTCATTTCTGGCATCATGATATCGCTGATGATTAAATCAACATGATGCTCGGCTGTAAGCGCTAATCCTTCCTTACCATGATTTGCTTCCAATACCCTATAACTCTTTTCAAAATATTCTTTCAAGAACATCCGGATATCTTCATCATCCTCCACGATCAACAAACTTCGTTGTCCTTTTCTTCCCGTGGTATCGTCCTCCCCATCTTCCGTCACAAGCTCAGCAATATGAGCACCCCTTGCTCCGCTCCCATTCAACAGGAATGTATCTTCATTCGTATCAATGATAATCTCATTGGGTTTAAAGTGATCCTTTCCCAATGGAATTTTAATACTGAACGTTGAACCACTTCCTTCCGTGCTTTCAACAAAGATATCTCCCTTGTGGAGGTGTACCAGTTTCTTTGCAAGCGCAAGACCAATCCCTGAACTCATCGGGCCGGAGCTATCTCCTTTATAAAACCAGTCAAATATACTCCCGAGTTGTTTCCTGGGTATACCTATACCGTTGTCTTTAATCTTAATGGAGACTTTGCCTTGAGGTGATTTTTCAGAAACCTGTTTGTGGATTGAAATGGTGATCTCGTTTCCTTTCCCTATATATTTAAAAGAATTAGAAATTATATTATTCAACACCATCTCCAGTTTTTCCTTATCAAACCATACCAATAGTGATGCTTCTTCAGGATTGAAATTGAATACTATATTTTTACGAATGGCAAGCTCTTTAAATGTGATATAGATCTCCTCTACAAAAGTCACGATATCATCTTCCTTAACCTTTAACACAATGTTTCCGCTTTCTATCTTGCGATAATCCAGCAGCTTATTGATCAGACTTAGCAATTTATGCGCATTCCGATTTACCATTTTTAATTTCCGGCCCGTTGGTGTATAACTACCTTCACGGGAAACCATTTCCTCCAATGGTCCAATCATTAATGTAAGAGGTGTACGGAATTCGTGCGAGATCTCGGTGAAGAAACTAAGTTTCTCCTGTACCAATTGGCGCTCACGCTTACGTTGTGCTTTTTCAATTTTCAGTCGCTTGCGTAATGTCGCTTGCTTCCGCCTCACCGCCACCACGGCTAAACATAATCCACCGACTACCAGCACATATAAAAAATATGCAAAAGGTGTCCGCCAAAATGGTGGCAGAATCGTAATGGCTATACTTGCATACTCATCACTCCAGATGTTATCTTCATTGGAGGCCTTCACTTTAAATGTATACTTACCGGGCTCCAGGTAACGATATGTAGCAGAACGCTGGTTCCCTACATAGTTCCAATCACGATCGAGTCCATCCAATTTATAGGCATATTTATTCTTTTCAGGATAGCTATAGTTTAACCCTACAAAATCAAAAGTGAACACAGATTGCCGATGTGTCAGTGTAATTTTTTTTGTTTGACTAATGACCTGGTTTAATTCAAAATCATTTTCATTCTTGCTATTTACTTCAACCGGTTTATTAAAGAGTTGAAAACCGGAGATCATTACTTTCGGTTTCTTTAAATGTTCAATGACCTGATCGGGATAAAAAACATTCAGTGCCGTTGTTCCGCCAAAGCACATATACCCTGCTATATCATTATACAAGGCTGAGCCCGGATTATATTGTCCATCCTGTAAACCATCATTCACATCGTAGTTATAAAATTGTCCTTTAACGGATTCATACTTGGAGATACCCTTGTTGGTACTGATCCATAAATTATCAGAGTTGTCTATTAAAATGGCGTAGATCGTATTATTAGCAAGGCCATCTTTATCGCTGTACCGCTTTATACTCTTGGCGACAGGATCATAGTATACCAGCCCTCCTCCTCCCGTGCCAATCCATACTTTATCTTTTCGATCAATACTCAAAGCAAAGACAACGTTGCTCTTGAGCTGTTCATCTTTCTCTGACGTATGGAAGTATCGTTCTGATTTTTTTGAAGCCGGATCAAAATAATGAAGACCGTCACCATAACAACCAATCCACAGACTTCCTGATTTATCTTCGGCTATTGCACGAATGTCACCATCACGTAATATACCTTGTGCTCCGGGTATACTCTTGTATGTATGACTGTCTTCATCCAGCAAACATAGTCCGCCGCGATTGGTACCCACCCACAGGTTATGTTTTGAATCTTCAAAAATGACACGTACATCATTACCTCCTGCTAAAGACTGATCTCCGGAATAACGATAATTGATAAATGTATCGCTGTGTGTATCATATTTAAAAATCCCCTGCGAATATGTACCAAACCATAAATTATCGTCATGATCACGAAGGGCACTGAGTATAGCATTGTCCGTGAGACTTCCTTTTTTGCCATCGGCTTTATAGTGTTTTACAACTTCGCCTGTTACACGGGATTTATATATACCATCGCCATCAGTGCCGAGCCACAAGTTGCCATCCTGATCATAACACATGCCGTAATACTGCACAAAACTCAGCGATGCGTTTGTATACTGCTTGGTTTGAATCTTAAAGAACTTCTCTTTAACACTGCTGATCATATATATACCATCACCGAATGTGCCGATCCAGAGGTTCTTATCCTTATCTTCATATAAGGAAAGTATAGTTCGTTTGGAAATGTTATAGTCGTCCAGAGTTTCGATGTGATTAAAGATTACATCATCGAGAGAGTGACTATTCAGCTGGCGAAGGTCGAGTGAATATAGCCCTCCGCCCTGTACACCGATCCACAGGTTTTCATGACTGTCGGCAAGCAATGTAAATATACTCTTGCCTGCTATACCAAAACGTTTTGCGTTGAAAGTATAGAACCTATTCTCCTGTCGTTTATATAGTACCAGACCGTTGGCTGTACCGATCCAGAGGTTGCCAGCCAGGTCTTCTGCAAAGCAGCGAATATTGAGTGATGGAAGAAGTTTTTTATCCGACAGGTTTTCATGCTTCTTAACGATTGTGCCTTTGCTTACTTTAAATACATCTATACCTCTGTTTTGTGTGCCAACCCAAAGCAATCCAAACTTGTCTTCATGTAATGTAAGAGTTTGCGTGCTGCTCAACTCACGAAGCGTACGATCAGTATAGGGTGTAAATATTTTTGTCACCTTATTAAAAGAAGCGAAGCCCGCACCATACCAGGCGATCCATAAATTTTTAGCGCTCCCTTCCGCAATGAAGCTCACGTCATTGTTGGGATCATTACTTCCCGTAGGAAAAGAATGTTTATAGAGTGGGAACTGTTCTTTTAGCTGATCGAACTGATGTAGACCCTTTCGGGATGAAACCCAAAACGATCCTTCGGAATCTTTGAATACACTCTGGATAAAATTATCAGCGAGTCCTCTGTTGTTATCCGGATCGTACTTAAAAACTTTAAACGAATAACCATCAAAACGATTCAATCCATCTTCGGTGGCAAACCACATTAACCCTTGATCGTCTTGTGTGATACTATTGACAACACCTTGAGAGAGTCCGTCTTTAATACTGTATCGCTTGATACGGCTTTTAGGTTCCTGCTGCGCAACAACGGCAGTGGTAGCAAATAACAATGTGAACCCTATCAGGGATTGTAAAAAAATGCGTGGAAGTTGTAGTTTTTTGGAATCCGGATCCATTGTCCCCTGAAGTTAACGTAATCTCAAATCAATGTTGTTTAACCTTCTCAATCCAGTCTGTCCCAACAAAAATGTGAGGCTTTTAACAGAAAGAAGTTTTAACACACGACAAGAGCTCAAATAACCGTAACGCAACATGTTTTACATGGGGGGATTTGTGTAAACCGTAGGGGGCACTTGAAGATTAAATCGTTTTCGGTCCGGAATATTTAGAAGAAAGCGTTCCGTGTAGCGTGGAAATTCCGACTTACTTAAGTGTCTACTGTCTTGTCCGTTGATATTAGAGCTATAATTTTTATGCAAACGATTTAACCCCTACTAATTCCGCATATATCCCCGCTTAAGGTAAATTTCTATAGGTAGGTTGTATGAGTAATAAGTCAAACAACCAAAACCTTTTAATTTATGATTAAACATGTAAGTTATGCAGTAGCCATATCGTTGGCGATGGTCTGCGGATGCAGCCAGGAAGAAGAAATTACGACCACCAGGGCCGTGGTTCCCGAGGTTGTCAATAATCAGGACAAACGTCTTGGTGCCGGTAGCATTGCTGGTGTAAACTGGGCCGATGGCCGGGATAACTTTGTTGATGGCTGGGTAATTCCATCCGGACTGACGTCTTCTGATAATTATTCTACAGTTCAAGCCAAAGCGAATTCTATTCTCACAGCCTTTCAAACAAACATGGCGGGTGTTAACACGGTACGGCTACCAGTTAATCCGAACAGCGTACTGGAATCCTGGTGGAGTGCTTATACCGGTGCCATGGATGCAGCACTCAGTAAAAACATGAAGGTGATCCTTGCCTGCTGGGAAAGCGCATCTTCGCGTGACGGGCGTATTGATAACACCACGCAATTTTGGAGTATGTGGCAAACCATCGTAAATAAATATGGCAACAATGCGAATGTATACTTCGAAGTATTCAATGAACCGCATGGCTATAGCTTGTCTGAGTTAACCACGATCTATGCCGAGTGGCTTTCACGTTATCCTTCTGTACCACATGGAAGAATTCTTCTGGGAGGAACCGGCTATTCTGAAAATGTTACTGCCGTAGGTGCTGATAGTCGTTTCAGTAATTGTCTGCTCGCATTGCACAACTATGCTTTCTGGACTACACATGCTACTGCTGCACAGTGGGAACAAGACTGGCAAAACCGCATCGGCAATTACGCCAGCCGTACCGTTGTAACCGAGTATGGTGCACCGATGACTACTGGAAAAAATTACACTGGTGTCGCCAACGGCGACAATGAGATAGCCTATATCCAGGGGTCTACCAACAAATTCAGAAACAGTCAGATTGCAAGTGTATACTGGCCTGGCTTACGTGATGGCGACAGCTATAGCATTCAACAACGTGGAGGAAGTGGCAATAACATCACGCTCACGACAACCAATAACTCTGGCGTTACGCGGATCCGTTATGGTTGGGGATATGGTGGCTTTGAACCCAATAGTTACTATCGCATCACGAATCGGAACAGCAGCAGAGTACTTGACGTGAACGGTGCTGCTACTACCGATGGCGCAAGTGTAATACAATGGACATGGAGTGGTGGTAACAACCAGCAGTGGCGTATCGTAGATATAGGTGACGGCTATTACAGGATCACAAATCGCAACAGTGGTGATGCAATGGATGTGAACCAGGCTTCAACAACAAATGGCGCACCTATCATTCAATGGCCTTGGAACGGTGGCAATAATCAGCAATGGCAAATCATTGACAACGGAGGAGGCTACTACCGGATCATCAACAGAAATAGCGGCAGTGCGCTGGATGTAAATCAGGGCTCCACTGCGAATGGCGCAACAGTCATTCAATGGCCATGGAATGGCGGAAATAATCAGCAGTGGCAGGTTGTTGTGCAGTAAATACTTAAAGTAGTAGTATGTGCGAGCAACGCACCTGATTTACACCTGAGTTATTCAGGATATTATAAAATAGGGCTGTCTCTTTTTAGGCAGCTCTATTTTTTTTTAAGATATAGTTTCGTAAGGAGGATATTACAAAACGAATGAATTAGCACGAAGGCAATTACTTTGCTTTTTCAATCCTTACTTCAAGCATTTTCATTACCCTGCAGCGTGCTCGCGAGATCGGATCGCCCTCGTAAAATACCATGAAAAACTTTGCCTTGTGTATATAATTTCGTGCCCTTATCTTTAAGGATTATGACCTATACGATCGATACAAATAAAGTAGTGAGTGAGATTTTTAATGACGAAGCCGTTATCGTGAATTTGGCGAGTGGAGCGTACTATAGCTTTAAAGGATCTGCCATTGCAATCTGGCAGCTGATTGGTGCTGGCTATAGCGATCAGGAAGTTATTGAACAATTAAAAGACTCGGAGTCCATCAACCAATTTATAGCCTTTTTGGTGCAAGAGAACCTGGTTACAACATCGGATGTAACGGTGAAGGAACCAATAACAATAGATCTGCAATTCGTTCGTCCTGAATACAAAAAGTATGACGACATGAAAGATCTTCTGCTACTGGATCCAATCCATGAAGTTGATCAGACGGGATGGCCTCATAAAAAAGCGGAATGAACGCTTCGCATCCCACACAGTTTTTTAATACTCTCAAGGCATTATATTCAAGTTCATCTACAGGGCAAAGCTCTGCGGTTCATGTTCGGCTGGCGGAGAATTTCCTCACGATCCATTTTTCGCGGCCTGAAATAAAAGCCTATATGCTTTCATCGTTGTCACATATACTGGTTGACAATGTGCATTCATCGGCTATAACTATATATTGCTTTGATAGTCCATTGCTGACTACATTTCCATGGCAAGGTCAAAATTACGGTGTTCAGGGTGCTATTGAAGGTTTTAATACAACTCGCTTTCAAACGGCTTACCAGCATGGATCAGGCGCTGTAATGATGTATGACCATGATACAAAAGAAGGTATATACTGGGTTAAAGACTTCAATGATATTCCGTACTGGGAGCGAAGTTTTCCGTTTCGTACCATTCTACATTGGTGGTCAAGGGATACAACCCTCCTGCTACTGCACGCTGCCGGTATAGGACAAAAGTATTCTTCAGCACTTCTCTCTGGCAAAAGTGGCTCCGGCAAATCAAGCACCACCCTGTCATGCCTGCTAAGGGATGATCTCCAAATTGCAGGCGATGATTATGTACTCGTTGACACGGAAACTCCCATGCTATATTCACTTTACAATTGTGCTAAAGTTGAATGGGACAATTTAGAGAGGCTTGATTTTTTAAAGCCGCTAGTCAATACGAATATTAAAGAGGCAGAGAAAGCAATGATCTTTATGCACGACACGTGTAGACAAAAGGTGATGCAAAAAAGCAGACTTGATTATGCATTCATTCCTGTAGTCTGCAACGCGAATAAGACCACTATTGTGGAATGCACAGAAGCTGAAGTATTAAAAAGTATTGCACCCACCACGATGTTTCAACTGCCTTCAGGGCAAACCGAAACGTTTAAAAAATGCATTGCATTGACTAAACAACTGAAGCCCTATAGAATTGAGCTTGGAACAGAGGCATCTGAAATAGCGGCGGTCATTTCAGAATTTTTCATCCAAAAAAGGCAAATGCTATGATGATCTCCGTGATCATGCCGGTATACAACGGAGCTGCCTATATACAGGAAGCTATAGGAAGTATTGTAGCCCAACATGTAACTGATATAGCCTTGGAAATTATCATCGTGGATGATGGTTCTACAGATGCTACCAGTGAGATCATCCATACATTGCATAATCCTGATATCCGATATATTCATCAACAGCAGAGCGGCCCTTCAAAAGCAAGAAACACGGGTATACTTCAGGCACGAGGCGACCTGATCGCATTTTTAGATGCAGATGATTACTGGCCTTTGACTAAATTAAAACATCAGCTATCCTTCCTGGAAGAGAATCAGAACGTTGATGTGGTTGGCGGCTTGATCGAATATGTATATATGCCGGGTTCGGAATATAGAAAAGAACAAATAAAAATTGATACACCTGTTTTTAATGTTCAGCTGGGTGGATTGATCGTTCGCAAAAAAGTATTTGATACCGTAGGATATTTTAACGAACAACTTCATTTCTCGGAAGACCAGGATTGGATACTTCGCATAAAGGAATCAAATGTTCCCATGACTATTCTGAATGAGACCGTTCTTTTATATCGTATTCATCCCGGAAACATGACCTTGCATAAAACCTTGAAAGACCTCGGTGTGTTACGTGCGTTGAAGTTATCACTTGACAGAAGAAGACAAAAGCCGGAAGATCCATTGAATCCAATTCCCCATGAAGGCAAAGATTAGTGTTATTCTTCCTGCATACAACGCAGGAAAATACATTGGTGAAGCTCTGCGAAGCGTTATCGATCAAACTATACCTATACATGAAATTATTGTAATAGACGATGGTTCGACTGATAACACAAAGGATATAGTATCTGGTTTTCCTGTACGTTATTTTTATCAGGCTAACTCAGGAACGGCAGCAGCCTTAAATGCGGGCCTTGAACAATCGTCTGGAGACTATCTCGCGTTTATAGATGCAGACGATGTCTGGATGCCGCAAAGACTATATATACAGCTGCAGGCATTTGAAAAAAATCCTTCGCTTGATATGGTTTTCGGATTAATGCAACAATTTGTTAGCCCTGAACTATCTGAGGACGAGAAAAACAAAATAGAAGTAAACGTCGCTGAGGTGATGGTTGGTATTCACAAGTCTGCATGGCTAATAAAGCGAGACGCCTTCATGAGCGTAGGTTTATTTGCAGGTGGATTTTTATTAGAGGAGTTTACAGATTGGTATGCACGGTCTAAAGAGAAGAAACTAAATGAGTTTGTTGTACAGGAAGTCGTGGCCAAAAGAAGAATACACCTATCGAATACATCACGTGTTCACAAAGATTTAAAAAAAGATTATCCACGTATATTAAAGGCCGCTTTAGATAGAAGACGACAACAAGAGCAATGAAGATTTTAAGTTCTATCCGCTTTCTGATCGCTTCCTTCCATCAAAGAATATGGATCGTTGTCTTTTTCTCCGTTCTTCTGTCAGCACTTCTCATACCTGTAAGTTTTTTGGTAAAGATCATCTTTGATCAGGCCATCCCAAACGCAGACATTCGTCTGTTACTAAAGCTCACCTTAACGTTAATAGCATTGATGGCATGCAGTGGTATCTTTTCTATATATACCCGAGCAACGATAATACGTCATACGAAACATGCTATCTCCGGTATTCGTAATTCATTAACGGCAAAATTACTCCGCATGTCGCATGTCTCCTATCAACAGGCAGACCTGTCCAGAATTCACAAAGTTCTGGTTTATGATACCGAGAAGCTTGACAATTTTGCCAACGCTATATTTTCAGTCATAATACCTTCTGCTTGCATCAGCCTTTGCCTGGCAGTTATACTGCTAATCCTCAATGTGCAGATGAGTCTTCTGCTATTTATAGTCGCACCTTTCATATTATTGCTTACAGAGCTACTAAGGCGCGCCTGTAAAAAAAGCCTGCATCAGTTTCAACTTTCATTTGAGAACTTCCACCGGAAATCGCTTTTTCTTTTAGAGCTTAACAAGCTCATTAAAGTTTCATCGACGCAGCAGAAAGAGGCTGATTTCCATAAAGAAATTATAACCGAGTTGGAAGACTCCAGCCTGAAGATGGCCATCGGCTATATAAAGATGTCCAATTACCAGGAAGTAATTTTTTCAATAAGCAGTATCATATTGCTGGCATGGGGCAGCTATACCGTGATGAAAGGCGAAATGACTATCGGCACGCTGATGTCATTTTACTTTTGCCTGTTTTTATTAAAAAGATACTTAACCACGATTGGCAATGCAGTCCCCGCTGTTTTAGAGGGATCAGATTCATGGCAGCAATGTACCAGTATATTAAAAGAAGAAAATGACGAGGTATATACCGGCACAACGCGCGGTGAATTTGACGGAAGAATCGAATGTAAGGATCTTACCTTTTCGTTTGGTGAGCTAGTACTATTTAAAAAATATAATCTCTCGTTGCGCCCCGGGGAAACAACGCTGGTAGTAGGTCCGAATGGTTCTGGCAAAAGTACGCTGGTAAATCTGATACTCGGATTGTACCAACCACAGGGAGGTACCCTCTATGCGAGTGGTATTCCCTATTCAACATGGGACATTCAATACCTGCGAAGTAAAATAGCCGTAGTATTACAAGAGGACACTACGTTTCAAGGTACTATACTTGATAATATAGTATATGGTATTTCCGGGGTTGACATACCCGCTGTACAACAGGCGGTACAAAATTCAGGTTTACATGAATTCATTGAATCACTTCCCGATGGGCTTAATACCATGATCGGTGAGAAGGGAGCAAAACTTTCAGGAGGACAACGGCAGAAGATTGCTATAGCCCGATGTTTCCTCGCCAAGGCATCACTCATCATATTGGATGAGCCGACCAATCACCTCGATCAGCACTCAGTAGAACTCATTGCTACTACACTAAAGAACCAGGCACACACTCCATCTATACTTATCATCTCGCACACTGCAAAATTGCAATCGCTGGCTGATAACATCATTGAACTAAAAACATCTTATTCCTGATGCATACTTTACCACAGAATTTTTATAATCCATTACCCAACGCGCATCAAACTTTATTATTAAAAGCTTGTCTTCTGGATAACGATCAAGCGATTCAACATTGGGAAAAATGGATGTCAGTAAATGGTTTTAGCAACCTGACAAGCGAAAAATCTTCCGGTATACTTCCGCAAGTTTATGATCCACTTGATTTTTCATCACAACGTCTGCTTGCTTTACTATATAAGAAAATGTCTTCAGCCGGTGTCAATCATCCTTTGGTCAATTCATTAAAGGGATACTACAGGTACGTATGGGTGCGAAACCAGGTAATTAAAGAGCAGCTTAAAAGTATTGTCGAGATACTCAACGCACAAGGCATAACACATCTGGTCATTAAAGGTTTCCCGATGATTGAGGCTTACTATAAAGATTTGGGGACGCGGTCTGTATTGGATCTTGACATCATGGTCCACCCTGATCATTGGTCTAAAGCGCTGGAGATTTTAGCAAAAGAAGGATGGGCAGGCAAAGACGCCATGTATATACCGGAAGCGGTGCAAGATACATTAGTACATGCGACACACTTCGTAAAAGATATATTTGAAATAGATCTTCACATCCGTTTTCATGATTTTCCACTGACGGAAAATACTGTAAACAGTTTCTGGAATGAGGCCGTGACGTATAAGCCAGGACATAAAATGCTGCGTGCGGAACATCAGTTGATCAGTGCCCTTATTCATGGCTATGATATAGGAGGCGATACAGTACTTCGCGCCATTGCCGACACAACGTATATCATTCGAAATACACCTAACTTCGACTGGAACATAGTTATAGATATAGTGCAAGAGAATAATTTACAAATTCCCGCAAAGGTCTTATTAGAGCATCTGAATCAGGAAGGATTTTGTGTTATACCAGAACATGTTTTGGCAGCGCTGCAGAATTATTCCCTCGAAAGTAAAGAAGCTAAATATTTCAGTTTACTCACCACTCCGGATGTTGGCAACGGCTATAAACTTTTTAAGCTTCGACTATTGCTATTAAATTTAGTGAAGGTCTCCATTGTAGAAAAAGGCAAACTTCTTCTCAATACATACAAATATCAATGGGGGGCACAATCAATTCTTAAATTAGCATATCGTACAACACAGGTAGTTATTGATAAATTTAAGTCTCCCGATAAAACCGTTGTCACAAGAAGGTTTTAGAAGTAGGAGTATATTCGGGATTTTAATATATCTTAACCAACTTAAGATTACTTAATAGAGGGTAGAAACAAATGGGCACTACACCTGGCAAAAGCATTGCGTTAAATTCCGAGGCTGCGTTTAATAGTTTATTTCAATACTTCAAAAATATAATCGCGCTAAAGGAGAAAGAGAAAAACGAATTGCGTGAGCGGATGCAAGAGCGAAAGATCCGGAGAAGACAATTCATTTTACAGGAAGGTGATGTATGCAGGCACTATACATTTGTTATTGGCGGATGTTTCAGAATGTTTGGCGTAGATAAAAAAGGGGTTGAGTATAATATACAGTTTGCCGCTGAAAATGACTGGATCACAGACATTGGAAGTTTCTTTTCTCAAAAACCGAGCAAACTGTTTATAGAAGCTATCGAGCCCTCACACATTCTGCAGATCGAACGGAAAGACCTGACACATCTATATACACATTACCATATGTTTGACCGTAACTTCCGGGTAATTATTGAAAATAAATTTGTGGAATTGCAAAATCGTGTGCTTCAAAATATCAGTTCCACAGCCGAAGAACGCTATCTAGCTTTCCTTGAGCAATATCCTCATCTGTCCAATCGACTCCCTTCTACACAAATAGCATCATACCTGGGCGTTACACCAGAGTTCCTGAGCAAGATCCGGAAAGGCCTGTCCTCCAAAGGTTAGTCATCGTTACCCTTAAACAATGTTAAGGGTATTTCTTAAACTTGTTTATAGGGCGAGTCGATACGAACTGCTCAACTTTGTTTCGATGTCTAATCAACATAAGTATGAGCATTCAAGACGAAACACGAGCCATCAACGCGTTGATCGATACATATAGTAAGGCGTTGAACACCGCAGACTCCCTATCGATTATTGATCTTTATAGCGATGAAGGCCTTTTCTTCCCGAACCACTATCACACTATCGACAAGCATCACCTGATTTCCAAGGCCGGTACATTTTTTAAAGACAACCATTTCTCGATTTTCTTTGAAATAAAAAATGTAGTTGTGCACGGTGAGTTCGCTTTTGTACAATCAACATCCACTACAACAGTCCGTAATTTGAAAGAAGAAAAACGTGTATCGAAAACAAGTCGCGATCTCTTCGTTTTACGAAAAGAACAAAACCTCTGGAAGATATACCGCTATATATTCAACGACATCCATAAATAGCTCAATAATCATCCCCAAATACATGAAAGCTGCCGTGCTATATAAACCTGGTGAACCGGAGAACTTTATTATAGAAGAAAGAGCTACACCAACATCCTGGCCTGGTCAGGTGTTGATTAAAGTAAAAGCATTCGGTCTCAATCGGTCTGAACTTATGACGCGTAAAGGATTTTCTCCCAACGTCAAGTTCCCACGAATACTAGGAATAGAATGTGTTGGTGAAGTGGAATCCGACCCTTTAGGTGTATTTAAAAAAGGGCAACAGGTTGCAGCTGCCATGGGAGAAATGGGAAGACTATATGATGGAAGCTATGCAGAGTATACTTTACTACCGCACGCCATTATACTTCCATTTAAGAGCCACTTACCGTGGGAACAACTTGGTGCATTTCCCGAAATGTTCCAGACAACATTCGGCTCGCTTCATCTGGCGTTGAAGATAACAAGAGGAGAAACATTGCTGATTAGAGGAGGAACCTCTTCCATTGGAATGCTGGCAATACAGCTGGCAAAAAATGGTGGACTAACGGTTATCGCTACAACACGAAATTCAGAAAAGCAAAAGTTACTCCTGCAAAACGGAGCTGATGAAGTTCTGGTCGATGATGGAAAGGTAGTCCGTGATCTACGAAATATATTCCCGGAGGGAATTAATAAGGTACTCGAACTTATAGGTATATCTACCTTACAAGACTCGTTACAATGCGCGAAGTTGGGTGGAGCCGTATGTATGACGGGAATGCTTTCAGAACAATGGTCACTAAAGGAGTTCGCTCCCATGGAATATATACCACCTACGGTGAACCTTACGGTATATGACAGCGGACAGATAAAAATAGAGGCTGCTCATTTTCAGAAATTTATTGAAGATGTAGAAGCCGGGAAAATTAATTTGAATGTGAATCGCGTATTTGCATTGAATGAAATTATTGAAGCACATAAACTGATGGAAAGCAATACGGCTTCCGGAAAAATTGTCATCGTTCCTTAAAACACGAAAAAAATGATAGACATACAACAATCCGCCCATGCATATAGCACTCAGCAAGATATAGTACAGACAGAAGAAGATCGTGTTCTCTCTTTCCGGGAAGATGTCCTTGCAGGATTAAAATCTCACCCTAAGCATTTGAGCTCAAAGTATTTCTATGACGCAAAGGGCGATGCGCTATTTCAGCAGATCATGAACTGTTCTGAATATTACCTGACACGCTGCGAGTTGGAAATATTTCGTGATCAGACATCCAGTCTCATAAACGCCATTTCTAACGCAACCTCACAATCTTTCGATCTGATCGAACTTGGAGTGGGCGATGGTATAAAATCAAAATACTTGATACGTGAATTACTTGACAGAAGAATAGAATTCACATATCTGCCGGTTGATATATCCGGAAATATACTATCGCATCTCGAAACAAGTCTCTCTGATTTGCAAGGATTAAACTTAGTCTCCCTGGAAGGCGAATACTTTGACATGCTACGAGAAGCTACAAAGATTTCGGGCAATCGAAAAGTTATTCTATTTCTGGGAGCAAACATCGGCAATATGTCTGCGAATGAAGCACAGGCTTTCTGTAAAGATTTAAGAAGCATGCTGCAACCGGGCGATGTAGTATTGATGGGTTTTGACCTAAAGAAGAACCCACACACTATATTAGAAGCCTACAATGATAAAGGAGGGATCACCCGTGATTTCAATCTCAACCTCTTGAAGCGAATCAATACAGAACTGGAAGGCAACTTTAATCTTCACCAGTTTACACATTACCAAACATACGACCCTGAAACCGGTGCATGCAAAAGTTACCTGGTAAGCAATATAAAGCAAACGGTCATCGTAGATGGTACATCTATATCGTTCAGCGAAGGCGAATGGATCTATATGGAAGTATCGCAAAAATATAGTCCTAACGAGATTGAGAAACTCGCGAGCCATTCCGGTTTTAGTATCATCACCAATTTCACAGATTCAAAACGTTGGTTTATCGATAGCGTATGGACAGCACAATGATCTATACTATATATAATTCAAATCCAGAGTCATGAATAACGATTTACTGCAGCAATATAAACGCATACGCCTGCAATCCGAGCGCATATGTTCTCCTCTTGGCAATGAAGATTATGTCGTTCAACCCATTGTTGATGTAAGTCCACCCAAATGGCATCTGGGCCATACTACATGGTTCTTCGAGACATTCATACTTAAACCATTCGCAAGTAATTACCGCGAGTTTGATAATCAGTATAACTTTGTATTCAACAGTTATTACGAAACAGTAGGTGCGCGTGTTATCCGCACGGATCGTGGTAACTTGAGTCGCCCATCGGTTTCCGAAGTTTTTCGATATAGAAAATATATTGACGAACAGATGGAACACTTTCTCAGTAATAGCGCTATTAATGAGCCACTACGCGATACCATCGTTCTGGGCTTACATCACGAACAACAGCATCAGGAATTACTCTATACCGATATAAAATACATACTGGGTCACAACCCCCTATTCCCCGCGTATAGTGCAGATCACGAATTTACGAGACCTGCTACCAACAACGCAGCACCAACGGTTATACCTATACCTGCAGGCATTTACGAGATTGGATTCAAAGGTGATGGCTTCTGTTTTGATAATGAGTACAAGCATCACAAAGTTTACCTGGAAGACTATACCATTGCCACAACACTAGTTAGTAATCAAGAGTACCTTGATTTTATCCACGATGGAGGATATAGAGATTTCAGGCACTGGCATGCTGAAGGTTGGGATTGGGTAAAGACCAACAAGATTAATGCGCCACTATATTGGCATTGTATACACGGAGTTTGGATGTACTATACATTTAACGGTCTCAAACCTATAGATTTGGATGAGGCTGTCTGTCATGTGAGTTTCTATGAAGCTTCTGCATTCGCCTCGTGGAAAGGGAAACGATTGCCAACAGAAGCCGAATGGGAAATTGCATCACCGAATTTTGATTGGGGTCAACGTTGGGAGTGGACAGGCAGCGCTTATTTACCGTATCCGGGATTTAAAAAAGCGGCCGGTGCTATTGGTGAATATAACGGCAAGTTTATGGTTAACCAGATGGTATTGCGTGGTGCTTCCGTAGCAACGCCTGACGGACATAGCCGAAATACATATCGCAATTTTTTCCATGCACCTCATCAATGGCAATTCACAGGGATAAGGCTTGCCGAATAGCACGATATACTTAATAGATTTCTACTTATAGACTTCCGTAAGCCAGTGGCAGTTCAACAATAAACATAGCTATATACTAAAAAGTATACTGCTATATTTAAAGCATTACTCATAATGCTGTCCCTCACTGAACATTCCGCATTTGTTCGATTGCTTTCCAGCCCTCCGGTGTGATGCCCATGATCTCAGTAACGACACCCAGCGTTTTGTATGTGTCGAAGAAAGCCATCCTTGCAATGGGATGATCAACTTCGCTAATCATTATATAACCTTGGTCGCGAAGATCGTTCGTAATTTTCTCAAAACCATTCACGGGTAAACGGAACGCATTGTGTTGAATGCCTCCTGCTGGATGCTTCACGAGATAGTCATGAAACATACTTTGGCCAGATATAGGTTGAACGAGCTCAATGAAAGTACCTCCGTTGTAAGTCTGGGTAGTCAGCCATTCTCCGTCAACAACGTTACCATAGTAAGTCATATTCAGATCCTGCGCACGGACATTTTCCGGTTTAGGAAAGCCAGCGACACCAAGAGTTTTTGAAAGAAATTTTACAGCCGTGTGAATGTCTGGGATCACCCAACAGATCTGGGCGAATTCAAGTTGAGTAATTGTACCAATCATATTCATGTTTGCATTTATATTGATTTTGAAGGAAGTTAAAACAGATGCAGCATATTCCTTCCGAAATTTACTTCAATTATACCGGCAGGTATTTATTGAGCAATGTTCCGTTTTTATAAGAGATTGAACTCTCTAATGTCAAAATTTTCTGCTCACTAAAAATTGAAAGTCCACTCCCAATTGCAACAGGTCTTCTGAATATATAGTATTCATCAACAAGATTCTGACTGATCAGCGAACTTACAAAAGTAGCACCACCATAAACCATGATATCTTTACCAAGTTGGTTTTTCAGTTCGTGCACTGCAGCAGCCAGGTCGCCATTTTTTACTTCCAGGTTTCTGCCTTTGATATCTGTCTCCGTGCGACTGAAAACAATTTTGCGCATACTAACCATTTGTTGTGCTAATGAATGGTGCAAACTTGCAGGTTGGTTATCGAGTGTATCTTCCCAGTGATCAATGAAACCGCGAGTCATCTTGCGTCCCAGCAAATGGTATCGCAGGTTTCAGCCAATTCGATTACACGTTGCAATATAGATTCATCCGGTTTACCAATCCATTGCCAGTCCAGTTCGCCATTCGGTCGTGCTACAAAACCATCAAGACTCATTTGTACCTGTAGTTTTAATTTTCGCATAGAAATCGCTTTTAGAATTTGATACTCTTTTATCTACCACAAATATCTATAGCGATTACTTAACATCGTGGCTACAGTTGCGACATCCTAAGAGGCAATTTGCGTCAAAATTGATGGATCGTAAATTGAATGTACACTTCAACTGAATTTAATGTCGCAACGGATAAAAATATATAGTTATGTTTTGGATCCTATGAAAACGTGAACATCAACTATATATAAAGATTAAAATAAAAAATACTCGAAGATTATTGGCATTATACTAATTGTGTTCTATACTCACGTGAGGAACAAGTGAAATCGTTGGCTGAATAGAATAGCGGAAAATATAGTTTACAAAAAGTTGTGCTATACATGTCAACATTATGAATTCGGATAATATAGTATCAATTATATTTCCGTGCTCCGTGCATTAAATAAAATATTCCGTATAAATCAAATTCTAACTAAAAACAACATGTTATGAGAAAGAGTATACCTACTTTGTTTATTGTCATTCTATTGGCAACTGTTACTTCCTTTTCCCAACAAGCCTACTTTTGGACAGGAAAGCAAAAACTAATTTTAACCGCTGACTCTACACAAACTTTATTAAAGATTAAAAAGGGTGGTAAAGAGGCAAGAACGTTAATAGAGGAAGTTGGAAAATTGAAGGGAGTTGACAATGCCAATGAAATATCTATTGGCGGACAACCTTTTATTCTATTGAAGCGGGCAAAAGGAAATAAGGCGAGCCTGAATGTTTCCGATATAGAATTTCAGCTCCCAGTATTTTATGGAAACGGTGTTCCATATTACCTAAATGGAGATATAATTTTTCGTCCGAAGAATGGTGTGGCAGTCGATCGGATCAAACGACTGGCAGAGAATGGTATATCGCAGGAAGGAAGCACTGGCCAAGGTACATACTTCTTTAAAGTAGTTAAAGGAGAAAATGTATTGGACATTGCCAATAAAATTCATGAGAGTGGTTTAGTAGAATGGTGTCATCCGGATTTTCTGGCGCAAATAGAAAAACATCTAATTCCGACTGATCCTACATTTGGAGATCAATACTATCTTAACAACACCGGACAATTCGGAGGAACAGCAGGTATAGATATAAATGCACCTGAGGCCTGGGATATCACACGAGGATGTAATATAAGAGTTGCTGTAATCGATGATGGCGTTGAAGATCACAATGATTTAGCAGGAAGAGTATTGCAGGGATTCACGGTTTTAAATGCCACAGGCTTTGGTCGTCCCAATGCTGTTTGTGCTGGAACAACCGTAGTAAATCGGGTTGGGCATGGCATGGCTTGCACGGGTATAATTGCCGCATCTCATAATACACTTGGCGTTGCCGGCATCGCTCAGAATGCATTGATATACCCTATAAATATTTTTGTCGGTGGAGAAACTATAGCGCAGTTGGTAACTTCTATTAACAGAGCGTGGGATCCTGCCTTTGGAAATGCAGATGTTATCAGTAACTCATGGGGCTTTAACTCAACAAACAATATACCTGCTATTGAGCAGGAAATAATAAATGCACGCACATTAGGTCGGGTAAGAAATGGAGTAACCCGGGGATGTGCTGTTGTCTTTGCTTCCGGTAATTGGAATCCTGTGACTGGATGTGTCGGTTGCTTTAATGGTGTTTCATTTCCTGCAAATGTGAATGGTGTAATCACAGTAGGTGCGATTGATAATGTGGGAAGTATACATGGCTATAGCAGCAGAGGTGGCGAAATGGATTTAGTGGCACCTTCCGGTGGAGCAGCAGGAACTGCACAAATAGGTGGTTGTAACATTCCAACCGGAAACATCCGTACTATTGATAGGCCAGGTGCTAACGGGTATGATGCCGGAGATTTTTTTAATGGGTTCAATGGAACATCAGCAGCAGCTCCCCAAGTTTCCGGTGTCGTGGCATTGATGCTTTCTGCCAATCCTACGCTAACAGAAACACAAGTAAGAACATTGCTACAGCAGACTGCTACCGATATGGGATCATCGGGCTTTGATAATACATTTGGCTTTGGACGACTAAATGCTTTTACCGCTGTGAAGGCCGCGATTAACAATGCAGTTCTCTCCGGGCCAACGCACATATGTCCGAGCGCTACATTTACAGTCAGCAATCAACCTGCAGGTACGACCATTGGCTGGTCGAGTAACTCAAGCGGAATAACTATTAATAGCAGCGGAGTAGCATCACGCGTTGGAAGCTTTAATGGCACTGCTACTATTACGGCAACACTCAACGGTTTATGTGGTGTTGTTACATTAACCAAAGCAGTAACCGTTGGTTCGCCTTCGCCCATTTCAAGTTTGACAGTAAGAATGGGACCTCCATCGGGTAATCAACTTTGCTATGGATATAATTTAGGTATAGCCGTTGGCAATTCTAATCAAAGTGCACAAAGCGTAACACAGTACAACTGGAATTTCGGAAGCTGGGCTTCATATTTTACAGATTATGATGGATTAGGGGTATATACTTCTGTAGCCATGTTAACGGTGAACAGCTCTGCTGCACCATCACAATCTATTTCGGTAACGGCCCAAAATGCTTGTGGCATAAGTGCTCCCTATTCCAAAACTTTTTATGCAAGCAGTTGTGGAAGTTTAAGTGTAGCATATCCCAATCCGACTTCAGATATACTCTCATTGAGCTTTGATGATGCTCCTGTAGCGTTGCCACAGCAGATTAGCTTATACAGTGAAAAAACTCAAAAGATAGTATATACTATTTCACACGAAAAACTCACTACGAACTTCAGTAATGAGAAAACATTGAATATTCCCGTAAATACCTATCCACGCGGAATTTACTATCTACGCGTTGAAAATAGTGATCGTAAAACTGATCAGATCAGGATAGTGCTCAAATAACATATCCAACATTTTAGTATAAAAAGGACAGCTACTTTTCAGTAGCTGTCCTTATATACCGTGATACTAAACATGATTTTATACCTAGAATTATATTTTTGCTAAGTGTGATCTTTAAACCAGGTATATTTAGATCTATACCTTCTGAAATATTTTTGCTTCCAGATTTGCAACTTTGAATTTGCTCGCATCTACCAATGGAAGTATAGCATCATAAAAGCCGATGATAAACAATCCGCCAGGATTGAGTGCCTCATGGAATTTTTCGAACAGTTTGAATTTTGTGTTGTTATCGAAGTAAATCATTACGTTCCGACAAAAAATGATGTCGAACTTTTTATCAACGGGATCTTTAATAAGATTATGATGTTGAAAATTGACATGACTTATGAGACTGTTATCCATTGCAATAGAATCCTGCCCCTCCCGAAAATACTTATTCAGGGAGCTTGCGGGATTGAATTGCCTATAATTCTGATCATACTCGCTCAACTTCAGGTTGTGATACTCTCCTTTCATTGCAGTCTCTATTGACTGGTTGCTTATATCCGTGGCCCATGCTCTCACCGGTTTGGCATACTTCGATTCCTTCAGCACAATGTTCATGGTATATACTTCCTCACCAGTAGAACATCCGGCATGCCAGACGGATAATTCTTTTTTTGCAGCCAGCTCGTTTGTGAGTAGAGACCTCATTTGCTTCCAAAGCACGGGATCACGAAACATTGCAGTAAGTCCTACGCTGATTTCATCCATGAATGGGTATATAAAAGAATGATCGCGCAATATTCTTACCCACAATTCATGAACAGAGCCAAATTGAAATATATGCAGTGCCCGTACGACTCTCCGCTTTAACGACTTGGGTTCATAGCAGCTAAAATCAATGCCATGGCGCTGATGAATCGCATCTGTCAGAGATTTGAGTTCTTCATCCGATAAGGTTACAAATGTTGTTTCGCTTGATTCCATGACTATAACATTGCTGTATCGGTAGATGCAAAGTGAAGTACCGATGATCTAAATTTTCCTAAATAAAAACAACTATATATCTCGCGATCGAAGTGGTTGAATTACTACCACTCCCTTTTACCTAAGGCGTTATTCTTTGCTTACGTTCATGGAATTACTATCCATTACCCAAATAAAGCAGGGCCGCATGGCAGGATGGCCTTCAAAAGAGAACATCATTGAACTGATATATACTTCTTCGGCCTGATCATTGAAATCATCATAAATGATATCTTCAATCTTACCTTGTACTTTTCCTACCATAACGGGTACATCACCGTACATTTTATACTGAAGCGTATTGGACAGTTTGGTAATCACCGACGCGGATAAAATATTATCGAGCTCTTTTATAAACTCTTCTTTCAAGTCAACATCAGCATGATGGTTGGAAGGTATTGTACTCGTTAGTAGTTCAAATTCTTTCTCGGAAAGAAACAGGTAACTCTTTCCCGATATATCACCAAAGACTTCTGTGGTAACCAGAAGACTTGATCCGGTATGACTAAAAGATGATTTCTCAGAAAAGTAATCAGAGTCAAGCTTATGAAGTCCCATCGTTAAATTACCGAAGTCTATTTTGTCCTTTGTCATCATGGACAAGGAAGCGGCAGCATTCGAAAAACCAGATTTATATGCACCTTGCAAAACATCTTCTACGACTTTTCTTTTTTCCTGTAACATAATTTTATGCGTTGACTGTTTTGTTCACCTGATTTGTAAATAATGCGTTCACTATACCTGGAATGCTAAGCGACAAGCATACATTACCATTACCTAATATAGTCGTTCCGCTTAGGAAAGAAATTGTATCAAAAGGTTTTCGCAAAGGCTTCTCTACGATCTCCTTTTGCTGAAGAAGTTTATCTACTATAAATCCTATTCTTTTACCATTGAAAGTAACTACGACAACTTCGAGTTTCTGCTCGCCATGAAGCTGATCGAAAGAAGCATAACGACCTCTTGAATCACCTACGCTTTGTGCAAACAGATCTGAGAGAAATACTATATGAATCGTGTTGCCCAAGTGTACGGTAACAAGCCCCTGCCCTGCCTTATGGATCGCTGATTTGTAAATGGAAATTACCGATTCGGTATAGGAAAGTGGTATAGCATAGGTTTGACTTTCAAGCTCAAATAACAAGGTTGACTTAACAGCCATAGAGGACGGCAGGCGCAAAGTAATGATAGTACCCTCGCCGATCATGGAATCCACCTGTATGGTACCCCCTATAGAATCAAGTGCTCTCTTCACTACATCCATTCCAACACCTCTGCCAGATATAGCCGTAACATGATCCATGGTAGAAAAACCTGGTTCAAAAATTAGCATAATCAAGTCGCGTTCACTCAACTGGTTTGCGTCCTGCGCATGGATGATATTCTTCGCGATGGCTTTTTGTTTGATGCGCTGCGGATCGATACCCGCCCCATCATCCTTTATAGTAATGACCACGGTGTCGGATTCGCTGGTGGCAGAAAGCATAATATTTCCTTCTGCTGTTTTTCCTTTCTTTATGCGTTCCTCCGGTGACTCGATACCATGTCCAACAGAATTACGAATCAAGTGAATAAGCGAATCACTAATGACCTGAAGTATATTTCTATCAATCTCTGTTTCTACTCCCTCAAGTTTGAGATTTACTTGCTTACTCTCTTTAACAGATGCATCTCTAACAATACGATGAAATTTATTAAACAAGAAACCTACTTGTACAAGCCGCACATCCATAACAGAATACTGCAGATCGGAAGAAATACGATTGAGTCTCGAAAATTCATTTGCAGTATGTGAACGGGCATTGTTAGCAATGATACGATCACGTTCAATGATAAGCTCTCCTACGAGGTTCAAAAGATTATCCAGCTTTTTAACGGAGACTTGGATCAGATCTGAAAACGCTACCTGCGTTGATCCAGCTGATTCAGATTCATCACCCGCTTGTAAAGGCAGTATATCTGCGGATGGCCTTGCCGTTGCAACTTGTGCTGATGCCGGATGATGCTCGGTGCGCATGGTACCTTCTGTTGCATTTTTAATCAATACCTCCAGCTTGGTTTTGATACCGCGGTATTTTACATCCTTCGGAGTCTTAATCGCTTCAATCAATTCTCCTAACACATCGGCAGCTTTAAACACCGATGAAAAAATGTCACTTCCCAGGGCAATTCTTCCATCACGGACTTCTCCAAAGAAATCTTCCATGACGTGAGCCAGCTCGGCAATTTTATCGAACCCCATTCCGGTAGCATTTCCTTTCAGGGTATGCGTGATGCGGAACAAAGCATGAATTGCCTGACTGTCGCCAATATTTTTTTCAACAACAGTAAGAAGTCTGTTTATCTCAGTATAATTCTCCAGCGCTTCCGCTAAGAATATTTCACGGTATTCCTGATCTTTTTCATCCTGATTCATAATGCGCTGATGATAAATTTTGGAATTTCTGTTAACGGCATCTGATGCATCGAGGATCCTGTTTCAAAGGCAACTCTCGGCATTCCATATACTATAGATGAATGTTCATCTTGTGAAATTGTAAGTCCACCAGCCTCGCGTATTTTTTTTAATCCGGAACAGCCGTCCTTTCCCATTCCCGTCAGGATTACTCCGATGGCCCGTCTTCCATACATCGCACCAACCGATTCAAGAAGGCAATCAATTGAAGGATGATTATACTCCTTATATATAGCTTCGCTATATTGCATCACTGGGCTCGACCCTGAAAAACCAACACAGAGGTTTGCATCGCCAGGCGCCATGTATATATGGTTGTTGAGCAAGTGTTCTCCATCCTTGGCAACACTTACATGTAAACCAGTGCTGTCGGCCAGACGAGCTGCAAAAGATGTAATGAACCTGGAAGGCATATGCTGCGCTATAATAATAGGTACACTGATGTTCTTCGGCAGGTTACTAACTATAAGTTCAATTGCACTTGGGCCTCCCGTAGAAGCACCTATAGCTATCAGATCATAGTTGAGTCGCGCTTCAAAAGTATGTGCACTTGTATTACGGCCCTCGGCCCGTTGACGCAGCTTCACATAATCCGCCAACGAGGCTTCGTGAACCATTTGCGTCAATGCTATATACTCTTGCAACGCTGTTTCCTTGCCCGGCTTGTCCACAAAATCAAAAGCACCTTCGCGAAGCGCATCAAATATCCTGGGATTGGTGCGATCCATAGAACTGAGAAGAATGATTGGTAACGGCATATCTTTCATGAGTCGCTGCACTACATATAAGCCATCATATTGCGGCATTACCATATCGGTGATGACAACATCCGGTTTAAAATGTTTTACTTTCTCAACACCTTCAAGTCCATTGGAGGCAGTAGCCACCACTTCAATCGTCTCGTCTTTACGCAGCAGATCTGATAGAACAATCCGCATAAATCCAGAGTCTTCGATCAAAAGGATTTTTATTTTGGTTCCGGGCATAGGAAGTATAAATTATAGTTTCCCTACTTCCTGAAGAAGCTGCTCAGAAGTAAACGGCTTCACGATGTATGCTTTAGCTCCGAGATTGAGGCCTTCCTGTATAACTGACTCCTGCCCTACCGCGCTGATCATAATTACTTTGGAACCAAGCTTCTCTTTGCTATATACTTTGAGTATATCTGTACCGATCATATCCGGAAGTATATTATCCAGTGTAATAATATCGGGTTGAAGGTCAAACGCAAGATCGATAGCCTCCTCACCATTGGAAGCCTGACCAACAACCTTATAGCCTGCCTGCTCCAGGTAGTCTTTTATAACAGTCCGCATATATAGCGAATCATCAACGATTAAAACATTTTTTGTCATTTGGGATACAATTTTAGATGGAGTATATCATTTGTCCGGATGTAGAGATTTTCAATTCACCGGTCATGCTGTTGAAGCGTGCCGTTCGTGATACCGTTCCTCCTACATCTGCGGCCGCTATAAATATTTTTTTATCTACCAGAACTTGCCTTACGGCTTCGATGTTCTGTTTGCCGATGTCTGAAGAACTTTCATATACCTGTGCACCTCCTGTAATTTTCGCGCGAAGGCAACTCAGATCGCTTCCCTGTTGCTGAAAGGCTTGCAGTAATTTATCAATCAGCAATGGAGCTCCTAGCAGTTCATCCGTGTCTAACGAAGATGGTACAGGTATGTGTGCTCCGCCTGCAAGCTTTGTAGCCCGATCGGTAACGAATAAACCAATGCAGGAGCCAAGGCCATAACACATATATACCACAGCCTTCGCTGTTACATTGACATGATTTATCGGTAGTACCCGCGTCTTCATACCTGCTGTGTTTGCGGATTCTGACGTTTAAAAACGTGCTGCATTTCCTGCTCGCCAATCACTTTGAAAATATCGATCATGATGATCAGGCGTTTATCCAGCTTTGCAATTCCGGCAATATAGGACTGCTCTGCATGTTGATCGCCTGTAAAAACAGAAGCTTCGATGCTGGTGGAAGAAATGGATAATGTATTGGGAACCTCATATACCAGTATGCCCATTTTATACTCATCGCTTTCAATTACCAGCGTAAAATTATTTTCAGATCGTTTCGAACTATGATCGGCCAGACCGAATTTATCTTCCAGATCCAGTATGGCAATAACATTACCGCGAATGTTGGCTACGCCTTTTACAAAAGAAGGTGTTTGTGGCATTCTTGTTATAACCGGTGTGATCACCACTTCCCGGATCTGATCTATGTGCAGGCCATATTCTTCCTGTCCTAACTTAAAGACTACGATTTGCTGTATCCGTCCGTGATCAGCGTTAGGTTCCTTTATTTGTGTTGTCTTGCTCATTGTTGTTGCTGCAATAAATTCCTGGAAACTTTTCTTTCTTGCCTGACTATATATGTATATATAGCTATAGGTACTATTTCTTCAGCTTAAACTGTGTAGTACCCGCTTGCAACTCTGCAGCCACTGCTGACAATTCATCTCCTGCTTTTGCAATTTCCATCATGCCATTGCTCATTTGCTGGCTTGAGCTTGCTACTTGTTGTGTACCAGCCGCAGTCTCTTCAGAGACCACTACGATCTGTTCTATATTTTTCACTACACTGGTGATAAATTCTTTCTGTGTAACCGTAGCCGTTTGAATTTCCTTGGATGAACCGAAGGTCTCTTCTGTAGAGCGTGCTATTTCCAGGAATATTTTTTCAGCTTCGTTGCTAGACTTATTTCCTTGCCGAACGCTGGCTTCCATAGTATCAATTGCTTTTCCTGCTGCTGCAGTATCTTTCTGTACATCGCTGATGATCTTTTCAATTTCAACAGCTGACTTGCGCGAGTCTTCAGCAAGCTTCCGTATTTCTTCTGCTACTACTGCGAATCCTCTTCCTGCATCACCTGCACGTGCAGCTTCAATGGCAGCATTCAAAGCAAGCAGATTTGTCTGGCTCGCTATGTCTGTGATAACGTTCAGCGTTCTGCCAATCTCTTCCGTACGTTTTGTCAGCACAGTTATAGATTGAGATGTTTGCCCTGCGGAGTCTTTTATCTCCGTCATGTTTTCCACCAATACTTTAACAGTCTGTACACCTTGTTTCGAACTTTCCAATCCGCTTTCAGCAGCCTTGTTGATTACATTTGCTTTCTTCTCCATTTCATTTGCAGAAGCCAACACGTGATTAACAAGTTTAGAAGATTCATCTGTACGTTGCGCCTGGTCTTGGGCGCCTTTCGCCATCTGCGCTATAGCTGCAGCTACTTCCGTTGTATTGCGTCTCATGTCTTCGACTTTTTTCTGTAGCAGATCAGAAGATTTCGCAACGACTTCAGAACCTTGACTTATATTTCCCATAACAGAATTCAGATTATCAAGCGCTCTGTTTATTTCAGATGTCAGTCCTCCATTATCTACTGATGTATCACAGCGCTGACTTAAGTCTCCATTGGCCATACCTTTTATTACACGGATAATCTCAGTCATATCCAATGCATACTTTACCACCTTAAAAGGCTTTCCATTCAAATCAAGAATTGGGTTGTAAGATGCCTGCAGGTATATTTCATTCCCTCTTTTATTCAGACGCGTATAGGTGCCAACGAAGAATTCACCACGATTCAATGTATCCCAGAAAGCACGATATTCAGTACTGCGTGCATAGTCTGCGCTCACAAACATCTGATGATGCTTTCCCTTTATTTCATTCAACGTATAGCCTACTGTTTTTAGAAAATTATCATTTGCATGAATGATGGTGCCATCCATGTTAAACTCAATTACAGCATTAGACTTTGCTACGGCATCAATCTGACCCTGGTAGTCAGCGTTCTTCAACTTCTGATCGGTTATGTCTGTGGCAAACTTCACTACCTTGAAAAGTTTTCCATCAAGGTCAAGGATTGGATTATAGGACGCTTGTATCCATATCTCTTTGCCATCTTTACCGATGCGTTTAAACTCATCTGCTATAAATTCACCACGATTCAACTTCTGCCAGAATTCTTTATAGGCCTGGCTTTGTCCATAGGCGCTATCCACAAATATACTATGGTGCTTACCCCTTACTTCTTCTATAGTATAACCAAGTGATTTCAGAAAATTATCGTTGGCGTCCAGAATGGTACCATCAAGACTAAAGGAGATTACTGCCTGCGATTTATTGATGGCGTTAATTTGCCCTTCGTAATCAGAATACTTGATCTTTGATTCAGTAATATTTTTAGACATGCTAACGATCTTCACAACCTTTCCTTTGCTATCCGTTACCGGTGTGTAGGAGATCAGCAACCAAACTGCATTTCCTTCTTTATCAACAAAGGCATACTCACCCGACTGCCCGATGCCCAGAACAAGGTCGTTCCAGAATTTCTTATACTCTTTGCTGCGCGCATATAGCATATCAACCAGAATACTATGGTGGCTTTCCACCAGTTCTTCTATAGTATATCCAAACGTATCCAGAAATATATCATTAGCACGTACTACATTTCCGGAAGGATCAAACTCAGCAACTGCAAACACTGTATTAATGAGATCAGACTGCAGTTTGGCGGCAGCAACAGAATTGTCAGCATGACCATTATGATGCTTTCCGTTTTGGTTCTTGGACGCAGCCGGTTGAGTTTCGTTTTCTTTGAACATAATCTTAGGGGTTAGAATCTTTTTTGAAGTTTACCGTATTTTGATACGCAGTGCAAAGTACAGATTTTGAACCAAGCAATCGTTGTAGTTCCAGAGACATAAATCTATGTCTATGCCACAAGTAACTTTTACTCCTTTATTATAGCGTTACAAAGGGTATAAAACTAAAATATACCCAATTCAGCATCGAATGAGCTTTTGATGAGTCAACTGATCATGACGTATTACTGACAAAAATCAGTATTAAAGAGTATAGATATACTTCAAAATTGTTCGCAAGCTCTTCATGAGTCACCCAAATATTCCAGTCTTGGGATTTTACATGCTCAAAATGATACATTACTATAAAGAATTGGACACACAAGTGGACAGATGTTTCACCATGCATTTATAGTGTTTCATCTTACATTAATAGCATTAAACAATTTCAGATAAAAAGTGTTTCGTTGTACATTATATAATCAATGTATAGTGTACTCTTTACAATAATCAACTAGAATATAGGTGTCTGATGGCTGTCCTCAAAGAACACGATACCACTCTGGTTCTAATGAATAATTTATACTCTGTTGGCCTAAAAATATACTAACCCTGGATTGATTCAAATATAATCTCGCTCGAGGAAATATTCGCATCAACACTACGCTGTAGATTAAGTGTAGAACTCACTTGAAAACGGATACAGGTAACTTTACTCATTAGCTGAGTTAAAGAAATACACTTGTCTCAAATATACTTCTGTTATTAACGTACTGGTATAAGCACGGATTCAGGTGAGCTCTTGCGCGAGGAACTTTTAACTTTCCATCACCGATATATTTAATACTAAACTCCCTTTCGAGTTTGCTTCATCAACTAGGGTGCCCCGAACCATTGCCCTATCCAGTTGATATTCCGCCATGAGTTTGTATGTAACTTCATTATTGATTGATATTTGTTAATCGTCTTTCTTATCATTTATCAATGAGATGTACGAGTGTTTCTGCCATTTTTACAACGAAAAGGAGATAACATTATGGAAATAGGAATAGATAGTTTTGCCTCGGCAATGTATGGTAGCAACTCGCTGAGTAGCGTGGATGCGATGGAGCAATTACTGGAACGAATCAGTTTAGCAGATCAGGCAGGACTCGATGTTTTTGGTATAGGAGAACATCATAAAAAGGAGTTTCTGGATTCAGCAACGGAAGTAATACTGGCCGCTGCAGCAGCGCGTACCAAACGCATACGGCTTGCGAGTGCTGTGAAAGTTTTGAGCGTGGCTGATCCGGTGCGCGTTTATCAGAGTTATGCTACCTTAGATCTTATATCGAAAGGTCGTGCAGAGATAGTTGTGGGTCGTGGGTCATCCATAGAAGCATATCCTTTATTTGGATATAACCTGAATGACTACGATGCATTATTTAAAGAGAAGTTAGACTTACTTCTAAAGATACGCGATCAGGAGTTTATTACTTGGGCTGGCGAGTTTCGCGCACCCATTAACAACCTGCCCGTTTATCCTCGCGCCCTGCAGCCACAGCTGCCTGTGTGGTTAGGTGTAGGAGGCACTCCTGAATCTTTTGTGCGTGCAGGAAGTTTGGGATTGCCATTAATGGTTGCCGTCATCGGAGGTGAAACACACCGCTTCCGTCCGTTGATTGACTTGTATCGCGAAGCAGGAAGTAAAGCTGGATTTAAACCTGAGCAGCTGAAAGTTGGATTGCATTCTCCCGGCTATGTAGCAGCAACAGATGAAGAAGCCGTAACCGAATATTATCCAGGATACGCAGAGTTATGGACACGGCTTGGCAAGCAACGCGGCTGGCCTCCGGTTACACGATCACAGTTTGATTCGTTGATCGCTCCGAAAGGTGTCCTTGTGGTAGGAGGCCCGGAGCGAGTGGCTGAAAAATTATTGCGTCATAGTGAATCATTGGGTGGTGTTGACCGCTTTACTTTTCAAATGGACAATGCAGGCCTTACGCATGCACAGTTGAGTAAATCCATTGAACTGATTGGAGCCAAGGTGATACCATTGGTGAATGCGCAAAACAAAAAGTGAACAAAGCCTGAGCTTTAACTATATATATATATATATATATATAAACATGTTAGACATTGTCATCGAAGCACGAAAAGCAGCCATTACTCCAGGAATGGAAGTGCGCAGAATTCTTCCCTTCCGCCTGAGAAGAATGGTGGGGCCATTTATATTTATGGATCATGCCGGTCCTGTAGCGATCGCTCCTGAAAACATAAGCTCGATGGATGTACTCCCTCATCCGCATATCGGACTTTCTACCGTAAGCTATTTATTTGGTGGCCAGGTCATGCATCGCGATAGCCTGGGAGTCGAGCAAATCATTCGACCGGGCGAGGTAAACTGGATGACGGCAGGAAGTGGTATTGCACACTCCGAGCGTTTTGAAGATCCGTCTATTTTGGCGGGCGGTGCTCTGGAGATGATTCAAACATGGGTGGCGTTGCCGGAAAAGGCAGAAGAATCTGCACCATCGTTTAATAACTATAAACCCGAAGAGCTACCGGTGTTTACAGACAAAGGTGTGTGGATGCGGCTGATCGCAGGAAATGCTTTTGGATTAAAAGGCAACGTAGATATACACTCTCCGTTATTTTATCTTCATGTAGTATTGGAAAAGGGCGCCCGGTTTGGCTTGCCACAAGAACACTCCGAGCGCGGCATTTATATAGTAAAGGGCAGTATAGAAGTTTCAGGAACTAGTTATCAGGCCGGACAGATGCTCGTTTTTTCAAAAGGTGTAGATCCGATTCTCCTCGCTAAAGAACCTACTACTCTTATGCTACTGGGTGGTGAACCATTGGGAGAACGTTTTATATGGTGGAATTTTGTCTCTTCGCGCAAGGAGAGAATTGAACAGGCAAAAGCAGATTGGAAAGAAGGAAGAATTATACTTCCTCCATCAGACAACCATGAATATGTCCCGTTACCGGAAGACAAATCTAGACCGGCCGGCAGTCCTTCACCGCAGGCGCTTTCTTAAATAGTTGCATCACAATTTATAACTCATTCAAAACTTTTTTGAAAAACACTCGTTTATATTGAACAGTGTTCAGTAACTTGCCATCGAATTGATCGCATCATGTCAATAGCAGAAAGAAAGAATAAAGAAAAAGAGGAAATGACCAAACGCATTCTGGATGGTGCCAGAAGCGTATTTCTGAAAAACGGTTATGAGCGTTCCAGTATGCGAAACATTGCGGATGAGATCAATTATAGCCCTGGAACTTTATACTTCTATTTTAAGGACAAGGGTGAGATCTTCCATAAGCTTTATGAAGAAGGTTTTCGGCTGCTATTAAATAATAGTAAAGTACTCGATAATGTCGAAGATCCTTTTGAACGTCTTAAGGCGAACGGCAAGGCTTATATCCAATTCGCTGTCGAAAACAGAGATTACTATAACCTTATGTTTCTGGTAGATGAAGCTGCTGATTACAAAAAAGAAGGTCTCAACCTGGCTGGTGAAGCCATTGGTCAGATCAGAGCAGCGGTTAAAGCATGCCAAGAGCAAGGCCGCTTTAAAGACATGAACACAGACTTCCTCACATTTATGATTGTCTCCGCATTACACGGAATTTGTGCGTTATTCTGTAAAGACCGGACAAAAAATTTCGTGGAACACACAACAGAAGAATTAATGGCGCAAGGCTATCAATGTTTCATTTTGATGCTCGAACGCGCTTAGTTTTTTTTAATATTATATTGAACACTGTTTAAAATTAAAACAACAATCAACAGATGAAACCAAAATTGCTGCAGTGGAATACCTGCGTTCTGCTCACATTACTGCTAATACAGTCAAATGCAGTTCTTGCTCAAGAAAGTCTCAACGTATATATCAACCAGGCATTGGAAGCCAATGAGAGTATCAAACAACAAGACTTTCAATTTGAACGCAGCTTGTATGCCTTGAAAGAAGCCAAAGGCATGTTTTTGCCTTCCGTCACCTTTTCCACAACCTACACAAAAGCTGATGGTGGAAGAACGATCGATTTCCCAACCGGTGATCTGCTGAACCAAGCCTATTCAACACTTAATCAGCTCACGGGAAGTAATAACTTTCCACAATTGCAAAATCAAAGCATACTGCTTAATCCTGACAATTTTTACGATGCAAAATTCAGGACAACACTCCCGTTGATCAATGCTGAATTGATTTATAACAAGCGGATTAAACAGCAACAGGTAGAGTTGCAACGAACCGAAGTAGCCTTGTACAAACGTGAACTTGTGAAGGATGTAAAGGTCGCCTATTATCAATATGCGAAAGCAGTCAAGGCAGTGAGTATATATGAATCCTCATTACAATTGGTTGAAGAAGGGAAGCGGATTAATACAGCGCTTCTGAATAATGAAAAGGCAAATCGAACTGCAGTGCTTCGCAGCGAAAGTGAAGTCGTTAGAATAAATGCTGCATTAACAGCAGCCATCCAAAATCAAAAATCAGCGCAAGCCTATTTTAACTTCCTGATTAATCGTCCGCTTACCGATAGCATCAAACTGGACGACATGCAAATTTTACCTATACAGGATTCGTTAACAGATTCACACGTTGATAAAAGAGAAGAGCTTCTGAAGCTAGACATTGTCAAAGGGATTGATGAAAACCTGACAAGCCTTTCAAGATCATATATAGTTCCAAAACTTAGTGCCTTTCTGGATCTCGGTTCACAGTCATTCGATTGGAAGTTCGATGATAAAAGCAGGTATTATTTAGGCGGCCTTACGTTGACCTGGAATGTCTTTTCTTCCGGTGTAAACACTTACAAAATCAAACAAGCACGATCAGAGCAACAAAGCCTCGCTGCGCAAACTGACTATATAGAACATCAGCTCAAAACCGAATTGCAGGTTCGTAAAAACGAATTTCAAAGTGCTTTAGCGCAATATCATGCAGCAGAATCGCAGTTAAAAACGGCTCAGACTTATTACAACGATGAGCTAAAACTGTACAAAGAAGGACTAGCTATATATATCGAATTGCTGGACGCACAAAATCAATTAATAAGCTCCAGGCTGGACTTAAATATAGCCTTGTTCAATGCATGGATAACGAATGCTACGATTGAAAGAGCCAGCGCAAGCTTTAGTATACAATAAAAATCTAACCACGACATACAATGAAGACAATATCAACTTTGAGTTTTTGTATCTGCTTGGGAACACTGTTTGTTTCCTGCGGACACCAAGAGGACGGAAAGATAAACCGTTCCGAACAGTCAACTGAAATTATACCTGTGAAAGTAATTTCAGTTTCATCCCAAAAGTCCTCCGAAGACATTTTCGCCACAGGCTTGCTCACAACGGAAAATGAAGCCATCTATTCGTTCAAGATTGGTGGCGTTGTTAGCAAAATGCTTGTTGAAGAAGGTCAGTTCTTTAAAAAGGGACAGACATTGGCGCTACTGAATACTACAGAAATAACAGCCGGGTATGAGCAAGCAAGACTTAATTCAGAAAAGGCACAACGAGATTACGATCGTGCTGTTCATCTATATAGCGATAGTGTCTATACACTTGAGCAATTACAGAATACCAAAACCGGGCTTGACATTGCACAGAAAGCAGCTGAAGCCGTTGCTTTTAACAAGCAATATTCTCGGATCAATGCTACCTCAGATGGTTTCGTTACCAAAAAGATTGCACATGAAGGAGAGATTGTCGGACCGGGCACACCTGTGTTAGCAATCAATGAAACGGATAATAGTAACTATATACTTAAGGTCGGTGTAACGGATAAAGAATGGGCTGCTATATCAATCAGTCAACAAGCTGTTGTCACATTGGACGGCTACCCGAATAAGAGTTTTGAAGCATATGTATTCCGCAAGTCGCTAACTTCTGATCGTGCTACAGGATCATTCCAAATTGAACTCAAGACTAAACTTGGAGACGTTAAGCCTGCAACCGGTATGTTTGGAAAGGTACAAATTATTGCTGCTCAAAATCATTCCCTCCCTGTCATTCCGTACGATGCTTTGATAGAAGCCGATGGAAATAAAGCGTTTGTATATACTACATCCGGTAATAACAAAGTGAAGAAAGTACCTGTCGTGATTTCTCAGTTTGATAATCAAAAGGCCTATATCAGCCAGGGGCTCGAAAACATTCGCGAAGTAGTAGTAGCCAATAGTAGCTACCTGAATGAAAATTCTACCATCAAAATTATCCAATAAGCCTTTATGAAGATCACTAATTTCTCAGTGCGAAACTATCAGTTTACGCTTGTGATGTTTCTCATGGTAGCCGTGGTTGCTTTTGCAACACTATCTACTATGCCCCGGTCCGAAGATCCAACGATCCATCCACCTCAGTACCTGATCACCGTCATTTACCCGGGGATCAGCCCTAAAGACATGGAAGAACAGGTGGTAAAACCTATTGAAAATAAAATATACCAACTGGAAAATATAGAGAAGCTATTAACTACTATTGAAGATGGTGTAGCGGCTATTCAAGTTAAATTTAAATACGGTGTTGATATTGATAATAAATACCAGGAACTGGCCACCGAAATCAATGCGCTAAAAAACAGTGGGCTACCAGATGATATATACCTTATAAAAACGGAGAAGATAAGTCCAACCGATGTAAACATTTTTCAGATTGCACTGGTCTCCAACACAGTCTCTGCAAAAGAGCTTCGTAGCCAAGCTGACAAGCTTAAGACACAACTCGAAAAAATTACGGATCTTAAAAACGTAAAGTATTCTGGTATGCCTGAGCAACAAATACGTGTTGACGTAATGGTTGACAAGCTCGCGCAACTGGGTATTCCATTGAATGTAGTGATCGGCAGTTTACAAAGTGAAGCCGCAGATATACCGGGTGGAAGTATTAATCTAGGTACGAAGACCTTCAATGTAAAAACAAGCGGGAAATTTCAAGATGCCGATGACGTAGCCAACACGGTTATATTCAATGGCAATGGAAAAATTATATATCTGAAAGATGTAGCTCAGGTAGGCTATAAAAATGAAATCGAAAAACATATCATCCGAATAAATAGCAACCGATGTGTGCTGGTGAACGCAGGAATGAAAGAGAATGTAAACATCACCACCGTTCAGGAAAAATACTTGCCTGTTATAGATGATTTTGAAAAGTCATTACCTGCCAACATCACGTTAGTAACACCCTTTGACCAAGCTGATATGGTATCACAACGATTGGGTCACCTGGGAGTTGATTTTATAATTGCTATAGTACTGGTGCTTTTTACATTACTGCCGTTGGGCTCCAGAGCATCTCTCATCGTGATGATTTCAATTCCACTCTCTCTTGGCTTGGGACTGATTGTTTTAAATGCTGCTGGTTTCTCTTTGAATCAACTTAGTATCGTTGGATTGGTAGTAGCACTTGGACTCTTGGTTGACGATAGCATTGTAGTTGTAGAGAATATAGAACGTTGGTTAAGAGAAGGTGCTTCTAAACGAGATGCTGTATTAAAAGGAACCAAGCAAATAGGCATCGCGGTAATCGGTTGTACAGCCACGCTAATTATAGCTTTCCTTCCACTTGCATTTCTTCCAGACATTGCTGGTGAATTCATAAAAAGTCTGCCGATGGCTATTATCACCAGTGTATTGGCATCCATGATTGTTGCATTATCCCTTGTACCTTTTTTAGGTAGTCGTCTTTTAAAAACTCACACCGAAGGACATGGAAATGTATTCTTAGTATATCTTCAGAAATTACTTAATATCTCTTACGCCAGAATAATGCCTGCCGCATTGAACTGGCCTAAGATTACGATAGCACTTTCTATCATCTTAAGTGCCGGAGCTTTTATGCTCATTCCACAAGCTGGCTTCAAACTATTTCCGGCATCTGAGAAACCGATGTTTCTGATCACTATTAAAATGCCACTTCAGGCTAACATTCCAGAAACAAATAGGGTAACCAAACTGGTGGAAGGTGAACTTAAACTACATCCAGAGATAACCAATTTTACTTCCAACGTAGGTAAAGGCAATCCGCAGATTTATTACAATGTGCGCCAGCAAGAAGAGAAAGCTGACTTCGCTCAAATCTTTGTGCAATTGGACAATGAAGCAAAGCCAACGGAGAAGGTAGCACTCATTGAAAAGCTCAGAACAAAATTCAATGACTTCCCTTACGCGAAGATAGAAGTAAAGGACTTTGAACAAGGTGCACCCATCGAGGCCAACATTGTCGTGAGAATCTTTGGAGAAGATCCTGAGGAGTTACGCAAATTGACTTTTCAGACGGAAGAAATCTTGCGTAAACAGAAAGGTACAGTATATATCAACAATGAACTGAACACCTACAAAACAGATGTTAAGCTGAAAATAAATAAAGAGAAAGCAAGAACGCTAGGTGTCCTAACAGCGGAAATTGATAAGACAGTACGTTTAGCAGTAGCAGGCTTACCCGTTGGAGACTATATAGATGAGAAAGGTGATGCCAGGAATGTAATGATCACTACATCCTTTGAGAAGTTTCCGAATCTCGATGCTTTCAAGAATCTATATGTAAATAACATACAGGGTGTTCCTGTTCCACTCAACCAACTTGCCGAGGTAACATTCGAAACATCCCCTACTGCTATCAATCATTTTAATAAGTCACGCTTTGCAAAAGTCACTGCAATGACTCAAAAGAATATATTGGCGAACGATGTTCTGAAAGAAGTTATACCACAGCTCGATAAGCTTAAAATGCCAAGAGGATATTACTATAAGCTTTCAGGAGAGGCAGAGTCAGAAGGTGATACGCTGGGTGGAAACTTTTTGACAGTCATTCTCTTTAGCGCGTTCTTATTTATTGCTGTCCTGTTACTTCAATTCAAAACATTCAAGGGGATTATCATTGTATTGTCAGTTATACCACTTGGAATAATTGGAGGTGTGATCATGCTGTTGATTACGGGTTTTCCGATGTCGCTTGTTACAATCATCGGTTTCATTGGGCTCTCGGGTATACAAGTCAAAAACTCGCTTTTACTTGTTGACTTCACCAATCAGCTAAGACAAGAAGGACATTCAATTGAAGATGCTATAAAGAAGTCGGGTGAGACAAGATTCCTGCCTGTCGTGCTGACTTCTCTTACTGCTATATGTGGACTAATACCTATAGCCTTGAATCCCAATCCTCAAATTGCTCCTTTAGCAATGGTTCTTATCGGTGGTTTGATCAGTTCGACTATCCTCTCAAGAATTGTAACACCGGTTATGTATAAGTTGATTCCGCCAACAATTGGGTCAGAAGAATAAAATACACTCTAATATATACTATAAAATAAACAAAATGGAAGAATACATATTGCTCACAGGAGCATCGTCAGGCATTGGATATGAAATGGCAACTCAATTAGCCGCAAAAAAATTGAACTTGATTTTGGTTGCTCGTAGCGAAACCAAATTACAGGAGATGCAAAGCACACTGATTGCCAAGCACGGCATTTTGGTTCGATACATCGTCAAAGACTTGTCCAATGTACAAGCGGCTATAAATCTTTACAAAGATGTGCAACAAGAAAAGCTTTTAGTAACCGGTCTCGTAAACAATGCAGGTGTAGGTAACTATGGGAATTTTATTGAAACATCGCTGGAAGAAGAACTCAAAATGATTGAGTTAAATATTTCCAGTGTTGTAGCACTCACCAAACTATTTGCAAAAGATATGGTAAGCCGCAAGTCAGGTAAAATTATGAATGTGGGTTCTGTACTTTCATTTTTACCGTTCCCATATTACTCTGTTTACTCTGCTACTAAAACTTTTGTATTGGCATTTAGTGAAACGCTTGCTGCCGAATTGGAAGGCACAGGCGTAACAGTTACATCTCTTTACCCCGGCACTACAGATACTGGCTTTACTACAGATAAAATGCAAACGACTAATCTTTATAAAAGTGGTAAGCCAATGCATCCCAAGGTAGTAGCAACGGAAGGTGTGAAACATCTTTTACATGGAAAAGGAAAAAAAGTAGTTGGTTTTCAAAACTGGTTTAATTCATTTTTACCGCGAATCGTGCCAAGCACAGTGATGATGAAAATCAAAAAGCATCTCGCCAGTATAAATCGTGATTAAGCTATAAATACAATATCCTATAATATGAAAACAACAAGATTATTTATACTCGTTAGCGTAACGAGTATATCATTGATACTGTCCTCTTGCTATTCGCACAAAAAGGTAGTTCAATCAAGTTTACCCTATTCCGAGAAAATCAACTGGCCGAATGGGTTTAAACCAGCAGAATCTGATTTTTTCATCCACAACGAAATAGACATTAAAGCTTCGCCTCAAGTAGTTTGGGATATTTTCATCCATGCTGCTAAATGGCCAGAATTAAACAAGAAAGCTGAAGGTATTAAGCTGCTAAATTCACCTGATGGTAAGCTTAATTCATCTAGTGTTTTTATCTGGTCTCCGGCAGGTAAATTCACGTCCACTATAAAGGAATTCAAACCTCCTTATAACGTAGCTTGGCTGGGGGAAACCGATAATAAAAAAATTACCATTTATAATGCATGGATGATTATCCCAACCGCAGAAGGCTGCAAGGTTATTTCAGACGAATCGCAAAATGGACCTAAAACAAAAATGGAGAAAATTTTTGCACCTAATATGGTTCGTAAAGATCTTCACAATTGGTTGGTCAGGCTGAAAGAACAGTCAGAAAAACAATCAAACCATTAATATATAGGAGCCACATCTGTCTTTTGTGATCGCTATAAATACAAATATATCCCCAATAATTTCTCCTTAAGCATTGACTAAAAATCACACACGGTCCTATAGGAATGCAGGATTACTATCAAGAAGAAGCATGTAAGTGATTCATTCTGATTCGAAATGAAGTATATATACAAGGTATGAACGGATTGTATCCTTCTCAATATTAATATGGGAAGTAAAGAAAGAAAAGAAAGGAATCGGCTGAACATGCATAAAGATATTCTTAATGCAGCGTTAACCATCGTAAGAGCGGAAGGGCACCAGTCGCTGAGCCTAAGGCGGCTAGCTGACAGTATTGAGTACTCCGCAACTGTGATGTATCTGTATTTTAAAAACAAAGAGGCACTATTAGCTGATCTAAGTAAATTGGGATATCAACAGCTGAATACAAGTATCAATAAAAATTGCAAATACATTGTTGATCCAAAGTATAGATTAAAAGCAATATTAACCACCTATTGGCATTTTGCAACGCAGGAAAAGGAGTTGTATCTTCTCATGCAGGAGACTGGAATGAAGTTAAATGAATCAGAGCCTATGACTGCTGAAATGATGACGTTTATCGACTCGATAAATCAGACAATTACCAAAGTCTGTGGAGACGAAAATCACACAGATGATTATCTGAAACGTAAATGCTATACATCAATTGCCGTGGTACAAGGGCTTGCATCACTCAACTACACTCACAAAGGTATAGATGCACGGTCTCAATCTCAAATGCTGGAAGATGCTATTGATAGCCTTATAGATTCTTTAAACTAAATATATACCTGTAGTATCATTTTAAATCAATACTGGATTATTCTGATAGCATTGGATATTTTTGATGAGGCCTCCACAAAAGATTTGAGAATTTCATAGTAAGATTTTTCAGACACCAGATTGTTTCCACTAAAAATTCAGTTCCTGAATCAGAACTTTTCCACTATACCCGGGATCGCTCTTTTCAATCATCTATATTGCATTACAACATCATTGATCTGGAACAAAATAAGCAAAGGCCGCCCTCAACTCTAGTTGACAGCATCTCGGATAAGAAATTAAATCCCGCTCCATGGAAAACAAATTACACGCAATCTGCAATTGTCCGAATAGAAGTATCCGATTACCGCACTGGTATGTATATACTTCAAGTGCAGTCATCAATTGGTAAGCCAGGATTTTATAAATTCATTAAAGATTGAGAAGTATCAAGGGAGGCTGTCGAGCGATGGCCTCCCTATATATCAACGAATACGCAGGTATTGATTGAACGACAGCAGAAAGGCCAAAAGCACCTCACGTCAAGGTGCTTTTTCCGTTTATAGAAAATTTACTCTATAATTTTTCAGCTCAATAAAAAACATTGAATATCGTATTCCGATATCTTCACAAATACATATAGCAACCATCATGGGTATCCAGTTCTTACAAGAATTTGCAAGGAAAGCATCGAACCAAGATTTGGTGGACATCATAGCCACAAAGCAATTTTCGGATGACGAACTCGTGATCTTCGAAACCGAAGTGCAAGTACGAGGAATTGAGCGCGAATTAGAGAAGGCTATTCAAGAGAGAGAAGCAACGAAGAACCGCGTCAAAGCATCGGCGAGTCAAATGACGAAAGAAGATCTGTTTGCCTATGTGTGCTATAATCCATACAAGTTTACGGAAACCGAATTGGCCATTTTTAAGAATGAAGTCAAGGCTCGCGGACTTGATGACGAGCTATCCGAAAAGATCAAGTCAAAAGAATCCGATGACATCGAATTCAAGAACAATGTATTAAATTCGTCCGGCGATGTATCGGAGCTTCTTCAGAATTTCAACACATTCATAGAAGGTAAGAATCCGGAGATTGCTAAGCGTGTTCACGAAAAAATCGCCAAGAAAAAGAGGCGATCACTAGGCATCGGGTTGATTGCTGGAATTATTGTTACGGCAATAGGTATAGGACTTACGGCTGCTGCAGGCGGAAACATCATATTCATTGGTGCGATAGTTACAGGAATTGCCCTTATCGTAAGAGGCATTATATCATATAGAAGCGCTTAACCGCTGCCCTACTCGTGCATTTGAAGAAATAAGGTCCGCTTCTTACAGTTCGTTACTTTTTATAGTATATACTATAAAAAATTATAGACCTATTATTCACGGATATAAAGCTGAACCTAAGATATACCCGAAAGGAGACAGCTGATGCACTTCAAATAACATTACTATAAATGCTTCTATATTTTCCTTAATAGAGTATCCTTTCACTTTCTCTTCTTTTAGGAATAAAGGCATTCATGAATTTCAGTCTTAGCGTTTCGATCCGACCTTAAACGACAACAGAAAAGTTATTTTATGATTTTGTTCGGCACAAAAAATAAAAAAGCCTCGAATCGTTTCAGATTCAAGGCTTTTAGAGGTCTCGAGCGGATTCGAACCGCTGTAGGAGCTTTTGCAGAGCTCAGCCTAGCCACTCGGCCACGAGACCTTTCAAATGTGTGATATAGTGTGAGTGTGTTATTTGTTACAAAGCACAAAACTATAAAAATCAATTGTGTTTGCAACGTAGTAAAAAAGAAAAGGTGGCCAATAAGCCACCTTTCTTCTTATTTTAGAAAAGGTTATTCACCCTTACCTTCACCACCCTGCATTTTTTCTTTCAGCGCGCTTAACGCTTCCAGATCTCCGAGGGTAGACTTCTCGTTCTGTTGATTGATAGATTGGATAGAAGCTCCTTTAGCAGGGGCTTTCTTACCACCTTTAGCGGCTCCAGCAGCAGCTGCAGGTTTCTCTTCGTCAGCTGACCAGATTGATTTGTGTGAAAGCACAATTCTTCTGTCTTCTTTAGAGAACTCAAGCACTTTGAAGTCAAGTGACTCACCAACTTCTGCCTTTGAGTTATCTTCTTTCGCAAGATTTTTAGCTGCAACAAATCCTTCTATACCGTATGGCAATTCAAGTACTGCGCCTTTATCATTTTTGTTGATGATAGTAGCTTTGTGTATTGAACCGATTGTAAATACAGTTTCGAAAGTATCCCAAGGATTTTCTTCCATGTGCTTATGGCTAAGTGCCAGTCTGCGGTTAGCTGCATCCAATTCAAGTACTTGTACTTCCATAGATTCGCCAACTTTCACGAACTCAGAAGGATGTTTAATCTTCTTCGTCCAGCTCAAGTCTGATACGTGCACAAGACCATCGATACCTTCTTCAAGCTCGATGAAGAGACCGAAGTTTGTAAGGTTACGAACGATGCCTTTATGTTTTGTACCAACAGCGTATTTAGAAAGAACATCCTGACGTGTCCAAGGATCTTCAGTAAGTTGTTTGATGCCGAGTGACATCTTGCGCTCATCGCGATCAAGCGTCAATACAACAGCTTCAACTTCGTCACCAACTTTCATGAAGTCTTGTGGATTGCGTAAGTGTTGTGACCAGCTCATTTCACTTACGTGAATCAAGCCTTCAACACCAGGTTGCAGTTCAAGGAACGCTCCGTAGTCAGCTACGTTTACGATCTTACCTTTCACTTTAGAACCAACCTGGATTTCAGCAGCAAGCGCATCCCAAGGATGAGCTGTAAGTTGCTTCATACCCAGAGAAATTCTCTTCTTGTCTTCATCGAAGTCAAGTACAACAACCTTAACAGTCTGATCAAGCTTAAGAACTTCTTCCGGATGGTTGATACGTCCCCAGCTGATATCAGTGATGTGGAGTAATCCGTCAACACCACCAAGATCGATGAACACACCGAAGTTGGTCATGTTCTTGATAACGCCTTCCAATACCTGACCTTTTTCAAGGTTCGTAAGGATAGCGGCTTTCTGTTGCTCAAGATCTTTCTCGATCAGTACTTTATGCGATACAACTACGTTATCGTTCGTGTAGTTGATTTTCACAACTTTCACTTCGATGTTTTTATTTACATAGATATCGAAATCGCGGATCGGCTTAACATCGATCTGTGAACCTGGCAAGAATGCCTCGATTCCAAATACATCCACGATAAGACCACCTTTTGTTCTGCGTTTAACAAAACCTTCGATAACCTCATCTTTATCCAATGCAGTCTGCACATATTCCCAACCTTTAACAAGCTTCGCTTTTCTGCGGCTTAATACAAGTTGTCCCATAGCGTCTTCACGCTCTTCAATGAACAAGTCAACTACATCTCCGATCTTCAGATTCGTCATCTCCTTGAATTCAGCCAATGGTACAAGACCATCAGACTTGAAGCCAATGTTCAAAATAACGTCACGATCGTTGATACCTACTACGGTACCTTTCACTACTTCACCACTGTTTACAGAAGTAACGGTGCCAGAGTACATTTGCTCCATCTCAGCACGTTTCTCTTTTGAGTATCCTTCTCCAAAACCTTTAGAGTCGAATGCTTCAAAGTCGAACTGACCTGGGATCTGCTTTTCGTACTTAGCTTTCTTTAATTCTGAAACCGGAATGGCTTCTGTTGTGATTTCCTCTTTCTGGAGGGATTTGATTTCTGCTAACGGATCATCTTCGTCAACATCGATCTTTACTGATTTTGTCTTAGAAGCACCTTTCAAAGGTTCCTTCGGTTCAACAGGTTTTCTGGGTCTTTCACCAGGTTTCTGTGATTTTGCCATGTATTCGCCCTTTAAGTACATGCAGCAGCCGGGCGGACTACTACAAATTTGTTTTGAATTCCCTTGAAGTAATGACAAGGGCCTGTTCACCCGAACAGGGGTGCAAAGGTACTAAATTGTGATGAAGTATAAATGTGTTGCCGTGCGAATGTTTCATACAAAATAAAAAGCCCTCCTGAATAAAATCAGAAAGGGCTTTTCGGGTTTGGTTAAAAAGTCTTTGCTATGGAATATCCTCAAACTTCAATGTACCTATAGCATAATTGATCAGCAGCCTTTGGAACATCAGTGTGAATTTCGAATTCTGAAAATCGCCCTGTGCTTTGATATAGGCCTGGTTCGTAATTGTGAGTTGGGTAATATCGGAGATTCCAAGATCATAGCGTTCCTTTTCCATTTTATAGGCCAGCTCAGCCGATCGCAGCTGTGATTCCGAAGCTGCATAAGCAGTTTTCGCATCGCTGAAATTCTGGAATGCGCGAAGCACATCGCTCTTCACAGTAACCTCCACATTCTTATGCTGAATCTTCGCATTCTCGTACGTTACTTTTGTTTGCGCTGCCTGCGCACGGTATAATAATCCATTATAGATGGGAATGGTTATACTTAATCCATAGCTTAACTGCGTATTGTCTTTGGTGAACTGATCATTAAACGATCTGTTCTCGTCACCGTAAATATAGTTATAGCGCGATCCATAGGATGCTCCTGCATATATACTAGGCATATACCTTCCTTTCATAGAGGAATATCCAAAGTGTGTTGCCTTCTCGTTGTAATGTGCCTGCTTCAGATCGCTTCTACGATCCATCGCTACAGTATACATTTCATCGAGCGAAAGACTATCGATCAATACGGAATTCATATCCCAATCCACCAATGAAACTTCAAAGGCCAGCGGGTCGATTTGCAACGTAATGGCTAGAGTCGCTTTATCATTTTTATACGTGTTGCGCGAGCGCAGCAGCGTAAGCTCAGCATTTTTTAACTGATACTCCTGGTTGTAAAGATCGGCTTCTGCTTTACTACCTAACTCCACTTGCTCTTTGATCTGATCGTGCTGTACTTTTTGTGTATGAACATTTTCTTCATTGATCTTGATCAATTGCTGATCTAACATGCATAACAAAAACTGGTTGGATACATCACGGATTACATCCTGGCTTGAGCGGTTTACCTGATGAAGCTGTGCTTCATTAGCATTGTTCGCTTGCCTATAGGAATTAACCTGACGTAAGCCGTTGAAGATCGGCATGTTTGCATCAATCGATCCGTTAACAAAGTCGATAACGCCATTGACAACCTCACCGCGGTTTTGGTTAAAGGAGTTACCATCGTTTCGATACGCACTTCCGTTTGCCTGCACACTCGGGCCAAGCTGAAGCAGTGACGAAGTCTTATTGATCTGCGTATAGTCCAGTAGATTTTTCTGTTGGTTCAGCGTTACATTATTTTCAAGGCCAATCTTAACAGCGTCCTTAAATGTTAATATAGCAGGAGCCTGTTGTTGTGCATACGCTGAAAGGCTCCACCCGAATACTAAAAGTGTGAATAGTCTTTTCATTTTTACTTTATGCATTAACCAATACTCTTTCATCTGCTACGATTGTACCATCGCCTACTCTTACAATACGTTTACCGTATCGTGCATTTTCTTCAGAGTGCGTTACCTGTATAATCGTGATACCTTCATCATTAAGCTTGCGGAATATTTCCATGATCTGTTTACCCTGATCAGAATGCAGGTTACCTGTTGGCTCATCGGCCAATAATAATTTTGGTTGTCCAACAATGGCACGCGCTATACCTACTAGCTGTTGTTGTCCACCGCTGAGTTGCTCGGGGAAAAGGTCTTTCTTCGCGACCATGTTAAAACGATCGAGCATTTCTGCTACCATGCTTTTACGCTGACTACCACTTACGCCTTTATATAGCAGAGGTGTTTCGATGTTTTCATATACCGTCAGTTCGTCAATAAGGTGATATGCCTGAAAGATGAAGCCTATATAGTTCTTGTGCATATCAGACTTCTGTTTCTCTTTCATCTTGTGCACAGGCTCATCGAAGAAAAAATATTCACCTTCTGTAGGTTCATCCAGCATACCAATGATGTTCATCAGTGTAGATTTACCGGCACCGCTTGGACCCATGATGGTTAGAAACTCTCCCTGTTGAACATCGAGGTTTACACCTTTCAGAATAAAAGTACGCTGGAAACGGGAGTCCACGTACTTATCGATATCGCGTAGTTTGATCATATCTTTTTTAAAACATTAAAACCGGAGATGAATGTGAATTTGATCTCTTCACACTCCCCTTTGCCAACAATGTGCCAATGACTTTTTGCGCTCAGGATGCCTGAAAACGAGATTTCAGGTCATATCGCTTCGTCCGGTTGTGCAAAACGGTGTCCTAAATCGGACAGATCACGACAGATCTTTTGATCACTTTGAGTTTAGAAAACGATGGGGTACAGGATCACATCAACCCTTCGGTTCATCTGCATACCTGAAAAAGTCTGGTTGCTATATACCGGGTTTTCAAGCCCCCAATCTTTAATGGTGATTTTGTGTTCGGGGATTTCCTTTTCGAGCAAGAGATGTTGAACGGACTCGCTACGCATTTTGGAAAGCCATTCATTGAACTGCTTTCCTCCTATAGGATCGGTATGACTGATTAAATGAATCTGATATTTCTCGAGGAGATTGGGAAAAGAATCGAGCCAATGATATAGTTCTACGGCCTGAAATTCATCTATATCATAACTGCCTCCTCCGAAATATATACTTTTCCGGATTTCATCAGACGGTTGTTCCTGTGCCTGTATAGCTATAGGCGAAAGCAAAAACAGTATGATGTATAGGCGAACCATAATTTGAAGATAGCGAGTTTATACCGTTAAGTGTAATACTTTATTATACTCCTGCTCCAGAATCGACAGAAAACAATTGCCGGATCACATACAACGTTACACGAGAAGTTTACGAAGATTTTCAATGTTATCCGCTTCGATAGCAGGCTTATCTTTTCGCCAGCGTTTTATGCGGGGAAAGCGCAATGCTATACCGGATTTATGCCGCGAAGATTTCGCTATACCTTCAAAAGCAATCTCAAAGACAAGCTCAGGTTTAACGCTTCGTACGGGACCAAAACGTTCAATCGTATTTTGTTTCACCCAACGATCTACTTCACGAATCTCTTCATCGGTTAATCCACTATAGGCTTTTGTAAATGGAACAAGTTGTTCTCCATCCCACGCGGCAAATGTATAGTCGGTATATAGATTCGCTCTGCGCCCGGCACCATGCATCGCATAGATCATCACAGCATCTACTGTGAACGGATCTATTTTCCATTTCCACCAATCTCCTCTCCTTCTTCCATTGCGATACGTGGATTCCTTTCTCTTCAACATGATACCTTCACTGAAAAGATCGCGGGCACGCGAACGCTCTTCTGCAAGCTGCGGCCAGGTATCAAATTGCACCAGCGCAGAGATTCGTAACACAGCATTCTTTACAGAACAGATCTCTTCTACTTTTTTTCTACGCACATCCATAGTCCAGTGTCTGACATCTTCGCCTTGCCATTCCAACAGATCATACGTAACAAAAGATACCGGGACTTCCTTCAATAATTTTGCGCTCAATGTTTTTCTGCCGATGCGTGTTTGCAAATGATTAAATGATAAAGGCTGATCGTCTTTGAAAGGAAGAATTTCACCATCGAGCACAGTGCCATCCGGAAGCAAATCCAGCATGATGTTAAACTCCGGATATTTATCTGTCACCAGTTCTTCCCCACGCGACCATACAAACAATTGCCGGTCGCGTACAATCACTTGTCCACGAATGCCATCCCATTTATGCTCAGCAAACCATTCATTCGGATTTCCTAGTGAACTGACTTCTCCTTCCAACGCATAGGCCAGGTAAAAAGGATATGGCTTTGATATATCTTTCTGATCCTCCGATAGCATCAATTGCGTAAAAGTATCGGCTTCGGGCGACCAGTTTCCCATGAGCTTATGAGCCACTATATTTTCGCGGGCTCCAGTGTGTTTTGCAAGCGCTTTCACCATGAGCTGCTGCGATACACCCATTCGGAATCCACCGGTTATTAACTTGTTGAAGACAAAGCGTTCCGTGCCGGTGAGGCGATTCCAGGCCCATAAAATTTTTTCTTTTTTCGCTTCGATTGTCAATGGTTCGAGTGAACGAATAAAATCGATCCAATATGTAAGTGACTCATCTGATTCTTCTGCCGGCTCTGGAAGTAAAAGCGTAATGGTTTCCGCGAGATCGCCTACAACATGGTATGATTCTGCAAACAACCACGATGGAAAGCCTGATAATTCGGAAGCCCACGTTCCCAGCAGCGTTGTATTAATCGTTCGCTTCGGTCTTCGATGAGACAGCAATGCTATAGACCAAAGTTTATCCTGATCGGAAACTTTCTGAAAGTATTCTATCAACGCCTTAATCTTGCCTAGCGTTTTGGTAGTGCGATCTAAATCTGTAAATAGTTGCGCGAAGTTTTTCATAGCAGGGAATTAGACCGCATCAACTCTCTGAGGTTTGAACAGTGGTATCGACATCAGAAGATATACCTATATTTTCCTCTACGCTTGCCGTATCAGTGCCTTCAATAATTTCGCTCAATTCACCTTCGTATTCTGTTTTCACAGGGTATGCTTCAATACCTTTCTCGTTAAGCCATTGTGAAAATATTTCAGCGTAGCCATGGGTTACAAAGACTTTCTCTGCACCGGTTTCCTTTACCGCTATATTCAGACTTTTCCAATCGACATGATCCGATAGCGGAAACCCTCTGTCGGCACCGCGTCTTCTTCTTGCTCCGCGAAGCGTCATCCAACCTGAAGCTATACCCAACGAGTATGGTAGAAATCTGCGAATCCACGGAGAGCCTACTGCCGAGGGGGGACAGACCACCAGCGCGCCTTCAAAATCCTGCTTCTTACTTTCTTTTGTAACGCGATGTGTTTCCGGCAAATCTATACCTTGTTGTCGCATCACTTCATTGATTGAGTCCACCGCACCATGCACAATGATCTTCCCGATAGACGTGTCTATATTCTTTAAGAGTCGCTGGCTTTTGCCCAATGTATACCCGGCTATAACCGATACTTTTCCTTCTGCTTGATTTTTGCGCCACCATGCATTCATCTCATTAAAGATCTCTTGCTGTGGTTTCCAGCTATAGACCGGTAGCCCAAACGTTGATTCGGTAATGAAGCTGTTACACTTCACCAATTCAAAAGGCTCTGATAGTCCGTCTGGTTCAAGTTTATAATCACCGGTAAAAACCCAGACCTCACCTTTATACTCCGCTCTGATTTGCGCGGATCCTGGAATATGTCCGGCAGGATGAAAAGAGAATTGAACACCGTTGATATATACCGGCTTTCCATAATCTGCCGTTTCGATTGTATCCATCCGCAGACGATGTTTGATGACAGGAGCTGCAGGCGATGAACACAAATAACGCTTATGCCCCCAACTGGCATGATCGGAGTGCCCATGAGAGATCAGGGCGCGGTCAACCGGCTTCCAAGGGTCCAGGTAGACATCGGCTTTGGGGCAGTAAATTCCGCGTTCGTTAAATTCAAGTAGACTCATCGTTGCAGCATTAAGAGCATAATAAGTAACCTGCTAAAAAGATATACCCACTCTAGAAAAAGAGTCGCTGCAACAAACAAAAAATCATCATCCGGATTTAACAGACGATGATTTTTATAGTATCATTTATGTTTATCCTGAATTTTCTTCGGCACATCGCATCCGGTTTTTCTACGTGTGTCAGCGAGGTGAAAAATCTTCCAGCCATCTTTGCCTTTGTGCATATGAAATGCATCAACACCACAGTGACTAAACGTTTTGCCTATATAAAACCCGTAGTCGCACCAGGCTTGAGCAAGGTCACCATCGATTTGAATCTTCAAATTCCAGATCTCTTCGTACCAAACTTCCGGATGTGGAGTTCCTACAGCTTTGAGGAATCCATCCAATGACGACTCATGATGTATCACCGGGTTGCCTGCCTTATCGCGTGCTATCGTAGCCATTGTTATTTCACGACCAAAAGTTGAATGTACCAAAGCACTATCCCCCTTCTCCATGCCTTTAAACAGATCCGTAATTACCTGCCGAACAGCGGCTTCGTCCGTATTATTTTTTTGTGACCACGCACAGGTGTATATTCCGGATAACAGGAGTAACAGGCAGTAATAACGTTTCATAGGGGTATAGTTATGTTTAAGAAAGATGTATAAAGCATGGCTATGACTGAATAACATTTACGTTAACGGTGATAATGCACTCTCACTGTCCAAATATTTATTACTTTTATCGCTGCTATTATACCTATTTATGATTCAGAAAAAAATCCCTCTGATACTACTCTGTTCGGTTATTACGCTTTCAGCATGGGCAAATGCGGATAGCCTTCAAACTGCACTTGACACAGCCAAGAACCAATATAGGGTAAAAACGCTCAATGAGTTCTTCCGTAAATATCACGAAAGTGATCCGGCAAAAGCTGTGGGCTATGCCCGTGAAGCACTCAATCTTGCCACAGAGATCAATGATAAAAAAGGTCTTGCTGCTGCCTATAATAACCTTGGCATTGCCTATAAAACACAAGGCGCGCTCGACAAAGCACTTGAGTATTACCTGACTTCCCTACGGACGTACGAATCGTTGAATAACAAGGAAGGCATTGCTACAACAAAAAGTAACATCGCCACCATCTATTCGATGAAGAAGGACTACGGACAAGCCATGAAGTATATGGAAGAATCGTATACTTTGTTTGTTGAGATGAAGGATGAAGATAAAATTATCCGCTCGATGAATAACCTGGGAAACCTGCATAGCGAAATACAGCTATATGAAAAAGCGATGAGCTATTTCTCTCAGGCATACCAGTTGAGTGAGAAGAAGGGAACTGTGTATGCTGACCCGTTGACAAACATGGGGAATTTATACTTTCGACAGAATAATTATCAACGTGCCGTTGAACATTATGAGAAGGCCCTCGAGCTAGAGCGTGAAAGCAATAACAAGTTGGCTGCACTCAACATCATTGTTAATCTCGGCATCACCTATACGAAAGCCAAACAACCAAAGCCCGCTCAGGTTTACCTTGACGAGTCGCTCCTGTTATGCAATGAGCTGCAGGCATTCTCTTTTCATCCTACGATTTACAAGACCATCGCAGAAAATTATTCAACCCAGGGGAAATGGAAGGAAGCGTATGATGCCCAGTTAAAATACGATGAAACACGTGAGAAGATCTATGGCGAAGAAAGTAGTCGGAACATCGCGCAGATGGAAATGATCATGGAGTTTCAGCAGAAGGATAAAGAGTATGATTTATTGAAGCAACAAGATGAAATCACCAAGCTTGAGCTCCGGAACAGCAGGTTATTTATAGTGCTTTTTATTCTAGGAGGTTTGATCATACTGGGAGGTCTGAATTTTTTCTATCGGAAAAAGCGAGTAAGGCGTATGTAGCAGCCGTTGGTACCGTTTGCGCGTTGTGTTATTTGAACTTAGCCTTTGATACACAGTCGTATATAACATCTACATTATTTCGTCATAATTTTTAAACATAAATCCTTTTACGGTTAGGGCTCAACATATACCTTTGCTCCCGTTAAACAATTACAACCATGTTTCAACAGTTTATTGGAGACGGAGCTAATATTTTCATTGCAATTGTAGCGGTAATCGTGGGTTTTGCTACCTCACTTGGCTACATTGACTTCCTTAAGACAAAAAAGGAACAGAAGAAAGATTAATCGCAGATCAATGCTATACTAATAAAAAAGCCTTGACGCAGCTGCATCAAGGCTTTTTTATTGAGATGACTTGTCGTCTTTAAAAAGGCGATTTGTATGTTGTTTGCCACTCTTCCCACTTCACACTTTTATAGTGTCCTTCACCAATGAACTGGGCAATCATATGAAACTCATTCGGTTTGCGATATCCTGGTACAGGCTGAATCATTCTGAACTCTTCGTCTAAGAATACCACGGTCGGATAGCTTAGCTGGTTATTCAACAATGCTGCAGCTAATTCGTGATACCCTTTTCCTCCGCTCGGAACGAACTTGAAAGTCTTCCCATTAAAAACTACATCCTCTTTCTGTTCGCCGTTAAACTTTACAGCATAGAATTTATCATTCAACAACTGGGCAACTTTAGGATCGCTAAATGTATTCTTGTCCATAACTTTACACCAGCCACACCAATCGGTATAGACATCAATAAAGATCGGGCGTTTACTTGCCTTTGATTTTTGTATAGCCTCCTCGAAGGTCATCCATTTTACAGGGCCTTCAACGGTCTCTCCGGGCCGATCGATCAACGTCATCGAAGTGATTACCATCACAAAAAGCAAAGCCGCTGCCACACTCAATATTCTTTTCATAGCTGTATTTCTTTCTTGCAATTGCAAAAACAAATTTAAGGATTAAAGAGATCAATCTTTTGCCTTTATCTATTCTGGCCGTTGGGTAGTAACCTTTTACGATGAAGCCGGTAATACACCTGTACGAAAATATAAACACAGTATGTTCGCAACTGAACAGCCTATCGCATCAAATGTCAAGAATCAGACCAAAAACCAACTTTTAAGTACTGGCACAAGGTTGGCAAAGAGACATTCTGTGAAAAAACGTTTTACATATCGCGAACTTACACTGCTGGTCGGCATCATAGTGGCCGCCATCGTGCTCTTTACTTTTCTGTCGCGACAATCTTCTGCATTATCCGATTTAACTTCAGATTTCCTGCCTAAGTTCATTAGTCCTATAAAGACTGGTTTAATAAAAGAAGTAATCCTAGATATACTATTTACGAACTGATCGCTTTCGCGGAGCTTCTTTCAGATTAAAGTAATCGCGATTCAGATTAAACACGAGTGAGAATCGATTCCTATATATAGTGGTGATCTCCTGATCGGAAATCGGAATCTGATATCCATAAAAGAAATCAGCGAAGCCAAGAATGGTAAGACCTATTTTAGGCGTAACCACCAACGACTTTCTGTTGTCTCCTTCAACATTATAATTATGATCAATGAAATAAGTCATGTCTAAGGCAGCACCTAATATACCCGCGGTGAACTCATAGCCGATCTTCGGGCCCAGCAGCAAATTGCTATCATCAATAAAAACATCAACGGTGCAGTATGGTCCTTTGGAAGCAAGGCTTAATGGATGTTTATAGATATCCTGCCAATATATACCTGCTTCGAAAAAAGCTCGATCCTGTACACCCACCCCTACTTTCGGAACGAAGCGTGGTTTTGTCCAATAATATTGAAAAGGTTTTGTGCTTGAAGAGTCAGTCCGTTGGGCAAACAGAGTTGTAGTGCACGAAAGTAAAAGCACTAATAAAAATCCTGCTCTGAAAAGTATGCTACGATCTGTATGCATAGTAATGCAATATAACTTCTATTGCCCGTTTAATAGCCTCGTTGATTGGGAAAAAATCTCGTGCCAACTCAAAATCGATGGCGTGAAGCTGCATATAGTAATTACTCATGACGGGAAGCTTCGCGCCTTCTTCAATCTTAAGAGCCGTTTGTTGATAATTATCAGCTTGTTCTGTTTTGATGATCTGGCATGTAACAAGCTCGGAGTGGCCGTATTTGTTGGTGCGCGCAGAGTAACCAAACAATCTGCAGATCAATCCTCGATATTTATATTCCGAACATAACCCTGCCCCTGCCTGTGTCGGATTCAGGATAATGCAGAGTGATGCATCATTTGCCTGTAGCTTTTCAAACCAGGTATAAGCCAGGTCTTGCTGATAAAGATAATGTGCGAATGGAAGGAATTCGAGAATGGTAGCCTCGATGTCTGCTTTGTAACAACATTTACCACACCCCCAGGCACAGTGAAGTCCTGACCAGGATTGAAATGAAGCGATCTCCTGATCTAATTTTTCAAAGACCTCCTCTATAGCCCTCACTTTTTCTCCAAGCTCCATAGTGCAAAGGTAAGAAAGAAAGATCGCTTATGAAGAAGAGAAGTTATTCCAGTGGTTAGGAAGCCGACATGAATTTGGCAAGACTATGCTTTGCCGTACCACGGATTTTGTTTTGTACCATCTGACTCCACCCCAGAAGTAATCCGGAAACACCAAGTGCTTGCTTCGACCAACGCCACAAATCGAATGAATCGTGATGCTGGAATATTTTACCATCTTTAAATTGAAACGATGCATTGATAACATTGTGAACAGGCCTTCCCGTTTTCGAGAAAGTATACCACGCTTCCCACGTACATGTACCCGTATCACCTGCTATATGTATATCCGAGAATGAAACTTTCAGATCCTTCGAAGAAGTCAGGAGCATCTGCCACATAGCACGTACTTGCCTGGCATTTAGATCTTGAAAAACAGGATCATGAAAGGATGCATCTGCATGGTAGCATTCTTGCATGGCTGCGTAATCACGTTTTTGAAATGCGGTATAAAATTGTCGAATCAATAATTCGTGTTGCTCCATTGTATTTGTTTACATCAAAGTAACAAAATACATCTGGCTATAACGCAGTATGCAAGAATACTTTCTATTTGGTAATTATACTTGATCTTTAGTATACCATAATGCTACAAGTCCGGTTTCGTAGTGCTTTGTTTTTTGAAGCTTGAAGTATTTACGTTCACGAATTCCCTGAAACAAAAGCTTACCACTTCCCAAAAGTATCGGGTGAACTGAAAGCCACAACTCATCGATCAGGTTGGCATTGATAAATACGGTCGTAAGACTTGCCCCTCCAAACAACCATATATCTTTACCTTCCTGTTGCTGCAATTCCTTGACAAATTTTATAGCATCACCTTGCACTAACTCCGCTCCCTCTGGCGCCTTGTCGAGCGTATTTGAAAACACGTATGCTTTTTTACCGGCATATATATTTCCGCCTGCTACCTCAAAACTTTTCCTGCCATAAAAAACTGTGTCAATACTTTGCAAAAAACTTTCCATACCATAATCCTGGTCAGTATAGCACCAGTCGTATTCACCGTTAGGTCCTTCTATATACCCATCCAGGCTAACTGCCAATCCTAAAATTATTCTCCGCATTACTATAGTTTGGTTAAATCAATACTCATCCTTTTTAATTCCGGTGTCCTTTTGTTAATCACGGAATGGTTGCTCAGGTTTCATTTCTGAGGTGCGGTATAGGTTACTATATCAATACCGATTCCATTCGGATCAACAATAGCAAAGTGTCTGTCGCCCCAAGGCTCATCGCGCAACGGAATCTCTATGGGCACGTTCAGTGCTTTGATCCTTTTATACTCTTCATCCACATTCGCTACCTCTATAGTAAGAAACATTCCTTTTCCCGGAAACGGTTTTTGAAAAAGTGGCTGCTGTGAGGGATGATCGGGCAACAAAAATGCAATTTCTGCCTGATGACCAGGCGTGTGCATGAGTATAAAAAACTCGTTCTCGAAGGTTACACCAAAGTTCAGCACCTTGCTGTAAAAATCCTTTGATGCGGTGAGCTTGGAAGTTACAATGCCTGCGTTAAGTTTCATCGTTGGTTTTATTTGTGATTGTGCTTGTGCCGAATAAGCTATGAACAAACCTATGAGGCCGACCAGTATGCCGATCATAATAATTATCTTTTTCATGGTTTGATTGTTCAAGTGTGATTTGATATAGGATTCATATAGTATAGGAAGTTCAACTATTGAACCCCCATTTGTATTTCGACTGCGTTGGCTTCAGCATGCTGAAAATCTACATTTACATAGATCTCACGATTTGCTGCATTGGGAGTAAGCTTGTGCTCAGCGGCGAACTGCATGAGCTTACCATAGCTTTGTGGAATCTGGTCCCACGGACCATCGTGATCGATCACGGCACATTTGAAAGCTTCCGTTCGCTTGAAATGAAATTCACCATCGTAATCACGCGGAACGTCCGTTACCGGTAAAGCAATTTCAAGCGTGAAGGGTTTGCTTTCATCGCCTGTGAAACCAAAGTAATGCCAGTGGATCGGGCCGGTAATACCTACCTTCTGTTCAACGGCTTCTTTATATAGCTTTTGTCCGACAGACAAGAATGAACCAAGCTCACTTATGCGCGTCTCTGTTCTGAAGAACATAAAATTGATGGGTTTGACTTCCTTGATTTTCATGTGGATGTTTTTTTATTAATAATATATAAGCGAATCAACGATCGGTATATGACAACCCTGTGTCATCAGTAAAAAGAAAATTTTATTAATCTTCGAGTTCGAGCATTTCTTTGAGGCGAAAAATATCGCGTGACTGCGCTTGCAAAAATCGGTTCGCTGCAAAAGGTTCTATTAACTTATATAGTCCGCGTGCACGAACCTCAAGTGTAACCTTCATCACTGTGCATTCATTCGCGGGTTCAAACTCATATGTATAGGTAGAATGAAAAGATTTGTTCTGCATCACTACGGACCGCTTTTGATAAGGCACGAACTCATCAATCTGACACAACGCATACGAATCACGATCGGCATTTTTATGAACTTCCCTGAACCTGGCTCCGGATGTATTCCGTTCGTCATTCAACCATTCTGTTTTTTCTACATGCTCCTGCCAGGAAGCATTGTTACTGATGTCCGATACGTAATTGAATAAAGCCCTTACCGGCCAGTTAATTTTAACTTGTTGATGAATTGATCGCATACACATTGATTTTTGTACAAACCAACAACCTGCTTATGACAACGGTATGTCAACAAGATTTTAAAAAAATCATTTTTTTATCTACTCAATGAAAATCCAGTACTTTTCAGCGCTGCAAACCCATACACTCCATACATGAAAAAACTTGTTCAACTCGAAGAATTCGTAATGTTTTTAACAACACTGCTCTTATTTTATTGGCTGGGATTAAGCTGGTGGTGGTTTATAGGCTGCATCTTGTTGCCGGACCTGGGCATGATCGGCTATTTACACAACGCCCGCACTGGAGCATGGATGTATAATCTCTTTCACCATCGGGCGATTGCCATTGTGATCGGACTTATCGGATATTTTCTGGGCAATACCATGCTGGAATTTGCAGGATTGATTCTGTTTTCACATTTCCGCCATGGATCGGATGCTTGGCTATGGATTGAAATATGAATCTGGTTTCAAATTTACACACCTGGGAGAAATCGGTCAGAAGTAAAATAAAAATTTCATTATAACAACTTCAAAAAAGAAAGGCATCAAAGAGTGAATATACTCTCTGATACCTTTGCACTATATATACTAATTCTCGCTGTGACTATAATGTTGCAGGAGCCTTCGCGACAAACAAGGATTTATACGAATCGCGATATGCCCAAGCCAGGAAAAGGTGTACTGCTATAATAACTACACTCATAATTATGTTGTCGGGTGCGAGGGCAGCATGAAACAATAAAATATTGATACTGACCGGCATTAAAATAACAAGCGACACGGGTACAAACAGACCCACTAACAAAAGTGCTCCGAATATAACTTCAACACTTTTCAGAAACGGAAAGAAAAAACCAGATTGAAATAATCCTGACGTGAACGCTTCTGCCTGCGCACTCATGGCAGCTTGTGGCGTTGGAATAAAGTGCAGGAAGAAATTGAGACCAAAAACGAAATAAATCAATCCCAATACAACACGTGCCGCAGTCACGGCCACCGATTTAATTTTAACAGACATAAATTATATAGTTTAAAGTATATGAAGCATTACGCATTTACCATCTCCTCTTCGAATACCGGGTAATCGGTATATCCTTTTGCGGTAGAAGTATAGAGTGTGCTGGCATCCAGTTTAATATTCAAAGGGAAGCCTTTGCGCAGACGATCTGCAAAATCAGGATTACTAATGAATGGTTTACCAAACGCCACGAGGTCCGCAAACCCTGACGCGAGATCTTCTTCTGCCCTGTAGAAAGTATATCCACCGGATAAGATCAACGTGTTGGTAAACTCTTCACGAATAGATCGCTTGATCGACACAGGAACTTCAGGGCCACCGCTGGCACTATGATCAACAAGGTGCATATAGGCTATACCCAGATCGTTGAGTTTATTAGCCAGGTATGTATAGGTAGCATCGATCTCTGCATAATGAGGCAGATCTCCTAACACACCATAAGGTGATACACGAATGCCAACCCGATCTTTGCCAATCGCATCACTTACTGCTTCTGCTATAGCCAGCACCAGGCGGCTACGGTTTTCAATACTACCGCCATACTCATCGGTGCGTTTGTTTGAATGTGGTGATAAAAACTGCTCAAGTAAATAACCATTTGCTGCATGCAATTCTATACCATCGAAGCCAGCTTCTATAGCGTTCAAAGCTGCAGTCACAAATTCAATTGTTACTTCCTCTATCTGACCTTTGCTCATGGCCTGTGGTACAGGGAGTTTTTTCTTTCCCTCCTGGTCTGTCCACACCTCGCCTTGTGCTGCTATAGCAGAGGGCGCCAATATTCTTGCACCTTGTGGTATATTAAGACCATGTCCCATGCGACCGGCATGCATAAGCTGCATGAAAATTTTTCCTCCTCTGCTATGAACACCTTCCGTTACCTGTTTCCAGGCATCCACCTGTGCCTCAGAAAATATACCCGGCATGCGCGCATAGCCCAGTCCGTTGGGTGAAGGAGAAACACCTTCAGTGATGATAAGACCGGCCGAAGCGCGTTGTGTATAATAGGTAGCCATCAGTTTGTTCGGGAGATTGTGAAGCGCACGATTGCGCGTCATCGGCGCCATTACCAGGCGGTTGTTAAGCGTAACATCTCCTAATTGATAAGCAGAAAAAGCGGTTGTAGTATTCATAGTCGATGATTTAATAATGCATTTAAATATTTCGATATATCAGTTTAAAAAAAGAGCCTTGTGAAAGGCTTGCTTGAGTCTATAAATGCAAAAGCTTCTTTTTTAGTTCATCGATCCATTTAAATTTTTCGATATATTTTTATAAAAAAATAGTTTTAAACGAATTTCAGTTGATTAATGCTCAACGTATACTCTTTCAGAATCTTCTCGTTCAAAATGTATTTATGATTTCTGCCCTCTTTTTCAGGCTCAATAAGTCCTGCCTCTATTAAAACTTTGAGGTGATGGCTCACGGATGGCTGTGCCAGATCACTTTCTTCCTGTATTTGGGAACAATGACCACAACCACCTTTTTTGGAAATGTGCTGAAGGATCTTTAAACGGTTGGCATCGCCTAACGCTTTGGAGATCTTTTCGATTTGTTTTGTACTCAGTGCCATTCTATTGAAGGATGCAAATATATTAATCCTCCCGTAAAGTACATAAAGACATCGAAAAAGGTTCAAACGTTTATTCGCCCTGCGCTACGCTGCAATTCGTTTTACAGATGTAGTCGTTGCTTCGTCCAGCGTGCAATGTCTTGCTCATAATGAGTAATCAACACCAGCGTGGTTGACGCTTGCAGGTGCTCTTGCAGATACCGATTTACGCGCTCTTTATTTACTGTATCCAGAAACTGAAACGGTTCATCCAGCAGCAAGAGTTCTTTATCAGAAAGCAGACCGATGATGATCAGCATTAATTGCAACTGACCGGATGACAGATTTTTGACTGGCTTCGAAAGAAACGAATGTGCTTCGAAATATAGCGCTATATCTTCCAACGCCTTGCGATCGGTATTCTGCTTCTGACTGACAATATACTCTTGTGCGGACATGGTGATGTACTGCGGATTCAAATAGCTGATCAATTCAGGACCGAGGTAGTTTATCCGGTTTTTAATATCCCAGATGGATTCACCGCTCCCCCTCCGCTTTCCGAATAAATATACCTGCTGACTGTAGGCCATGGGATGATCGGCAAAGATCAGACTAAATAGAGTAGTTTTACCGGAACCGTTTCTGCCGGTGAGCGCCCAACGTTCGCCCGGGTATATCTTCCAGTTCAGATTTCGGATGATATCCCGTTCGCCATACCGAATCGTTACGTCTCTCATCTCGACTACTGGTGTACCACTCCTCTCCTTATCACTATATAGTTCTTGTTTGATGGCAGGCATGGAAGTATATACCACATCCTGAACAGCGGCAATTTTAAAATTATCCAGAACCAGCTTTCGGTTTATGGCAGCGGGCAGGTGATGCTCATGGTCTACCAGGATCAGTTGGATACTATAGGCCTTTGTCAGGTGATCCATAAAAGCAATCAGGTCCGCACGACTGGCATAGTCCAAACCTTCAAAAGGATAATCGAACAATAAGACCTTGGGTAATTCACGCACCAGGTTTTTCAGGATCAATACTTTCTTTAACTGTCCGTTGGAAAGTCGCGTCACCTCTATATTAAGTAATGCATCAATGTTAAAGCTTTCGGGGAAGTCAAGCACATGCAATCGTTCAATGTCTTCACCAAAAAGATCACGAACCAACGGAATCCGCTCATCCCCTATAGAATAGTAACGCTGTTGATAAAACAATTCGTGCTGCTGAAGAAAAGCCTGTATAGCATGAGCCGGGATGTAGTGTATATTTTGCTTTCGTTGTGCGAAACGCTCGTCCCATGTTGCTCCGGTAACAAAATCATATGCAACCTCTCCCTGCGAAGCATGCGAGTGACCGGCAAGCAACTCCAATAGCAGCGTCTTGCCACTGCCGTTGGTTCCGGTGATAACCCAATGTTCATTTGTCTTTATACTCCAGCTGAAGTTCTCGAACAATTTGCTCCCAACCTTTACAACGTTAACGTTCCGCAGTTCAATCATGTGGTAAAACTAATTGTTGTTATAACAGATTAATAAGTATAGCATTGAAATCACAACGATATAATAAAATATTAAATTTACTGCCGTTACCGTTACCCGACCCCCTCCTCATGGAAAACGAAAAACTGGAGTTCTTCAAGCTCGATGAGATTGATCGCAAAGTTTTGCTTTGGCTGCTCGCCCATGTTTCTCAGAAATCAGTTGTCGCCTGGATCGATTATATCGCTTCGGAATATAGGCATGGGAAATCTGTGACCATCGATTCCGACAGGTTGTTCGCTGAAATGCAAGATGAAATTTTACACAAGTCTGGCGAGATATAGCGCCCTCCTATTTTAAAAATCGTACAAGCAAGGTCATCAACTGACATACTGTTGTCATTCCGGCTATTCTCTTTTGCATAAAGAGATAGCCATGGAAAAATTAAACCTTACAAAAAAATACAAATCGTATTACTCGGCCAGTAATAAACCACAAGTGGTGGAGCTCCCTTCTGTATCCTATTTATCCATCGAAGGTGTAGGTGATCCGTCTTCAAAATCCTTTGCCGATAAAATTCAGGCGCTATATTCGGTTGCTTACACTGTGAAATTTTCATCGAAAGCGCAGCAACGTGATTTCATTGTTCCCAAGCTGGAAGGACTTTGGTGGTTCGATGATCGATTTGGAAAGTTAACGATGCATGAAGCACCCTTGCTGATACCGCGCAGTGAATGGCATTGGCGTTTACTAATCCGCATGCCGGAATTTATTACCGAAGACATGATCCACGAAGCTAAATCTACTGTAATCACCAAAAAAAACATAGTCCTTGCAGAAGAGACAACCTACTTTACCTTGAATGAAGGTAAAGTAGTGCAGATGATGCACGTTGGTCCTTTCGATCGCGAGCCTGAGACATTGCAAGTGATGCAAAGCTTTATAGAGAAGAAGAAGTTTGGTAAAGCAGGACATCATCATGAAATATACTTATTTGACTTCAGGAAGAGTGCCCCTGAAAAATTGAGAACGATTTTACGAGAGCCGGTTAACTAATATAGGGATTTGGTTTTCAAGTCAAGGATTTACTTCCGATAAAATCTAAACAAGCCTGTACCACCTCTTGGTCGCGAAGGATACGAACGTGCCCTAGCCCTGACGTTATTTTTAGAGTGGCTTTGGGATATGCCTGCTGTAGCATCCATGCGTTTTTTAGCGATGCTTCTTTATCATGTTCGTCATGAACAATGAGCCAGTCAATCGTTGTTTTCAATTGTTGTGCGAAATGAGCCGCAGTGAGTTCATCGAACGAACGGTTAAAGGATTGCTGAATAAATGCTTTCAGTTTTTGTTCTGCCTGACGTGATCCATTGAGACGCGCAGCAAATTCATGGATGATCTCATCACCAATTGAAGGCGTTGCAATGGTTACGACCGTGGTGGTTTGAAGGCCTTCCGTAAGCGCAAACATGGTGGCAGTTCCTCCAATAGAATGCGCAAGTATAGCATGCACATTGCCAACTTTTCTCTCCAGAGCAAGTATAGTATTTCTGAATTCGAAGATGTTAGTCTTTCTTCCGGAAGATCGTCCGTGAGCAGGCGCATCAAACGCGATAACCTGGTATCCATTTTTACTGAAGCCCTCAATAATACTTCTGAACTGCGAAGCGCGGCCAGCCCAGCCGTGTACCAATACTATTGCCGGGCCTTTGCCCCATGTATATACTTGTATCGTACGGGTATCGACATTCAATAAAAATGTTTCAGCTCGCTGAAGGATCTCTTTTTCTGTCGCGGGTATAGGATACCGGGGTGGTGCAAAAAACATTTTTATGAAAAGTGAATGAGCGTACCCGGGCGCTATAGATTCAAGCTTGGGGAAAATCCAGCGTATAAAACGCATAGCCATCGGGATGCGTGGCGTCTTTTTCTTTACAGTTGCAACAGGTTTTACGATCGTAACTTCTTCCACTATGCTTTCCATCCCTATATAATTTTGAGTTTTATAATGACGCCTTTTGTTTTGTTATTGATCGTACAATTCAAAATAACCTGATATGTACCCGGTGCAGTCTGGCTGGTAGTTGTGATCACAGCAGCATACGCATTATCATTTCCCTCCAGTGCATCGCAGCGAATGGTTACACCTTGCGGGAGTATACTGGCAACATTGAACGTTGCCTCCGATCGCTGGTAATTTTTAGAGCGCAGCAATTGCACATCAACTTTCCCTGAGTTCCCTGCCGGAACCTCCACAGCAACAGGGGCAGCACGGACAATGAATTCTTTATTCGGTGTTCCATTATTTTGCGCCTTCGACACAAAAAATACCGTACAGAGTAAAATGACGAGTGACAAATGTTTCATACCATTTTTTGTTTGATAATAGGTGTCGTGTTTTCAATTTTGCAATGAAGGTATAGCGTAGAGTATAGTCGACTGTCAAGAGAAAAACGTGATTTTTTTCGGAGGAAGTATTAATTTTAATAATCTTCACAACCATAGAGTATACTCTACACTCGTTAAACAACTTGCTTATGTTGATTGGAGAACTCGCTCAAAAAACAAATCTTTCCAGGCACACCATCCGGTTTTATGAAAAACTCGGACTTATCCAGGTCCCTGCTAAATCGCGGCGTAAAAACAATTACAAAGAATATCCGGAAGAAACACTGAATCGCATTACGGCTATCAAGGAAATCACCGCCAAGGGTTTTACGCTGAAAGAGGCAAGGGGCATAATCACACTGGTGAACAACGGTACACTCGATGCCGAACGGGGCCGGAAATATCTTTCCAAAAAACTCAACCTCGTTCAAAAACAAATTGATGACCTTACGCGCACGAAAAATAATTTACTGATGATGATCGAGCAGTGTGGCACGGAAGCCTGTGAGGTAGCACAGATACTTCACGGAAAAAAACTTGAAGCAGAGACGGCATAAAAAAACCGGCCGCTTTCAAGCAGGCCGGTCTTAACAACTTCTGGATATTGGGCTCCTAGCGATTGTCTTTCACACGTTCATAAACAAACTCCACAAACTCTTTCCACTCTGCAGGTGAAGGAACATTTTCCCGGAACAGCTGCATCAGCTGTTCAAAAATTTCGGGGTGAAGCTTAAAGGCTCCGATGATGCTAACCATAAATTCAACTTCGCGATCACTCACCTGGCTGTCAACATGAATGATTTGCATCAAGTCATACAACAAGTTCATTCTGTTGTTGATTGATTCCGGCAAAAATATTTCGCAGTTGCCGGGGTCATCAATCAATTGGTTAACCTGCCATTCTTTCAACCCACGCTTAACACCTATTTTTTGAATCAGTACTTTTTCTTCATCATCAAGGTTGCCGTCTGAAGATGCCATACAGATCAGGTTGCGCAGGTAATTTCGCTTATAGCTTGCGCGCTGATGTTCAAAAAAGGTAGTCATGGGTTTGAGTTCTCTCCCTATGGTTTGCAAATGCAGTTCCAACTATAGCGAACGATCTATATACTTGCTCTGGTATATATGAAATCTTTGTTTTTGCTTCTCAAATGAAGTTTATGCATCTGCACAGATTTGTATTTCACAGCAGGTTTGTGCCAATAAGAGGCCTATAGTATATCAAAATGGGAATTTATACTACGGCGTTTACAGTAACTCAGTCAGGGTTTTGGTTATTCCTCTACGCGAATACTCCTGAAAGCCCGTTGGGCGGGATGGAGCTTCTGTTTTACTCCAAGCTTCGAACGCATTTACCAAGTATGTTTTGATTGCAGATCTTTGCTCGCCATCGATCATTGCTCCAGCTCCTGTGCTTTTTAGCAGGCTTGCAGCATCGCCTTGCTCCGGACCGACACCAAGTATAGAAAGTCCTGTTGCCAGGTATTCAAATAGTTTTCCGGGAAGAAATCCTTCTCCGTCTTTGTATCCTGTTAGTACCAGCAAGAATATAGCTGCTTCGCCATATAGCTTCATCAGTTGTTTATGCGGAATGGTGGATGTAAATGTAGTGATCGCGTTCAGCGCATTGTCTTTTACCACAAACGATCTGAAATCAGGATGTACTTCTCCCACGAAATCGATTTGTACAACAGCTTTAAATGCGTCGTGTTCACTTAGCAATTCTTTTACCGCCAGCATGAAGGGACGTGGATCACACTTTTCATTTACTATACCAGCATGTCTGATTATGAACCTTGAATTTTTCTGAACGACCAGGTTCTTAAAATCATCTTCATCAAAACCGTTGGTAAGCAACCGTACATTTCTGCCAGAAAGTTTTTCAAACTTACGCACATAGAACGGTGTAATAGTAATGACTTCATCAGCCGTTTTCATAACCTGCGCCTCAAGCTTACGATGAAGCTTGCGCGCGATTCCTCCTACCATCAGACTATCAAGCAATCCCCAGTCGCTCCACGGATCACGAAAATCTGCAAACCATTTTAACGCAGGATTTTTCTTCTTGAGTCTCAGTCCTATCAGATGTATACTGTGTGGTGGCCCGGTCGTGATAATCGTATGAATATTATTATCATGAATATACTTTTGAAGAAATTTAACCGAAGGCTTTACCCAAAACACACGCGGGTCCGGAATGAAAAAGTTTCCTCGAATCCACGTACTTACATTTTGAAAGAGTGATTTCTTCTTGCCGGATACGAGGTCCGTTGGCTTAGCCGATTTTTTGCTTCCCAGTAAACCTGATAATTTAAAAAACGCTTCGTAGGGTTCCCATATCGGAAAGTGAATTACTTCAGCTTCTGCAGGTACATCTTTCAACAGTGATTCATCACGAATAGCAAATGCAGGATTCTCCGGAGTAAATACATAAGGTTTCCATCCGAATGAGGGCAGATATTTTACAAATTTTAACCAGCGCTGTACACCACTGCCTCCACTCGGGGGCCAGTAATACGTTATGATCAATACTTTTTTTTCCATCTAGAAAGTTCAGCCTTTCATTTATATATACCGGTTATATACCAAGCATGACTATACAATCAAATTTAGTATAGCGTTTATATCCTGTGGATTCATCCAAATCGTTTCTTCATCCTTTTTAAACCAGGTAAGTTGTCGCTTTGCATACCTTCGCGAATTTCTTTTCAATAAACGAATAGCTTCCTCGCGATCATACTTCCCATCTATATAGTCAAAGATCTCCTGGTAGCCAACGGTTTGCAATGCATTGTGGTGTTTGTATATATATAGTTCCCTGGCCTCTTCGAATAATCCATCAGCAATCATCTTGTCCATACGATCATCGATTCTGCGATAAAGCTCCTCACGCGGCAATTCTAACCCGATCTTTACTACCTGGAAAGCATGCTGCAATTTGTTTTGCTTCCGATAGCTTGCGATGGAATTTCCGGTACCAATCTTTACCTCCAGCGCACGCATCAGGCGATGTGGATTTTGCTGATCAACCGTTGCATAATGTTCTGGATCAAGCTGCTGCATCTGCTCTTGCAACCATGTGATTCCAAACTTCTCAAAATTTCCGGTGAGTTTCTCACGAATTTCTTCCGGCACATCCGGTATATCATCAAATCCTTCGAGCACTGCTTTCACATAAAGGCCTGAACCTCCGCAGAGCACAAGGTGCTGGTGCTTTTCAAAAAGATTATGAATTAAAACCAGAGCCTCTCTTCCATAAGAAGCAGCATCGTATTCCTGTTGTATGGAATGGCTGTTGATAAAATGGTGCGGCACCGTATTCAATTCCACTGCATCGGGCTTCGCTGTACCGATGGTTAACTCCTTGAATATCTGACGCGAGTCTGCTGAAATTACTTCCGTTTGAAAATGCTTCGCCACCTGAATAGCAACAGACGTCTTCCCCACGGCAGTAGGCCCTACAATAACAATGAGTTTGTGATCCTTCATGGTTCAGCGTGCAAGTAAATGGAAAAGTTGGGAAGTAGGAAAGTTGGGAGGACAGAAAGACGAAGTGGAAAAGTCCGGGAGACGGAAAGCCCGGAAGTCGGAAAGTCAGGAAGTCGGGGAAGTCTGAAAGTAAAGCGTTAGATCCTCTAAAAAACTTTCCGTCTTTTCGGACTTTCAGTCTTCCGGTCTTTTCTGTCTTTTTCGTCTTCCGGACTTTCCGACTTTTCCGTCTTCCCGTCTTCCACACTTCCCCCACTTCCGTCTTCCCGACCTATTGTTTATCTTGCACGCAGAATACAACCACTTATGATCAAGTATACAACTCAATTCCTGTTAAAGCTCGAGGAGATGATTGCGGAATCGGATTATACCCTTCGTTACGAGAAGGGCAATTTTAAATCCGGGTATTGTGTGTTGAAGGATCAAAAAATCATGATCGTAAATAAGTTTTTTACTACGGAAGGAAAAATCAACGCTTTGCTGGATATAGTAAAAGGAATCACGCTGGAAAATGTCAAGTTTTCTGAGAAAAGTCAGAAGCTTTATGATGAACTCACCCAACCTCAACAACAAACTCCAGCTTGAAAGTAACATTTCTCGGTACCGGTACTTCACAAGGTGTTCCTGTGATCGGCTGCACATGCGAAGTCTGCAGCTCGCTTGACTTTCGTGACAAGCGTCTTCGTACTGCTATACATATACAAATTCAGAATCAAAGCTGGGTTGTTGATACCGGACCGGATTTCCGTCAGCAGATGCTGCGCGAATATATACAGCGTCTCGATGCCGTAATCTTTACGCATGCACACCGCGACCATACGGCAGGGCTAGACGATGTTCGTGCCTATAACTTTCTTCAGCAAATGGACATGCCTATATATGGCACGCAGCCTACGCTGGATCAGTTAAAAGTAGAGTATGCCTACGCTTTCGAAAAGAATGCTCCGTTAGGACTTCCCCGTCTCGATCTTCGTATTATTGACGATAAACCTTTTTCTATTCAAGGCATCGAAATTATACCCCTGCCTGTAATGCATTTACGCATGCCGGTATATGGATATCGTTTTGGTAATTTCAGCTATATCACGGATGCTAATTTTATTCCGGATGAAACGCTTGAGCGATTGAAAGGCACGGAAGTACTGGTGTTGAATGCGCTTCAGCATGAACGCCATGTGTCTCATTTTAATCTCACTGAAGCGTTGGCCATGGCAGAGAAGATCAATCCTAAAAAAACGTATCTGCTACACATGAGTCACAAGCTGGGACTACATGCCGCGATTGAAAAAGAATTACCTGCCAATGTCCGTTTGGCTTACGATGGACTGCAATTGGACTTGTGAAAAACGAAGCATAAAAATGATTTCTGAACTGTGCATAACAACTACTATTTTCTTCGTCAGCTCAGTAAATCGTTAGAGAAATCTTTAACCGGTACAGTTATATCAGAATGCTTCAGTCAGAATAAAGATGAGTTAATCATCCGGTTCGAAACGCATACTGAGCCCTTCCTTATTAAAGCAAGCCTGGAGCCTGCATTCTCGTGTCTTTCATTCCCGGATAACTTTAGTCGTGCACGCAAAAACAGTGTTGATCTTTTTGAGAAGATGATTGGATCGCGCGTATCCGGCATCCGGCAATTTAACAACGAACGGAGCTTTGCTATACTTCTTACAGACGACCTGACGTTGCTTTTCAAAATGCATGGCAACCGTTCAAACATTATACTCTTCGAAAAAGATATTCCGATAACACTCTTCCGAAATAATATACCTGCCGATGTAAATCTTCAACTCGATTCACTTGACCGCACCATCGACTGGAGTTATGAGAGCTTTCTACAGCATCGCGCTAAATTACCTTCGCTATATTTCACCTTTGGTAAAATTGTATGGAAGTATCTCGATGATCGAAATTTTGAGATGCTTTCACCTGAGCAGCAATGGAACGAGATCCAAAACATAAAGCGTCTGCTAGAAGATCCGGTATACTATATTACTCAAACCGACACAACACTCGCGCTTTCTTTGCTTGCCTATGGAAAAACGATAAAGGAATTCAATGATCCCGCGAAAGCGGTTAATGACTTCTTTTATACCTATACGCAGCACGCTGCATTCTTTCGCGAGAAGGCTTCTGCTATATCTTCCATCCGGCATAAACTGCAAGGCAGCGAAAGTTACTACCAGAAAACATTCGAAAAGCTGGCAGAGGTTGAAGGAGACAACCACTACAAGGTGTGGGCTGACCTGATCATGGCGCATATGCACACGATCAAAATGGGAACAGAAAAAGTTACGCTGCCGGATTTCTATCATGAAAATAATCCTATAGAGATCAAGCTCAAGAAAGATATATCGCCTCAAAAGAACGCTGAAAACTTTTATCGGAAAGCCAAGAATCAACACATCGAGATTGAGCGGCTACAGCAAGCATTGGAAGGAAAAGAAAAAGAGATCGAAAACCTTAAGCAACAGCTGCAGGAAATTGAAACGATCGAAGAATTAAAGTCGCTACGCAAAACAATTTCTGCTACAGGATTTACAAACGAAAAAGAAAAGCAAACAGCTCCGTTACCTTTCCACGAATTTGATTACAACGGTTTCAGAATCTGGGTTGGCAGAAATGCTCAGGCCAATGATATACTTACTTTCAAATATGGATTTAAAGAAGATCTCTGGCTTCATGCGAAAGATGTACCGGGCTCTCATGTTTTAATCAAATATCAATCCGGCAAGAATTTTCCAAAAGATGTAATTGAGCGCGCTGCACAACTCGCTGCCTATAATTCCAAACGAAAAACCGAGACGCTTTGCCCGGTAGTAGTGACTCCGAAAAAATTCGTGCGCAAGCGAAAAGGCGATCCCGCGGGTGCCGTTGTTGTGGAGCGGGAAGAGGTAATTATGGTTGAGCCGTTAAAGGAAGTATAAATACTTCTTTTATAGAGTATATATTTACTCTAATCCACGCACAACCAATCGAAGTTCATTCAGCATCATGGCGGTTGCGCCCCACACAATCTCTCCTTCTATATCAAAGTATGGAGCCATCATTTTATATTGACCGGCAGCTATAATCTCTTTTTTAAGAATAGCTTCTTCCAATAACAAATCAAATAAATTACAAGATAGTATTCGCGCTACTTCGCGTGTATCAGGCGTAAATGAAGGAGCTTCTATAACACCCACCACAGGCGTCACCAGGAAATTACTCGGTATCACAAAGAAATTCGTAAGCCTGCCGAGAACCTCGACCTTACTCCCATCTATACCGATCTCCTCTTCACCTTCGCGCAAAGCTGTTTGAATCGGATCTTCACCTGCTTCAGCTTTTCCTCCGGGCAAACTGATTTGTCCGCTGTGGGCTCCTAAATATTCAGGACGTTTTATCAATGGAAATTTTACAATTCCATCCTGCTCATATAACAATATTAAAACGCTTCCCGGTTTAGGAGGAAGCTTATGTTCAAAATTAGGTATAGTCATTCCAACAGGCACAGCGCGCATAGGTTCATGCGCTGTAGCTCCCGGCAGCTCCTGCAGTAACCTTTCAGAAAGTTTTTGCTTTAGCTCTTCAAAAGACATATTTACTTACAAGGTTTCATACTCGTACTACCCTCTTCATGATTCTCCACTGACTTCTTGTACGCCTTACATGCATTCTCAACATCCTTTGTTTGTAAATATGCCTCCGACAGGTATATATATACTTTATCGATAAAAGGGTCCATCGCCTCAGCTTGCTTCAACACGCGAACAGCATCGTCATACTGTTTTGTCATCAGGTAATAAATTCCCTTGTTGCGATACGCCCATCCATTATAGGGATCCTGAGTGATGCTCTGATCGATGTCGTTCCGTGCTTTTTCAAGCTCGTTGGTCATGAGGTAAATATATCCGCGATTATTCAAAAAGAAAGGATCATTCGGCTGGATTGCCAATGCTTTCGATAACCAAACCTGTGCTTCACTATAATTTTTCTTTTCCACTTCAATCATCGCCAGTGCATTCAGAGCATTTGCCTGTGCTGGATTTACTTTCAACGCACGTTTCAATTCAGATGCTGCTAGATCAAAGTCCTTCTTATAAAAATGCAACGTACCGATATTTACCACGATCTCCGAATTCTGCGGTTCAATGGTTTGTGCTTTATTGAATGCAGCCAGCGCTTCATCATACTTTCTGAGCTTAGTATATACAAGGCCTTGTGTGAAGTAAACAATCGAGGTATCAGGCTTGTTCCGCATGACTCGTTCAAGATCCTGTAAGGCACTATAATATTCCTTTAGTTCATAATTTGCATTCGCACGATTTAACAAGGCATCTATATAGGTGGGCCTGCAAGTCAGCGCGCGATTATATTGTTCAACCGCCTCGGTATATTTCTTCTGCGTAAAGTAAATTGTGCCCAGGTTATTCAGTGCATCAGCAAAGCATGAATCGAGGCGAAGCGCTTCTTTAAAAAAACGTTCAGCACCATCTGCATTACGAAGGGCAACCTGTTCATTTCCCTGCAACAGATATCGCTGCAGCCGTGTCTCCTTCGTGTCGCTGCACGCCACTGCCATTCCCAAAAACAATATCGAATAAAGTATCTTTCTCATGCGCACATGTTCAATTTCACACCAATGATAATGCTATTTATGTAATTCATTCTCAAAATTACAAACATCAAACAGCCTCTTTGGTTCATGTGTTTGAAAGTACAGACGGATATAAATTGCTGCTTGCCGAACGCTGGTTAGCCCTTGTAATCGTGAGCGGTATAGCATCTTCAGGATATTTTTTGAAATCATTTTCTTTTTTAAGTGCTATAGATTTTGACTTTTCATAACTATTTAATTTATTCGCATCGCTTTAGAATAATGAACAACAACATCACATCAGGCTTACACCACCACCATCATGGAAATGACACGATGCGTGGCACCGCCTTTTAGTGATTTTTGAATAAGAAAATTTACGGGCTTGTCACGATGTGGCAAGCCCTTTTTGTTTACTGACATTTTCAGTTGAACACACTTCACACAAAAACAAAACACTGTGCGCAAAGCCTACAGTAAAAATTATAACTATGAGCAACTTGTTACGAATCGCCATTCAAAAATCAGGACGCCTGCAGGAAGGCTCCCTGGATCTACTCAAAGAGAGCGGACTATCCTTTAGCAACGGCAAGGATCAGCTCAAAACACAAGCACGAAATTTCCCTGTTGAAGTTTTATTTCTGCGCGATGATGATATACCTCAGTATGTAGAAGATAAAGTAGCAGATGTAGGCATCGTGGGTGAAAATGTTTTCTTTGAGAAACAAAAGAAGAATGAACTCGTAAAGCGTCTCGATTTTGCAAAGTGTCGCTTATCCATGGCCGTGCCACGCTCAGAAAATTATACCGATGTCCAATGGCTTAACGGAAAAAATATAGCCACCTCCTACCCTAACATCGTAAAAGACTTTCTTCAAAAAAATAACATCAAGGCTGGCATTCATGAAATCAGCGGCTCTGTTGAGATTGCACCCGGTATAGGACTTGCAGATGCTATATGTGACCTGGTAAGCACCGGCAGTACATTGCTCAGCAACGGACTTAAAGAAGTAGAAGTGGTGATGCAATCTGAAGCGGTAATTATTGCAAGCCCCGACCTGGACATTGAGAAACAGAAAATTCTCGACAAACTTCTCTTTAGAATTGAAGCGGTTCGCAAAGCGAAAAATACAAAGTATATATTGATGAATTGCCCGAATGAATCCATCGAGAAAATAACCACGGTTATACCGGGTATGAAAAGCCCTACCATTATACCGTTGGCACGTGCAGGCTGGAGTTCATTACATTCTGTTGTGGATGAAAATGATTTCTGGGAACGTATCGATCAACTGCGCGAGTTTGGTGCTGAAGGAATTCTGGTCGTACCGATTGAAAAAATGATTGTATAAGGAGTGATCGTATATAGATCCCATCATCTCTAATCAAAATACAGTATGAAGATATATATCAATCCATCGCAGGAAACCTGGACTGAGCTTTCAAAACGTCCACAGCTTGAACTCGAATTCCTTGACAGCTCCGTTCGAAATGTTTTGAATCGCGTTAAGAAATCCGGTGATGACGCGTTGCGTGAGTTGACGTTGCAATATGATAAAGTATCGATTCAGGCACTTCGTGTTTCGGAAGAAGAACTTGCCGATGCAGAGAAAACGCTTTCACCATCTTTGAAAGAAGCTATCCGCACCGCGGCTGCTAACATCGAAAAATTCCACGCAGCACAAAAACGTGATGTACTAAAAGTAGAAACAACTCCTGGAGTAATCTGCTGGCGCAAAGGTGTAGCGATTGATAAAGTAGGTATATATATACCAGGAGGTTCAGCACCTTTATTCTCTACGGTGTTGATGCTTGGTGTGCCGGCTAAACTAGCAGGCTGCAAAGAAGTAATTCTATGTTCTCCTCCAGATCAATCCGGAAAGATTAATGCCGCTATATTGTTTGCAGCGAAACTGGTTGGCGTTACCAAAATATTTAAAGCAGGAGGAGCACAAGCTATAGCCGCGATGGCGTTTGGCACTCAAAGTATACCGAAGGTGCACAAGATCTTTGGTCCGGGTAATCAATATGTAACCAAGGCCAAGCAACTCGTTATGGAGGAAGGTCTCGCGATCGATATGCCTGCGGGTCCATCGGAAGTATTGGTGATGGCAGATGAAACTGCCGAAGCATCTTTCATCGCGGCTGATCTGCTTTCGCAGGCTGAACATGGTGAAGATAGCCAGGTGATGCTGGTGCTCAACAATGAGACACTGGTGTCTTCTGTGCAAACCGAAATCGCGAAACAACTTGAAGCATTACCGCGAAAGGCAATCGCGGAGAAATCCCTTGCCAACAGTCGTGTTGTGATTCTGAATGATCAAAAGACAGCACTCGATTTTATAAATGAATACGCACCCGAACATTTAATTCTCAATATAAAAAATGCAGATGCTGTTGCGGCAGAGGTGATCAATGCCGGATCGGTATTCATTGGTAATTATTCTCCGGAGGCTATTGGTGACTATGCGTCCGGCACGAATCATACTTTGCCTACCAACGGCTTTGCCAAAGCCTTCGCAGGTGTATCACTGGAAAGCTTTCTGAAATATATAACCTTCCAGCAACTCAGTGAGGAAGGTATAAAGAAGCTCGGACCTGTTGTTGAGGAGATGGCGGAAGCCGAACAACTCACGGGGCACAAGCGTGCCGTGAGCGTGCGACTCGAAAAGCTGAAGCAGCTATAAAGTATATACTTACATTGACTATATAAATACTGAACACGTACATGAGTAAGAAGAAAACACTTCCGGATATCAACGCACTCGTCCGAAGAAACATCCTGACGATGAAACCGTATTCATCGGCACGGGATGAATTTAAAGGCGAAGCAGAGATATACCTGGATGCTAATGAGAATCCTTATCAATCTCCTTATAATCGCTATCCTGATCCTTTGCAATGGAACGTGAAGAAAGAATTGGCAGCGATCAAACACATAGATCCAAAACAGATTTTCCTTGGTAATGGGAGCGATGAAGCGATTGATCTCTTGATCCGTGCTTTCTGTGAACCGAACCAGGATTCTATACTCATTACAGAACCAACGTATGGCATGTACTCGGTATGTGCCGAAGTAAATGCGGTAAATGTTCAACCCGTGTTGCTTACACCAGACTTCGATATAGATCTCGATGCTTTCCCAAGAACGTTTGATGCTACTACGAAAATAATTTTCCTGTGTAGCCCAAATAATCCTACCGGAAATTTGTTAAGCCGCGATAAAATTCTTGAAGTTCTGAAAAGATTTTACGGACTGGTAGTTATCGATGAAGCCTATATAGATTTCGCGAAGAGTAAAAGTTTCATTGACGATCTCGCTAAATATCCGAACCTCGTGGTGCTGCAAACTTTTTCAAAAGCCTGGGGGCTTGCCGGTTTACGCCTCGGTATGTGCTTTGCTTCCGAAGATATAATCGGCATCCTCAACAAGATCAAGTATCCTTACAATGTAAACATTCGCACACAGGAGCTTGCACTTGACGCACTTGAAAATGTTCGCGTCATGGAAGAGTGGGTGAAAGAAATTATCAAGCAGCGCACGAAGCTCATGAAGTCGCTGGAAAAGTTATCAATCACAGAACGTGTTTTCCCGTCCGATAGTAACTTTATACTGGTGCGCGTGAAGGATGCGCCGGCAGCCTATCAATATTTACTGGAGAACAAGATCATCGTGCGCGACCGTTCTCGTGTGACACTGTGCTATAATTGTTTGCGTATCACAGTCGGAACACCAGAAGAAAATGACCGCCTCATTAAAGCATTGGAAGAATTATGAAAAGAGTATTATTCATAGACCGCGATGGCACACTGATCCTTGAACCTGCGGATGAACAAATTGATTCGTTGGAAAAGCTTGAGTACTATCCCGGTGTATTTACCTGGCTTGGAAAGATTGCTGCGGAAACAGATTTCGAATTGGTGATGGTAACAAACCAGGACGGTCTTGGTACGAGCAGTTTCCCGGAAGATACATTCTGGCCTGCGCATACGAAGATGATGAAGACGCTGGAGAATGAAGGTATATACTTTCCGAAGATCTTTATAGACAGAAGTTTTCCAAAGGAAAATAAACCAACGCGTAAACCGGGCACCGGTATGCTCACTGAATTCTTCAGCGAAGCGTATGATCTTAAAAATTCATTTGTACTCGGTGACCGGTTGACAGATGTAGAGCTCGCAAAAAATCTTGGAGCAAAAGGAATTCTCCTGAATGATGGAAGCCTCCAGGAAAAAATGACAGCGCAAAATTTGGATGCACACTGTTCACTCACAACGACCAGCTGGAAAGATATATATACTTTCCTCACCAAGCCTTCACGCAAAGCCGTTGTGAAACGTACTACAAAAGAAACAGACATTGACATTGCGATTGACCTCGATGGAAGTGGCAAGTCCAGCATCGAAACCGGACTGGGCTTTTTTGATCACATGCTTGATCAGCTTTCCAGGCATGGAAATATAGACTTGACTATCAAAGTTAAAGGTGATCTTCACATTGATGAACATCATACTATAGAAGATACAGCATTGGCACTGGGAGAAGCTTTTCTAAAAGCACTCGGCGACAAGCGTGGTATAGAACGTTATGGTTTTTGTCTGCCAATGGATGATTGCCTGGCACAAGTCGCTATAGATTTCGGAGGCCGGCCGTGGATTGTGTGGGATGCAGAATTCAAACGTGAGAAGATCGGTGAAATGCCAACGGAAATGTTCTATCATTTCTTCAAATCGTTTTCAGATACATCAAAAAGCAATCTGAACGTTAAAGTAGAAGGAACGAACGAACACCATAAGATCGAAGCTATATTTAAAGCTTTCGCGAAAGCGATAAAGATGTCTGTAAAGAAAGAGGGTAACCAACTTCCGAGTACGAAAGGAATTTTATAAAGACGGATTGGCAATTTTTGTGAAGTATTACCGAGGAGCACAAGTTTAAAACACCGCTATGAAGTTTGTAATCATCAAGTATAATGCAGGCAATATACAGTCTGTCTCTTTTGCGCTGGAGCGATTGGGAATTGACTTTACGATCACTGATAATGCCGAAGAGATCATGAAAGCAGACAAGGTATTGTTTCCGGGGGTTGGTGAAGCTAGCACTACGATGGCGTACCTGCGTGATAAGAAACTTGACCAGGTAATTACCAACCTGAAACAACCCGTGCTGGGTATATGCCTGGGTATGCAACTGATGTGTAAATACTCGGAAGAAAATAATACAGATTGTATGGGTATATTTGGTGAGAGTGTAAAACTCTTTATACCAAAAGACAATTTGAAGGTACCGCACATGGGATGGAATAATTTAACACTCTCCAGTGGATGGCTCGATCCTACCATTGAAAATCAATTCGCGTATTTTGTGCACAGTTATTACGTACCGGTCAATAGTTATACATCGGCCATCACGGAGTATATTAATCCTTTCAGTGCGGCCATGCATAAAGATAATTTTTATGCTGTTCAGTTTCACCCTGAAAAATCGGCAAAGACAGGCGAACTCGTCCTGAAAAGCTTTTTAAAAGTATAACTATATAGCAAAGTATAGCGCATTATATAAACCAGTGACCTAACGATTCAAACCCATGAGAATTATTCCTGCCATCGACCTCATAGACGGTAAATGTGTACGCCTTACGCAAGGTGACTATGCACAGAAGAAGATATATAATGAAAATCCGCTTGATGTTGCAAAATCTTTTGAAGACCAGGGGCTGCAATACCTTCACCTGGTAGATTTAGATGGTGCCAAGGCGGGGAAAGTTACAAACTGGAATGTTGTTGAGAGTATAACAAAGCATACGAAGCTATCGGTAGATTTTGGTGGCGGTATCAAAACTGATGACGAGATGCAAAAGCTTTTTGATGTTGGTGTAAAGCAAGTAAACCTCGGAAGTATAGCGGTGAAGGAGCAGCAAAAAGTAATCCGGTGGATCTCTGAATTCGGTTCAGAGAAAATAATACTGAGTGCCGATGTAAAGAATAACATGATCGCAATCAGCGGATGGCAGGAAAACTCTTCGCTCCCCATTACGGGTTTCCTTCGCGACTATGTTCAGAACGGAATACAGTATGTTACCTGTACCGATATCAGCACAGACGGTATGTTAACAGGGCCGAACATTGAACTATATAAAACATTAATCCTGAGTTTTCCACAACTTCACCTCGTAGCCAGTGGCGGTGTTAGCAACATGGACGACCTGCAGGAGCTGAGAAGAATTGGTGTAGATGGTGTGATTGTAGGCAAAGCTATTTACGAAGGCCGCGTGAAATTAGAGGAGTTAGCATTGCTGTGATCTATAGCCGCGCATATAGCAACAAGTACAAATCAATAATTTTATAAACAACGAATCCAGTGCTGACAAAAAGAATTATACCCTGTCTTGATATTAAAGATGGCCGCACGGTAAAAGGTGTGAATTTTGTTAACATCCGTGATGCTGGTGATCCGGTAGAGTTGGGCACTTTGTATGCGCAGCAAGGTGCCGATGAACTTGTGTTCCTCGACATCTCTGCTACCAATGAACAGCGCAAAACTTTTGCTTCGCTGGTGCGGGATATAGCGCGCCATATAAATATACCGTTTACAGTGGGTGGTGGTATCAGCAGCGTTGCTGATGTAGCACCATTGCTGGAGGCGGGTGCCGACAAAGTGAGTATCAATTCTGCAGCCGTACGCAACCCGAACCTCATTGATGAACTATCGCGTGCATTCGGTGCGCAATGTATAGTACTGGCAATCGATGCGCGCAAGATCGATAACCTGTGGACAGTACATACACACGGGGGTAAAAATCCTACCGATAAAAAACTTTTCTCGTGGGCAAAAGAAGCTCAGGAAAGAGGTGCCGGTGAAATACTTTTTACAAGCATGGATCACGATGGCACAAAAAGCGGCTTCGCGAATGACCCGCTTAGCAAGCTATACGAGATGCTACAAATACCGGTGATTGCTTCTGGTGGTGCAGGCACAAAAGAGCATTTTATAGATGCCTTCGTACTCGGTAAAGCCGATGCAGCATTGGCTGCGAGTATATTTCACTTTGGCGAAGTAAAAATTCCGGAACTCAAATCGTTTCTGAAGAATAAAGAAATTAATGTACGAATGAATTAGGCGCTTGTTCTATAGTATATATACAACCGTCAACGACAATTTTAGCAAATGAAAGATCTCACTATAAATTTCACCAAGCTCAACGGGCTTGTTCCTTGTGTAGTACAGGATGCACGCACTTCGCGTGTTCTTATGCTGGGCTTTATGAATGAAGAAGCCTATCAGAAAACACTTCAATATAAAAAGGTAACGTTCTTTAGCAGGAGCAAACAAAGGCTTTGGACAAAGGGGGAAACTTCCGGAAACTTTCTGGAGCTTGTAGATATATTACTGGACTGTGACCAGGATACGTTGTTGATAAAAGCGAATCCAAAAGGTCCTGCTTGTCATACGGGAGCAGACACTTGCTTCAATGAAAAGAACGACCACTGGGATCTTTCATCTCTGGAAGCAATCATCAAAGACCGCAAGGCAAATCCGCAGGCGGGTTCTTATACCAACAAACTTCTGGAATCCGGAATTAATAAGGTTGCCCAGAAAGTCGGTGAAGAAGCTGTCGAACTTGTCATTGAAGCGAAGGATGACAACAAAGAACTTTTTCTTGGTGAAGCGTCAGACTTGCTGTACCACTACCTCGTACTCCTTACGGCCAAAGGCTATTCGTTAAATGAAGTATTGGACGTACTGAAGAAACGTCATTCAAAATAGATATATACCTAAGGGACAAAAATATAGGGCAACACGCAGGTGTTGCCCTATATTTTTTTTAATGCGTTCTAAAACTTTATATCAGCATATATACCACTCATGCTTGTGCGGCACGAGAGTTTACCCTTCAATACATCCGGTTTAAAAAGAGATTTACCCAGTAACATGCGCACGCATTCCTGTATGCCTTCTGTAATGGATGGATGCGGATGAACACATTCCGCCAGTTCCTCTATACCTTTATTCATCCAGATCAGTAACGCCACGGCCTGAATTGCGCTGGATGCCTGATTGCCGATGATCTTCACGCCGAGTACATTCATCGGTTCATCGTTTGTAACCAACAGTTTAATGAAGCCCTGCGTATTGCGTTTTGCTATCGCACGTGGTATGCAGCTATAGTCCAGCGTCACCACTTTATAATCTATACCTTTCTCGCGGGCTTGTGTTTCATTAAGTCCTACACCGGCAACCTCCGGACTCAGAAACATAATGGTGCTGATATTCTCGTATACCAGCTTACGTTCAGGCTCACTGAATATTTTTTCAACGGCATAGCGTCCTTCCAGTTCGCCTACATTTACCAGAGATATATCTGCGGTAATATCGCCCACAGCATATATATTGGATATGTTAGTCTGTGTATCGTTATCTTCAATACCGCGCTTCGAAATACTGATGTCTACATTCGGCTCCCACAGGTCTTCGTAATTTGGAATTCTACCTACCGCTACAAGCGCCTTCTCTACATTGAATACCGACTTCGTTCCATCGTTATATTCCAATTCATACTCTACACGGTCATGCTTTATTTCCATGCGGATCAAGCGCGAATTCCGGTGGATCAGCACACCGCTGTTCTCCATGTTCCGTTCAATCACACGCACCACATCTTCATCTTCAAAAGGAAGAATGCGATCACCTTTATCAATGAGATGTACCTTCGTTTTTCCGAAGCCTGAAAATATAGTAGCATACTCGCAGCCTATAACCCCAGCTCCTACAATCACCATGCTTTCCGGAAAATCCTCCATCGCCTCAATGCCTTCACTGGTCATCACAATCTTTTCATCGATGGGCAACTCGGGAAGGTAGCGTGGCCTGCTGCCGGTAGCAAGTATAATATGATCGGCCCATACTACTTCTTTTGTACGGTCGCTATATTCGATCTCGATTTCATTTTGACTGAGCAGTTTTGCAGTGCCTTTTTTAAATGCTAACAGATCTGCATAATGCGACTCCTTCATCATTTGCAAATGTTCTTCCAGCATGCCTTTGCGTTCATCGATCGCACGCATTACCTCAGCCTGAATCTCTTTGTAATTAATCGTGGGCACCTGCAGGTTAAATCTTTTCAGATTCTTCAGGAAGGAAGCCGTCTCGCGCGAAAGCTCCCACCACGTTTTGGATGACAAGGCACCATTTGAAACTCCGGCACCACCTACAATATTTTTTTCGATCAGAAGTGTTTTCTTTCTGAAATCCAATGCACGCATCGCAGCAGCATACCCGGAAGGTCCTGCCCCGATAACGACCAGATCATATTTCTCCATAATAAAGCACGAAAGACAGTAACTATTATTTATACCCCAAGGTACACTTAACCACGTTTTATTAAAAGGAAATTTTCATACAACAGATGATTGGTATGTCTCAAATGATTCGTAACACGGCTAGCCTTTGTCAGCATTGTGTTTTACACGAATTGTTGTTACCGTTTATTGTTTAAATTTGGAACAAAGCCCTTAATCGCTTGGTTTTTTGGATGAAATTTATCTACTCGATTATCTTTTCCGGCCAGCACTTTACAAAGACGTTAACTGAAAGACGCGGAGTCGCTATCTCCAATGCTATTGGAATGAGTTTGCTTTTTTTAAGCCTTGTTCTCTTCGTCTTTTATTATATATGGTATGGATGGAGTATCGTAACAATTGCAATCCCTTTTGTTGGTCTGCTCGCATTTGGCACCGTGCTTTTAAACAGAACAGGGCATATCTATAGCAGCCGCATCTGGACGTGCTTGATTATACCCGTTATCATTACAGCACTCTCTATATACTCTAAAACAATTTACTATAGCACCCCTGAAGAACTTGACTATTTTACATTCCGTTTTCTAATTCTCGGAAGCTGTTCATTCCCCTGGGTGTTGTTCTCTATATATGAAAGGAAATCTCTTCTGTTCTGCTCACTGGCTGGTGTATTGATTCTGATCGGATATGATCCACTTCACGAATTATTCGGTGTAGGCTACTCACAGGATACACTCAAGGCATCTACATATTATTTTGCCAATGTTGTCATTTTCATATCGTATTGCTTACTGGTAAGTGCACTTGCATTTTTGAAATGGATGTCGGAGCGAAACGAAATTGAAAATATAGAACTGATCGCTGAACTTAATAATACCAATGAAGTGCTCACGGAAAAGAATGCCGAGATCGAAGCACAGTCTTCCGAGTTGCAGGCACAAAGTGAAGCCCTGGAAGTCAACCAGAAACAATTGATGAATGCATACCGGACGATCGAGGAACATAAAAACAGGTTACTCACTCAAAACGAATCGCTTACATCCGAGTTACTGGAGAAGAATAAAGACCTGACGCAAACCAACACGGAGCTGATCAAACATAACAATGAGCTCAGGCAGTTTTCCTATACTGTATCGCATAACTTACGCGGACCTGTTGCCAGTTTACTGGGCTTGATTCACTTGCTGGAGCCTACACTTGTTAAACCTGAAGACTCGGAAATCCTTGATCACATACGCACTTCTTCTGAACGACTTGATGTGATCATCAAGGATCTCACTAAGATCATCGACATCCGTCATGATATTTTTAAGATCCGCCAGAAGATTGATGTTGAAGAAGAGATCGATGAGACCTTTAGCATCATCCAAAAAGAAGTAAAGCAATCCGGTATTTCTATCATCAAGAATATAGAAACAGAATATATATATTCTGTGAAGCCGATGATGCATAGTGTTCTGTACAACCTGATCAGCAATGCGATCAAGTATAGATCAGCAGAGCGAAGTCCGGTCATTGAAATTTCTTCCCACGAAAACAATCAATACTATATTCTGCAGGTGCAGGACAATGGATTGGGAATCGACCTGAAAAGAAATAAAGAGAATTTATTTAAACTATATAAACGTTTTCACTTTCACACAGAAGGAAAGGGACTGGGACTATATTTAGTAAAGCTCCAGGTAGAGGCGCTTGGCGGCTATATTACGGTTGACAGTGAAATTAACCGGTATACAACGTTTACAGTATACCTTAAAAAGCCGGAAGACATCCAACGTCAGGTATTGTTCAAGGAACGTCACGCTGAAATTTTCTTCGATGCGCATCTTAATTCCACGGGTATTATCTGGAACGGGCCTATAACCAGTGACCTGTACCGAAGTGCTTTTTCGAAAACACTCGATTTTGTAAAGATATATAACACCCCAAATTTCATTACGGACCTCTCGCGTCAGGGACACATTGACAAAGAAGATCAGCTGTGGATGTTTCATGAAATTATACCGGAGGCGGCACGCAATGGACTAATCCGGATTGCTGCCATTCGCCCGGATGCTGCAGATGACCATATTCATGACTACCTTCGCAGCATGAATGAATCGATCCTCAAGCTCGGTATCGCACAACGATTCTTTTTATCAATGAAAGAGGCGACTGGATGGATTGAATCTGAAAACGAAAAAATAGCTCTGAAATTAAAATCGAATGGAAACGCTGATTGAGCTCGATAAAAAATTAATGATATTCCTGAACGGTTTCCATACACCGTGGCTCGATCCTGTTATACTTTTCGCAACCCAAACGTTAACCTGGCTTCCACTCTATGCATTCCTGGTATATCTTATTATAAAAGAATATAGAAGAGAAGTATGGATGGCGCTGATCGCGGTTACTGTTACAATTGTGTTGGCTGACCAGATTACCAGCAGCCTGATGAAGCCTTACTTCGAACGGTTTCGCCCTTCACATGAACCTAGTTTAGAAGGCTTGCTCCATTTCGTAACCGGACCTGACGGAAAAGTATATAAAGGTGGCCTCTATGGCTTTGCATCGAGTCATGCCGCGAATACATTTGGCGCAGCAGCCTTTTTCTTTTTCCTATTGCGCAACACCAAAAAATGGGTTGGTGTACTATTCGTCTGGGCACTGTTTGTATCGTATACCAGAATATATCTTGGAGTACATTATCCGGGCGACATCCTGGTTGGCGGACTAATCGGAGTTGGATGTGGCTGGATTGGCTATTGCGTCTATAAATTACTGCATCATTGGTTTGGAAAGAAACAACTTGAATCAGCCTGATATACTCGCAATTATATACCGGGTATATTCAGCAACCGCTTCACATACTTTCCTATAATATCAAATTCAAGGTTAACGACATCGCCAGGCTTTAGTTGGTGAAAGCCTGTATTCTCGTAGGTATAGGGAATGATCGCGATCGTGAAACTATTCGCAGTTGAATTAAAACACGTCAGACTTACTCCGTTAATCGCGACAGATCCTTTCTCTACGGTAACATTGCCGGTAGAAGCATCATATTCAAAATCGAAAAGCCAGCTCCCTCCTACTTCCTTTATAGCCTTCACGATTCCAGTCTGGTCTACATGCCCTTGAACGATGTGGCCATCGAAGCGGCCGTTGTTCAACATGCAACGCTCAATATTTACTTTACTTCCTTGCTTCAAATTCCCGAGATTCGATTTTTGTAAAGTCTCTTGCACCGCTACCACCCAATGTGCATCATCTTCAATCGTCACAACCGTGAGACAAACGCCATCGTGCGATACGCTTTGATCAACTTTCAATTCGCTGCTCAGAGCACTTTTAACTTTAAAATGACGGTTCGTACCCTCATTCTGAATGGCCGTTACTTCGGCTACGGTTTCAATGATCCCTGTAAACATGCACCAAAAATAGCTAAAAAGCCGATATTCAAAATATTTTGGTTTATAACATAAACTAGTTTACATTTATCACCGTATAATCACCTATATGAAAGAACCCGAGAATCTCAGCGCTCAACAAAGTCTGTCTATCATTACCAGCATGATCGATCAGGCCAAAGGAAATGTTCAACGTAACAGCTTCTATTTTCTTTTGTGGGGATGGGTAGTAGCGCTTGCCAACCTGGGCATGTTTGCGCTGTCCATGCTTGATTATCAACGACCTTATATTGTTTGGGTCATTACTATACCTGCCTGGATCTATACTATATATAGGAGCATCAAGCAGAACGCAGACAAATCTGCTTCGACACATTTTGACCGTATCAGTGCTTCACTTTGGATGTGTTATGCCATCTGCATTTTTACAGTGGTAGCTTTTGGCTATAAAATCAATTTTCAGATCGGACCGATTATATTGATCATGAGTGCCGTACCAACCTTTGTGTCGGGTATAATTCTCCGATTCAAACCTTTAATGATTGGTGGAATTCTATTCTGGGTATTCGGAATCATCAGCTTCCTTGTGCCCAATGAAATGCAATCGCTTGCCGGTGCCGTGGCTATACTCTGTGGCTACCTGGTGCCAGGCTATATATTAAAGAACAAGCACGAAGATTAATGTTTAACGATCTCGATCCTCTGCTACACTCACAATTACGACTGGCGGTCATGTCTTTATTGATCAGTGTGGAGTCTGCTGAGTTTACTTTTTTGAAAGAGAAAACGAAAAGTACAGCGGGCAATCTAAGTGTACAACTTGATAAACTTTCAGAAGCCGGATATATACAAATTGTAAAATCGTTCCGCGGCAAGAAGCCTCTTACCACTTGCAGCATTACAAAGAAAGGCATTAAGGCTTTCGAAGACTATGTTAATAACCTGAAACAATACATCAACAAATAAACACCCCTATATGAAAAACCTTCTGATCTTAATCCTCTCCATTTTACTCCATGCAATTACCACAGGAACACTTTTCGCACAACAAACAGGCGACAAAGAAAAAATGGAAGTGTTTGCTAACTGGGTTGGCCGCTGGCAAGGTGAAAGCTCTATGCGCATGGGCCCAGGCGAACCGAGTAAAGCAACCATGGACGAACGCATTGAATCAAAACTCGATGGTATGGTATTGTTGGTTGAAGGAATTGGTAAAACAGTTGATCCTGCCACCAAGCAAGACTTCGTTGTTCATCATGCGTTGGCTATACTTTCGTATGATAAAAGTACCGACCAGTATAAATTTAAATCATACCTAAAAGATGGCCGTAGTACAGATGCCTGGGTAAAGGTTACTGGAGAGAATACATTTCAATGGGGATTTGATATACCCGGCCGTGGAAAGATGCGCTATGCAATCGCGCTTGATCCTGTAAAGAAGACCTGGGACGAAACCGGTGAGTTCTCGCAAGACGGAACCACGTGGAATAACTTTTTCAACATGCATCTTACCAAAACTGAGTAAACCAAATATACTATAGCGTATACGTATATAAATCAACAACACTATGAATGCAGCAACGGAACGAAAAATAATCCGGTGGTTTCACATTCTGGCAAGTATACCGATCATCGGTTTTGTATACGGCCCGGTATCCACTATAGCAGAAGCTGCTGCAATGGTTCGCTGGGTAATCTTTCCGTTGGTTATACTCTCTGGTTTTTGGATGTGGAAGGGGCACGTTGTAAAAAAATGGTTGCGATAGCTCCTTCCAAAACCTTTGGATAAAGTTTTCCGATACGGTATCTTTCACAATGGAATTCGGACGCATAACTTCAGAAGAGCTTGAGAAAGTTGATTTTAAACTTCCTCCTGATCGCCAGGAAACAACGCAGCTGTTAAAATCAAATGCTTCGAAAAAGAAGCCTGAAATTTTTGTAGGCTGCGCGAAGTGGGGACGCAAGGACTGGGTTGGAAAGATCTATCCGAAGGGAACCAAGGAAGCCGATTTTCTGAAGCACTATGCAAGTCATTTTAATTGCATCGAGTTGAATGCTACATTTTACCGTATGCCTACCGTTGCGCAGACTCAAGGCTGGGCTGGTAAAGTAACAGAGAACTTTAAATTCTGTCCGAAGTTTACAGACCAGATTACACACATGAAACGGCTGAAGGATGTGAAGGAATTAACAGACCGTTTTCTGGAAGGTATATCTGGATTTAAAGATAACCTCGGTCCTATATTTCTAATGCCACATCCCGGCATGGCTCCGAAAACGCAAGATACCATTGAGGCGTTTATACAATCTTTACCAAAAGATATAGAGCTCTTTGTTGAGTTCAGACATGCTGAATGGTTTTCAAATGAAACCGCTTTTCAAGCTGCATTCAATATGCTGGAAAAGAATAAAGCGGGTGCTATTATTACCGATGCTTCCGGCCGAAGAGATTGTGTACACATGCGGCTCACAACGCCTACTGCCTTTATACGTTTTGTGGGCAATGGCTTGCATCCCAGCGACTATACCCGTATAGATGATTGGGTACAGCGTATTAAAAGCTGGATGGAGCAAGGCATTGAACAAGTATATTTCTTCATGCACCAGCACGAAGAATTACATTCACCTGAACTGAGTAAATACCTGATTCAGCAACTGAACAAACACTGCGGCTTATCTATACCCGAGCCGAAGTTCGTAGAACAGGAAATGGAATTGTTTGGAACAGCTGCAGAGCCTCCGAAAAAAAAAGCACCTCGTAAAAAGGCTTCGTAAGTTTATAACGATTAGAGTAGTTTCTGCAGACTATATAGTAAGCGTTTTAAATAGCAACGTTCTAATTATTTGCGACATCTCTGAGCCATGCGAGCGCAAGCTCATCATCCTTGAAATATTTTTGAGTTAAACCATTATCTGCTTCTTCCATCATCTCCCGTATCGCTTCAACACTGGTTTGTGCCCACCCATCCTCGGGCATCACAACAGCGATATATCTGGTGCCAAGCTGACTGAGTCTTGGTATCCAAGCCGTGGTAAGCCATTCTATATCTACCTCTTGTAAAGGCTCTGTTTGTCTAGTATCCGTGAGAAGCCCAATACTCTTTTGGTGCAAAGGCTTTTTTTCTTCCAGCAACTCCAGCAATTTATTATGACGACTTTTAACTTCTTCGCTTAGAGAAAAGCCTCGGATCACGCAACGCAAACAAGGAACATCCGGCATATACTCTATAAATCCCCAACTTGCTTCGTGAAGTACTTCAGTCACTGTGTTTGGTGTACTCATACTTAATTTTTCACACAAAAATATACTACAAACATCTCTCTGAAATCCCAATGAATACTGGTTCGCTCTTCAGTAGTTATACTTAGTCATGAAATATAGTAATTAGGGCATGCTGGAATCGCATCCTGAAAGCATTTGGCTGTGAGGTATACATATTGTACACCTAACATAAGATCAGCTTACTTACAACGCGTGTTTACCTGGAAGTATTTTCTTTTTCTTGCAGATGATAAATTCAGGGCTTGTCAGGAATAGCCTAACCCGAAACTATTCTTCAACCGCTATAGTATCAGCATCTTGAGTTACTGTTGTAAGCGTTTCTTCAGCTTCCTCTCCTGCGCTTAAGAATTTCTGCACATCCTTCCAGGGTAATTGAATGATGGGCTTGCTGTTATAGGTATACTCCTTCTTTTGCTTGATGATTTCGGCAGCGCGCTCTTTTGTATCCGGATGTGTGCTAACCCATGCAAGTTCCTCCGGTATATCGTCCTTTCTCGCCAGGCGAAAAAAGAAATTACTCAAGTGCTGCGGATCAATGTCTGCTTTTGCCAGACTTTCAACAGCGAAGGCATCCGCTTCGCGTTCATGTTTACGATCAAATGCAGTAGACGACAGTATCTTGGCTGTCTCGCGCGATATATCATTTCCCGCATCACCGGCAGCTATGGAGAAAAGCATTTCAATGCCGATCTCTTTCACCAGCTTTTTCATGACGTGATTCTTTTCCATGTGGCCAATCTCGTGCGCCATTACACCTGCCACTTCTTCTGCATTATTAGCGTAATCCAGTAAGCCAGTATATATCACCATTTGATGATCGGGTAATGCAAACGCATTGATATCACTGCTGCGAACCAGGTGTATCTTGATTTTATCGCAGTCCAATTTCTCGGCACGGCATATACGAACCTTGATGGAATCAAGTACTGCTTTTACTTTCTCATTATCGACCTCATCGTGCGTAGCAGTAATCGTTTCCAGAATGATCTCGCTGAGTTTACGCTCGCTCTCCTTCGCAAATCGCTGCACATCACCATCGCCTATATATTCGATTCTGCCCAGCAAAAACCAGACTCCAAAAAATGATATCGCAATAATTGCGAACTGTGTTAAGATCTTGCCAGCCATAATCAGGATTTACAAATTTGATCGGTTAACGGACCGAAGAACCAAAAGTATACATGTTTACCTTTGCGCGTATTAACAGCCGCATAGATGGTCATGCAAAACTCAGCAATATTAAAAATCACGATCGTGATGATATAGGCTATATAGGTATTGGAAATTGTATTATCACCAAAGATAATAGAGAGTGTCCAATAGAAACCGGCACTGTTCATAACGAGTACCAACAGCTGGGAAAGCAACGCCTGCATACAATGCCAGCGAACAAAGAATGTTCCCTTGCGATTACTCAACCAGAAAAAACCAGTAGCCAGCAGGTTGACAATCGGCAACGGCAATCCTGCAATGACCGCTATGAGCGACATGAGGTAACTATTCGATGCCTTCTCACTTTCGTAGTCATCGGGGTGATACGCGAACGAAACAACTTCAGCCATATATATTTATAAGTCTTTCATGATATTCCATCCCCAGTTGATAACGATCAGCAGGATCAATGGAATGTAAATTCTTTTTTGGGTACGGATCTTTTCTTCCGCCCATTGAAATGCTATACCCAGACGTTGCTGGCTCAATACAAGGTCACGTACCAGCAACGGTGGAATTACAACCAGCAGTATAGCAGCTACTATACCCAGCGGATTGATTAAAATCGCCTGCCAGACATTGCCTTGAAGAAGGTAAAGTACTGACCGGGTAATTCCGCAGGAAGGACAAGGTAATCCTGTGATGTTCTTGAACATGCACAAGGTTACTGCCTCCTGGTGGCGATCATGTATCAATAGATGATAGCCCAGCCATATATACCCGGCCAGTGAAAGAAGGAATAGGGTCCAATATATTTTCCGGTTCTTCGGATCCATATCGGAAGTTATAGCGTCTTACCCTACAAGTTGAAAGAATTTCTGCGCATTGATTTCGCGTGTACGGCCCATGATGATGAACCAGTCAACGATCGTCCAGATACCTAAACCACCGCAGGTCAACAATTTAGCAACCGCCAAACCAGTATCGCCAAGCATGAAACGATCAATAGCAAGTCCACCACCAACGATCGAAACAATCAGAATGGTTGTAGGATCTTTCAGATTGATAGCGTGTAATTGAGCGAACCGTGATTCATCCAACGCCAAGAGTCTTTCGCGGATCATCGGGATTTGATGACCTTCGAAAAATTTCCCATTGGTCATAAGGTACATGTCAACTTTTTGTGCATCCATAAAATAGGTAGATTAAGATTTTGCTGAAAGATATTTATAAGCACAGTAAATTCCATGAACATGAGAGAAATGTTATGACTTTCAGCAAATTCGTACCTTAAAATAGGGCTATACCCAGAAAAAGATTCTCTTAGACACCTGATATTGACACTGTCCTGGCCTTTCCTTGTGAATCGTGCACGGTAATCGCCTTTACTCCTTTCGGAATGCGAACCTTGCGTGTAGACTGCGACAGGTAACCAGCTCCGTAATAAAACTCCACTTTCTGCTTGTGTCCATCGCTATATACAAACTCCGCATAGGCATCACGTTGTTCAGGTTTAAATTCCTGAAAAGTAGCCGGACGCGAGTGCGAAAATACCTTCAGGCTATCTTTGTTTTGAGAGGCAATAAACAATTCTCCTTTCATTCCTGATAAGCGAGCCAGCGCTTTGGCATCACCGGACACATAGAAACCACTTGTTGCTGAAGACATCACGCTAAAATTACCTTTGCCATTGCCTAACAATACCAGTCCTGTAAAAGCATCGTAGCGACCAGCAAAGACTTCGTTACCATAATCATTACCGATCATGAGCACATCGAGGTTGCCATCATCATTGATGTCGTAGGACACTAAACCCTTAACCGGAGCAACCTGCACCGGCATAGGCAACGCATGAAGTGCAAACTTGCCGTTGCCCTGGTTCTCTATATAGCTTGACTGCATGTTATTCGCTTCGAGTACCAAAGCATCTTTCAAATCCTCTTGCGGCAGAAGTTGTTCCATGGTAGCCTTGCTATAGTGTTTATAGCGTGAAAATTTATTTCTGAATTTCGGGCTTTGGGAATTAAGTTCATCCCAGAAATGCACAGGGTATAAATGCATTTCGGATGCATCCATAGACTGGCGCATATAGCAGGCCATCACAGGATCTACACTTCCATTGCCGTCAAAGTCTTTCGCGAAAACTTTTAACGGAGATTTTTCCGATACCTGGTAATTATTGTTCAGCCCTAGATTTCCGGCTATATAGTCTACATCACCATCCTGATCGAAATCACCAGCGGTCATACTATTCCACCACCCTATATTATTTTCAATTCCGGATGCCTCCACTTTGGTAAATTTATTACCACCGTTTTTAAAAAACGTGATCGGCATAAATTCACCGACTGCGATCAAATCAGGTTTTCCATCGTTATTAAAATCAGTCCATATAGCATCGGTGATCATACCCGCGCTGTGCAGTGCCGGTGCTATATCTGCCGTTACGTCGAGAAATTTGCCATTCTCATTTTTCAAAATATAGCTTATGGCAGGCAACGGATAATTACGGGCTACCACTCTCCCACCTACAAACAGATCCAGATCGCCATCGCCATCGTAGTCTGATGCGCGCACACATGATCCACTTGATTTTGTATCGGGCAACGCTTGTATAGCACTACTGAAATTCGCTTTACCATCATTTATATAGAGCCTGTCCTGGTAATCCTCATCGGTTACACCTTCAATACTTCCGCTTACTATATATAGGTCGAGGTCTTTATCACCGTCTGCATCGAAGAGCAGCAAGGCCTCATCTTCCTCTGGTTTTGATTTTGCTTTCTGTGTGATTGATTTTTGAACGAATGACCCGGAAGCGCTTTGCAGAAATATAGTAGGCATTGCGTTAACGGAACCTCCCACAACAAAATCTTCGCGACCATCCTGATTAACATCCCCTACAGCAACACCGGGACCATCCTGCGAAAACTTATGCGGCAATGTGCGCTGCAGATTGAAGTCTATTTTATCCTCCTCTGTATGCTTAAAGTATATATTGAGTCCAGCAGAAGTCTCTTGCAACACATTCGGTTGGGACGGAGCAGGAGCTATCAACTGGGCATCTCTGCTTTCTTTATGGTCTATTGTGACTAACTGATTAGCCTTTATGTTCTTCACAACGGATGCCCTACCGTCCGGCCACTGCACGGCAACTGAATCGGCTTGTGCACCAGTGCCTAAACCAAAATGAACTATACCCTCCACGGATGACAAGAATCCACGGTATATAGAGTTCTCCTGGTACTGGATTTTACCTTGTTGATAAAGCGTCACCTTCGCACCGAGGGCCTGCACGTTGTGCGCGGGTCCGACCAAACGAATACGCAGGTAATTATTCTTTACAGAATCATTTTTAGCATCGTCAGTATACAGCGTATTCTCGTATACAAATGCATCTGCATTTATATTATTAATAACGTAATCGAGATCTCCATCATTATCAAAATCAACAAAAGAAGCACCGTTGGAAAATGAAGGCGTGGTGAGGCCCCACTGTGTTGTTACATTGCTAAAAGTAAGATCACCGTTGTTGCGAAAAGCATAGTTGGGAATTTTTATAACGGGTATCGAATCATTCAAATGTCCGATGCTGGCAAAATTCCCTACATCTGCGCGGTAGTTAGCAAAGTCCTTATCCGTTATATCTTTCGGAAATCCGTTGGTGATCAGTATATCTTTCAATCCGTCATTATCAATATCTGCCATCAGTGGCGACCAACTCCATTCTGTTTGGTGTACACCTGATAACTGTCCGATCTCACTGAATTTTATACCCTGCGCCAACCCATTATTCAAGTGAAGCATATTCCGCACATATTGATATTCATATTTATACTGCTCTGTATTAATATAGGTTTGATAACTTTTATTACTGATGGTTGTCTTCTTACGGTCATTGGTTTCCGGAAGCATATCCAAGGTAATGATATCGGGCCATGCATCGTTATTAAAGTCAGCAGCATCGTTCCCCATCGAGAACTGGCTTTGATGCCCTATATATTCCGCTGTCTTATTTTGAAATGTTCCGTTCTTTTGATTGATATACAGAATGTCGTTGGAGATGTAATCATTGGACACATATATATCAGGCCAGCCGTCTTTATTAAAATCAGAAATAGCTAAACCAAGTCCAAATCCCTCGAATGTTATACCTGCTTCGTTCGTAACATTGGTAAATGTCTCATCTCCGTTGTTTCTATATAACCTGTCGTTGTTAGGCGAACTTCCATCCACTATTTTCGGACGATAGTTTGTAGGAAAATTATTGAGTCGTTGATTTATTAAAACATAGAGATCAAGATCACCATCGTGATCGTAATCAAAAAAAGCAGCAGCGGTGCTATATCCTGAATCGGCCAGCCTATATTTATCGGCCTGATCTTCAAAGGTAGGCACACCTTCCTTGTTAAGACCTTTATTGATCAGCAACATATTTTTACGATCGGCTGAATCAGCTTTCATTGTAGCCGTAACGTATACATCCATCCAACCATCGTTATTAATATCCACTACGGTGACACCAGAACACCAACGTCCGTTGCCTGATATACTTGCCGCGTCAGATATATCTTTAAACTTGAGCCCCCCCAGGTTGATATAAAGTTTATTGGGAACAAGGTTACCAGCAAAGAATACATCTTGTAATCCATCATTATTAAAATCTGCTACACCGACACCACCACCGTTGTAGATATACTCATATGACAAAATGTTAAAGGAGTCGTTATCCTGGATCACGTTGTTAAACGTGATTCCAGTTTCACCAGAGGGCAACAATCGAAACAACGTTTTACTTTCTTTCTTACAACTACTGATGAACAGTGCTATAAAAATAATCGGGTAAATCAGGAAGGACGTTTTTTTCATACTACTAAATAAAAAAAGCAAGGCCAATAAACATATTGACCTTGCTTCTATAATACAAACTATTTTCTATTAATAACCTTTGTTCTGTTTCAGAACGTCTGACCCTTGCAAGTCAATCTGACGCTGAGGTATAGGTAAGAACTGATCGGTTGCTGAAAAAGCAGCACCGCCTAAGTTATTAGTAAGTTTACCGCCATCATAATCGAGGTAATCATTAAGCTCGTCTACAGCGACTCCCCAACGAATAAGATCGTAGAATCGTTGACCTTCAAGCGCCAGCTCAAGTTTACGTTCGAAGCGTACAGCAGCACGAGCTTCTGCAAGACTCAGCGCGCCATAGGTACCAATGTTATAGCTAGCAGCATCTTGATTCAAATTCATTATAGGCTTCTTATAGTCGGTCTTGCCATCTGTTGTTTCGAAGCCTGTTACACGTCCTTTAACACGTGTAGAATTTTGCGCACGTTCACGAACCATATTGATATAGTCTACCGCGAGGCCAAGATCTCCGCCACCTTCAATTTCTGCTTCCGCAGCCATCAAGAGTACATCTGAGAATCTGATGATCATAAAATTGATAGAGTGATATCCAGGTGTCCAAGAACTGCCATCCTGATATTTACCTTTATCAGATTTACGATATGAGTATTTCTTCTGTGTAAACGGACCAGCGTATGATTGATCACGAATCCAGTCGAAGCCAGGATGTGGCATCCAGTCCAGAAACTGTACGTACCTGCGACCGATGGTAAGATCAAGACGTGGATCTACATCTTTCGTATAGTCAGCAGTAAATTCTTCATCACTTTTTATACCTTGATCATCTGCCAACTCATTAGAAGGATCTCTATAGCTGTTATCCAGTAAAGGCAAGCCACTGTCATCCGTTCTATATGAATTCACGAGATCGAAACTTGGCGCAAAAAATCCGCAGCACTCACCTGGTCCATTCGGGCCTGTGTTGTATGGATAGTTCATCGCTAAGTCCTGGTTGGTGTTGTTGATATCACCGGTTCCTGCAGCAGCCTGAAAAGCAAATACAGATTCAGAGTGATTTTCTTTTTCACCTTTAAATACATCTTCAAAGTTCGGAAGCAATGCATACTTCAATCCATTGGTAGTGGTACCGTTGGCTATAACATTTGCAAACACGGTTCTTGCCTGAGTATATTTTGCAGGGTTTGTGACGATCACACCATCGTTATCTGGCCAGCTTGCCTGGTATAGAAGGATCTTGCCTAAATATGCACCGGCTGCCCATTTGTTGGCACGACCTACTTCGCTTTGTGTTGCAGGAAGATTGTCGTACGCAAATTGCATATCAGCTTCTATCTTCGGCCAAATATCAACATTGTTAGGAATGTTACTTTTATCTATGATCTCCTGATCAGATTCACCAGCAGAGCGGCTTGTTGTCTCATCCACCCAAGGCACATTATTGAAGTTCTTTTTCAACTCAAAATAATAATGTCCTCTCAGGAATCTTGCTTCTGCTATAATTCTCGTCCTAACGTCGGCTGCTATATCTTCAAGAAGAGCGTTATCCGGATCATCTCTCAGCATATATAGCACGTTGTTGGCACGGTTTACACCTTCAAAGCCACCAAGCCATTTGCCGTTCACTTCTCCGTTTACAGCATCTACTTCAAAGCGCTGCACAGGGTTCATAGCGTTAAAGTCACCAGCGTTGGTTCCCTTATTTGCATCACCACCACGAATACTTCCCCACATCCAGTTGGAAGCACCGGAGTGCCAGCCGTTGCCACGTCCGTTCAAAACGGAATACGCACCAATCAGCAAACCTTCCACTCCCTTCTGGTTCGTTATCTGTCCTTACTGGAGTTCGCCCGTTACCGGCACCTCCAGAAAACTCTCTTTACAGGCGATGGGTCCCAGCACGATCGCTGCCATCAACACCAGTATAGCTGTTTTTTTATTGCTATATTTTAATTTCATATCTGTATCTCTTTTGATAATTATAGTCCCAGGTTAACACCGATATTGAAACCTCTTGTTACAGGAGGATTACCGAAGTCTAGCCCCAGCGTTGTATCTGCTTGTCCGCCTACACCTGGATCAAGACCTGAGTAATTCGAGATCGTAAACAAGTTGGTTGCCTGCAGATATATTCTGGCGCGTGTAACACCATAACGACTTAACATGTCAGAAGGTAAGTTATAAGCGAGCTGCAAGTTGGTTAAACGTGCATAGTTACCTTTCTCGATGTAATAAGAGTTTGATTGCGTGTTCGTACTGAAGTTCGAAACATTTTCAAAAATCGGAACTGTGTTTCCGCCTCTCTCAAATGTCCAGGAATCTTTTACATTAGTCCCGATCGCAGCCCCGGTAAAGGAAGGATAGAAATCAGTAAACCACTTGGAGAAGTTATAGTTCTCGAAGCCGAGGAATAAACCAAGGAATGTTTCAAGTTCAAAGTTGTGATACTTCAATTTGATGTTGATACCACCTGAGAAATCAGGAACAGGATCACCTAAATATGTTCTATCATCAGCGTTGATCTTTCCATCACCCTGACCAGTCAGATTGCCTTCAGCATCACGTCCATTTATATCCGCGTATTTGAAACGGCCCGGAGCGGCACCTTCCTGTGTAGGAGAAGCTGCTACGTCTGCATCACTCTGATACAAACCAACCACTTTATAGCCGAAGTATGAAGATATAGCCTGACCTACCTGGTTGCGTATAACGTTACCGTTGCGGGTATTTCCACCATCAAAGTATTCAACACCTGGTACAAGGGATACGATTTCGTTTTTCAGGAATGATCCGGTTGCTTTTACTTCATAGTTAACACCAGAAGAACCTACATCACCACGGGTAGTAATTTCAATGTCCACCCCTGCGTTACGCATTTTTGCAATGTTGATAGAAGGATCTGTCGCCAAAGGACCAACCAAGGCTGCAGTCTCAGAACCGTATAGCAGATCGCGTGTATTTTTTCTCCACACATCAAATGCTATATCTACTTTACCATCCAGCAAAGAAGCATCGAAACCTATATTGGTTGTAGTTGAAGTCTCCCACTTGGCGTTCGGGTTACCAATACGTGAACGATATAGTCCAGGCTGTACACCTGAGTTTGATCCTGTGATATCATATGCTGCAAGACCTAAGCTTGCATTCCATAAGCTATACTGGTTGTTTGGATCAACGTTGTTAGAGTTACCCATTTGTCCCCAACCACCGCGGATCTTTAAATCAGAAATAAAGTTTACACCTTTCAGGAATTCTTCTTCAGACACTCTCCATGCAGCGGATACCGCAGGAAAAACACCGAATCTGTTTCTGGAAGCGAAGCGCGATGCACCGTCACGTCTGATCACACCGGTAAGCATATACTTCTCGTTGTAGTTATACTTTAATTGACCGAACGTTGAATAGAAGTTAACACCTTTGCTATAGGTACTTCCGGTTACACGACCACCGGGCTGTGTATTGGTTACAGATATATAGTTTATGTCGAAGAGGAAAGGATTCAAACCTGAACCATTTACGCTTCTTCCTGTACCGGTATTGAGTGCTTCAACACCTACCAGGGCATCTATACTATGCGCACCAAATTTGTTTTTGTATTGCGCTGTATTTGTAAACGTCCATGTAGCAAAAGAACCAGCTCCTTCAGAATATGTGAATGAAGAGTTGTTTTCAGAGTTCTCGTATGATGGAGGATTGTAGCTATTGAAGTAATTGTTACTGAATCCACCGCCAAAGCTTGTACGCCATGTCAGGTGTTTCAGCAGATCGAGCTCCATGTATATATTACCGAAACCAAGAATGCTGTAAGATCCATTATCAGAAGCTCTGTCGCGTGCAGCCACAGGGTTGCGTGGGTTGTTGAAACCTTTTGCAATCGTTCCGGCATATCCACCGAAGGCGTCATAAACAGGAATGATGGAAGGCATACGGAAAGCAGACAATACATCGCTCTCTTCATTGGCAGCACCACGACCACCACTACCACCTATAATTCCTTTTCTGGAAAGATAGGTGAACTGAACGTTCTGTCCGATTCTTAAATTCTTAAGAACGTTGTGTTCAGAGTTGATACGGAAAGTATAGCGTTTGAAATTCTGGTGCGTCAAAATACCATCCTGATCATATATACCAAGACTCACATAGAAAGCACTTCTGTCACCACCACCTGAGAAGCTCAGGTTATGACGATGAAGTCTTGCAGGGCGAGTGATCTCATCCCACCAGTTAGTACCTGCCTTGTTCGAAGGGATTACCAGATATACCGGTCCTTTGGAAGGATCGGTGTTATACTTAACTCTTTCAGCAGCGAGATCAAGCGTTCCGGTAACACCGGATGCATCACCAACTTTTAAATAGTCAGGCAATACAGGTGTAGTTCCGTTTCCATACTGATCGCTTTTAAACTCAGGTGTCTGACCTAATTGCGTTGCTGTATTACGAATCGCTTGCCAGGTCCAGTCTGCTGTTTCCTGAGGATTCAAAATGTTATCCACTTTGCCAGGAACCGTTACACCTAATACGCCATCATAATTTATTTTCAGTTTGCCATCAGACTTCTTTCCTCTTTTGGTGGTATATACAATTACACCGTTAGCAGCACGTGCTCCATATATAGAGGCTGATGCTGCATCCTTCAACACTGTAGTTGATTCGATATCATCGGGAGAAAGGAAATCACTGGCGCCTACTGGCAGACCATCGATGATGATAAGAGGATCGTTACCACCGAACGCACCGAAACCACGAATACGAACAACACTGGTTGTACCAGGCTGACCGTTGGTGATTACTGTAACACCGGGTACACGTCCCTGAAGTTGCTGCTCAACGTTACCAGAAGGAACTGCCACAAGTTCTGCAGGTCTGATCGTAGACACAGCACCTGTTACTTCACGTCTGTTTTCAGTTGTATAACCTGTTACGACAATCTCCTGGAATGTTGTCACGTCTGGTTCTAACTGAACATCAACAACTGATTTTGCACCAACAGCGACTTCGGATGTAGAATAGCCTACAAAAGTCACAACTAATATGGCACCGTCATTTGGTACCGCTATTCTGAATTTACCGTCAACATCAGTTGCCGTTCCGAGAGAAGATCCCTTCACCAGAACATTCACACCGGGCATTCCGGTACCTGATTCATCAGTGATCGTGCCGGTCACAACTCGCTCTTGTGCCAGCGCCACTGAAGCCAGCATCAGCATCATTGCCAATGACAAACTCAAGCTCCTGTAGAGTTTTTTCATAGATAGATTTTGGGTTAATTGATTTGGTTAAAACTGCATGCACAAAACAAAATTCCGCATTGCGCATTATTCGAAAGTAAAAATTTTGATTCTTCGATTAACAAAAAGCACGGAAAATACTTTCGTAAACGTTCCCACAATCGATTACGGATTCGATAGTGGAAGCGTTTGTGTACCCGTTTTCAGGAAAAAGATTGTTTTGCATTGTTGATTTTTAAGTTGATTGAGAAGGAAAAGAGACGAAACGCTGAATAAACGCTATGTAATCGTTTGCTAAGCTCCTAAATATTAAAAGAGAAAGCAAGAAATCAGGAGAAAAGGTTTTGCGTGTGTACGGCAACACGAAGCTTTGTAAATACAGTCATTTTTTTTTAAAATGTGTACCCGAAGCAGGGTTGGACTTGTTAAAAAAGATATAACGCCTTCGCTAAAAGCGTTCGTTATCTTTTAAATAAGTATTTTGGCCGACTTTTTAAATTATGTCGCTTTACGAAAAATATCCGGTTCATCTGTCCAATTCATTGGGAGGTAAAAAAGAATTATTTCAACCTGTTAACGCGGGCCACGTGGGCATGTATGTCTGCGGGCCTACCGTATATAATGACGTACATCTTGGCAACGTACGCACCTTTCTCACCTTTGATATCGTAACGCGTTACTTCCGCCACCTCGGATATAAAGTGCGTTACGTTCGGAACATCACAGATGTAGGACACTTGGAGAACGATGCCGATGAAGGAGAAGACAAGATCTCGAAGAAGGCACGCATTGAGCAACTTGAACCGATGGAAGTAGTGAAGCACTATACCGAAGGATTTCACGAGGTCATGCGTCAATTCAATATACTGCCTCCGAGCATCGAACCTTCTGCAACAGGACATCTTGTAGAGCAAATTGAAATCACAAAAAAGCTAATCGAAAAAGGATTGGCCTATGAAGTGAATGGCTCGGTATATTTCGATGTTTTGAAATATCATGCGGATCATAACTATGGTATACTCTCCGGCCGCGTGATTGAAGATCTTATGGAAAGCGGACGCAAGCTTGACAGCCAGGATGAGAAGCGTAATAAAATCGATTTTGCACTTTGGAAAAAAGCATCACCGTATCACATCATGCGCTGGCCTTCACCCTGGAGCGTTGGCTTTCCGGGATGGCATATTGAATGTACTGTAATGAGTACAAAATATCTTGGGGAGACCTTTGATATACATGGTGGTGGAATGGATTTGAAGTTTCCACATCATGAGTGCGAGATAGCACAAGCTGTGGGCGCGACAGGTAAACAACCTGTTAACTATTGGATTCACTCAAACATGCTTACGGTGAACGGGCAGAAAATGAGTAAGTCTCTTGGCAACTCGTTTTTGCCGCGTCAGCTTTTTACAGGCGACCATCCCCTGCTTGAAAAAGGATTTGGGCCGATGCCGGTACGATTCTTTATGCTGCAGTCGCACTACTCGAGCACACTTGATTTTTCAAATGAAGCGCTGAATGCTGCTGAAAAAGGATTTAAAAAATTGTCCAATGCACTGGGTATATTAAAAAAACTCGTGCACCCGGGTGGCGGAACAGATGCGACAGAATTACGCGAAGATCTGCTCCGGATGATTGATGCTTGCTATGTAAACATGAGCGATGATTTCAATACAGCCAAAACACTCGCGGCTTTATTTGAAATGTCGGCACGTATAAACGATTTTAAATCGGGCAATATAGCGTTGAGTACAATTAGTGAAGAAACGTTTAATACTTTCAAAAGTACATATATAGGTATCATGGAAGATGTTCTTGGCCTTCGTGAAGAGGAAGAACATAATCATGAATTACTCGGTGGTGTGATTCACGTATTGATTGACTTGCGCAAAAAAGCAAGACAGGATAAGAACTTCGCATTGTCTGATAAAATTCGTGACGACCTGAAAAACCTTGGTGTACAATTAAAAGATGGTAAAGACGGAGAGATCAGTTTTACCATTGAATAAAATATAGGCCTCATCCCGGAATCTTTCTTCACTGAAAATGATTCTGAGATGAGGTGCTATACATGATTCATGCTTCGTAAAATTTTCATATTACCCATCCGCTTTTATCAGCTCGCTATTTCCCCCCTGCTGGGATCTAATTGCAGGCACACACCTTCATGCTCGCAATACACCGTTGAAGCTATTCAGGAATGGGGAGTGGTGAAAGGAATCTGGCTCGGAACAAAACGAATAGCACGGTGCCATCCGTGGGGAACACATGGATATGATCCCGTGCCTAAAAACACACAGGCGCACAACACCGATCATCATCATAAATCGCCAAGTCAACACAAATAAGAAGTAGCATTTCACGAGGAAAGATTTACTTTTAGTTAAATCTTATACCTTATTATGCCCGATTTTCAAATTAAAGAAACTTCAAAATCGTACGATGTCTGCATCGTAGGTTCAGGAGCTGGTGGCGGTATGGCGGCTTATACGCTTGCTAACGCTGGTGTTAAAGTAGTGATCATCGAAGCAGGGCCGCTATATGATCCTGCCAAGAATGTGATGCAATTGAAGTGGCCGTGGGAATCTCCCCGCAGAGGCGCGAGTACATACTATAGGGGCTTTGGAGATTTCGATGCTGCCTATGGAAGCTGGGAACTGGAAGGCGAACCCTATACACACAAAAATGGAACACAGTTCGATTGGTTCCGTTCGCGCATGGTAGGTGGACGTACAAATCACTGGGGAAGAATTTCACTGCGCTTCGGTCCGAAGGATTTTAAACACAAGAGTATAGATGGTTTCGGAGACGACTGGCCTATAGGTTATGAAGATGTAGCTCCGTACTATGATAAAGTTGATCAGCTCATTGGTGTATTCGGATCAAAAGAAAATCTGCCCAACGAACCGAATGGTATATTTCTGCCGCCACCGAAGCCGCGTCTGCACGAACTCTTTATCAAAGATGCTGCAACCGCTGTAGGTGTACCGGTAATCCCTTCACGCTTATCTATACTTACCAGACCGCTATCAAACAATAAAGATCGTGGTGCATGTTTCTTCTGCTCTCAGTGTAATCGTGGTTGCACGGTACATGCTGACTTCTCTTCGTCATCTGTATTGGTAAAGCCTGCACTGGCAACCGGCAATGTTGATATCATTCCGAACGCTATGGTGCGCGAAGTGCTAACGGACAATGAAGGCAAAGCTACCGGTGTATCTTTTGTGAATAAAGATGACTTTCAAGAATATACTGTTAAGGCGAAGATCGTAATTCTCGCAGCGAGTGCCTGTGAATCGGCAAGATTGCTTATGAACTCGAAGTCGTCACGTAATCCCAACGGACTGGCTAACACAAGTAATGTGGTAGGTAAATATCTTCATGATTCAACCGGCTCTGCTATGGGCGGCTTCCTTCCTAAGCTTGTAGGACGCAAGCGCTATAATGAAGATGGCGTTGGCGGTATGCATGTATATACTCCGTGGTGGCTGGATAATAAAAAGCTGGACTTCGCGCGCGGGTATCATATTGAATATTGGGGAGGTATGGATATGCCAAGCTATGGTTTTGGTTTTGGCATGGATAGTCTCAATGGTAAATATCCAGGTAGCGATGGCAAGCAAAAAGCTGCCGGTGGTTATGGGGCTGCGCTGAAAGATGATTATCGCCATTTCTTTGGAGCAACCTTCGGCATGGCCGGACGCGGTGAAGCCATTGCACGGGAGGATAATTACTGTGAGATCGATCCGAGTGTTGTCGATAAGTATGGTATTCCTGTATTACGCTTCAACTATAAATGGAGTGATCAGGAAGTGAAGCAGGCCAAGCACATGCAAGAGACATTCGAAGAGATCATCCATAAGATGGGAGCTGAAATCACGTGGGGAAAAGTTGGTGCTGAAGGTAATTATGGACTCGAAGCGCCCGGTAGAATTATACATGAAGTTGGTACTACACGCATGGGCAATGATCCTAAAAAATCTGTGGTGAACAAATTCAACCAGGCACACGACTGTAAAAATCTGTTCGTTGTCGATGGAGGTCCTTTTGTATCACAGGCCGATAAAAATCCAACGTGGACTATACTTGCACTTTCCATGCGAGCTTCCGAATACATTATTGACGAAATGAAGAAACAAAACCTATAAATGAATTAAGGGTTTCTGATAAGATACTTGTCTTATACTATAGGAGCCTTTCTCTAAACATCAACATCATGGATAGAAGAAAATATTTAAAAACACTTGCAGTCACTACGGCTGGCGCAGGTATACTCTTTCAGGCGTGTGATCCTGAAAAGAAAAAAGAAGTCGTAGAGGCTCCAAAACCTTTTACTATCGACCGTACAAAGGCAGAGCTTGTGCGCGAAGAAAAACTGAAAGGTGAAACTTTCTTTGATGCCCACGAGATGAAGACCATTACTATTCTCGCAGATATCATTATACCGAAAGATGCTGTTTCCGGAAGTGCTTCCGATGCTGGTGTACCTGATTTTATAGAGTTTATCGTAAAAGATAAACCGGAATATCAGATCCCTATACGCGGTGGTATAAAGTGGCTTGATGTTCAAAGCATGAAACGATTCAATGCTGACTTTGCTTCCTGCTCATCACAACAGCAAATTGAAATAGTCGATGACATTGCCTATCCTGAAAAAGCAAAACCTGAATTGAAACAAGGTGTAGCATTTTTCAATACCATGCGCGACTTAACGGCCACTGGATTTTTTACCAGTAAAATTGGAATTAAAGATCTTGGCTATGTGGGAAACAGACCGAACCAATGGGATGGTGTTCCACAGGAAGTACTGGATCAGTATGGCTTGAAATATGACGACCGCACACTGGAGATCAGTGTAAAATTTGATTCGTAGATATACTTGAAATTCCGGAGTGCCTATATATACTCTCAATATACAGGCATCCGGAATTTCTTTTTTATTATATATAGATCATTAACCCAAACCCCACAGCCGAGATGCCACTGAAAAAATCAACTCCTCCAACCACCGATCTCTCCCGGAGAAATTTTATTAAGAACGCAGGGATGACTGCAGCTGCCTTTACCATTTTACCACGCTTTGTATTAGGTGGTAAAGGTTATCGTGCGCCAAGCGATACCCTCTACGTTGCAGGCATTGGAGCGGGAGGTAAAGGCGAAAGCGACATTGCTAATTTTGCAAAAAGTGGTAAAGCACAGATCTCTTACCTCTGCGATGTAGACGACCGCAGGGCTGCTAAATCTGTTACTGCTTTTCCGAAAGCAAAATACTATAAAGATTTTCGTGCCATGCTCGATAAAGAGCATAAGCATATTGATGCCGTGTCGGTATCTACTCCCGATCATAACCATGCTGTACAAGCACTCGCTGCCATGCAATTGGGAAAGCATGTATATGTACAGAAGCCTTTAACGCATGATATATATGAGGCTCGCACGCTTACAGAAGCTGCGAAGAAATATAAAGTTGTTACGCAAATGGGAAACCAGGGAGCATCTGGTGACGATGTGCGTAAACTAATGGAATGGTATAATGCAGGATTGTTAGGAGATGTACATACGGTTTATTGCTGGACGAATCGTCCTGTATGGCCGCAAGGTATAGAGTGGTCTACACAGAAAAAGGAAGTGCCGAAAGAACTGGATTGGAATCTTTGGCTTGGTACAGCTCCCTATAAAGAGTATGTTGATAAGCTTGTACCGTTTAACTGGCGCGGCTGGTGGGACTACGGAACAGGTGCTCTTGGAGACATGGGTTGTCATATTATAGAACCGCCTTTCCGTGTACTCGGCCTTCAATATCCTACTGATGTAACAGCCAGTGTTGGAAGTGTATATGTAGATGAATTCAAGCGCGGTTATTTTCCAGAGAGTTGTCCCCCCTCCTCTTATATAGTATTAACATTCCCGGGCAGAAACGGCAAGCCTCCTGTAAAATTACATTGGATGGATGGTGGCATTCAGCCTGAAAGACCTGAGGAATTAGGACCGAATGAACGCATGGGCGATGGCGGCAACGGTGCGCTATTTATAGGAACGAAAGGTAAAATGATGTGTGGCACGTATGGTATGTATCCATCGTTATTGCCAACTTCTAAAAACAAGGAAGTAAATATACCACAGACTATAAAACGTGTACCGGGTGGAGCAGATGGTCACTATGCTCAATGGGTAGAAGCGTGTCTGGCAGGGTATGGAAAGATGGAAGTAAGTTCACCCTTTGAGATTGCTGGTCCGCTGACAGAAACTGTATTGATGGGTAACCTTGCGATACGGAGTCATGATGTTCGCTATCCGAAGAAGGACGATCCAAATCAATTTGATTACCCGGGCCGCAACATCAAGTTGCTATGGGACGGTGCGAATATGAAAATCACCAACTTCGAAGATGCTAACCAGTTTGTGAAAAGAGAGTATAGAAAGGGTTGGTAAACCTATATGAATCTGGATATATGTAAAAAAACCGACCCTTTTAAGGTCGGTTTTTTTACACATTCAAACTTATCATTCGTCCCACCAAACAGCATTGCTCATATGAGGGTTGCAGATGCAGCTTGTCTCTTTACAGCTTCATTTACATTCTCTGCGTTCAAGGTATATTCACAGCATATTTCTATTTATACTATATTTCGGGGTTTACTTTGTGTCCCAGAAAACTCTGTTCGTTACAACATCACCACCGATGGCAGTAGCTGCAGAAGTATAATTATCACCATTTGCAGTTTGCTCGGAGTTCGGGTATGTATAGCGAATAGGAAAATCGCCATTAGTTACCGGAGGCACGTTGAATGCAGGAAAATCCAGTCTTCTATATTCTGTCCACGCTTCTAGACCGCGATTGAAGAGTGCTATATATTTCTGACGTGCAATCTTCTCAAGATTGGTTCCTGAAGCTGTTGCAAAAGCTATATTCGGGTCTGCTAAAAAAGCAGTAGCACTAACTTCGGTACCGCCCCAATATGCAATGGAGGCACGTATACCTGCCTCATAATGCTCTTCAGCAGTCCCACCTACGTTAAAGCCACGCTCTGCTGCTTCTGCCAGATAGAACTCTGTTTCAGAATAGTCCAACAGCACACCTGGAAAAGTTTCTGCAGTCATGGTCGTTCCTGCTTTTGAATATGTTACGTAAGAGTTACTTCTTCCGTAGATACCACCGGAATAACCACCCGCATTATCTTTGGTATAGTATAAAGGAATGCGTGGATCATCTATCGCAGAACTTTGCATCAAGTCCATCATAGTATTGGAAGCTACGAAGTCTTCACGTTCGCTCTGAATCAGGTTAACCCATATCGGATTTGTATTCGGTGTTGTACCGAGATATACCAGGACTGCATTGTCCGAATTCGACTCGAACACATTTGCCGCAGCAGCTTCGGCTTCTGCTTTTGCCTTCGTAGGATTTATATCCGCCAACGTAACGGCCATACGCAATTTAAGTGTGTTACCAAACTTGGTCCATTTTTCAATGTCGCCATCGTAAATCAAATCTGAGCCATCCGCAAAACTTTCTTCTGAATCATTCAAAGCGACCAATGCGTTATCAAGACGGACAAATAAGTCATTGTAAATAGCAGCGGCATCATCATACTCAGGTGTAAGGTTATCAGAATCCAAAGCTTCTGATTTTAGACTCGTATCTACAGCACCGGAGTACGGTATATTTCCATACGTATTCACCAGCAGAGAATATGTATATATCTCTACCAGTTCAATAATGGCAAGCTTATTTTTCGTTATGTCCGGATATAGACCGGGATTTTCTGTTATTACGGCTTTTGCTTCTTTCAAATCAAGCAATACATCCCTGTATAGTGATACCCAGAAAGCACTACCAACATTCACCAGGTTATAGCTACTGGCATCGAAGTATGTGGTTTCAGCAAATTGCTGCGCCAATATTTTGAAAGTCATACCATACGTGATGGCATCCACCAGGTTTCTGCTGGCGTTGCTGAAGAACATTTCTCCGGGAACTGTTCCTGACTGGTATGCTTTCGGATTATTGTTCAAAGAAGTAATATCATCCAGGCAAGATGTAGCCAGGAATAACATTACTATATATAGTGATCGGATTACTATCTTCATACAAATACTTTTAGAATGTTGCTTTTACATTGAAACCTATCGTTCTGGTGTTTGGCAAACTACCTACCTGTACACCCTGAATATTGCCCGCACCCAGGTTGTCTTCCGGATCGGCATACGGAAGGTTCTTATGAATGATCCACAGGTTTCTTCCTACTGCAGATATTGATACACTCCGCAGCGGGCTTAATTTTGCAATAAGCGATGAAGGCAAGTTATAGGTAAGAAGTACTTCTCTTAACTTCACATAGCTTGCATCATAAACATATTTATGAGTGGGGCCGGTAGTCTGTGTTCCATTCATAGGATAATCCAGCATGTTCAAGCGCGTCTTGTTCGGACTTCCATCGGGGTTTACACCTGGCAAAAGTATACCGCCATCTTCCAGGACAGGACTTCTTACGAGTTTCCCTAATTCGTTAAGGCCAGCAGTTTCCTTATATAAGCCAGTAGCCAGTCCGTAATACATGTCGATAGAAAGAACATCGCCACCATGCTTTGCATCAATCAGGAAACTAAGGGATACATCCTTATAGGTAAATGTATTTTGAAAACCGCCTGTCCAATCAGGGTTGATATTACCAATGGGATTTGTGGCCGTTGATGTCCGTTGGTAACGTCCTGTTGCAGCATCAATCGTAGGCTGTCCATTGGTATATATATAGTCTGTTCCGTAGAGTGTACCATAACTTCCGCCCAATGGAGCATTCGATGAACCACTTGCCTGGAAATCTCCGTTAGGCAATGTAAAGTTCTTCACATCAGCATATAGCTCTGTAACCTTATTGCGGATACGAGTCCAGTTAACACTGATGTCCCATTTGAAAGATTGTGTTTTTATAGGTGTACCCGTCAACGTTAACTCGATACCTTTATTTTGAAGGGTACCTGCGTTAACATATTTAGAATTATAGCCTGTTGCTGTAGATACTGATACAGGCACAATCTGATCGACAGATTTGGAATCGAAATACGTTGCATCAAATCCAAGGCGTCCATCGAAAAATGTTAATTCTATACCACCTTCATAACTCTTGGTCCGTTCAGGTTTTAACTCCGCATTGTTTTTAGTACCGGGTACAGAGAACAATGGAATAGAACCAAAACCAGTAGGTTTATCATACTGATCCGCAAGTGCGTTAAACGGTGCGTCAGCTCCTACCTCTGCATAGTTCAGACGTAACTTCCCGAATGTAAGCGTTGGATTTTCAGGTATAAATTTCGTAAAAACAAAACTGGTAGAGATTTGACCGTAGTTATAGGCGTTGTTGCCTTTTTTTAGAGTTGACGAAACGTCTCTTCTAAACGATCCATTCAAAAACAAAAATTCTTTATAGCCAACTTCTGCATCAGCAAAGAAACCGTTTACCTGCTTGTCGAGGTAATAGTCTTTCTCATTCGGAGCTTCGATGGGATTCACGGAATTTGACAACGCATAAATCTTAGGCACTACGAGTCCGCCATTGGTTTGCGATGAAACACCGTCCTGTTTGGTTCTTCGTATGTTTATACCCAATGCACCTTTTACGGAAACAGCATCGTTCAGATTTTTATCTGCGGTCAATAAGAAATCATAATTATACTCTCTGAAAGAAAGATTACGTCTTATATACTCACCGGCAGGGAAATTTATACTTCCTACTGCAGTTCGCTCTTCCTGTATCTGATCGTAGGAATCAAGGGAAATTCTTCCCATAGCATTCAGCCAGTCGGTTATTTTATAGTCGAGCTTTACATATCCCAGGTAACGCGATCGGTCATCGGTAGTATAGTTTTCATATGCAGCAAAGTATGGATTGTCCCAGTATATTAATCCTGTACTTTCAGGTAAACCTGACGACCAGTTCCAGGTCATATTTTCTCTTCTTCTGAAGTATGCACTCTCAAGTTCTTTAACATCAACATTCATTTGCCACCATTGACGGAAGCTGGAAATATTGTTATTACCACCATATCCTATAGCATACCGGCCACGCCCGCCTACATTTGAAAAGTTAATAGAAGCTGTTGCTGTCAGTTTTTTTACAATCTCATAAGAGGCGCTGAAATTCAGATAATCCTTTTGAAGCTTGCTGTTGGGTAAAATACCACTCTCCTCGTTTCTGGTGTATCCAAGTTTAAAAAACCCTTTTTCACCACCACCATCAATCGTAAAGCTATTGCTATAGGTTACTGCTGTTTCGTAATACTCATTGGGATCATTTTCAGCAGCTACCCAAGGCGTAGCCTGCCGGTATTTTGGAGATGTAGGATCACCAAAGGCATTCCACTGGTATACTAATAAATTCGGATCGAATGGTGCACCCACGGAAGCATCTTCATAGGTGGGTACTATATAATCAGCCTCGCCATCGCCGTCTACATCAGCTTCATCAAAATAACCATTCTTTGTTGGACCATAGTATTTACCGTACCCGCCACCATATTCTTTTTGATAATCGGGAAGTGTACTCTTATCTGCGAAGCCAAAGGTTACACCTGTATTCAGGCTAAACCCGATTCCTCTTTTGCGGCCTTTCTTGGTTGTAATATATACTACACCATTGGAAGCACGTGAACCATACAACGCAGTGGCTGCTGGTCCTTTCAATACTGTGGTGGATTCGATGTCGTCTGGATTTATATCCGCTGCAGCGTTACCAAAATCATAACCGGCAGTCCCTCTGCTGGTACGAGACGCATTGTTGGTAGAGTTATCAATAGGCACACCATCAACAACAAATAAAGCTTGATTGGATCCGTTCAAAGATTTCCAGCCCCGAATGATAATGGCTGTTGAGCCACCCATACTGTTGTTCTTTTGAATCTGAACACCCGCTACTTTTCCAGAGAGCGAGTTCACAATGTTTGCATCGCGCGTGTTACTCATGCTTTCACCGCTAACGGTTTGAGCTGCATACGACAACTCGTTTTTTGATTTGAGTATACCTTGCGCCGTTACGATAACCTCCGTTAACTGCTGTGCATCCTGACTCATTTGCAAATCAACGGTAGAGCGATCGCCGATTTCCACTTCTTGTGTCTTGAGGCCGATGAACGAAAAGACAAGTGTAGTTCCTTCCGCAGGCACTGATAAAGAATACAGACCTTCAGCATCTGTAACGGTACCGCTGGTGGTACCTTTCACTAATACGTTTACGCCTGGTAAGCCTGAGCCGTCTTCAGCGGATGTAAGCTTACCTGTGATTGTTCGGTTTTGTGCTCGCACTTCATAGGATAGAAATGCGAACACAACCCCTAGCATTACTAGTAGTTGTTTCTTCATAAGTTTTAAAGTTTAGGTATAACCAAACTACTGGCAATATTTTAGACCACAAAATAAGAATAACACCAAACGGGATATTGTATAATTCGTAAATAGCAGAATAATCATCCGTTTTAAGGGTTAAATCGTTTGTGTAAAAAATTCAGAAAACTTGAAATTATTTTTGGGAGAGAATCCTGGAATCGATTCCGGAAATTTATTTTGGGACGACCAACTTTAAAATATAGTGTTATCTTAGAAGAAAAATAGCTTCATGAAAAGAATCCTCCCCTTTCTGCTGATGCTTGCCGGTTATTTTTCCAATGCTCAGCTAAGTATATTAAAAGACATAAATCAAACTTCCGACCCGAATAATTCAGGTATAGATGCCTACTATACTACATCAATAAACGGGGTATTATTCTTCAGTGGTCGCTCTGGAGCCGGTCAGGAACTTTGGAAAAGTGATGGAACGCCTGCTGGAACTATACTTGTAAAAGATATATATACCGGTAGTAATTCTTCAAGCCCAAGCAACTTCATGGATGTTAATGGAACACTTTTCTTTCTGGCCAATAATGGAACCTCCGGAACAGAACTTTGGAAAAGTGATGGAACAGAAGCCGGAACAGTACTTATAAAAGATATACAGGCAGGCTCCGGTTCATCTGCTATATCAAATATGATCGCTGTAAATAATATACTATTCTTTACGATTACTGACGGTTCTAATTTTCTTGATCTCTGGAAAAGCGATGGCACGGCAGCCGGAACAATTCTGGTGAAGAACAACATCATCACTACTGGCTCTCCTAATTTTGCCAATGTAAACGGCACACTTTTCTTTGCAGGTCAGGATGGCGCCAACGGTGTTGAACTTTGGAAAAGCGATGGCACAGCTGCCGGAACTGTATTAATAGAAGATATATATACCGGCACAAACTCATCTGCTCCTGATAATTTCTATGCAATTGGAAATATACTATATTTCATAGCCAACAACGGTTCTGTAGGATATGAACTTTGGAAAAGTGATGGCACTGCTGCCGGTACAGATTTGGTAGAGGATATTTTTAATGGCGTGTCTGGTTCATCTCCTGATAATTTTATAAGCTACAACGGTTCTCTATTCTTCACGGCCTTTAACGGAATCAACAATGCATTGTGGCAGAGTGATGGAACAGAAGCAGGGACAACCATCGTTAAAAGTCCTTTTGATGAAAACAGTACTCTAGACAACGTTACAGTTGCAGGAAATACACTATACTTTACGATCGATGCTTATGACCTTTGGAAAAGCGATGGAACTCCCGCGGGAACTACTGCCTTTAAAAATATAGGTGGCTATGCTGCAGACTTCACCGATATGAATGGTGAACTATATTTCGTTGCTCAGAAAGAACTCGCTGCCGGTAGCAGCTTTCAGATCTGGAGAAGTAATGGTACGGAGGCAGGAACCGTTCTGGTTACTGATCTTCCGAAAGGAACAGCACCGGGCACACGGCCTCCCAACAGCCTTGTAGCGATAAGCAATACACTATATTTTGTCGCGGATGATGGCACCAATGGAAATGAGCTTTGGAAAACAGACGGAACTCCTTCGGGCAATACACGTCTTACAAATTTACCAGCGACAAGTGCCTCGTCTGCTCCTGATTATTTCACCGAGTTCAATGGCAATTTATACTTCACGGCAACCAGCGGAGATTATGGCCGTGAACTTTGGACAAGCAACGGTACCTCTGCTGGTACTGTATTATTAAAAGATATAGCGGCTGGTGCTGAAAACTCATCTAATCCCGCACATTTAAAAAAGATTAGCGATAAGATATACTTTGTTTCCAAAATTGGAACGGATAACAAATTATGGGTAACGGATGGTACTCTTGCCGGAACCGTAGAAATAGGCGGCAATGTTTCAGATGGTTCTGAAATAACAAGTGCTGGAAATTTGTTATTCTTCCCGAACTACTATATCAACTCAACGGTAGAATTATGGAAGAGCAACGGAACGACTGCCGGCACAAGCCTTGTAGAAAATATAGGGGGCTCCATTAGCGCTAATCCAAATTCATTGGTAAGCTTTCAGGACAAACTATATTTCATTGCCAATGACGCTGGAACATCTGGCTTGTGGACGAGTGATGGAACAGCTGCGGGAACTGAAGCAATAAAAACATTTACATTCCTGAAAGGACTAAAAAATGAAAATGGTGCGCTATACTTCTTTGCAGATGATGGCACCAGTGGCCTTGAGCTATGGAAAAGTGATGGTACGGCTGCAGGTACCGTATTAGTAAAAGATATCAACGCGGGTGGAGCGGGAGGATTTGTCAGTACAGATATATTTCAATTTGAAACTGTTGATGGCATTGGTTACTTCGTTGCCAACGATGGCGCAAATGGAAAAGAGCTTTGGAAAACAGACGGAACAGCCGCAGGAACTACTTTAGTTCTTGATATCTATACAGGCGCTTCATCATCCAATATCAGTCAACTTACAAGTGCCAATGGATTGCTATATTTCACTGCCGACGATGGTATACATGGTGTAGAGCTTTGGAAAAGCGATGGCACGGAAGCAGGTACACAACTCGTTTCAGACATTTATACCGGAACCTCAAGCGCTTATCCGTACAATCTGCTCGAGTTGAATGGATACCTATACTTCTCATCATTCGATGGAACCATTCGAACACTTTGGAAAAGTAATGGTAAAGAATGTGGCACAATCAAAGTAACTAACAATACAACCGTAGATGCCGGCGGAGTAAACGAAAAGATCATTGCTATAGGTGATAATATATATATCACGGGATATGCTGCTGGTCCTGGTAATGAAATTTTTATACATAATGTCACTACGGATTTGTCATTACCTGCAGGATGCCGCTCAACACAAACTATAACGTTTACACTTGGAACGAAAACATATGGAGATGCCCCCTTTACATTAGGGGCTACCAGCGATGCCGGCCTGCCTATTGAATATGTTAGTTCTGATCCTTCCATTGCATCGATCAACGGAGATATAGTAACTATTCTGAAAGCCGGTACTGTAAAAATTACAGCCAGCCAGGAAGGCGATGTAAATTACGAACCTGCCGCACCGGTTGAAGTTTCGCTTGTCATTAATAAAGCAACTCAGACCATTACCTTTCCTGCTATCACAAACAAAACAGTGGGTGATGCTCCATTTACACTTACGGGCTCGAGCACTTCAGGACTTGCATTAAGCTATAGCACGACTACACCAACAAAAGTAACAATCGCAGGTGGTCTCGTTACATTAAAAGAAGCCGGCACCGTACGCATTGTTGCAAACCAGGCAGGGAATGAAAATTATAGTCCTTCCACTGCCGTAGAGCAAAGCTTCTGTATAAATCCTGCGAAGCCTGTCATCACTCTCTCACAGGTTATTGGTTCGAGCGGAACTCTTATATCAAGTAGCGCAACCGGTAATCAATGGTTTCTGAACGGGACAAAACTTACCGATGAAAAAAATGCAACACTCACCGTAACGGAAGGTGGTATATATTCTGTACAGGTTACCATTGACGGATGCACCAGCGTAATTTCAGATAACGTCCCTGTTGTGATCACCGACATCGAAACACAGCTCGGACATAGTGTATCCGTATATCCTAACCCGGTATATGATAAAATGACCATCACACTTCCGGGTACTGGCAAAAAAGAAGTATCCATTGTGGGTATTCATGGCAAACAAGGACAACGCTTTGTTACTGACCAATCCTCACTTGAGTTATCAGCAGAAAATTATTCTTCCGGTGTTTATACCATTAGCATTAAGACTACGGGAGGAACATCCTATCTCAAATTTGTAAAACACTAATTTAGTGTTACCTCGAAGCAGCTATAGCCCGAATCTACATCCATAAACGTACTATATTCTTTGTAATCTGATATCAGATCACAAAGAATATAGTCGTCATATATATAATGATTGAGATTGACCGTAAAGGTCACAGATGTTTTTTAATAGCTTCCGCTACTTCAGCGAGGGCTTCTTTTGAGGGGCTGAGCTTAGAACGTGTAAAGTTTACATCATCCGCAGAGTTCATGGGTACTAAATGTACATGCGTATGAGGTACCTCTAATCCGATAACGGATACACCAATCCGCTTACAGGGTACAGCTTTTTTTACAGCGATGGCTACCTTTTTGGCAAAGACCATTAATCCCGCCAGCGATTCGTTTTCAAGTTCAAATATATAGTCCACTTCTTTTTTAGGAACCACCAGTGTGTGCCCTAATACCAGCGGACTTATATCGAGAAATGCTATATAGTTCTCATCTTCGGCAATAATATAGCCGGGAATTTCACGGTTAATGATGCGGGTGAAGATCGAAGCCATTGGAAATATAGTTATATAGTATAGCTGATCTGCCTGTAATATCTAGGCAGTGATATTAACAACTTCAAATTCAATTTCTCCAGCAGGAGTCTGAATCTTGGCAACCTCGCCTTTCTTTTTACCAAGCAATCCTTTACCAATGGGCGACATGGTAGAGATACGACCAGCTTTCAGATCAGCTTCTTCTTCAGACACTAATGTATAGGTTACAGAAGCACCGTTCTTCTTATTCTTGATTGTTACTTTAGAAAGGATCGACACTTTGGAAGTATCAATGTTATTCTCATCTAATAAACGCGCGTTGCTTACCAGGTCTTCCAATTGAGCGATCTTCGCTTCAAGATGTCCCTGAGCATCTTTCGCAGCATCATATTCCGCATTCTCACTGAGGTCACCTTTATCACGAGCTTCTGCTATCTGGCGAGCTATATCTGCACGACCTTTAGATTTTAATTCGGCCAACTCATTTCTTAGTCTGTCCAAACCGTCTTTCGTATAGTATGAAACTTTTTTGCTCATAGCTCAAAGTAATTCGTTGCTGTTTTATTTGTTCTCTTGCTATCAAAAAAAGAAACAACGGTCTCGTCTCCGAGACCGTTGCTTTTGTAAAGGTAACACTTTTGTTTTTATCTCACAAAATCAGGCACCTACCAACTCCGGTAGATTCGTTTTGATAAGCTCCAATATTTCTTCATCGAACCGGGCAAGGTATAATGTTTTTACTTTCGCAAGTTGTTCAACACTTAATCCTTTGGCACCACGAAGGTCTGCTTTATATAAGCTGGCATTTTCAAAATCAGCTCCCATCAGATAGCAGTTTTGCAAGTTGGCTTCCATCAGAAATGCATTATTGAAATTTGCTTTGATCAGGAATGCATTTTCAAATTGTGACTTTATTAGAAATGCATCTTTGAAATTCGCTCCACTCGCATAGGCACCTTTCAGATTTGCCTGGTTAAGATTCGAGTTCTCGAAATTCGTTTGATTGAGGCGTGCATTTTCCAGATTGGACTCGATCAATGTTGACTGCGATATATTTGCCGAGTTCATATTGGACGCAGCCAGGTTTACATAGTTGAGGTTCGTTCGTGGCAGGTAACAATTTACCAGGTTAATCTCGTGAATCTTATGACGATTCAGACGCTTGATATTACCCACTGTACGAAAGGCAGCTTCTTCTGATTCCCACAAGCGAAAGTCATCGATCTCATCTTTATAGGTACGAATGCGCTGACGGATTTCCCCGTTCTGATTCAGCCAAAAAATCAAAATACCAATCACAGCAATATCGAAGATCATTCCATGTGCTTCCGCAAGGATCTGCGGCACGAAAGTATCAAACTCATGCAAGTAATATTTTAAGCTTAGCCCCAGTACAAGGACTGTGACCAACACAAGTACAAGCGAAGATGTCAGTAACGGTTTTTCAATGATCGAGTTAAAAAACTCATTTACACTCTTCATCCGCTTTTCTAAAAAACGCATGCGATAGCTTTGATTGTTTATTTTAAACTAATGATAACAAAATTAATGCACCAATTCAAGCGCCTTAATTTTCTGTATCAAAGCTACGTTAATTTTCACGTGCGACTCATACGTCCAGCCTGCAATATGAGGGGTGAATATTACATTGTCCTTTTTGATCAATGTATTGAAGGACTCTTTTTGAATAGGGGTAAGCGTATTTAGTTTTTCATTTTCCAATACATCGAGCACCGCTCCGCGAACTTGATTTGTCTCCATGGCTTGTACCAGATCCGGTAGTGAAACGATTTCTCCGCGCGCGGTATTGACAAGTATAATTCTCTTCTTAAAACGATCTAAAAAATTACGATCAACAAGTTTTTTTGTTTCCGCTGTCAACGGAATATGAAGGCTTAAGATATCCGTTTCAACAAATAGATCTTCCATGGATGCCGCTTTACAGTATGCATTGGCATACGCGGTTTTATATTTATCGTACGCCAAAACATTACATCCGAATCCCGAAAGACGCTTTGCAAAAGCTTGTCCCATGTTGCCATAGCCTATTAACCCAACCGTTTTATCCATAAGCTCTTCGCCACGATTTCCTTCGCGCTCCCAAACCATCGTACGAACTTCACGGTTTGCTTTCGGAATGTTTCGCATTAAACTCAACAACGCTCCTATAGCATACTCTCCTACTGCATCACGGTTTCCTTCCGATGCATGCAATACATATATACCTTTTTCTTTCAGGTAATCAAGGTCAAGATTATCAAGCCCTGCTCCTGCACGACCTATAAATTTTATAGTAGGATTGTCGCCCAGCAGATCACGGTCGATTGTAGTTTTACTTCGAACGATCAATCCCTCATAACCGTGATGTATAGTTTTAATTTCATCGCGTGTAATGGATGGAACTGATACTGCCTTCCATCCTATTTCCGTTAACATCGGAAAAATACTTTCATGCATGGGATCAATAATCAAACATTTCAAAGGAGTCATTAGAGGATAAGGTGGACAGTGAAAAAATAAAGTGTGAGGCCCAGCAGATCGTTGGTTGTTGTGATAAACGGACCTGCGGCTAATGCCGGATTAAATCCAAAGCGATTTAAGATTAAGGGTGTGATCGTTCCTATAAAGGAGGCGAATAATACCACACTGAACAATGCGATTGATACCACGAACGACAAGCTATACTCTTGAAACAAGACTATATTTGCTCCCAACACGAGTACTGATAAAAACAATCCATTTAGTATCGCTACAAAAAATACTTTTACAAGACGTCTCCATAAACCTTCGTCTACAAAATTAGGATTCGCGAGACTTTGTACAATCAAGGATGATGACTGGATACCTACATTTCCGCCGGTTGCCTGAATCAGCGGAGTAAAAAAAGCTATCGCCGTTACGCGTGCAAGCTCCGCCTCAAAAAGTCCCATGAATTTTGCATTCATCAACCCGCCAAATATACCGATAAGCAACCACGGCAAACGCGCACGCGTATTACGCCAGATGCTATCGTCTTCTTCCACATTCTCACTGATACCCGCCATCATCTGACGATCTTCTTCTGCTTGTTCTGTAATCACATCAACGATATCGTCAATGGTAATTCTTCCGACAAGGTATCCATGAACATTTACAACGGGTACTGAAACGAGTTCATACTTCTTCATGATCTCGGCAACTTCACGATCTTCCATATAGGTCTCTACAGAGACTATATCTTTCTCATATATATCCCCTACGAGTTTACGTGCATCAGAAATGATAAGGTCTTGCAAGGATAATCGTCCCAACAATTTATCGGCTTCGTCAACTACATATACCTGGTAAAACTTGGAAACATTTTCAGCTTGCTTACGGATCTCCTCCACACACTGTACAACAGTCCAATTGACGCGGGCGCGAATAAGTTCTTTCGCCATCAAACCACCGGCTACATAGGCTTCATAACGAAGCAACTCCGTTACCTGTCCGCGTAATACAGGTTCAAGATCAAGGAGTACTTCTTCTCTTTCTTTTACAGGGAGTTCATGAAGTATATCAGCAATATCATCCGACAATAAATTATTCAGCAGAACCGATATATCATTCGGTTTATATAGTTTCAGGTATCGCTTGCGTGTATCAGGCTCAAGATCACGAATTATTTCAGATTGAACTTCAACGGGCAACAGATCCATAAAGTACTTGGATTCCTCTATGGTGAACTCATATAGTAAAGTAGTTATATCCGCTGCCTTTACTTCATGGAGTATATTTCGGATGAACTCATCATCATGATCATCCAGTGCCTGCTGAAAGCGGTCACGAAATTCTTTTGTCAGCTCAAACTCCAGTGCTTGCTGTTCCACGGCTCGATTCGATTAATTGCGTGAGGTGTACAAACTCCTCCACGGAAAGCTGCTCAGCGCGTTTGTCAAGCAGTTTAAGGGACGAAATTTCGGGAAGCAAAGCTAGCGGTTTTAGGGCGTTGCGCAAGGTCTTCCTACGGTTGTTAAAACCTTGCTTCACCACCTTTACAAAGAGTTGTTCATCACATTCAAGATGGGTCCTGCTATTGCGTTGAAGCCGTATCACAGCCGACATCACTTTCGGTGGTGGTATAAATACTCCGGGTGGTACTTTGAATAAGAATTCAATATCGTAATAAGCTTGCAGCAGCACGCTTAAGATGCCATACGTTTTGCTTCCATGTTTCTCGGCGATACGTTCGGCAACTTCTTTTTGAAGCATGCATATCACTTGGTCAACCTGATCACGATGTTGCAGTACTTTAAAAAATATCTGCGATGAAATGTTATAGGGGAAATTACCAATGATCGAGAATTTACCCGGAAAAAATTCCGTCAATTCCATTTTCAGAAAGTCACCTTCTATAATGTTACTCTTCAATGCAGGGTAATGCGTATGCAGATACTTCACTGAATCACGATCAATCTCGATGAGCTTTAACTGAAGCTTTTTGTCGGTAACCATGTACTGCGTGAGTACACCCATACCAGGTCCTATTTCCAAAACCGGAAGGCTTTCGCCTTCAATCTTTAATGATTCAACAATTTTACGCGCAACACCTTGGTCATGCAAAAAATGCTGTCCCAACGATTTCTTCGCTCTTACTCTATAAATTGACTTATCCATGAGGTGCTAAAAGTACAAAGAGAATGTAAGATGTGGGCTATGTGGGCAAAGACTGAAGTTGAGAAGACGGAAAGTTTAAAAGACCGGAAGACCGAAAGTCGGGAAGTTTGATGACATGAAGTGAGCAGATATATAGCGCTCTGAGCTCGCATCATTCATTCATTGATCCCTGCCTTTCTCTTCCAATCTTTACGACTCTCAACCTCTTTCTTCGGTCACTCACTTTGCTGCACTTTCGGACTTTCCATCATTATTTACTAAATCGCAATGAATTCATTCCTTAGCTTACATGACTCAAACACAAAAACCTCGCATTGGTATTACTCTTGGTGACCTGAATGGCGTTGGGCCTGAAGTGGTGATCAAAGCACTGGCAGACAATCGCCTGCTCAATTTAATTACTCCGGTTATATATGGATCTGCACGGGCGATTTCATTTTATAAGAAGCAGTTAAACATTGAGGAATTTAATTACTCCCAGGTTCGTAACAAGGGACAGTTCACTGCGAAGACGATCAACGTGGTGAATAGTTGGGAAGATACCGTTGAGATCACTCCGGGGAAAGCATCCAAGGAGACTGGCAAGGCAGCTCTGATCGCTTTAAAGCAAGCGTGTGAAGAACTAAAGGAAGGATTAATTGATGCGTTGGTAACGGCTCCTATCGACAAACTCAGTATTCATAGTGAAGAGTTTCCATTCAAAGGTCATACAGAATTTCTTACCACATACTTTGGCGCAACGGAGAGCCTGATGTTTATGGTAAGCAATACGCTGCGTGTCGGTTTGGTAACAGAACATATTCCGGTAAAAGATGTAGCAGCGGCTATATCAAAAGAGAAAATCGAAGCTAAGCTTCGACTCATGGAGCAATCGCTTCGTAAAGATTTTGGAATCGCTAAACCCAAGATTGCTGTACTCGGATTGAATCCGCATGCTGGCGATGGTGGTTTAATCGGTCAGGAGGATGAGTTGATCATCAAGCCTGTGGTTAATGACCAGCGAAATAAAGGCAAGTTGGTATATGGACCGTTTCCGGCTGATGGCTTTTTTGCTTCAGGACAATATGCCAAGTATGATGCCGTGCTGGCCATGTATCACGATCAGGGTCTTATCCCTTTCAAATCTATCGCCTTTGATGAGGGGATAAACTTCACAGCCGGATTACCCATTGTACGAACCTCTCCTGACCATGGCACGGGCTATACGATAGCAGGTAAAAACCAGGCAAGTGAGAGCTCACTTCGCGAAGCCATTTATAGAGCACATGATATTTTTAAACATCGATTTGAACCATCCACAGAAAAATAAGCTTACTTAGGTAGGCCATTTTTACCACTTGACCAGACTGGTAAGGTTAGTTTTTATTAATGGTTATATTTGATCTTCAAGTATTAGTTGAAATGGATATCGTCACTAAGAAGCAACTGAACATACTTATTCAACTGGCTGAAGCCGACAAGCACTTTGCTAAGATCGAGCGTGAACTGATTTTTAAAATTGCCAGAGAGCGTAAATTTCCAGAAGAAGAAGTATTGGAGCTAATCCGTAACCCGGAGCCTATCGATTCGTTGGGTGCTCTTTCTTTGGATCAGAAGTTCGATTACCTGATGTCTAGCGTGGAGCTGGTGTTTGTGGACCAGAATGTATTTGAGAGTGAGATCATTTTCACAAAAAACATCGCCATCAAACTAGGTTTCAAAAAAGGTGTTATCGACTTTTTTATCGAAAACTATGGTAAAAAATCACGTCAGGAATTAAAGGATGTAGCCATCCATGAATACATCTAAATCTTTTCAGCTCGTATTCTGACCTGTTTATTGCTTTAAAAATGCGGTCCTAGACGCTTGGAATTGATGATTTACGCAATTTCTGTACACGTTCGTGTAGAATTTCATTAATTCTCCTAAATTTGCCGACTAATTTTAAAAGCCTTTCGGGGCGCGATTTGTGGGGGCTTATAGCGTAAATATTCTCAGCCTGAGCAACAAAATTCACCATTTCAATTATGATCTAGGTGATATGTTTTTCAAGGAATACGGAACCGACCTTGTTTCGCAAGGAAGTTTCCATGCTGATGTTGCGCTTAATAAGCATGAAACGTTCATTGAAGCTGACTTTGTAATTAAAGGAAACGCCGTGCTGACTTGTGATAGAAGCCTGGAGCCCTTTGATTTTCCGATCGAAAGCGATCATCGTATTCTTTTCAAATTTGGTGATACCAATGAAGAGATGAGTGATGAGATTATCATGATCCATCGCGATACCGCTACGCTGGAACTTGGTCAGTATTTATATGAGTTCATTGCCCTGGCTATACCGATTAAAAAACTCCATCCGAAATTTCAGGAAGCTGAAGACGATGAAGATGAAAACCAGGAAGGTAAGATTGTGTACACCTCTTCTTCTGATGAAAAAGGTGGTGACAACGATGATAATGATGGAATCGACCCTCGCTGGAATATATTAAAGAAATTAAAATAAACAGTTTTTAGACTATGCCGAATCCGAAACGAAAAACCTCGAAAACCCGCAGAGATAAAAGAAGAACGCATTACAAAGCTACTGCAAAGCAGTTAGCGGTATGCCCTACTACGGGAGAAAACCACCTGCCACACCGTGCTTTCTGGCTTGAAGGCAAACTTTACTTCAATGGTAGAGTGGTGATGGAAAAAGAAGTTCTGGCGTAATTGCATGAACGGGTCTGCACTCGAAAACATTCAGTTCGCTGAACGTGTGGCGTATACTACAATCGGGAAAGACAATCACCCTATGATTATCTCGAAAGAGATTGATTAATTAAAAAAAATCAATGCTCGGTGTATACATACACCGGGCTTTTTCTTTTTTATCGGTTGCCAGGGCTGACAACCATTCTTGACATTAAAAACTTGTATGACTAAAATCAGAGCAGCCATTACCGGAGTTGGAGGATACGTTCCGGATTATATACTTACCAATCAGGAACTTGAAACCATGGTGGAGACAAGTGATGAATGGATCACGTCACGCACGGGTATAAAAGAAAGAAGGATCCTGAAAGGTGAAAATCAAGGAGTTTCTGTATTGGGTATAGCAGCTGTAAATAACATGCTGGCTAAAACCAAAATCGATCCGAAAGAAATTGATTGCGTCATCTTCGCTACGGTTACTGCTGACATGACCTTTCCTGCAACGGCCAACATCGTAGCCTCCGCAGTGGGTGCTGTTAATGCATTCAGCTTTGATATGGGTGCTGCCTGTTCAGGTTTTATATATGCGCTTACAACAGGCGCCAGCTTTATTCAGTCTGGTATGTACAAAAAGGTTGTTGTGATCGGTGGCGATAAAATGTCTGCGATCATGGACTATACCGACAGAAGTACATGTATCATTTTTGGTGATGGTGCCGGCTGTGTTTTACTGGAACCTACTACAGAAGACGTAGGTGTAATCGATGCAGAATTGAAGAGTGATGGCGCAGGTGAAGCATATCTGCACATGAAGGCCGGTGGAAGCCGCATGCCCGCATCACAGGAATCTGTTGACAAGCGTTTACACTATGTATACCAGGAAGGTTCTGCTGTATTCAAATTCGCTGTAACCAACATGGCTGAAGTCTCTGCACAAATTGCCTCCAGAAATAATCTCACTCCTGAAAATATAGCATGGCTTGTTCCACATCAGGCCAACAAACGTATTATCGATGCAACGGCACATCGTGTCGGCATTACAGAAGATAAAGTAATGATGAACATCGAACGCTATGGAAACACGACAGGAGGTACTATACCTCTTTTGTTATGGGACTATGAAAAGCAACTTAAGAAAGGAGACAATCTCCTCCTTGCTGCGTTTGGTGGTGGTTTTACATGGGGAGCTGTTTACCTGAAATGGGCTTATAACAGTTAATCGTTATCGGTTATTTGTTAATGGTATATATCCAACGCGATTCACTATTAACAAGCAACGGGTATAACGGATAGGCAGCTGTCAACTTGTATTTATTTAATTGATTCGTAACTTAATGACCTAATTTTTTTATGGCAACCGTATCTGATTTAAGTAAGGGAAACTTTATGCGCTACAACGGTGAAGTTGTGCAGGTAGAAGAACTGCAACACCGCACCCCCGGAAACTTGCGTGCATTCTATCAAATTAAAATGCGCAACGTACGGAATGGTAAAGTAGCAGAGAACCGTTTCCGTCCTGGTGATGAAGTGGAGATTCTTAGAGTTGAAACAAAAGAATATCAATATCTATATGCTGATGGTGAAAGCCTCGTGTGTATGGATAACGAAACATTCGATCAGATTTACCTTGACAGAGCCTTACTGGGTGACGCTGTAAACTATATCAAAGAAGGTGTAACATTGCTGATCGCATTTGAGAATGGTGAAAGCGCTATAACCGCGGAAGCTCCTTCTCATGTGACCATGGAAATTCAATATACCGAACCTGGCGTACAAGGCGATACTGCTACACGTACGCTAAAATCTGCTACGCTTGAAAACGGTGTAGAAGTACGTGTTCCGCTTTTTGTAAATACAGGTGATAAAATTAAAATTGATACACGCACCGGTGCCTATATCGAACGTGTAAAAGAATAAACGAAGGATCATGAGCAAAACCCCAGCATCAAAAACATCTGCTAAAAAAGGTAATACCAAACCTTCACGGGCAACAACAGAATCTACAGCAACAGCATCAACGCAGACTGAAATGAAAACATCCGAGATACGCGACCTTATCGATTTCATCTCCAAGTCAGGCTTGAATGAAGTGGACATTGAAACAAAAGAACTGAAGCTTCATGTGAAGCGTGAGCCCGATCAAAAAATATTTAAATCAAGTCCGGTAATGTCACCGGTAGCGGCTACAGCTCCGGTTGCTACTTCCGCAGCACCTGCTGTACAAACTCCTGCCGTACAGACAAAAGCTGCTGAAGCACCTGCTTCCGGCAAGAAAACTATCGAAATCAAATCACCCATGATCGGTACATTCTATCGCTCATCAAATCCCGATACACCTCCGTTCGCTTCCGTAGGAGATAAAATTTCCAAAGGACAAACGGTATGCATAATTGAAGCCATGAAACTCTTCAATGAAATTGAATCAGAAATATCAGGTACCATTGTTAAGGCTCCTGTAGAAAATGCAACACCGGTTGAATACGACCAGGTATTGTTTGTAGTTGAACCTGATTAATATCGATACTAGTAATTTAAGGTTCAGGATTTAAAGTTGAGGCAATAACGTGCCCGGCCTTAAATTCTGAACCTTAAAAATTTCAACCTTGAAAGAGACAAGACTATGTTTAAGAAAATATTGATAGCGAACCGTGGTGAAATTGCGTTACGAGTTATTCGTACCTGCAAAGAAATGGACATCAAAACAGTGGCCGTATACTCCACCGCTGATCGCGAAAGCCTTCACGTACGTTTTGCCGATGAGGCCGTATGTATAGGAGATGCACCCAGTAAAGATTCTTACCTCAACATTCCCCGTATTATATCTGCAGCAGAAATTACCAACGCCGATGCTATACATCCGGGCTACGGATTTTTATCTGAGCGTGCTGAGTTCTCTGCTATATGTCATGAATACGGAATTAAATTTATAGGCCCCACACCTGCCATGATCAACGCGATGGGCGATAAAGCCACTGCGAAAGATACCATGAAGAGAGCGGGTGTACCTACGATCCCTGGTTCAGACGGCTTACTCGATTCTATTGAGCAAGGTATATCATTGGCAAAAGAAATCGGATATCCGGTGATTGTAAAAGCAACTGCTGGTGGTGGTGGTAAAGGTATGCGTATCATTAACGATGAATCTGAATTCAAGAAAGCATGGGATGATGCTAAACGTGAAGCCGGTGCTTCGTTTGGTAACGATGGACTATATCTTGAGAAATTCGTTGAAGAGCCGCGCCACATTGAGATACAGGTAATGGGCGATCAGTATGGAAAAGTATGTCACCTTTCCGAACGTGATTGTTCTGTACAACGCAGACACCAGAAGCTTGTGGAAGAAACCCCCTCTCCTGTCGTAAGTCAGGAACTGCGCGAGCGCATGGGTGAAGCTGCTATAAAAGGAGCCAAGGCTATAAATTATGAAGGTGCTGGTACAATCGAATTTTTGGTTGACAAGCATGGTGATTTCTACTTCATGGAAATGAATACACGTATCCAGGTAGAGCACCCGATCACCGAAGAAGTTACCGATTATGATCTGATCAAAGAACAGATTAAGTCTGCAGCAGGTGTTCCGATCTCAGGTACAAATTATTTTCCAAACCTATATGCGATGGAATGTCGTATCAATGCAGAAGATCCTGCAAACGGTTTCCGTCCTTCACCAGGAAAAATTATAAACCTACATTTACCCGGTGGCCACGGTGTACGTGTTGATAGCCATGTATATGCAGGATATACTATACCTCCTAATTATGATAGTATGATTGCCAAGCTGATCGTAAGCGGCCAGTCACGCGAAGAAGTAATTACACGGATGAAACGTGCACTCAGTGAATTTGTAATCGAAGGAGTAAAAACTACGATACCATTTCACCTCGCATTGATGGACAACGCTATATTCCGCTCTGGTAAGTTTACTACCAAGTTTCTCGAAACATCATTTGATTTCTCTACGATTAAGTAGCGTTTTCTCCGAAAGGAGACCACTCACATAAACTAATAGCAAAGGATACCATTTTCGGTATCCTTTTTTGCTTTTTGGATAACTTACTATCCGAATAACTCATAACCTTAACTTCGATAACCTTGAAAAGACGAGATTTTGTTCAACTCGCAGGGCTTGGTATTGGCGGGATGCTACTACCATTCTCTACCTTGGGTAATCCGGTTCCGGTCGAGGCAATGTTGGATTCACCCCTGGATACATCACAAAAAAAACAATTGGCAGATGTAGCGCTGAATACAGCGAAGGCCGCGGGTGCAACGTATGCCGACATCCGTATCGGACGATACCTCAATCAGTTTATTACCACGCGCGAAAACAAAGTACAGAATCTTGTAAACACTGAATCGTTCGGTGCAGGGATTCGTGTTATCGCGAATGGTACGTGGGGATTTGCAGCTACCAACCTGGTTACGGCCGATGGCATTCGTAAAGCCACGCAACAAGCCGTTGCTATAGCAAAAGCAAATTCCAAATTTCAGAAAGAGCCGGTAAGACTCGCGCCTGTTAAAGGCCACGGTGAAGTAACGTGGAAGACACCCATTCAAAAGAATGCTTTTGAAGTTCCGGTCTCTGAGAAAACAGATTTACTTCTCAAAGCAAATGCTGCGGCACTTCAGAATGGCGCCAGCTTTGTAAACTCCAATCTCTTTCAGATCAATGAGCAAAAATACTTTGCTTCTACAGAAGGCTCCTATATAGATCAGGATATACATCGCATCTGGCCAACCTTTACGGTATCCGCTATAGATCGTGCTTCCGGTAAATTTAAAACACGCGATGCATTGAGCGCTCCTATGGGAATGGGATATGAATACATGATCCCGAAGGCTGAAGATAAAGTAAAAGGTATAGCAGGCACCATGCTATATCGCAACAGTTATGATATAGTAGAAGATGCTGCCATTGCTGCCAAGCAGGCAAAGGAAATGATTACAACTGCTAAATCGGTTGAGCCTGGTAAATATGATCTCGTGCTTGAGCCTAATCACTTGGGACTTACCATTCACGAATCTGTAGGCCACCCGTTGGAGCTTGATCGTATCCTCGGATATGAAGCGAATTATGCTGGAACCAGTTTCGCATCATTGGAAAAACTAAAATCCGGTAACTTTAAATACGGAAGCAACCTGGTAAACATTTTTGCTGACAAGCAACAACCTGGTTCGCTCGGTGCTGTAGGATATGATGATGAAGGCGTAAAATCAAGACGCTGGGATTTGATCAAAGATGGCATCTTCGTCAACGTACAGGCTATCCGCGATCAAGTACATATGCTGGGACAAAATGAATCGCACGGCTGTTGCTACTCGCAGAGCTGGAGCGATGTGCAGTTTCAACGCATGCCCAACGTATCGCTTGCTCCCGGCAAAGATCCTTATAGTCCGGAACAAATGATCAAAGATGTAGAGAAAGGTATATATATAGCCGGTCGTGGTTCTTTCTCGATCGATCAGCAACGCTATAATTTCCAGTTCGGAGGCACCGTGTTCTACGAAATCAAAAATGGTCAGATTGCAGGCATGCTCAACGATGTAGCCTATCAATCGAATACACAGGAATTCTGGAACAGCTGCGCAAAAATCTGCGATGAAAAAGATTACCGGCTCTTTGGATCTTTCTTCGATGGCAAAGGACAACCCTCACAGGTAAGTGCAGTTTCACACGGCAGTGCAACCACTCGCTTCAATGGCGTAAATGTTATTAACACAGGCAGAACCATCTAACCCCAATAGCCCATGAAGAGAAGAGATTTTATGCAACTAGCCGGAATGGGTGCAGGCGCCATGCTCCTCCCTATATCTGCGTTTTCAAATCCGGTAGACCCGGCTCGCATGCTCGAGCCCTTGCTGGATGTAAAACAGAAAAAGCAACTCGCAGATGTAGCCTTGAACACTGCTAAATCATTCGGTGCTACATATGCCGATGTTCGCATCGGGCGATACCTGAATCAGTTTGTAATCACGCGTGAAAAGAAAGTACAAAATATAGTCAACACAGAATCATTTGGTGTCGGCATTCGCGTCATTGTAAATGGTACCTGGGGATTTGCAGCGACTAATAATGTCACGATCGATGGCATGAAGAAAACTGCAGAACGTGCTGCGATCATTGCCAAGGCAAATTCCAAATTTCAAAAGGAACCTGTAAAGCTCGCTCCGACTTCATCGTATGGCGAAGTGAGTTGGAAGACGCCTATAAAGAAGAATGGCTTCGAAGTTCCCGTAAAGGAAAAAGTTGACCTGCTGATGAATGCGAATGCCCAAGCAATGGAGAAAGGCGCAAGCTTCGTAAATAGTCTAATGTTCCTCGTGAACGAGCAAAAGTATTTTGCTTCAACCGAGGGCTCCTATATAGATCAGGATGTACATCGTACATGGCCTAGCTTTACCGTTACGATGATCGACCGCGCTTCCGGACAATTCAAGAATCGTGCGGCCTTCAGTGCTCCCGTTGGTATGGGATATGAATACCTGGATGCACGGCCTGAAGATAAAATTGAAGGTCCCGGTGGAATTATACTATATAATAAATCTTATGATATAGTGGAGGATGCCGGTATGGCTGCGGAGCAAGCCAAGCAAATTATCGCGGCGAAGTCTGTAGAGCCGGGTAAATATGATCTTGTGCTTGAACCATCACACATGTGGCTTACCATTCACGAATCTGTAGGACACCCTACTGAATTAGATCGTGTACTCGGATATGAAGCCAACTATGCCGGCACAAGTTATCTTACACTTGACAAATGGAAATCCGGTAAGTTTAACGCAGGCAGCAAGATTGTAAACTTCGTAGCAGACAAAACGCAGCCGGGTTCTCTGGGTGCTGTGGCTTATGATGATGAAGGCGTGAAATGTAAATCATGGGATATCATCAAAGATGGAACACTGGTAAATTACCAGGCGATTCGCGACCAGGTAAATATCATTGACCAGAAAGAGTCACATGGTTGCTGCTACTCGCAGAGCTGGAGTGATGTACAGTTTCAGCGCATGGCAAATATATCTTTGAAACCAGGCAAGGAGCAGGTGACACCAGAGCAAATGATCTCCAGTGTCGACAAAGGTATATATATAGTGAAAGATGGTTCGTTCTCCATCGATCAGCAACGCTATAACTTCCAGTTCGGAGGTGTACTATTCTTTGAAATCAAGAATGGCAAGATTGCAGGCATGCTGAAAGATGTAGCCTACCAGGCCAACTCACAGGAGTTCTGGAATTCCTGTGCTCAGATCTGTGATGAACGTGACTACCGGTTAAACGGAGCCTTCAACGATGGCAAGGGACAACCGAGCCAGTCGAATGCAGTATCGCACGGATCGGCTACTACGCGTTTCAACGGTGTCAGCGTAATTAATACAGGACGAACTATATAACTCATTTCGGTTTATGATCATGATCTATACCACTACATCATCAACCACAATCCTAAACTAAATCGTAAATCCCATGGCCATACTTTCAAAAGAAGAAGCTAAAAAGATATTGGAGAAAGTGATCAGCTTATCCAAAGCCGATGGTTGCTCGGTAACGCTCAACGGCAACGACAGAGGCAACATTCGCTATGCACGTAACAGCGTTTCAACCGCTGGTGAGAATAGCAACATTGTATTAGGTGTACAATCGTACTACGGTAAAAAATCAGGCTCTGCTACCATCAACGAATTCGATGATGCATCACTTGAAAAAGTAGTAAGACGCTCAGAAGAACTGGCTAAGCTTGCACCGGAGAATCCCGAGTTCATGGATCCATTGCCACAGCAAAACTATGGCCCTGATTCAAAAACTTTTTCGGAAGCTACTGCTAATATTACTCCTGACTTCAGAGCGCAGGCTGCTGCTGATAGTATAAATCCTGCTGCTGCGAAAGATGTCACTGCTGCAGGCTATCTTGAAGACAGCCGTGGATTTTCTTGCATGATGACCAGCAAAGGTCTCTATGCCTATAACAAAGCAACAAGCGTTGACTTCACTGTTACCATGCGCTCGAATGATGGCACCGGCTCAGGCTGGGCTGCTGCCGATTTAAATGATGTAAGCAAACTGAATGCTGCAGACATTTCGAAGATAGCAATTGACAAAGCATTGATGTCACGCAACGCCAAGGCTATTGAACCTGGTAAATATACTGTGATCCTGGAGCCTTCTGCAGGTGCAGATCTGATTCGCCTGATGCTGAACATGAATGCGCGCCAGGCCGATGAAGGCAGAAGTTTTCTTTCCAAAAAAGGTGGAGGAACGAAGCTTGGTGAAAAACTGGTAGATGAACGCGTGAATATATATACTGATCCATGGAGTGAAGATGTACCTGCATCACCATGGTCTGGTGATGGACTTGCTCGTAAGAAAATGGATTTGATCCGTAATGGTGCCGTGGCAAACCTGATCTACGATCGGTATTGGGCAACACAGAAAAATGTAGAAGCCGTTCCCTTCCCGGGCAATGCTATTATGGACGGAGGAAGTGCATCGTTGGAAGACATGATCAAGGATACCAAAAAAGGTATACTGGTAACACGCTTCTGGTATATACGGCCCGTAGATCCTCAAACGTTGCTATATACTGGTTTGACACGCGATGGAACTTTCTACATTGAGAATGGAAAGATCAAGCACCCGATCAAAAACTTCCGTTTCAACGAAAGTCCGATCATCATGCTGAACAACCTGGAAACACTAGGGCAGCAAAAACGTGCTGTAACCAGCGAAGGTGGAACCAATGTATATATACCTTACATGAAGATTCGTGACTTTACATTCAGCAGTCTGTCAGACGCTGTTTAGTATATATTTTATAAAATCAGAGAGGCTGTTACTACAAACAGCCTCTCTTCGATTATACCGGGCGCTGATCTATACCTGTATATCTTTGATATTTAAATTTAACAGCACAAAAAATCACGAAGCTTGCGGTATAATAACTCTTTATGGCACTATACGTTTGCATAAGAAGTAAAGTATTCTCTATCTTAAAACGGAATTGACGATCAAGCTCATTAACCAATAACAACCCTTATGAAACGAAGAGATTTTATTCACCTGGCAGGCATGGGCGCATCGGCCGCAGTGCTTGCAGGAATTCCATCTTTCGGGAAAGCCATTCCTCCCGAGCGAGCATTGGAAACCATTGATGTCGCGCAGAAAAAACAAATGGCAGATGTAGCACTCAACGCGGCACGATCGAAAGGTGCAACCTATACCGATGTACGCATCGGGCGTTACCTGAATCAATTTGTTATTACACGTGAAGACAAAGTAGAGAACATTGTAAACACGGAGTCGTACGGAATGGGAGTACGCGTAATCGCCAATGGCGGATGGGGCTTTGCTGCTACCGATAAACTGGATAAAGATAGTATTGCTAAAACTGCAGAGCTCGCAGTTGCGATAGCGAAAGAAAATTCGCGCCTGCTAAGCGAACCCGTACAACTTGTTCCTCAAAAAGGATATGGTGAAGTAAGCTGGAAAGCACCGATTGAAAAAAATTCATTCGAAGTTCCTGTAAAGGAAAAAGTAGATCTGCTTCTCAGTGTAAATGATGCTGCTATCAAAGGCGGAGCTAACTATATAAATTCATTTTTGTTCACTGTAAACGAACAGAAGTATTTTGCATCTACGGATGGCTCCTATATAGATCAGGATATACATCGCATCTGGCCAACGTTCTTCATCACGAAGATCGATGCTGCGACCGGAAAATTCGAAACACGCAATGCCCTCAGCGCTCCTATGGGAATGGGCTATGAATATCTCAACGCCCGTCCGCAAGACAAGATCAAAGGCCCGACTACACTATATAAAGGTCGCTATGATATGATCGAAGATGCCCGTGCCGGTGCACAACAAGCAGGAGAAAAATTAAAAGCTAAATCTGTTGAAGCAGGTAAATATGATCTGATCCTGGATCCTTCTCACTTGTGGTTAACCATTCACGAATCTGTAGGTCACCCTACTGAACTGGATCGCGTGCTCGGCTATGAAGCAAACTTTGCCGGTACCAGTTTCTTAACGCTTGATAAATGGGAATCTAAAAAATTCAACTTCGGAAATAAAAATGTAAACCTCTTTGCAGACAAACAGCAAATTGGTTCACTCGGTGCTGTAGGATACGATGACGAAGGCGTACAGTGTGGCCGTTGGGATCTGGTGAAAGATGGTATACTTGTAAATTACCAGGCTATACGTGATCAGGCACACATCATTGGCCTGACAGCTTCACAAGGTTGCTGCTATGCCGATAGCTGGAGCAGCGTGCAATTCCAGCGCATGCCGAATGTATCGCTACAGGCAAGCAAAGAAAAACGCAGTGTCGATGACCTTATCAAAAATGTAGAGAAAGGTATATATATCATCGGCGATGGATCTTTCTCCATCGACCAGCAGCGCTATAATTTCCAGTTTGGCGGTCAGCTATATTACGAGATCAAGAACGGGAAAATTGCAGGGATGCTGAAAGATGTAGCCTACCAGGCAAACACGCATGAGTTCTGGAATTCATGTGCCGGTACTGCCGATGAATCGGATTATCGTTTGGGGGGATCTTTCTTTGACGGTAAAGGTCAGCCATCGCAGTCCAGCGCTGTATCACACGGCTCTGCCACTACGCATTTTAAAGGAGTAAATGTTATTAACACATCACGCAACATCGGATAATATACTATGCCTATACTTACAAAAGATGAAGCACAGGCTTTACTAAAAAAAGTACTGAGCTATTCCAAAGCAGAACAATGCGAAGTGAATATATATGGCGGTGATAGCGGCAACATCCGGTATGCACGCAATTCGGTTTCTACCAGTGGTAACATAAGTCAGAGTACATTGATTGTATCATCAGCCTTTGGTAAAAAGTTAGGAACCGCCACCATCAACGAGTTTGATGACGCCTCCTTGCAAAAAGTAGTAAAGCGTTCGGAAGAACTCGCACAACTTGCTCCGGAAAACCCGGAGTTCGTGCCTTTTCTTGAACCGCAGAAATATGCTGAGCCTATAACATTTGTTCAGGCCACTGCTTCCATTACTCCCAAGCAACGAACCGATGCTGTAGCACAAAGTCTGCAGGTATCAAAAGATAACAAACAAGTTGCCGCAGGCTTTTTCGAAGACAACAAAGCATTTTCGGCTATGATGAATTCGAAAGGATTGTTTGCCTATAACACGGCTACCAATGTAAACTTTTCGGTTACCGTACGCACAGCCGATGGTAAAGGATCAGGCTATGCGACACGCGGCTATAATGATTTCACAAAACTCGATACGAAAGCAGCTACTGAAATTGCTACGCAGAAAAGTATGAAATCTGCTGCAGCCAAAGCAATCGAGCCAGGTAAATATACTGTGATCCTGGAGCCCGCTGCTGCCGCTGTGTTACTGGAAAGAATTCTTTTCGATCTCGATGCACGCCAGGCGGATGAAGGTCGTAGTTCATTTAGTAAAGCCGGTGGAAAAACAAGGCTTGGAGAAAAGCTGATGGACGAGCGTGTGACTATATATTCAGATCCGCTGAATCCTGAACTTCCTACCAGCACCTGGAATGGTGACGGACGCCCGCATGAAAAAACTACATGGATCGAGAAAGGTGTTGTAAAGAACTTTTCCTATTCACGCTATTGGGCGCAGAAGAAAAATGTAAAAGCTATACCCAGCCCCAACAGCTTTATCATGGAAGGCGGAACAAAATCATTGCAGGATCTGATAGCCGGTACCAAGAAAGGTATCCTCGTTACGCGGCTGTGGTATATTCGCGATGTTGATCCGCAAACCTTGCTGTTAACAGGATTGACTCGCGATGGAACATTTTACATCGAGAACGGCAAGATTCAATATCCGATCAAGAACTTCCGCTTCAATGAAAGCCCCATCATCATGTTGAATAACCTGGAAGAACTAGGGGCAGTAGAACGTACGGTGAGTGTAGAATCCAATAATAATTACCTGATTCCGCCTATGAAAATCCGTGACTTTACATTCACGAGTTTATCTGACGCCATCTAGGTATAAAAGAGTATACAATCGAAAGAAGTCCCTTGTTACCGAGGGACTTCTTCATTTTCAGACTTCCGAATTCGTTTCAGCATCCACTTATATAATTTTATTTTATCATTCACCAGAAAAAGGGAACTTGCCTTTGTATATATGTCCGCGGCAAACAAGTTTTTTTTTACACGCCTTCAATATGAATCCGGTGACTGGGATGTAGACCAGCGTATGCCGTCTAACGTATTGAATTCTCTGATTGAGTATACCACGCTGAAAGTAGATACACAGGAGAATATTATTCCACTGAGCGGTGATAAGATCTTTAGCTGCCCGTTCTGTTATTTGAGTGGACATAAACTGGTGGAGTTTACTGCAGCCGAGCGCGCTAACTTTGAAAAGTATGTTCGCAACGGTGGGTTTGTATTTGTGGATGATTGCAATCATGACATCGATGGCCTTTTTGCCAAGTCGTTTGAATCGCAGATGGAAGTAATTTTCGGTGCCAGCGCGCTGAAGAAGATTCCGAACAACCATCCGATCTATTCCATGTTCTTTAACTTCGAGGGCCCTCCTACTACATCACAGGAATTAAATGGCTGGGGCGATGATATCGTTCACGATTACCTGAAGGCTGTGGAGATCAATGGAAAGATTGGTATACTCTATAGCAACAAAGATTATGGATGTGAATGGGATTACGACTTCCGCAATAAGCGTTTCTATAAAATTGACAACACCCGCTTCAGTGTAAACATTGTTATGTATGCGCTGATGCGATGATATACTATAGATATAGATTTTGGAATCAGATCAGTTAAAAATTTCTGCTTTACGCTTTGGACTTAAATTCAGACTTAAAGCATAAACTATATTTTATGAAAGAATTAAAAGAAGTAGAGCAATCTGTACAGAGTATAATTGAAAAGCTCGGTGCGTTGAAGCAGGAAATCGGCAAAGTCATTGTCGGGCAATCCGAAACTGTTGATCAGTTACTGATTACTTTTCTCGCAGGCGGACATGCTTTACTGGAGGGTGTTCCCGGACTGGCAAAGACGTTGATGATCCGATCTTTGTCGGAAGCAATAGAACTCCCGTTCAGACGCATTCAGTTTACTCCCGACCTGATGCCTTCTGATATTATAGGCACTGAGATCCTGGAAGAGGATCATACTACAGGCAAACGCTTTTTTAAATTCAATAAAGGTCCGCTCTTCGCAAATATAATTCTGGCCGATGAGATTAACCGTACTTCACCGAAAACACAATCGGCCTTACTCGAAGCCATGCAGGAGTTTTCAGTAACGTATGGTGGTGTAACGTATCCACTGGAGAGACCATTCTTTATACTTGCTACACAAAACCCGATCGAGCAAGCCGGTACGTTTCCATTACCGGAAGCACAGCTCGACCGCTTCCTGCTATACATAAAGATTGGCTATCCTACTGCAGAAGAAGAAACTGCTATACTTGAAAGTACTACCGGTAAGAAAGCAAATAAAATAAATAAGGTACTGGAAGGACGCGAGATCAAAGAAGCGCAGGAACTCGTACGCGAAGTACATATCAGCCGCGATCTCATCGAGCGCGTAAGCGGTATAGTACGATTAACACGTCCTGATTCAAGCACTCCGTATGTAAAAGATTGGGTACGTTGGGGCGCAGGTCCACGTGCCGGTCAGGCCATGATCATGACGGCAAAAGCGCGCGCGCTACTACATGGTAATTTTGCTGTAACACTGGAAGATATAGAACGTGTAGCCTATCCGGTATTGCGCCACCGGATTCTCATGAACTTCCGTGCAGAGGCCGAAGGTGTTACTTCTGATAATATCACGAAGCATTTACTCGAACACGCACAGACACAAGCTAAATCTATATAGCGATCCGTTACGCATGAATCCACAGATACGATCTTTACTGAAACCGGAAGTGATCAACACCGTGAACGGGTTGGAGTTGATTGCACGTGTTATCGTGGAAGGGTTCATGAGTGGGAGTAATAAAAGTCAGGCTGTAGGAACAGGACAGGAATTCAGTCAGTATAGAAGTTATGAACCCGGTGATGACTTGCGTATGCTGGACTGGAAAATGTATGCGCGTTCCGGGCGATACTATATCCGCCAGGCAGATATTGAAACGAACATCACCGTAAAGTTCATGCTCGATGCCAGTCATTCCATGATGTATACCGAAGACGGGCTGAGTAAATTTATGTACGCCAAGGTAATGATCGCGGCACTCGCATACCTTGCCCGTAAACAAAGCGATGCCTTTGGTTTATTTACAGTGAACGAAAAAGAAATTCATGAAGTACATCCGCGTTTTGAGCAACAACAGTTCATGCGCTTTCTCCATATACTCGCTACAGCAAAAAGTGAAGGTACCTGGAAAAAAGGAAACGGCCTCGAACATCTATATGATCATCATGGAAAAGAAATGATCATCTTCATAACTGATTTATATGATGAAGAGAACGATCTGCTACAATTTATAGCACGATTGAAAACCGTTCGAAATGAAGTGATCGTTTTTCACCTGATGGGTCGTCAGGAAACCGACCTGGACTTTAAAGGTTCTTTTACATTTGAAGACCTGGAAACGAAAGTACGTTCGAAAGTAGAAACAGCTACACAGCAAAAACAATATAGCGAGCGTGTACAACAGTGGATCACACATTCAAGAAACTGGATGTTGGAAAAACAGATCAGCTATGAATTGATAAACCTCAACGATTCATTCGAGACCACCTTGCGAAATTTTTTAAAGATCCGAAAAACCTTGGCCCGCTAATGCAATTCGCGAATCCGATATGGCTTTGGGCACTGAGTGGGTTGGCAATCCCCATCGGTATACATTTGCTGAGCCGCAAGGAAGGAAAGGTGATCTATATAGGAAGTCTCCGTCACCTGGATGAATCCAATACAAAACAATTTCGCGCACTTAAATTGAATGAAGTACTCCTGCTCGCGATACGATGTATACTCATTATTGTCACCGTACTATTACTTGCAGGTCTTCAGATATTAAATACACCGGCAGCTTCATCAAAATGGTTGGTTATCGAACCTGGTATTCAAAAAGATGCAAGACTGAATTCATTAACCGATAGTCTTACCGAGGCAGGCTATGAAACACATTTCATGTCCCTTGACTTTCCTGCGAAAGAAGATACTACCGCTGTGAATACAGCAAATTATTGGGCATTGATCGAGCAGCTCAAAACAAAAGGCCTTCAAGATATAGTGGTGCTCTCACACTCGCACCTTAAAGACTTTACAGGTGCACGTATACCATTACCCGCCACGCTTAAATGGATCACGGTTGACGCTGACCCTGGGCAAAGTATAGTTCTGGCGCAACGGTATACATCTGACTCTGCCATGATTCGGCTCGCTAAAAGTGATGGTTCACAGATGCGCTATACCTATCAACAGACTGCTATAACACCGGAGCAAAGAACGATTACAGCTGAGGGAGCAACCGCACAACTTGGATCCACCGATACATTGCACGTGATCATCGCTTACGACAAGACTTTTCAGTTTGACGCCAACATTATGGCCGCATCCCTGAAAGCCATTCAGAAAATTCCGGCAGCACCAATCGCTATACACATCACTCCGGTAGAAAATTTTAAATATACCTCTATGGATTGGCTGGTCTGGTTATCAGAAAAGAAAATGACTTACAAAGACGCATGTCACACGATCACTTATAAAAATAACGCTGCCTCAACCAATATACTATTGCAAGAAGGTTCGCAAAGTCCATTTCAACAATGGCTGCTCACAGCCAGATTAACGATAGACGTTGCTTTACAACATCATCTCACCACACGATTGGCTTCTATAATGTTAAACAATTCTGAGACTATAGCGATTGCCACGAAGACCGATGAAAGAATTTTACCCGAAGAATTTCTTAGCGCATCGTCTGAGAAATATACTCCTGTATTGAAACGTGCAGCAGTAACCACTCCCTTGGACAAGTATTTAATAATACTACTCGCATTCATGGTATTTACGGAAAGACTACTTGCTTATCATCGGAATCAATGAGCGATACACAGGCACGATATCACCTTCACCAGCTTACGCGAAAGTATAAAGCAATTCGCATGAGCGAAGCGTTCCTGTTGGCGTTGGCGCTCGCCTCCGTCTCGTTTGTCATACCCTATTCCTTTCAGGTTCCGATGACGGGATCTATTATACTCGCGCTAACCGGTGGTATACTCTTGTTTTTATACCGTTGTCAACAGCTTCATTTATTTCAACTGGATGAACATAACATTACGCGATACCTCAATCAACATTTTAGTACGCTTCAAAACAGCAGTGATCTTCTTCTGAAAGATGATGACGGGCTTTCTACCCTGCAACGACTTCAAAAGATAAAAACTACTACTGCTTTCGAAGCGCTTTATCCGGCTATACGACTCCCCCATCGTCTGCAACACGCTATAGGTATATTTATCATCAGCATAGCAGCATCTGTTGCTCTTACGTCCTTCGCTCCTTTTGTGTCGCATACTTCTGAAAGAACCACACAGGCCGGATCTTCTTCGACAACGGCAGCAACACCGGATGCTCCTGCACAAGTGAAAGGCACGCAGATCACCATAACACCTCCGTCCTATACAAAGCTAAAAACACAAACGACTCGTGCGTGGTCATTGACGTTTGCCGAAGGAAGTACAATAAACTGGCAGATAGAGTTTACTGCCGATGTGAAAAATCCTGCGCTGATCTTTTCAGGGAAACAAAATATACCCTTGAAGTCTGAACGGGGATCCTATACTTTGAAGCGAACGATTAATGAACCCGGATTTTATCAGCTTGCATGGACAACCGCACAAGGTGAAACCAAGCATTCTGATTTCTATAAGCTGGAGGTCATTAAAGATATGGCTCCGGTTGTTACCATCAACAGGCTGAATCAATTTACCGAACTTGAATTTACCAGCAGGCCTACCGTTGATGTATACGCCACACTCGCGGACGATTATGGATTGGACAATGCGCACATTATAGCTACGGTAAGTAAAGGAAGCGGTGAATCGGTTAAATTCAGGGAAGATAAACTCTTCTTTGAAAAGCCTTCCACTATTTCGGGTAAACATATAGATGCAACGCGAAGGCTGGATCTCCTAAAGCTGGGGATGGAGCCCGGAGATGAGCTATACTTTTACGTGGTAGCTTTCGATACCAAACGACCACTCCCGAATCGTACACGTACTGAAACATACTTCATTTCCCTGCGCGATACTACGCAACAGGAAACTGTAGTAGATGATGGACTTGGTGTTGATTTGATGCCTGATTATTTCCGCAGTCAGCGGCAAATCATTATTGATTCTGAGAAATTATTGAAGGAGAAAAAACAAATCTCGAAAGAAACCTTTCAATCTAAAAGTAATGAATTAGGGTACGATCAAAAAGTATTGAGATTACGCTATGGAGAATTTTTAGGAGAAGAATTTGAATCCGGTATAGGGCCACAGGAAAATCCTGCTGAAGAAGATCATGATCAGGAAGAAGAAGATATAGCGAAGAAGTACGGGCATGTGCATGATACCGAAAACGAGCACAACCTGGTACAAGAGAAAAAAGGTGGTCATGAACATCAACACGCTGCGAAAGAAGGTGAAACCGATAAGAACGGTATACCTGCCGGATTTGTGCATGAACACGACAGTGAAGAAGAGGCTACGTTCTTCACACAATCTATTCGTGCTAAATTAAAAGCTGCGCTTACAATTATGTGGGATGCCGAACTTCACCTGCGACTATATGAACCGGAGAAATCATTACCGTTTCAGTATAAAGCATTGAAGCTATTGAAAGAGATCAGCCAGGACTCACGTATATATGTACACCGCACGGGATTTGATCCACCTCCTATAAAAGAAGAGAAGCGCATGACAGGAGATTTGAGCGAAGTAAAGAATGCAACTGCAAAAGGTAGCTTGGCAGCAAAGGAGAATTACCCTGCCATTCGCAGTGCGTTGCAAGCTATAGCATGGACGATGGCATCTGATCATACTGCTATAGATAAAGCTTTACAGAAAAAATTATCGCTGGCTGGCCAGGAGCTTGGACCATTGGCGATTGCACAACCGGGACTATATTTGAAAAGCTTATCGCTTATCCGCGCACTGACTGAAAATGAATTAAAGCCTGAAGAGCAACGCGCGGCACTGGAAGAGATACAAACTTCTTTATGGAGGGCTTTGCCACTTGCTCCCACTTCACCTTCTTCCGCAACGCAAAAGCTGCATGCACTCGATCATGCCTTCATTAAAAATCTTGAGCGACAATGAGTGATCAGACCATGGTGATGCAACCTGTACTGGACGGCTGGTGGTTTCCGGGGATACTGATTCTGATCGGTATATATTTACTCTGGAAGGAGTATAAGCGAAACATGCGCTTCAGGGTTTTACGACTGATTGCCGTGGTTGTATTGACAGTAGCGCTCATCGGATTGTTCTTAAGACCCGCCCTAAAGGCAGACGAAGAACTCAGCGTTGTATTGCTCACAGAAGGTTACGAGAAGAAACAAGCTGATAGTCTTTTCGCTATCAATAAAAACTTACAATTCTTCCACCTGGCAGATGCTATACCCTATACACATTCCAAAAGAATTCCATCGTTAAACAGTATAGCTCCCATTGCGAATGAAATCAGAGTTATCCTTGGTAATGGATTACCAGCCTTTGCCTGGAAGCAGATCAACGATTCCTCCGTCCACTATATTTCAGGGCAGCTCCCTTCCGGAGTTACAGCGCTTCATATTCCGAAGAATATTTTCACAAACCGAGAAAGTAAAATTAACGGTATATATACCGTGAAGGAAAATCGGGTAACGCTTTCTCTTCATTCACCGGCAGGTGTGGAAGATTCTGTAACGCTAACCGGTACGGGCAACCGCTCTTTTGCATTAACGTTTATACCTAAGCAAGCCGGCAAGTTTATATACCAGCTCACGTCAAAACAAAACGGGCAAACCTTAACAGAGGATTTTCCGGTGATCGTCAATGAGGGCACTCCCTATAGAACACTCTTCCTTCAGCAGCAACCTTCTTTTGAGATCCAGTACCTGAAAAGTTTTCTTTCAAAGAAGAATCATAGTGTTGTGCTGCGCTCACAGTTATCCAAAAACATTTTCCGATACGAGTATATAAATCACGATGTAGTTAACATCACACAGCTGGCGAAGAAAACGCTATCCGCTTTTGATCTTGTGATACTCGATACCGAGACATTGCAGGCTCTGCCGCCAACCGAGATAAAGGCATTGGAAGATGCCGTGGCAGAAGGACTTGGTGTTATAGTTCTGGTGCAGGAACCTTCCCTTACCAATCGAAACTTTCAAAAACTCTTTCCCTGGAAAACGATTCCTTTAAAAAGTGACACAACGCACCTGTTACTCTCGGGTAAGCAAAGCAATACCCTTTCCGTTGCGTCTTTCATTTTTTCCGATGCAGCTTCACTTCAAGCCATCATTCAAAATAAACGTGGAGTGTTATCAGGCTTTACCTATAAGGGTTTGGGTAAAGCAGGATTCCAGTTGCTGCAAAGTACATATCCGCTTATTCTGCGAGGCGATTCATTAGGGTATAGCAAAATCTGGTCACCTGTACTGGAACAAATCTCCAGAAGTAAAACTGTAAACAGTACCTTAACGATCACAAATACATTTCCGGTATATCCGGATCAGCCAATCGACATTGAATTGATTGCAAACGGGAATAACCTTACCCTGCAAGATGATAGTATACATCTGCCGCTAATGGAAGATATACGCATCGATGACGTTTGGCATGCCACAACCTGGGCCGGTAATCCGGGATGGCATACACTCTCCACCCCGGACTCGGTACAACTCTCATACTATATATCGGAGAAGGATTCCTGGAAATCGCTTGAGGCAAACAACCGGATCAGCGTTTCAAAACAATATAGTGTCACCGAAACAAAATCCGTGAATACCAAGCATACAGTATATAAACCTGTATCTCCGCTGATTTTCTTCCTGGCGTTGCTATTGGCTTTCGGATTCCTGTGGTTTACACCGAAATTATAGTACAGTTATTTTTTCTTCAAGGACAATATGCGCGCATCAATCCTGTATACATCTTCGCGCCCGATTCGCCTGTCAATACCAGAAGGCCATGCTGTACGCGTAAAGTAAAAATATTTACCATCCGGACTCATGGTCGGTTGAAAGTCATTAACATCAGTATTGACTTCGGGACCTAAATTCTGCGGCATACTCCACGTTCCGTTTTCGTTGTAACTGATGTATAGATCAAAGGCGCCAAACCCATCAGGACGATCTGACATGAAGATCATATAGCTCTCATCCGGTGCAATCCAGGGATTCGATTCGGAAACATCTGTATTGATGCCTTCTACTTTTACAGGCTCTTGCCATTCACCGTTTACACGTATTGACTTGTATATATCACACTTACTGCTTCCGCGTTCTGACGAGAAATATAGTGTGCCCTGATTGCTTGTAGTGGCGAAGTACTCGCCATGTTCATTGGTGTTTACTTTTCCGGGAAGTGGATAAGGATTTCCCCAGCCGTCAGCCGTTTTATCACTTATCCACAGGTCCTTGGATATATCATTTATAGTGAAAATCATTTTACTGCCGTCAGATCTTATATAGGGCAATCCTGTAAACGGAAAATTCTCCGAGAACGGAACCACCGAAGGCTCAGACCATTTTCCATTGATCAACGCAGATTGAAATAGCTTTACAACGGAACGGTTACTGTTCGACCGTGCTATATATACCGTTTTTCCATCCGGTTCAAAGGCAATGTTCATGGTATTCCCCGTTGAGATTAATCCGTCTTCAAAGATGGCAGCTTTATACATCACACGTTGTTTCAAAGACTGGATAGGGAGATATACTTTGTACAAATCCTCTTTAAACCGTTTCTTCTTATCGAGGCGCGCAAAGTATAGGGTATCTTCTCCCGGAAGCATAAAGGGGCAAAACTCGGAGATAGACGAGTTTACGTTACTCCCCAGATTCCAGGGCTTTGTCCATTGTCCCCCTATATTAAAACTTACATACAGATCGTTATCACCGTAGTTTCCATCGATTTCCGTTGAGAAGATCAGGAAGCTTTCATCGTGTGCTATAAATGGATTTGTATCGTAATGATTGGTATTGATCGTCATGCCTATATTTACCGGAACTTGTCTCACACCATCTTTCAAGGGTGACGAAAAGATATCGAGTTTGCCATAACTTCCTTTCCGCCCCGAGCCAAAGTATAGTGTACGCGAGTCGGTTACGGATGCAAAAGATTCCGAGCTATCGGAGTTAACAACATTACCGAGATGCTGCGCCTCACTCCATCCCTTCTCTGTTTTTGAAACCATCCAGATATCAAATTGCTTGCTGACAGAACCTCCCGGAGTGACCGGCCGGTTCGATTGAAAATATACCTGCTTGCCATCTGGTGTAATAAACGGATCGATATCCTTCCACACACCGGGTTTTGGTGAAAAGGATGCGGTAACAGGTTTCTGCCACTTCCCTTTTTTCCTGGTGACACTATAAATGCTCAACGTATCGCGTCCACCATGCGACCATACATAAAAAGCCTGGTCTCGAACTTTGTTCATCGAAAATCCAAACGTTTCATTTTTCGGGTGCGGTATATCGGTGATGCGTATAGCCTGTGCGAACAGGATTTGCGAAAAGATCAGAGAACATCCCGCGAGAATCAGTTTCTTCATACTTATTTTTTGAGCGTAAGTAGGCACCTGAATGATTGATTATCTTTCAGATTTATAAACCTGAACTACTTTTTTCAGCAATAAAAAGGACATTTTACCAAAACCTCGCGTGCCGAGAATCGTTATCCTGAACAACACTTCACATTATGACATCAGCGATCATGGTCCTCCTGGGAGGTTATGGAATTCTTCAGAGCTTGTTTCTGAGTATATATGTTCTAACATCACAACTCCGGAAAGTGACCGCGAACCTGATCCTGGTCGCACTGAATCTCTTCCTGATTTTCTTTCTGGCAGATTCACTTTATCTGTTCCTGGCCGATGGCAACAGCCTTCACTTTAACAGTATATCCTTAACATCGCTGGCGTTGATAGGTCCGCTTACGTTTTTTTACAGTCGCGCGTTTCTAAACTCAGATTTCAAAGCCGGCTTTACGGAACTGATCCAGTTAATCCCTCCCTTCCTTCCGCTTGTTTACCGGATGAATGTTTGCAGGCTTCACCTCCTGGCTATTGCCGGCTATATCGTTCTATATATAGTTGCCAGCAGTATTCTGGTTTATCATGCGGAATCACCTTCCCGAAAAAAAATCTGGCTCTATGCGTTACTCGGCAGTATGGGTACCGTTGTGTTGCTGCTTACATTTTTCTCCATGAATTTTCTTTGCATCATTGGTATTTCGATCGGCTTCTCCATTATGGTTTACCTGATCAGCTACCTGAGCATTCGTTTTTACAAGGAGCTTTTCGAACCTATAGCAAAGAAAAATAATCAGCCTAAGGCGATTGTCCAGACGCGCGCACTTTTCGAACAATTGTCGGAAGAGATTCTTTCCAAGAAGTTATTTAAAGACCCTGAACTCACGCTACCAAAACTCGCTACGTTAACCAATATGCACACGCATAAACTGTCTCATATTATTAATCAGGAAACAGGAACAGGTTTCCCGGAGTATATCAATTCATTACGCTTGGAAGAAGCAAAAAGAATACTGCGCGAAACCGATATGAAAGTAGCGGCCGTTGCTTTTGAATGTGGCTTTAACAGCTTGTCATCCTTCTATACCTACTTCAAGAAAAAAGATAGAATGACTCCCAGTGAATTTAGATCGTTACCGGAAGTTGATCTTGAGACTTCGGTTAATCAATCGGAATAAACTGTTATTTTCGCATCGTCTATAGTTTGTTAAAATATGCACCCTCAAGAAGAAACCCTCTCCGGCTGGGGAAATATCCCTGCCAACACCAGTAAAGTTGTTTACCCGCGCACCATTCAAGATGTAAAGGGAACATTGACCCTCGATAAACTTCTGCCTCGCGGTCTTGGAAGAAGTTATGCCGATCAGGCTACGAACCTGAATCGCTCCATTGTGAAAATGGAAAAACTCAATCGCTTTATTTCATTCGACCAAGAGAAAGGTATATTGGAATGTGAAGCCGGTGCGAACCTGGAAGACATCATTCAATATCTTGCTCCTCGCGGATGGTTTCCGATGATTACTCCGGGCACAAAGTATATAACGATTGGTGGTGCTATAGCCAACGATGTTCATGGCAAAGCCCATCATGCGGATGGCTCCTTTGTAAATTGTGTTTATGATTTCACGATCATGCTTGCGGACGGCCGCATTCTAAAAGCGAGTCGCGAAGAAAACAGCGATCTCTTCTGGGCTAATTTCGGTGGCCTCGGATTGCTGGGTACAATTCTTACTGCCAGAATTCAACTTCGAAAAATTGAGACAACGTATTTTGTACAGAAAGCTGTGGCTGCCAAAAATCTGGACGCCATGCTTGATGCTATAGATGAAAGCGATAAAGACTATAGCTCCTCCGTTGCGTGGCTCGATTCAATGGCAAAGGGAGCAAGCCTCGGTCGCGGTGTGTTAACGATGGGCAATCATGCTAAACTTGCGGACCTTCCTGCAAATCTTAAAGCTGACCCGCTAAAGCTTGGCAAGAAAGCTAAACTCAGCGTTCCTTTTTATCTGCCGAGCTTTTCGCTGAATACGCTTTCCGTTAAAGTTTTAAATACTGCGCTATATATCATGCAAAAGGGTGGCAAACCCATTGCGCATTACGACAAGTTCTTTTATCCGTTGGATATGATCAACAACTGGAATCGTGGCTATGGCAAGCGTGGCTTTATACAATACCAGTTTGTTATACCGATGGAGAATGGCAGGGAAAATATCAGGAAAATCCTTACAGAGATTACGAAAAGTAATTGTGTTCCGTTTCTGAATGTACTCAAGAAATTCGGTAAAGGTCAGGGAGGATTACTATCCTTCCCGTTTGAAGGCTATACTTTCGCTATTGACTTTCCTATTAAAGATCAACTGAAGCCCTTTACACAGAAGCTTGATCAGATGGTATTGTCTATGGGCGGCCGTATATATTTAGGTAAAGACGCTTACCTGGACGAAGCCACTTTCAAAGCAATGTATCCACAGTACAAGGAATGGCTTGAGATCAAACGGAAGTATGATTCCAACAATGTCTTTAGCTCTGACCTGTCACGCAGGATTGGCCTCGAACTATAATCACACTATATACCATGACGATGGCATTTGCTCCATCGTCATGGTTTCTGTACACTTGCTATTCACTCCGCATATTATTTTCCATCTTCAACCCGAATAAAGGTCTGATGATATTTATTCTTCGAATGAGCAATTCATAAAACACGAAGCACCCTATAGTCGTGAACAACAATACGAAAGTAAATTGAAGTTGTACAGCTATCGCCAACGGAGATATGAGCATCGATCCCAGGAACAAGAATATCATATGCAGTATATATACCGGGTATGCAGCTTCACTCAGGTAACGCAGGGTTCTACCGGGATGGTTCAGGTATCTATAACCAAATGCGAAAATCAAAAAGATCCAGGCACATGACTCGATAGCCAACAGGTAAGCAGGCACCTGCATTTGAAACTGGGTTAACCGATACGCGAAAAGTATACTGGCAACTATCAAAAAGAGCCATCGCCACTTCAACATCATGTCCCAAAAAACTGAACCGCTTAACACAAAGCAAAAGCCAAAGAAAAACGCGAGCAGCCCGAGTACAAACCCATGCCAGGTCATAGCATACATCTCGTAAGGATGTGGATCAATGAATACCACCTCTGCTATAAATGTCATGATAATTGCCAGCAGGCCAAGCGGATTACTCAAAAGCTTCTTTATACCGGTAACAATTCGTCCTTCTTCATTTTCATTCAGATAAAATAAAACTGGTAACAGAATCACAACATAAGCAAAGATATTCCCTAAAAACCATAAGTGCGCTGGACCGTAAATATAGTTCGATGGCAATTGGTAGTAATGTTGCCATATATACACATGAATCGGAGCAATTACGAAAATACCAAATACAAAGGGTATAAGAAGTCGGCCGGCACGCTCTATGAGTAGTTGTTTCCAGTTTCTATTCTGAATTGCAAAATATACTCCCATACCGGATACAAAAAACAAAAGCGGAATTCGCCATACGTTTAGCATCGTCATGGGAATCCATAAAGATTCCCATGTGTCTTTGCTTACTATAAATCCAATCATAATGCCCCAGGATTGAAAACCGATTGCTACGTGATATATGAGAAGTAAACCTATAGCGATCACCCGTAACCAATCAATGTCGTATCGTCTGCTGTATGCTTGCATATTACTTCAACATTGCGGCAATCTCTGGTCTTGTTTTCTCTATATAGGGAAAGTCAAGCACAAGCCCCATGGGCGCAAGCATTTTTCCCAGCATCTCATATGTATTCTTCACATCTTTGAATTCACCGGCAACGGATTCATACGCGGTGCTGTTGTATTTATTTTTTATAGACTTATCTGCTTTCTTGTCCAGCAGCAACTTTACAATTTCCGGCCTGCAAAAAAATGCAGCTGTATGCAATGCCGTTGAACCATCATTATTCTGAAAGTTGAGATCAGCCTCGGCATCAATCAGTATTTTAGCAATTTCCGTTTTACCGAATAATGAAGCAGAGATCAGGGGACTTGAACCTCCGAACGGGTCCTTCTCATTTATATTGGTGCCCGCTGCTATATGTTGTTTAAGTGCCTCTATATTTCCACTGACTACAGCAGTATGAATATCAATTTTCGGTGCTTTACCCTTCGATGCCACAGCCGTATTTTGCTGCGCGGAAACTTTCTTCTCTGTACAAGCTCCGAGTATCAACACGGTTGCCAAAAAGGTGATTGTAAGAATAAATGTTCTGGAATTGTTTTGTTGAGTTTTCATAGTTTTGTTAATGGTTAAGACATAGATTTATCAGCATCACTCATATTTATGAATGAAGTACAATACGATTATAACATGGTATATTTGAAAGCGTCAGGTGGCCGGCTGACCTGACGAGGTATATAGGGCTAGAGACTACTCGTCTTTTTTATAGTTTTCTATTTCCTGAAGAAACGAAGATGCTTGTTGTAATTTTTCAGCACCAAACCATTTATCAACACGCTTTACCCAATGCTCAGATTTATTCTTGTCAGATAGTTTGCTGAACAAGTAAACAGACAATGTTGTAAGAATTGCTACTACTGAAAGGTTAATAGCCCAAAACAAAAAACCTCCGTTCCTCACAAGCTCTTCAGTATACCACCAGGTGCAGTAAAATGGAGTTTGCAAAAGAAGCACACGCCCCACTTGGCTATACGATGTTTGCACCTGAATCAATTTAGTTTGCGTGTCCGTGATACTTCCTGCTATATCTATCTGATTTAACATGATGATATGACGAAGGTAAAGCGCCACAGCGAATATATTGAAGAGTATAATCATGCCTACCGAAACAGTGAAGAAAATATTGGAATGCGCATGATATAGTATAAATCCCAAAAACAGTATCCACACTATACCGAAGAGCATAACGGCTAAATGGTTCCTTTTAAAAGAGCGTATTTTTGACTCTGCCTTCTCAGTTTGAATGGCACTGAGTTGCAGCTTGTTGATCTGTAAAATCTTATCGATTTTTTTATCGTATCCCTGCCAGATTTTTTTCAAGTCGAGCTCGTCCATATCATTCATTCGTTAATGAAAATCTCTTTTTTAGCTTTTGTTTGATGCGATCTACTTTCGTGGATACATTCGATTCACTGAGCCCCAGAATATCCGCTATCTCCTTTTGACTTTTCTCCTCCAGGTATAAAATGATCAGCGCCCGGTCCAACTCCTTTAGCTCGGATATAAATTGCTGAAGCTGGTAGAGCTGTCCTTCTGTTTCACTCGGCTCATCATCTGGTATAATTTCTATTAAGTCGTCAGAAAGAATTATAGTGACATTCTTTCTCCTGGAATCTCTTCTGTAAAAAGATATAGCTACATTCAACGCCACGCGATACATCCAGGTAGAAACCTTAAATGCATGATCATACGAAGGAAAGGACCTCCACAACTGAATGATAATTTCCTGAACGAGATCTTTTCGCTCATCGGCATCTTTACAATAAGCATTCGCCACCTTGTAGATAATTCCCTTGTGCTGCGTAATGAGCAATTCGAAATTAGTTTGAACAGGGTTCATGCTGGTAGAGTGAAGTTACCAGTGCTATATAATTCAAGGAGCAAGACTCGCTTAGACAACTTCATCTCCAAATAGCAGATGTATATACATGCTATAATCAAAGTAACGCTCAATATCATAGAGAATCCTGTCATCTTATTTTACCCATTATTCGCAGACACAAGTTAAATCTCACAGAATCCTCAAAATTTATTTTTGATAGTACAAGTAAATATGGTGCAGTTATCAGACATAATGCTGCTGCGAATTGAGAAACCTCTCCATTCGTATTGATTCCATTTCAACTTCCCTTGATAATAGAAATCAAATATCAGTAATAAATTATTGATAAACAATAAATAAAACATGAAATTCAATAATATTTAAACTACTTCAAAGTTCAAGAATGCGAGTAAAACGCTAAGTTCCGGGGCAAATAGACGTAAAAAACACGGTCTTGAGTATCAAACCGTGTTTGCTATATATATGATGTAGATTATTTGATCGGGATTATCCGAGAGAGTGAATTGAAGATATACTTTCGATATATATCTTCAATTATTGATACGTGTTAACGAGAGTATAAATAGTAATCGTGAATCACTCCTTACTTTTCTTCGTCTTAGGTTTTTCTTTAGGCTCTTGTAGAGTTTCTACTACCTGCACAAGTTCAGTATACCATTTCTCCCCGTACTTACGGATCAATGGATCTTTCAGGAATTTATATACCGGTACTTGCAATTCTTTTCCAAGCGCACATGCAGGCGAGCATATACTCCATTTATGGTAGTTCAGCGCTTCAAAATTTTTCTTAGACGTAATGCGTATCGGGTATAGATGACAAGAGATCGGCTTCTTCCAACCAATTTTACCATCCAGGTATGCTTGCTCGATGCCACACTTCAGAATTCCTTTCTTATCATAGATCGCATAAACACATTCGCGACCATCGATTACAGGTGTACACAAATCGCCATCATCATCTGTAGTATGTGTGCCTTCCTTCTCTATTACTTTGATACCTTCTTTGGTCAGGTATGGCTTTACAATGGGATATATTTCTTCAAGGATAGCGAGTTCATTTTCATCCAGCGGTGCACCGAAATCTCCCTCCACACAGCACGCACCTTTACACTTATCCAGGTTGCAGACAAATTCCTTTTCTACAACATCATCTGATACGAGTACCTCTCCGATTTTTATCATACTGCAAAGTTACAATTTTAGACGAATGTATATTGAATGCTGTGCTATTCGATTTACGGTTTCCTCAACGCCGCTGTCACCACAATTCAAACTGCACGTGCTCGCTTTCATTTACGGCGTTCAATACAGCTTTTGTAGAGAATTTTTTAGAGAAGAAACCTATATAGTAAGCAGGCAACTCCATGAGCCGCGATTCCACTTTATGAACCGAGAGTGCTGTGTTCAACCCCAGCACAAGCATGTTGTTCTGGTAAATGCGCACCATGTGTTTATAAAACTGCTGATTGCTTTGCACAGCCGCCAAACGTTGCAGGTCGGCAATGCCCAGGTATTGTTTTATTTTCTCGCGATGTTCTTCCAGGTAATAAGCATGACTCATGCGCTGATTCATCATCCACGTAAAAGGCATCAGAAAGCTGAAACCTATAGAAGCAAGTTTGTCGATGGTTGTATATGGAATCTCAAATGAAAACGGATCCACAATACAAAGCACTGCCGTTTTATTGCCACGCGTCTGTGGAATCAGCGATTGTAATTTACCCGCTAAATCGTCAACCGGTTCATCCAGTATCGTTACATTTTTATTTCGGAAGTAATGTGCTACACGGCTCTGCAATGCATATACCTGGTCGTGATCGCGCTCGCAAAAAATCCATCGCGATATCGGCAGGTTTGCTGACAACAACGACAGACATGGGCTTGCAAAAATTTCTTTTTGATGTCCAAAAGAAAATAGTCCGCTTCCTGAACACACGTCAACCAACACAATGTCGTCAACTCTTCCGGCTGCATTTGCAATGAATGATTGCACGTAACGTTCGATGAGCTGAACCTTTACTTTAAACCATGGTTCTACTGCTGTAATGCTTAGTCCATCGGACTGAAAAAATGGAACTTGCACAGGAGGTTTATAGTTCAATTAAAAAGATTTTCTCAAAAGTACTGAAGGTTGAAATTGATTAAAAGGAAGTCAACCTTTAATGTTTAATTTGCGCCCTGATATGATTGATTATTTAGACACTCTTAACGAACCGCAGCGCGAAGGCGTACTTACAACCGATGGACCATGCATGCTTATTGCAGGAGCTGGCTCTGGAAAAACACGAGTATTAACATATCGCATTGCTTATCTTATTCAACAAAAAAATGTTGATCCGTTCAGCATCATGGCGTTGACCTTTACAAACAAGGCTGCCAAAGAAATGCGCGAGCGGATTGAAAAAGTTGTCGGTCATGATGCCCGTAATTTATGGATGGGAACTTTTCACTCCGTGTTCTCAAGAATTCTGCGAGCAGAAGCACATCACCTGGGCTATCCGCATGACTTTACCATTTATGATTCTGATGATTCTAAATCACTCATCAGAAATATTGTAAAGGAAATGGGACTGGACGACACAGTCTATAAACCCAACACAGTATATAGCCGCATCTCGGCTGCTAAAAACAGATTGATCAGCTGGGAAGATTATCTGCGCAATGCAGAGTTGATGGGCGATGATGCTGCAAATCTTCGCCCGGAGATCGGGAAGATATATAAAACATACGCCATGCGCTGCTTTAAATCTGGCGCGATGGATTTTGATGACCTGTTGTTCAACACCGATAAACTTTTCAAAGAACATCTCGAAGTGTTGAATAAATATCAGCACCGGATTGAGTATGTATTGGTAGATGAGTTTCAGGACACCAACCTGTGTCAGTATTTTATCATTCGCAAGCTATCTTCCGTAAAGGAAAATGTTTGCGTGGTGGGCGATGATGCACAAAGTATCTATGCGTTTCGTGGTGCCGATATCACCAACATCCTGAACTTTGAACGCGACTATCCCGATCTGAAAGTAATAAAGCTGGAACAAAATTATCGTTCCACCCAAAATATAGTGCAGGCTGCTAACTCGGTGATCAAACGAAACCGTGCACAGCTTCCTAAAAATGTATGGACTGCCAATGAAGAAGGCAATCTGATTGAACTGATCAAAGCTGTTTCTGATAATGAAGAAGGACGCCTGGTGGCTACTTCTATTTTTCAGGAGAAGATGCAGCATCAAATGAAGTTTAGCGACTTCGCGATTTTATATCGCACGAATAGTCAATCGCGTGCTATAGAAGAAGCGCTCCGAAGAATGAACATCAAGTATAAAGTTGTCGGTGGGCTTTCATTCTATCAACGTAAGGAGATCAAAGACCTCCTCGCCTATTTGCGCTTTACCATGAATCAACAGGATGAAGCATCCTTCCGGAGAATTATAAATTTACCCAAGCGTGGCATTGGCGATTCTACAGTTGATAAAATTGTAGTGGCAGCAAATGATCATGGAACTTCCATTTGGGAGATTTTGCAAAATGCTACTCCGTTTGTGGGTGGAAGAGCTGCTGGCCCTATAGATGATTTCGTGGCGATGATTAAACGTTTTTCGCTGGAGACGCAACGTAAAGATGCTTATGATGCTGCGTTTGAAATTGCAAAAGGTTCTGGTTTGCTTCGCGAACTATACGAAGATAAAACAGTAGAAGGATTAAGCCGCTATGAAAACGTTCAGGAATTATTGAACGCGATCAAAGAATATGTAGACGACCCCGAGCGTCAGGATAAAACGTTGGGTTCTTTCTTACAAGAGGTATCGCTTGTTACAGGTCAGGACGAAGACAAGGATAAAGATCCCGATAAGGTAACCCTTATGACCATTCACATGGCGAAGGGACTTGAGTTCAAGTATGTATATATGGTGGGAATGGAAGAAGATCTTTTCCCTTCTCAGATGATGATCAGTAGTCGGGCAGAACTCGAAGAAGAGCGAAGATTATTTTATGTAGCGATCACGCGCGCGCAGAAGAGATTGTTCTTATCCTATGCCTTGACGCGTTATCGTTTTGGACGTTTGAAGAATTGTGAGCCAAGTCGTTTTCTGGATGATGTAGATCAAAGCTTCATCAAGGTGAGCACGAAGTTTTCCGGATTGGAATCCGCTCCGCCAAGCAGTCAGTATGCAAAGAACCTCGTAACCGGAATCAAGAAGACAATTGCTTCTGCTCCGGCTGCTCCCAAGCCAACAACCTATAAAGCTCCTGCAGACTTTACTCCGAGTGATACTTCCGCTTTGAAAGAAGGCATGAAAGTGGAGCATCCGAAATTCGGTTTTGGAACAGTATTGCAAATGGATATGTCTGGAGCAGACCGCAAAGCGAAGATCAATTTCACTGAAATCGGTGAAAAAACGCTGCTGTTAAGCTTTGCCAAGCTTCGGATCATAGAAAACTGATTTTGTCATTTTTATATATTCCTGTAGATTTGTTAACAAGTAGAGACAAAAAGAACATACTCGAACTTCAAAGTTTAAGACTCCTTCTCAAGGCCGTTTAAGAGAAACAAAAGAAGCTCTAAGCTATTGTGAACACCTGAATGGTATAGAACTATAAATGAAGAAGGGTACAAAAGAGTATGTAAAATTGATTGAGGAGTAATGACAGGTTCTAAAGCATTTATTGACACAGTTCCTATCGTTACTTTGCCGAACAAAACCCTGAGTACTTTGAACCGGCTAGCGTATATCCCATCACTTGGGAAGTTGTACAAATATCTGCTACATTGCGGGCAAAATACTCATCCTTAGGGCGATTGACTCTCTTCAGATAGCTTTTCGCCAACGTCTCAGGATAATTAAAGAAATTACCATAGTATTTATCAAGAATTTATGATCGGAGAATATAACAGCCAACGTCCGGGTATCATTTTAAAAGAATACGGACGTAACGTTCAGAAGCTGGTGGAATACATCAGAAGTATACCTGACAAAGAAAAGCGTACGGAGCTTTCCTATACACTGATTGAGCTCATCAAACAGCTTACTCCTTCCATCAAGGAGCAAGGCGATGACCCGCAACGTATGTGGGATGATCTATATATCATTGCGGATTTCAACCTGGATGTAAACAATCCTTTTCCTATACCGGAGCGTGAAATCCTTTTCAAAAAGCCGATGAAGGTTGAGTATCCTCAAAGCAACATCCGCTTTAAGCACTATGGCAAGAACATAGAGAAGCTTGTGAAGGAAGCTTTGAAGAAAGAAGATCCGCAAGAGCGCCAGGATGCTATTATATACCTGGGCAAATTGATGAAAACTTTCTACGCTAACTGGAACAAGGAACCGTTGGATGATTCTGTTATCCTTCGCGATATAAATCAAATGTCGGGTGGTGCATTAAACATGACCATCGATAAAATACGTGAAGACAATCTGTTCGAGAAACTATATAAAGAACGCAAGAAAGCGAGACCTCAGAGCAGTGGTGGCCATCAGCATCAAAGACCTGGAGGACATCGCCCGTTCAACAAGAACAAAGGCGGTGGTGGCGGACAGAACTTCCGTAGAAGAAGAGATCAGTAAGCGATCTGTCTTAAATCAGAAAAAACAATCGGTCAGGTACGATTTTGTCAATTGAATCATTGATAACTGTTATTGCTTTTAGATGAGTGTATTCAAAATAAAAGGCGGGAAGAAACTAAAAGGTGAAATCATTCCGCAAGGCGCCAAGAACGAAGCCTTACAAATTGTAAGTGCTGTTCTTCTTTCATCAGAACCCATTACAATTCATAACATCCCGGACATCGTGGATGTCAACAAGCTGATCGAATTGATTGGTGACCTGGGGTGCAAAGTTGAGAAACTGGGAACAGGCTCCTATCGCTTTGCTGCATCGAACATTGATACTAACTTTTTAGAAACAGAACAGTACCGTAAAAAGGCGGCTGCGCTTAGAGGTTCCGTTATGTTACTCGGTCCTATCCTGGCTCGTTTCGGTAAAGCAAGTTTACCAAAACCAGGTGGTGATAAAATTGGCAGACGCAGATTAGATACGCACTTCCTGGGTTTCCAGAAGCTTGGAGCAAAATTCAATTTCGATTCCAGCGAACATCTTTTTCACATCGATGCCTCTGAATTAAAGGGCTGCTATATGCTGCTCGATGAGGCTTCGGTTACCGGAACAGCCAACATTGTAATGGCTGCTGTACTGGCAAAAGGTACTACTACTATATATAACGCTGCTTGCGAGCCTTACCTTCAGCAACTGTGCATGATGCTGAACCGTATGGGCGCCAAGATCAGTGGTGTAGGATCAAACCTGCTCACCATTGAAGGCGTTACAAAACTTGGTGGCACTGAACATACCATGCTGCCGGATATGATTGAGATCGGAAGTTTTATCGGGTTGGCGGCAATGACGCAATCTGAAATCACGATCAAGAATTGCCGCATTGATATGCTGGGCGTTATACCGGAAACCTTCAAGCGATTAGGAATCAAGATGGAATTCCGTGGCGATGATATATATATACCATCACAGGAACGCTACGAGATCGAGACCTTCATTGACGGGTCTATCTTAACCATTGCCGATGCGCCATGGCCTGGATTTACACCCGATCTTGTAAGTATAATTTTAGTGGTGGCAACACAAGCTAAAGGCTCTGTGCTCATTCACCAGAAAATGTTTGAAAGCCGTTTGTTCTTCGTAGATAAACTCATTGACATGGGTGCGCAAATTATACTCTGCGATCCTCACCGTGCGAACGTCATTGGACTCGAGCGCAAGCAACAATTAAAAGGAATTAAAATGTCGTCACCGGATATCCGCGCAGGCGTTTCCTTGTTGATTGCAGCACTGTCGGCCAGCGGCACCAGCGAGATTTCCAACATCGAACAAATCGATCGCGGGTATCAAAACATTGAAGGTCGCTTGAAAGCACTGGGCGCTGAAATAGAACGCGTTTAGTTCTTTACAATAATTTCATTGATATAACGGAACAGCATCGCGAGATGCTGTTCGTCTTTTAGACTAAGATTATTCTTCTTTATATAGGCGTCCACCTCTCCTGCGTACTCAGGAAAAGCACTTTGAATTGATTTCCTGTTTTTAAATTCCAGCAACGGCTTCCCTTCTATCAGCATGAAGTATTTCTGATCATCCAGAAATTCATCGTGTTCACGACCTGCGCTATAGGCACCGCTATAGTTTGCTTCCTTAAAAATCTTGATGTTCTTCTTAACGAGTTGAACTTTGCCTTTCACCAATTGCTGATAGTAAAGTTGTTTACCTTCTTCGTTGATGATCTTTTTGAAATATAGGGAATCAGTACCCGTCCATAAACTAAACCGGTCTACTACATTCCTGCTGATCACATATTCACTGCCCCCGCGCTTTACGATCAACTCATTCGCGAAAGCATCGAAGTTTACTTTGGGTTGTACCACTGCACGATTGTCCGTTGTATAAATTTTACCTGTAACAAATTCCGGAAGTATAGTGACTTGTCCTTTTACTCCCTTATAGCGATTATCAAATGTACGCGCAGAGTAATTGCCGCCTCCCAACATATCGAGATTGGTTCTTGACTCTACGGTGGCATCTTGTGCCAGGGAAGGCGAAGCTATAACCAATAGCAGCAAAAAGTATATATACCACTTCATACTATAATAGGGAATTTACATGTGTAAACATCTTAAGCAGATCTGCAGAATCTTTAAAGTTGATATGATTATCTTTTACAAAGCTGCTCACATCCACTCCATGCGCGGCTTTTAATTCATCAACGAATGTCTTTTTATTTTTAATTTCTACAGGATCATTTTCACCAGATTGCCAATAGTATGTAACCGATTCTTCAAACTGGCTATATAGTTTCCCCGAGCTGTAAGCTCCGGTATGGTTGGCTTGCTTTATACTTTTAGAATTGAGCTTATAAAGTTTCAACCTTCCTTTTAGCAACTCTTCACAGAATTTCTCTCCATCCTTGAATCGTACTTTAACAAAATATAGCGAATCCTCTACATTCAAAAGTATAAAACTCTTCACCATACTTCTTGAGACAACTACATCCTGATTGTTCCTTCTAACTACGAGCTCATCACTGAAGATATCATAATTCACCAGGGGATGTATAACCTCTCTTCCGCGACTCAATGTAATTTTCCCAGGCACATACTGTTCAAATAATGTAGGGTATCCTTCCACGCCTTTGAACCGGTCATCGAAAGAGCGAAACATCTCACTACCTGAAGCGAGTGACTGAAGATTGGAAAAGCCGTCCGACCCACCGATCTGTGAAAATGACAGGAAGGGAAAAAAGAGCAACAGTAAAAGGCTATAGCGCATATAGCATGAGGTTTGGATTAATAGGAACTGTAACCTCTTCAAGATACAATTCCTGCTATACTTTTACTATCAAAAAATATTATGGAGTTACAATTCTATCTGGAGGGCTACGGGACAATGATCTGATCCCAAATATTGATTGTAGATAGCCGCGTCTTTTACTTTATCGATCAACGATTCAGATACCAGGAAGTAATCGATCCGCCAACCTACATTCTTTGTACGGGCACTGAACAGGTAATTCCAATAGGTATATTTCACCTGCTCAGGATAGAAGCGTCTGAAGGTATCGATGAAACCAGATTCGAGTAAACGGGTGAAGCCGTCAATTTCACGCTGGGTATACCCCGCTGATTTATTATAGTTCTCTTTCGGACGAGCAATGTCGATAGCCTGGTGAGCAACGTTAAAATCACCACAGGTAATAACAGGCTTTCTTCGCGTTAACCAGTTCACGTATTCTCTAAACTCTTTATCCCAACGTTCGCGGTAATCGAGTCGTGCAAGACCTTCGCCCGCATTCGGAGTATATACGGTTACGAGAAAAAATGTAGGATACTCGGCAGTGATAACACGTCCTTCCTGGTCGTGCTCTTCCTGTCCCATATCATACGTTACCTGGATTGGTTCTTCTTTTGAAAGAATGGCTGTACCGGAATAGCCTTTACGTGCCTTTGACGAATTGATATATACATGATAGCCCGGCAACAATTCCAGTGCTGAACGCACCTCTTCCACTGCAGCTTTTGTTTCCTGAAAACAAAGAATATCCGGATCCATTTCCTTGACATCCTTTAAGAAATCCTTTTTGATGATTGAGCGTATTCCGTTTACGTTCCAGTTTACTAAATGCATGAATGAAGACGTTAGATGTTAGACGTGAGGTTGGAAGTATACCTCCACCAAACTCAATGCTATTTACTATTTGGAGGGAAAACAAAAAAGCCCTGCACGTTCATGCACAGGGCTTCTTGTTATGCTGTCACCAGATTAAGCTTTCTTCGCAGCCTTAGCTTTGAATTCTTCTTTAATCTGTTCGATGTCTACGTTCTTAATAACCGGTTTAGCATTCTGGATTTTAAGCGATTGGCGTCTTACAGCTGATTTCGCTTTATCTTTACGGTTTTTTCTCTTAAGTCTTGTTACGGCCATGGCACTATTCTTTAAAAGGAGCGCAAAAATAACCTCGTTTTTCTGAATTGCAAAGTGTTAATCTATTTTTTTATTAAATCCGTTACACAGAGTTCGCGAAGAAAAACACAAAGGCTCACCAAGAAAATCCTTTCGTGCTTCTCTGTGGCTCCTCTGTGTTCTTTGTGTCATGGATTTCAAACCATCGTCCTTCAATTCCTCAATTTCCTGTTTAGCTTTGCGGCCACATTATGGAAAAACCAACATTACCTAAAGGAACGCGCGATTTCGGGCCGGCTGTAATGGCCAAGCGCCAATTCATTTTCGAGAATATAAAAAAGGTATTTCAGAAATATGGTTTTCAGCCACTGGAAACTCCAGCCATGGAAAATCTTTCCACCCTTACGGGGAAATATGGTGAAGAAGGAGACCAATTGCTTTTTAAGATTCTTAACTCAGGCGACTTCCTCAAGGATGTAGACAATACAAAACTCGAAGCGCGTAGCTCGAAGCAAATTGCGTTCGATATCTCCGAAAAAGGTCTCCGCTACGATCTCACTGTTCCTTTCGCGCGCTACGTGGTAATGAATCGTAATGAAGTAAGTTTCCCGTTCAAGCGTTATCAGATTCAACCGGTGTGGCGAGCTGATCGTCCACAAAAAGGAAGATATAGGGAGTTCTATCAATGCGATGCTGATGTAGTGGGCACGGATTCCCTGATCTGCGAAGCTGAGATCATCCTCATGATCAAAGAAGTATTCAAGGCTATAGGTATCACAGACTATACTATAAAAATAAATCACCGTGGTATACTCTCGGGTATAGCAGAGCATGTAAAGGCAGAAAACGAAACTTCTCTATTTGTAGCTATTGATAAACTGGATAAGATTGGTGAAGAAGGTGTGAAGAATGAATTGCGCGGTAAAGGCTTCGATGAAAAAAGCCTGACAACACTTTTCCATATTCTGAATGTAAAAGGATCACTCACAAACAAAATCGCTTTCCTGGCTGCAACACTTGACACCACGCAACATGGCATGAAAGGATTGAGAGATCTGCAAGAGGTATCCAACATCCTGAAAAGTTATGGTGCTACCGATGAACATGTAGAGTTTGATATAGCGCTCGCACGCGGACTAAGCTATTATACCGGGTGCATCTTCGAAGTGAAGATCAACAACGTATCCATCGGTAGCGTAAGCGGTGGTGGCCGATACGACAACCTTACAAAAGCATTTGGCGATAAAGAAAACTTATCGGGAGTTGGCTTTTCATTTGGTGTTGATCGCATCTACGATGCCATGGAAGAGTTGCAATTATTTCCAAAGGACGCACAGATTTCTTCGAAAGTATTGGTCTGTCACTTTGACGATGAGAGCTTTCATTATGGATTGGGAGTGCTCACCAAACTTCGTGCTGCTGGTATAGCTTCAGAGATCTATCCTGATCAATCCAAACTAAAAAAGCAACTCGACTTTGCCAATAAAAAGAGCATTCCGTATACGATCGTGATTGGATCAGAGGAAGTTAAAAGTGGCGAACTTGCCATTAAGAACATGGAGAAAGGCGAGCAGGAGAAACTTACCATAGATCAAATCATCTCCAAACTATAAATTAAGATTCAGCTTCAGGTTAAAGTACTGGTTACTGTCGGCCTTAAACTTTACTTTTAAAATCTGATACTATATATCATGGCAGTACATTTCATATCCGGCAAGCAACTCACGCTCCACGACCTTTCATCGGTGCTGGCCGGAGAAATTACGCTGCAACTTTCCGAAGAAGCAAAACATAAAATCATCCGCTGCCGCGAATACCTCGATCAAAAACTGGAAACATCGCGCGCACCTATATATGGTATCAACACAGGTTTCGGCTCACTCTATAATCGAAACATTTCGCATGATCAGCTAGAGAAGCTCCAGGAAAATCTCGTGAAGTCACATGCATGTGGCACCGGACCGGAAGTGCCTTCCGAGATTGTAAAGCTGATGCTTTTTCTAAAGGTACAGTCATTGGCATATGGATATTCCGGTGTACAGCTCGTTACAACGGAACGGCTGCTGAACATGTTCAATGAGAATATATTTCCGGTTATATATGAGGCCGGTTCATTGGGTGCTTCCGGTGACCTCGCTCCGCTTGCACATCTTTCATTGCCATTAATTGGTTTGGGAGAAGTATGCTATAACAACGATCGGTTATCCGGATCAGATATCAATCAGCGATTCAACTGGTCTGCTATACATTTCCAGGCGAAAGAAGGCTTAGCGCTATTGAACGGCACACAATTTATGAGTGCTTATGGTACATGGTGTACATTGCACGCACACCGGCTGATGCACCTCACCAATATTATAGCAGCGCTTTCCCTCGATGCTTTTGACGGACGCATCGAACCGTACCTGCAACAAGTGCATGCCATTCGTCCGCAAGCCGGACAAGTAAAGGTAGCCGCAGCGATACAAAAACTTTTGGAAGGCAGTGAACTCATCGTTCAACCCAAGAAGCATGTACAGGATCCATATTCTTTCAGATGTATTCCGCAAGTACATGGTGCGAGTGCAGATGCTATAGGGTATGTTACAAACGTTATGCTCACAGAAGTGAATAGCGTTACGGATAATCCCAATGTCTTCCCCGAGGATGACATGATCGTCTCTGCCGGTAACTTTCACGGACAGCCGCTTGCATTGGCATTGGATTTCCTATCTATAGCATTATCAGAGTTAGGAAATATATCCGAGCGCAGAACCTACCAGCTTATTTCAGGTGTTCGCGATCTTCCGAATTACCTCGTAGCAAATCCCGGTATCAATTCCGGATTAATGATTCCACAATATACTGCTGCATCCCTGGTGAGTCAGAACAAACAACTTGCATCACCGGCTTCTGTTGATTCGATTGTATCATCGAATGGACAGGAAGACCATGTGAGCATGGGGGCAAATGCTGCTACAAAAGCGTACCGGATTGTCAACAATCTTTACTCTATTCTGGCCATCGAACTCATTACAGCTGCACAGGCGCTCATGTTCCGCAGGCCTTTAAAAACTTCTGCTTATCTTGAAGAGTTTGTTCATACTTTCCGCGAGCATGTTCCGTTTATTGAAGATGACCGCGTATTACACAATGACATTAAAAAGGCGGAAATGTTTTTAAAGAAATTCCCGGTTAATTATCCCGCATGAGAGGCAAAGTATGTATTCTGTTTATAGTAGGTCTGCTCATCTCCTGGAAGGGCTGGTGTCAATATACCAGTACCAATAGTAAATTCACTGTTAACGAGGTAAAGGGTTGTGCGGGATTGAATATTCAGGTAACACACAACGTATTGCCTGCGTGTGGAAGTGGTGGAATTTTTTGCGCTATTGATTACGGAGACGGTCGCCCTGGCCAGCCTTTTGTGAATGGTGATATAGCCAACTACCCCACTGCCGGAAATTTCAAATTAAAAATTATATACTCTACCACCACTGTCGATAACGATAGTATACCTGTTTCCATAACAGCCAATGAACCTCCGGCATTTGAACCTTATTCATGCAATGGCAATCAAGTATCTGTTAAGGTAACGGAGAGTAACTATGCTTACTATATTTTCAACTATAACGATGCTACAGCCGAAGTAACAAGGCCCGCGAATTCTGCTACGGACATTCATACGTATGCTGCATCTTCTGTACGCAACGTTTCTGTGCGCGGTTACAACGGTCCGGGTACTGCTGATAACTGTGTGAGCAATACATTGCCCGTAACCGTAGCGGCCGTATTACCAGCGGCTACGATTTTACAGGTCGAGGTACTGAACACCACGGATGTGAAAATTGATTTCGCCTCAGATCCTTCCATCCAATACCGGTTCATGATTGGCACCAACAACGCTACGAGTTTCCAACAGTACAAAACGATATATAGTCCTTCGGCTGCAACGCTTACAGAGACCATTCCGAACATCAGACCGGACGATAATTTTTATTGTTTCCGGGTAGATACCTATAATCCTTGTGGCAATAATGTGGCTGCCAGTTCACCGATAGTCTGCAGCGCAAACTTTGATGTGGCCGCGCAAAACAATCAGAACAACTTAACGTGGAATACAGCGGCTGTTTCGGGAACACATCCGCTTGCCGATTTTACGGTTGTAAAAAATAGTACAGCTTTAACACCAACACTCGCTGCCAGCCTGCGTGCGTATAATGATACTGACGTTGTGTGCGGCACTTCGTATACCTATAGACTGGAGTCCAACTATCCCGGCAATGTTAAAAGTCTTTCATTACCCAAAACGGTAACAGCATTCTCAACCGATATACCCGCTGCTATACAAAACATCAGCGCTGCTGTAAACCCTGCGGGCAATTCGGTACAGCTCTCCTGGGTGCAGGACCCGGCTTTCAATGCCGCTGAGTATACTATACTTAAATCTGAGAACGGAAGCTATACTCCGCGCAGTACCACTACACAAACAAACTTTACGGATGATCAATATAGTACCGGCTCAGGCTCTTGCTATAAGATACAGTATACAGATGCCTGCAACAATAAAAGTCTACAGAGTTTGGAAGCATGTCCTTTAGCCTTAACCGGAAATGTTCAAGGTGACAATGCCATCAACATCAGTTGGACACCTTATACCGGCTGGACGGGTGGTGTTAAGAATTACTTCATTGAAAAGTATAATGCAAATGGTGAATTGCTTCAAACGATCGATGCCGGCACAAACACCAGTTACGCAGACAATGGACAGGATCTTGTAAACCAGGTATACCGATATATTATTTATGCCTATGCGAATGATGGCACGATAACTCAATCCATATCGAACACACTGGAGATGATCAAGAGGCCGAATATATTTTATCCAACCGGTTTTACACCCAACAACGATGGGCTCAATGATACCTTCACGGTCTTCGGACAATTTGTTACGAAGTTTGAAATGGGAATTTTTAATCGCTGGGGCGAGATGATGTATACCACCGAAGATATTGATGGGGCTGGTTGGGATGGCACCTACAAAGGGACGCTCATGCCCGAGGGCACTTATGTTTTTAAAGCAACGATCACTGACCTTACCGGAAAAACATTCGAACGTTCAGGTGCGATATTCCTGATTCATAAAAAATAAACAAGACGCAAGCGCAAGAACCAAGTGCAAGCGACTTCGTAAATCGAATTTACAATTTGTATTTTTAACCTTTCAAATTCGTACCTCGTAAATCGTACCTTATGTTTGACATGATGAAAATGATGGGCAAGATGAAAGAAGTTCAAGCCCGAATGAAAGAAGCGCAGGATAGTCTTGTTAACGTGCGCGCACAAGGCGAAGCTGGTGCCGGCATGGTAAAGGCAACTGTGAATGGTAAAAAGCAACTAGTAGCATTAGACATCGACCCTTCTCTATTGAAAGGTGATGATAAAATAATTGTACAAGATCTCATTGTTGCCGCTGTTAATAAAGCTTCTGATGAAGCCGAGATTCTGGCGAAAGAAGAATTACGTAAAAGCACCGAAGGTTTACTGCCCAACATTCCAGGCTTAGATCTAGGCGGCCTCATGGGATGAGTCAGACGGCAGTCGTCATTCTGAACTACAACGGGGAGAAATTTTTAAGACAGTTTCTCCCCTCTGTTATTACACATTCTACAGGAGCGGAAATTATTGTGGCCGATAACGCATCAACCGACCAGTCCGTCTCCATCCTTGAAAAAGAATTCCCAACGATCCGAATCATCCGGCTCGATCGTAACTATGGTTTTTGTGGCGGGTATAACCGTGCACTTCAACTGGTGACAGCCGACTATTATATACTTCTGAATTCAGATATAGAGGTTACAACGGGGTGGCTGCAGCCGATGATCAATCTACTGGATACAAATCCAACAATTGCTGCCGTACATCCTAAGATTCTCTCCTATCATCATCGGCACTTATTTGAATATGCAGGTGCTGCAGGGGGATATATAGATACGTTAGGCTACCCGTTCTGCCGTGGAAGGATCTTTGATTATGTAGAAGAAGATAAAGGCCAGTATAACGATGTGCGCCAGGTATTTTGGGCAACCGGCGCGTGCCTCATGATTCGTTCGAAAGTATATCATCAGTTCAACGGCCTTGATGAAGACTTTTTTGCTCACATGGAAGAGATCGATCTCTGCTGGAAACTTCAGCGTGATCAGCAACAAATATACTATTGCGGCAATAGCACCGTATACCACGTAGGGGCTGGTACTTTGGGATACGACAATCCGAGAAAGACGTATCTTAATTTCAGAAATGGTCTATCGCTCATCTTCAAGCATTTCGACACCGGAGAATTGCTCTATAAGTTTCCGCTACGGATTACTCTGGATTTACTGGCGGCTCTTAATTATCTATTAAAAGGAAAGACTGGAAATGCGGGCGCAGTTATACAGGCTCACTGGAGTTTTCTAAATAGTATAGCGAACAACTGGCGGAAGCGTCAGGAACTGCGTGACCGCTACCCTCATTATATAAAGACCATGATATATCCGGGAATGATCATCGTGGACTTCTTCTTCCGCGGCAAGCGAAAGATCAATCAATAATCCCAGATAGGTTTACGCTTGCGCAGATGTTTGCGCATATTCATCACAAAAGCCAGGGAAAGATATACGATCAGTGGAGAGCCGAACGTTATAAACGATGTATAAATAAAGAATAAACGGATACTGGAAGTCGCTACTCCCAGCTTTTCGCCCAGATGTGTGCATACTCCGAAAGCTTGCCTTTCAAAGAAATGCTGGATTTTATCGGTTAATTGGTTCATAGTGTCTTCGCATTTAAACTTTCAACTTGTCAAAAAGTTGATTTATCGAACAAAAATCCGGCTTACAAATATAACAGCCTCAGTCCCTTATTATTACCCCTCTCATCTTATTTTTTTGAGTATAATTGCAAAAAAATACACATAAGTATAGTTTTGCAACCTGTTTAAAATCAAACAATAAACCACAATCCAATGAGAAAAGTAGTTTACTCATGTCTGGTCCTCAGTACATTGACCCTTGCGGGATGTACTTTGCCCAAGATGGTGAAGATGTCGAAAGATCAGCAACTCACTGTTACACCCAATCCTCTGGAAGTTCACAAAGACACTGTGGCCTTCGAAATGGCCGCTAATCTTCCTGTTAAAATGTTGAAGAAAGGTACTGTTTATACAGTAAACAGCTTCTACAAATACGGAGATAAAGAACTTGCACTGGATCCTATTCCATTCAAAGCTGAAGATTATCCTAATAGCAAGACCGAACAACCTAAAGTTACAAAAAGCTTCTCATTTGCTTATCAGCCTGCTATGAAGACTGGTACATTGGAAGTTGAAGGTGTTGCTTCTAAAGGTGAGAAATCAAAAGCATCTCCACGTCTTCCTGTAGCGACAGGAGTAATCACTACTTCTAAACTTGTTAAGCCTGTATATTTTGCAGCTTACGCAGGTCATGGTTATAACAACCAGGAAGAACTTGTTCCAGTTGTAATTCCTGATTTCATCTTCGAACAAGGTAGATCAGTGCTGAGAACATCTGAAATTAAAAGCCCTAAAGGCAAGCAGTTAGATGCGTTCATCGCTTCTAAAAATGCTACCCGTACGGTAACGATCACTGGTACTCACTCACCTGAAGGTGCTGAGCGTATCAACAGCAAACTGTCTCCGGATCGTGCTGCTGAGATCGAAAAATTCTACCGTAAGGAAATGAAGAAGTACGATTACAAAGGCAAAGCTGATTCTATTCAGTTCATCCTGAAGCCTGTAATCCAGGACTGGGCACAATTCAAAGTTGAATTGGAAGCTTACACTGGCATTTCTTCTGAAGAGAAAGCAGAATACCTGAACATCATCAACGGTGGTGGTACTTTCGAAGATCAGGAAAAACAAATGAAAGGTTTGAAGACTTACAAGAAGATCTTCAAAGATGTATATCCTAAATTGAGAACTGCAAAAACTGAAATTCTTGTCGTAAAAGAGAAGAAGACAGATGCTGAGATCTCTGTTTTAGCAAAACAAGTAACACAAAACTCAGTAAGCGCTGATACACTTTCTTTCGAAGAATTGATGTATGCTGCTACACTTACTCCTTCTTTAGATGAGAAAGCTGCGATCTACGAAGCTGCTACTAAAAAAGGTTCTAACTGGAATGCTCACAATAACTTAGGCGCTGTTTACATCGCTCAGGCTATCGAAAATCCTAGCAATGCTGCTGCATTAGCTGACAAAGCTCAAGCTCAATTAGACCTTGCTGTTAAATTGAACGAAGCTCCTGAAGTTCACGCTAACCTTGCTTCTGTATCATTGTTGAAAGGCAACGCATATGCTGCTTACACACATGCAAGCCAGGCGCTTAGCGCTGGTTTAACAGGCGATAACGCTGCTGGTGTAAACGGTGTGAAAGGTGCTACTGAAATTGTAAAAGCTCAGTACGCTGCAGCCGTTAGCTCTGAATCTAACGCTACAGACAACGCAGACAACCTGTTCAACAAAGGTTTAGCACAAGTATTGAATAAAGATTACCAAAACGCTTTGACTTCTTTTAACGAAGCTATCAGCAAAAACAGCAACCTTGCTATCGCTCACTACGGTGCTGCTGTAGCTTCTGCAAGATTAGGTCAGGCAGACGGTGTGGTTAGTCACCTGACAGAAGCTGTTAAAACTGATCCATCTTTGAAAGAAGCTGCTCTTAGCGATCTTGAGTTCGCGAAATTTTCAGCTACTGAATCTTTCAGAAACGCATTGAAATAACAGAATCTCATTGGAATAACAATAGGTAGAAAACCCTTCCGAATGATCGGAAGGGTTTTTTATTTGCCCAATCCCTCCACGGATACTATTTTTACACGCTTTTCAAAATACCGACATGAGAGAAATCCAGTTCAGAGAGGCCTTGCGCGAGGCCCTCAGCGAAGAAATGCGCAGAGACCCCAGTGTTATACTGATGGGTGAAGAAGTTGCCGAATACAACGGTGCCTACAAAGTGAGCCAGGGAATGCTGGCGGAATTTGGTCCTGAGCGTGTGCTGGACACCCCTATTTCAGAACTTGGCTTTGCTGGTATAGGTGTAGGAGCTGCCATGAATGGGCTGCGACCGATCGTTGAATTCATGACATTCAACTTTTCACTGGTTGCTATCGATCAGGTTATTAACTCTGCTGCTAAAATATATTCTATGTCTGCAGGCCAGTACAGCGCTCCGATGGTATTCCGCGGACCAACTGGTAATGCAGGTCAACTTGGAGCACAGCACTCACAGAACTTCGAGAACTGGTATGCAAACTGCCCTGGACTAAAAGTAGTAGTGCCTTCAAATCCATATGATGCGAAAGGTCTTTTAAAGGCTTCCATTCGTGATAACGATCCGGTTATCTTCATGGAGTCTGAAGTAATGTATGGCGACAAGGGAGAGGTACCTGCTGAAGAGTATATTATTCCAATCGGCCTTGCTGATGTTAAGAAAGCGGGTACTGATGTTACCATCGTTTCATTTGGTAAGATTATGAAAGTAGCTTTAGCTGCTGCCGCTGAATTAGAGAAGGAAGGTATATCTGCTGAAGTAATAGACCTTCGTTCTGTTCGCCCGATCGATTATGCAACAGTGGTTGAATCTGTAAAGAAAACAAATCGCCTGGTAATCGTAGAAGAAGCATGGCCATTATCATCTATCGCTACGGAGATAACGTACCATGTACAGAAGCATGCTTTTGATTACCTGGATGCTCCCATCCATCGTATCAATAGTATGGATGTTCCGCTTCCGTACGCTCCTACACTGATTCAGGCAATTCTACCGAACGTAGAAAGAACTGTTAAAGCAGTGAAGGCTGTGCTGTACAGAGACTAATTTTTAATAATCAGAAATAGTATAAAAGCCGTGTCCTCAAGATGCGGCTTTTCTTTTTTTTAATGCATATATAGATACAAGTTATACTTGTTCAATTGTCACGGCTTTATTGACCAATTGTAGCTTTCCTTATATTCGTATTAGCGTTTTAAGATGCGAAGAATGCTCGCATCTTTAACAATAGTATTGTCGGTATTATCAGGAACAGGTATAGTATATATAAGTATGCATCTCTATACCGTTCCAGGATATTTCCACTCGCCTCTATACGCTCGACTTAAAAGCTTATTGGCTTCCGCATCGTTTTCAATCAATCCCTTCGTTCCATCCCATTGAACACTCCTCCCTAATTTCCAACTAAGCATACCAAGTAAACTCATGTTGGTAGAGCGTTGTCCTATTTCGATATCACATATCGGTAATTTGTTGGTCTTTATAGATTGCAGAAAATCGGTCCACAAGCCCGCTATATTTTGCTGATCAGGTTCGTCAAGCTTCGGCTCCTGGTGTATAATTTGTTTTTTGGTGTCCGAAGGATAAAACGTCCACCCGTCAAGCCAGCCCATGTGAAATGTACCCTCGGTGCCATAGAAATAACATCCTATATTAGTTTTCTCCGCTTCATTACCGGCATAAAGCCGATGCTCCCACGTAGCAATGAAAGATTCAAACTCGAAATTAACGGTCTGCGTGTCCGGTGCATCAGTACTGTCCTGACGTATATACCTCCCTCCCGTTGAAAATACTTTCCTCGGATATTTCTCTTCTGTCCACATCAGGATTTGGTCCATCCAATGTATACCCCAGTCACCAAGTTGTCCATTCGCATAGTCAAGATGCGTACGAAAACCTTTCGGATGTATAGTCTTGTTGAATGGTTTTAGCGGAGCAGGTCCGCACCACATATTCCAATCCAGTCCTGCCGGCGGTTCACTATCCGGAGTCTTTGTACCAGGACCACCGGGATAATGCACAAAGGCGCGCGCCATACCAATCTTACCCGCCTTGCCTGATCTCAAGAAATCTATACCGGATACATTATGCGGAGATACCCTGCGATGCGTGCCTACCTGCACAATACGTTGCGTATTTCTGGCAGACGCTACCATAGCTTTGCCTTCATTTATAGTATGGCATATAGGCTTTTCAACATATACATGTGCACCAGCTTCCATAGCCGCTATAGCAATGAGCGGATGCCAATGATCGGGCGTTGCTACAATTACTATTTCCGGTTTCTCTTTGAGTAATAGTTCACGGTAGTCGCGGTATAGCTTTGGTATATCTCCGTTTAATTTCTTTACTTCTTCAGCCGTTCGGTTCAGGTGACTGGCATCAACATCACAAAGTGCTACAATTTTACTTTCACCAGCTTGTATGGCACAACGCAGAATGTTACCACCCCACCACCCACTTCCAATAAGTGCTGTTTTATACTTCTTGTCCTTACCAAAGATTTTTATGAGCGGTGCTGTAGCCAGGGCTGCCCCTGTAGCCGCAGAAGTTTTAATGAACTGTCTTCTATGCATGCGAATATAGTTTGATGCAAGAAGTTAAAAACTTTTCATCAAAAGATCACATGCTTTCTACATCAACGGTTAATGGCTTGCAGACGCTTCAATAAAGGGGGATGTGAGTAATGGAAGAATACATATACCGGATGTGGATAGAGATCACTTAGATTATCCACCGACAATTTCTTGAGTGCATTGGCAAGCGCATTTCCATTATACGTTTGTCTTGCATAAGCATCGGCTTCAAATTCATTTTTGCGGCTTAGCATACTCATTAGCAAGCCGGTTACGCCAGATACAGGAGAGAATAAAATAGCAAAGGCGATCAGATTCAAATGAATGGCCTGCTGTGAACCGCCCAATGCAAGGGAAAGATTTTCATTGAATATCATCTGCGAAAGCACAAAGAGCATGAATACAATCTGGATCACCGACAATATATAGCTCCACACAATGTGCTTCTTCTTAAAGTGTCCAACCTCATGCGCGAGCACGGCCACCAGCTCATCCGTTGTGTGATTGTTAATGAGCGTATCATATAGGACAATCTTTTTCTTTTTGCCGATACCGGAGAAAAAAGCATTCGCCTTACTCGAACGTTTCGATCCATCAATAACGAAAATATTGTCCAACGGGAAATTTACAGTCTTGGCAAACGCCTCGATAGCCGACTTCAGTTCACCTTCGGGAAGTGGCGTAAGCTTATTAAACAATGGAAGGATTACAGAAGCATAAAACATATTCATCAGTAACATAAAAGTACAGGCAATGAGTGCAAACCAGATCCAGAAATCAGGACCGATTACCTGTACCAGATAAATCAAGACGGAAAGCAGAGCGCCACCGATAAGCGCACCGAGTATATATCCTTTCAACTTATCAATTATAAACAACTTCATCGTAGTTTTATTGAAACCGTATTTCTCTTCAATTACAAAGGTGCGGTGCCATTGAAACGGCAGCGTGATAATGTCCGACACAATCATGATCACACCAAAAAATGCTAGTGCGAGAACAATTTCATTTTGAACTATATTTCGTAGGATGCCATCGAGCCAACCGAAACCACCCGTCAACAACATAACGATTGAAAGTAAAAAGCTGAACGCTGATGTTATAAACGAGAACCGGGTCAGCTCGCGGTGATACTGAAGAGACTTGCTATATTTATCACAATCATAAAATGATGCAATCTCATCGGGAATTTCTTCACGCTGTGATTTCAGATTGATATACTCCAGCGCCTGATCAAAGATATAGCTGACGGCAGTAATACCTATGATAATATACAGAATGGTTAGCGGTTGCATGTGTTTGAATTATAGCCGCAAAAATCATCAAGATTTACGAGTTAACCAACCGCTATTATTTCCGGAGCGTGAGAAGTTGTTAAGCAAGAATTTCAAAATGATTTAGTCATTCTTGTCTTTATCCTTTTCACTACTGTCTTTGTCTTTCTTTTTTGATTTTCCTTTCTTGTCCTTGGCTTCTTTATCCTTGTCTTTATTCTTGTCGTCCTTGGCTTTCTCACCTTTATCTTTATCCTTCACAGCCTTCTCATCACTTTTAACATCAGCATTTTGCTTGTCATTAGAGTTTTTTGCAGCCTTTTCAGAACGTGCAGAGGAAGCACTCGCACTACCTCGCCGAGGTGCAGGTGAGCCCGCCATATTTGGTGTGCTGCGTTGAACTGTGTTCGTGCCGTCACGATCCTTGCCGTTATCATCCGATATTGTACTGGGCGATCCTGCGGAACTTGTACCAGTCTCAAAAATTGATACTGCATTTGAATTCGTAGGACTATTCGGATTATTGTCGCCTTCTGCCTGGTTAACATCATTCTTCAACGCTTTATTTTCACCAGGCTGTTTACGCGCATTTGCACCTGTAGCCGAAGTATCTGCCTGTGCTCCTTTATTGCGCTTCCGGTTCATTTTCAATTCGAGAAGTTCTTTATCGCTCGCATCTTCCTGACTTTGATTTATAGTCGGACGCCTGCTCTGTGTTCGTTTGGCCGAGTCACTTACTTGTGCTTGCGCGCATGTTATCGTAAGTGCTGCTATCGCTATTGAAAAAAATATTGACTTCATGTACACTCAAATTTGATGTTCCTCAACTTCACATTAATAACTTACTACTTTGAAAGTTCCTGTAGTCTGCGGCAATACATTTTTAACCAATTTACTTTTACTGACCAATGCATTCACCACGCAATACCCCGTGATACCTCTGGCGACTAAGTATGCTCCGCCGAGAACCAGTGAAATACCATTACCTTTTTTAAAGTTACGTATACCTGCTGTGGCAAGTGCCACTCCACTGAGCAAGGAGATCATGCGCTCTCCCGGGTTAACATTCGTAACGGTTGACACAGAAGCTAACAAAGCGCCTGTAGATCTTTCTTCTCCGGAAGTGTTATATTCATTCATAGCATTTGTCTTAAAGTAGTTAATGGTTTACGCTCATTCCATAAATGAGCGATGTCCTAATCAATGTTTAAAAAAATATACCATTGACCTGCGTCAACGGACTGCGCGGTGGTATTAACACCTGTTAACAGTCCGATCAGTGTTGCTTATATTCCCCAGCCTTAGAGTCATTTTGAAGAAGTGACGGATCTTTGTTAGGCGCTTGCTTTGGAAAAAATTAAGATTTCATAAAATATAGGAGGATGTAATATTCGAAATACATTTAAGTGGTTGCAACATGCGTCTCTTCGCAACTTTGTAATAGAAAAACACCCTTCATTTCTTTATGCGTAACCCCTACTTATCCCTTCTTAAAACTGCGTGGAAATATGCCCGTCAGGAGAAGAAGCAATTTATACTGGTATATAGTATGTTCGTTATCTCCAACATCATTGTGGCAATTAATCCACTATTCTATGGTTGGTTTGTCAATTCACTTCAACAGGATGCTGCCGGTACATTACACAGTGGCTGGATTTACGTTGGTGGTTTCCTCGGACTTCGATTATTGGAATGGGCCTTTCATGGTCCGGCTCGTGTAATGGAGCGCCAGGTAGCCTTCGGTGTTGGAAAGAATTTTATTGAAGAACTATATCACAAAGTTTTACACCTGCCCGTAAAGTGGCACCAGGATCACCACAGTGGTGCAACGATCAGCCGACTGCGTAAAGCGCACGAAGCTCTCCGCGATTTCTTTCAAAACGGATTTATATACATGTACTCTTTCGGAAAGTTTTTCTTTTCGTTCAGCGCCATGCTTTACTTTTCACCGTTGTTCGGAGCCATCGGCATTGTACTGGGAGCGCTTACTGTATTGATCATTATCCGGTTCGATAAACCGTTCATTGCATCTTTGAAAGAAGTAAATGAAAGAGAGCATGAAGTTTCATCTACCTTGTTCGATAGCCTTTCAAACATCGTAACCGTAATTACACTTCGTCTTGAGAAAAGAATTCAAAAGAGTTTCATGGAGAAACTGATGAAGGTGTTCCCTCCTTTCAAACGCAACGTTACCATCAACGAATGGAAGTGGTTCATCGCGCAGATGATGGTGGGGCTCATCTATGCTGTAACAACCATTGGCTATCTATATCAGCACTATACTCCTGGCGAGACATTTTTCATTGGTGGCCTTGTTATTCTACTCGGCTATGTAAATCAGTTTACCAGCGTATTCAATGATATAGCATCACACTACACACAAATCACAAAGTATGATGCAGAGCTCCAGAATGCACGTGAAATTGAGATCGCGTACGATCAACTACATCATGTAAAGGAAGAAAGAGTTTTACCGAAAGATTGGAAACAACTTGAGATTCAAAATCTGAACTTTCAACGAAGTGGAAAAGGATCGGAACGTGTTTCCGGGCTGACTGACCTGAACATGCGTATTGAAAGAGGACAACGTATCGCATTGATCGGCGAAAGCGGAAGCGGTAAAAGTACATTACTAGCTTTACTCCGCGGTCTATATAATCCAAAAGAAGGTTCAACCGTGGTAATGGAAAATGGACAGCTCAGTGACTTTGATAGCATCGCGAATGCAGTAACATTATTCCCGCAAGACCCGGAGATTTTTGAAAATACAATCCTGTATAACATTACGCTCGGATTACCTTTTACAGAACAGGAAGTAATGGAAGTTTGTGAAGCTGCTCATTTTGCAGATGTGATTCGTAAACTCCCCCACGGTCTTGAAACGCATATACAGGAGAAAGGCGTTAATCTCTCCGGTGGTCAAAAGCAAAGATTGGCCTTAGCGAGAGGTATATTAGCTGCCCGCAGCAGCAGTATCATTTTGATGGATGAGCCTACGAGCAGCGTTGACCCACGTACAGAGAAGCTGATCTATAACAACTTGTTTAAATCATTCAAGAAAAAGGCTGTAATATCCTCCCTTCATCGCTTGCACTTATTAACGAAGTTCGACTATGTATATATTTTGAAAAACGGTTCAGTCGTAGCGGAAGGAACGTTTGAAGAATTGAAGCGGACGAGCCTCGTATTCAAAGAACTTTGGGAACACCAGGTATCGGAAGTTGCCACGGAATCTTCAAACGAAGATCCGCAGCCACTGCCGGTTGCCCTGTAATATAATATATACCTATACCGGGAAGAAGATCAATATGTTTTCGTTGGATCTTCTTCCAGGTTTTCTTTTCCATCGCCTCCGAGACTATAGGAATTATTCTCTTCATCTTCGGAGCCTACCATTTCATTTCGATCATCCAGTTCGCTGCCGGGTATATCCAGGTCACGTGCCGTAAAATCTACCGGCCACTTCCGATGTTTAAGTTGTTCATCATCGCCTCCGTCCAGACTAAGATCCTTTGGTCCCAGTGCTTCTTTATCTTCTTCTGTAAGATTCGATTCATTGTCAAGCGGACGCGGTGCGTCTTTAACAACTTCCAGGGGTGTTGCCCGCGACAAGCTCAGGTTATCGAGATCGACATGAACACGTTCAGCATCATTGATTGGATTCATGATGTCTTCGCTTGGAGGATATTCACCTGGAAGTTTATTTTCCTTACTCTTCCCCGCCTTGCTTTCCGAAGTTACTTTATTCTTTCTCATGGCTTTTACATTTAAAGGTTTGTCAATTCAACTCTCTTGCCTGTTCGTGCAGCTTCGTAGATTGCCGTTAATATCCTGACATCTCGTAAGCCCATTTCTCCAGGCACTTTACTCTTTTTCTTTTGCAGAACACAGTTGGCGAAATCATCCATTTGCAATGCTTGCTGGTTAACCTGTGCTATATTTAGTTTGCCGAGGTTGGTTTCACCCTTCAGATCTTTATAGCCATACGCTGGCTTCAATTCAAACCATCCACGTTCAGCATCGGCGCGCAACAGGTTCATTTCTTCCGCATAGCTACATTCGCAATTAGCAACTATACCACCCGGAAATTCCAGCTTCCAGGAAAGCGATTGCTCAACTTGACTGAATCGCTTCATATCTGTTTTGGGGCCCTCCTTGGCTGTTACAGCTACTGGATTTTTACCCACGGTATATAATGCACCCTGCACACAATATATACCTACATCCATCAACGGCCCGCCACCTGCTAATTTCTTATCAAGCCTCCATACACCAGCCTCTATATCCATTCCGTCTTTCGCTGTGATGACTTTTACTGCACCATGTGTTTTCTTCGCTGCGAATTCAGTCATGGTGAGATTATAGGGCTCGAAATGTAAACGATACCCAATCGACAGTAAACGATCTGCACTCTTACATGCCTGTATCATGTCCTCACATTCTTTTACAGAAACAGCCATCGGCTTTTCGCAGATCACGTGCTTGCCCGCCTTTGCAGCTCTAATGGTATATTCTGCATGCATGGAATTGGGGAGCACAACATATACTATATCTATAGCTGGGTTATCTTTAATAGAATCAAAATTTTGATAGCTATAAACATTCTTCTCCGGAATATTGTATTTACGTTTCCACTCCTCTGCTTTATCGGGACTGCCTGTTACTATCCCCACAAGTTTACAACGCTGCGTTTCCTGCAAAGCAGGTGCAAGCTGATCGGTGCTATATTTGCCCAATCCCACCAGTGCTACGCCCAGTTTTCGCGCAGGCTCCTGTGTCACTGCAGACGTTGCTGCTTCTTCCTCAAGTGTAAACCCTTTGGAAAAAGCGGGCGTTGCAAATGCCAGAAAGGATGATCCGATCGAGCATGAAACCTGTTGAATGAATTTTCTTCTGGATGAAGTGTTGAATGAATTCATAAAGCATGGGATGTATATCCTCTGGGGTAAAAACCATGCCCAATGCTTTTAAATATAGTGTGTATCCGAGACTGATTTCTCGTATAGTAAACTTATGGAATCAAATCGATGATTTAATTCTACAAACAAAACAGAAAAGGAAAGTGCTTTTTGCTTTTATGAAATCAATTTCTCAATTGCTTTTTCAGATTTCGAAAACTGGAAAGTTGTAAGTGTCCCATCCATCATTTTGCGAATCGCATCCAGGCTAAGGTTGCCAATGCTTCCTTCATGTGTATGATTAACAGTTGTCTGCGGATTGTAGTTGCCTTGTTCTATATCCAGTCCGACTTTTTTGTAGGCATCACGAAAAGGTATACCTGATAAAACAAGTCTGTTGACTTCTTCCACGCTGAAAAGGAATTTATACTTTTCATCCGCCAGGATATTTTCTTTGACTGATATATTTGACAACATCAACTGCGCCATGCGCAAGCAGTCTTTGAGGCGTTGAATGGCCGGGAATAAAATCTCTTTTAACAATTGCATGTCGCGATGATACCCCGACGGTAAATTAGCAGTAGACAACGCAATGTCATTTGGCAATGCAGCCAGTTGATTGCAACGTGCACGGATTAATTCAAATACATCGGGATTCTTCTTATGTGGCATAATGCTCGAGCCCGTTGTGAGTTCGTCCGGAAAACTGATGAATCCGAAATTCTGGTTCAGGAACAAACAAGCATCCATTGACAATTTACTCAGCGTCAATGCTATATTTGATAACGCAGCAGCTACGATGCGCTCCGCCTTGCCACGTCCCATCTGCGCATATACTACATTATAGTTCAAATCATCAAAACCCAAAAGCGTTGTTGTCAACGTTCTATTTAACGGAAATGAAGATCCATATCCAGCGGCTGATCCCAACGGATTTTTATTGATCACTTTATAGGCTGCCTGCAATGTAATTACATCGTCCACCAGGCTTTCAGCATACGCTCCAAACCAAAGTCCGAAGGAAGAAGGCATCGCCAACTGAAGATGAGTATATCCCGGAAGAAGATGATTTTTATACTTGTCGCTTTGTGCGATCAACAGATCAAAAAGATTCTTAACTTCTTCCGTTACTTCCTTTATCTCATGGCGTAGATAAAGTTTTATATCTACTAAAACCTGGTCGTTACGGGAACGTCCACTGTGAATTTTCTTTCCTACATCGCCAAGCGTTCGCGTGAGTTCAAGCTCTACCTGCGAATGTACGTCTTCAACACCTTCGTCAACTTTAAAATCACCTGACTGAATTCGCTTGTATATATTCTTTAACTCTGCTGATAAAATCTCAAGTTCATTCTTCTCCAGCAAACCTATAGATTCAAGCATGGTGATGTGTGCAAGCGAACCCTGAACATCAAAAGGAGCCAGAAACATATCCATCTCCTGATCTCTGCCCACGGTAAATTTCTCTACTTCTTTAAGGGATGTTTTATCTTTTTGCCAGAGCTTCATGAATAGAAAAATTAAATTGAGAGTGAATTCGTTGATATATAGCTTAACAATTCGGCTGTTGTATAGATCGAAGCATACTCATCTTTCAAATGAGACAGCGATAAAGTATGTACTAACTCAGATGAATAGGTAGTACCATCTATACCTGTTTTATCAAATGCCGCGGTCGCATCCGACACCACCGTTGTTACAAAATTGAGATCACCAGCCATACGCGCAGTGGCCTCCACCGAGTTATTTGTTACAAAGCCAACAATAACAAGTTGTGAAATATTATTTTGCTGGAGTGTCTGCTGAAGATCGGTTCCAACAAAAGCATTGGTAGTAGATTTTTGAAAAACTTTTTCTAAAACAAAAGGCTTCACAAACTCTTTCAAATCATTACCAGGATAGCCCGGACGAAACGGAGATGATGGAGATATAGAGCAGTGTTGAACTATAAAAATAGGAAGATTTTTTTCTTTCCAGGACTCCAGCAGCAACGCTATATTTTGTTCAGCGTTGACATTATTACGATTCCCGCCCCAATGATTAGCTTCATCTATACCTTTCTGAACATCGATTACGATCAGCGCGGGATTCTTCATACCTACAGAATCACTTCGTTGAGAACCTTGATATAGGTATCAATGCCCTTCTTGATTTCATCTGCATATATAAATTCGTCAGCAGAATGCGAACGTGCAGAATCGCCAGGTCCCATTTTAACAGAGGGAGTTGGGATCAATGCCTGATCGGATGTAGTCGGTGAGCCATAGCGCTCAATACCGAGTTTAATTGCAGCCTGCACCATCGGATGATCTTCCGCTATACCGGAAGGACGCATGCGCATAGAGCGTGGTGACACTTCACTCTTTACATTTTGCTTGATCACCTCGAGAAGCTCTTCAAGGCTATAGGCATCGGTAACGCGAACATCAACTGTATAATGACATTCTGCAGGCACCACGTTGTGCTGCTTGCCGGCATTGATAATCGTGACCGTCATTTTTATAGGACCGAGTGTCTGGGATATAATTGGGAACTTGTAATTACGGAACCACTCAATATCCGGCAAGGCTTCATATATAGCATTGATGCCTTCTTCACGCGCAGCATGTCCGGCCTTACCGCGAGCAATACAATCCAACACCATCAAACCTTTTTCAGCTGTTGCCATCTGGCAAAGTGTAGGCTCTCCTACGATAGCAAAATCAATGGTAGGTAACGATGTCCATATACTTTCAACACCACCCGTACCGGAAATCTCTTCTTCTGCGGTAGCTGCCAAGACTATATTATACTTCAGATTTTGTTGAGGATAATAATGCAGAAATGTCCCAATTAATGAAACCAGTGGTCCGCCTGCATCATTGCTTCCCAAACCAAACAATTTACCATCTATAATTTCGGGCTTGAACGGATCGCGTGTGTACTGCGGATTCGGCTTTACGGTATCGTGATGTGAATTTAACAGAACAGTAGGTTTCGCGGGATCAAAGTATAGATTCTTCACCCATACGTTATTGCCTTTACGGTAAGAATGAACCCGCTCTCTCTCAAAAAATTCTTCCAATACTGAAGCTACTTCATCCTCCTCTTTGCTGAACGAAGGAACAGCAATGAGTTTAATCAACAGGTTCGTAGCCTTTTCGTATAATGAATCCATAATTTAATTGCTTAGAGCTGCGAGCTTATTGCTTCAAGGCACTTTTCTCTTCTAAACCACTTCACTTACCCGAGACTTACGTTCAAGCTTACAGCTTTTATATTGTTATTAACGTCCCCTCTGTTACCGGTCCGGTATTTTTCACGAGGTCTTTCGCTTCTCCTATCAAAACCTCTTTTACTCCGGTTTGTATAGCAGTGTATGCATTTTCTAATTTTGGAAGTATACCATCAGCAAATATACCCTTAGGCAACAGCTCATCGTAGCGATTCTTTGGCAAGTGCGTGATCACCGAATTCGGATCATTAACATCCATCAAAACACCTTTCTTCTCAAAGCAGAAAATAAGTCGTACATCAAAATGCTTGCTTAGTGCAACGGATAATACCGAAGCTATAGTATCAGCATTTGTGTTCAGCATTGAACCATCTGCATGTGTCAACGGCGCGAACACCGGCACTATATCTTGTTTCAAGAGTAAAGATAGCAACGATGCGTTCACTCCTTCTTCCTTTACATCGCCTACAAAACCGTAGTCTATATCTTTTACCGGGCGCTTCACGGCTTTGATCAGATTACCGTCTGCACCGGTAAAGCCCATGGCATTGCAATTCAAGGTCTGTAACGTGGCAACGATCTGTTTATTTACCAGCCCGCCATATACCATCGTCACTACATCCAACGTCTGCGCATCGGTAATTCTTCTTCCATTTATATACTTTGACTCGATGCCTAACTGATCGCCAAGTTTGGTGGCAATCTTTCCTCCGCCATGAATCAAAATTTTTGGTTCTTTGATCGAAGCAAAATCTTTTAAGAAAGAACTTAATGCCTGGGGATTATCCAGTACATTTCCTCCAATCTTTATAATGAAAAGCTTATTCATGAACACTCCGGGTTACTGCAGCTTGTTTGTTAATAACTCATGAAGTACTGCCTGCGCAGCCCACACACGGTTCGATGCTTGTCGCGTTACAACGCTGTTGGCACCATCCAATATCTCATCGCTTAATTCTACATTGCGTCTTACAGGAAGGCAATGCATAACCTTCGCGTTATTCGTTAACTGTAATTTATCATTGGTCAACATCCACGAAGGGTCGTTGCAATAAATTCTTCCGTAGTCAGTATATGTACTCCAGTTCTTTACATAAACAAAGTCAGCATCTTTCAATGCTTTCTTCTGATCGAGTTCTATACTTGCACCTTTGGTAAATTTTTCATCCAGTTCGTAATCTTCCGGATGCGTGATCACAAAATCAGATTCACCCCAGGCGTTGATCCACTGTGAAAAACTATTGGCTACACATTGGGGCAATGCTTTAACGTGAGGTGCCCATGTCAATACAATTTTAGGCTTTCGCTTTTCGCGGAATGTCTCGCGAATAGTAATGATATCGGTAAGACTTTGCAGTGGATGCAGCGTTGCACTTTCAAGACTCAGCACCGGTATACCTGCATATTTAATAAACTGGTTGATATATAGTTCGCTATAATCATCAACCTTATTTTGCAACGAAGGAAATGTACGTATACCCAACACATCAAAATACTTCCCCATGATGGGAGCGGCATCTTTAACGTGCTCGACTGTATTGCCACTCATGATGGCTTCGTCTTCAAACTCAAGCGCCCAGCCATCCTGGCCAACATTAAATACAATGACCTTCATGCCGAGATTCTCAGCGGCAATCTGTGTGCTTAATCTTGTGCGCATACTTGGATTGAGAAACAACAAGCCGATACGCTTATTCAAACCAAGAGCCTGGCTTGTAAGCGGATTAGCTTTAAAGTCGAGTGCCTTTGCTACGAGGGCATCGATGTCTGCCACATCGTTGACGGAAATAAAGTTTTTCATTTCAGTTCTTCGGTCAATGCTGTTAAAAATAGATCAGCTTCTTCTTTTGTTAAAGCCAATGAAGGCAGCAAGCGAATTGTATTCGGCTTGGCTTCTCCTGTAAATATCTTATGTTTTTGTAAAAGATCGTTACGTACGGACTTTTTCTCTTCCGGTAAATCAAAACCTATCATTAATCCTCTGCCGCGTACATCATTTAGTGAAGGATATTTCTTCAGTGCAGCGATCCAATAGTCACCCTGCACAGCTGCGTTGTGAATCAAATTCTCCTTCTCCATTACTTCGAGTACAGCGAGACCCGCCACAGACGCCAAATAATTTCCTCCGAATGTAGTTCCCAACATGCCGCTCCACGGTTTTATATCCGGGTGAATCAGTACGCCGCCTATAGGAAATCCATTGCCCATACCTTTCGCAGTCGTGATCAAATGTGGCTTGACACCCGCATGTTGATGTGCAAAGAATTTTCCGGTTCTTCCGTAGCCACATTGAATTTCATCGAGTATAAAAATAGATCCATTCTCTTTGCATTTCTTTTCAAGGAACTGAAGAAAAGAATCGGAAGGCAATTGTATACCTCCAACACCTTGTATACCTTCTATAATAACAGCCGCTATAGTATCATCAAGCACTTCGTTAAAAGCAGCTTCATCATTCATCGGAACAAAGGCTATATCATGACCTGCGTTGAAAGGTGCTACGATCTTCGGATTATCGGTAGCAGCAACAGCTCCTGATGTTCTTCCGTGAAATGCTTTTTTGAATGCTATAACTTTTTTACGTCCTGTAATAAAGGATGCAAGCTTCAATGCATTTTCGTTCGCTTCAGCACCGGAGTTACAAAGAAAGAGTTGATATTCCGGATAGCCCGAGAGTTGTCCTAACTTTTCGGCAAGCTTTTCCTGAATTGGATTTTGAACGCTGTTGGAGTAAAATGCAATTTTACCAAGCTGATCACTCAACGACTTTACATAATGAGAATGTGAATGGCCGATTGAAATAACGGCATGACCTCCATATAGATCCAGGTACTTTTCACCTTTGTCATCCCAAAGCCATGAGCCTTGTGCTCTTTCCGGAGTTATATTGAATAAGGGGTATACATCAAATAATTTCATTTCAGTAGAGCGTTTTCGCCAAAAGCTTAAAGAGAAAAGCTGAAGGCGGGTTTTGGGTTATAATTAAAGTTCCTTTCTTATTTCGTCCTGTGGTTGATAAGCATTGCTTTACATCGTTTATATCTTTACCTGTACTTCCAAAAAGTATAGATAAAAGATATATACCTTAAAACACAATACTCTTCAACTTCAAGCCAGTCGTTTCTTCCAAGCCAAAAAGCAAATTCATATTTTGAATAGCCTGACCGGATGCGCCTTTCAGCAAGTTGTCGATAGCAGAATGAACTACTACTTTATTACCTTCTTTTTCTATACCGATCAAACATTTATTCGTATTCACGATTTGCTTCATATCGATCGTATCATCGGAAACGATCGTAAAAGGATGACCTGCATAAAAATCTTTATATATACTCTTCAGGTCATCGAGTGAACGATCTGTTGTAATGCAGGAGCTCACAAAAATTCCGCGCGCAAAATCACCGCGCCATGGAATGAAATTTATAGCATCGCTGAATCCAGACTGAAGTTGTTTCAAGGATTGATTGATCTCCTTCAGATGCTGGTGCGTAAGCGTTTTATAGGCCGATATATTATTCGCACGCCACGTAAAATGCGTAGTATCCTGTAACTTCTGCCCGGCTCCGGTAGAGCCTGTGATACCCGTTGCAAAAACTTCTTTTAATATACCTGCCTTTGCTAAAGGAAGTAATCCAAGCTGAATAGCGGTAGCGAAGCATCCCGGATTCGCTATATTACTTGCCTTCTTTATAGCTTCTCTGTTCAACTCTGGCAATCCATATACAAATGATCGGCCCTGAACGGATTCTCCTAATCTGAAATCCTGACTGAGATCTATAACTTTAATCCTGGCATCAATAGCATTGTCCTGAAGAAACTTTTTACTTTCACCATGACCAAGACATATAACTAATGCCTCTACATCTTGCTGCAGTGTATCTGTAAATCTCAGTTCTGTATCACCCTGTAAATCTGCATGCACAGAATATAGCGGATTACCTGCGTTACTGCGGCTATGAACAAAAGACAATTCGGCTTGTGGATGGTTCAGCAACAACCGGATCGTTTCACCGCCTCCGTATCCTGCACCGCCTATAATGCCTACTCGTATTTTTGTGTTCGTCATTTCTTTATTTTTTTAAAGCAGAATAGAAAAGCTAAAGCCTTGACTTGCGCCATTAGCTTTTAGCTTCATTATCTTCCTTCACCTGATGATATATAGCAGTCTGGTTACCGAAGATCTTTGTGAAGCCTTTCACATCATCGCCCGTCCAACCGAGGTTCATTTCACCGTACTTGCCAAACTTCGATGACATGAGATCAAAGGATGATTCAATGCCCAGCACCTGGTATCTATAGGGATGGAGTTGTATAGTAACATCACCGGTTACATTTTGCTGTGCATTCGTAAGGAAGGCTTCTATGTCGCGCATGATCGGATCAAGATATTGTCCTTCGTGTAACCAGTTGCCATAGAACTGTGCAAGCTGATCTTTCCAGCTGAGTTGCCATTTGGTTAGCACGTGTTTCTCCAATGCATGATGCGCCTTCAACACGAGTATAGGAGCGGCAGCTTCAAAGCCCACGCGACCTTTTATACCAATAATCGTATCGCCTACATGTATATCTCTGCCAATCCCGTAAGGGCCTGCTATAGATTGCAGGTGTTGAATTGCTTCTACCGGATGGGCAAAACTTTTATCATTTATTTTCTTGAGCTCACCTTTCTCAAAAGTGAGTTTCACTTCTTCGCTTCCCGTCTTCGTAACTTGTGTAGGCCACGCTTCTTCTGGCAGCATGCCCAGCGACTTCAATGTTTCCTTCCCTCCTACAGATGTTCCCCATATACCTTTGTTGATGGAGTACATCGCTTTCTCGAAATTCATTTGTACACCTTTCGATTTCAGGAAAGCAATTTCTTCTTCACGTGACAGTTTCAATTCACGGATCGGTGTGATGATCTCTATACCGGGTACAAGTATATTTAGGATCATATCGAAACGAACCTGGTCGTTGCCAGCGCCAGTGCTTCCGTGTGCTACTGCATCAGCCTTGATCTCCTTTGCATAGATCGCTACAGCCAACGCCTGCGACATACGCTCTGCACTTACACTAAGCGGATAGGTATTGTTCTTTAGTATATTTCCATAGATGAGGTAGCGGATTACCTTCTCGTAGTAGTTCTTTGTTTCGTCTACCGTTTTGTGTGAAGCAACGCCAAGGTTTTTAGCACGCGCTTCAATCTCTTTGATTTCCTTGTCATCAAAACCACCGGTGTTTACTGTGATGGTATGAATCTCATATCCTTTTTCTTCACCTAAATACTTTACACAATACGAGGTATCAAGACCTCCGCTGAATGCTAATACGACTTTCTTTTTACTCATCTGTATATTTTTTAAAGCTGCCTGAGTGTGTTTTGTTTATGTGTGCGCTTCCTTTAAGCGAAGCTAAATTTAGACATACCTATCTTATACAAAACTATATGCTGACTTAAATCAACACTTGTTTAGTAATAGATTACTTCTCTGCTTCTGATTTTACCAAAAGAAGAAAAAGCTTAACAAAGATTTCCTATCGGATTTATCTCCGTTGCCTTCGTCTTTTTTACGGGAGGATTTCAACAGAACGAATTGCTTGAAGCGCACCCAGCGTTCGAACAGTTTGAAGTTGCCTTTGAACTCGCGATGGCGATGTGTTACCAGTTCTCCTTCAGGTGTCACTACTGTTTCAGCAGCCTTCACAGGCGTTGCTTGAGCCAGAGCTTTGGCTGCTTCTGCTGCTTTGATCTTTGCTTCTGCTTCTGCAGGATCAAACAACATCGCAGTACACATGCAGTTCTTTCTGCCTTTGCTCATCAGTATCTCATAGTTCACACAGCTCTGGCAGCCTTTCCAAAACTCTTCATCGTTGGTAAGTTCAGAATAGGTAACAGGCTCGTAACCGAGATCAGAATTGATCTTCATTACTGCGAGACCGGTAGTAAGACCAAATATTTTAGCGTGAGGATATTTCTCACGTGACAAGTTGAAGACTTTGTGCTTGATTTCCGTTGCTACACCTGTCTTACGAAATGCAGGAGAAACAATAAGACCAGAGTTCGCTACATACTTATCATGCTCCCATGCTTCTATATAGCAAAAGCCAACCCATGTACCCTGATCTGTTACAGCGATGATAGCTTTACCTTCTTCCATCTTCTTCTCGATGTATAGAGGTGAACGCTTGGCTATACCGGTACCACGCGCTTTTGCAGATTCTTCCATCTCGTTTGTGATGGTCTCTGCGTAATGTTTATCGTCAGCTGTTGCCAGTCTGACAATTATAGTTTGATTTTCCAATGTGAATTCTGAATTATAAAGTGATGATAAATTGAAAACTCCGTGCCCGGGGAAAAGCACAAAAACGCAATGTCCTTGACATCACGTTAAATCAACAACAGGTTGTATGATGGAGGTATCAGATACGCGCAAAGCGTACGGGTCGCGGTCGCCTGGTCACCATACAGGCGTTAAATAAGAACTGGAACGTTCTATCAGATTGGTAAGCAGCCTTAGCAGCTTTTATTATGGTGAACAATGTTTTCAATTTCTTTTCAAGCGTTAAATGTGAAACGTTAGATGAAAATCATTCAGTTTATGTTTTTGTTTTCTTTCTAAATCCAAATGCAAAATTAAACGGAAAAGTTTGTTTAATGGCAAACATTTGCATAAGAACTTTACTTTTTTTTTACAACTACTAACTTTCGTTAGTGAAACAACCGCTGGAGAGGCGCAATATCAACTGAGAATATATGCTTCATCGTGACGGCTAGACGCTTTGATGTTCGTGCTGCTCACACGAAATCTCAACGTTCTTCTATAGGCTATAGACTCATAAAGTAATCAGATGTTGCTATCTAAAATCATACATCCGATAGGTATAATGCGCTCTTCAACTTTACTGAATACGCTATAGCATCGAGTATAAATTATAGGTTATAACTTCAAACAACTATTTCAACTCTGGCAACGACAATTTGAATTTTACCGCTACGATGCGGATAGCGATGATAACGCCTGCAGAGATTAGAAGCGTAGTGTTTCGCTCCATGGAAGTATGCAGATCAAGTAACAGGTAACACACCGCTCCTGCCAGACACGCTGTGGCATAAATCTCTTTCCGAAAGATTACGGGTGTCTCATTGGTAAGTGTATCACGGATCACACCTCCCATAATAGCCGAGAACATTCCCATGATTGCAGCGATCTCCGGGCGAACACCAAGACTCAACGACTTCTCGACACCAAGCACAGTAAAGAACGCTATTCCAAAAGTATCGAAGAGAAAAAATGTTTTGCGTAACCGGATGATATAGCGGAAGAAAACTATAGCGGAAATTACACCGGCTATAATGGCGTAGAGAAAATTTATATCACCAACCCACACAAGCGGATAACTTCCCAAGATCATATCGCGTAAGCTTCCACCCCCTATAGCGGTGACAAACCCGGTGAAGCCAGCACCAAACCAATCGTGCTCTTTATCCTGAATGGCAAGTGCTCCGGATATAGCAAAGAAGAATGTACCAAAAAGCTCCAGTGAATATTGAAGATTCATGGTGTTAAAGTTAAGGGAAAGTATCGGTCTGAATTATATCCTGACAGCGAATACAAACAATCAGTGAAAATATCAGAGTGGTACGCTCATAAAAAAAGCTTCCATGCGGAAGCTTTTTTTATATCGGGAATCATGTCCACTAAAAATCAGGACAAGGAATAATAAGTTTATCCTTTGGTGGCTTACGGGGGTTCCGCATGGGCCAGGTATATACGAGACTGAATTCGTGAGCGCCACCGCTACCGGAGCCAAGCTTGGAGATCGTAAAGTCGTAGCTATAGCCTATGTTGATAGCATCTTTTGCTCCGAGCTTGGTAAAGCCAAGAAGCAATACGATCGACTCATTGTTGACAACGCCACCTAAATTTTTAAAAGGTACGCCACGATACCACGTTCCAAGAACGAGTGGTTCAAAAGTAAAATACATTCCGAGATCAACCTGATCCCATTGTCCCTGATGGCGATATTGAAAAGCTGGTGCTATACTTCGCTCGGATTTACGGGCATACACTCCGCTTCCTACTACTCCAGGCTTCATGTAAAATTTAAATCCACCATGCACAGACATCTTTACCGGCAGTTTGCTTTCTTCTCCAATCAAGCTTTGATTAGGACGGGTAAGGTGCCACGTTGAAACTCCGAGCCATGCATTCTTTGTAAAGAATACTCCACCAAAAGAAAGATCGACAAATGTTCTGCTGGATTGTGTATTAAATGTTTCTGCCGTTTCGCTGCTAATGATCTGTCCTGTACTCTGATCGAACTGATCACCAAAAGTCAACTTATCAAAGTTTACATCACGGTTAAACAGTGCAATCTGTACGCCTGGCCGGAAGCCCAGGTATTTTGTAAGTTGAAGTTCATACGAGTATTGCAACCCGAGACTAATGGATTGCAAGCCAGCCAGTCCTTCGCGGTCACGCGTAATAATAACGCCTATACCACTATTCTTATCTTCGATAAAATAATCGAAGTATGCGGACATCGTAGTGAAGTTCGCATCGATAGCGGGCCACTGATTTCTATAATTTATACCAGCTCTTGCCTGGTTCGTAGCCCCGGTAAGTGCAGGGTTCAGATAAAGGGGAGCCGCATAAAATTGAGAAAATTGAGGATCCTGGGCAGTTACCGCACCAACCAGCACCAGCATTAATATACCTGAAAGCAGGAGTATCCTGTACATCGAGTCGTGTTCTTTTAAAGTGTGCAATCGGGGCAAAGTAATAAAAAGTTATTCGTTATCCGTTATCCATCCGCAGAAAAACCGTTATCCGTTGACCGTTCTGTGTTCAGTTGTATCAAACACCGATTAACACGAGTATACCCGGTATTGTCGGTTAACGGTAAGCAGCAAACGATTAACGGTTAATTTTAACTCAAATTGTATACTTTAAAACAACTTGAGCGTTTTACATTTGACACATTATTGAGAAGATTGGTAAGTTACAGAACCTAACACTGAACGAACGTGAGAAAAAATTTTTACCGGTTTCTTTTTTTTATAGCAGCAGTCATACCGGTCTGCTCCATGGCACAGAACTTTGCCGGTCATAACTGGTACTTCGGTAACAGTAATCGAGGCATACGTTTCAGCCGCACCGACAACTCCGCGTCTCTGGTAACAAATCAGTTTATACCTTTTGGTACAGGAGGAAGCGCCGTAGCAAGTGATCCGGTAACGGGTAATTTGTTTTTCTATACCGATGGAACACGCGTGATCGATGCATCACATCAGGCGATGCCAAATGGTACTATAACAGGTGACAACACACGGAACCAACCCGTTGTTATTTGTCAGAATCCGGCGAGCTCCAATCAATACTATATCTTTCATGCAGATGCTGCCGGAACTGTCCGGTTCAGTATCGTTGACTCTCTTCAAATCGGTAACGCCACTAATTTTGGTCAGCCTCCACTTGGCGATGTTACTACCAAGAATCAGGTAATTGCCAGCTTGCCGTCCAACCTTTCTGAAGGGATGTTGATGCTTGCCGATACAACCGGAAGTGACTTTTGGTTGATGACCCATGAGATAAACACGACCAACTATCATTTTGTAAAGATCAGTACAACGGGTGTTACATACGAGGGCAGCGTATCTATCGGGTTAATTGAGAATGTTGCAAACTTTGCTTACAACGCAGCGACTAAGCGCATCGCAGTTTCTCCGAAGGAAGCCAATCGCGACCTGGAAATTTTTAACATCGCTTTTCCGGTAGCACCCGCTACATTACCAACGCTTACCGGCACACGCGTGAACAATTCTGCTGTGAGTGGGGCCATTACACAAGCTATATATGACGCTGAGTTCAGCAGCAATGGGCAATACTTATATATCTCTGTTTTTGGTGAAGGAGCCGCTACCGGAGATGTACTTCAATATGATCTCACGGCACCAACGCTATCTCCTGTTTCTGTTTTAACAACGAAGCCTGCGGAAAGCTATGGTTTGCAGATGGGACCTGACAGTACAATCTATCATTTATACCAGTCGGGTGGATCTTTCTTCCTGGGTGCGATCACAGATACTGATACAATAGCCAGTGAAGTTGAATATGCTTCTACAGCCTTTACGGGGAATTTTGGTGGAAGACAATTTCCTTCCTTCGCACCACGTGATAGCGCCAAGATGAAAGTATATTTTGAAGCAAAAGGATTTTGTGCGAACGCTCCTACATCTTTCTTCCCAACGGTAGCACCAGGCGCAGACAGCCTCACCTGGGATTTCGGGGATGGTACATCTTCCAGTGACTGGAGCCCGGTATATACCTATCAGGCAGGAGGAACTTATGATGTGACCGTTACCGCTTTTCTGAACGGACAACAAAAAGATACTACACAAGCCATTACTATAAATGATTTTGATACGCAGATCAACCTGGTACAAGACACCACGGCCTGTAGCTGTGAACTTCCATTTCCAAAGGCATCTAACCCACCACCTCCTTGTAACCGGTTTAGTGTAACAGCCCAGATTCAGGGCAGCGGTACGCCTACCTGGCAATGGTTTGGACCGGCTGGTGCAATTGGCGCTCCTTCTTCCGGAACAACGGCTACCCTTCAACCTGACTCTGCAGGATATTATTATCTCGTAGCGACCGTAGGAGGATGTTCTACTTATGCCGGTGTAAATATTAAAGAGTACGATGTTCAGGACCAACGCGCCAACATCTGGTACTTTGGACAGAATGCCGGTATAGATTTTAATCCATTGTTTGATGTACCTGCAGGACCAGCACAGGCAATTTCAAATCCTGTGATGAATGCACCGGAAGGAACGTCTACAATCTCTGATCGTAACGGTCAGGTAATTTTCTTTACAGATGGCGATAAAGTTTGGGACAGAAGCTTTACAGAAATAGCTGCCGGTATAGGTGGAGAACCTGGTGCTGCACAATCTGTGCTGATTATACCTGTACCTGGCGATGAAACCCTATACTATATATTTACTACACAAGAGATCTATGGCTCCTATACATTCCGCTTAAGCTATTCCTTATTCGATCTTAAATTGAATAATGGTAGCGGAGGACTTGTTGAACAAAATGTTACGCTCTTTACGAAGAGCACCGAAAGAATTACCGGTAATGGCAACTGGCTGATTGCACACGAGTATGGGAACAACTCCTTCCGTGCTTACCAAATCTCTACATTGGGAATCGGTAATCCTGTCGTTTCAAGTATAGGCTCAGACCACTCTATGGCTAGTGCACAGAATGGACAAGGCTATATGAAGCTTGGTGCGCAGAACAGATTAGCCGTTGCGCTCTCGACTCCCGGAGTTTCAAACATCGTTGAGATTTTTGACTTTGCGGATTCAAGCGGAGCCGTTACAAATTTCCGTTCTGTTAATTTAGGAAGTACCACCGGACAAGTATATGGTGTTGAATTTGGTGCAGGTGGTAACAAACTTTTTGCAACGTTACTAGGCTCAACTTCTAAAGTATATGAGTTCGCGTTCGATACCCTCGGTATACCGTTCGAAGTAGATGGACCTCCTGCTATGTCTGACACCGATTATAATGAAGAACTGGGTGCCATACAGCTTGGACCTGATGGGCAAATTTATGTAGCCGTTAACAACAAGCCATATTTAGGTGTGATTCAAGTAAATGCCGATACAACGATTGCCTCTACCTTTAACGTGAGCCAGTTTCCACTTCAGCCTGCAGTACCAGCAGCCTCTACGTTGAGTCGCCTGGGACTGCCGAACTTCATACAGATTATATCCGATCCAATACAAGGCCCGTCTATTGTTGTGACCGGGCAATGCTTGGGAGACTCAACAAATTTCTCCGGATCAGGAACCGATCCAATCGATTCATTCTTCTGGCAAATCACGTCATCGGGCGGAGCAGTGGTAACAACTTCCACAGAAGAGACCTTCAACTTCCTAATGGGCGCTGCCGGATTATATACTGCTACATTACAGATCACAAATCGTTGCGGTCTGGATACTACATTAACACAGCAGTTCAGAATTTATGCACCTCCTGCAGATCCGTCAGCAACGCTGGCACTTTGTACTCCTCCGCTTACGCTGGATGCAAATCCAACCAACGCGGCTGATCTCGCGTATCTTTGGGAAACAGGTGATACTACTAAAACAATCAGCATCAGCCGTCCGGGCTTCTATTCAGTAACCGTTACGAATACAATTTCAGGATGTACTACCGATGGACAAATTGATGTATACCCTTCATTAACAACTATTGACTTTGGACCGGATTCAACAGTGTGTTCTGCAGCAGGTGCAGGTATAACTTTGAATACTGGTATAAATCTTCAGAATCACGTTTGGAAGCTGAACGGTGGCACGATCGCAGGTAACACTGGCCCAACTCAGGCTGTAGATTTTACAACAGCAGGAGTGTTTGAATATCTAGTAGTATATACGGATCCAACAACATCGTGTATAACAAGTGACACAGTGGTATATACTGTGAATCAATCTCCGGTGGTTGCACTTACGCCAGGTGGTACGATCGCTTGTGGCGCAACCAATGGATCGGTTTCGATTAATATTTCTCAACCTGTCGGTTCGCCCGTTTCCTATACTATAGCGGGGCCAAGCTTTACGGATAGTCAATCAAATATAGCGGTGCCATTCCTGGGATCAGCAACAGGTTTAGGAGCTGGTACATATTCTATTCAGGTTGTAGATCAGGTAACCGGATGCTTTACTAATGATGCGACTTCCATTAGCACGAATGCGTTTACAGTAACGCCAACACCTAAGAGCATCTGCGCTCCTGAGACAATTGAAGTAGTTACTACTTCCGCACTCGCAGGAACCTATAGGGTTATTAACGTTGCCACGGCAGCCGAGGTTATTCCTATAACAGCAAAACCTGCTACCGCAACATTCTTTACAAGCGCGTTACCAGCGGGGGAATATATAGTAGAAGTTACTATAACGGGATGCTTAGCCAGTGGCCAGGTAATCATTGGAACAAGTCCATCTGTGCCAGGTGCTGATATAGATATAACTAACCTATGCACGTCATCGCAAGCAACGGCTCTTCCGGCAGGAGGTTCATATGATTGGAGTGGCTCCCCTTCAGGAAGTATTAGCTCTGCATTGAACGCACAGTCTGTAACTGTAAATCCAGGTACATGGCCACTTCAGGTAATTATATCAGATGGTACAAATTGCCCTACAACAGTTACTGAGACAGTATCCGTAGATAACTTCGTTCCTGACTTTACATTTGATCCTTGTACAACACCGGTTATACTTGTAGCGGCACCTACCGGAAATGCAAATCCTGTTGGAAGTTACTTCTATATATGGTCATTGAATGGATCCGTAGTAGGCACTGGTCAACAGTTTAGCGTCACAACTTCAGGCAACTATACACTTAGCATGCAAAGTCCAATCTCTGGTTGTGCACCTAAAACAGTACTGAAACCTGTGACTATATCCGGACCGCTGAGTGTTACTATATCAACGGTAAACCCTCCGTGTGACGGATCTCCATTCGCACTGTTAGCAACACCAAGCAGAGCGGTGAGCAGTTATACATGGTCATTGGATGGAACTGCTATTGCCGGAGGAAACGCGGCTCAACTGGATGGCCAGACGCAAGAAGGACTATATTCTGTAACTGTATCGGATGGTATATGCCCTGCAACGGTTGACCTTGATATACTCCTCGCACCTTCAACGCCTGGTAAACTTACCGATACACGATTGATCTGCCCGGATGAAGCAAACCCCGATGAGAACACACGCGTTGCCATTCTGGATCCAGGACCTGATTTTGTAAGCTACGAATGGTTCGAAGTAATCAGTGGTTCGGCATCTCCGTTAGGTGAAACGACACAAACCTATACAGCAGATCGTGCCGGTATATTTCAGGTAGAACTTGAAAATGCATTTGGATGCTTCAGTTCAGATCGTACAACCGTAAGCGTTCAGTGCGATCCGGTAATTGTAGGACCGAACGCTTTCCGACCAGTAAATGGCTTAGAGGAAAACGTAGCATTCAAGCTCTTTACATTCTTTATCGATGACGATGGCTTCCAGGTATATATCTTCAATCGCTGGGGTGAGATGGTATTTGCATCTACTGATCGTCAATTCGAATGGAATGGGGGCTATAATAACAATACCGGTCAACTCTTGCCAGCAGGCACATATTCATACGTGGTCCGCTACAAAAGTTCATACCGTCCACAAGACGGAACAAAGGAAAAACGTGGCGGTGTTCTGTTAGTGAGGTAGAAAATTAAAAGATTCAATATGATTAAAAATGCCGGGCAAATCGTCCGGCATTTTTCTTTTCATGCAGCCTTTCGACCGGCTATATATAACGGTTCGCTTTTAAAATTTTAACTCCAAATCACCTTCCCTACTCCAATTCTAACACGTAATCTCCAGTCATCACAAGCACACAGACACACCTTTCACTTTCGTTGGTTATTGGAGATTGTTTTTCTATACTGCATAAAACCAATCAATCAGACTTCATGAAAAAACTCATCTATCCCTTCGTTGTCTTGCTTCTATTGGCAGGATGTTCGAAGAAAGAAGAACAGAAGGAAGCCGTTACTATACCCGGCATCATTCCCAAACCTGTTTCATTAACACCCGGCAATGATCATATACATTGGGACAAATCGGTTGCTATTATTGCGAAATCTGCTGATGAAAAAAATGTAGCGGACTTGCTTGCTATATTTCTCAAATCAAAAAACATTGACGCCACGGTTTCCGAGTTTGCCAAAGATGAAAACCAGATTGCCTTATATACTATAGAAGACTCCACGCTTCACGAGGAAGGCTATAAACTTACGGTTGACGACAAAGGTGTAAGTATACAAGCCAATAGTGGTGCCGGATTATTTTACGGAGCACAAACACTGCTACAAATCCTTACCGAGAACAGTAAAGAAGTTCCGTTCGTTACGATTACCGATTATCCACGCTTCGCCTATCGCGGACTTCATCTTGACGTAGGCAGGCATACATTCCCTCCGGAGTTCATCAAGAAGTATATAGATCTCCTGGCACATCATAAATTCAATCGCTTTCACTGGCATCTTACAGAAGACCAGGGATGGAGAATCGAGATCAAAAAATATCCGAAGCTTCAGGAGATAGGAGCCTATAGAAAGGAAACGGTTATAGGCCACGCACGTACTGCAGATCGTAACAACGCGAAGAACTTTGATGGCAAACGATACGGTGGATTCTATACACAAGATGAAGTGAAAGACATTGTGAAATACGCAGCCGATCGCTATGTGACCATCATTCCGGAGATCGAATTACCGGGCCACGCACTTGCGGCACTCACAGCGTATCCCAACCTTGGCTGTACCGGCGGACCTTACGAAGTCGCTACTACCTGGGGCGTTTTCGATGATGTATTCTGCGCAGGCAAAGAAGATACATTTGTTTTTTTACAAGATGTGCTGGATGAAGTTCTGGAACTTTTCCCAAGCCAATATATACATATAGGAGGCGATGAGTGTCCAAAAACACGCTGGGAGAAATGTCCCCATTGCAAGAAACGCATGAAGGAAGAAAAGCTTAAAAATACGCACGAGCTCCAAAGCTATTTTATACAGCGTATAGAGAAATACCTCAATGGAAAAAACCGTCAGATCATCGGGTGGGATGAAATCCTTGAGGGTGGTCTTGCACCGAATGCTACCGTAATGAGCTGGCGCGGAGAAGAAGGTGGCATCGCCGCTGCCAAGCAAAATCACGATGTGATTATGACTCCGGGTAACTGGTGTTATTTTGATCATTACCAGGATACAAGCAAGTCTGAACCCCTGGCGATCGGCAACTATACTCCGGTGAGCGAAGTATATTCATACGAACCTGTCCCTGCACAGCTTACGGCTGACGAGGCTAAACATATTCTTGGAGCACAAGCCAATGTGTGGACAGAATATATACCTACCAGCGACCATGCAGAGTATATGGTATACCCACGCGCGTGTGCGATGGCAGAAGTGGTATGGTCTCCGAAAGAAGGCCGCGATTACAAAGACTTCCTGACACGCATGAATACCCATTTCAAAAGACTGGATGAATGGAAGGTGAACTATGCCAAACACATCCAGAAAGAAATAGACAGTTTAAACATCTCAAAGAAGTAATTGACCACTAACAGAGCACTTCATTTTTGTAGTGCATAAAATAAACTTTAAGCTTACCTTCGGGCTGCTGGCAGATGTCGGCAGCCCTTTTTATTTTCAATTTCAAAGAAATAAGAAGTGTGCTATAAATTGTATTTTAAATCTAAATAGTATACAACCATGAAGACAACCTTCAGATTTATTGCAGCCATAAGCTTCCTGCTTGTTGCACTCAGTTTTCAATTGATCAAAACACAGCTTACCATTACAATCCGAAATGATTTAGGCAATACAGAGCAAGGCACAACGGTACAACTATTCGAAACTGAAGATGACTATAAAGCAGAGACGAACCCTGTAGCAGAAGGAAAAACCGATGCGAAAGGCGTTGTGAAATTCAAAGAACTGAAAGCTATTACGTATTACGTTATCGCCCGCAAGGATGACAAAGACAATACAGGTGGTGGCGAGCAAACCGGTAAACTTGAAGCGAACCGCATTAATAAAGTTACCATCGTTATTCAATAAGACTATGTGGGAATGTCCGACATGCGGACGAAGCTTCAGAGGCACCAACCAGCGACATCACTGCGAACGTACAACAGCAGGTGCTCAATTAAAAAATCAACCGGAGGTGATCATTGAAATATATGATCACCTTTTACATATCGTTAAAAAGACAGGTATATTTTCAGTGAGTCCTATAAAGGACTATATCATGCTGAAACATAAAAGTACATTTCTCACGATAAAGCCTCGTAAAAAATATCTGGATATTTCATTCTTCCTGCCGGAAAAAACAGAAGAGTTTCCAATCTTTGCTTCGAGGCAACAATCGAAAAATCGTGTACTGCATGCCGCACGATTTGAAAAACCCGAACACATTACCAAGCCCGTCATTCAATGGATCAAACAATCATACGACCTGACAAAACAATGACCTATACACGTCAGATTTTAGTAGAGGCACTTACCAGCTATACCACATCGTTCGCGGAAGAGAAAAATTTCGTTCAGCAATTTCTGGATTTACTTACGCATGATCGTGCCTTCCACCGCGATCACTTGCCAGGACACATCACCGGTTCGGCATTCATTACTGACTCTTCAAGAAGTTCTATACTCCTCACACATCATGCGAAGCTTGACAAATGGCTCCAACCGGGTGGCCATGCTGATGGCGATGAAGATATATTGGGAGTAGCCTTACGCGAAGCAGAAGAAGAAACCGGGCTCAAGAAATTTAAACTTCTTGACAAGTATATTTTCGATTTGGATATACATACCATTCCTGCCCGAAAAGATTTTCCGGAGCATTTACATTATGATGTTCGTTTTCTGTTCGAGGCCGACCAGCAGGAAAAACTTCTGATCACGGAAGAATCCATCGATTTAAAATGGTTTCCCATACAAGAGGTTTCTGCCTATACATCGAATGCCTCGATCGACCGGATGTTGAAAAAGCTATAGAGGATCAATAGATCTGCACGTGAATGTGATCGTCATGACGCACAGCCTGGCAACCATGAAACCCGATCTTTGCTGACTTCAGTTTCAGCCGCTCTTTTAAGTGCGGCTCGATAAAGATCTTCTGCACATCTTTATTTTTCGATATTATATTTACAAAGTAAGCGGTTCGCTTTGCATCAAATGTATAGTTGCGTTTTCTGCTTTGTGAAACGATGCGCTCCATGAAGCCATATTGCCAAAAACCTTTGTTAGCACAGCGCTCCGGGTAATTCACTTCCGATGTTCGCGGAGATTCATACACCCCATACCCTATCACTGACGGAGCATCATCGAGCTTATTTCCGTTTACATCCCTGTAGAAAAAAGCGATATCCAGCTTACGTCCGTCATTGTGACTGAGATGTGGAAGCAGTGGAAATCCATCGTAGAATGGGAAACCACCATCAAGGTAATTCACTATACTCCCCGTGTGTTTCTTCTCAATCGCAAGGGATGACTGCATAACAACATCTCGTAACGCGGGTCTCACATAATGTCTGTTCAATAAAACAGTGCCTATCGTAAGTGGCTTTACTTTACCTTGTAAGGGCAACGGCACACGTCCGAATGGTTTTGCAATCCATGGTATAATAAAGAATGTACCCGATATATACAGGCAGGTGAATATTAAGAAAGCAGATATGTATTGCGACCATACCGATTTAAGTCGCTTTCGGAGAATCGAAACTATACCCATTGTCAGCAGCAGGAGTATACCACCGACCTGCGTGACCACGGTAAGTATAGTCAGTAAGAAAACAAACAGGAGTATTTTTCCGACTATCCGGATCACGCTTATTTACTGCTGATTAAAAGTAATCCAAACGCAATTACAACAATCCAGAATTTATATACCGTAATTACGGGAATGGCAACCCATCCTATATGCATTAGTACAGCAAGCAATACTAAAATTACAGCAATAGCTTTGAGGATAGATCTGGTTTTGTTACTCATGGTATCAGTTTATAGCCGCAAATCTAAAAATATACTATACACATTTTGTTAGTGCCTGGTTTTATTTTACCGCCATTATAATAGATCCGCTTGCCATGTCATGAATCGCTCTTTTGTGTTTACTACCCGTTACGGTCAGAAATGAAATCCAACCCAAAAAACCCTTTATAATAAATCTTAAAAATGCCTGTCCAAGTGAAATCCGTTTTTCCGGATCTGCGTATTTCCTCACTTTTAGTTTCATGACTTTATGCCCCAACGTACTGCCGGTAAATGAAGTTAGAATCGGGTCATACAGATAGAACATAAATACTGCGATAAGTCCTTTTACAAAGTCAGGAATGTCACCAAACGCATCAATGAATAGAGTCGTACAAGTGAAGATAATTAACATGACAATAACATCAATAAACAGCGCCTTTATCCTGGTCACAAGGCTGGGAAAAGTTGTGCCATCATATTTGGTTTCTAAACGGTTCTTGCCATCATCCTCCAACTCAGGGGCTGATTCGTAACCGTCAATAATTTCTATATTTTCCATATTTTTAATCTTGATAAAGTTCGAATATAGGAATATTATCGGCTATACTTCCGTCTACCCATTAAGCTTTACACACTCTCACTTTACCAATGATTTAAAAGCCAGCCTGAACGCATTTACATCTAAACTATATACCATACGGTAATATCTCTGATTATAGTAGTAAACTAAAAGTACAACGTAACGAGTTTTAATGATTTTATCTTTTGATTTGTCGTCCATCAACCTAAAATCTCCTTTTCAAGTACAATTGAAAAACTGAATCTAAATGTCTCATGGCTGGCAAACTCTGGATAGATTGCATGTCGAGTATCGTTATTAAAAAAAACGTTAGTCGTAAAAAGATCATTTTCCAAATAAGAGGCCACTTCTTCTTTTGAAAGAACTCTACCCACTATATCATACCAGCCTTCGATAATTGTTAGGTTGTCATCAACTCGGTAGTGGAAAATTTCATTCTCTTTTGCCCACTCAATCCCGGTTGAATTCAAAAAACTAATTAGTTCGTTTGAAAAGAATTTATCGCGATTGGATAAATAGAATTTAATAACATCGTCTTGCTTTTGATCGTCCGCATCACTTCTTAATCCACGGTAAATATTTTTATTAATCTCTCGATTAACTTCAAAGTCCTTGTCGAGAAACTTAATGTTTATTTTCAAGTCAGTCCGTAATTAAAAAATGAATACAATATTTGTGTACGAACAGTAGTGAAACTATAAATCTAAAACAAGATAAACTCAATACCACTCTTCAATTCCCTTCGCTGGTTTCCATTTGGAGTCAGGCTCAAAGTAATTCCAGAGTAAAGATGAAACTTTGCGGATCAATACCCAGCCTTCGTTATTAATCGTCCAGCTTTCATCTTTTTGATTTTTTGTGATGACGCAAAAAACATAATCACCATGCGGTGCATTTACCAAGGCAACTTCCGATCGTGATTGGTTTACTGCGCCTTGCTTCGAAGCAACCTGAACGTACGGAGGAATTTGTGACAACGCTTCGGTGTCCCAGTATATACGGATCAGGTTCCTATAGATACGTTCGCTTACCCGTGGACTAATTACTTTTCCTTCGCGAATGCGAACAACAAGTTCTGACATTTCTTTCGGAGTGGTTTGCCCCCAGCCATATTTCGTACGATCCGCTTCACGACCCGGAGTTCTTGAATTGACACGTGTTTGTTTGAACCCATTATTGTCGAGCCAGGCATTAATCGTTGTCCCCTTCCCTGCCATCAGCTGGCACCATAAACTGGCTGTATTGTCACTGGTGGTGATCATTAACATGAGCACTGCCTTTAATGCAATCTTCTCACCATCCTTAAATGAACCGAGTAAATCTTCACCTTCATATAGCAGGGAATCTCTATAGGTAAGCATGGAGTCATAACGGATCTCCTGCTTTTCAATTTTATCGAACATGCCAACGGTAATAGGCACTTTGATCATGGATGCCGTAGGAAATAAAGTATCCGCGTCAATTGCAGCAATTTTTCCGGTCTTTAAATTTCGAACATAAATACCGACATCGCCTTTAAAACCCTTTACCAATTGCTGTAATTTTTGTTGCAAGACTTTATCCTCTTTTTGTGCTTTGCACATAAGCGAAAGCAATGCGAACACTACGACAAAATATACCCGCATGTTGTAAAATTTTTAGTGAATACAACTTACTTCCTTTACGGCATGGTAACAAATAAATTTTAGCTTTGCGGTCGATGGCAGAGATCGGAACAAATATTGAATACGCCAAAACACTGCTGGAGCAAGGCGAAGTGGTAGCCATACCAACCGAAACAGTTTATGGATTGGCCGGAAATGCATTGAACGTTTCCGCTGTTACGAGAATATTTGAGGTCAAGAACCGGCCGCAGTTCGATCCGCTTATCGTTCATGTACCCGATCTTGAAGCTGCGCATGAATATACCCTGGATATACCTGCTGCAGTAAAACGATTGACGGACCAGTTTTGGCCCGGGCCACTTACATTGCTTCTCAAGAAGAAGAGTATAATTCCTGATCTTGTTACTTCCGGTTTGGACACGGTAGGAATTCGTTGCCCCGATCATGCATTGACACGACAACTTCTCTCTGAACTTTCATTTCCGTTAGCGGCTCCAAGTGCAAATCCGTTTGGGTATGTAAGCCCCACTACACCTCAACACGTCAATGAACAACTCGGTGACAAGATTGCCTATATATTGGATGGTGGGCCGTGTCGCGTAGGTATAGAATCTACGATAGTAGGTTTTGAAAATGATATACCTATAGTATATCGTATGGGAGGATTGAGCCTCGAGCAAATTGAAAACATCACAGGTCCTGTTCAGGTACAGGCGCATTCTACGTCTAATCCACAAGCACCCGGTCAATTGAAAAGTCATTATGCTCCGGGTAAAAAAGTTCTTATAGGTAACATTATAGATCTCCTTCAGCAATACCCGGCACACGCTACAGGCTTGCTTACATTTCAGTCTGACTTTAATTCACCCTTTCAATTTGTACTCTCTCCTTCCGGTGATCTTGAAGAGGCGGCGCAAAATTTATTTACTGCACTGCGTGCCTTCGACAAGATGCCGATCGACTATATACTTGCAGAATTTGTTCCTGACGTTGGATTAGGTCGGGCGATCAATGACCGTCTCAGAAGAGCAGCTGCAGTGGATAGTCATTAACATGATTATGAAGATCGTATTATCTTCTTGCATACCTGTCCTGCCAATCATACAATGATCTGAAAAAGATCATTGTCCATTTTGCCTACTGCTTACTTTTTAGTTGCTTTATATAAAACACGGGTCTTATATCAGTATGGAGAAACCTAAAAAAATACTTATTCTCACCGGTGGCGGTGATTGTCCTGGATTAAATGCTGTGATCAGAGGTGTAGCCAAGCGCGCACGCAAGGAAAAAAACTGGGAAGTATATGGGAGCATTGAAGCGTTTAACGGTGTATTAAATGATCCACAAGAAATCGTTCGAATCACCAGCAAATTTACCGCAGGTATACATGTGCGTGGTGGCACGGTATTGAAAACAACAAACAAGTCTAACCCTATAAAATTTCCAGTGACACAAAAAGATGGTACTGTAAAATTTTTAGATCGTTCAGACGAGCTCGTAAAGAAATTAAAGGCATTGAAGTTTGATGCCATCGTCAACATTGGTGGGGATGGTTCGCAGAAGATATCGAAAGTACTATATGACAAAGGTATTCCCATGATTGGTGTGCCGAAGACTATAGATAATGATTTGTCAGCAACGGATGTCACGTTTGGTTTTCAAACTGCTGTACAAATCGGCACAGACAGTTTTGATAAACTGGTAACAACTGCAGAGAGTCATCATCGCACCATGATCATGGAAGTTATGGGGCGTGATGCCGGGTGGATCGCGTTGCATACTGCTATAGCAGGTGGTGCAGAAATATGTTTGATACCCGAGATACCGTATGATATACACAAGCTGGTAAAACGTATTAACCTTCGCTATAAAAAAGGCAGAGGCTTTGTAAATATAGTGGTGGCAGAAGGAGCAAGACCTAAAGAAGGAACCATTACATCTTCCGCCGGAGATAAGGGATCTGAACACGTGCGCCTCGGTGGTGTTGCATTCCAACTCTCAAAGCAATTGAAAGATGCCGGATGTACTGCTGAGATTCGCGAAACTGTATTAGGACATGTACAACGTGGTGGCACTCCGGTAGCGTATGACCGTGTACTTGCTACGTTGTTTGGCGTGAAAGCTTTTGAACTTGCACTCGCCAAAGATTTTGGTAAAATGGTTGCGTTCAAAAACAATGAGATCACTGCTGTATCATTGGAAGAAGCAACGCAAGACTATCACGGAGTAAACAAGGATTCGTACCTGGTGCAAGCTGCCAAAGGTCTTGGAATTAGTTTTGGAGACTGAGTTTCAATTCCGGTTCTCTGCAACAACGAGAAGTTGATTAAAGGAAATCACCTTTTAGCAATCGTTTGTTTTGAGAAATTTCCCGAATACCAAATAGAATCCGGCTTTTTTGTCTGTTGACATTACCGTAAAAACGCAAAAATCTTAGCTTTGCTGTCCGTAAAAATTTTACAACAAACTACATCCGACCATGAAGACAATTAATGACATCAATTTTAACGGCAAGCGCGCGCTCATTCGCGTTGACTTTAATGTTCCGCTCGATAAGAGTTTCAACGTTACTGACGACAACCGTATCAGTGCAACCATCCCTACCCTTACAAAGATTTTGAATGACGGAGGAAGCTGTATTTTGATGTCACATCTTGGCCGCCCGAAAGAAGGTCCTGAAGATAAATATTCATTAAAGCATACCATCAAAAAAACAGAAGAGCTCTTGGGCCGCCCTGTAAAATTTGGTGGTGATTGCATCGGTGATGAAGCGTTCAAACTATCTGCTGCGTTGAAACCAGGAGAAGTGCTTTTGCTCGAGAACCTGCGCTTCTATAAGCAAGAAGAAAAAGGCGATGTCGCTTTCGCGGAAAAACTTTCCAAGCATGGTGATATATATGTGAACGATGCTTTTGGAACAGCACATCGCGCACATGCTTCTACTACTATCGTAGCACAATTCTTCAAAGATAAATGTGCAGGTTATGTAATGTCTGCTGAACTCGAGAACGCGAAGAAAGTTATAGGCAATGCTACTAAACCGTTCACTGCGATCATGGGTGGTGCAAAAATTTCTGATAAGATCCTGATCATCGAGAATTTACTTGATAAAGTAAACAACCTGATCATCGGTGGTGGAATGGCCTATACATTCTTCAAAGCATTGGGTGGCAACATTGGTAATTCATTGGTGGAAGCCGATAAACTTGATCTTGCAAAAGAGCTTATCCAAAAAGCAAAAGCGAAAGGCGTTGAGCTTTTATTGCCGATCGACTCTATCGTTGCTGATAAATTTGCAGCAGATGCCAACACAGATATAGCGAACAACAACGCTATAAAAGATGGCTGGATGGGACTTGACATTGGCCCTGAAGCAACACAAGTATTCGCGAAAGCAATCGAGAACTCCAAGACTATATTATGGAACGGCCCGATGGGTGTATTTGAGATGGAGAAATTTGCTGCCGGTACAAAGGCTGTTGCCGAAGCTGTTGTAAAGGCAACCAAAAATGGAGGCTTCTCTCTGATCGGCGGTGGTGACTCTGCTGCGGCAGTTAATCAATTCGGATTCAATGACGATGTAAGCTATGTATCCACGGGTGGTGGTGCGCTGCTTGAATATTTTGAAGGTAAAGTATTACCAGGTGTGAAAGCACTGGAATAATCATCTTCGAAAGATACCTATACAACAGCCCATAGTTTTACTGTGGGCTGTTTTGTTTTAAGGCATAGACATAACTTCTCGTGTATCGTTCCACTGAGCAAATGAAAATATCAAGGGGAAAATTCATTAAATATAGTCTTCAGTTCCTGTCAGGGCTATTCCTGCTGGATGCGCTATGGATCGAGAAATTTTTCATAGAAGTAAATGAGTTCTATCTGAAAGACGCTACTGCGAAAACAGATAACTTCAAATTTATACAGGTCTCTGATCTGCATCTTCATGCCGTAGGGTACTCCTTGAAAAAGATCGCCAAACAGATCAACGACAGTAAAGCTGACCTTGTATTCTTTACAGGAGACTCCATTGACAAAGCCGAGAATCTTAAACTACTACGAGAGTTTCTTCAATTGATTGACACTTCAATTCAGAAGACAGCGATACTTGGCAATTGGGAGTATTGGGGAAATGTTGATGTCCGAAAACTAAGATTGCTTTACTCAGATTTTAACTGCGACCTGCTCATCAACAAATCAAAACAATACACCATTCGAAACAAGTCTATCTCAGTCACCGGTATAGACGACTACGTTGGAGGCAATGCTGATTATCTGCTGGCCATGAAAACATACCAGGAGAGTGATTTTCATGTTGTTCTGACACATTGCCCTGAACATCGGGATGTGATAGCAACGCAAACGCACGACAAGATTGATCTTATTTTATCTGGACATACACATGGTGGACAAATAAATATATTTGGATACGCGCCTTTTAAACCACCCGGCAGCGGTAAATATACCCGAGGATGGTATACAGAGTCGCAGCCTCCATTGTATGTCTCAAAAGGAATAGGAACAAGTATACTACCTGTCCGTTTTGGAGCAAGGTCAGAAATCAGCATATTCAACTTAAAAGATGTAGAGCAGCCGTAAACGGGGAATAATCAAACTCCGCATCATGGTTCATCAAATTATTATAGTTTTGCTGCCCAATATATCATCATGACCCTTTTTAAATTTATTACTCGGTTTACTGCCATTAATTTTTTCTTACTGCTTACCATAACGCAAAGCTGGTCGCAGACTTTAACGCCTGTCGAGTTGAAAGGCTGCTATTATCAGCGTTTTGAAATTAACCTTGATTCAACAGTCAGCAGCATCGAGTTGAACGTATGTCTTAACGATCAGCATCAATTCTCTCTACAAGTATCTGCAGAGAAGCTTTCGAGAAATTATTGGGGAACTTACTCCATCGTAGACGACACTATTCATCTTACGATCGATCCTTACTTTCAAGAATTTCATGTCGGAATGCGCTATAACAAAAAGATAAAGAATGGGCTTATTAAAGTATCCGTACGTGATACACCTATATCTTCGTATGGTATACTGGTGACTACACTGGATAAGGACAGCGTATCGAATCCGTATTACGTCACGGACTTTGAAAGCCAGGATTCTATATACACTCAACCCATTAAAGCATTACCCGGTGATAAAATTCAACTTCTTCACCAGGGTTATGGAAGTGAAAGAACGTATTCCTATACTATACCAGACAAAGCAAATGACTTCTACGTTATCCGTAACATCGACAATACCTTCACCACTAGTTTAATCGCCTGGAAAACAGATATAGGGCTCGCCTTGACAGAGTCGCAGGGCAACAGGGCTGATAATCGCATCGACACGCTTCGTTATGTCTCATTTGATGAGAATATGTTTCAGGCAAAACCACAGCATTACCCTATGCTTAAAGAGTATACGTACCTTCCGGTTTCTGAGCTGATCGATCCGCCAGCAGATCTTTACAACTACGATGCCTATACCGACACAACCACCTACCCCGCTGACGATTGGTATAGTAATGATACGGTTCGATACGTAACCGACTATAAAAAGGCCTTGAAGCAAGCACAGGATTCCGCCCGATACCTTGTGCTATATTACCATCCCAGCAACTGCAAAGACTGTGGTTCAAATGCGCTAAAGGATGCGATGCAAGGGTTAAACAATCCGTACGACTACTCCAATTTACCCGCTGCCTTTAATAGCCGGTATATACTCTATATGGCGCCTGAAAAAGACAGCCTTCGGTTTCGTACGCTGGGCGCAAAAGAATTCCCGGCAACGGTAGTGCTTACACCCGATGAAAAGCTGCTATATATAGCCTATGGCGAAAACTTCAACATCACGAAATCCGGTTACTGTGGTTACGATTCCGATACGTTTTATCAAAAGCTTGAAATTCACAATGCTTTTACATTCCTGCCGGATAAGATCAAAGCGAGCGGTTTTGACAGCACCTATATCAATAAATATTTGAAATACGTGCCACTTTCCGGACAATACAAAAATGAAGTTCAATATGAGAGCATTGTCACGGATATTCCACCGCCAGCCTTTGTGTATGAAGATTCGGTCGTTTCACCAGCGTACGATGCCATAGTCGATGTATACAGTGAAGACACAAATGTTGATACTTTGTCGTATGATAGTCTGGCCTATACAGAATCGCCACATTATTATGCATTGCCGTTAGATGACAGCTACCACAGCGACTTTACTCTTCGTGCAGATACTACCTTCGCACAGGCTATTCTTGATTCGTTGGTCGCGAAGTACTATATACATATACCAGCCGACAGCGCTATGGCAGCGCAGATAATATATATCGTATACCAATTCGATGATTACTATTGTCCGTATTACAGCAGCGCTTTTCTTACACAGAACGATACACTGTTTAATCCCCGCATATCCCTTCGGTACCTGGTGCAGAACTATAAAACGCTTTCTGCGTATGCATACTCCTCCTATGCGTATTCTTATTCCGGATATACAATTTCACTATATGAACTCATCAGCAAGCGCGTAAACCGGTTCATCAATTATATAGAGACCTCTCCTGCAGAGAAGCAAAAAGCACTTACTTTTCAAAGGGAATTGATCAACCGCCTGCCGCCACTCAAAGCATTGGAGATGCCGCTCTATATCAGTAACCAGATTGCCTGGTATGATACACTTCATAACAATGACCTGGAGCAACCATTTGTTACCGACTACCTGAACGAAATTGGCGGCAATCCTGATGCAGCGATCGCAACCACAGATGCCATCATGAAACAACTAAACCGTGATAATATACCGGAAGCCATGAACTATGATTATTCCAATTACTATTACTTCCTCGGTGGCAATTACCGGTATAATACAGATGAACTTGCCAATACAAAGTATGGATACTTTAAGCATGCCGAGGCCCTCAATCATGTAGCGTGGCATTATTATCAACACGTTGCTGATAAAGATAAACTTCAGCAGGCCCTTACGTGGTCTAAATCTTCACTAGTGCTCGACCCTAAAAATCCTTACTTCCTGGATACCTACGCCCACCTTCTGTACAGAAGCGGTAAGTTAAAAGAAGCAGTAAAGTATCAGAAGAAAGCAGTAACAGAACTCGATAACAAAAAGTCAAACTATCAAATAGATGAAATCCAGGCAGAGACCATTCGCGCGGATTATCAGAAAATGAAGACTAAAACTTTATAACAAAAAATGCCCTGATAAATCAGGGCATTTTTTTTACTATATATATAAAGATGATTCTCTATTCAAAGAGCACGGCAAGGCGATCGCCCAATTCATTGAATCCTCTTTTTACATCTTTAAAAGTATTGCGTGCACTCTTGCGTACATCTTTCCAGGTTTCTTCAGAAGAGTTCTCAACTTTATCCAAAGCCTTCTCTACGCGTGCACGTTCTTCTTTCAGTTCATCATTCGCTTTATTGAGCTTCCTTTTTCCATCTTCAGATGCATCATCCATCTTATGATCTACAGCTTCAATTTTTTCATCTATAGCATCACGTAGCTCGCGAAGATCTTTCGATAATTCTTCGCGTTCCTCTTGTATATTTTCTTTTGTTGCGTGGAGATCTTTCTTTAATCCTTCCACAGTTTCGCTTTTCCTCGACTCGCAGGCTGACAATATCAGCAAACCATACGTAAGCAAAGCAGAAACAACTATTCTTAGCAAAGTCTTCATATCAATATATATTTATAGCGTATTCAAAAATTTAATAAGATCTAATAATTCCTTCTTTTTCTTTTCTATTTCTGTGTATAGGGATGTATGTGCATCGCACTGTATCACAGCAGCAGAAGTCCTATAATTTCTTCTTCTAAATATGTTCTGAACTCTTTTTAAAAAGATCATAGGATATAAATAGGTAATGGGTAATAATTATTATTCTCTGTCGTTCTCCCTATGCCAATGAATTCAAATTTAGTGTGGCATAAAAATTTTGGTTACACAATGATTTTAATGTTCCTATAATGAGAAAGAAATTTAATCAAAGGTGTTTTTGGATTGGATCAATATTTACAATCATAATAACACTTCTGTTGTATTTTACTGAAGACAAACCAATGCGTAACAGCACGCAGGCAAACGCTCAGAAGCTATATCAAAAGAGCATCTACCTTCCTGCCAGAAAATAGCAGGAATTCTTTACATGTATAGGAGATTAAATTTCACAGATGGCTATGCCATCGCTTTGTTTACCAAAACTTTAGAAGACGCCCGGTCCAACATCTGCTTCCGCATATTGCGAATCGTAGCGGTGTGACGAATCTTCTTTAAGCTCTTTTCAGTTGTGTCTTCCAGGGGGAAGAAAACCCGTGCAAGAAAATAAGTAGCTGTGATAAACACCACGTAGGCTACTACAAAAGTTAAGATGATCGTTAAAACATTCATAGACAGTAAAATTTAAACACTGTCAGTGAAAAATAAATGCCAGAAAAAACAAGGCTTTTAGAAGCGCCCAAAACCGGCTTGTGCTGAAATTGTCTACAATTTTGCGGACACTATTCCCCACTTTACACCACTCCGTTTCTCATTTTGAATGTGCGCATTAATCCAGTAACACACCTTTAATACGGTCATTTAAACAGGCATGATATACCATGGCATTAGTTTTTATATCTATTGATAAACAATATTTATGGGAGACTTACTATATATCATCGCCGTCATCCTGATTATAGGATGGGTATTGGGAGCTTTTGTATTCAGTGCTGGAAGCATAATTCATTTACTTCTGGTGATTGCTATTATAGCTATACTGTTGCGACTCATTCGCGGCAGAAGTGTTTAGCGGTTATTCTGGATTCATTCTATGGGCAAGGCCTCACACGATGTGTGAGGCCTTTTTTATGCACTACCTATCATCAATAATTATCGCAGTATCTGAAGTATTAATTCGCTATATTAGTGTATACGAAGTCTTCTATATACATAATTTAATTACTTAACATTTTGTATCATGAACATTTTTGTCGCAAAATTAAACTTCAAGACGCGCAAAGAAGAACTTGAAGCTGCCTTCGCAAAGTTTGGTCAGGTTACATCCGCCAAGATCGTTCGCGATAAAGAAACCGGCCGCTCGAAGGGCTATGGTTTTGTTGAAATGACAAATGATGACGAGGCCAATAACGCTATTGCTGCCCTCAATGAAAAAGAACTTGATGGCAAAGTAATCGTAGTAAAGCCGGCTAACGCCAAGCCTGCAGCTTCCGGTAATTATTAATTCTTGTTGTTACTTCTATTATCAATAAAGGTCCTCTGATATGCAGGGGACTTTTTGCATTTATACATATACCGCTTAGCTTTTCTAAAAGTTAATTCTATATTTAACATCACTAATATAACCCACACGTGAACAAGCAACTCCTCTCAGCACGCGTCATTGGTTTTTTTCTTGGCCCGCTATTATTTCTTTTTGCACTGTTATTTATACCCGCAGATTTTATTTCGCCAGGAGCCAACAAGGTATTGGCCGTTGCTGCAATGATGATTACGTGGTGGGTAACAGAAGCCGTTGCTATACCTGTAACCGCTTTACTACCGCTGGTACTGTTTCCTTTCATGAATGTGATGAATCCCAAGGAGGCAGCGTTACCGTATGCCGACCCTATTATATTTCTTTTTATGGGCGGCTTCATGATCGCGATGGCGCTCGAAAAACATAAGCTTCATGAACGCATAGCACTCAATCTCATTCGTATTACCGGCACATCCGGTAATGGTATAATTATGGGTTTTATGATCGCGACAGCATTTATCAGCATGTGGATCAGCAACACCGCTACTGCTATGATGATGTTGCCTATTGCGCTATCGGTTATCGAGCTTGTAAAAAAAGATAAAACGCAGTTGCCACATGAACTACCAAAAGCAGAACGGAATTTTGCACTGGGATTAATGCTTATGGTAGGATATGCCTCCACGCTTGGGGGACTTGCTACCGTGATCGGCACGCCACCTAACGTTGTTTTTAAAGGACTGCTAGAGCGCTTCTATCATGAGAAGATTGATTTTGGAAAATGGATGTTGCTCGGTGTACCGGTCGCTACAACTTTATTATTAATGACGTACTGGATGATTACCCGATTTCTTTTTCCAAATCGTCTTGATAAAATTGAAGGATCAGATAAACTCATTGCAGACAAGCTGAAGGAAATTGGAAGCATAAAAAAGGAAGAGAAATATGTACTCACCGTTTTCGCAATCACTTCATTCTTCTGGATTTTCCAGGAAGCTATAGATAGCTATATACTTGGCAAGGAGACTCTGAACGACACAAATATAGCGATGATGGGCGGCATACTCATGTTCCTGATACCGGTAGACCTGGCGAATAAAAAATTTCTTCTGGAATGGAAAGATACCAAGCAGATGCAGTGGGGTATATTACTTCTTTTCGGAGGTGGACTTTGCCTCGCGGGCGGGCTTGAGCGTACCGGTGTTATTCAGGTTGTAGGCAACTGGATTGCCGCACAGAGTACATTTAATGTTTGGCTGGTTTTTATGCTGATCACAGCCGGTGTAGTGCTATCGGAGTTTATGAGTAATGTTGCTCTGGTACAGATTTTTGTTCCCGTAATCTTTGGCATTGCAGATGGGTTAAAGGTGAACCCCATATTACTTGCACTACCGGTTACACTTAGCGCCAGTATAGGCTTTATGTTTCCGGTGGCAACACCTCCCAATGCGATCGTTTTTTCAAGTGGCTATATCCGGATAAAAGATATGGTGAAAGCTGGTTTTTTATTGGACGTATTGTCCATCCTGATCATACTCCTGGCATCCGTTACGTTGCTCGTATGGATATTCGGATAACCGCTGTAGCTTTGTTTGATTAATGGACATTGAGTTTCCTGAAAATATACTTCCAAAGAGATTATAAACATTCTGTCTGAAAAGAACCCGCGATGATTGCGGTTTACAGATATATAACTGGTAAATTTAGAGACACATTCCGGTGAACTGATCATACGGGAAAGTGAATTGACAAACGATGCAATATTTACGCGACAAATTATACCCTACATCCATGAAGCAGAAAGTGCTGGCGGGTTTCCTGTTTGCATTTGTTGCTATTATACTGGCGTTAGGCATCACACACTTTTCTTTTCGCGAAATTCTGAATACGGTAGATGAACTCTCTGCTCCGAATGAAAAGATTACGATACTGAGCCGCGTATTTGAAGAGATCACTACGCTTGATCAACTCCAGCGAGCTGAAGCTATTAAGAATCCGCAAAAGCCCTATAAAGCTTTTTTGAATCAGTCCAAATCACTTTCGGTTATGATTGATTCATTGATGCTGATGTCGTGGGACACGTTGCAACTGGAACGGCTCCGGTCTATGAAAGATATACTTCATCAGCGTAACAAACTTTTCTTTTCGTACCTGAAATTAAAGTCGAAGTATGCCGAGAAGAAACAATTCACCAAGCGACTCGATACACTTTCTACAATTATCGAACAAAGTCAGATTGACACCAGCGTTGTTACGACACAGCGCAAAACGATTACCACGTATACCGATTCCATCGTTCAAAAGGAACAGGAACGTTCAGGTCTAGGAAAGTTATTTGGAAAAAAGAAAACAACAGCCGTTCCTGAAACCCATATTAAAGTTCAGGAAGAGTATAGTGTTAAAGTGGATACGTTGGCTTTTGCACGCCAGAATAAAGCACTGGAAGAAGTTGAGCGCATCATGCTTGACCTGGAAGCCAGCCAGCAGTCACAAAATAAAAAACTACAGCATCGCGAACTGGAGCTCATTCATGCAAACAGTCTTTTTATAAATCGCCTGCTAAATACATTGCATGAAGTTGAGAATGAAGAATTACAAAAAATGCGCGACAACAATAACCGCGCAGGTATACTCTTCAATCAAAGTATATCGCGCATGAGTATATTGGTTATCGCGTTCTTCCTGATCGCTGCTATACTGGTATATTTCATCTGGATCGATATCAGTAAAAGCAATTATTACAAAGAGCAACTGGAGCAAGCCCGTGATGAAGCGGAAGAGCTTAGCAAAATCAAAGAACGCTTCCTGGCCAACATGAGCCATGAAATCCGCACGCCACTTCAATCGATCATAGGTTTTGCAGAACAGTTGAAGAATAATCCGAAAAGTAATCATGAAGCGGCAGATGCCATCTATAGTTCATCTGAACATCTTCTGCATATTGTCAATGAAGTATTGGATTATAGCAGAATAGCCTCCGGTAATTTTTCGATTGTAAGCGAGCCGTTCAGGTTGTTGGAATTGGTACAAGAGGTTGAAGACGCGATGCACGTACAAGCCGACAAAAAGAATCTCACGTTTCTACTCGATACCGAAAAAGCCACCGAACATACGGTTATAGGTGATCCATTTCGTCTTCGCCAGGTATTGTATAATTTGCTGGGCAACGCCATCAAGTTTACACATCACGGCTTTGTAAAACTTACCATTAAAACGATCGAGTATGCCGATACATTAGCGTGCACGTTTGATATACATGATACAGGAGTTGGTATTCGTCCGGAGGATATCAAGAGAATTTTCAATCAGTTTGAACAAGCCGGATCCTCTATTCTACAACAGCAAGGTGGCGGTTCGGGTTTAGGACTTACCATTGTGCGCTCGCTGGTGGAAGTGCAGCATGGCACGCTGGAAGTATATAGTGAACCCGGTGTAGGTTCTACCTTTACGGTGAAACTTACTTTTGCAAAAGCTCCTAGCAATTCTGTTATACATGACCAGAGTCATGAATATATACCCTCCTCGCCCGCTGCTAAACCATTCCAAGGTAAAGTAATATTAGTAGATGATGATACTATGATTCTGAGGTTGGGCACACTCATCTTGGATAAGCATGCTATACCCAATACTATATATCAGCAATCTGAAAAATTATTAGCAGAACATCCCGACCCGGAAGTAACGCATATACTGATCGATATTCGTATGCCTAATATCAATGGTATAGATCTTTGTCATGCATTGCGTAAAAAATATTCCAGCACCACAAAATTTATAGGGCTTACTGCACACGTATTTCCACAAGACCAGCAAAAATTATTGGATGAAGGTTTTGATAAAGTATTATCGAAACCTTTCCATGAATATGAATTGCTGAATGTACTCGGTATCTCTGCAGCAGTGACTACGGCATCCCTGGCTGAAAGTGCTGTCATCGATTTCTCAGCGGTGCGCAAAATGACCATGGGTGATGAAGAGTTATTCCAATCGATCATCAATCAGTTTGTAGAAGAGACCGAAGCGGATCTTAATCGTCTTGAAGAGCAATTGATCTTAATGGATGCCGATTCTGTGCGCGAGATCGTTCACAAACTCGCAGGTCGCGTAGGACAAATGGGCGCGGTTGCACTCAGTAAAAAACTTCGCAATATGGAGCACATCCTGATTGGTGGCGAGAAACTAAGTACCCTATCAGACCAGATCAATCTTTTAAAAGATGAAGTCGAGACGCTGGTAAAAGGTGTTCGTGTAGCAGCAGAATAATTATTCGATACCGTACTTTTCCATTTTCAGGTATAGCGTTTTGCGATCGATGTTTAGTATACGTGCTGCTTTCGATTTGTTATAGCGAGCTTCCTTTAAGGTACGAACAATCATTTCACGCTCTTGTACTTCCTGTAATGCTTTGAGATCATATACCGGTGCCGCAGGTTTACCTTTTGCTTCCAGTTCTTTTATCGCGGCAAGCATTTCCGAAGGTATAGCTTCGGCATGCACCAGCTCTCCCGTTGTAAGCAACACGGCACGCTTCACTACATTTTTAAGCTCACGCAGGTTGCCCGGCCAATCGTATGACGCAAAAATGGAACGCACTTCGTCATCAAAGCCAATCACATTTTTACCTAACTCTTTATTCGCACTGGTTCTGAAAAAATTCAGGAACTCCTCTACATCGTCATGTCGCTCACGCAAAGACGGAACGCGCATCTTGAATTCATTCAACCGGTGATAGAGGTCTTCGCGGAATTGTCCTTTGCGAACGCTTTCCTGCAGGTCATCATTCGTTGCTGTAATGATGCGTACATCCACTCGGATTTCTTTATTACTTCCAACGGGTTGCACAATGCGTTCCTGTACCGCGCGCAGTAATTTTACTTGGACTTCGTATGAGAGATTACCAACTTCATCCAGGAATAATGTACCGCCATTGGCCATTTCAAACTGACCAGTTTTATCTTGTGAAGCTCCTGTAAACGCGCCTTTCACATGACCGAACAATTCACTGGCTGCAAGATCTTTCGAAAGCGCTCCACAATCTACCGCCACAAAAGTCTGCTTCGAGCGTTTGCTCTGCTGATGAATGGTTCGCGCTACATATTCTTTTCCGGTACCACTTTCTCCTTCGATAATCACCGACATATCGGTGGGTGCTACTAATCTTATATACTCGTGGAGTTGCTCTGACTGTATACTTTTCCCTTGTACAAAGGCTCCGTTCGTTACCGGGGCAACAGACACTTCAGATATATTTCTCTTCTCTTTCTTTAACGCCTGCAAAACGATCATGAGCAGTTCGTCCGGATTTACCGGCTTGGTGATATACTCGAATGCTCCGGCTTTAATTGCTTTTACAGCGGTGCGTATATCGGAGAAGCTGGTCATGATAATAACCGGAGTTTCTGGAGCTATACTCTTGATCTCGAGCATTACATCCATACCGGTAGCATCAGGCAAGCGATAGTCTACCAGCACCAGATCAAATGAGCCTGAGGAGAAAGCCTTTACCCCCTCCTTTCCTTTATGGCTGAGTTGAACTGAGTATTTATGTTTTTTCAGAAACCCTTCCAATATCCTTGAAAAGGTGAGATCGTCTTCAATTACTAATATGCTTGCCATACTGGCCCGAAAAATAAAAAAGAAAGCCGGATAATTTCCGGCTTTCTTCAAATAAGGATTGTTTGGAAGAACAATTAGTCTACTTTTTTACCTTCTTTGTCGAACTTCACAGTTTTAGTTTCTGCTCCGTTTTTCAGTTCAACTTCGTATGTATTCTTTGTTTTGTCATGGTAAGCAGCATTGATCAACCAACCACGGTAATCTTCACCCTCCAATTCTTTTTTCACTGTTTGAGGCAGTTCTTCAGCCTTAATTTTAACTTTGTCACCTTGCAGTTGTGTTGACTCAGTAGCTGCTGCTGGAGCTGGTTCACTTGATACTTGAGCATTTGCAGCACCTATACCTGCAACTAAAGCGAAAACGAACAATACTTTTTTCATGGTTTTAATAATTAAGTTAAACATTCATTCTGTATAACTAATTATACAATTGTATGCCAGTGAAGACCGATATCAATAAATTACTGCATAACAACCACTTACATATCTTATAAAAAATAATTCCTGCAGTTTGTGTTGAATAGTTCTACAACCTGTTGGAAATCGTATACGTTTGTCTCATAGCGTAACACACTATATTTGCTGAAAGTACTTTATACTTTAATGCTATCGTAACACATAGAAAATGTAGACATAAAAAAAGCTGACAAGCGATATTGTCAGCTATTCATGTTACGACATCAATGGCTATAAATTCCTTTCCTTCATATTTTTATTCTCTTCTATGATGTATGCTAACCCCAAGCCTATACCACCGAAAATAAAGAGCATCGAGAAATAAGCTACTTCCTCTTCGAGATTAAAGTTTCGCTCCAGTATATGCCCCATGAAAAGACCGAGGCCCGCTCCTATTAATAATAAAGAGGCACGAAGCGGAAAAGACGTATTCCTGGGCTTCTTTATATTCAGAAATTCCGGACTCACGCCTTTTTCTATCATTGCCATACGTTCGATGTTATCATACTTGCGTAAGTAGATGATCATGGTGAAGACTCCGATAATAGCGATTATAGGAATCATGATTGCAAGAAATTCAATATTCATAGTGCTTCATTTATGGATTTGCCTCTTTGACGCAGCCCTTTATTACTTCGTTACAGGTCTCACTGAAAAAAGCTTTTACAAAAGTATATCAGGTAATTTCCGAAGAACGTGTAACTTCATTTAAATAACCTGCGTCAAACGGCAACATGATAATTGATCCGGATCTACCGTTTATTGACAGGATTCTGGCCGGGGAGCAGAACGCTTATGCCGAACTTATTGGTCGGCATAAAAGCTATGCATATACTATTGCATTTAAGATACTGCAGAATAGACCTGAGGCAGAAGAGGCTGCACAGGACTCATTTATTAAAGCATATCAGAATCTCAAGACCTTTAACCGGGAGGCCCGATTTTCTACATGGCTGTATAGAATTGTATTTAATACTTCGATCAGTTATAAGCGAAAGAATAATAAGGTATTTCAAAGTATAGAAAATACAGTAGTGATATATACTCAGGAGGGCGAAGGTCTACTTGAGAAAACTGATAAGACCAAATACCTTAACCTGGCGATGGCCAAGTTGAATGAGGCAGACCGAACTGCACTGTCTTTGTTTTACCTCGATGAATTTTCGCTGGAAGAAATTGCAGCCATCACAGGTATGCAGGCAAATACAGTTAAGGTGCGCATTCATCGCGCACGGCAGCGCCTGGCAGACGAATTGAAAGTTATATTGAACCACGAAGCATTAACTTTGTAGGACATGAAAAGAATATCACAAGCACAGGAAGATAAATTATTGGATTACCTGGATGGCAACCTGGATGCTATAGCGGAAAAACAATTTGAGGATGAGATAAGCAGCAATGTGTTATTAAAAACAAGGCTCGAAGAATTACTTGCTGTGAATGCTTTATTTCAAAACTTATCATTGGAGCAACCTTCTAAAAATTTCACAGAGCAGGTAATGATGAAACTGGACACTGCGCCAGCATCATCAGCATGGTCTATACGAAACGGTGTGCTTTTATTGATTGGTGTTCTGGCTGCATTAGGTGCTATATCATTATTACTCACCACGGGTATATTTGATAGCACGGCTACTATTAATCTGAATCAATCCGAGTTGCCCAACAAAATACTACGCGAGCAACTTCCATCTTTTACATTGAGTGGTAAGTTGATGATCAACATTATTATTCTGCTGAACATTGTACTGGCGTGGATCGTTCTCGACAGGACAATTCTACGTCCTTATTTCCAACGAAGAATGCAGGCCTAGGACACCATTGGCAATGATCCTGCAATGCATAATGTAGTATATATCCAGGGTATACTATAGAGGCCACTAAAGCCCGCCTTCGGGTTGCTCCTTCGGTTCAGGGCATTCAATCTTCCATTCTCTGGAAAGAGCTATGGTTCCTTCTTTCGCTTTCTTAATTACTTCATCACGTTTCTTGCTGAATTTACAGCCGATGTCCACGTAGCGATACTTGGCGCCATCGACCTTGAAATTGAAATGACATGTATTGGATGCCTTGTGAGTTTTCATACAGGAGAACTCTATATTTTCACCCTGATCATATCTTCTGAAACCTGTTATAACAATAATGGAAAGGAGAATACAATAAAAAGAAGTTTTCATATTTCAATTTCTATTATCCAAAGATAACAAAGGCAGCAAGGATTTTAAAACGGCTTACATACAGCTGATCGGTTCTATAAACCATATAAATGATTTCAACGCAGGCAGATGTATAGCACAAAAAAAAGTCCATGATTTAAATCATGGACTTCAATTTTTGATCTCAGAATATATTAATACCTGTAGTAATCAGGCTTGAAAGGACCTTTCACTTCTACACCAATATATTTAGCTTGTGAATCGGAAAGTATGTCTAGTTCAACGCCAATTTTTTTCAGGTGAAGGAATGCTACTTTCTCGTCCAAATGCTTTGGCAACATATATACTTTGTTCTCATACTTATCAGAATGATTCCAAAGTTCTATTTGAGCCAATGTCTGATTTGTAAAGGAGTTAGACATTACAAAAGAAGGGTGTCCCATAGCGCAACCCAGGTTTACCAGGCGGCCTTCAGCCAACAGAATAACCTGACGGCCATTTTTCAATGTATATAGATCTACCTGAGGCTTAATCTCGTCTTTCGTAGCGTTCTTATTCAACCAGGCAACATCGATTTCATTATCGAAGTGACCGATGTTACAAACAATCGCCTTGTCCTTCATGTTCAGGAAATGACGGTCAACAACAATGTTGAAGTTACCGGTAGCTGTTACCAGGATGTCAGCTTCTTTTACTGCATCATCCATTCTCTTAACAGCGTAGCCATCCATAGCTGCTTGCAACGCGCAAATCGGATCGATCTCCGTTACAATAACACGTGCACCAGCACCACGCAATGAAGCGGCAGAACCTTTACCTACATCGCCATATCCGGCAACCACCGCTACTTTACCAGCGATCATTACATCGGTAGCTCTGCGGATTGCATCAACGCAAGATTCTTTACAACCGTATTTGTTATCAAATTTAGACTTTGTTACAGAGTCGTTGATGTTGATAGCAGGCAACGGCAATTTGCCATTGTGCATACGTTCAACAAGACGGTGTACACCAGTCGTAGTTTCTTCAGATATACCACGGATACCAGCCGCCAATTCAGGGAAACGGTCCAATACCATGTTGGTAAGATCTCCTCCATCATCGAGGATCATATTCAAAGGCTTGCCATCTTTAAAGGCATATAGTGTTTGTTCGATACACCAGTCAAATTCCTTTTCATTCATTCCTTTCCAGGCAAATACAGGAATTCCGGCAGCAGCAATAGCAGCAGCAGCATGGTCTTGTGTCGAAAAGATGTTACAAGATGACCAGGATACTTCAGCGCCAAGCTCAACAAGGGTCTCAATCAATACAGCAGTCTGAATAGTCATGTGAAGACAGCCAGCAATACGGGCGTCTTTCAATGGCTTCACTTTACCGAATTCTTCGCGAAGGGCCATTAAACCTGGCATTTCAGCCTCTGCTAACGTGATTTCTTTTCTTCCCCAGGCAGCCAGGGATGGGTCTTTCACCTTGAATTTAAGTTTTTCGTCTACAGTCATTTTTAATATGGATTTTTCTTTAAACTGGGAACACAAAAGTACAACAAAGGTTTGACATTGACGGCAATAAAGGTGAGCTACTGGCAGGCTTTATAAGCTTCCGCATCCCTCTGAACTATTGAATTTGGATCGCTGTTTAGGCATTGAAACAAAAAATAATGGAGAAGCCGATTACAATGAAGCCTATTACAATCTTAAATAAACCTACGATCAAAATTGATGTTGTATCAGACGTGGTGTGCCCCTGGTGCTATATAGGAAAGCGCAGGTTAGAAAAAGCGATGCAGGAACTCTCATCTGAATATACCTTTGAAGTAGAATATCATCCTTTCGAACTGAACCCGGAGATGCAGGTTAAGGGCATGAATCAAAAGGAATATCTTACTGAAAAATTCGGAAGTGAAGATCGTTATGAGCAGATCACAAACCATACTACACAGGTTGCTGCCGCTGAAGGATTAAAATTTGATTTCGATAAGCAGGCTATATCTCCCAACACACGAAAAGCACATGTGATTGTCCAATTGGCAAAATTAAAAAACAAAGCTATAGCAGTCGTTGAAAATCTATTCAAAGCATACTTTACAGATGGTGTTGATCTTTCAGACGATAAGAATTTGATCGCGATAGCTGTTCATGCAGGCCTGGATCAAAAAGAAGTTGAGAAAGTTTTAGCAGATGAAGCTTCCTTATTGCAGGTAGCTTTACTTGAGAAAGAGATGTCTAAACTCGGCATCAGTGGTGTGCCGTTTTATATTATCAACAACAAGTACGGTGTCTCAGGAGCCCAACCTTCGGAAACGTTTATAAATGTTTTTAAAGAAGTAAGCAAAGAGGTTGCCGTTGGTGAAGCTTGTGATGTTGATGGTAAAAATTGCTGATCTTAAATCATAACAATAGAATCGCTGTGGTTTTAAATCACAACGATTCTATTTTATCTTCTCCATATCTTCGTGTGTTAATACCGCTGTAATGACACTTGCCTTATCACCCTCGGTCCTCGTCCATACCGATGTAATCGTACCTTTGTTAGCAGATATATAGCAAGTAGCAGCCGCAAGGTTTGTTGTGGTAAACGGAGCCTCGCTGATTTTAACGTTCTTAAAACTTGATCCGCCATCGATGGAGTATGCGAGGTAAACATCTGTTTTATCATCCTCGTCTTTTCCGAAATACACTATATATACATAACCGGTAACCTGATCTACGGTGAGCCAGGGACTATACTGATGCCCTATGGCAGCATTGTCATTTATAGCCAGCAAGGAAGTCCAGTTATCTCCAAAATTATGAGACCGAACAAACAGCACATCGCTCTCCTGGTGCAACCAATCAGACCATGCTAAATATAAACTTCCTCTGTAAGGGCTTTTACTTCGATCGGTAGATAGTACAGGTGCGCTATAGCAGCGCTTACCGCCTTGCGTTTTTTCATCACATCCTTCTGATTGCCTCACAATGGCTATATCATTTGAAAGCCAGAGCTTCCCATTGAATGAGCGATCTAAAAAGATCTTGCTTTGATTTGACCATGCACAATACTCCTTGCCATCAGCACCAATGGTGGTCATGGCGCCCATGGTGGTGTTACGATCATCGATACAATTTCCAGGTGTTTGTGAAAGCTCTAGTGTTGAATTCCACTTCTTGCCGTTAGAGGATTTACTTAACTGAATGTAAGAAAGACAATTGGCCTCCGCACTGCTATATTTATCGAACTGTGCATAGGTGAGGTAAATATTATTCTTATCATCGATGATGGCGGTAGGACCAACCTGATCTTTTGTCGACTCGGCATTTACAGGAATTCCGTCACTCCAGGTTACACCTCCGTCATCTGATGTATAGCTTATAATTCTATGAGTCTCATTTTCATTTGCCTGTAAAAAGTAATACAAGCCACCTTTGCTATCGGAGATCAGCACAGCATTATTACCGTTTTTAAAAGCAGTGGATGTCTTCTGCCAAACAGTTCCGCCATCAATACTATAAAAGACAGTGTTGCCCGCTGCTACGGCTATATTTTTAGGATTTCTGGGATTGAATGCGATCGTGGTTTTACAACCTGTGTTTTCTATTTCAGCAACTTTTGTGTTTTTAATCTGAGCGGTGGCCCCGATGAATTTCAAAAAAACGAGAAACGCAATAAGTACTTTACGCATACGGCAGGTAGTATAATGTAGGCTATAAAAATAGTATACACAGGCATAACTATAGCATCTGCCGTATCAGATATTCTGAATTTCATCTACATTTCTTTCCAGAAGATGCGATTACTATTTTTTCTCAACAGAGACCGAGCCTGTTTTGGTTTTTATAAGATATAGACCGGAGGGCAATGACGACAAATCAATTTCAAGCTGTGTTCCTGAAAGTACCTTTATAACAACTTTGTCATTAACCGATTTTCCTGAAGCACTGAACACCAGGATTTGATCGAGGTTAAGATTGTCATCATCACTGGTCAGTATCACGTTCCCCACCGTAGGATTCGGGAATATAGTATTCTGACGTGCGATGTTCACACTTTCAACAACGGAGTATTCATATACACCATCGTAGTCAACTTGCTTTAATCGGTAATAGCTTGTACCCAGCATAGGCAACTCATCTGTTGCTTCATAGTTTACTTTCGTATTTGAGTTACCGGATCCTTTTACTTTGTTCAGATTTTCCCAGAGTGCACCATTTGTTGAACGTTGTATTTCGAAGTAATCGTTATTGGTTTCAGAAGCAGTCACCCAATTCAATTTTACTTTTCCTTGCACAGCCGTTGCTTCAAATGAAGTAAGCGTAACGGGTAATGGTGTTTGACTTATGCTGGCAGTACCCAACGTAAATCTTCTGCCATTTGTGATAGCGTTTACATTTGCAAATTGATATACATTACCTGCTGATAAAGTAGCTCCTGAGATTGGAGTCTCATCGTTGAATAGGCCATCATTATCTGTATCTACTAAAAGCCTTAAATCGGTAGCTGTTACTGTACCCTGGCCCGTTAAGTCCCAACGCATGGTAATACTTCCCACATCTACTGCTGTACCCGTTGCGTTCGTTTCAGTAGCGCGCCATACGCGGGTATATCTCGCCTGCACTCCGGCAGGAACATCTGAAGAATTCAGAGCACGCAGATTTCCGTTATCATGTCCCCAGATTAAAAATTTATTATTAGTCAAATTATTCGGAGCCGACACTCTCAAAATTCCTGCGCCTTGAGAGTCATTGTGTATATTCGAGGCATCTACTCTTCCTATACCGGCAACATCATAATCATAGTTTCCGTTGGCCGGATTATCCATAGTATATATATCATTGCTGGATAATGTGAGACTATATTTTGCAGCCAAGTAGTTATTTACCATGATCCGCTGAGCAGAATTCAGGATTGAGGAGTATACGATAACTTCACCGATTGTCGCCTCAGAATGTAGTGTGTAATTATCCCATCCACCAATCTGCAAACTACCCAGAACTGTATTTGGAGTTGCCGTTCTGCTTACGCTCAATGTGCCATTGATGTGGATTTGCTGAGAACTGGAGCTGGACTGATACCATGTGTTGACAATTTTCATTTGTCCTGCAGGTAGCCATCCGTTGGCGTCATCGAGGTCATTATTGTAAAAAAAATTTCTGATGCCTCCACTGGCCAGCTTCAGAATTCCATAAGACCGACTAGCGACTGTGGATCCATATCCATAAAAAAACAGCACATCATCTGTTGCAGTTGTTGGCGTTGATGCACAGATAAAAACAGTTCTGTCGGCAGCCCCTGACGGAAAAGTTGCATCGCTGCCCGTTAAGTATCCTGTATTATTGAATGTAACTCCGCTTGCACTATAGGTGGCAACGTTCGCTATATTCTGCGTTACATTCACGCCATTTCCCGATTTGTCATACCAGGTAGTAACTGTGCTGCCTATAGTTGGATTTGAACCATTTGAATTTACTCGCTGCCCATCAAGCCACAGTTCCAACGAACCTGTTCCAATGCCTACGCCACCAGGACCAGTTTGCGCTAAAACAGGAATTTTAGCGAGTAACGCTAATTGGGCTATTGCCAGGCAGGTGTAGAATATCTTTATCATAATCTTCTGATGCCGCGATAAAAGTGATCTAACTATCACCTTTTTCACAAAGGCATTCAACGAATGAAGGAAGTAAAGTTAGAAATACACTTATAAAAAGAGAAATTAACTTTTCCCCAAATACTGACAAATGTGATGTTTTACCGAAACGTGTCAATTATAGCCATGGATTCTTAATTTTATATATACATCTTATAATGGTATTATTAAAGTATAAAATGGACGTTAATTGAGTCTAAATTCTTTGCTATAGATACAAGATTTAGCTTTCTTGACACCTTATAAACCTAAAAATCATGGTAAAGAAAATTTTTACAGTTATGTTACTCGCCTTGTCACTTACAGGGTATGCGCAAAAGATTAAAATCGTTGAAGGCAGCTTAGCGCCTTTGAAAGGACAAAAGTCTGTAAACACTCAGTTCACTTATGATAACATGCTTATCGGTGGAAAGGGTCTGGAAGAAAAAGCTTATATCGAAAAGAGAAAGAAAGAGCTTGACGAAAAGGAAGCCGGAAGAGGCGATAAGTTCGAGCAAGCTTGGTTCTCAGATCGTAAAGAACGCTTCGAACCTCAGTTCCGCGAGTTATTCTCCAAGCATTCCGACCTTTCTACGGTTGACGAAAAAGCACAGTACACTGTAATATTTCACACTACTCGTACAGAAGTTGGATTTAACGTTGGTGTAGCGAGCAAGCCTGCTTACATCGATGCTGAGATACTCGTGGTTGAAACTGCTAACCCTTCAAAGGTTATTGCTAAGATAACAATGTTGAAATCTCCTGGAGCTCAGGCTATGGGAATGGATTTCGAAACCGGAGCACGTTTACAAGAAGCGTATGCTAAGGCTGGTAAAGAGTTAGGTAAACTAGTTTCGAAAGAGACTAAGTAATTCTTAGAACTCTGTTATTCGAAGAATATTATGGGCAGCCTGTTGGGCTGCCCTCATTTTTTCTCAGAATCCTCCCCAATGTGAGTAATATTTACACAACATTCGAATAAGTGAGCTTTTGGCCGTTTTTCATTTCGAAGTCATAAATTCGATATCAGTCGCCATAAACTACTTCTCATCTCCGGTTTAGGAAACATCCCAACAGATTGTACAAAAGTTTGAAGAGGGTTTATCAAAACTAAACAATAAGGCTATGATCAAGAGAATAGTATTTGCACTGCCCGTTATAGGTATGCTTTGGAGCTGTGGTACCAAAGAGAAAGAACAACTTCGTGCACAAGTAGATTCACTTCGCACTGAACTTCAAATGAGCCAGCAAACTGCTGCTACATTAGAAGAAGTTGGTTCACTTATAGATTCTATCGATGCAAGCAGACAATTGCTTCGCACAGATGTTGTAGAAGGAACTTCTTATAAAGACTATAAGAGCCGTCTGCAAGCTATCAACCGCCACATCAGAGATACAGAAGCAAAAATTGCTGAGCTTGAAAAATCAGTGAAGACTTCTAAGAATTCTTCTGCTGGTTACAACGCTACCATCAAGCGTCTGAAAAATGACCTCGAAGTAAGCACTCAACAAATTGCTTCACTGCAAACAGAAGTTGAAAAAATGCGTGGTGAGAATCAACAACTTGCTATGACTGTAAGCCAAAAAGATTCTACTCTTGCTGAAAGAGAAGGCATGATCAAAATGCGCGAACAGGATGTTGCAAACCTTGAAAACAAGGTTGTTGAAATCAACGCTCAAGCTAACAAGACTCAGGCTGACATGTACTATGCACAAGCTGCTGCTTTAGAAACTGCTGCTTCACGTACAAAGTTTGCTCCTAAGAAGAAGAAAGAGACTCAACGCGAAGCTTTGGAATTGTACAAGCTTTCCTTATCACTTGGTAAGACTGAGGCTCAAACTAAAATCGAAGAATTAGAGAAAGCAATAAGTTAGGTTAATTGCTCAGACAGGTAGGTTAGAGTAGAGTTAAGGTGGCACCCAGGTGGGGTGGCACCTTTCCTTATTTATAGGGGTTCTGTATATAAACTATTATAGATATAGTCTGATCTATAGACCTATTAAAACTATCGGTTATCAATAAACTTCCTGATCTTTCGATCGATCTTACCAAACTGAAGTTTCTCTAACTCTTGTGCGGTAGCAAAGTATATCTCAGGAACAACGCGAAGACGTGCCTGGAATATCGCAGAAAGTTTTTGCTTGATATCTTCCTTCATTTCTTCGCTTACCAGCAAATGAAGTTTTAACTCATCAGTACCGAGTTCTCCGGTGGATGCCTCCACTACATAATCACGGATAGAAGACATTTCATTCAGCAACTCAAATACACCCGGAGGATATATCGTAGTTCCTTTTAGTTTGATGAGTTGTTGTTTCCGACCGAGTACCGGACCCAGACGAGATGTAGTTCTGCCACATGCACAAGGCTCGGTATAAGCAACCGCTATATCTCCAGTCTTATACCGTAGCAGTGGCATACCCTGTACCCCCAGCGTTGTAATCGTCACTTCACCAGGTTGTCCGTTGCTTACCGGCATACCATCGTCACCAATCACTTCGAGTATCAACAATTCCGGATGATGGTGCCCTCCTACTCCATGCGTACATTCTGTAAAAGCAGTTTGCATCTCGGTAGATGCATAGGTACTATATAGTTGAATATTCCAGGAGTCCTTAATTCTTTGGCCGATGATATTCAAATCAAATGAGCCAGTACGCAATCCCTCGCCTATACATATAGCTTTCTTCACTGAGCTCTTGTTGGGATCAATACCATTTTGTTTTGCAAACTCGATTAGCTTAACAATGAAAGAAGGTACCGCTACCAACGTTGTCGGATTCAATCGCTCAATCGTCTCCCACTGCATTGCGGGAAGCCCCGGGCCTACACGCACGAGGCCTGCACCAAGTTTACGAATACCTTCATAGTACGCTATACCTGCCATGAACTGCCGATCGAGAGTAAGCATCAACTGGTATAGATCATCCTGTGTACCATCAGCGCATGCGAATGATATACATTCGTTGTATGCCAGGCGATGGAGATCACTATCCGTTAACGCGAGCGTTACCGGTTTACCTAACGTACCGGATGTACTTGCAAATTCAACGATCTCGCTTTTAGGGACACACAGAAAATCCCAGTTATACTGCTGAAGATCATCCTTTGTCGTTGCTGGAATGTTGACGAGATCCTCCAGACTTTTTATAGCCGCTATATCTATATTGTTCTTTGCAAAATGTCTTTGATAAAAAAGAGAGTGTTCCTTCAGGTAAACTAGCAGTTCCTGTAGTTTGCCCTCCTGAAATCTTTTGATTTCAGTTTTTGATTTGAATTCTATTTCCGGTGTGTGTTTCATTGCTCAATAATGACTACTGCGCACGCCATAGCTTTTAGGTGCGAGAGTGATACATGTATTCTATTCCAGTTATTCTTAACAGCCTGATCGTAAAAATTACCGTGAAGTTTTATACCCGGCTTTCCAAGTCCATCTTGAATAACCTCAATCTCATAGAGGTCATGCCCGGCTAGTAAACCTTTTCCAGTCGCTTTTAAGAAAGCTTCCTTCGCAGCAAATCTTACTGCATAATGTTCATGTTTGTTTGCTTTCGATTCACAAAAAGAAATTTCTGCCTTCGAAAAGACTTTTTCAGTGAATCCATTTCCCCGGCCGATATGCGCTGCTACACGCTCTACCTCTATAATATCGATGCCCGTGCCCAGAATCATTTAAGTTGCTCCTCAGCTTTTTTAAGATTCTTCTCCATGTGCTCGCGCTCCTGGAGTGTGGCAACCTCTTTTGTTAAGCCTTCTCTATATTTCTCTGCAGCAGCACTATATTGCTCGTGATCGAGATAGTAATCTCCTGCCAGCATATAAGCATGATATGAATTAGGATTCCACACCACAAGACTATCAGGCTGTATATCTGTTCGCGGATTAAACGGAAAACGATATGGATGAAACTTACGATAATCTTTATAGGCAGATGTAGTCAAAAAGGTATCAGCAGGAATCGTCAACGTTGCTTCATAAATTTCCTCATTACGTTCCATCTTCTTTGCAAAGACTTTATTCAGATCGTAACAAACAAATTTACCCAGCTGCCAGGGTGCAGTAGAAATCCACACGAGTCTTTTTTCAGGCTGAAAAATTATACCGTGATGCGCCACGAGTTGGTTAATAAGTTTTTCGTTACCCAACCCTATATCTTTACCACCTAATCCTTTTTGATTACGAAGTATAGATGCTGTTTTTAACACGGAGTTCTTTCCGTTTTCCTGCAACAATTCCTCTACACGTTGAAATCTATAGGGTGAAGCGCTGGTACGAATGTGCTCCTGGTTGAGTGGAGTTTGTCCCAATACTTTTCCCAGAAAATGATTTGTACTGACGATCTGATCACCGTTTACTTCGTAAAAATCTATACCCTCCGGAGTCTTCTCGATGATAGAAGCTTTTCCATCTTTCGCTGAGCCGATCAGGAAAGATTCGGCTACGAACATTTTATGTTTCTCTGCTATAGCATACGCTTCCTTTATTGTAGAGGCATATTGTAATATTTCTCGTGCTACCAATGAGACCGGTGTTGCTGAAGCAGACGGCACATCTGATTTCGCTGCATTGATCGTAACAGTTAGTCCTTCCGCATTCATACCCGATAACACTCCGGTCATACCACCGAACGTTACCATCATAAATTTATGGCCCTTATCAGGATTATAGAAAGCAATGATTTTATCGCGTGCAAAATCATCTCCTACATAAAAATCAAAATTGCGCCCAATAATTAATGTACTGTCTTCGGAGCGTGAATCCCAGGTAGCAAAGGCAGTACATCCTACCAGCGACATGTTTTGCAACGCATGCCCTATGTCATGTGCTGCATGGTAATTCAGAATACGCTGATACGGTGGGGCGATGTCATCAAAATCGTGAGAAGCAACTTGTGATACTCCATAGATCTCAAGTTTATACTCATCTGATATATTCTTGTCCAGATCGCGGTTAAACCATCCTACAAAATACTTCAGTATATTCAGATAAAAAGAGGAAGGAACAAGACGATGGAGCTGATTGGTAAAAACCTCTTCTTGATACTGTACCAATTCATGTGTGAGCTTACCATTCACTACGCCACGTTCAAACGGAGCACCTTCTATATATAGTTCATATAAACCACTTTCACTTTTACGAAACCAGTTGTTGCCGATGGTATATAAACCGGAGTCGGGTTGTGTAACTTTTGCATCCAGTATAGCCATGGACGCGGGTACCGGAGGATCAACTTTGGCAACACTGCGTACGTATAGCAGCAGAATTACCAGAAGCAACACCAGGACACCGAGAATCCACGCGAAAATCTTAGCTAACTTTTTGAGCATCTTTAATTTTTTCAATCAGGTGATCAAGACCAACAAGCTGCGCGCACGTCATAATCGCGCTGATCGTTACTCCCAGTACACCGTGCATGTTTATATTCTGTCCTGTTAACAACAGGTTGGGGATTTTCGTTTGGGGTGCTATAAAAGTCTTTAATGGTTCACGGTAATCCTTGGCATAGCCGTAGAGAGAACCATCGTCTGTACCAATATAGTCGCGTGCTGAAAGCGGTGTAGCACAGGTATAGGACTTGATGGATTCTTTGAAGCCTGGGAAATGCTTTTCAACCATATCAAAAAGCTTCTCTGCCTTTTCACGCTTAAAAGCTTCATAGTCTTCTCCACGATTGTCTTCATGCGACACCGTGTTAAATGTATTCTGCCATTTTTTTACGTCTTCCATTTTCATGTACGACATCACCGTGATACCTTCTGCATAATCAGGTGATCGTGATGAAGTGGTAAAGAATAGTGCATATCCCTTCGGCCACGTTTCATCGGTATATTTATCGCCACACCAGGCGTTCTCTTCAGAAAAATAGTAAAAGTTGCTATTGATATACTTGAAGGAATCTTTCTTCATTACCACGTTCGCATAGAATACAGATATCGTGCTCTCCAAACTTTTCAATCTTGAGCGATATGCATTTTTAATCATCTGCGTTTCCGTCATCTCCACGGTCTTCAGTGGATGTACATTGGAAATAAAAGTGTTTGCGTAATAACGTTCTCCACCTTCCGCTTCAGCGTATACAATCTTTCTGTCTTCTTCTTTCAGCTTTACGATCTTCACATGCTTCACTACTTTACCACCACGTGATGTGATCTCACGCGCGAGAAGTCTGGCGATCTGCGAACCTCCATCTACAAATTTCCAGGAGCTTTCAACGTAATGGTTTACGATCAATGCATGCACAAAGAGCGGAGTCTTGTACGCATCCCCAGCATATAGCAGATTCGTTCCTGCCAATACTGTTTGTAATTTCTTATTCTCTGTTAATGATTCAAGGAAAGTTTGTGTATCCGTCTGGTATGCTTTTGCTGAATCCGTGTATGATCCAGCCTGTACGTTGTAAAGCGGAAAGTTCTTACAGATGTCTTGTATCGTTTCGCAATACCTACGAATGGCAGGCCCTTCTTCCGGAAAGTATTCCACCATCTGACGGATAAAATTATCGTAGCCTTGCGCATACTTATAAATAGTAGGATCTTCCCCGAAGATTAATCCATCAACAAAGTCCTCGTCCATTTTACGCAGCTTCAGTTTATCCATAATACCGAAGTATTTGAAAAACTGATATAGGTTTTGTCCTTCATTGAGACCACCAACGTAATGCACGCCCGTATCGAATATTACTTTCTCGCGTGCAAAGGTCTGGAGCATACCCCCTATCTGTTTGTTCTTTTCAAGGACACAGACATTATAACCTTCCTTGGCCAGGATTGTACCACAGGCGAGACCGCCCAATCCGCTACCAATAATTACTACATCGTATTGCTGCATTTGCTATTTGCTACTTATCCGAATTACTACAATCAATCTTTACTAATGTCCCTGTCGTCAGAGCCTGTTCATGAGGCATTTTTCCGAATCACAAAAATAACATTGGAAGTAAACTTTGTATCATCTACCTCCTCTACTTTCATCCCATATTCCTGTGCTAAATGCCTGATTTTCTTACCTGAAATGAAATTAAGCTCATTTTCGGATTTATTAAACTTCATTACTTTAATCGAAAAGAATTCGGTGAGCTTAGTTCCCTTGTGACGTTCCTTGAGGTCTGCATTCCCATCGCGAAGAATGAGCATGCCCCCTGGATTCAAAGCGAGGAAACATTTCACCAGGAGTGCATCTTGTGCTGCAGTGGTGAGATAATGAAGTACATCGCTGATGATGACAACATCGTAACCTTCTACGGGGAATGTTGTTGCATCACCACAAAAGAATCGGAGGCGATCAGTTTTCAGATACCCGTTGCTCGCTGTGGCTATTTTATCTTCGTCGTAATCCACACCTGTAATGGTGCGTTCTTCCGACATCAACTGAAGCATATAGGACAAGAATCCATATCCACAACCCATATCAAGAATAGAGGCTTTAGCAGGGATCAGCTTCTCGAAAGGTATATAGTTTTTTTCCAAACGAAGCTTCACGCGCATATACCACTCCAGCACCGGACCTTTATAGATATAGTTTGAGATCAATCGCTTTGCAAAGTAATCGGGTGTTTCAAGTTCACGCGACAGTGTTTTATACTCTTCTTTAAAATACCGACTTACTTCTTTGGCGCGCTGCGAATATTTTTCACCAAAGCGTATATCATTCGCTTCTATAGCCGGAAGAAATTTCAACGTGAGCGATCCTGCGTTTGCAATAAAACTTCCTTTTGGTATAGCATCACCGGCACCATGAATCAGCAACGGGCGAATAGGAATCTGAAATGTTTCTGCAAGATAGAACGCACCTTTGTGAAAGCGTTTGATCTTGCCATCGGCAGAGCGCGAACCTTCCGGAAATACAACAATGGAGTAACCTTCATTCACACGATCTCTCAATCGCTCAACGCTGTCTTCTGCACCTTCACTCACGGGATAATAATCTGCCAGGCGAACAACGCCTCCAAATATAGGCGAGTCCCAAACCCACTGATTTGTAAGCAGTATAAGTTTGGGGTGTAACATAACAGTGAGTAGAATATCAATGAAGGATGTGTGATTGGCAATGATCACACTGGGACGCGCAAACATGTCGGGAGTCAGCCCTATAATTCGCTTCTTAACATTGGGCTCTACATACATAACAAGCCACGCGCACCCTTTGAGTACGGTGTGATAGAAAAGTTTGATTCGTTGCTTACCTACCGGGATGAGCTTGAGAACAAAACCTAATACTGTTAACAATAAAGCACCGCCTACAAAAAAACTATAGGTAATAAATGTTCTGAAAAAACTAAGTAAAGTAATCGGTGTAAAACCTTTTGCAGTACGATTTGTAATTAACGTACGGAACAAAAACGGCATAATCGTTTGCGCCATTATAAACACGCATACTATACCAATGATCGATATAGCTGCTATAGACTTGAGTGCAGGATGCTTTGCAAAGATGAGTACACCCAAGCCGCAGATCGTTGTTATAGCAGACAGGAAAATAGATGTTCGGATTGTAGACAGGACTTTCTTACCCGTTTGATATTCCTGCTGTAAACCATCCATGGTAAAGATCGAGTAATCATCTCCCAAACCGAAGATGAACGTTGAGATCATTACATTGATGATGTTAAATTCGATACCTGCCAGTGCCATGATTCCCAGAATCCAGATCCAGGTAATGAGCATGGGCACAAACGTAATCAACGTAAGCTCTATACGCCCGTAGGAAATCAACAAAGCAACGAATACAAGAATGGATGTAAAGGTTACGATGAAATTAAAATCACTATGAACATACTCCACAAATAAATTGGTCATCATCTGGCGATCGACTCCATGCGCGGGTGTTTTCTCCAGTTGCTGGTATACCGCCTTCTTATTTTCAGGCTTTACATTAGCCAATGTTATCACGGTAGCAACGCCATCTTTCTCAATAATGAAATCATCAAAAAAAGCTGTGCGCAATGACTTTGCATCTTCAGATGTTATAGGTTTAAAAGTGCGCGTGATCAGCGTATCAAAATTTTGCAATACCCGTGGTGAAAAGTGCAGCGCCTCTCCTTCTTCGTGTATAACTTTGCTGAGCGCTTCTCTACTTGAATCATTCCAGAATGTATTCCAACGTGCTATACGAACCTGCTGCAGCGAATCAGAAATCATAAAGGATGAAACCGATGACACTTTCGTGACCAATCCCGATTGCTTCAATTCATCAAGTACGGGCATGGTTTGTTCATTCCCGCGAAGTGCCTTCTCCAATGTATTTCCATCCGATACTACATATACTGCCGTGAGTGATGATTTACTGATTGTCTCCAGTCGCAATTGTGCCGCCTGGGTTTCCTCCTTCATGAAGTTGAGCTTGCTCATGTCTGAGTTGAATTCAACTTGTCCTGCGAAGTAAAAGAACACCGGTGTTAAAATGAGAATGCCATATACCAGGTATTTATTGGATTCAAAAGAAAAAGATGTGATGCGTTCAACGCTGGCATTGCTTTTATGGCCGACAAACAAATCTTCGCGAACCAGGTGAGGTAAAAAGATCAACGAGCATAACGCTGCACCGATCAAACTCAGTCCGGCAAATAAACCTATATCTCCCAGTACTGTAGCATTTGTAAACTGAAGACAAAGAAAAGCGAGTACTGTGGTAGTACTTCCAATCGTAAGCGGCTTCGCTAACTCTTTGATAACATGTTTGGCAGAGTGTTCTTGCCGCAGTATAGTGAGGTAGTGTAGCGAATAATTAACCGCTATACCCAAAACTATAGCTCCTACTGCCAGCGCTAAAATTGAAAGCGTGCCCTGCATCAACGCAATGCAGCAAAGCGAAAACAAGGCGCCAAAAAATACCGGCACCATCATCAGTAAAGGCACGCGCTTCTTTCGGAAGAAACCAAGGATCACCACCATGAGCAAAATCATCATGATGGTTAGTGTAATGATCGTATCGCTTCGAAGCTGTTGTGCATTGCCAACCGCTACTATAGCCGCTCCGAAATAAGAAGCCATTAACTGGTCGTGGCCTACAGAAGTCTCATCAACAATATTTTTTAAAGCCTCCACAAATTCAGAGTTGTGGCGCGTTTCGGCAGGAGGATACGCTGGCTGTAAAAAGAATAGTATATGCCGGTGGTCTTTGGTAATTATATAGTTATCGTATAGCTCAAAGTTTTCATCATATTGAAGCTGCTGTAACTTCTTGAGTGCAAGAAAAGAAAAGCCCAGCGGATCCTGCACAATGATTCTTTTGGTAACTATACCGGAAGGTGATATCAATTGTTGATAATTGTTTTGAAGAACTTTGCGTGCCACTTCGGGATGCGTTAGTGAATCGAGTTGCTTGTAATCCTTTTCATCCAGGTATATAGGCAGCGCCTGTTGTATGGAGTTAAAGACTTCCATCACTTTTTGATCATCTACTTTCGCAGAAATCTTTTTCACAAAAGGCTTCAGCTCGCTTTCCATGCGCACTACCAAGGAGTCCGCGAAAGCGACTAAACTATCCGGCTGTGGCTGTGATGTACTGTCCTTCATGGACACCATAACCACTACGCGTTCTACAAACTTTGAATTACGGAAGATATAGTTCAGCTTTTCTACACGCTCATCATCCGGAAAAAATTTGGTGATGTCTTCCTCCAGCTCAATGCGGGAAGCACCCCAGCTGATCAGCACAAGGGTACCGACAAAGACAGCCCAGAAGATTTGCCTGCGTCTTTTAAAAAAATTATAAATGGCTAAAAAAATCTGTTCCATAAAATAAACGCATCGGATATAGCATCCGTATTATATACTTTATACCTTATCTGCTATATCTCGGTTCTTAACCGCATCAATCTTAAAAATCTTCAGCAGAATATAGGTTACGAGTCCAAACCCAATTCCGGCAACAATAGAAAGTGTTACCGCCCCCACTACATACTGTATAAAATTATTATGAACCATCTCCAGTGTAATGCCACTGGTGAATGAAATCAATTGCGCCTGATCGCCCATCCAGATCGCTCCCGTTCTATGGCTTAAAAAAAGAATCAGGGGGATCATTGGAGGAATACTAATGTTCGCGGCAATAATGACTAATGCTTTATTGAGACGAAACGCAAATGCCAATGCTATTGCTATGGCAAGTTGAAATCCCCACAACGGTACAATTCCCATGAAAACTCCCAAACCGACAGAGGTAGCTTTTACTGCCGCGGACTCGTCAGGATTGAGAAGTTGCTCGCGAACTATTTGCCTGAAGTTTTTTTTTTAATGCTCCGGTATAGATCGCGGGGTTTATAGTATAGGAGGGCTAACGTGACGAGTACTGTATTCAAAATGCTGATCCGGGTAAAATCTTTGAAGGGACGAAAGTGTGAAATGCGTTCACCTTTCTCCGCATAGAAAACGCGTACAGGTACTTCTGTAATCTCTATACCGCTCCATACCGCACGTACCATTACTTCAATTTCAAATTCAAACTTCTTCGTCATGAATTTAAAATTCTGCAACAGTTTAACAGGGTATAAACGATATCCGCTTTGTGTATCACTCATCTGTACTCCAGTTTCAACCTTGAACCAGAAGTTAGAGAACTTATGTCCGAAACTACTTTTACCAGGAACACTTGCCTGGTCCATGTTGCGCGCGCCCATGATGATAGCCTGCGGGTGCTGCTTTAATTTTTCAATAAACTTTGGGAGGTCTTCAGCAAAATGTTGTCCGTCCGAATCGATGGTGATCGCATAATCATATCCATACTCAACGGCTTTTTTAAAACCCAGACGCAGTGCATGACCTTTACCTTGATTCTTTTCATACTGCACTACTTTTACCGATGGATACTTGCTAAGTATAGCCGGTGTACTGTCGGTAGAACCATCGTTCACTACCATGATGTGCGTTGTAAAGCGCATCACATCTTTCAAAACATTCTCTAATGTCAGGTGATTATTATAGGTGGGTATAAGAACACAGACCTTATGTTTTTCAAATGCTTCTTTCATATAGCCTGCAAGGTTCCCTTGAATTTGAAAAATATAGTCGCTCCTGCAAAAAGCGTAGCAGTCACGATATAGGTATCATTTTCTTCCTTGGTCGTTAGCGTCACTTCTATTTCACTTTTTTGTCGCGGATCAATGATGGAAAGAAATTTCAGGTTATCGCCTTCTATAATTCTTAACTTTTTAGAGACTGCCATCTCCGTGAGTTCGCGTACGATCTGCATCATGCAAACTCCCGGCACAACCGGTTGTCCTGGAAAGTGCCCTTGCAGAATTTTATGTTCAGCGTTGATCGCTATAACAGCAGTTCCTGCTCCGGCAGATAATTCCTTTTTCGTTATACTATAGAAGTTATCCAGTAACATTTATCGTTCAATTTTCTTCAAACCAATCACCATATTGAAAGTATAGTGTTTCACTTTTACAGAATCCGGAGCAGTGCGATCGCTTCCCCACATTTCAACAGTAACTTTCTTCTTGCGTTTGGAGCCCAACTCTATTCTTCGCAAAGAAGCACAATCTGCGCCTGTAATGAAATAGGCCGTTTCCTTTTTTTGAGGTGAACCAAAATAGCGTTCTCCATCCTGCTCCCATGCTTCTGAAATCCCCTTGCGGAAAGGAATGCCCAACATCAGTTCAAAGTCTTTACGTAATACTTGTACAACCGCTTTTTTATTCAATTGTTTAATGACCTGCTTTACCTGAAAAGATCCATCAGCACGGAATTCAAAGTCGAGAAATGTAACACCTGCTTCATTGGTAAACACAACCCGTTTGGAAGAATCCGGCATTTCTTTCATCAGCAACAATCCGCTGATATGCTTCCCGATAACATCTATATGTGTAGTATACCAGGATGTTTTAATTCCTGGTGGTTTGATCTTTTGAATACAAGCTTCATCAAGCGATGCCGGCTTACGGGTTTTATACTCGGAAGCACATGCTATCAAAAGCAACAGTAAACTATAGTGCAAATACCTCATCGGCTACTGTTGCGTTCAGCACTTTATTGGAAAATGTAATAGTCGTTTTATCTCCGGCAGGTTCGTTCATATCGATCGACTTTACGGAATAATCTTTCTTCTCCACACTTAAAACTATAGTCTGGAAAAATTCTTTCAATGTCTTGGACACAGGAGTCATTTCCAGCAAATATGTTTTATCGTTTTCAAAAACCTTTGTGGTGAAATCTTTACTATCCAGTATAGTTCCCTGTACACAATCGATCATGATTTTATTGACTTGCTGAAAAAGTTTATTCGACTTCACATTGATGCGACTTTCCTTCTGATCATCCTTCACCATCATTTTATCTCCGTTCATTACCATGCGGTAGGTAAATGGCTTGGTATAGTCTATACGCACGCGGTTGCTTCGCTTAAACCAGAATTTACCGGAAGACGTGATCGTCTCCGTTAATGCCATCAGTTCTTTTTGTTGAACAAAGTCACTGGTGATGGATTGTACTTTTGCTGATTCAGTTGCGAACTGTTTCTTGAAGGCTACTAAATTGTTGATCGATTTATATCCGGGATATTGTCCAAATGCCGAAAATGAAAAAAGCATTAAACCGAATGCAACAACGCACAGTCTACCCGCCCATTTCGTTTGCTTCCTATATCCTAATTTTTCACACATACGCTTGCTCATTTAGTAATTCATCTACTCTTACAACTTTCAAACCAAGTTTGGCAACGTGTTTCAGGAAGTCAGACAAGATATCATGGGTACTTTCGCTGTAATCGTGGAAGAGAACAATGTCTCCACCTTTCAGCGAACGCGTCACGCGGTTAAAAAGCCTTGCGCGATCCTTGATAACGGTATCAAACGAGCGGACGCTCCATCCGATCACTGTATAATTTCCGCGTTTTATTCCTGTAGCCACCATCGGATTCGTAACACCATACGGAGGCCTGAAAAATTTTGGCTTCACACCTACCGCTTTTATAATAGCCTTGTCAGTGTCCTCAAGTTCTTTTGCTATAGTATTGCCGGATTGCAGATCGAATGTTGCTTTGTGCCAGTACGTATGATTGCCCACTAAATGTCCTTCATCGTGAAGGCGTTTTGCAAGCGATGGCTCGCGTGCTACCCGATGTCCAATACAAAAGAAGGATGCCTTTACGTTGTGCTCTTTCAATATCGACAATATATTCTCAGTCATGCCGGCAATCGGGCCGTCATCAAACGTAATGGCTATTGCTTGTTGTGGTTTTCCCTGCGAGCGCACAGGTATAAAAAACTGCATGGATAATATGATAGACCCAAGCGTATGAATGGCTATAAATGGAACGACCAGCGCAACATACCACCAGCCGGATATACTATACGTTGTGTCAATGCTATAGAGCGCGATCAACAGAACAAAAAAGATAATATTGGTTATCCAGAATCTCGACATGATTTAAGCAAGATGAAGGAATGGTGTGTACCAAAGTATTGATTATAGATCAGCACATTGTTCAACGAACGATTCGCATTCTTCAAAACTATTGACCAAGGAATCGTCTGCTCCTGCAGCATCTTTACTCCCAGCCAAAACGCAAAGGCGGACGCTACCGGATACTCTCCGCATAAATGTTTAAATGCACCCGTTGAACTGTTTGGAAATAGTAAGAATGCGTGATCTTGTAATGCTTCATCGTTATGCTGATCTCCGCTATTGCCGAGTAAAACAAAATCTATATCCTTTGTTGTAAGTCCGGCCTGCTGCAACAAATCGTTGATTCCACTTTGAAGCGTTTCTGCATCTGCTTTGTAAAACGTACCTACGAATTCCATGCTTACCGCACTTTTGCCACTTTTTTCTCCGGAGAGAACAAAGTATGCAGCACCCTCACCGTTCAAGGCACCATCTTCTGTTTTATAAAGATTAAGATTGGACTCAGAGCGTTCTCTGAATTTCCCGAAACGCTTTTGAATTGTATGACTATAATCCGTTATCTCATCTACACCACCGACCAATACTTTAAGTGCTGGTTCTTCCTTTATCATCAGCAATGCATCGAGCAGTGAATTCTCAAATGAGAAAGCGCCTTGCGTATAAGTTTGATTATATCCCTGGCACTGCAGCATAAGTGCAATGAGCGAACCTATCGTATTATGAGTTGACTGAATGAATGGTGTAGGATTTAATGCCTCCTCTTTATTCTCCACCATTTTAGAAAGAAATATACCGGTGTCTTCGAGGCAGCCATATCCGGTTCCGGTAATGATCGCATCAGGCACTGCTATATTTGCTTCCTTCAACGCAATCGATCCGGCTGCGACACCCATTTTCAATACGCGACTCATTCTTCGTAATTGACGCGGATCGAACCATTGGGTGTAATCAGGCTCTATGCAGGTGAGCCGTTCGTGTATATGCTCTGTCACCTCCGACAATAACGGTGCATCACCCCAGGTTTTCTGTGGTGAAATGTTGCCCATGCCTGTGATGAAGATGTTAGACATTCAATGAGGGGGTATATATACTAGATTTACTTCGAGAATATAATCGATGAACAATTTCCGCCAAAGCCGAATGAATTGCTCATGACATGGTTTACAGTTGTTTCTTCAAATTTTTGCTGAGGAACTATATCTACCTCTGGCATAGCCGTCTCAAACCGAAGATTTGGAAATACACATTGGTGTGTTAACGCCAATACCGAGAACACAGCTTCTATACCTCCGCTTGCACCCAGTGTATGACCGGTAAATGCTTTCGTTGAACTCATCTTTGGAAGACGCTCTCCGAAGAATCTTTTTACTGCTGTACCTTCTGATACATCGTTATTCAATGTACCCGTTCCGTGCAGGTTAATATAGTCTATAGCGTTCACATCGAGCTTACTCATCTCCAGCGCTTTCTGCATCGCTGCATACGAGCCTCTTCCTTCCGGAGATGAAGCTGTCTGGTGATACGCATCATTTGTATTGCCATAACCGGCCACTACTGCCAGTGATTTTTTCTTCTCCTGTTGAAGAACACGATCCGAAACTATAACTACAAAACCTGCGCCTTCGCCAAGGTTTAATCCTTTACGCGTTGCATCAAATGGTCTGCAAGGTTCCTTGTCAAGAATCATCAGGCTGTTAAAACCATTCAATGTAAATTTTGACAATGCATCAGTACCTCCGGCTACGACTATATCCAGCATGCCGTGGTTAATGAGGCGAGTGCCCAATGCTATAGCATTTACCGAAGAGGAACATGCCGTGTTGATGGTTGAAATGAAATGACGAATGCCCAAATCATCGGCCATTAATTCGGTTGATCTTCCGCATTCATGATTCACTACATCATGCAATTTTCCCTTGCTATGATCTTTACTGAAATCCGGAAAGAAAACTTCGGTTCGGTCCATTCCACCAACAGTGGTGGCAGATATTAAACCGGTGCGCCATTTTTTAAGATCGATTCCTGCATGTGCCACGGCTTCGCGTGCAGCTTGTATGGCGAGCAACGCTGTGCGGCTTGTATGCTTGGGGAGCCAAAGCATATCCGCGAGTTCTTCGTTGGATACTTTTACTTCTCCAACGGGCAGCACACCGCGATGAACGGAATCAAATAAAGTTATATCTCCTATACCAGAAGTATGTTGTCTGAACGAATGCATGCATTGCTCCACCGTCTTTCCGATGGCGGCTATCACACCTATACCAGCAACATGAACAGGACCTTTCAACGTGATCAGGCAGTTTGGTTTGCGCGAATATACTCTGCTATAGATTTAACAGAGCGAAAGATTGTTGGTCCATCCTGTGGATTATCAATTTTCACTTTGTAGCTCTGCTGCAGAAGCACGATGAGCTCCAATGCATCAATAGAATCCAGGCCCAGACCATCACCAAACAAAGGCTGGTCATCGCCAATGTTCTCCGGCTTCAGGTGTTTTAAATTCAGTGCTTCAATGATCTGCTTTTTCAGATCGGCCATCAACTGTTCCATAATTACTTACCGATATAGTTTTGTTAATTCTTCTGCTGTATGTGGCAACGCCAACCCACGCTGCTCTTTCTCTACCAAATATAAGAAAACATCATGGTGGCTGTCCATTACATCGATCCACCCTGCTATGCATGCCTGAACAGATGGTTGTACCATCACCTGATCAACATACGCAGCAAGCAATTCCGCATCGAAGGCAGGTGATATAAAAAATGTATTCTCACCTTTGATCCGATGTCGGATACAAATCTCGCCCGACACAATGTTTGGTAATGTATATACAAACAATGCAGGGCTGGAGGATGTTTTGGATGATTCATGATACCGTACATCCGTATCCATACTTGCATGTGCGTTGGACAATACAAGGGAAACACTTTCGGGAGAATATTGTTTGATCGGAAAATCACTCAACAAAAATTCTGTTGCCAGAAAACCAAGCTGCGCCAGCCGATCCATTTTATAAAACTTCGGATACTCAGGAGACAGATAGTTGTAAGCACCTGTTAAAAAATCATCCAGTGAAACAGATTTATTTTCAAACGCTAATGCACCTTTATGGATGACGGTTTGCTTACGGATAATGCTCGTTCCTGAAATAAACATAAATCAGTTTCGGGAAATCCGCTCGTTTACATCGATCAATTTTACAAGACGCTTGAGCGCTACATGGTGCTCGCGTACATATGGATTTGTTTGATCCCATACATAACCCGCCAGTACAGAACATACTTGACTCTTGATCATCGGATCCGGATTCTTGGAGAAGAATACTTTTTCCAATGTTCCATCATACCAGGCCATTACATAGGTACGGAATACATCTACACCTTGCTGTACCACTTTCGTATAGTCAGTATCCCAATCAACTGATTCACCTTTCAGCTTACGGATTACTTGCTTGCTGGCCAGGTGACTGGACACTGTGGCGAACATAACACCGGATGAAAATATAGGATCAAGGAACTCTGTTACGTTGCCTGTTAACACAAATCCTTTACCATAAAATTTATCGGTAGTGGCAGACCATGCTTCTAATTTGCGCGGCTCCCATACCCACTCTACATCTCCAAAACGTTTTTTCAAATATGGATGACCTTCAATGCAAGCTTTATACTGTGCAGAAAGATCACCTGGTATAGCATTGAAGTAATCAAAGCCTCCTACAAATCCAAGTGATGTAACACCATTGGAAAACGGAATGATCCATGTCCAGAAACCCGGAGCATACATGATCGCGATGATCCGATTCGGTTCATCAAAGTTATCGCGGTGAATATCTTTTACGTGTGCAAAAACAGCTTTGCGTGGATCCAGGTTGGACGGTTTATCCAGGTTGAACAACCTTGGAATAACGCGACCATATCCGCTCGCATCGATAATGAAACGCGCGGCGATCTCTTCTGTTGATCCATCCAGACGTTGCACTGTTGTTACAGAACTCTCATCATCAAAAAATTTTATAGCCGTTACGGTTGTCTCAAAATCTACTTGTACACCTTTACGCTGAACTTCGGTTGCCAATGTCAAATCAAATTCTGCGCGTTGTACCTGCCATGTCCAATTCCAACCTTTTGAAAACTGATCGCTGAAATTAAAATCTGCTACGTTTTCTTCCTTCAAAAATTTCGCGCCAAACTTCTGCTGAAAATTTTTGGCTTTCACAGCTTCTAACAATTCAGCATCCTCGAGTACTTCCATACAACGTGGCAATAAGCTTTCGCCAATAACAAAGCGCGGAAACTTCTCACGCTCCACAACCCTTACACTTAATCCAGCTTTATGAATCATGGAAGCAGATATACTTCCGGCAGGGCCTGCTCCGATTACCAAAACGTCAATTTTTTCTTTCATCGCTGACTGTTCTTAGTGGAATTCTTATTCTTCTATTGAAGTAGTTTTATACTTTATCTATATACTTATGCAGGCTTGCAAACCAACAGCGTGTTGCCAACGCCCAGCATATCTTTTTGCTCCGCTACCATGAAGCCAGCTTCTTTGATGAAGCCTTTGAAAATTTCAGAGTGATACATCTGACTATTTCCGTTGGCCATAGCAGTGAAGTATATAGAAGTTTGCTGCAATGCAAATGCTCCTACCTGGAATCGCTGGCAATCCCAGAACGGCTCGAGTATATATACACTTCCATTTGGATTCAATGCCTGACGGCAACGTTTCAATATAGAGATGATCTGCTCATCTGAAAAACAATCCAGGAACTGACTCATCCATATAGCATCAAAACCTTTCGGAAATGGAAGGCTCTCATCCAGTATATCACTTTCGTGAAAACGGATACGATCGCCAAAACCTTTCTCGGTAATGTTTTTGTTCGCCATGTTCACTTGTCCTGGCAAATCAAAGATTGTCACTACTACATCCTGATCATGCTGAAAACATTCCAGCGCCCACTTCCCGGTATTACCTCCTATATCCAGCAATGACTTTGGTTTATGCTTGAATACGATGGGCAATACATCTGCGAACGATGCATCTGAATAATAATGATCGAATGCCAGCCAGCTCTCTCTCACCTTCGGTGGAAAGTGCGCCAGTGCGCGGTATAGTGTTGGCCAGTCACCGAATACTTTCAGCCCTTCAGGCTTGCCGTTTTGTATACTTTCATCCAGTGTAAACAGACCGTTGTAACACACATCGTTCATGAAATCAAAATTCACTTGCGTGAGTTTATCGTTCAGTATGAACGTTGCTGTTTTTGTTACTTTATACACATCATCTTTACAGGTTAACAAACCTATGCCAAGCGCAGCTTCCATAAGTACACGCACACCGTACTTGGATACATTCGTCTTCTCAACAACCTGTGCCTGTGTTAAGCCTTCCGGGTGTTCCTGAATGGTTTGCAAAATGCCGGTTTCGCGCAGTACGCGGGTTGTCTGAAAAACAGCCGGTGCAAAAGCGATCCACTGTGCCTTTTCAATTGATTGTAAAGCGGTGAGTTTGTCTGTTTCGAAAAAATTCATAGAAGATTATTGATTAACTTTTTCCACAACTAATGCGGCATTGCACCCGCCAAAACCGGACGCAGTTTTTAAAATTCTTTTTAGTGGTTTTGATTGCAGCTGACTGCAAACATTTATTTCTTTTGGAACGCCAAAAGTATCAAATCCCCGTGTGGGTATCAATTCGTTTTGTAACAGACCATGTATGGTTATGATCGTTTCTATTACTCCCGCGGCTCCCAATGTATGGCCGTAATATCCTTTCAAACTATTGAGTGGAATTTTACTCATGCCTGCATAGTTAAATGCCTTGGCTTCCATCTCGTCATTATAAACAGTAGCCGTTCCATGCGCAGAGATAAAATCAATATCATCAGGTGTGAGTTCCGAAGTCTTCAACGCCTGGGCTATTGCTTGCGCGAGTTCTTCGCCTGTACGTGAAGGACCTGAAATATGATTCGCATCATTGCTTACACCACTGCCCAGTAAACGAACCGAACTTTTTGATCCGAGCATCTTCGGATCAGTTGATAATATCATTACACCCGCTGCTTCCCCGAGATTTATACCGGTACGATTTGCATCAAAGGGTTTACAGGGAGAAGCACTGATAGCTTGCAAGCTCTGAAAGCCTGACACAACAAATTGACTCAGTACATCGGCACCAAGCACAACGGCATGGTCATACGCACCGCTCTCTAGAAAACGCTTGGCTATAATAAGCGCAAGCACACCTGAGATACAGGCATTTGATACTACTATACTTCTTTTGAAACCAAATTTATCGGCCAGGTATGCAGCAACGGCATGGAGATGAATTCGTGGATGATCAGCGTCTTCGCTGTCCAGGAGATCTATATTTCCCTTTGTTGTTGAGAGAATAAAAATGGTTTTATCGGATGGTAATGTATGCGATCCTAAAGCTGTCTCCAGAGCTTTGATGGCCATCTGTTCAAAACGCGTTGAAGCATCAGAGGATGCTACTGTTTCCAACGCCGATGCCATAAATGAATTTGCATTCCACTGCGGATTGCTGGTCGGCTTCACGCCCGAAAGACCTTTCCGGATATTGCTATAGTTTTCTTCGCTGGTAAATCCTAGCGGAGAAATTATACTATCTGCTATGGACCATACTGCACGTGCCATTACGCTTCCCACTTGGTTTTCCAGGCCTGAAAAAACTCAGGCACCGTAAGCTGCAGTTGAAAATTTTTGACATCGACAAATACCTGGACGGTATTACCGGTGGCTACCAAATCGCCCGTTACTGATTCATACATGTTATAGCTGAATTTCAGTTTGGCTGCGTTTGTTGGCTCGTATATAGATTCGACAATCACAGAATTGCCGTAACGCAAAGGCTTCTTGTAATCACATTGGACAGACACCACAGGAACAGCCAATGCATTTTTGTAAAAATCGAGATATGAAATGCCGTACTTGGTTCCGAATGCCTCGCGGCCATCTTCAAAATATCGGAGGTAATGGCCGTGCCACACAATACCGAGCGGGTCGGCTTCATTGAATCGCACTATAACTTCTGTTCGGTAAATCAACACGATTGGGGGATATTAAAACAAAAGCACAAAGCTAAAAGCTTATTTGATAAAACTTCCAGCTTTATGCCTTTGGAATCTTACTTTTTGGTCTATGATCTTACGGACGATAGTATTTTTTGCGCCACATCTCATATTCTTTTTTCTTAATTCGCTCGATGGCAACAAAAAGTGCCCCGCCCCAGAAGTTACGCATGCCGAATCCACGAGGCGCTGCTGTTACTCTTTCCGAGAAGAGAACTTCTTTCGTGTCAATGTTTATGAAGGTTACCCAAATGGATGCTTCTTCATTGAGTTTACTGAAGCTTTCAATGTTGAACATAAGTCCAATTCCAGATAGTCCTTTAAAATCGTAAGAAGCAATTATCTCTGCTACGCCATCACGGTTCAAATGCAGATAATCTTTTTCTGCATTGGACAGCATGGATAGTACTTCAAGTGTAGCGTTATGATCCAGTGTTGGTTGAATGTTTTTTTCGATTTTCTTTTTCTCGATTGCAAGAGCGATATCAAATTTTTCTTCTTCATTCACAATCAGCTTGTTCCAGGATTCCAGTAAATACCGGATGTCTGATTCAGAGCCGAGCTTTTCACGATCACCAATGAGTTTAGCCTTCGAAAAATCGAGACCAAGCCATGTGATTTTCGTGTCTGCCTTAAACACATCACTACGATCTTGCGCAGTAGTAACAGAAGCAACAAACAAGAGAATGATAAGGGTTTTGAGTTGTTTCATAAATCGAAATGGGTATATAAATGAAAAATGAAATTTATAGGTTGTGTATTATGGGGTTTGAATTTTGGCAAAGATTCTCATCTCGCAGGAACAAAGAACTTGACCGTCCTGCTCCACTTTGCCTTGAGCAATGGTAAGCTCCAACACTTGATTTACGATTCGAATGGAAGTAGTAATCGTTGAGTTTTCCTTTGGCAGTATATTTATCTTCAGATCACGAACGGCAGCGATATAACCTATAGGAACAGGTATATTTTTTTGTTTACACTGGTAGCCAACATGAACGGCAGCGGTCTGTGCTATATTTTCTACCAGTCCCGGTTCAGCAAAATATCCTTCCGACACAAATACATTCTCGGGTTCGATCACCAACTGTGTCACGGCATGTTCATCGCTTACCTCCACAAGATTGTGAATCATAACGATTGGCTCACGTTGTGGAATGTATTGGGTAATGGTGGATTTTGTAGCGAGCATGAAATTATTTGGTTCTAAAGTTCATGGTTCCGATACGGCACCATAGATTTTATTTTGCCCAAAAGTTATAATAATTAAACCACTGTATGGGGTACAGATGCACTTTTTGTTCGAGTTCTCCCGTAAACGCGTTCATCAGTTTATCGGTAAACTCTTGCTTCGGGTCATCGTCTTTCCGTTCAAAAAGCGAACTGCCGAAGAAATGATAGTGTGTAGGAGATTCTTTAAATGCAAAAACAATCGAGACGGGTACTTTGAATCCGGCAGCAAGCTGAAAAGGTCCTAACGGAAACAGTGCCTCCTCTCCTAAAAAATTCAATGATTTGGTCTTATTGCCTTCCAGAAAACGATCTGCATGCAGGCATATTAATTCATTACGCTGCAGCGCCTGACCGATAGCATATACATGAGAAATATCATTTTTGATAACAATGACATTGAAGTTATGGCCACCCGTTACTTCTTGCAGATATTGTTTGATTCGTTCGTGCTCGCCATCAAACATCACTACATTAACGCGTGTATTCAGACGCTTCAATAAATGGCCGGCTGCTTCCCAATTGCCAACATGGCCGCTCAATAAAATGCCGCCCTTACCACCCTTTACAATGTCTCGGAGATTCTCTTCACCATCAAAATCATAGGTGAATTTGTTATCGATGCCAGCCATTACTATGACTTTGTCCAGCAACGTCTGACCAAAAACGTAATAATTACTATAGATCTTCAGGAGTGAAGAAAGCTTCCCATACCGGAGCCGCTGGCGGAAATAGGCATAGATATGTTTTGATGAACTCCAGGATGCCAGGAAATAATAACCTGCAACAAACCGTAATAAAAAGTACGCAGGTGTAACCCCCATGTACTTTATAACATAGACAAAGATCCTGTAGCCGAGTTTGTTTCCTTTCGATTTACCTTGCCATCGCGGCATAGGATCAAGAGGTTACTTTCTCTGCTACGCGACCCGCTACGTAGTCATAGAAATTCTGAAAAGTAGCTATGTTCACAAAGTCTTCAGGCTTTACTTTAAAACCGAAGTTGCTTTCAATTACCACTACCAGGTCAATGTAGTCGAGGCTATCGAGTTCAAGCGTCTCACGCAAGTTAGCTTCCGGAACAATTTTACCGGGCTCCACCTCAAATTCTTCTACCAAAAACCCATTGATTTTTTCAATGATTGCTGTTTGATTCATCGCTATTGCTTCCACTTTTTAACTATTAAGGTCGAGTTCGTTCCTCCGAATCCGAAAGAGTTTGACAAAAATACGTCAATATTTTTATTCTGTGCCTTCGTTACAATATTCAGGTGCCTGGAGTCCTCATCAGGCGTTTCAAAATTGATATTTGGAGCCATGAATGAGTTTTGCATCATCAAAAGAGAATATACAATCTCACTTGCTCCCGCCATCCAGCACTCATGTCCCGTCATCGATTTGGTAGAACTTACCGGAGTTCCGGCATCTCCAAATACATCGAAGATCGCTTTGGCTTCACTGGTATCTCCTGCCGGTGTTGAGGTGGCATGCGCGTTGATATAGTCGATCTCAGAAGCCTTCAAACCGGAATCTTTCATGGCTATACGCAGCGAACGTGCCGGGCCTTGTACACTTGGATTTGAGATGTGCTCTCCATTCGAAGAGAACCCATAACCAATAACTTCACCTAATATCGTAGCACCTCTCCGTTGTGCTGATTCCAGACTTTCGAGTATCACGGTAGCAGATCCACCACTTGGTACCAGGCCGTCTCTGTTTTTATCAAAAGGTCTTGATGCTGCTGTCGGGTCGCTTTCGCGGATTGAGAATGCACTCAACGCATCAAAATTTCCCATGGAGTACTTGTTAGTCTCCTGCGCACCTCCGCAGATTATACAGTCCTGCATTCCGTTCCGGATGAACATGGAAGCTAGTCCTATAGAATGTGAACCACTTGCACACGCGGCACTTACGGTAAAGTTTATGCCCTTCAAACGGAAGATCGTTGCCAGGTTCATATTCACTGTCGAGTTCAACGCCTGGAACACAGAGCCTGACCCGATGAGCATAGTATCTTTTTTCTCGCGGATGATATCCGTTGCCTCTATCACAGGCTGAGCCGAACTATCATTTCCGAAAATAATTCCGATTTCGTTTCTGTCGATATAGTCCTGATCAAGGCCAGCACTTTTCAAAGCTTCTGTTGTAGACATGAAAGCATACTCACCTTGTTCAGGCAGCATGATGCGTGCACGTCTGTCCAGCACGCCTTTTAGCGAAGGTTTCTCAACTTTACCGGTCAAACCCGAACGATAGCCCATTTCCTTTCGGACAGGATCGAGCCAAATGCCAGATTTGCCATCATAAAGTGATTTCGTTACTTCTGCCAGGTCTTTGCCTATGCAGGAATAGATACCAATTCCGGTAATAACAACTCTATTCATAGAGGAGGTCAGGGTTGTTTAAGTATTCGCCCTCAAAAAGTCAGGCTATACTGTCTTTTTTGTTTCGCAAAAATAATTTTTTTAATTCTCAATGCCAGTGTCCAATAACTGCAGCACCAGTAAGATTTATTAGTAGTGTACCTTTTTTTCGAAGAATCTACGAATATAGCCCCCCATTAATGGACAATACGGTACCGGTTATGTAGGATGCTTTTGGAGACGCCAGGAAAACTATTGCTTCTGCTACTTCTTCCGGTTCACCAAAACGCTGCATGGGTATAAGTGCTTTTAACTCCTGCTCGTTCAAATCCTGCGTCATATCGGTTCGGATAAACCCCGGAGCTACAGCATTTACGGTGATGTTTCTACGTGCTACCTCCTGCGCCAAGGCCTTCGTTGCACCGATCACACCGGCTTTCGCAGCCGAATAATTTACCTGACCGGGCATTCCTTTAATCCCCGACAGGGATACAACATTCACAATTCTGCCGTAACGCTTCTTCAGCATACCATTCACCACCAACCGCGTTACATAAAAAAATCCATCAAGGCTTGAGCCTAGCACTCCATCCCACTGCTCATCAGTCATCCACATAAGCAACGTATCCTGACGAACACCGGCATTATTTACAAGAATTTCAATCTGCTTATCGGCATTCTTCTCAATCCAGGCGCCCAACGCAGCTTCAACTTCAGCCTTACTGGAAACATCAAACTTTAACAATTCGCCAGTTACATTTTTGGACTGCACCAACTCTTGTGTTTTCAGAGCCTCGGTTTCGTTACTCTTATAGTTGATCAGAATATTATACCCTTGCTCAGCAAGTTTGATAGCGATGGAACGGCCAATGCCGCGGGAACCTCCTGTTACGAGTGCGTATTTCATTTAACAGATTTGAGTATATAACGTGAGATTTTTTATTAGTTCAATGGGAATGTTGATCCCAGGTTCACCAGGTATTTACGTATTGTCTGAATATCGTTATACCGAGGTTTATCTTCCAGCACAGGCCCCACCAGTGCGCGGAATTCTTCATATACTTTTGTTGTAAACGAAGACAAACGTGTTTGGCATTTCAAATAATCGATCGCCTGCACGACAGCAAAAAGCTGAATGGTGAGTACATCAAAACTATTATCGATTACCTTTTTTGCCAAGAACGCGGAATTGCAGCCCATGCTTACAATGTCCTGGTTATCATTGTTGTTCGAGATACTATGAAGATACATCGGGAACGACAACGTTTGGTTTTCCGCAGTGGTCGATGTAGCCATAAACTGCATTCCCTGCAAGCCAAAGTTTAATCCCAGTGTGCCCAGATTTATAAATGGAGGAAGCTTTTGATTGAGCTTATCGTTCAACAAATAATTCAACTGACGCTCTGATAGCATGGTGAGTTTCGTGATCACGATCTTCAGCTTGTCCATTGCAAGTGATACATAGTCACCGTGGAAGTTACCACCGTGGTATACCATTTCACGTTCGTGATCGATCACCGGGTTATCATTCGCAGAGTTCACTTCATCTTCGAGTACGCGTTGTACTTCCGCCAACGTATCGTATACTGGCCCGAGAATCTGAGGAACACAACGGAGTGAGTAGTACTCCTGCACTTTATCCGTAAAGACAGCTTCCACAATCTTACGATGGTACAAATGTTCCGGACGTTTACGAATAAGTTTACTATCTGCTAAAACCTTACGTATACCGGCAGCGATCTTCGTTTGTCCTGGATGAAGTTTCACATGGTTAAGTTCTTCTGAGAAGTGATCATCGAAAGATTTCATCAACTCATTTGTAATAGCCGATAAAATTGTAGCGCATGACAACAAGCGTTTCGCCTGGATGAGGTTTACCATACCAACACCCGTCATCGCAGATGTACCGTTCATCAGTCCAAGTCCTTCACGCAAGTATATATCCAGCGGCTTGATCTGTTTTTCGGCAAACACTTCTTTTACCGGACGAAGTTTTCCTTCGGAGAAAACTTCTCCTTCACCAATAAGATTCAATGCGAGGTGAGCAAGTTGCACCAAGTCACCGCTGGCTCCAACACCACCACGCTCGAAAATACAAGCACTGATTTTATTATTAAGCAGATCGCGAATGAGATCCGCTGCATCAACGTGCACACCAGACACACCTTGCATGAGACTGTTCAGTCGGGCAAGCATGGTAGCACGGGAAAGTTCTTCTGAAAATGGCTGGCCTGAACCAGCACTATGACTGCGTATAAGATTAAATTGTAGCTGGCGCTGATCTTCCTCGCTTATTTTATATTGCGCCATAGGTCCAAAGCCGGTATTGATACCGTAGATAACTTTGTTCTGTGCATACGCTTGCAAGAAGTCAAAGTTAACTTTTACTTTTTCGCGGGCAGTATTATCCAATACAACTTTACTGTCCTGGTAAAGTAATTTTTCGAAATCGTCAACAGACAATTTTCTGTTCCCAACAGTGATCATAAAACTTGATTTAGGCAAAAGTCGCGCAAAATAACAAAGAGAAAGTAATAATCACATCGGTGTATTACTGAAGGTTAATTTTTGTTCTATCTGTCCACTAAAAATTGTCATTTTATCGACACAAGCTTAAACAGATAGTGCTTCAATAAATGATTAATACTATTTTGAAGCCGCATGCAAAAATACTGGATTACAGTTATCTTTTTTATCATCGCCAGCACCTTATCAGCACAACCAAAAATCGGATTGACCTTAAGTGGCGGAGGCGCCAAAGGCCTGGCTCATATTGGTGTTCTGGAAGCAATTGACAGTGCAGGTCTGAAGATTGATTACCTCACCGGTACAAGTATGGGCAGCATCATCGGTGCATTGTATGCCGCGGGCTATTCCGGAAAGGAAATTGAAAAAATTGTCAGAGACCTCGATTGGGGAATACTTTTCTCAGGCAAGCCGTCCATCAGCAATGTAAACATTGATGAGAAGAAGGACTTTGGCAACTATGCACTTGAAGTCCCATTCGAGCATCGAAAATTCAAGATCGCATCGGGTATCATTGAAGGACAAGAAATCTGGCTGAAGTTTCAGGAATTGCTTTTGCCTATCTACGATGTTAAAGACTTTTCAAAATTCCCGATTCCATTCAAGTGTGTTGCTACAGATGTAGGAACCGGTAAAGCTGTATTGCTGGACCAGGGAGAACTCGTTACTGCGATCAGGTCGAGTATGGCTATACCTTCTGTTTTTACTGCTATAGATTACAAAGATACCAAGCTGGTAGACGGAGGAGTTGTTCGGAATTTTCCGGTGAGTGATGTGAAAGCAATGGGCGCTGATATCATCATCGGTGTTAACCTGTCGCAAGGGTTACGGCCTGCGAAAGACCTCAACAGCGCGATTGACATTTTATACCAGATCGGTTTTTATAAAGATGCCGATAACTTTGATCGTGAACGAAAACTTTGTGATATACTGATCGAGCCTGATCTCAATGATTTTACTGCGGCCAGTTTCAGCAGTGCCGATAGTATCATTCAGCGTGGTAAAGATGCAGGAGATAAACTATATCCCACCTTCAAGCGGCTGGCTGATTCATTGAAGCGCGTATATCCTAAATATAAAGCGGTGTCTAAACGCCTCCCTGCGATCAAGAAGATTACCTTGGATGGAATGAACATCGATGGTCTTCATCACACTACTAAAACGTCATTCATCAACAGACTACATCTTGAAAAAGGTAAAGCATATGATGGCGTTGAAGTAGCCGATGCCATCCGCAGAGTATATGGTTCACAAAACTATAGACGAATCGCCTATGAATGGCAACCGACTACAGCCGGGAAGGCAAATCTAAAATTCAACGTGATCGAACAGCCGCTTACCTATTTCAAGTTTGGTATTCACTATCACACCTTCAGCAATGTGGCGCTCATTGCTGCAGCCTCTTCGAAAAACTTTTTATTCGATCGTTCAAAGACTACCCTGAAAGTAAATATCAGCGAGAACTTTCGCCTTCTCGTTGAACACAACCAGACGTTTGGTGTAGCCGAGAATAACAATCTTATTCTCTCCATGTATCATGAACGTTTCCGATTCCCGATCTATACCGATTTTGAACAGACACAATCATACCGCAGCCGCTATGCTGATTTCGATGCGAAACTTCAGCATACTTTCGGTTTTAGTAAAGCTATAGGTATAGGCGCATCGTTGGAATATTTCAAAGTAAAACCAAAGATTCGCGCAGATGTTGAAGCTGAAGCCAGCAACAGTTACCTGACAAACTATATATACTATCAATATCACACTTTAAATAAGGCCAACTTTACCACGCGTGGCTGGAATATAAAAGGACAGTTAGGTTGGGTATATGCACAAGAACCGCGTAGCGTCATTCTGAATTCAGACTCAATCTCACAATCTGATTCCACCAACCTAAAAAATTATTTTCAGCTTCATTTTAAAGCGGAGAACTTCAAACCAATCAATCCGCGGTTGACATTGCTCACACAATTCAATACAGCAATCAACTTCAATCCACGTGCAGCGTATCTCAACTTTTTTAATATAGGGGGGATCAATGATTTCGTCCGGAATCAGGTTCCTTTCACGGGTCTTAATGAATATCAACTAACCTCGCATAGCGTTGCCGTATTCATGACAGGATTTCAATACCAGATATCGAAAAGCCTATATGCTACCGCGCGCATCAACGGAGCCGTGTATAACTTCATGGATAATGACGATCAGCCAACAAAGTACTTATCGGGCTACGGACTATCGATCGGATATGACTCGGGCATAGGACCGATCAGTCTATCGATCATGTATAACGATCAGTCTACAAAGCTGTCGGGCTATGTAAACATCGGATTTCACTTCTGATCATAATGGCCACGGATCCGGAAATATACTCCCGGCATGAAAGTTCCTAACTTCATCGTCTGTGAGCAGACATGCTTGAAGTTCACTCCTTACTAATTCTTCATCCAACTGTGTTCCTATAATAACCAGTTCATTGAGACGATCACTCCATTCGGCATTCCATTTCTTCATGATGCTCGCGCGGTCTTGTATAAACGATGGATTTTTTATACGCTCTACTTCCGGTATTGATGCCCACCACTTACCATATACTTCTGCTTGTGACGATCCTCCTGCCTGGCTCCAGATCAGCGCATAGTCAGGTCGTGATGCAAGCCAGAATATACCTTTACTTCGCACTATATTTCCTGGAAAGTCTATTTGTATATACTTCCATAGTCGCTCGGGATGAAAAGGGCGGTGTGCCCGGAATACAAAGGAAGCTATACCATATTCTTCAGTCTCCGGAGTATGCTCGTTGTTTAATTCTTTAATCCAGCCTGCAGCTTGTGACGCCTTTTCATAATTGAATGCACCGGTATTGAGAATAGCGCGTGGATCTATTTTTCCAAATGACGATTTAATAATACTGGCTCCAGGATTTAGTTTATGTAAAATGCCTTCCAGCAATTTCAGTTCGTTTGCTGCAATCCGGTCAGTCTTGTTTAGCACAATAACATCGGCAAATTCAATCTGATCGGTAAGGAGGTTTACGATGCTTCTTTGATCTTGTACATCATCGGTTAGACTACGTTTCAACAGCGTCTCTGAACTCCCAAAATCTTTAAAGAAATTAAGTGCGTCCACTACCGTCACCATGGTATCAAGTTGTGTGATGGATGAAAGATCATATAGTTTATCTCCCGTGTCGAAACTAAAGGTTTGGGCTACAGGTATAGGTTCCGATATACCCGTGCTTTCAATGAGCAGGTAATCAAATTTATTTTGCTTCACCAGTTTTTGCACTTCAAGAATAAGGTCGTCACGCAGCGTGCAGCATATACATCCATTGCTCAGTTCAACGAGTTTCTCCTCTGTGCGTGATAACTGGACTTCGTTCGTAACCAAACGTGCATCGATGTTTACTTCACTCATGTCATTTACAATAACAGCCACTTTTAGTCCCTGCCGATTGTTTAATACATGGTTTAGCAATGTAGTCTTACCGGCTCCCAAAAAGCCAGACAATACGGTTACAGGAAGTTTCTTCCTTGATCTAAAAATATCCTTCATAAAATATAGTGTAGAGTATATACAGGCTTACGCAGATCTGTTTATAGTCTGGTAAATCATTACTCGTTATGTACATGTGGACCTATATACTGTATCAACAAACCAAACACATTTACTTTATGAGCTCTGCGTCTTTCAAAATAAAATTCATGTGCTCGATGTCACGATCGTTAAGTTTCAAAATGCCTTTTATAGTGATGATCTGATCGGCTTTAAACTTAGGAGGTTTCGCTTTAAAATATACTTCTACTACGGACGCAGGACTGGCACCTCCACAGAAAAAACACATCGAGTATGGAAATTTGGAAAGGATGATGGTGTGACTATTGTCCAGATCCATTGGCAAGTAATGTCCTTTCAGCGTGAAGTCTTTACCTTCATACGCACGAATCTTACTATCGAAAAACGGATAGAGGTAATACTCATTCTCTTCTTTATGAAACTTCTCCGTGAATTTTACTTTCGCCAATATTTCCCATCCGTCTTCGCTTAGATAAGCGCGTCCTGAAAAATCCGATAGCAAAAATAGAATCAATACATACTTCATAAATGCAACAATGATGCAAATATAATTATACAAACAATAAATGCAACATAGTTGCAAATAATAAATCTACCGATTTTGACTCGACTATATACTTTGTGCGAATGCCTGGGTGGCTTCTGCCAACTCTTGGATCAGTTCGTTCTTTTTGACTTTGAATGAATGATCAGCGCCTTCAAAAGAGACAAGCTTTGCTTTGGGTAATGCTGCGCACACTTTCGTTATTAAACTCAATTCACTTAAAGCATCGCGTGTACCTTGAAGAAACAGCATGGGTATAGGAATGTGCTGAAGGTGTTCAGCGCGTTCAATGGCTGGTGATCCTGCGGGGTGAAGTGGAAAGCCATAAAAAATAATCGCCTTAACCTTATCAAATGTTTTCTTGGAGAGAAGTTGAGACGTCATGCGTCCACCAAAAGATTTACCACTTACAAACAACGGCATGCCTGGATAATGCTCTATCGTATATTCAATAACACGCTCTATAGCTTTGTGCGCAACGGCTGGAGTATCCGGCCTTTTCTTTCCCTGTTCCATATATGGAAGATTAAACCGTATCGTACCGATAGAAAGACCGGCCAATGCTTCCGCCAGGCGCACCATAAAAGAATGATTCATACCCGCACCGGCTCCATGAGCAAGCGTCATCATTGCCACCATAGCAGGTGGCTCTAGTATACTGGCAGATACCTCGCCTATACTATCGGATATAAAAATCTTTACTTCCTTCATATATGAATACACCGTGAAGGTGCTGATGTTTATACTCTATTTGCTAACCAGCACGGCATCTGTTAAAATAAAATTCACATGGTCCAGATTGTCGGCATTAAGCTTTAACTTTCCTTTCACCGTGATCAGATCATCTACCTGAAATTTACGCGGCTCTTTAGCAAAGTTCACTTCGGCAATAGATTCCGGACCACCACCTCCACAAAAGAAGCACTGACTCATAGGATACTTGGAGATAATTATATAGTTACCATCCTCGGGAGCGAAAGGAACGTAAAATCCCTGCACGGTAATCTCTTTACCTTCCAACGCCTTGATGTCTGCAGGAAATGTAGGATAGAAAAGATACTCGCCTAATTTCTCGTAGTACTTGGGTTCGAATTTCGTTTTAGCAAAACTCTCCCACATATCCGTTTTCCCCTGCGCCAGTATACTTCCTGCGCACAGTAACAATGCTCCTATCAAACTAAGTTTACGCATATTAATCTTTAATTTTCCTGATGCTTACTTCACAAACTATATACCTATATCTTATTTTTCTCTGGTCGCCTAAGCGATAATCAATACACCATTAATTTCCTGCCAGCACCTTCGATATATCGGTACGATATGCCTGTATCGCTGGAATAACAGCGCATAACAACCCTAACAACAAACTTCCGACCAAAATTATCCACTCTTCCGGATAGAAAACAAATCCATCAATGCCTGCTTTTTGTGTTTCCTCCACGAATCCTGAAAGCAGCACCAATACTCCATGTCCCATCAGCAAACCGATAACGCTACCCAGCAAGGTTAATATTCCTCCTTCCAGTAAAATAGAAACAAACAGTTTTGTGCGCGATGCTCCCATTGAACGCATAATGGCCAGATCATAGCGTCTCTCTTTTAAGGAGTTATACAATGCTATAAATATACTTAACCCTGAAATAAAAATAAGCACGTACGCAAAGGCCATCAGTATATCTACTCCTACCCCCATAATCGAAAACAACCGTGCTGTTTCAAATGCGGGAGATGCCGCCTGCAGGCTGCTTTGTGAATTCACCAATCGTGGCAATTGTATAGCGCCCATGGGAGAACGGTATTGAATCAACATGGAGGTAATCTCTTTTACCGAATCTCCTTTGGCGATCGATGGTACCAACGGTGAGGGTATAAAACTTGAATCGCGGAGCTCGGTGTGTTCTTCATGGTCTTCATGTGCTTCTTCTGAGGCATGCTCTTCGTGCATTTCCCATACACTTTCCACGTTGGTAAGAATCAAATTGTCCAATACGGTATTGGTTCTTTTCATGACACCTACTACACGATATTGATGTTCGTTGTGTGTATGGCCGCCTTCAGCAAGCCCGTGAGCACTGGCAAATTTATCACCGATCTTAAGCGGCGCTATAGTCCCTACGTTCGCACCTATAGTAACGTCCAATGTATTTTTCCACCAGTTGCCTTCCTGTAACTCAGCTTTATATAGTTCAGCGTATTGTTGAGATGTACCTACAATTCTATACGACTGATAACTATCGCCCAATGCCAGGGGAATAGCGCGCTTTACAAGTCTGTGTTTCGCGAATCGTTCGGCTTCGTTGAGTTTGATATTCCCGGTAGGGAAATCCACATGAAATATATTACAGAGTATAAGCTGCAGCGGGCTTCCTTTTGCTCCTACCACCAGATCTATACCGCGTGCATTTTCAGTAATCTTTTGTTCGAGCTGCTTATTAAAGAGTAACAATATTGTCATAACCGCTATACCCAATGAAAGCAACAGAATGTTGATGGCCGTATTGAGAGGTCGTGCTTTGAAGTAATTCCAGACGAGTGTGAAGATAGACATGTGATATTATATTAGTCGTGATATAGTATATACAAACTGAAAGGGTATATACTTATGAAGACGATAATTTTACCTGTTTCGAAATTTTATCCTTGAGCCGTTGATCATGTGTGGCAACCAGCAACGTTGACTGATTTTGTGCCGCTACATCCATCAACATGTGAATAACGCGATCACAATTCTTATCGTCCAGCGCAGACGTTGGTTCATCTGCAAAAATGATGGAAGGTTTATTTAATACGGCACGCGCAATCGCGACACGTTGTGCCTGGCCATGACTTAACTGCGTTACGCTGCTTTTGCGCTTTTCTGCAAGTCCTAATCCGGATAGTACCTCTGTGATGCGTTCGGTGTTTATTTTTAAGCCTGCGAGATAAGGAGCGAGCATCAAATTCTTTTCAACAGATAAGGCTGACACGAGGTGGTTGCGTTGAAAAACAAAACCGATATGCTGACCTCTGAAACGATCGAGTGATGCTTCTGATAACTGCGCTAACTCTGTATTATCCACTTTAACAGAGCCTGCATAATTGCGCAGTAAACCTCCGAGTAAATGAAGCAGTGTGGTTTTACCGCTGCCTGATTCTCCCAACAGCAAACAATGCTCTCCCTTCGTTACCGTGAAATCGGGAAACCGGATGCTATTCCCCGCGCTATATTGAAATGAAAGATCGTGAATTGAAATCATACCTGTAGATTGCGTTTCAATATATATGTGATGATGAAATAAAAAAACCTTCCTGTGATTAACGGAAGGTTATGTTTTACGGAATCGTTATTCTTTTCTTTCCTTTTCCTTTCTGTCACTCTCTTTACTACCTGCATATAATTCATATTCCAGCAAGCGGCAATCAAGTTTGGCATTGTAGAATTCCATTCTTCTTCGCGCCTTTAAGCCGATCTTTTTAGCAAGATCCAGATTGCCGGTAAAGATATAGCCGGTATATCCTTTACATTTCTGTTTCAGAAAATCACCGATGCGGGCATAGGTTACTTCCAACTCATCAATCTCTCCTAAACGCTCGCCATACTCGGGGTTAAAGTATATCACACCACTTTTGCCTTCCGGAACTTCCGTTAAGGCAAAATCGCATTGAGCAAACTGAATATACTTCTCAACGCCTGCTATACCTGCATTGATCTTAGAGATATTAATAGCATCATCACTGATGTCGGTTGCCTCAATCAACAAATCGGGCACTTCTTTTATCTGATTATGAAGCATGCGTAATTCCGTCTGGTATACCTGCTCGTCATAATTCTTTAAGTGCATGAAAGAATAATTACTGCGATATAAACCAGGTCTTCTGTTGGTAGCGAAGAGCGCAGCTTCAATGGCCATGGTTCCTGAACCACACATCGGGTTGATAAACGGTGACTGGCGATCCCACTTGCTGGCCATGATCGTTGCCGCTGCAAGTGCTTCCAGCATAGGAGCTTTTCCCGGAATCTTTCTATAGCCGTGCTTGGCCAACGTTTCACCGGACGTATCAATGAATACTTCTCCCCTGTCTTCTTTCCAGTATACGTGAATCACAACACCGGTCATATCAGGGCCAGAGTCAGGTCGAACGCTGGTTTCTCTTCGCAGACGATCTACAATAGCATCCTTCACCTTCACGTTTACAAACATCTCGTTATTCACGGTAAGCTGATCCACCGTGCAGGTAACAGATATATACTTATCGTTGGACAGTATATTTTCCCAGGGCATTCTTACCAGCACATCGTATAATGCTTCGGGATGCTCTGCGTGAAATTCTTTCAGTGAATAATGTACCTGGCTGGCACAGCGCAGATTAAGGTTCAGGCGGATACAATCGGCTACCGTACCTTCAAGCTCGACTCCGGTTTGAAATGTTCGGGTAAGTGTAAAGCCAAGGTCTGTTACCTCGAGTTCGAGATAAGGTGTTAACCGTTTGTTGCACGTAATGATGATACGACTGCGATCAGAAAAAATATTCATGGTGCAAAGATGCTGGAATAATTTTCACCTTCATTATTGCACATAACTGATTTCCTTCAGATCGAATACTTGTACAGCATCATGATCTTCCCGTTGCACCTTAAGCCTGCCCATATCATCAATCCCAACAATGGTTCCGGAAAAATGTTGTCCGTTTGAACTAAAGAGATGATTTTTTCCTTTCCAGTATAGAACGTTCAGGTAATCATTTTTTATTTTATCGAGCGCGTTCTGGCGAAGTTGCAGGTAACGAGCTTCGATTTTTTGTAAGAGAAGTTCCAGTTCATCCTGCAGTGTATATTGAATTCCTGTTATCAAGTGCAACGAAGTAGCTGTGCTTACACTAAAATGTTGCTGATTGATGTTGATGCCCATGCCTGCTACAGAATGTACGAATTGAGACCCTTGTATCTGGTTTTCGATTAAAATACCACAGAGCTTTTGGTTGCCGGCCATCACATCATTTGGCCACTTGATATGTATATCAGTAATTTTTTTCGTTATAAAGTAATCGTAAACAGCCAGTGAAATAATCATGTTTAAAAAGAATTGATCTTTCAGATTTAGAAACACAGGTTTCAAAATCAATGAGAGTGTCAGATTTTTTCCGGGCTCCGCTTCCCATGCATTTCCACGTTGGCCGCGGCCTGCAGTTTGATTATTGGTAATTACCAAGGTACCTTCCGGAGTTGAAGATTGCTGGCATAGTTGCAGGGCAAGCGTGTTAGTTGAATGACATTCCGGCATAAAAACTAAGTTGCTTCCCATGAAAAGGGTACTGGCAGGGATTTTATACAAGGTATTTTGATTAATTTTGATGGTTTAATCTAAAAACGAATATAGTTTAATGGCAAAGAAACGGAAGGGAGCCAATTCAGAAAAGCTGAGTGAAGTGATTGTGAAGGGCATGCAAGAGAAAAAAGCATCGGACATCGTTATCATGGATCTTCGAAAGGTAAAAAATGCTGTGGCTGACTTCTTCATTGTTTGCTCTGGTAATTCGGACAGGCAACTCGATGCTATCGCAGATTCTATTGATGCTGAAGTTTTCAAAGCGCTCAAAGAAAATCCATGGCATGTAGAAGGAAAAAACAATAAAGAGTGGATGCTCCTCGACTATACAGACGTAGTAGCGCATGTGTTCCGAAAAGATCGCAGAGAGTTCTATGCTTTAGAACGCTTGTGGGGAGATGCAGACATCACCGAAATTGATGGCGATTGAACTAAAAGCTTTTTAACTCGTTAATGTTTTGATATTTTTAAATTGATTGATAAGAATAATTAGAAATGGCTGACAAGAAAGAAAATAATAAACCGCTGTTACCAACCAAACCGCCGAAAGGCAACTACCAGATTTGGGTAATAATTGCAACGATAGCTGTGATTTTTGGTGTGATGTATTTTAACTCTGCCAACAGTCTCAAACCTCTCCGCTACGATGACTTTAAAGAGATGGTTAAGAATGGCGATGTGCGCAAGGTAGTGCTGGTTCAAAATCAGAAATTTGTTGAAGTAACATTGACTTCTGCTGCATTGCAGAATGCAAAGTATAAACAAGATATAAGCAACGGTCCGTTAAGTTCAGGAAACTCCGGTCCTCATTATATTTTGAAAGTTGTCGACGCTGGAAATTTCGATCAGGAGTTTCGCACATTCATCGACAAACAAGTATCGTCGAGTCAGCGTCCTGAATATGATACTGAAGATCGCGGTGACTATGTAAGTCAACTTTTTCAGTGGGGACTTCTATTCCTCCTACTGTTCGGATTCTGGATGCTGATGCGCAGAATGACCGGAGGCGGTGGCCCTGGCGGACAGATCTTTAATATAGGGAAGTCTAAAGCTGCATTGTTTGATGCAGAGAATAAAGTAAAGATCACATTCGACAATGTAGCCGGATTGGATGAAGCAAAAGAAGAAGTAAAAGAGATCGTGGATTTCTTAAAGACTCCAGGCAAGTTCACAAAGCTTGGTGGTAAAATTCCAAAAGGCGCGTTGCTTGTTGGCCCTCCCGGTACTGGTAAAACATTGCTTGCAAAAGCGGTTGCCGGTGAAGCGGGTGTTCCTTTCTTTTCTTTATCAGGATCAGACTTCGTTGAAATGTTTGTGGGTGTTGGTGCTGCACGTGTTCGCGATCTTTTCAAACAAGCAAAAGAAAAAGCTCCATGTATAGTATTCATCGATGAGATTGATGCGATTGGTCGTTCACGTGGTCGTGGACAATTACCTGGAGCGAATGATGAACGTGAGAATACACTGAACTCATTGCTTGTGGAAATGGATGGCTTCGCTACCGATTCAGGTGTAATCATTCTTGCTGCAACAAACCGTCCGGATGTATTGGACTCAGCGTTGCTTCGTCCAGGTCGTTTCGATCGTCAGATCAGTATAGATAAACCAGATATCGTAGGGCGTGAAGCAATCTTCAAAGTACACTTGAAGCCTATAAAGCTTGATACAAGTGTAGACGCTAAGAAACTTTCGGCGCAGACTCCCGGATTTGCAGGAGCAGAAATTGCCAACGTATGTAACGAAGCTGCGCTCATCGCGGCACGTAGAGATAAAAAAGCAGTAGAGATGATCGACTTTCAAGATGCTATTGATCGTGTGATCGGTGGACTTGAGAAGAAAAATAAAATCATATCTCCTGAAGAAAAGAAAATCGTTGCCTTCCACGAAGCTGGTCACGCAGTAGCAGGCTGGTTCTTGGAACACGCAGATCCATTGGTGAAAGTGAGTATTGTACCACGTGGTGTTGCCGCGTTGGGTTACGCACAATATTTACCAAAAGAGCAGTTCCTGTATCAGACGGAGCAAATGTTGGATGAAATGTGTATGGCCTTTGGTGGACGTGCGGCAGAAGATATAGTCTTCGGCAAGATTTCAACGGGTGCCCTAAGCGACCTGGAACGCATCACGAAGATGGCGTATAGTATAGTAACCATCTACGGTATGAACAAAGAGATTGGTAACATGTCGTTCTACGACTCTAAAGCCAACGATTATTCATTCCAGAAATCATACTCAGAGGCAACATCAGAAAAGATAGATCGCGAAGTGAAGCGCATTATTGATGATGCTTATGAGCGCACAAAATCATTGCTGATGAAGCATCGTGAATACCTCGATGTGATCGCACAGGAATTGTTGGAGAAGGAAATTTTATTCCAGGCAGATCTTGAGAGATTAATTGGAAAGCGTCCTTTCGAAAAGCTTACTACGTATCAGCAATTCACCAACGGACAGGGCAAGTACGAGAAGAAACATCAGGAAGGCGAGCAACCCGGAGTTGATCCAACACCAACATTGGAAGGCGATAAGCCAGACGAGCTTGCTAGCAATCAATAGAACATAAAGGAATTCTTTCCTTATTTTTGGACTCAGGTACAAACTACCTGAGTCTTTTTTTTACCTATATTCAAACACAGGCAAAATATAGAATCGATTCATTGTCCTTGCAACGTGGTATGATTACCGGTTGGATCATGTGATATATCAACTATGCTCGAAAAAATCTCAGACCTAAAAAATAAAAAGATCTTCTTCGCCTCAGATTTTCATTTGGGAGTGCCCAATCGTGAAGCCAGTATAGCAAGAGAGAAACGAATCATCGCATGGCTCAATTCCATCAAAGATGAAGCGCATACCATTTATCTGCTAGGCGATATTTTTGATTTCTGGTTTGAGTATAAACATGCTATTCCAAAAGGCCACATCAGGTTGCAGGGAAAATTAGCAGAGTTACGCGATGCCGGAATTTCAATTGTATTCTTTACGGGTAATCACGACATGTGGATGTTTGACTATTTCCCGAAAGAATTGGGTATACCGGTATATCGTGATCCTCAACTCTTGGAAGTCGGCTCACAACGCTTGCTCATTGGACACGGTGATGGACTTGGCCCCGGTGATCACACCTATAAAATTCTCAAGAAATTTTTCAACAGCAAGTTCTGTCAATGGTTGTTCGCACGCATTCATCCTAATCTTGGTATAGGCATTGCTAACTATTGGTCAAAGAACAGTCGTCTGGCCAATTTAAAAAGCGAAGAAGGGTATCAAAATAACGAGAGCGAATTTCTGTGGGTATACTGTACTGAGTTAGAGCAAAAAACTCATTACGACTACTATATATTCGGCCATCGTCATTTACCGTTAGATCTTCCTATTTGTGATAGAAGCCGGTATATAAATCTGGGTGAGTGGGTACATTTCAGCACGTATGCTGTATATGATGGAAAAACAGTTGAGCTTAAAACTTTCGAATCGTGATCAATCTTAATCAGAGTATATTTCAATTGCATTATCGTAAAAGCGTAACTGTATTCCTAGTTGCGTTCATCAGTATGCTGACAACGGTTGGGTCGGCCCAGTCGAAGAAAATTAAGACCCTCGAGGTAAGCGATACAATCGTATATGCAGCGGTAGACCGCCCGGGTGAACTATATATTTTAACTGCATCCGGCCAGCTACAGAAGTTTGACACCAATGGCAAGTTGCTCGCCCTCCATAAAAATAAACCAGCCCCTACCCTGTTTGATCCTCGTGATGGCAGCAGACTTTTTGCATTCTTCCGTGAATCACGTCAGTATCATTTTCTTAATCCATCATTGGAAATTGTGCAGGCTTTCTCCATCGACTCAGCCTTCGCTATAGATCCATGGCTGGCCTGTATATCTGGTGATCATAATGTATGGCTTGTAGATGCTGCGGATTGGACTCTGAAAAAAATCAACACGTCTACCGGTGCTGTATCGATCGAAGAGACGATGGATGTTAAACCTAAAAAACAAAAAACCGATTTTACTTTTCTGCGCGAGTATCAAGGATTCGTTTTTCTGCTCGATGCATCCGAGGGAATTTTAATTTTCAACAGCGTTGGCAAGCTTATCAAAACCATTAGCGTTAAAAAGCTCAGTTACTTTAATTTTCTCGGTGAAGAACTATACTATCTCCAGGGCGATGTGTTAAGGTTCTTCGATCTCTTTACGGCAGAAACGCGCGAACAAAAACTTACGCAGCCGGGTAACTTTGCATTGATAACCGATGAGCGATTTTTCTTAATTCGAAAAAACGCCATTGAAATATTCGGAGCGCAATGATGAAGATAAACCGGATATAAGATTTCTAAAACTGTTCATTTTTGAACATCTTTGTACATCCTTGGAACATGAATATAGCCTAAGAGGATCAAAAAAGGCTTATTTTTTTCTTGGCATAAAATTTCTGACAGGAAAGCGTTTTCACCTAAATCTATTAGTACTGTGAATTTGGAAGGCGGCAAAATTTTGATGATCGATGACGATGAGGACGTACTCCTCGCAGCGAAAATGTTATTGAAGAAGCAAGGTCATCATGTGATCATTGAAAAGAATCCCAAAAAAATTCCTTTTCTACTTCACAACGATACATATGATGTTATTCTGCTGGACATGAATTTCAGCAAAGACATCACGAGTGGTAAAGAGGGCTTCTATTGGCTCGAACAAATCCTCGGGCACGATCCCTCAGCTGTAGTTATTCTGATCACTGCATTTGGTGATGTTGAAATGGCTGTGCGCGCATTAAAGGCTGGCGCTACTGACTTTATACTTAAGCCGTGGCAAAATGAAAAACTTGTCGCCACTATATCCACTGCTATACGATTGAAGAAATCGTACAATGAAGTTGATAAGTTGAAGAAAGCAAAGGAAATGCTCGAGGAGCAAATCGGCAGACCCTTCGGTGAAATTATCGGACAGAGCAAAGCGATTCAGGAAGTGTTCACGCTTATTGATAAAGTAGCGAAGACGGATGCTAACGTTTTGATTTTAGGTGAGAACGGTACGGGAAAAGAATTGATTGCCCGCGCCATACATCAACGCTCTCTTCGAAAAGACAACAGTTTTGTTTCTGTAGATATGGGTGCTATCACTGAGACTCTTTTTGAAAGTGAACTCTTTGGTCATAAGAAAGGAGCCTTCACCGATGCTCGCGAAGATCGTCCCGGAAGATTTGAACTGGCGAACAGCGGAACACTCTTCCTCGATGAGATCGGTAACTTAAGCATGAGTCTTCAAAGCAAATTACTCAGCGCGCTGCAATCACGTCAGGTAACACGTGTTGGTGCCAACCAACCGATGGCGGTAAACATTCGCCTGATCTGCGCTACGAATATGCCACTTCACAAGATGGTACAGGAAGGAACCTTCCGCCAGGATTTACTATACCGGATAAATACGGTTGAACTTCACGTGCCACCGTTGTGCGATCGCGTGGAAGATATACCAATGTTGGCACAACACTATCTGAATTACTACGCCAAGAAATATCACAAACATGTTACTGCCATCACCCCCGAGGCAACCGATAAGTTAAAGCGGTATGCGTGGCCCGGAAATATCCGCGAGCTCCAGCATGGCATTGAACGGGCCGTGATCATGACCGATTCGGCAACATTACAAGAAAGTGACTTCCTGTTAAGCCGCACTGTCTCATCAAGTCCCAACAGCAATACACTAAACCTGGATGAGGTAGAAAAAACGGCCATCGTAAAAGCACTCAACATGCATAACGGAAATATATCAAAGGCTGCCGATGAACTGGGACTAACCCGTGCATCGCTATACCGCAGGATGGAGAAATACGGAATTTAACAACGGGTATAGATCCAAATACATCTGATATAAACATGACAGCTTCGCGTATAGAAAACGCGAAGCTGTTATCTTTTGTAGTAAGCCATAAAAAATGTAAATTAGACAGTGTAATAGTGGGTTACCACTTTTTTCATATACTTATACAGTACATACGGCATTCCCATCACCGTTTACTCAAACAGCCGGCAGTAGTAATTTTGAAATTTGTTGTATATTTTGTTAAACCTATGCATTGGTACAGATTTGTACATATATTTTTATTGTCATGTTTGATCTTTGCCTGTAAGGATAGCAACTATACTTTACCCTTATCTCAAAAGCAAAAAATCTTTACATTCTTAAATGACTCTTTACAAATCTGCTATTCAAAATCACCTGACTCTATAATCGCGTGCTCTGATGTCGAAAGTCGAAAAGCATTCCTCCATAGCTTAAGACCATCTGCGAAAGCAGAAGAAATATGGATAAACTTTGCAAAGGCACATTCGCTGTCTGAAAGTAACTTTGGCGCAGAATCTATAGAGATCATTAATAGTACATTGCCCGAAACAGAAGACTATACCTTCCTTTACGAACGAGCCCAACTATTATCACTACGAAGCTTCATCAATACCAATCATTTCAATTTACAACTCGCAGCCTATGATGCCTATCAGGCTGCGGATATTTTTTTAGAACTCGGCCTGACAAAGGAAGCTGCCGCCAAACACTTATCGATAGCAAACCTTCAGTATAATACCGGGAACTATGAGATCGCTATCGAGCATATAAAAAAAGTAGTGAAGTACTATAAGACCAACAATCTTAAAAGAGACGATTCGATCCGCCTCATCAATGCATACAATACATTGGGAATGTCGTATGTTAATCAGAATGATACCGACAGTGCCCGCATGACCTACAACACTGCACTTGTCCTGGTTCGTATGTCACACAGTGAAATTTGGGAAGCACTTATCCAGGGTAACATTGCTCAGATTGATTACCTGGAAGGCTATCTGGATGAGGCTCTGATAAAGTATAAACAAAAAGCAGAAGTATGCCTGAAGTATAGAGAATTTGCTTCGGCAGGTGAAGCGCTTACGGGTATCGCGGAAGTATATAGCCAGAAAAAACAGCTTACCACAGCGCAGCTATATTACGACAGTGCATGGAACATGATGCGCAAAGAGCTAAGGCCCAACATTTGGGTCATGTACTATAAGAGTCTGCACGACTGGTTTAATCTAAACAAGCAATATGACTCTGCACATATAGCGTATAAGAAGTATATCACGCTGCGCGATTCTACACAAAGCAGACAAAGTCTGCAATTGAACAAGCTGCAGAAACAATTACAATTCGAGAAGCAGCTGAATTTACTCCGCACAGAAAATGAGCTTAAGAAAAATGAACTGAATACAAGCCGGATTTTAATTGCATCCTTTGTAGCTATCTTGATATTACTCTGTGTACTGCTTTATATCATTCGAAAAAGTTACCGTAAAATAAGAACGCTCAACGCTGACCTCGAAAGTAAAGTAAAAACAAGAACGGCTGACCTTGTAAAACTCAATAAAGAACTCGACACGTATCTATACCGTGCCTCTCATGATGTTCGCAGACCCATTCTCAGCATTATCGGGCTTGGACAACTCGTAGGCTTAGCACACGATGAGTCTGAGCGAAAAGCTATTCAGCAGAAAATTGACGATACGGCCCGTGATATGGACAAGATGCTTTCCAAAATACACATGGCGTATGAACTTGATAAACTGGAAGGCGACCAGCTGATCAACATAAAAGAATATACCAATTCATTAACGCATCGGTTCAAAGTACTGTATCCGAACATTACTTTCAAGGAAGAACTCGAGGACAACATCGTTATCAACACCAACATCAAACTGCTGGATATCATTTTCATCAACATATTTGAAAATGCCTGCATCTTCCGAAACCAGGTAAATCCAGAGATTATCATCAAATTATTCAAGACCGATAGCTACCTAGAAATATACTTTAGAGACAATGGCATCGGCATTGATCAAAAGTATATAAAGGCGATCTTCAATCCGTATGCCCGCTATAGCGATCGCTCCGTAGGAAGCGGACTTGGCTTACACCTGGTACAAAAGGCATTGATAAAACTAAAGGGGTATATCTCAGTAGAAAGCACCCTATATATAGGGTCGGAATTCAAGATTACATTGCCAATCTATAAAGACGGACTTTCAGAACTCCATTCTGCTTTAAACAACAGTATAAAGATGAATTAACAGCTTCTTATTTGCTGATCTCCGTTAGATGTTCTTCCACATTCCATCCGCTGATCGAAATCAACGGAGTTGCCTTGTCATTTTCAGGATGATATTCCAGATATATAGTTTTTTGTGAGCCCGGAGTAATTGAGATATAGTTATCACTATAGAATACCGGAAGCAAACGTTTCTTGGATTTGGGATCTATCAAAGAGATACGGTTGAAAAATGCCACAGGGCTTTCGGAAAAATTGGACAGCTTCAGCTCAATCTTACCCTCGGCAAGCCATTTTGCTTCAGCCTGAATTTTAGCAGCCTTCATTTGATTAAGACCGGTATGCATCCCGTTGTTATCCGGAAGCCAATAGAAATTCTCACTTAGAATTTGCTTGTTCAGATCAAGCAACTGCAATGATAAGAACACACCTTTATCTTTACGGAGTGAATTCAACATTCCCTTGAGTGCTAAATATTTCTTGGAAATTGTCGGTTCGATACCTACAAAAACCTGCGAGAGAAGACTGTCCTTTCCGTTCATATCATAAGTTTTGATAACTAGCATTAAATCCTGATAAGCCTTCACTGTGTTATTGGCAATCATTACCATTCCATCGGTTGGGCTATACATTACGTGCAATGGCTCACTTCCATGACGCAAGCCATACAGGCAAGCATTGGGGTCCAGATAGTAATCATACATTTGTCCTCGCATAGCAGTCCATGGATTTTGCGTTTTCCAAATGATCGTGCCGGTATACCACTCCCACATGTGTGAACTAAATCCTTCCATCAACGCGCGGTACTGATCATAATTTACCAATTGGGCTTTCGCAGCGAAATCTTTTACATTCTTCGGTTCGCCATAGGGACTTATATACTGATCATATCCTATATATTTATGATAGTCCCACACCGGATCAACTTTACCCGGATACTTGGGTGCAACCATATTCTCAGCCGGTATAAATCGTTCAAGCGATTCGTAATCTCCTAAACCTACAGAACCTACTTCAGAATTAAATGGAAAGGTTTGTTTATCCCAGAACGATTCAATAGGCTGAATTCCGTAAGGGCCATCACCATTTCCTCCGATTGAGTTAAAAGACATACTATCCGAATTCGAATACTCCACAAACCAGCGCGTACCATCGAGCTTCGGTATAATTGAATCACGTAACGGAGTAAGTATATCTTCCGGTGGAGTAATTTCATTTCCACCACACCACATGCCCAGCGAAGCGTGGTTCCGAATCATCTTGATCTGATCTATAGCAGAGGTAAGAAACAACGCATGGTCATCGGGATACTTTCTTCGAGTCCATTGATCTTCCGTTTTCTTCGGGTCTGTCCAACGCCCATTGCAATCACCCGACATCCAAAAATCTTGCATTACAAGCAATCCATATTTGTCACATGCGCTATAAAATTCCGGACGCTCAATCAATGCACCTCCCCAAATGCGGATCAGGTTCAAATTCATATCACGGTGAAATCTTATCTCTGCATCATACCGGGCATCTGTAAACCGAAGCATGGCATCCGAGATAATCCAATTTCCACCTTTAATAAAGATGCGCTGACCATTTACCATCACCTGGCGGCTACGCGTCTCATTATTCCATTTGGTCTGAATCTCTCTTACACCAACCGAAATATTTTCTTCATCCGAAAGTATTTTTCCGTTGATGAGAACCTGAAGCTTTAAAGTATATAGATGCTGCTCACCATAACCATTCGGCCACCATAGTCGTGGATTCTTAATGGTATAGTCTGGTAATCCCACTGTGGTTGTAGAGAACGGAGCCACCGTTACTTTTTGAGATATAGTAGTTCCCTCCCAGGTATAGCTCACTATACCACTCACACTTTTCGCAGTCGGGTTTTCGAGTTCGGTAGTAACTTTAAGCATAGCGGGTTCCTGTTTTCCTTCGGGGAATCGCTTTCCGGAAACCTTCGTTACAATGTGCGGATTTTTTAAGTTTATAGCTTTCGTCTTCTCAATAATGACTTTGTCCCATATACCTGTATTCCGATCGCGGATCGGTTGAATCCAATCCCATCCGGCTACATACTGATGCGAAACATTTTTGGCAATCATGCCATCACCACCTTGGCCGCCATTCGGATTACCAACCGGGTCTGGCGGATATACTATAACTGCAATCCGGTTATTTCCAGTTGCTGATAAGTGGCTTGTTATATTATAGGATTGTCGCAGAAACATTCCCTTGTGCGTAGCAGAGTTCAGCTTTTTCCCATTGAGGAAAATATCACAGCTATAGTTTACACCGCGAAGATGCAACCACACTTGATCACCTGATAGAGAAGATGACTCCACAAAATCAGTTGCAAACCAATAGGTATATTTCTCGCGACCGGTTGTATAGATATCTGGGATTTTTTCATTATTCATGCCATACAACGGATCGGGTATGCGCTTGTTATTGAGTAACGTTGTCAGCACCGTTCCCGGCACGGTGGCAGGAAGCCAGTCTGGAATTCTATAGGATGGCTGCGACAGGGCAATTCCATCTTCCTTTACTTCTTCTATATTTTTGCAGCGCCAACCCGAATTGAGTTCATATTGAATTTGCGCCAATGCTATATGATGCGCATACAAGGAGAGGACAATGGTAACAAACAGGGGTTTGCATATATTTTTCTTCATAAGGAATAATAAGCATTATAAAGTTTGAATCCTCCCGCCCTTCCATTACAGAAGGACAAGGAGGACTCCCAAACCCAACTACGTTCACAGACGTTACCAAAACTGTGTCGTAGTTCTGTGCGGTAAACGAACGTTGGGCGCAATTCTACTCTTACTTTAATCAAAAAGTATAAATATTCTTTTTTGGATGGGTGAAAAGATCCTGTAAACGTTTACAGATTCATGAGTGATAACATGATTAGCAGAAGGGTCTGCATTTGCTTACGAAGAGAACGAAGTGCTTTGAACACTGCGTTATATACAGACTGAATAGTAATTCCTAGTTCATCAGAGATCTCCTTATTGGAAAGCTCTTTATAGTATTTCATATGTAGCAACTTCTGTTGATGATCTGACAATGTACTAAGCGCTTTCAACACTTTTTCCTTTTGCCAATGCACAACCTCTTCATCAGCTACACTTCCATCTTCCTGATCAAAGTCCATGAGATCTTCCTCTGCTTTTAACCTTACGTGAGGAGATTTCAAGACATCAAGTAACTTTCTTTTTAACGAAGTGAAGAGGTAATATTTAATAGATGTAGTCTCATTCAGGTTTTCACGATTGTTCCATATCTTAACAAACAACTCTTGTATACAATCTTTGATAAGCTCATGATCGGAGCTTAATTTTTTACCATAATTATATAGTGCGAAGAAGTATTTACGATAGATCATCGCGTAGGCAGCAAGGTCTCCTGACTTGAACTCTTTCCAGAGTATATAATCATTCATGGAAATCGATCGGCTCTCCGATTGTGCCGGAGCCATGGTTTCATCGATCTTTCTTGCTGCTTCCATCTTGACTCTGTTTGGGTTGAAACTGCTTCGTAAATGGTTCCGTGTGCGGAAACATAGTACAAAATCGATATTTTAACGGTAAAAATAAAATGCTATTGGCTAGATTATTTACGCAGCCAAATAATCTTCGGAAGTCCGGTTTTTTGAAGCGTCTTGATTTATTAAAACACCCAAAAAAACGTTTACAACGATGATGTGTGATGTGTCTTTTGATTCAATTTTAGCAGACTATATTAAAATTTTGAATCGCTGATAAAATTTTATTTAAGATTTTAAAAAGTCAGTCAACATTACAGGAGATCAATTCTGAATTCAATCACAATTTTCGGATGATGCAAAATGTTATGACGTCACTATAAAGCAGGGCATCGAACGACATCAAACTAAATTTCTAACCTCTTCAATAATTTTAACCTTCATTAAATATACTTGCACCTTTTACGGTAATAATGAAATGGTATGAAAAAGAGTGATGGAATTTTATTAGCGTGTATACTGATGGTTACGTTTCTATCGTGTAAAGAAACGGAACAGAAGAGCACGGCAGACACGGCGCTGAATCTCACACGATATGTAGACCCCTTGATTGGAAGTGGTTTCCATGGACACGTATTTGTTGGGGCGAGTGTTCCTTTCGGAGCTGTCCAATTAGGACCAACCCAACTTTCTGAAGGATGGGATTGGTGCTCAGGTTATCATTATTCAGATTCGGTGATCATCGGTTTTTCTCACACACATTTAAGTGGAACCGGTATAGGCGATCTCGGCGATGTATTGTTGATGCCCGTGACCGGGGATACTAAATTAACGAAAGGAACACCACAGGATATTGAAAGCGGGTATGCTTCCTTATTCTCGCATGCTGATGAAAAAGTGACACCAGGATACTATAGTGTTAAACTAAAACGCTATAACGTTGAGGTCGCCCTCACGGCATCTGAGCGTGTAGGGTTTCATAAGTATATATTTCCAAAAGGCGAGGAAGCGAAAGTGCTGGTCGATCTGAAAGAAGGTATAGGGTGGGATGGCGCCTATGAAACATCGCTTGAAAAAGTAAACGATACTACTTTTACAGGACACCGGTTTTCAAAGGGATGGGCCGAAGATCAGCATTTATACTTTGCTATAATTGCATCATCACCTGCCACGCAGTTTGAGCTTTTTGATGATGAACAGAAATCCGTGCAAGGAATATCTGCAACGGGCAAGAAAACAAAAGGCGCCCTGCATTTCGGAAGTACTCTTGACAAACCATTGCTTGTGAAAGTTGGTATATCTCCTGTCAGTACAGCAAACGCATTACAAAATATAGCAGCGGAGATACCTCATTGGAACTTCGATAACACCGTGAAAGAAGCGGATGCATCGTGGAATAAGGAACTGAATAAAGTACAAATCAAAGCAAGCGAAGAACGGCTGAAGAAATTCTATACGGCTCTTTATCACACGATGATAGCGCCTTCTGTTTTCAATGACCACAATGGTGATTATCGCGGCACCGATAAACAAATATACCACGATACTACGTTTACAAACCTGACTACATTTTCTCTGTGGGATACTTATAGAGCAGCACATTCACTCTTTACTATAGTGCAACCAGAACGTGTTGACAACATGGTAAATTCAATGTTGAAAATTTATGAACAGCAAGGAAAATTACCGATCTGGCATTTGATGGGCAATGAGACTAACACCATGCCCGGCAACAGTGCCTTTCCGGTTATTGCCGATGCATACTTGAAAGGCTTCCGCGGATTTGATGGTGCGTTGGCATTAAAAGCTATGAAGGCTTCTGTGCTTCGTGACGAGCGTGGTTTAAAGTATGTGCGTGAACAAGGCTATATACCGGCAGATGCCGAAACTGAAACAGTAGCCAAGGGCATGGAATATTCTATTGACGACTGGTGCGCTGCACAGCTGGCACAGGCTTTGGGCAATCAGGAGGAGTATATATACTTCAGCAAGCGTGCACAGAACTATAAATACTACTTTGATTCCACTACACATTTTGTACGTGGGAGAATTTCAGATACCAAATGGCGCACACCGTTCAGTCCGTTTGCTGCGAGACATATGAAGGATGATTTCAGCGAAGGGAATTCATGGCAATATACCTGGCTGGTGCCGCACGATGTGGAGGGGTTGATCAAACTTATGGGTGGAGAACAGGCATTCCTCCAAAAACTTGATTCGTTATTCGTAGTTAACGGTGACATGGGAGAGGAAGCATCCAATGATATAACAGGACTCATCGGCCAGTATGCACACGGCAATGAACCAAGTCACCATATTCCGTATTTATATGCTTATGCAGGACAACCCTGGAAAACCGCAGAGAAGGTCCGGTATATTCTGGACAGCCTATATACAGTTAAACCCGATGGATTGTGCGGCAACGAAGATGTAGGGCAAATGTCTGCGTGGTATGTACTTTCATCAATGGGGTTCTATCCTGTTAATCCTGCAAACGGCCGGTACATTTTTGGAAGTCCATTGATGGATGAAGCTGTGATCAACTTGCCCGGGGCAAAGAAGTTTACGATTACTGTAAAGAACAACAGCGATCAGAATATCTATATACAAAAAATTACTTTCAACGGTAAGCCGTACACGAAAACATACCTGCAGTATAGCGATATCATGAATGGAGGCGATATGATTATAGAAATGGGAAGCAAGCCTGGTTCACAATGGGGAATTGATAAAGCCGATTGGGCATTCTCTTCATTGAAGTAGAATCCAAATAAACCAGTCAAGTATATCAAACAAAAGAGCGGGATACCAACGTATCCCGCTCTTTTATTTCTTATCGATCACGATTCATAATTCATATTACAAATTAAGTATATATCTGTATCAATTTACTTTCGCTATCCAGAATGCTATGCGTTGTCTCTTCCAGGTATAGGTCAACGCTACAGTGTCGTGAAAATGGATGATGGCGGGATACGAAAACTCATCGCCCTGTTGTCCGGTTTCAAGATCAGTAATGAGCGGCCACGTCTTTCCGTTGTCTTTTGATATAGCAATCGAAACTGGTCTACGTGCGCCCCAGTTTTTTCCATCGCGATTAAAAACAAGCACCAATGTTCCATTGTCTAATTTTGTGAGATCTATACCGCTATTCGGATTCGGTAAACTTGTTTTATATACAGGCGACCATGTTTTACCATAATCCTCTGAATCACTCCGACAAATTACTCCGGCAGAACTCCGTAGCAGCATATGGACGGTCCCGGGAACGGACTCCCATAATGTAGGTTGTATCACACCCTCCCCCTTTATAGAATCACGATTAAGTGTGACGAATGATGTAGCCTGCCATGTCTTGCCTTCATCTTCACTCCGATCTACAAATGCATTCCATACACCTTTCAATTCGTTCGATGCCGGAGCGAGCCACGCACCATTGGACAGTACTATAATTTTATTTCTGACAGGTCCCCTGCCTCCCTTATCACCGGGCACAAGTTCTTTTGCCTGCGACCATGTATCACCATTGTCCTTTGAAACTATATACCATGTCTCCCAAAGATCAATCAGTTTTCCTACTTTAAAATATAGTATAATATCGCCAGAGGATGTTTTATGCAGCACGGGATTCCAATGTGGATCTTCGCGTAGCTTGGCTATTTCAATCGGCGTAGACCATTGTTTGGAATTCCCCTTCGATAACCAGATCCCAACATCATCATGTTTCTCGTGAGTCCCTCCAAACCAAGCCACGATAAACTTGCCATCGTTGGTTTTTATCAACGTTGAAGCGTGACATTGCTGAAAAGGGCGATCATCCCCAAAAACATAATCCTGCTGCAGAAGGGTAATACTGTCTTTTCTTTCCACGTTAGAAACTATTTCTTCTTTCACGGGGCTCTGTTTGCAAGCCGACACCATTACTAATATATATAGTATTGAAATAAGCCGAACGCCATTCTTGCTCATAGTGCTATTATAGTTTTTAATTCTGATCTGATACCAAAGTTTCAAGTACAGGTTCTAAAGTAGATTTGAGAGCCTTCATGGGCACATCGTTCTGTTGTTCAAAAACGACAACTTCATTCTTCCCCTTTTTCAACCAACATCCAGGTAAATATAGCGTTTGCTGCGGCCCTACTTTCCAATAGCGACCTATATGTATACCATTCACAAACACAATGCCTTTACCCCACCCTTGCATATCCAGAAACACATCGCCTGGTTCCTGGACCTCGAAGGCAGCTGTATAAAAAGTTGGCAACCCAATGTTATTCTTATTTATATTTTTTGCAAGATCCGGCACTTTGTCAAAGGGAAGCGAGT